>CAVXFR010000018.1:0-38434 GCA_963761045.1 Terriglobia bacterium | reverse complement strand
CGTGGATCTCGGCGTCGGCCAGAACCTTCTCGGCCAAGGCCAGCTGGGCGCGCGTGCCTTGCAGCGACGCCTCCTGCGTTGCCACTCCCTGATAGTTCTGGCGGGCCGCGTTCAGCGTGGCCTCGTACTGCTGCCGGCTGGCGTTCACCTGCGCGTCGGCGGTTTCCACCTGCGTGTGGGCTTTATCGTAGGCGCTGCGTGAAACGTCGCCGCTGTTCACCAGATTCTCGTAACGCGTGGCGTCGGCCTGCGCCAGTTTCTGCTGCGCCACCGCCGATTCATACGCGGCTTTTGCGGCCAGCACCTCGGGAACCGTGTTGGGATCGAACGCCTGGTTCTGCCCCAGGCCGATCTTGGACTGCGCCTGGCGCACTGAGGCTTCGGCCTGCGTTTGCACGGCGCGAGCCTGATCCAGCCGCAGCTTGGCGTCGCGATCGTCCAGACGGGCGATCAACTGGCCTTTTTGCACGAAGTCGCCCACGTCCACCAGCGTGCTGACGATGATGCCCGCCTCATTGGGGGCGACATCGGAGGAATCCTGGGCCACAAAGCTGCCGGTGGCCTGGACGGTGGCGGATACTTCCCGCGTCGTGGCGCGGATGGTGGTAACCGTGGGCGTCTGAACCGCCGCTTTACCCGCGGCCGCCGTCGACGCGCTGGTTTCCGAGCGATTGCAAGCGGTTAGCGCTGCAAGTAACAAGAAGATTAGTAGTAAGCGCGATTTCATTTGTTATTTCTGTTTTCGCCGGCTCATCTTTTTGGAGCTCGTAGGGGTGGGCTGCAAGGCTGCCAGCAGCAGCTTGGCGAACTCCAAGGAAATATCTTTGTCTGTTCCTGAAAAGACCTTGTTGCCGAAGATGTACTTACTGCTGGCATATTGCATCGCGGGCGAGGCCAGCATCATCACCAGAACGTCCGGATCGCCTTTCCGGAAAGCTCCTTCGCGCTGCCGCAGGACCACGTAGTTCCGCAGGAATTCCACCATGCTGGAGCCCATCCGCTCGTGGAACATGCTGGGCAGCGAATGGCCCTCCAGGCCGGCGAAGAGCATCAGGCGATGGAACCCGGTGTCCTCCCGAAACGATTTCAGAATCTGGGCCAGCAGGCAACGGATAAATCCCAAGTCGTCGCGGCGATCCGCCTTCATCTGCATCTCGGCCAGCCACTCATCGTTGCCGGCTGCGGCTTCGTGAGTGTCGAGAATGGCGTGATACAGATCTTCTTTCGTGGCGAAATGCCGGTACAGGATCGCTTCGCTCACCCCGCAGGCCGCCGCGATGTCCTTGGTGCGCGTGCCGCTAAAGCCGTGCTTCGAGAACAGGGCGATGGCATGGCGCAGCAACTGGCGGCGCCGGTCGTCCGACGATAGCCGGGGCCGGGGCGCGGGTGGGGGCACGGGGGCCAGGGCGGGAGCTGCAGGGGGAGTGTTCACAAGTAAGTACTCACTTAAGTCTAGCGGGAAGCACCCGGTCCGTCAAGCGTGCCTACTGTCATAGGACTAGTTTCCCCCGGTAAAGGTAACGGGCGACAGGGCCTTTCGGCAGAGCCCGCCCCGCCGCCGGTGAACGGCTACGTATGTTCGGTGTGGTGCTGGTGGCGCGTCCGCCACAGGTCGATCAGCAGCAGCGCCGCCCCCACAGTAATCGCGGAATCCGCCGCATTGAACGACGGGAATTCGTACGACCCGAAGAAAACCTGGAGAAAATCGGTCACCGTACCCCGGAACAGCCGGTCCCAGACATTGCCGAACGCTCCGCCGAAGACCAGCGCCAGGCCGACCGAAACCAGCCCGGGCGCCTGCATCGCCGTGGGACGAGGCTTCCATAGCATTACGCCGATCACGGCCATCACCACCAGCGATATGGCCACCAGCAGCATGCTGCTCCAGGCGCTGGGCGAATCCGCGAAAATCCCGAAGGCCGCGCCCGGATTTTCGGTATGCACGATGTTGAAGAACCGCGGGATGACCGGCGTGACGTCATACGAGGTGTACGCCGACCGGATGTACCCCTTCGTGATGCGGTCAATCACGACGACCGCGGCGGCGATGGCGGCCGTCCGCAAACGCGGATTCATCCCAGCATGTCCCTAAGCGCGGCCGAGCAGGAATCGCATACGGTGGGGAACTCGGCATCCTGGCCCACCGCGGTGGAATACTTCCAGCAGCGCTCGCACTTGACGCCGTCGGCGCGCTCGATGGTCGCGCGCAATTCGTCGCCTGGCTCTAGAACCACTTCCGACACGATGAAGACCGAGGGCAGCTCGTCTTCAAATCCCCTATAGCCCGAGAGCCGCACGCGCGCCTCAAGCGATGTGCCGATGAGCTTGGCCTGGCGGGCTTCCTCCAATGCCTTCAGCACCACGTCGCGAACTTCCATCAGGCGGTCCCATTCGGCGAGCCTGGCCGCCGGCAGCCCGGATGCAACCTCCTCCGGCTCGGGGAGCAATGCCAGGTGGACGCTTTTCGGTGCTCCGGCCGGTTTCGCCGTGTAGCTCCAGACTTCCTCGGCGGTGAAGGCCAGCAGCGGGGCGATCAATCGAACTAAGGCATAGTGAACCCGGTAGAGCGCGCTCTGCCCGCTTCTGCGCTCGGGGCTCGAGGTCGCCGCCGTGTACAGCCGGTCCTTGAGGATATCGAAGTAGCGCGCGCTCAAATCGGCCGTGGCGAAATCGTAAATCGCTCGATAGACCTTGTGAAATTCGAGCGTATCGTACCAGCCGCGGCAGCGCCGGATCAGATCCTCGGTGCGCGCCAGGATCCAGCGGTCGATTTCGAGCATGTCCGCGACGGGCACGGCGTCTTTCTGTGGATCGAAATCGTGCAGGTTCCCCAGCGTGTAGCGGAAGGTGTTGCGCAGCTTGCGATACGCCTCGATCAAACGATCCAGGATCGTGTCCGAAAGGCGCACGTCTTCGGTGAAGTCGATGGAGGCCACCCACAGGCGCAGCACGTCGGCGCCGTACTTGTTGATGATCTTCTCGGCCGCCTCGCTCCCGCTCGATTTCGACAGCGCGCGTCCTTCGCCGTCGAGCGTCCAGCCGTTGGTGGCGGTCGCGCGATACGGAGCCGCGCCCTTGAGCGCCACGCCCACCAGCAGCGAGCTGTGGAACCAGCCGCGATACTGATCGCCGCCTTCCAGATACATATCGGCCGGCCAGGGCAGGGAATTCTCCGGTGTGAGCACGGCCAGATGGCTCACGCCCGAATCGAACCACACATCCAGGATGTCGGTTTCTTTGCGGAACGATGTTCCGCCGCACTTGCCGCACCTGGCATCGGGCCCGGCCAGCTCCGCCGCGGATTGCGAATACCACACGTCCACACTACTGTGACGGAATAAGTCGACGACGCGGTCCAGAATCTTGCGGTCCGTCAGCGGCTCCTGGCAGCCTTCGCAGTAGAACACGATGATCGGCACGCCCCACAGCTTCTGGCGCGAGATGCACCAGTCGGGCCGCGTGGCGATCATGTTGGAGATGCGCTCCTGGCCCCAGGAGGGCGTCCATTTCACCGTCTTGATGGCGTCCAGCGCGCGCTCGCGCAGGTTGTTCCGGTCCATGCCGATGAACCACTGTTCGGTGGCGCGGAAGATGGTCGGGCGGTGGCAGCGCCAGCAGTGCGGGTAGCTGTGCTCGATGTTATTTTGGGCCAGCAGCGCGCCGGCGTTTTTCAGAATCTCGATCACCAGCGGATTCGCCTGCCAGATGGTCTTGCCGATCAGCTCCTCGGGCAATTTCCCCGCCGCGCCTTCGGCCTGGAAAAACTTCCCGACGCCGTCGACGGGACAGTACACCGGAAGTCCGTAGGTTTGTCCGATGACGTAGTCTTCCTGCCCGTGGCCGGGAGCAGTATGAACTGCGCCCGTTCCCTGTTCGAGCGTCACATGCTCGCCCAGGATGCCGATGGAGTCGCGCTCCAGAAACGGATGACGGAAAACAGTCTTATCCAAACGCGAGCCGGGGAACTCGGCGATCGCGCGCGGCGCTCCCCATCCGCACGCCTCGGCGGTAGCGTTGAGCAGATCCTTGGCGACAATGTAGACATCGTCTCCCGCTTCCGCCGCTACGTAAATGTAATTTGGGTTAAATGAGATCGCCAGATTCGCCGGAATGGTCCAGGGAGTGGTGGTCCAGATCAAGCCCCAGACTCGTTTGTCCTTCAACGCAGGATCGATGAATGCCGGGTCCGACGTCAGTGCAAAACGAACCCAGATGGACGGGCTGGTATGATTCTCGTACTCGACTTCGGCCTCCGCCAGCGCGGTGCGATCGTAAGTGCACCAGTTGACCGGCTTCAGGCCTTTATAGACGTAGCCCTTTTCCAGGAAATCGACGAACGCGCCGGCGATCACGGCTTCGTATTCGGCGCTCATGGTCAGGTACGGATCAGCCCACCGCCCCAGCACTCCCAGCCGGATGAAATCCTTGCGCTGCAGATCGACGTATTTCGCCGCGTATTTGCGGCAGGCCGCGCGGATCTCGACCGGCGACATGCTGGCGCGCTTGGAGCCCAACTCGCTTTCCACTTTGTGCTCGATAGGCAGGCCGTGACAATCCCATCCGGGCACGTAAGGCGAGTCGTAGCCCTCCATGGTCTTCACCTTGACGATGAAATCCTTCAGCAGCTTGTTGAGCGCGTGGCCCAGGTGGATGTTGCCGTTGGCGTAAGGCGGCCCGTCGTGCAGGATGTAAGTGGGCTGTCCCCGGCGCGCCTCGCGAATCTCGTCATAGAGCCCGGCTTGGTCCCATTGGGCGAGGAGCCTGGGCTCCAGCTGTCCCAGGTTGGCCTTCATCGAAAAGTCGGTCTTGGGCAGGTGGACCGTTTTCTTGAGGTCCACATTCTTAAGGTCGGTCTTAAGATCAGTGTTGGCGGAATTGGCGGATTCCATCGAGGTGGTTCTTACCATCGTAACCGATGTGGCCCATCCGGGTCTAGAAGACCTTCAGAATCAACCGTGTACGCGCCGTACCCAAATGGCATACTTTGTTATTGACAGAAGATGAAGTTCAGATTAAGATGCTCTGTGCCCCTTGGGCGGGCCGCGGTCGCTCCGGCACAGAGCAAGCATGACTTTCCAAGTTGGAGAGAAGGTGGTTTACCCCAATCATGGGGTCGCTACCATCGAGAACATCAGCTCGCGGGCCTTCGCCGGCAACCACGAGCGGTTTTATCTCCTGAAAATCACCTACAGCAGCCTGACGGTGATGGTTCCGTTCTCGCACGTGGGCGAATTGCGGCTGCGCCGCGTCACCCGCAACGGCGAGATGGCCCGGGTGGTGAACTTTCTTTCCGAGGGCAGCTGTCCCCGCTATCACGACTGGAAAGACCGGTTCAAGGACAACACCGAGAAGATGCGCGACGGCAGCCTGCTGGCGGTGGCCGAAGTGCTCAAGAGCCTGCTGGTGTTGCAGTCGCAGAAAGTACTGTCGTTCCGTGAGAAGAAGATGCTCGATCGCGCCCGGCACATGCTGATCACCGAGCTATCCACTTCGCGCGGCATGACCGAAGGCGACGCCGCGCAGGTCCTCGAAAAAGCGCTGGTGAAGGCGCAGCTGCATCTGCCCGAAGCGCTGTAACATCCCCCAACTATGTTAAAGCTGTCCCGATGTGTTACACGTGAAGTGTGAGGCGCTGGCCGTGGCAGGTGTGGTTGATCATCGTGACTCTGGCCGGCATCGCGTCCGTGTTCGTGCTGGTCTTGGTCATCGCCTTTAGCAGCGATTGAAGGCCAATCCCGCGATCCGGTTCAATTCACCGCGCCGCTGACGAGATCCGCTGCAGCTTTCGCATCAGCCCTTCAAGCTTGTCGAGCCGCAACGCGTTCGCGCCGTCCGACAACGCCCGCTCCGGGGCTTCGTGCACCTCGATAAAAACCGCATCGACGCCCACCGCCACCGCGGCGCTGGCCAAGGGCTCGATGAACTCGGGCTGCCCGCCCGAGGCAGTTCCCGCCGCGCCCGGCAACTGCACGCTATGCGTCGCGTCGAAGACTACCGGATATCCGAAGCCGCGCATGATCGCGAGGCCGCGCATATCGACCACCAGATTGTTATAGCCGAAGGAGGTGCCGCGCTCGGTCAGCAGAATCCGGTCATTGCCGGTCGACGCGACCTTCTCCGCGGCAAGACGAATATCGGCGGGCGAAACGAATTGGCCCTTCTTGATGTTGACCGCGCGCCCCGTCTTTCCCGCTTCGACCAGCACATCGGTCTGGCGGCACAGGAACGCCGGAATCTGCAGAATGTCGGCCGACTCGGCTGCGAGAGCCGCCTGCGCGGGTTCGTGGATATCAGTCAGGACCGCAATCCCGCGATCACGGACGCTCTTCAAAATCCGCAACCCCTCTTTGATCCCAGGGCCGCGATAGGAATTCACACTGGATCGGTTGGCTTTGTCGAAGGACGCCTTGAAGACAAATGGTGCATTCAAGTCTTTGGCCAATTTTGAGAGCGCAGTGGCGAGCATGTTGACATGCTCTTCGCTCTCGATCACGCACGGTCCGGCGATCAGCGTCAGCCGCCCGCCACCGCCGATCTCTACTTCAGACGTGATGCGCACTATTGCAGGATCACCGAAGTTCGGCCAGGTGCGGCGTGTGCGCGCTTGTCGGGCTTCGCTTCGGCCCGGACTCGCCGGTAGTCGAGAGCGGCGCCTACGAACGCGCGGAATAGAGGATGCGGCTCCAGGGGCTTGGACTTGAACTCGGGATGGAACTGGCAGCCCAGGAACCAGGGATGATCGGGCAGCTCGCAGATTTCGACGTAGACGCCGTCGGGAGTCTCGCCCGTCAACCGCAAGCCGTGCTCTTTGAGAACTTCCTCGTACTCACGATTGAATTCGTAGCGGTGGCGGTGACGCTCGCTGATCTCGCGGCGTCCGTACGCCTGGCGCGCGAAACTGTTGTCCGCCAGCTGGCAGGGATACGCGCCCAGCCGCATGGTTCCGCCCAATTCGTCGACGCCCTTCAGCTCGCGCAGCTTGTAAATCACGCGATCGGGCGTGGCCGGATCGAACTCGGTGGAGTTGGCCTGCGCCAGCCCGCAAACGTTTCGAGCGAATTCGATCACCATGGTCTGCATTCCCAGGCAAATCCCGAAATAGGGAACCTTGGATTCGCGTGCATAGCGGATGGCCTGCAGCATGCCCTCGATACCGCGCCGTCCGAATCCGCCCGGCACCAGGATCCCGTCGAAGCCTTCGAGCTCGCCGGCGGCCTCGGGCCACTTGAGCCGCTCCGCCTCGATCCAGGTGATGTTGACCTTGGCGTCGTGCGCCAGTCCGCCGTGCAACAGCGCCTCTTTCAGGCTCTTGTAGGAATCCTCGTACTCGACGTATTTTCCGACCAGGCCGATCGACACTTCCCGCGTCGGCTGCTTGACGCGGTGCACCATGTCGGTCCAGGCAGTGAGATCCCGCGGGCCGGCATCGAGCGCCAGCAGCCGCATCGCGATTTCATCCACGCGTTGCTCGGCGAACGTCAGCGGGACTTCATAGACGCTATCGACGTCCTTGGCGGTGATCACCGCCTCCAACTGGACGTCGCAGAACAGCGCGATCTTTTCCTTCATCTCCTGGGGGATGGGGCGTTCGCTGCGGCACAACAAAATGTCCGGCTGGATACCGATGGCGCGCAGTTCCTTGACGCTGTGCTGGGTGGGCTTGGTCTTGAGCTCCTGCGCGGCCGCGATCCAGGGAACCAGGGTCACGTGCACGAACAGCGTATTTTCGCGGCCCAGCTCGTGCCGCAACTGGCGAATGGCTTCCAGGAACGGCAGCGACTCGATATCGCCCACGGTGCCGCCGATTTCGCAGATCACCACGTCGGCCGCCGATTGGTCGGAAGGGTTGGAGACGCGGCGAACGGCGGCTTTGATCTCGTTGGTTACGTGCGGAATCACCTGCACGGTCTTGCCCAGGTAATCGCCGCGGCGCTCGCGCGAGATGATCTGTTCGTAGATGCGTCCGCTGGTCAGGTTGTTGGCCTGGGAAAGAGGCGAGTGCGTGAAGCGCTCGTAATGGCCCAGGTCGAGGTCGGTCTCGGCGCCGTCGTCGGTGACGAACACCTCGCCGTGCTGGAACGGGCTCATGGTGCCGGGATCGACATTCAAGTAGGGATCGAATTTCTGCAGCGTGACCTTCAGTCCGCGGCTCTCGAGCAGACAGCCCAGACTCGCCGCCGCGATCCCTTTGCCCAGGGAGGAAACCACACCGCCGGTTACGAAAACGTACTTAGCCATTTTTATCCAATCGCGCACAACGGACCGCGACGAGGACGCCGCGGCCTGTGCGCTTTCACAGTTTCACCAGTGGTTTTTCGAATAACTCCGCCACCTGTCTCCAATCTTCGGGCGTATCGACGCCCAGGGACTCGTACTCGGTTTCCACCACGCGAATCTTGTGACCGTTTTCGAGCGCCCGCAACTGTTCCAGCCGCTCGGCTCGCTCCAGCGGCCCCACCGGCAGATCCGGATAAGCGAGCAGGAAGTCGCGGCGGTACACGTATAGCCCGATGTGCTTGAAATAGGCGGGTTGTTCCCCGTCCATATTCCCAGCTTCGCGCGCGTAGGGAATCGGCGACCGGGAGAAATACAGCGCGTTGCCCTGCGCGTCGGTCACCACCTTGACGACATTGGGATCCTGGATATCGGTGGGGCGCTCGATGCGTTTCTTGAGGGTGCCCATGGAGACTGCACCCATATCGTCATCCAGCAGGCCGAGGATCGCCGCGTCGATAGCCGCCGGGTCGATCATGGGTTCGTCGCCTTGTATGTTGACGATAATCTGCGCTTGAGAAGCCGAGGCCGCCTCGGCCACCCGGTCGGTTCCGGAGGCGTGATCGGCGCGCGTCATGACCACGCGGGCGCGAAAGCCTTCCGCCGCTGCGCGGATGCGTTCGTCGTCGGTGGCGATCACCACGTCGGTGAGATAGCGCGCCTGGGAGGTGCGTTCCCACACGTGCTGCAGCATGGTCTTACCGGCGATGGAGACGAGGGCTTTACCGGGAAATCGGGAGGAAGAGTACCGTGCGGGGATTACACCAAGAATCCGTTGCGGCACACTCGAATATAGCACAAAGAGGGCAACCCGCGGAGGGGGCGGAATCTACCAAATTTGGAACTTGGTGTGTTCCGAAATTGGTATGTCCTGTTATAATCAGGGCAGGTTGCGGGCCATTATGCGTTCTTTTTGGGCCATCGCGCTGCTTTGCACTTCGCTGCTGCCCTTGACAGCGGAGGACCCGGCTGGGAATCGTGCGGATCCGCAGGCCCCTAATGTCAGCATTCGGCCTCGCCCCCGGCCTTCCCCGGCCAATTCCGGCGAAACCATACTGGACCGGCGGGCGGACCTGCGCATTGACACGACTCTGGTGCTGGTTCCCGTGGCGGTGACCATCGCCGCCACCGGTAAACTTCTGACAGGACTGGATAAAGAGAATTTCGAGCTGACCGAGGATAAGGTCCCCCAGGAAATCGCCACGTTCGGAAGCGAGGATGTGCCGCTTTCGGTGGGCCTGGTTTTCGACACCAGCAGCAGTATGGGCGCGAAGCTGGACCGGTCGCGCCAGGCAGTGGCTCAGTTCCTGCGCACCGCCAACCCTCAGGACGAATTCTTCCTGGTTCAGTTCAACGACCGGCCCGAGCTGACCGTGCCGTTCACCCCCCGCAGCGAGGAAATTCAGAGCCATCTGACCTGGGCACAGTCCAAGGGCCGGACCGCGCTGCTGGATGGCGTCGCGATGGCCATGAACGAGATGAAAAAAGCCCGTAACGGCCGGAAGGCTCTATTGATCATCTCTGATGGAGGGGATAACTCCAGCCGATATACGGAAAGCGAGGTGCGGAACTGGGTGCGGGAAGGCGACGTTCAGATCTACTCGATCGGAATCTTCGAGGACCTGGGCTCGCGCGGGCGAACTCCTGAGGAAATGAATGGTCCCGGGCTGCTCAGCGACTTGGCCGAACAGACGGGGGGACGGAATTTTTCCGTCGAGAATCTCGGGGATCTGCCGGATGTGGCCGCCAAGATCGGCTTGGAACTGCGTAACCAGTACGTGCTGGGCTACAGCCCGAAGAACGCCGCGCGGGATGGCAAATACAGAAAAGTGGAAGTGAAACTGGTCAAAGTAAAAGATTTGCCTCCTCTGCGGGCACGGTATCGTCCTGGATATGTCGCGCCTTCTCAATAGGTGGCACGGTAAGTGGCTGGTAGCGGCGCTGCTGACGGCCGGATTGGGTGCTGTCCGCGCACAGGATGAGGTCCCCACCTTCCGTACGGAAATCAAAGAGGTCACCCTTCACGTCAGTGTCCTCGACAAGAATGGAAAACTGATCACCGACATCCCGAAGTCGGCGTTCAAGGTGCTCGAAGATAACGTCGAGCAGCCCATCAAGCTGTTTCGCCGGGAAGATGTCCCGGTTTCGATGGGTATTCTGGTGGACAACAGCGGCAGCATGAACGATAAGCGCTCGCGCGTGGCCGCGGCGGCCCTGGCGCTGGTGAAGGCGTCGAATCCCGATGACGAAGTATTCATCGTGAACTTCAACGACGATCCTTACCTGGATCAGTCATTTACCCATGACAGTAAGAAGCTCGAAGAGGCCCTGGCTCGCATCGATTCGCGTGGCGGCACGGCCATGCGCAGCGCCATCAGCGGCGCGCTGGACTACATGAAGAGCGACGCCAAGCTGGACAAGAAGGTGCTCGTGGTGGTCACCGACGGCAACGACAACGCCAGCGGCGACAATCCCACTCTGGAGCAGCTTCTGCGCAAGGTCCGCGATAGCGGCGTGCTGATATACTCCATCGGTCTGCTGAATGAAGAAGAGCCTCGCGAGGCCCGCGCGGCTAAACGCGCTCTCAATTCGCTGGCCGAAACTTCCGCGGGCGCCGCCTACTATCCCAAGGACCTCGATGAGGTGGAAAAGCTCACGCCGGAGATCGCGCACGAGATTCGCAATCAATACACCATCGTGTATTCACCGCTGAACGAGAATCTGGACGGATCCTTCCGCAGGATCAAGGTCGAGCTGTCCGGATACCGCGGCGCCACGGTGCGCGCCAAGAACGGTTATTACGCCACGCCCGACAAGCCAAAAACCACTGTGTCTCTCGGCAAGCCATGATTTCATCGGAACAAGCATGATCGGCTTTCTGTGGCGGTCGGCCCAAGGCCACCGTCTGCGGCCGTGGCGCAGTCCCTACCTGCGCTGGCGGATTGAGACCTACTGGGGCTTGCACGCGGACAAAATCACGCCGGCTGAATTCCGGGTTTTCATGTGGAGCCACCGCCGGGAGCTGCTGCGATTCCTGCGCTGGGCCGCGCAAATGGAGGCAATGACGGAGTCGGCGGCGCGGGCTGCATCTCCACCGCAGCGGCCGATTCCCCATCTCGATCTGTAGACTAAAAGCATATGACCGTGGAAGCGGACTTCTTGAATTGCGCCGCAGAGAAGCTGGACGAGCTGTGCGGGCGGATCGAGACCTGCCTCGGCAAGCTCACGCCGGAGCAGATCTGGATGCGGGGCTCGGAGAACCAGAACGCCGTCGGCAACCTGGTGCTGCATCTGAACGGCAACATTCGGCAGTGGATCCTGAGCGGGGTCGGGGGCACGCCGTATGCCCGGCTGCGCGATGAAGAATTCTCGGCGCGCGGTGGCATGGGGCCGGAGGCGCTCCGCGCAAGGTTACGGGAGACGGTGGATCAGGCAGTCGCTGTGATCCGTTCCCTCCCGCACGAGCGGCTGGCCGAACGCACCACGATCCAGGGGTACGACGTGACTCTGCTCAAGGCGATTTTCCACGTGGTCGAGCATTTTTCCGGGCACACGGCGCAGATCATTTTCATCACCAAGATGGTGACCGGCGAAGACCTGGGGTTTTATGCGCATCTGTCCAAGCCGCAAGCCAACACTGCATAAATGAAGCGGATTCTTCTCTTAGCCGCGCTGCTCCTGGCGCCCTTACTGGCGCAGGACGCTGTGCTCTATGAGCTGCGGTTCCCCAACGCGGCGCATCACGAAGCCGAAGTTCGTGCGACGTTTTCCGGCGTCCGCGGGCGCGTGCTCGAAGTGGTGATGAGCCGGTCTTCACCCGGACGCTACGCGCTGCACGAGTTCGCCAAGAATATTTACAATGTTCGCGCGACGGATGGCGCGGGCAAGAGCCTGCGGGTGACGCGTCCCAATCCCTATCAGTGGAACGTCGAGACGAATATCGACACTGGTGCCGGCACGGTGGTGATCGATTACACCTTGTTCGGCGACCGCGCCGACGGGACTTACGACGCCATCGACCCGTCGCATGCGCATCTCAATCCTCCGGCCACGTTTGCCTGGGCCCGGGGTTTTGAGAAGAGTCCGGTTTCGGTCCATATCGAGATTCCGCAAAGCTCGGAGTGGACCGTCGCCACGCAATTGGCGCAGGGCGCGAAGGGAACATGGACCGCACCGGACTTGGATGCGCTCATGGATGCTCCGCTCGAAATCAGTTCCCACCTGCTGCGGGAGTGGACCGCGGACGGCGCGCGGTTCCGTATGGCGCTGCATGCTCAGGCGGGCGATGACGTGGTGTCGCGTTTCGAGCGGATGTGCGAAGCCGTGGTGCTCGAGGAGGAAGGCGTCTTCGGCGCGTTCCCCAAGTACGACAACGGCGTCTACACGTTCCTGATGGACTACCTGCCCTACGTTTCAGGCGACGGCATGGAGCATCGCGACTCGACCGTGATCACCAGCGTCCGGCCGCTGACGCGCGAATCCGCCGGGCAGTTGATCGAATCGGTCGCGCACGAGTTCTTTCATTCCTGGAACGTGAAGCGGATCCGGCCGCGCTCGCTCGAACCGTTCGATTACGAGCGGGTCAACATGTCCGGCGAGCTTTGGTTCGCAGAAGGATTCACCGACTACTACGCTCCCTTGGTTCTGAAACGCGCCGGCCTCACCTCGCAAGACGAGTTCCTCCGCGTCATGGGCGACGCCGTCAATACCGTGTTGACCGCGCCGGGACGCGAGGTGTTCAGCCCGGTGGACATGAGCCGGCGGGCTGCGTTCGCTGACGGAGCGTCTTCTGTCGATCCGCAGAATCAGGCCAATATCTACATTTCCTATTACACCTATGGACGGGCCATCGCCTTGGGAATGGACCTGGCGATCCGGTCGCGGTTTCCGGGCAAGTCGCTGGACGACTGGATGCGCGCGATGTGGCGCGACCATCCCGATGTCCAGAACCCGTACACCGAGCAGGACCTGGAGCAGGCGCTGGCCGAAGCCACCGGCAGCGGCGAATTTGCGAAAGAGATGTTCCGGCGGCACATCGACGGGCTGGAGCCGATGGATTACGCCGCCCTTTTGGCGAACGCCGGATTCCTGCTCAGGCCGGCGTCACCTGGAACGGCGTGGGTCGGAACGTCGCCCATGAACTTTTCCGATGGCGGGATCGATGTCATGGGATCGACTCTGCGCGGCTCGCCGCTGTATACCGCTGGGATCGATCAGGGCGATCGCATCGTCCAAATCGACGGCAAGAGCGTGAAGACCCGAACGGGATTGGGACGATCTGGCCGCTTCCCACAAGCCTGGGGACCGTAGCAAGGTAACGGTGGAGGGGCCTGCAGGAAAGAAGCAGATCCGGATCACCTGGGCGCAGGCGCCGGATGTCGAGATCGTTTCGTTCGAAGAGGCGGGGCGAAAGGTGACGCCCGAAATGGCTCTGTTCCGCGAGGCCTGGCTGGGATCAAAAGCGCTGCGGCCTCTGCCCAGGATCGAATGACAACATTACAATAGTGGGTTATGAAGCGCCTTTTTTTGCCCGTTCTCTGCCTGATCCCGGTTGTCTGCTGGGGGCAAGCCGCCAAGCACCTCTCGAACGTCAAACAGATCACCCACGGCGGGCAGAACGCGGAAGCGTATTGGTCTCCCGACGGCAAGCGGCTGATCTTCCAGGCCACGCGCGACACCAGCGAATGCGATCAGCAGTACATCATGAACGCCGACGGGTCGGACATGCACCTGGTTTCGACCGGCAAGGGCGTCACGACGTGCGGCTATTTTCTGCCCGACGGCAAGCACATTCTGTACGCGTCGACCCACGAGGCGGGTCCGTCCTGTCCGGCTCGGCCGGATCGCAGCAAGGGCTACTTGTGGGCGGTCTACCCCGGTTTCGACATTTACCTGGCGGACGACAAAGGCAAGATCGAAAAGAAGCTGACCGATGCGGCCGGCTACGACGCCGAGGCGACCATCAACTTTAAGAACAAGAAGATCATCTATACCTCCCTGGCTTCGGGCGACCTGGATCTGTGGACCATGAACCTGGACGGTTCCGGTAAGAAGCAGATCACCAGGACCGAAGGGTACGACGGAGGCGCCGTGTTCTCGCGCGATGGGTCGAAGATTGCCTGGCGCGCCTTTCATCCGGATACTCCAGACAAGACAAAGACTTACCGGGATCTCTTAAAGGAAAACCTGACCGCTCCCATGAAGATGGAGCTGTGGGTGGCCAACGCCGACGGATCGAACGCCAAGCAGATCACCAACTTCGGCTGCGCCAGCTTCGCGCCCACCTTCACGCCGGACGGCAAGGCGATCCTCTTCTCCTCCAACAAGAACAAATGCGATAGCCGGGATTTTGAGCTGTTTACGATCCATCCGGATGGTACGGGGCTCGAACAAGTGACGTCCTATGGCGGGTTTACGTCGTTCCCGGAGTTCTCGCCAGACGGCAGGAAGATCGTCTTTGTTTCCAGCTACAAAACCACCAGCGACTATGAATTTAACGTATTTACTGCCGATTGGAAGTGAGGGAGAATGAACCTATGAAACGCCTTGCCTTTGTCGCCACCGCCGCGCTCGCCCCTATGTTTGTCATGGCTCCGCTATTCGCCGGAGTCCGGATCCAGTCGGAAGACACCAATCTGTCCACCAAGAAGGTCAGTACGAACGAGATTCTTCTGGACACCAACCGGTTGCGCGTTAATTCCGACGACGGTAATTCGGTGATGTTTCTGACGGACGGCGGCAGGAACCGGATGGTCATGCTCGATAAGGCTCGCAACACGTATCAGGAGATGGACGAAGAAACCATGAAAAAGATGGGGCAGCAAATGTCGGCCATGATGACGCAGTTGCAGGCGCAGCTCAAGAACATGCCGCCGGAACAGCGCCAGATGATGGAAAAGATGATGAAGGGCAAGATGCCGCAGGCGGCCGCCGCGGCTGCTCCCAAGACCGTCTATACGTCGAAGGGCAGCGGCAGCGTCAACGGATTCAGCTGCACCAAGTATGAGGGCGATCTGAAGGGCGTTAAGGAGTCGGAAGTATGTGCCGCGCTTCCCGCGCAGATCAAGCTCACACCCGCCGATCTGCAAATTTTCGAAAAGATGAAGCAGTTCTCCAGCACTCTCCTCAGCTCGCTGGCCAACTCCCCCGTGCACATCAAGGTTCCATCGGGCTATGGGTTCGACGAGGGCTACGAGGGATTTCCGATCCAGAAAATAGACTTCGAGAACGGCCGTGCGACTTCGCGCTCGGAACTGAAGTCGATCACGCGGGTGAACCTCACGGACGCGGATTTCTCTCTCGGCAACGCGAAGAAGGTTGAAATACCTACGCTCGGCGGGCGCGGCAACTAGCGCTAGACTACGGTCACCAGTTCCATCCGCTTGAGCTGTCCGCAGGCGGCGAATACGTCGAGGCCGCGGGGCTTTCGGACAAAACACGGCAGACTGCGGCGCACGATGGCCTGGAATTCAGCTACGCGTTCCGGGTCCGGAGTTTCAAATGGAATTCCGGGGCCGGGGTTCAGCGCGATCAGGTTCACCTTGGCGTTCACGTTGGCGAGCAGCTTGGCCACGCGGCGCGCATCGGCGTCCGTATCGTTGACGCCCTTGAGCAGCACGTACTCGAAGCTCAGCTTCTCCCAGGGCCTTAAAGGATACGCGCGGCAAGTGTCGATCAAATCCTTCAAGTGATACTTGCGCGTGATGGGCATCAGGGTCTGACGCTGCTCCTCGGTCGATGCGTTGAGCGAGATCGCGAGTTTGGGGCGCACGGGCTCCTGTGCCAGCTCCCGGATCTTCGGGATGATTCCGGAGGTGGACAGCGTGATCCGGCGCGGCGATATCGCCATACCCTCGGGATCGGTCAGCAGCCGCGTGGCCTTGATCACGTTGCTCAGGTTCAGCAGCGGCTCGCCCTGACCCATCATGACGATGTTCAGCCGGTCGACATTGGCTTCCAGGCTGCGATCCGCCGCCACGCGCAAGACCTGCCCGACGATTTCGCCCGCCGTCAGGTTTCGCTCCAGTCCCATCAGCGCCGTGAGGCAGAACTTGCAGTCCACCGGGCAGCCGACCTGGCTGGAGATACAGACGGTCGATCGTTCGGCTTCGGGCATCCACACGGTCTCGACGGTTTTCCCGTCGGCCAGCTTCAGCAGATAGCGGCGCGTGCCGTCGGCCGAATCGAAAACCCGTTCGACTTCGGGGATGCCCACCGGAAACTCATCGCGCAGAGGCTTGGGCAGAGTCGAGACGCGGTGAAGATCGGTCACGCGCTGCCGGTAGACAGCCTGGTAGATCTGGCGGGCGCGGAAGCGGGGATGTTCCGGACCAAGAGCCGCGGCAATATCGGCAACTTCCATCCCGACAATAGTTTGCGGCGCACCTTGGTTCACAAGTCTAGGATATCATTCAGACCTCGGAAGCCCGCGCGGTAAGATGGAACCAGATGACTCGTCAGACGAGCAAGTCCCGACACACGTCTAAACCCACCGTTAAACACACGTCCAAACACACGTCTAAACCCAGGGAGATCGAACGCCAGGTCCTGCCGAATGGTGTACGCGTGGTCACCGAGCGGATGCCCAACGTCCGCAGCGTGTCGGTAGGGTTGTGGATCGCCACCGGCTCGCGCGAAGAGCGGCTGCACGAAACCGGCCTCTCTCATTTCGTGGAACACATGGTGTTCAAGGGCACCAAGCACCGCACCGCGGAGCAGATCGCGCGCTCGGTGGATTCCATCGGCGGGGGCCTCGACGCGTTCACCTCCAAGGAGCTGGTCAGCTACAACGTCAAGGTGCTGGATGAACACTTGCCCGAAGCCTTCGACGTGGTGGCGGACTTGGTCCGCAATCCGCTGTTCGAGCCCAAGGACATCGAGAAGGAAAAGACCGTCATCCTCGAAGAGCTGAAGATGGAGGTGGATAATCCCGAGTACCTGATCCACGAACTCTTCTCCAGCCGGTTCTGGAAAGGGCACGCGCTGGGCCGCTCGATTTTGGGGACCAAGCAGACCATCCGCAGTTTCGACCGCGGCATGATCGACAAATACTACCGGCATTTTTACGCGCCCTCGAACATCCTGGTGACGGCGGCCGGGAACCTAAGCCACAAGCAGATGGTCCGGCTGGTGGGCGATCACCTGGGCGATCTGAAGCCGCGGCCGTTTCGTCCCCGGCAATCCAAGCCGCACGCGCACGCCCCGCTGGTGTTTTACAACAAGGAATCACTGGAGCAGGTTCACCTGTATATCGGTGTGCCCTCCATCCCGATGCCGCACGAACAGCGCTTCGCCTGCTACATCCTGAACGCGATTCTGGGCGGCGGCATGAGTTCTCGCCTGTTCCAGAACATCCGCGAAAAACAGGGACTGGTCTACGCCATCTTCTCCGAGCTGGCCATGTATCACGATGCGGGCTGCATGCTGGTCTACGCCGGCACGTCCATTCGTTCCGCCCGGAGGGTCATTAAGTCGATCGTCCACGAATTGAACGAAGTGGCCGAAAAACTCGTAAGTGATGAAGAGTTGAGACGCGCCAAGGATCATCTGAAGGGTTCCACCGTGCTGGGCATGGAGAGCACCAGCAGCCGTATGGGCAACCTGGCGCGGCAGGAGTTGTACTTCAAGAGGTTCTATTCGCTGGACGAAATGCTGGAGCGCATCGAGCAGGTGACCGCCGCCGAAGTGCAGGCTCTGGCCCGGCAATTCTTCGATCCCCGGCATATGGCTGTCGCGATGCTCGGACGCCTGGAAGGCTTCAAGTTGCGCCGCGAGGACCTGACACGATAACGTCATCTTCTATGCAGCGTTTCCGCCCCGTAGCGGATCGGTTGTGTCGTGTAGCGGCGCTGGCGATCCTGTTCGCCGCTCTTGCCGTTGCGCTCGACACGTCTAAACTCAAGCCCACCGGTTACGTGAACGATTTCGCTCACGTGATCGACCCGCAGTTCGCGGCGGCGATCGAAACCTACTGCGGCAATGTGGAGCGCGCCACCGGTGCGCAATTCGCCGTCGTCACGGTGGATTCGCTCGAAGACGAGCCCGTCGAGGACGTCGCCGTCCGCCTGTTCAAGGAGTGGGGCATCGGCAAGAAGGGGACCGACGAAGGCCTGCTGATCCTGCTGGCGATCAAAGACCACAAGAACCGTGTGGAGGTCGGCTACGGACTGGAGCCCATCATTCCGGACGGATTCGCCGGGGGTGTGCTGCGCGGCATCCGGCCCATCCTGCGGCAGGGAAATTACGGCGGAGCGCTGCTTGCCGCCGCGCAGCAGTTCGGCCAGCGCATCGCTCAAGCCAAGGGCGTCACCATCGAAGGCCAGCCGCCTCCCCGAAGGAGTTCCGGGGATCCGAATGGCGGCGGGATCGTCGGGGTCATTATCGGCTTCGTCGTCTTGATGCTTTTTCTCCGGGCGATCGGTGGCGGACGCGGTGGACGCGGTGGACGTGGAGGCGGCTCCGGCGGATTGCTGGCCGGTCTGCTTCTCGGTAGCATGATGGGGCGCCGGGGAGGCGGCTGGGGCGGCGGCGGATTCGGCGGCGGCGGTGGCGGCGGAGGCTGGGGCGGCGGCGGATTCGGCGGGTTTGGCGGTGGCGGTTCAGGCGGTGGAGGAGCTTCCGGTGGCTGGTGACAACATGGAACTTTTGAAGGAATTGGTTACGAAACTGGAGCACGCCTTCAGCGACCGGTTGGTTTCGGTGGTGCTGTACGGATCGGCTGCCTTGCCGGCTGAAGCGGACCGGTTTGACGACCTGAACGTGTTGTGTGTGCTGAAACAAATCACGCCTCGGGAGCTGATGGAGGGCGAGCCGGTTCTCAACTGGTGGAGCGGGAAGGGGCATCCTTGGCCGCTGCTGATGAGCGAGGACGAAGTATACGGCTCGGCCGATAGCTTCCCCATCGAATTCAACGACATGAAGGAACGGCGCCGGGTGTTGTACGGGCTGGACGTGATCGCCGATCTTAAGTTCGACATGCGGAATTACCGTACGCAGGTGGAGCATGAGCTTCGCGCCAAGCTCCTGAAGCTGCGGCAGCAGGGCGCTTCTCAGCTATCTCATCCGGACGGTCTGCTGGCGTTGTGCGTGGAGTCGGTTTCCACGTTCTGCGTGTTGGGACGCAATGCCCTGGAACTGGCCGGGAAGAAACACAAATCCGAACGGCGGGCGGTGGTCCGGCAGTTGGCCGAAGTGCTGCAAGCCGACATGAAACCCTTTGAGATCCTGTTGGATATCCGCGAAGACACGCCCGGCGCCGGACTGGGCGAGCTGGGCGATCCCGGCGAACTATTTGCGCAGTATCTCGTATGTATTAACAGGCTGGTCACGTTTGTCGATAACCTCGATGGCCACGAGGGATAAAGAAACGGGGTGAGAAACATATGAAGAGCGTATTGATTACGTTGGGTGTCATCATCCTGCTGGTGCTGATCCTGGGCGGCAGCCTGATGGGTTCCCGCAACCAGCTGGTCACCGAGCAGGAAGCCTACAAAGCGCAGTGGCAGCAAGTGGATGTCGTGCTGCAGCGCCGCCTCGATCTGATCCCGAACCTGGTGTCGACGGTCAAGGGCTTCGCCAAACAGGAGCTGTCGGTCTTTACCGAAGTGGCCGAGGCCCGCAAGGCGATGATGGGGGCGCAATCGCCGGCCCAACGGATCGCCGGCAACAATCAGCTGGAAGGCGCTCTGGCCCGGCTGGCCGTGGTCGTCGAGAACTATCCCCAGCTCAAATCCGACGAGAATTTCCTGCGGTTGCAGGACGAGCTGGCGGGTACGGAAAACCGCATCGCCATCGAGCGGCGCCGTTACAATGAGGCCGTGCAGAAGTACAACACGGATATCGCGCTGTTTCCCAAGAACATCGCCGCGTCGATGTTCGGATTCCAGCGCGAGAACGCCTACTTCACGGCCGATGCCGGGGCGAAGGAAGCGCCCAAGGTGAGCTTCTAGTCTTCGTTGATGTCTTCCAAACGCTCGGCTTCGGCCGCATAGCGCTTGAGGACCCGAATCGAATTCCCCGTGCTGAATCCGGCTGCGCGCAGCTTGCGGAATGCCGACGCCAGTTGTTTCTGCTCCTGAAGCAGCGCGCCCAGATCCTTCCCGCGATACTTGCGCGCCAGGAACGCCACGATCATGGCGATTTCATCGACGCCTTCGAAGGCCGTGTCCACCGCTTCCTTCGCAACCGCGGGCGCGACGCGCCGGGCCATCAAATCGCGAAGAACGCGGGTTTTGCCGAGTCCCTGACTTTCGCGGCGCCATTCCGCGAAGCTGCCGGCGAATCGGCGGTCATTCACCACGCCCGCTTCCTTTAAGCGAGCGAGCACCGTTTCGATGTCCTCCTGGCGCGCGGCCCGTCTTTTAAGACGGGTTTTGAGTTCGGAGACGGTGTAGGCGCGCGCCGAGAGAGCCCGCGCGGCGTAGTCCATCAAGCCCTCTACGTCCAGCGGTTTGGGTGTGCGGAAGGCCATCTTATTTTTTGTTTTGAGCTTCGCGCCGCAACCGGACCCACTGCGGAAACAGCGGCGGATTCTCGAGCCAGGTGAGCATCCACAGCGCCATTTCGTTTTTTTCGGCGCGCTTTTCCGGATTTCGCGCGGCCCAGCGGGCATGGTCCTTGGCCTCGATGACCACGCGTCGAATCGACGTGCGGCCGGCGGCGTCGCTGCGTTCGTACTCCTCAAGGAAGCTCAACAGACTGGATTCTAGCGCTTCGAAGTTTTCCTGGCGGACTCCTTCGACCAGCGGCGCCAGGGGCACGCCCGATTCGCGCAACAATCGCCGCAGGGTACTCCCCGACACGGGGGCCAACTCGATGTGCAGCATGGCCCACTCCCGCTCGCCGATCCGGGCTGGGCGAACTCGCTCCAGCCAGCGACGCAGGTCATCGCGCTTTGTGGGCTTTGCCTTGGGCATGCCGATAACTCCCCACCGCTTTGTTATGCGCCGCCAGATTCGAGGAAAACGCGTGCCCATCGCCGTTGGGCTTGGCCACGAAATACAGGAATCCGGTCTCGGCCGGATGGAGCGCGGCGGCCAGCGAACTCGCACCGGGGTTGGCAATGGGTCCTGGCGGCAAACCGGCGTGCTGATAGGTGTTGTAGGGATGCTTGCGGTCCAGGTCCGAGCGATGGATCACGCCCCGGTAGCGGTTTTGGAGCAGCGCGGCATAGATCACCGTGGGGTCGCAATCGAGCGGCATACCGATGCGCAGGCGGTTCTCGAACACGCTCGCGACCAGGGGCCGCTCCGCCGCGATGCCGGTTTCCTTCTCGATCATCGAAGCGAGCGTGACGGTTTTCACGACGTCCTCCGCCTGATCCGGCATCAGTTTTTTCCATTCCTTGCGGAACTGGCCGGTCATCATCTGGCACAGCATGGCCGCGGTGGTGGTATGCGACAAACGGTAGGTGGAGGGGAACAGGAATCCTTCCAGGGTCCGGGCGTCCGGCGCGATGTCGTGAAGCGCCTCATGAACGACGGCCGGATCCTGGGCGGCGCGCAGAAAGTCCTGGCCCGGCATGACCGCGTCAGACTCCAGCAGCCGTGCGATGTCGAACATGTTGGAGCCTTCCGGGACCGTGAAGCTGAAATAGTAGACGTCGCCCCGGCCCAGCCGGCGGAACACTTCGGCCACGCTGGCCTCCCGATCGAATTTGTATTCGCCGGCCTGCAGCGTGGTCTTGGGATGGATCGCACGCGCCAGCCAGAACTGCCAGGAGTACTGGATGATTCCGTCGTTGGCGAGCTGCCGGGCAATGGCCCGCGTTCCGGAGCCTTTCGGAATCTGCAGGAACAGATCGCCCTCGAAGGACCGGTAGGGCGAGCGGAGCGAAAGCAGCGCGCCCCCGATGATTCCGGCGACGCACAGCAGCGCGAGGAATTTCTTCAAGGGAGCGTCTCCAAATTCAGGAAGCTTTCGAGCAGAATCTGGGCGGACAGCCGGTCCACGGCCCGCGCGCGCTTGGCGATGCTGATGCCGCTCGATTTCAGAACGCGCTGGGCTTCGACCGTGGTCAGGCGTTCATCCCACAGGCGGACCTCCCGGCGGGTCCACTCGGCCAGGCGGCCGGCGAATTCGCGGGCATGCTGGGCCTGGCGGCCTTCGTCGCCGCTCATGTGCAGGGGAAGTCCCACCAGGATCAGGCGGACGTCGTGTTCGGAGGCCAGCCGGTCCAACTCCGCCAGATCGGTCCGGATATTGACGCGCTGGAGCGTGGGAAGCCCCTGGGCGGTCAGTCCCAGGGGGTCGCTCAGGGCCAATCCGATCCTCTTTTTCCCCAGATCCAGCGCGAGAATGCGGCCCTTCCCTGGATTTTCATTTATGGGCACGCTGAGTCCAATTATAGTGATAGGGGAGTGGTCACTCAAAGTACATCGGCGGAAAAGACTTACCGGGTTGCCATCAGCATCCTGGCGGCGGCCGGTGGTGTGGGTCTGCTGTATTACGGGCAGGTGTTTTTCATCACCGTGATCATCGCCTTCATGATCGCGTTCCTGCTGGAGCCGGCGGTGCGTCTGTTCATGAGAATCCGCATGCCCCGCGGGCTGGCCAGTTTCCTGGTGGTGGCTCTCTGGCTGGGATGCTTGTATTTCGCCGGATTGGGACTCTACATCGAGGGGACCGCGATCGTCCAGGACCTTCCGGCGTACGGCGCCCGCATCAATGAGTTGGTGGACAGCGCCGCCGTCCGGGTGGAAAGCTTCGAAACCAACGTGTACCGCACATTGGTGCCGCGGCGTTTCCAGGATGAGGCCATCGCCCCGCAGCCTCCGCCACAGCCGCCACCTACACGCGGCAAAAGGAAAGCCGCGGAGCCGCAGCCGGCTTCTCCTCCTCCGGTTCAGGAGGTCCGCGTACGGCAGGAGCCCACCGCGATGGTCAGCTACATCTACGACTATCTGCGTTCGTTCTACAGCGTTCTGCTGATGGCGTCGTTCATTCCGTTCCTGGTGTACTTCATCTTGAGTTGGGGGGATCACCTGCGCTCGCGGCTTTTGTTCACGCTGGAGGGAGAGCCTCGCTATACCGTCGCCAAGGCGCTGGACGGGGTGGGCGACATGGTGCGCGCCTACGTGGTCGGCAACTTTCTGCTGGGCGTGTTGCTGAGCGTGTTCAGCGTCATCATGTTTGCCTCGGTCAGCTTGCCCTACTGGCAGGTGGTAGGTCCTTTGAGCGGCTTTCTGAGTCTGGTGCCGTACATCGGGATGCCGCTGGCGCTGATCCCGCCGCTCATCTCGGCGCTTCCGAAGGGCGAGCCGGCCTTGTACCTGTTTCTGCTGGTGAGCGTCGGCCTGCTGCACCTGTTCGCGCTGAATCTGCTGTATCCGAAGTTCGTCGGTTCGCGGGTGCATCTGAATCCGCTGGCGGTCACCATCGCCCTGATGCTGTGGGGTATCCTGTGGGGCGGAATCGGCCTGATTCTGGCGATTCCCATTACCGCCGGAATCAAGGCGATCTGCGATAACGTGAGCAGCCTGAAGCCCTACGGGCGGCTGCTGGGGGATTAGGGATGAATCGAGTGACGGGTTTCCTGGTGGGTCTGCTGCTGGCGGGCGGCGTTCTGTTTGGCGTTCTCTACATGAACCGCGGATCGCACCTGGAGCTGAAGGGCGAGATTCTCAAGGTTCGTTCCCTGGCGGACGGCGACGGCTCGATTGTGTTCGCCGACTTCCGCGTGACCAACACCGCGGCGATTCCGTTCGTGGTCAGCTCCGTCGAGATGACCATGGAAACTCCGGACGGCGAAGTCGCCAAGGCCGTTGTGTTTTCCAAGGCCGACGTCGGGAAAGTCACCCGCTATCTGAAGCTGTTGGGACCGCAGTACAACGATGTCCTCTCTACTGAGGACAAGCTTCCTCCCGTGCAGACGGTGGATCGCATGGCGGCGGGCCGATTCGACTTTCCGCCGAGGTTTCTGAAGGACCGCAAGACCCTGCGCCTGCGAATTACGGAAGTGGACGGCGTGGTTGCCGAGATTGTCGAGAAGACGGCGGCCCCGTGACGCTTCGCGTCAAAGTGATCCCGCGCAGCAAGAAGAACGAGGTCAGCGGCGAGCTGGCCGACGGGACCGTGAAGGTCCACGTCACCGCGCCTCCGGAGAAGGGGAAGGCCAACGAACAGGTGTGCGCGATTCTGGCTGCGCATTACAAGGTGCCGGTGAGGTCGGTGCAGATCGTGACGGGTCACGGCAGCCCGCGGAAGTTGGTGCGGATCGATACGTAGGGCGGGTCTCCAGGCCGGCAAAGAGACGTTAGTCCCTCCGGGGGCCGAGCGAGACTGAAGCGCCGGACGGCTCCGCCGCTCAGACTCATCGAGCCACCGAGAAGTGAACTCCAGCCTCGGCTGAGTTCGGCCCCGAAGTTGACACGAATCGCACCGTTGGCAGCGGCACTCTGAGCTTGCTATCGTGAAAATAGCTCGTAACTGTCACGTGTTTCGGGGAATCAACGATGACGGCCTGGAAAGTTTCCCACGTATTTGCGCTCCCGGTAGAATACGAATCTGGTCCTCTGAACTATCCAGCGCTCGGCATAACATTGGTTGGAGACGGGTCTGCCATTAGGGGAATGGATCATGAGTTCGATGCGGATGACCGACTATCAAAAGCAGAGGTCGCGGACCTCTCGGCGAATTACGTATCTCTCTTCGTGGAGGTGATTCGCTACCGAGCCGGCCATTGCGAAGTTGAAGTCCGAAGTGTAAGTCTCCGCGACCCCGCACCGGGCGGGAGTCGGTCCACAACCACGTTCACATTCCAGGCTGGCAAGGCTTTCATTCAGCGCCCAATGCAATTCCCACCAGAGGCAAATTTGGCCTCAGCTCCGCCACGCTTGCGAGTGTGGCTGCGACTCGCGGCTGACGCGATGCAGATGTCGGCGCCGGATGCCATTCGAAACTATTACATGGTCTGGGAGGACATGGGACTTTCTTCGTCAAGGGGAACCAAGGGTGAGGAGCTTAGATTTATTAGGAATTTTGTAAGTCACGGCGGACTCCTCACTAAGCGCGATCTACTCGCTTTCCTCGAGGGCGAATTTCACAAGCATGTGAATCAGTACGATCCACATGACACGGACCATCAGATCTTTCTTGAGTGTCGGCGAACATGGGCGAGGAATCTCCTTGACTTAGAAATTTGTAGATATTTGTGACCCTTCGCTTGGTCAAAAGCTATCTTGGGGTGATCGCCTGAGGATTATTGGCTTCTTCGGGAAAAAGAGCCGTTGACATCCCGATTGTTGCTGGCGTTTTTCGTCGAGGAGCGGGTTTCAGCCTGTCAGCGGGCGCCCGCGCTCGGTGTTGACTTGCGAACTGGACGCTAGGCGGCCCGTTTGGAAACCGGTATGACTTCTCTCTTGATCGCCGCAGCCTTCTTTTCTGCGATTTCCAGATCGTAGGCGGTTTGCAGGTTCATCCACATCTGCGCCGAAGTGCCGAAATACTGCGCCAGGCGCATGGCTGTGTCCGCCGTGATTGAGCGGCGGCCGTTCATGATCAGGCTCACGCGGCTCAAGGGAATCCGAGTGTCCCGCGCCAGCCTATTCAGGCTGATGCCCAACTCGTCGAGCTCATCGCGCAATAGTTCTCCAGGATGAATAGGTGGCAATCTCTTTCGGGCCATGGCTGTGTTTCCTTTCAATGGTAATCGACAATCTCCACATCCCAGGCGGCTCCATCCTTCCAAACGAAGCAGATCCGGTATTGGTCGTTCACGCGTATGCTATGCTGTCCCCTTCGATCGCCCGACAAGGCTTCCAGGCGATTACCGGGGATGCCGGCCAGATCGCTTAGCGCCGTGGCGGCTTCAAGAAAACGGAGCCTTTTGCGGGCAGATCGTTCGATGTTCCGGAATGCGCCGCCACCGAAACCCTCCGAAACCGCCTGGGTCTTCTTGTTGCGAAAGCTCCGGATCACGTCTTGAGTATATTCCGGTCTGAGCATTACGTCAAGAGTAATGCCCTCGGACGCGCCCCGGCAAACGGGCCGGCGGAAGCCGATGCGCGCCTTCTTGACGTGAATCCCTCAAATGTATTATTATTCAGTCGACTGAATATTCATTCACTGTGGAGACGCCCATGGCCGCATCGAGCTTCGCTGAACCGGGCTTTAAGCAAGCCAGGGTCCAGCACCTGACCCAGGACTTGGATTTGTCCCAGGACACGCTGGCCCGCGTGCTCGATCTGGCCGCGCAGGTCAAGCGCACGCCCCAGCGTTTTGCGCAGGCTCTGGCCGGGCGCTACATCAGCCTGCTGTTCGAAAAGCCGTCGCTGCGCACGCGGGTCACCTTCGAGCTGGCGATCAAGCAGCTCGGCGGCGACTCCGTCACCTCGGTCGGTCCGGTCGGCCAGCGCGAGCCGGTCAAAGACGTGGTCCGGAATCTGGATCGCTGGACCCAGGCAATCATCGCGCGGGTTTTCTCCCAGGACACGGTCAAGGAACTCGCCCAGTGGTCGCACGTGCCTGTGATCAACGCGCTGAGCGACCTGTATCATCCCTGCCAGGCGCTGGCCGATGTGCAGACCATCAAGGAGCGCTTCGGACGATGGGACGGCCTGAAGCTGGCGTACGTCGGCGACGGCAACAACGTGGCGCATTCGCTGATGCTGACCGCCGGGCGCCTCGGCATGCATGTCGCCGTGGCGACGCCCAAGGGTTACGAGCCCAAGTCGCAAGTAGTGGCGGCTGCAAGCCGGCTCGGAAAGATCAGCTTCACCAACGATCCTTCGGAAGCGGTCGACGGTGCGCACGCTGTCTATACCGATGTGTGGGCCAGCATGGGGCATGAAGGCGAAAAGGAAGCCCGTGAGAAGAGTTTTCCGCCGTACCGCGTGGACGAGGCGCTGATGTCCAAGGCGCGGGCCGATGCCATTTTCATGCACTGCCTGCCCGCGCATCGCGGCGAGGAAACCACCGATGCCGTGATGGAATCGGCGCGCTCGGTGGTGTTCGACCAGGCCGAGAATCGCCTGCACGCTCAAAAGGGACTGTTGCTCACGCTGCTCGGCTGACACCGCAGCCATTACAATTTAGACTTATGCAAAAACCCAAGAAGGTAGCGCTCGCCTACTCCGGCGGGCTGGACACATCGATCATCATCCCGTGGCTCAAGGAGCACTACGACTGCAAGGTGGTCGCGGTGTGCGGCGATATCGGGCAGGGCGGCGAAGAGTTATCCGGGCTGGAAGCCAAGGCTCGCAAGACGGGCGCTTCCGAAGTCTACGTCGCCGACATGCGCGAGGAGTTCGTCTCCGAATACCTGTGGAGGATGGTCCGCGCGGGCGGCGAGTACGAGCATAAGTACCTGCTGGGAACTTCGATCGCGCGGCCTCTGCTCGCCAAGAAACAGGTGGAGGTGGCGCTGGCCAGCGGCTGCGATGCGCTGGCGCACGGCTGCACCGGCAAAGGGAACGACCAGGTCCGGTTCGAGCTGACCTACAAGGCGCTGGCGCCGCATCTGCCGGTGATCGCTCCGTGGCGCGAATGGGATATCGTTTCGCGCGAGGACGCCATCGCCTATGCGGCCAAGCACAAGGTGCCGATCGCCCAGACCACCAAGAAGATTTACAGCCGCGACCGTAACATCTGGCACATTTCGCACGAGGGCGGGGCACTGGAAGATCCCGCCAATGCGGCTCCGGACGACGTCTGGATGCTCACCAAGAGTCCGAAAAAAGCGCCCGACAAGCCGACCGACGTGACCATCGGGTTCGAAGCGGGCACGCCGGTTTCCGTGAACGGCAAGAAGCTTTCGGCGGTGGCTCTGCTCGAGCAGCTGAACAAGATCGCCGGCGACAACGGCGTCGGCCGGATCGACCTGGTGGAGAATCGTTTCGTCGGCATGAAGTCGCGAGGGGCGTACGAGACGCCCGGTGGCACGCTGATCATGGCGGCGTTCCGCGAGCTGGAAGCTCTGACGCTGCCGAAAGACCTGTCGCATTACAAGCAAAAGCTGGCGCTCGATTACGCCGAGTTGGTCTACAACGGCCTATGGTTCACCCCCCTGCGCGAGTCGCTCGACGCTTTCTTCGACGTCGCGTGCCAGAACACTACGGGCGAGGTCACGCTGCGTCTGTACAAGGGCAGCTTCCAGCCGGTGAGCCGCAAGTCGCCATATTCGCTGTACTCGCTCGATATCGCCAGCTTCACTATGGGCGCTGAGTATGACCAGAAGGACGCGCGCGGCTTTATCAATCTGATCGGACTGCCGATCCAGGTGCGGGCGGCGGTGATGAAGGCGGCCAAGCAGTCCAAGAAGAAATCCGTATGAAGCTCTGGGGCGGCCGGTTCGAGGAAGGTCCCTCGGAGGTCTTCGAGCGGTTTTCCGGTTCGCTCCACTTCGACCGGAGGCTGATCGACGCCGACATTCGCGGCTCTCAGGCGTTTGCGCGGGCACTGGAAGGCGTCGGCATCCTGAAGGCTGCGGAGTGCGCGGAGCTCGTATCTGCCTTCGATGCGATACGAGATGACGCTCGCAAGCCGGAGTTTTTCAACGGGGCACATCAGGAGAGTGACGAGGACGTCCACACGCTGGTCATCCGCAAGCTGAAGGAGCGCGTGGGTGCTCTGGCGGACAAAATCCACACCGGCCGCAGCCGCAATGAGCAGGTGTCACTCGATATCCGCCTGTGGCTGCGTGACGAGATCGATCGGGCAGCAGGATTCCTGGGCGGACTGATGGAGGCGCTGCTCAAGTGTGCCCAACGCTATCCCGACGCCGTGATTCCTGGGTATACGCACATGCGGCGAGCCCAAGCCGTCCTGTGGCCGCATTATCTGCTGGCGTATTTCGAAATGTTCGCGCGCGATGTCGAGCGTCTGCAGCAAGCCCGTGCGCGTGTAAACGTGATGCCGCTCGGAAGCGGCGCACTGGCCGGCAGCGGGTTTCCGTTCGACCGCGAAGCGATGGCGCGCGATCTGGGATTCGCCGCGGTCACCAACAACAGCATGGACGTATCGGCCGACCGCGATTTCGCACTGGATTTTCTGTACGCCGCGTCTACCACGATGCTGCACCTGAGCCGGCTGGCCGAAGACTGGATCCTCTACTCGAGCGAGGAGTTCGGGTGGCTGGAGCTCGGGGACGGCGTCACCAGCGGGTCGAGCTTAATGCCGCAGAAGAAGAATCCCGATTCGCTGGAGCTGATCCGCGGCAAGTCCGGCCGCGTCTTCGGTTCGCTCAACTCCCTTTACGTGACCTTGAAGGGTCTACCGATGACGTACAACCGCGACATGCAGGAGGACAAGGAGCCGCTGTTCGACGCCGCCGATCAATTGTGCGGATCGCTAGAGATGGCGCGCGTGGTCGTCGATTCGGCCAAGCTCGATGCGCAGCATCCGGCAGCCGCGGCTGAGGCGAGCTGGGTGGTCGCAACCGATCTCGCGGAAGCTTTGGCGCGCAACGGGACGCCCTTCCACCAGGCGCATCAGATTGTCGGCCGGTTGGTTTTGGAAAGCGTTCGTGGCGGGAAAAAGCCTGCGGATTGGAGTGCCGCCGAGCTGGTGAAGTTCGCGCCCGAGTTCACTCCGGAGATGGCCAAGCTGCTTCAACCGTCCGAGGGCATGAAGACGCGCGAGATTCGCGGCGGGACGGGTCCCAAGGCGGTCGCGGCTGCTTTGAAGGAAGCCGAAGCGCGCCTGGCACTTTTCCAGCAAACGGCGAAGAAATGAACAAGAGCTACCGCCAGGGCCAGATTCTAAAGCTGGTTCGTTCGCGATCTCTGCGCACGCAGGATGAACTGGCGCGCGCGCTCCGCGTGGTGGGCTTGCGCGCCACGCAGGTCACGCTGTCGCGCGATATTCGTGAACTCGGGCTGGTGAAAACGGCCGAAGGGTACGCCCGGCCCGCGGCGGCCGCCGCGCCCGCGGGTCCCGACCTCGCCATGACCCTGCGTGAATTTCTGCTGGATGTACGCGCGGCCCAGAATCTTTTGGTCCTGATCACGCCGCCTGCGCACGCCAACTCGGTGGCGGAAGCGCTGGATCGGGCGGCCTGGCCGGAAATTACGGGAACGGTGGCGGGAGATAACACCGTTCTGGTGATCGCGCCGACCGCAAAAAAAGCCGCCGCACTGCGCGAAAAGCTGCTTCGATTTCTGGGCTAGCCTAGCGCACGCCGGCGATTTCGCCCCACATCACCTGATACGCTTCGATGATTCCATCGAGGTTTGGCCCGGCGCGCACAAAAACGCGTGCATTCACCGCCAGCGCGCTGGTATCCTGCTGGGCGCCGTCAGCCAGGTAGCGCGTGTCCTTGCGCAGCCGCAGAGTCTGATCGCCGTCGTGCGTACGCACGGTGATCGACCCGGCGTCGCGCCGGATGATGACACCGGAAACCGTGCGGTCCCCGTGTGGAAGGTCAAAAGTCGGCCGTTTGACAGCTGCCCTCACGCGGTTGGGCGGCGGCGCCGGTGGAATCACTTGCAGCATGCGGATGTAGCAGTCGCGCGAGCCCGGCTTGTGGTCGGTGATGATCTCGATCGGATCGCCCGGTTCCAGTTTGGACACGGCGACTCGCTGGCGGGAGAGTTCCAGAATGCTCAGAGAATCGAAGCCGCAGCCTTGCACGTCGCCATCGTGGTTGCGCGCCAGGAGCAGGCCCTTGGTGGGCGACCCTTCCCAGCTCACCAGGTGGCCGTGAAACAGTCCCTTGGGCATTTCACCCTGGGGTATGTCGGCCGGCGCACACAGGGGCGCGACGGCCAGCGCGATCGCGATCATGCGGAAAAAGCGCATCAGGTCCATCCTACGACGCGTCCATCACACGACCTGCCCATTATACAATTTGAAGGTTGACCTCATTTTTAGATCATGCGGGTTGCTGGTTCTTGCACTCCGGGATTCAGGAACGCGACGGCGGCGTCGCCCGTTTCTACCGGTCTGATGCCGCAACCAATGCTCCCGTTTCCACGGAGATCACCGGATACGCCGCCAGCGCCCTGGCGTACCTGCACGCCCGCACGGGCCAGCAGGAATGTCTGGACGCCGCCGTACGCGCTGCGCGGTACCTGACCCAACAGGCGTGGGATCCCGCCGCATCCACGTTCCCGTTCGAGCCCGGCTCGGATCGCGCGTATTTTTTCGATATCGGAATCATCGTGCGCGGGCTGCTCGCGGTCTGGCGAGCCACGGGCGACGAGGAATTTCGAGCGCGGGCGCAGGAAGCGGCGCTTTCCATGGCATTCGATTTTCTGGGCGAGGGGGTGTTTCACCCGGTGATTTCGCTTCCCGACAAGCAACCTTTGCCCCCGGAGCCGCAACATGCATCTCGCTGGTCGCGCAAGCCCGGCTGCTACCAGCTCAAAGCGGCGCTGGCGTGGCGCGAGATGGGCGATGCGCACGCGGCGCAGGTGTTCGACGCGGCGGTCGCGTCCGCCCTGGCGAATCATGAACAGTTTCTTGCGGAAGAAACCGATCGCGAGAAGCTCATGGACCGGTTGCACGCCTATTGCTACTTCCTGGAGGCGCTGTTGTTCACATCGGAACGCCAGGCGCTCCATTCGGGGATGAGCCGAGCGGCCCGGCTCCTGCGGGAGATCCAGCCCGTGTTTGAACGCTCGGACGTAAACGCGCAACTGCTGCGCGTCCGGCTCATCGCGGATCACCTGGGATTGGTTCCGCTGGATGAAGAAGCAGCGCGGGAAGAGGCCGCGCGCGCGGCGTCCTTCCAAGCTCTGGATGCGGTTGATCCGCGCCTGCGTGGAGGCTTCTGGTTCGGACGCAAGGGAACGCAGATGCTGCCGTTCTCGAATCCCGTGTCGACGGCGTTCTGCGTGCAAGCGCTCGCGCTGTGGGACGATCATCAGGCGGGGCGCTGGAGCTTCGAACTCCCGCAACTTATTTGAGCAATCCACAGGCAGTGAAGGTTCTGTTCGCTTCGGGGTCGGAACCCGTGGTCGCGCTGGTGCTCGAGCGGTTCCGCGATATTTTCCCGGATCTTCCCCTGGTGGTGGTCTCTGAATTCGCTCCGCCCCTCGTTTCCCAGAATGCCGAGTGGATTCCGTATCACATTCGCCGGACATGGAAGGAAAATCGCGATCTGATCCGGGCTCGGCTCGGCGGGCGGCGCATTCGCCTGGCGGCCGTGATTCTTGAACCGTGCATCCCGCACTGGCGCCTGCGAGCTTTAGGATTCGCGCTCGCGCCGCTCCATTACCTCGCGTTCAACGAAACCGGCGGCCATTTCATGCTGCGTCCCCGCAGCGTTCCGACGATGTTACGGCATGTGGCCTGGCGCATGAAGAACCTGGTGCGCAGCCAGTCGCAGCCCGAGTCGAGCACGTATCGTGCGCTGGACTGGTTCCGCGAGCCCGGGAAGTTCCGCCTGTCGATGCTGTACCGCAGGGCGATGGCGCGCGGGCGGACGCTGGCCCGATCCCGTCCCGTGATCCAACCCGTCGCAATTCCCAAGAAGCAGCGGCCGCACGGTGTCTCGGTCGTGATCCCCTCGCGCAACGGGCGCGACTTGCTGGAACGCTGTCTGCCGGGTGTTCAGGATGCGGACGAGATTATTGTCGTCGACAACGGTTCGGACGACGGAACTAGCGAGTACCTGGGCCGATCCTGGCCGCAGGTCCTGATCGAGCAGAGCCCCGAGCCGCTGGCCTTCGCGGTGGCGGTGAATCGCGGCATCCGGCGCGCAAGCTTCTCGCACGTGTGCGTGCTCAACAACGACATGGTGATCGAGCCAGGCTTCTTCCAGGCTCTACTGAGGCCGTTCGAGACCGTTCCGGATTTGTTCTGTTCCAGCGCGCAAATCTTTTTCCCCGAAGGCCGGCGTCGCGAAGAGACCGGCAAGACCGTGATGAATCCTGCGCCCGGCGTGACCGAGTTCCCCGTGCGCTGCGACATTCCGATCGACGGTGAAGATCACAGCTACGTTCTTTATGGCAGCGGCGGCTGCAGTCTTTATGACGCCGCGAAGCTCCAAGCGCTGGCCGGATTCGACGAAATCTATCGGCCGGCGTATGTGGAAGATCTCGATCTGGGAGTGCGCGCGTGGCTGCGCGGATGGCCGAGCGTCTACTGCGCCGAGGCCCGCGTGCTGCACGAGCATCGGGCGACGACGTCGCGCTACTTCTCGCCCGAAGATCTGGACCGGGCGCTGGAGACCAACTACGTCCAGTTCCTGGCGCGCGCCATCGGCGATCCCGAGACGTTCTCGCGCCTGTGGAGCCACAATGTCCTGCGGCTAAAAGCTCTCGAAAACGAGGCCGGGCTCTCGGCCGCGGCGCACCAGCCGGCTACCCCGGTTCCTGCGGGCGACATCCGTTTTCTCGATCTGGTGAACGGCGAGGTGGCCGTTTTTCCGGGCCGCGCCGCTTCAGGGAAGCCGGTCGTCCTGGTCGCAAGTCCTTACCTTCCGTTCCCGCTATCGCATGGAGCCGCCGTGCGCATCTACAACCTGATGCGCCGCGCCGCGGCCGATTTCGACCAGGTGCTGGTGGCGTTCACCGAGGAATCTCTGCCCGTACCGCGCGAGCTGCGGGAGATTTGCGCTGAGATCGTGACCGTTCGACGCGCTGGAAGCCATGCACTACCGTCACGCGGGCGGCCCGATACCGTGGAGGAGTTCGACACTTCCGCGTTTCACGCCGCGCTGCGGCAGACCATCGCGAAATGGCGGCCTGGCGTCGTGCAACTGGAATTCACCCAGATGGCTCTGTATGCCGCGGAGTGCGCGCCGGCCCGCACTCTCTTGGTCGAGCATGATATTACCTACGATCTGTACGCCCAGATGCTGGCCACAGGCAACGACGATTACGAGATCCGCCGCCAGCACCAGCTGTGGACCGCCTTTGAAACCGCCGCATGGAGTCAAGTCGATCGCGTGGTCACCATGTCGGAACTGGATCGCAGTCTGGTCCAAGGCTCGATTGCGATTCCCAACGGCGTCGACCTGGAGCGATTCCAGCCGTCATCTGAATTGCCGGACCCGCGACGGCTGCTGTTCATCGGCTCCTTTGCGCACCGGCCCAACGTGCTGGCGCTCGAGTTCTTCCTGCGCGAGGTGTTTCCGCGTCTCGAGAACGTCACGCTGCACGTGATCGCGGGCCAGCGGCACCAGCGCTTCTGGGATCTTGTGCACGCGGGTGTCGAAGTCGAAGGATTCGTCTCCGACGTGCGCCCGGCATATCAGCGGGCGACCTTGGTGATCGCGCCGCTGGTGGCGTCGGCCGGCACGAATGTGAAGATCCTGGAAGCCATGGCGATGGGCAAAGCGATTGTTTCGACCGAAGCCGGGATTCACGGGCTGGAGCTGGAGCGCGGAGCCGACGTCATTGTGACAGAGTCGGCGGAAGCCATGGCGGCGGCGATCATACATCTACTGAACGCTCCTGCGGAGCGTGCCAAGATCGAAGCGCATGCCCGGCAAACCGTCGAGCGCGTGTACGGCTGGGACGCCATCGCGCGCGAACAAAAGAAGCTCTATGAGAGCCTGTTACAGCTTGCGGGCGAAAATCGCATAATCTAAGCCGCCGAAAAACGCGTCCCGAAACGCGGGCGTCAATTCAGCCAGCGCCGGCATGCTTTCGACCGCCGGAGCCAGCCGCTCGATCTGGACGCTCCCAAATCCTGCCTCTTCGAGATAGAAGCGCAGCAGAGGCGCCGGAACCGGACGCGTGTGTGTCGGATCGATATAGAAATGCGTCGCGAAGATCGCCAGGCACTCCGGGTTGGGCGTTTCGATCGCCACCAGCGCACCGAGGCGCAGTTTTTGCCCGAGCAACTTCACCAGGCGAAGCACGCCCGCCGGAGGAAGATGCTCGACCACCTGGGCGCAATACGCGCCGCCCAGCGAGCCCTCAGGCAGTGATTCCAGGTAGGTGAACAAGTCGCCTTGTTCGACTTCCAGGCCCTTGGATCGGCACAGCGCGACGGATTCCTGATTCTGGTCAACACCTCGCGCCGCGAGACCCGCGGCTTTCGCAGCGTCCAGGAATTCGCCGCGGCCGCAGCCGATGTCCAGGATTTGTCCCGGCGCGCCGGCGAAACGCGCGATATAGCGCGTCTGCTGTTCACGAATCTTTTCTTCCGATCCACGAAATTGCTGGGCGAAACGGGCCCAGTCGATGTCCAAATGGTCCTGAGCAGCCGGCGCCACTTGAGGTGTCGCCGTCGAGGCGATTGCTCCCACCTGTTTCTGGCGCAGCATCCGGAGCTCGGTGTGGATCAGGCGGTCATATTCGCCCCGGACCTTCTGCATGTCGTCCCACAGCCGCTTCTGGATGTCGAGCGTCCGCCGATCCATCTCGGTAGTGAAATCGTCGTGCTGCTGGCGAACCGAATCGCGGAAATTCTGCTCGATCAGGCTGGCGCGCAGATGGAACGCCGACTGCAGTTCGGATACAGTGCGCAGAAGATGGATCTCGCTCGTGTTCCGGCGCTCTTCGAAGGCGGCGCGCCACTCCTCGGCGTTCGTCCTGAGGTCCTCTACGTTGGTCCGCAGATCCTGATGGTAGGCGGCCAACGCTGCCATTCCCCGGGTGAGATCGGTCAGCGCCTCGAGCGTCGCCTGGACGCACGCCATGTTGGCGCGATTGAATTCCACCTGTTCCCGCACGTGCCAGTCGAGCGCCCGCGAGACGAACCGTTTGAAGCGCTGGATGATCGAGTTCGTGAATCCGCCAGGACGCGGGTTCACCGTCCCGATCGCGGCGACCTTGGCTTCGGCGGCGTCGCGAGCGTGCACCAGCGGCATCAGTTCGGCGGCCGTAACGCCTTCCAGGCCCAGGAAACCTTGCGGAACGCGCGATCGGACCCGCTCCTGAACTTCGCGAATGGCCGCGGTCAGTTCATCGTCCGTCACGTTTATCGCTCCGCCCGCTTATAAGTCCGGGCCCACTTCGCCGTGATGCGCGTCGAAATGCCGCCGCGAGGCGTGAAGTCGCCCACCAGCGTGGCGGAAACGGGCCGCGCCCACTTCACCACATCCGCGAGCATGCGATTCACCACGTTCTCCTGAAAGATTCCCAGGTTGCGAAATGCCAGCGTGTACATCTTGAGCGACTTCAGCTCCAGGCATAACTTGTCGGGAACGTAACGCAAGGTCAAAGTCCCGTGATCCGGCAATCCGGTCTTGGGACAGATGGAGGTGAATTCCGGCATCACGATTTCGATTTCGTATCCGGTCTTGTACTGGTTGGGCCAGGTTTCGATTTCAGGCAGGTTCGCCTTCACGCCGGCCGCGGCATGCTCATCGGTATACTGCCGCTTCACTGGGACCCCTTTGCCTGGGTTTGGGCCTCGGCCTGCGGCAGCGCCGCTGCGAGCGATCCCAGAAACTGTCCGACGTCGGTCACCACGCCCACCGCCTGGCCGGTTCCCCGATCGCTGACCTTGGTGGCCACGGCCGGGTTGATATCGACGCAGACGATCTTCACCCAGCTCGGCAGCATGTTGCCGGTGGCGATCGAGTGCAGCATGGAGCCCAGGCACAGGACCACTCCGGCGCCCTTGAGCTGCGCCGCGTAGGCGTCCTGCGCTTTGTTCATATCGGTGATGGTGTCGGGCAGGGGACCATCGTCGCGCAGGCTCCCCGCCAGCACGAAGGGGACGCCCGCTTTCACGCATTCATACATCACGCCGCTCTTGAGCCGTCCCGATTCCACTGCCTGGGCGATGCCGCCCGCGTGATAGATCGCATTGATCGCCCGCATGTGGTTGCGATGCCCGTGCTCCTCCTGGCGGCCGTCGCTCAAGCGCACGCCCAGCGATGTCCCCAGCAGCGCGGACTCGATATCGTGCACGCCTAGCGCGTTTCCGGCCAGAAGACCATTGACCCATCCGGCCCGGATCATCGCCGCCAGAGCCTTTACTCCGCCGGTATGCACCACCACGGGACCGGCCACCACCACGATCTTCTTCCCTTCGGCCCGCGTCTGCTGCATCAGCGCGGCAATCTGCCGGACGGCGGTCCCGAGCTGGCGCTCCGAGGAGATTTCGTTGCTCATGAAGGCGAACGCCAGGCGGTCGCGCTCCTTGGATTCGGGGACGACGCGGATGCCGTTCATGCCGACCACCACGCGGTCGCCTTTCTTCAGATCCCGCAGCCTGCGGCAGATCGCGTGCCCGCCCGCGATCACGATCATCGCGTCCATGCGCTGGTTCTCGACCTCGACCCACTGGCCGGCGTGGCGGACCAGGGTCTTATGGTTGGTGGTGGAATAGAAATCCTCGGGCGCGCAGCAGTCGCGCTCCACCGTGCCGAGATCGGCGTCGCCGGTGTGAGCCGGGGTGCAGCCCAATCCCAGCAGCTGGCTGAGCACCTGCTGCATGTCGGCCGCGTCCGGAGTTTCCACGCGCAGGCGCAGATAGGACTTATCGGCGTTGGTGCGGCCGATGCGAAACTCTTCCACTTCAAATTTGCCGTTGTATTCGACCACCGTGTCGAAGATCCGCTCCATCAGGTGCGAATCGATCAGGTGGCCTTCGGCCTCGACGACTTCCTGTTGCATGGGTACCCTTCAGGATACCGTGCGCTCGCGGTTCCCGTATGGCGTAGGTTACGGCGCTCCCGCCGGTTTACCCGCCGCGGATAGTTCGATCGCAAGAGTGCCGGCCGTGGTCCCGCCGAAAAAGTGTTTGTGGCGGACGCCCACCCGCACGCGGTCCCCCGGCTTTTTATTCCAAAGCGCGAGGTGTACGTCGGCGATGGTCTTGATCGTCTGGCCATCGATCGCAACCACAACGTCTCCGCGCTTCAGCCCGGCCTTTTCTCCCGCCCCGCCCGGACTCAGGGAACCGATGCGGCACTCTCCCTCTTTCTCTTCCAGGTTGACGCCCAGAAGGCCGGCCGGCGGCAGATCCTGTTTCTTGGTGAGCAGGATGTAGTCCGCAATGTCCGGCTCGACCTCAACGCCGCCATTCAGCACGATGGCGTAGGTCGCCTTGGTTCGGCGCTCCAGGCGTTTCGGAATGCCGCTGCCAAACATGATGTGTCCTGAACCGGCCAGAATCACCATCCGGCGGCCCGGATTTGCGTTGAGGTATGCGGCGGCGCTCTCGGCCATACCCTCGTCCCACACCAGTTGCGCCTCGACGAAGTGATCGAAGGCGTCGGGCTTGGCTGCTCCGTGTTCCTCGAACGCTTCGCGGAGTCGGCTTCGGTAGGCTTTGTCAGCGGGAACGATTTCCTTGGGCAAATAGGTGCGCTGTTCCG
>CAVXFR010000017.1:0-199020 GCA_963761045.1 Terriglobia bacterium | reverse complement strand
GCGGCACGCCGCTTTCCTTGAGCGCGCTCTCGTTGAACTCCTTGAGCGAATACGCGCTCCCTTTGCGCTGCTTGTACCGCTCGCGCACGTCCAGCCAGCCCTTCCAGCCGACATAGTACGTCGGCAGCTGGCAGGAGGAAAGCTGCGCGCGTTGGAGCTTGGCCGTGGCCTCTTCCTTTTCCTGGTAGGTGTCGTTCATCATCAGGTCCAGGGCCTGCTGATCGGTCATGCCCATGGTCTGGAGCCGGATGTCGAGGATCGTGTTGGCCAGCACGCGCAGGATCTGCTTGTAGAAGGTGAGCCACAGCTCCTTGCTCCCGTTGAGGTACCCCGCGTCCGACATCATCTGCTGCGTGTACACCGCCCACCCTTCCACATACGGGGTGTTGGCAAAGATGGTTCGCAGCAGGCGCCGCGTCACCGGCTGCACGTTGTTGGCGTACTCCAGCTGCACGTAATGTCCGGGCATGGCTTCGTGAATGGTCAGCTCCTGGAGCCCGAAGTCGTTGTACTCCCGAAGTTTCGATTCAACCCGCGCGGCCGGCCAGTCCTTGGGAATCGGCGTGATCCAGTAATAGGCGCCCAGTTGCGGCTCGAGCGGCGGCGCCGGGTTGAATCCGCCGACGCCGTAAATCCCGCGCATGAATTCCGGCGTCTCGATCACCTCCAGATTGGAGCGCGCCGGCAGCGTCAGCAAATCTTTCTGCTTGACGAACGCGGTGGCTTGCGCCAGCTCCTGCCTGGCCTTGGCGATGTAGGTATCGGGCGTGGGATGCTGCCGCGCGATGTCCGCCAGCGCCTGCTCCACCGTCTTGGGAGCGGCGAGCTTGGCCATTTCCCCGCGAACCGTCTTCAGATCGGCTTCGGCGGCGGCCAGCAGGTTCTCCGGAGTGCGGCCCGAGGCCAGAACCAGCGCGAATTTTCGCGCGTACTTCTCTTTTCCCAGGCGCCAGTCGGAGGTCTTGGCGGACAATTTGTCTTTAAGGAACGCATTGAAATCCCGGACCGAAGCGAGCGCTTTGTCCGCCGCCTCTCCATATGCGGCTTTCTGCGACTCGGGAACCGCAGCGCGCAGGGTCTTGTCGATCAACTCGATGTTCCCCTCGTTTTCCTCGCGCGCCACGCGATTCCAGACTTCCGGCGCGTCCACCAGGTTGGCCTTGGCCTGGTCAAACAGCACCGGGATGAGTTCCAGCCGCTTGATGATATGCCCGAAGCGCTTTTCGACGGGCGCATAGTTGAGCATGTAGGGAGTGTACAAAGCGTTTCCCGCCAGCTCGACGTACACCGTGGGGTTGTGCTTGTAGCTTTGAATCGTATCCAGCTCCAGCAGCGCCAGATCGATGTTGTTCTCCATGATGCCGAGATCCACCTTCTGTTCCTTGTCGAGCTGGGCGAGATTCAGGCCGGCCAGCCGCACTTGGATATCCCGGTAGAAGGTCCGCTGCTGGTCCAATCCCCCGGCGCTCATGTCGTCCACCAGTTCGTCCAGCGGAACCCCGTCATGCACGTGGTATCCGGTCGCCGTGGCGCTGACCGGAGACTGGGCCAGACTCCCGTAGATGAAGTCTTGTGTTAATTTGTCGAAGTCCATGGCCGGGGTCGAGTGGCTGCAGCCGCCCGCGAATATTCCAAGACAGAGGATCAGGGAGCCGGGAACGGTACGCCGCATCACATCTACGAGTCTAGCCCGCTTGCCGATGCGTTTCAGACGGTTCCGCGAAAACGCGCTCGCCGCTCAGGAATGTTTCGATCACCCGGAGCCGGCCGTCTTCCACCCGGAAGCGCACCACATCCGCACGGTCTCCCGGACGCAATCCCCGAACCCGGCCTCCGATGCGGCCCACCCGCGCCGGATTCACCGTCGCCATGGCGATCGCCTCGGTCAGGCTCAACCCGCCCGCGCGCAGGACGTTTGAAATCGCCGCGTCCATCCGCAAGCTGGATCCGGCCAGCCGCGTACCGCCCCGCAGCACGACGCGCTGGTCGTCCAGCAGTTCCACCTCGACCTCGCCCAGGCGATACGGACCCGGTGCGCATAACGCGGGCATCACGGCGTCGGTGACCAGAATGCTCCGCTCGATCCCCTTGGCCCGTAGCGCCACGCGCAGGAACGAATCCGGCAGATGCAGACCGTCGACAATGAAGCTCGCCGCCAGTTTATCCTCGGCCAGCTGCTCCCAGATGTAGTTGGGATGGCGGGGAAGCATCTTATCCGCCCCATTGCCGAGATGGGTCGATAGCGTCGCGCCGGCGCGAACCGCGTCCTCGATCTGCTCCCTGGTCGCCCTCGTGTGGCCGATGCTGGTCACAACTCCTTCCCGTGCCAGCAGTTCGATATAGCGAGCAGCCCCGGGCCATTCCGGCGACAGCGTGACCAGCCTGACGTGGCCTTGCGCGGCGTCCTGCCAGCGGCGGAACTCCTCGAAATCCGGCGGCCGAACCCAGCGTGCCGGATGCGCCCCGCGTGGCCCGTCTTCCGGCGAAATGTGCGGACCTTCGACGTGAAACGCCTCCATCGCAAGCCCTTCGGGAATCGTCTCGCGCGCCCGTGCCAGATTCCCGAGCGCCGCCGACATTTCTTCCGGAGCCCCTGTGATCACGGTAGGGAAGAACCGCGTGACGCCAGTCGAAAACATCGCGCGGGTCGACCGTGCAATTTCTTCAAAAGACGCGGCGGGCGAGTTGTAATCCACTCCCGCGAATCCATTCACCTGCAGGTCGATGAATCCCGGCGCGATCCAGATCCCATCTTCGGGTGACTCGAGCACCGGGTCCACATGCGAGATGAGCGCATCGCCTTCGATCTCGATGAAATCGCGCGTCGCGGTTTCAACTCCGTTACATTTCATCGGGGTCCTGGTTTTTGCACAGCATACCCACAGAGGCTAGCCCGTAAGCTGAGCAAACCGCAAGGGAAACAACCTGTGAATATCGGCGGTTTGTCCTGTTCAAGAGCGTCTCTCTCCTGGTAAACAAGAGAAACAACAATTCTGCGTGGAGCCGGTCCGGTGCGTCAGTCTCGGGGGAGGTGGCCACAGGTTCGGTTCCCGCGGAATCTCTCTCCGACTCGTACGAAACAAAGCAGTAAGTCGGGCCGCCCGGCCCGACTGTCTCTACCCGTCCCCAGCAGCGCTAGCGAGCCGCCACCGGTTGCGCCACCGGCGCCAGCCATCCGTGCCGGTCCGGCGACTTGCCTTCGACGATGGCGAAAAACTCGCTTTGCAGCTTTTCCGTGATCGGTCCGCGCTTGCCCGCGCCCACCGGGATGCGGTCCACCGAGCGGATCGGCGTCACCTCGGCCGCGGTGCCGGAGAAGAACACTTCGTCGGCGATGTACAGCATCTCGCGCGGAATCAGCGTTTCGGTGACCGTGATCCCCATGTCGTGCGCCAGTTGAATCACCGTATCGCGGGTGATGCCGGGCAGCACGCTCGAACCGATCGGCGGCGTCAGGATCTTTCCGTCGCGCACCACGAAGATGTTTTCGCCCGAACCTTCGCACACGTATCCGGAAACATCCAGCGCGATGCCTTCCGAGTAGCCGTTGGCATTCGCTTCCATCCGGATCAGCTGCGAGTTCATGTAGTTCGCGCCGGCCTTGCTCAGCGTGGGCAGGGTATTGGGAGCCAGGCGCGTCCAGCTCGAAATGCACACGTCCACGCCCTGTTCCATGGCTTCGGCGCCCAGGTACTTGCCCCATTCCCAGCACGCCAGGTAGGTTTCGAGCGGCGTGTCCTTGGTGGGCAGAACGCCCAGATCGCCATAGCCGCGGAACACCAGCGGCCGGACGTAGCAGGATTCGAGCTTGTTGACCCGCACCAGCTCGTGCATCGCCGCGACCAACTCCTTGACCGAGTAGGGGATGGCCATGCGGTAAATCTTGCCCGAATCGAGCAGCCGCCGCATATGCTCCGATCCCCGGAAAATGGCCGGGCCGGAGGCGGTGGCGTAGCAGCGGATCCCCTCGAAAACCGAGCTTCCGTAGCTGGTGACGTGCGACAGGACGTGGATCTTGGCGTCATCCCAACCGATAAATTTGCCGTTGTGCCAGATCTTCTCCGTCGCTTTGATCATGAGATGATTATATCCTGATCACCGCATCTTATACCCCGAACCCTTCCGCGAAATACGACGCGCTCCTGTTCGACTTCGACGGCGTACTGGCCGACACCGAGCCGGTGCATCACCGGGCCTGGAACCAGACGCTCGAACCCCTGGGGATTCAGCTCGATTGGGACTTCTATCGCAACAACTTCGTGGGAGTGGCCGACGAAGTGGCTCTGCGGGAACGCCTTCGGCTGCCCGATCGCAGCGGAGACGACGAACTGGTGGCCCGCAAGCAGGCCCTGTTTCGCCAGGGTCTGGCGGAAGCGCAGCCGTTCCTGCCGGACACCGTCCGGATGCTCGAAGAGATCCGCAGTACTGTATAAGTTAGCGGTGGTTTCTTCAAGCTATAAGTCGGAAGTGGAGCCGCCTCTGGTGCGCGGCGGAATCCGCCAGTATTTTGAGCTTCTTATCACCGGAGAAGACGTGCGGAACTTTAAGCCTTCGCCGGAGCCGTACTTGCTGGCGGCGGAGCGCCTGGGAGCGAGGCATCCGCTGGTGATCGAGGATTCCGATGCCGGGGTGGCCTCGGGCCGGGCGGCCGGGTTCGAGGTGCTGCGGGTGAGCGCGGTGGAGAACGTCGGAAGGGAAGTCCGGCAGCGGCTGGGACTAAGATAGGGCGCCATTGCCGCAGTGTCTTGGTCCTTCTCTTAAAGTGCCGTCGCCACAGGATGGCGGCCAACCCCAACAGGGTGGGCAGGAGCATGGAAGGTTCGGGGACCGGCGCAAAAAGCCATCGAAGCCCCAGCGAGCCGCCAGGAGGGCCACCGACCTGGAAATAGCCGCTGGAGAAAGTGCTTACGGAAAAGGAAAGCGAGCCAAAGCCGGAAATGGTCTGGTCCAGGATCAGGTCCCCGATGCCTTGTGAGGCCTGAATTTCGCCGGTCGCATAGAAGGGTACAACGTAAGTGCCGGGCGACGATATATCGACAGGCTGCGCTATCAGGCGCACTAACGAGTGAGGGCACGCAGATGAGGGGCAGCCGAGCGTTACGCTGCCCGCCGGATGTCCATCGATAACGGCGTCCGCAACGACCCCATAGGATGAGGCATCCGGGAAAAACGCTTCAATGGAATAGGATTGGCCGAACGGGCAAAATCCTCCTCCCATCGTGCAATCCAAGTTTGCGCCACCCGGGATTCCCAAGCCAGACAGGGCGAAGTTGCCATCGGAAGAGGCAACGTTTAGCTGAACCGTTGTCGCATCTGACGCGAAGTAGGGGGCGGTGAATACGTAGCCCGAATCAATCGTGCTGCCACGCGAAACGGCAAGTCCTAGGCCAAGAAAGAGCACGAGTTTGAACATCTGATCGAACCTCTCCGCTTTCCTAGCACGTCCACGCCCAACTAAAGGGCCTTTTGGGGGCCGGTTCGACGGGGGGTTGCAGGGCCGGTTCGACGGGGGGTTGCAGGGGTTACAGAGGTTACCAATACTTCCGATAACAGATATTATGTAACATTGGAGGGTAGTGGCTCAGTTTGAAAAACTTTGCCGCAAGTTTGGCCGTTGGATTGCGCCTTACGGCTTAACCCCGACGTTCAGATGTAGCTTGGTGTCGATTGGATTCTTGGGGTTCTGTTCCTTTATAACCGTCGCGATGCCCTCGCGGTTGAGAGCGTTTACCGCGGCTTCTGCGGCTTTCTTGATTCCATCGGGAGCAGATGGATGCACCCAGACTTGCACGCCAGCGGTTCCTCCAAGCATAAAGCCGGACTGCGCTGGTGGGACATACTTCCAGCCACCCAAGATAAGAGCATCGGCTATCCGATTTGCGATCCCCAGCGATTCCTTGAGATCCCAATATGGAGTAACGTCGAACTCCTGCCCTGAAGAGCCAGAAACCTTAGCTCCGATGTTCTTCAGTTGCGCATCTGAGAGCGTTCGTGGCGCTTTGAATTTCTCTAGTTCCAAGTTCGCTTCTGCCGCCCGTGCTTCTGCTTCCTTCGCTGAGTCGTTTGCTTTGGCAATGTCCAGACGTAGCTGCCCTTCCTTGGCGGCCGAAAGCTCAGCCTGGGTTTCGGTCAGCTTCTTCCCTTTGACCACTACAACTCGGGTAGTGACTACGACCGCTAATGCGGCCAGAGCTCCTATAACGAGAGCCCAAATCATCCAGCTATTCCATCGATCGAACGAGTCTGTGAGATCCTGGACCCTCAAGGTTAAGGCTTGGATCTCTGACACGTTCTCGCCCTCCGACTTAGTTCCGTTATCAATAGTCGTCTGCTGCTGCATCGCTATGATTGTAGTCGCGGCATGGCGGAAATCGTGACTACTCCCAGCCGTTTAGTTTTCCCGCGTTTATCCCATTATCCCTCACCGGTCAAGCATAAGGGGTATCCTTGGGGGAAACCCAAGGAGAATAGCTCGATGACAATAGCCGCTGGCTTGCTCTATGAAGGTGGAGTTCTAATCTGTGCCGACACTCTGATGTCCAGTAACACAATGGGAATCTACGAGAGCAAGCTGATGGTGATTCATTCGGAGGATGGAAAGGCCGTATTCGGCATGGCTGGCGATGATATTGCGTTCGCCGAGGCCGCTGTACAGCATTGCCGCTCTCCCCTGATTGACTATAGGGGAGCACCCCGCACCGTAAGCCAATTGGCAGCAACAATCGAAACTGTGTTGGCTCGTGAGTTTAAGCAGCACGTTATCGATAACCAACTCTTCTACACACACAACTACAACTTTGTAATCGCGATTCATTCAAAAGTGGACGGCGTGGGTCTTTTTGTAACGGATGCTACGACCATGAAGAGAACTCGGCGCGGCTTTGAATGCGTCGGCAGCGGTCACGATTTGGCGCACTATTTGATAGGGCCGATTTATGATCTATCGTGGACAAAAGGCGGGAAAAGAATATCGGGCGAGCGCGCATTTCTGCTTGCAGTTCGTGCTATGGCTAACATCAGGGCTTTTATGCCCGGTTCGGTCGGTGGCGATCCTATCATCCTAGTGATTGAGGCGAATGGAACCGGACACGCTGTTGGTGCTGGCGGATATTTCCATTTGATGGAGTCGTGCCTTAAAAACTTTGAGTATAACGCCACTAGTCTGTTCTTGCGCTTCTTCGATCCTGCGATGACAAAAGAAGCACTGCATGTAGACCTCGTTAACTTCTCATCTGCGATAGAGCAATTGCGTGACAATTGGAAAAACGATCAAGAGACTCTTGGCAGCAAGCTAACGTCCCAAGGATTCCCTCTCTCGCGAATAGAACTTCAAATCACCCTAGATTTAGCAGTCCCAACACGTCCCTCAGGTTCCAAACGTGGTCGGAGACCCCGGCGGCCATCGCAGGAGTCACCCGGAGCGTCGAATGAATCCTGACGAAATTGTAGTGCATGTAGTGGATCGCGATAGAGGCAATGTGGTTCTCGATCTTCTTGGAGAATGCGTTAGTCAGCCGAGTGTAGCGGCGGATCTGCATTCTCATGGTCAAATTCTGCCTCTCGATAAAGCTGGTCGAGATGTGCTTAGGATCGGGGTTTCCGATCAGCGGTTTCTTCTCGCAGCCAAGACATTGAGCGGGGCTATAGCGCTTGTCCGCAGGCTTGTTCTCATCGACCGTTCCGCCGTAGATTTTGATGAGCGTGGCGTAGTCCACTTCATCGTCAAAGTACTCGGCAACGGCGTGGTAATAGTGCTTCAGTCCGTCCGTGGCCAACTGGACTCGATTCGCAAGCCTGCACTTCAAATCCTCCATGAACACCCGAGCGGTATAGGCGTCCCGGTTGCCCACCATCCAAGTGCAGATCAGCTTGGTATCGGCGTCCATCGCAACCCAGGTCCAAACGTCACCAGCGTGGGGATTGGCAGCGGCCAGCTTCGGGGTGACGTTCTTCTGCTTGGCCGCTATGAAGCTCCAAATCTCGTCGCACTGAATCAGCTTGCAGGGCAGGTTAATGAGATTCTTCCGCATGTACTCAGAGCAGGCCGCTCCCAGGTCCAGGAGCAGCTTGTTGATCGTGTTGCGGGATACATCGACCATGCGGGAAACCGAGCGGATCGAGTTGCCCTCGACCAGGGCCGCTACGATCCTAGATCGCGTTTCCGTATCAAGCTGATTCATACCTCCATTATACAGCGCTCAAGCATAGTATCAAGTTCAAAACGCTGTAAAACTAGGGTCTACGAGTACTGTTTTGCAGGGCATGCCGTAAAGTGTCAGTTTGGATTAGGGCTTTTTGGACCAGCGGGCCTTGGCCGCTTTGGCCGCGATCTGGGAGCGCTTCTTGGGACCCAGGGAAGCAGCGCGGGCCGCGCCACCCTTGAGCCCACCAAGGCGACCGAGGGCCACGGCAGCGGGATTCTTGGGCTTCACGGCTGGCGGTTCTGTCTTGGGCAGTTCGCCAATCGACTCAAGGAACACTTGGTGGGCAAGTTGGTTTGGATCGCGGGGCCGTTTGCTGGAGCGGTCAGGCATGACGCCTTCAGTATGGCAGGCCGGTTTCAGGAGTCAAGAGCGTGACTTTTCAAACTGAGCCACTACCCTCCAATGGGTAGTGGGTCAGTTTCAAATAGTCGAGTATTGACTCTTGAAAAAGGCCCCGAAGGGGGTCGATGCTGATCCCCGGGATTCCCTTCCATCCGTCATCGCTCAAGCAAGGATATCCTTGGGGTTACTCAAGGAGAAACCGAATGACGATTGCCATAGGCGTGATCTGCACTGACGGTGTGGTGCTTGGAACTGATCTCCAGCACACCCGTGGAATCGAAAAGTTTCCTGGCAGAAAATTATGGGATTTGTGCCCCGAGAAGCAATTGCCAATACTTATTGCGGGGGCTGGAAATTCAGATTCCATGAAGCGAGTTATTCGAGTAGCCGAAGGCGAACTTCGTAAAACTCAACTCGGCAATACCCCGACCACCGAGCAGATCATTGAATCTATAGAGCAGGGCTTGATCTCCCTGTACTTCAAGCACATTGATCCATCTCCTGAAAAGGATCGCCCCAACCTAGAGGTATTCATGATGCTGGCGGTTCGTGACGCTGGAGGTGCTCATTTGTTTGCGAGCAACCGAACTCAGATGACCCAGGTTACATGGGGTGATAGGTATCGCTGTGATGGAAATGGCGTATATGTGGGTTATCATGACCTCGCATCTCTTCTCCCAGACAATCCCACTATCGAAGTTGCTGCGCAGGTGGTTACGCATATTTTGGCTATAGCCAAAGCTCATGCGGATGGAGTCGGAGAAGGTTCTAACGTCCACATGCTTTACGATGACGGGCGATGGGATTCACTGCTAGTCCCCGAACGAACGAAAATAGAAGACTCTTTTGCTTCCATGCTCCAAGAGTTTCGGCGTTTAGTCCGCTGTTGTGACCCAAGTATTTCCACTGAGGACACGATAAGCTTTTCTCTAGGTCGCATGAGGGAGCAGATTCTAAAGAGTCGAGAGTTAACAATTGAAAGAAAAGAACGCAGAGATGACCTCGCTAGGCGGTTAGCAGCCCAATGATGTCCTCAACCGACCACAGCCGATCCGCCATGTTTTGGGGAACCCGATTTACGCGACTCACCTGATTACCGGCGATTGTGATCGGATCGCAAGGCCACCGCGATCTCCTCAAGGCTTTGGCTGATCCGGGTGATGGCATGGCTCATCCGCACAAAAGCCAGCACCAATACAATGAGGCCGATCAAGGCCGCACTGTACATCGCGACTCCGAACAGTAATACCCATGGTGCTGTGCTGGTCACAGGGTGCTCCGTTTTGTCCGCATTATCGACCGATTATTGCACGTCCCCGCTTCGTGGTGCAAAGTGCTTGGCATAGTCCCGGACGCCAACCAAACGAAGTAGCCCACGACCCTGCCGCGCACGCGTCCCGCGTTACGATGGCAGGACGTGGAACGGCCACACCCAGACCGGCCCCTGCTGGTGATCGCCGGCCCCACCGCCTCGGGAAAGAGCGACCTGGCGCTGCGCGCCGCCGAAATCTTCGCGGGGGAAATCGTCAATGCCGACGCCGTCCAGCTTTACCGAGGCTTCGATATCGGCGCCGCCAAAACGCCCGCCGCCGCCCGCCGCGGCATTCCCCACCATCTGTTCGACACGCTCGACCCGCGCACCACTTTCTCCGCCGGCGATTATGCCCGCGCGGCGCGCGAAGCGATCGCCGAAATCTCCGCGCGCGGACATCTTCCCGTGGTCGTGGGCGGCAGCGGATTTTATCTGCGCGGGCTCCTGGACGGTCTGCCGGCTTTGCCCGGCCGCGACGAGCCACTGCGCGAGCGGCTCAGCCGGCGGGAACAGCGCCGCCCCGGATCGCTCCACCGACTGCTGCGGCGGCTGGAGCCCTCGGCCGCGGCCCGCATTCACCCTCGCGACGTGCAGAAAGTGACGCGAGCGCTCGAAATCCGCCTGCTCACCGGCACTTCCCTGCCCATCCCGGCGGCGGCCAGCCCGCTCGAAGGCTTCCGGGTGCTGCAAATAGGTCTGGCGCCGGAGCGGGCGCAACTCGCGGAGGCCATCGCGGCCCGCACCCGGCGGATGTTCGAATCCGGGTTGGTCGAGGAAGTACGGCAGTTGCTGGCCCAAGGCCTGACGGGCGAGGAAAAACCGTTCGAATCGCTGGGCTATAAACAGGTGCTGGCGCATCTGCGGGGCCGGATGACCCTGGAACAGGCGATCGCCGCCACGGAAATCGAGACCCGCCAGTACGCCAAGCGCCAGCAGACCTGGTTCCGTGGCATTTCAAAAAACGACCCCCGGATGGTCTGGCTCGCCGGCTTCGGATCCGACGCCGCGGTGGCCGAGGCGGGCCTCGACGCCATCCGCAAGTTCTTGTCGGAATAACCGTTTAGGGTTCCTACAGGGAACCCCGCGATCCGCCGATGGGATAGTACTAAAGCCCACATGAGCACAACTCAACGAGACCAACGCCGCCGGGCTCAGCGCCGTAATGTTTCCACGCCCTCCGTGATCCGGATCGAATTGCGGGACGGGATGGGCAATGCGCGCAACATCACCGCGGATCTGGTGGATTGGTCCGATACCGGCATGAACCTGGCTCTGGTTGCTCCCATCAAGGTGGGGACCATCATTACGGTACGGGGAAAGTTGGGCGACGAGCGTATCGAGATCGCGCGCCGCGCCACCATCACCTGGTGCGAGGAGGATCCCAAGGGCGGATACCGCATCGGCGTGGAGTTCATGGAAAACCAGTCGGAGCGGTCCGGGTATTCCAGCGAGCATTCGAAATCCGGACAGCAGACCGTCAGGTCCGAGGTCCAGGCGCAGGACTACTACGAAATCATGCAGCTCAGTCCGAATGCCGACACCGAGACGGTGCATCGCGTGTACCGGCTTCTGGCGCAGCGTTATCATCCCGATAACACCGGGACGGGCAACTCGGAGTTGTTCGTGCAGCTCACCGAAGCGTTCCAGACGTTGAGCGACCCGGAGCGGCGGGCCGCCTACGATGCCCGCCACAGTTCGGAAAGGAAGTTGCGCTGGAAGATTTTCGACCAGTCGACGGTGGCCACCGGGCCCGACATCGAGAAGCGCAAACGCCAGGGGATTCTCGCGCTGCTCTATGCGGCCACGGTGAAAGATCCGGAGCGGGCTTCGATGACGGTCCACGCGTTCGAGGATATGCTGGGTTGCCCGCGCGAGCATCTGGAAGCCGCCCTTTGGTACCTGCGGGGCAAGGCTTACATCCAGAGGACCGACGGCGGACGCTATACGCTCACGGTCAACGGTTTCGAGGAAGCCGAAGAACGCTGCGTGAAGCAGGTGCAAACCGCCGGAGAAATTGCGGCGCCCGCCGAGCCGAATTAGGCGCCGCACCGGCCGCTGTTAGACTGAGCGTATATGCGGCCCTGTCTGCGCGTCGCGCTGGCTCTTTCCGCGTGGGCCATTCCGCTCGCGGCGGAGAACATCGCCGTACTTCCCTTCTCCAATGGCTCCGGCGAGATTCAAAATGCCTCCGGCGTGGACTGGATCGGCGAAAGCATCGCCGAAACCTTGCGCGCGGCGTTTGCCTCCCGCGGCGTCCTCACTCTTGAGCGCGACCGTATTTCGGAAGCCTACCGGCATCTCCAACTGGGCGAGCGCCCGGAGTTGACGGAAGCTTCGGTGCTCAAGCTGGGAGAAGCTCTGGACGCCGAGCAGGTGGTGCACGGAACATTTTCCTTTATTCCGGCGGAGGCCGACTCCTTGGACACCCCGGCAGGGACCGCCCCGGCAGGAGCCTCCGCCACCCCGGCGGGAGCCTCCAAGGGATCGCTGAAGATTCAGGCGCGCGTCTTCGACCGCCGGCATCTTCGGCAAAGCGCCGTCTTCGAGGAAACCGGCGCGATCGAGGATCTGGCGACGCTTGAATCGCACCTGGCCTGGCGGGCCCTGACGGTGGCTGCTCCCGCAAGCGCGCCCGCCGAGTCCGAGTTCCGTTCCTTGAGCCCCCAGGTACGCCTGGACGCGCTGGAAAACTATATCCGCGGGCTGCTGGCTCCGGCGCCGGAACAGAAAGAGAAGTATTTTACCCAGGCGGCTCGCCTGGCCCCGGATTTTTCGCCGCCGGCTTTCGAGCTGGGAAAAATCGACTTCGAAAAGAAGAATTACCGGGAGGCGGCGGAGTGGCTGGAGCACGTGGGTCCCACCGAGAATCACTATCGCGATGCCACGTTCTTCCTGGGCATCGCGCGCTATCAGGCGGGCGATTTCGCGGCCGCGCAAAAGGCGTTCCAGACCATCGTGGCGACCGTGCCCATCGGCTCGGTGTGGAACAATCTGGGCGCGGCTCAGAGCCGCCAGAACCTTCCGCAAGCCGTCGATACGTTCCGCAAGGCGGTGGAGCAGGATCCCACCGATCCCGACTACCATTTCAACCTGGGCTACGCGCTGTTCAAGAAGGGCGACTTCGCCGCCGCCGCCGACCGTTTTCGCGCGGTGCTCGATCGCGACCCCGGCGATCAGATGGCCACGCTCCTGCTCGGCCGGTGCCTCAAGAAGCAGGGGCTGCGCGCGACTGCGACTGCCGATGCCCGGCTACAGGCCCTGGAGCGATTGAAAGATACCTACGAGGAGCGCGTTTACTTCCAGTTGAAGTCGATTTTGGAGTCGCCGCCGCAATGATGCCGCGACAGCCGGAGCGGCGTTGGCTATAATCCATTAAGCTCATGCTCGAAGCCTTTGGCGCATCGGACCCAGGTTGCGTCCGCAGTAATAATGAAGATTATTTTCTGGTGGTCCCCGCCATCGGCCTGTATTTGGTGGCCGACGGCATGGGGGGCGCGCAGGCGGGCGAGCACGCCTCGCGTCTGGCCGCGGAAACCATCGAGCAATCCGTCCAGCAGAACGGGATCATGGACGCCGACGGTCTGGTGGCCGCATTCGGCCGCGCCAACCAGCGCGTCATGGACGAAGCCGCGCGCGACCCGCAGATGGAAGGGATGGGCACCACACTCGTGGCGGCCGTCGAGAACAACGGCGAACTTCTCATCGCCAGCGTCGGCGACAGCCGCGTCTATACTTTCGAGAACGGCGCTCTGCAAGCCGTCACCGAGGACCAGACCTGGGTCAACGAAGTGGGCCGACGCCTGGGCATCGACGAGGAAAATCTCAAGAATCACCCCATGCGGCACGTGCTGACCATGGCCATCGGTGTCTCGGAAAACCTGCGCGTGCATACGCATCGCATTAAACCGTCGCCGGGCATGCTGATTCTGCTGTGCAGCGACGGCCTGCATGGAGTGCTCAGCGACGAGGAATTGAAGCAGGCGCTCTCCGGCCCGAGCTCGCTCGAGGACAAGAGCAAGGAACTGATTGCCCAGGCCCGCGCGCGTGGCGGTCCCGACAACATCACGGTCGTGCTTCTGCGCCAGACTTAGCGGATTTGAGCACATGCCCCTTGCCGCAGGCGACAAACTCGGACCTTACGAGATTCTCTCGCCCATCGGCGCCGGCGGCATGGGCGAGGTGTATCGGGCCCGGGACCCGCGTTTGAATCGCGATGTCGCCATCAAGCAACTGAAGGGCAGCCACAGCGCGCGATTTGAGCAGGAAGCCCGCGCCATCGCCGCGTTGAATCATCCCCACATCTGCCAGATCTACGACGTCGGCCCGGATTATCTGGTGCTGGAGTATGTCGAAGGCGCGCCGCTCACCGGCCCCATGACGGAACCCGACGCCGTGCGTTCGGCTTTGCAGATCGCCGCCGCCCTGGAAGCTGCGCATGCCAAGGGAATTCTCCATCGCGATCTGAAACCCGGGAATATTCTGATGACCGCCGCGGGAGCCAAGCTCCTCGACTTCGGCCTCGCCAAACTGGTCTCGGACGGCGACGCCACGCAAACCCTCGGTGTCTCGGGCACACCGCTCTACATGTCACCGGAACAAGCTGAAGGCAAGACGCTCGACGCGCGCTCGGATGTGTTCAGCTTCGGCGCGGTGCTCTACGAGCTCCTGGCGGGACGCCGCGCGTTCGATAGTCTCGCTTCTGTGCTGCGCGACGAGCCGCGGCCGCTGGAGGCTTCCTCCGGTTTGCAGAAGATCGTAGCGCGCTGCCTGCGGAAAGCCCCGGCCGACCGCTATACAACCGCCGCCGACCTGCGCGCCGCGCTGGAGCAGGCAGGCGCGAAGCCGGCCACCGAACATCAACCCTCCATCGCCGTGCTCCCCTTCGCCAACATGAGCGGCGACAAGGAGAACGAGTATTTCTCCGACGGCCTGGCGGAAGAAATCATCAATGCCTTGACGCATGTTCCCGGCCTCCTGGTGACCGCCCGCACCTCGGCCTTTTCCTTCAAGGGCAAGGATATGAAGTTGTCCGGGATCGCACATGAGCTGGGCGTCGAGCATATTCTCGAAGGCAGCGTGCGCAAAGCCGGGAATCGCATCCGCGTGACGGCGCAGTTGATCAAGGCCGCCACTGGCTTCCACTTGTGGTCGGAGCGCTACGACCGGCAACTCGACGACGTCTTCGCCATCCAGGACGAAATCTCTGCCGCCATCACCGCGGCTCTGAAACTCAAGCTTGCCCCGGCTCGTGAGCGCCACAGGCCTTCGCTGCCCGCCTATGATGCCTACCTCAAATACCGCCATTATCAGTGGATGTTCACCCCCGATTCGCTCCAGCTCAGCCGGGAGTACTTGGAGCAGGCTATCGCGCTCGACCCGCACTTCGCGTTGCCGTACGTCGGTCTGGCGGACCACCATCTCGCTTTAAGCCTCACCTGCCAGAAGCCGGCTCACGACGCGATGCCGCGGTCCCGCGAGCTGGCCCAACGGGCGCTGGATCTGGATCCCGAGCTGTCGGACGCCCAAGCCATGCTCGGGATGGTGGCAGGGGAATACGACCTGGACTGGCAGGAAGCCGGGCGGCGCTTCCAGTTGGCCATGGCCTGCGATCCCGTTCCCTCCTTCGTTCATTGCTGGTATGCGGTCTTCTACCTGCTATCGGTGGGCCGCGTCGCGGAGGCCCGAGCGGAGATGGAACTGTACCTCAAGGAAGATCCTCTGAGTCAGGTAGGCCATGAGTGTCTGGCTAACGTTCTGCATGCACTGGGACTGGAGGCAGAGGCGAAGGCAGCATGGCAGCGCGCCGTGGAACTCCATCCGGACTATTACGTAGGCTGGGTCCTGTTGGGTCTGTCCCACGCGGTGGGGAAAAATTACGCCGAGGCGCTACGGTGCGCTGAGACGGCCCTCCCCATGGCGCCCTCCGTGCCGTGGGTGGTAGGACTGGCGGCGGGTGCATTGCAGATGTCGGGACAGACCGCGAGGTCGGAAGAACTGCTGGCGAAACTCCTGCCCGGAGACGCGTACGGGGCGCCCTTCGGACTGTACGTGCACGCTCTTGTCTGTGGCGATGTCGACCGCGCCCTGGAGTGGGCAGGCAAAACGCTCGAGCAGCGGGTGCCCTGTTTGATATGGTCATTCGTCCGCCCATTTGAGAGCCGCCTGCGCCAGTCGGCCCGCTGGCCGGCGCTGCTCAAAAAAGCGAACCTGACGGAGGCGTCATGAGCACCCCAACCAGCCCATGGTCGGCGGGCACGCAGCTCGGTCCCTACGAGATCCTCTCGCCCATCGGCGCGGGCGGCATGGGCGAAGTGTGGAAGGCTCGTGACACGCGGCTCCACCGGACGGTCGCCATCAAGCAGCTCAAAGGCCAGCACACGGCGCGATTCGAGCAGGAAGCGCGCGCGATCGCGGCGCTGAATCATCCCCATATCTGCCAGATCTACGACGTCGGCCCGGATTATCTGGTGCTGGAGTATATCGAAGGCTCACCTATCCGGGGCCCCATGGCTGAAGCCGACGCCGTGCGTTCGGCTTTGCAGATCGCCGCTGCCCTGGAAGCCGCGCATACCAAGGGGATTCTTCATCGCGATCTGAAACCCGGAAATATTCTGATGACCTCGGCGGGAGCGAAGCTCCTCGACTTCGGCCTCGCCAAGCTGGTCTCGGATGACCAGGCAACGCTCACCATCGGTGTCTCCGGCACGCCGCTCTACATGTCACCCGAGCAGGCCGAAGGCAAGTCGCTCGACGCGCGCTCGGATGTGTTCAGCTTCGGCGCGGTGCTCTACGAACTCCTGGCCGGACGCCGCGCGTTCGACAGCCTCGCCTCTGTGCTGCGCGATGAGCCCCGGCCGCTGGAGGCTTCCTCCGGCTTGCAGAAAATTGTAGGGCGCTGCCTGCGCAAGTCCCCTGGGGATCGCTTCGCAAGCGCCGCCGAGCTGCGCGCCGCCCTGGAACAGGCAGGCGCCAAACCGCAGGATCAGAAACCTTCCATTGCGGTCCTGCCCTTCGCCAACATGAGTCGCGACGCCGACGATGAATACTTCAGCGACGGCCTGGCTGAGGAGATCATCAACGCCCTGGTGAAGGTGCCCGGCCTGAAGGTGATTGCCCGCACATCCGCGTTCGCTTTCAAGGGGCAGAACACCGACATTCGTAAGATCGCCGAGACTCTGGGAGTCACCACGGTCCTCGAAGGCAGCGTGCGCCGCTCCGGCAATCGCATCCGCGTAACCGCGCAGTTGATTACCGCCGCCGACGGGAGCCACTTGTGGTCGGAGCGTTACGACCGCGAGATGGCGGATGTGTTCGCCGTCCAGGATGAAATCTCCGCCGCCATCTCCGGAGCGCTCCAAGTCAAGCTGTCGCCAACAACTGCGGCGAAGCCTCGTTATACGCCCAAGCTTCCCGCCTACGAAGCTCTCCTCAAGGCCAAACACTTCCATTGGAAGGTAACGGTGGCGTCGATGGAGCAGGCCAAGGTGTTTTACGAACAAGCCATCGCGCTCGATCCGCAATATGCATTGGCCCACGCCCTCTACGCCGACTATCTCTTTGGCCGGACCACCTTGGCCATGACGCCCCTGCGCGAGGCCGCACCCATCGCCCGCGCCCTGGCACAGCAGGCTCTGCAACTGGACCCTGCGCTCCCGGAAGTGCATTCTACCCTCGGTATTCTGGCTGCTGACTTTGACTTCAACTGGAAAGAGGTGGACTCCGAACTGGCACTAGCGACGGCTGACGATTCCGCGTCGCCACACTGTCACTTTGTTTGCGGACTGGGCTTTCTAGGAGCCGGCCGCCGGTCGGAAGCAGTGGCGCAGATGGAACAAGCCATTCAGGGCGACCCGCTCCAAACGACGACACGCGTGTTCCTGGGAGCATGCCTCGGCGCCGTGGGCCGCGATGCGGAGGCCGAGGAACATTTCCGTCAAGCCATGAATCTGGATCCAAACTTCTTTTGGTCCTACGTGTATTTTGCGGAACTCTATGCTGCGCGCGGGATGTTTGCGGAAGCGCTGCCTGTGGCCGAGAGGGCGTTCGATCTATCTCCCTGGTACGCGCCGAGCATTGGCATTTACGCGGGGCTCTTGGTTCGCACGGGCCAGCCCGGCCGGGGCAAAGAACTGGCCCGGAATCTCGGCTCCGGCGAGGCCTACGGAGCGTCCATGGGCTGGGCGCTCTTCCACATCTGCTGCAACGAAATCGATCTGGCCGCGGACTGGTATGAGAAGGCGATCGAAGAACGGGATTCCCTGGTCCCGTCGACTTTGCAGACTGCCATCGGCGAAGCCGTGCGCGCCAGCCCGCGCTGGCCGAAATTGGCGGCGCTGATGAATCTGCCGGTGGCCTGAACGCAGGTATACCGACCATACCCGGTCATGTGACCCGATATGGTCAGCTCCCTGGGCTCCGATCTAGCGCCCTTTGCCGCGGTGCTTGCCGTTGTCGTGCTTGCCGTTGTCGTGATTGTCCCGGTCCTCATTCCGGTTATAGTCCCGGTTCTTTTTGTCCCGGTCCCAGCGATGATCGTGCTGCTCCGTGCGGCCGTTGCCTTGCCAGTACCCGGCATAAAACTGGTTCCCTTCGTAGCGAGGGCCGATCCACGCCGCGCCTTCAAAAGGAGGCCTCGTATAGTATCCGTTATGCCAGGCATAGCGATTGTTGGAGGCGTACCAGTAGCCATCCACCCACACGTACCCCGCTCCGGGGTTATGGGGACGAGTCCGAATCACGCGGGGAGCCGGAGGCGCGCCAATCCTGATTCCGATGGAAAACTGCGCGAATGCGCAACTTCCCACCAACAACATCAGTACTAGTAATTTCTTCATTTAGATCGAATGTCCTTCCACCGGTTACGGGCACGCGCACGGCCAAACACTGCGGGCCTGTCCCCCGAAGTGGGAACGGGCGGTTGTCCTTTACTTCCAATCAAATAAGATGGTACCCTCAGTTCTTAAACATGCGAACTGTCGACCTCATTCAACAGAAGAGGGATAGCGAAGAACTGTCTCCGGAGGACATTGCTTCCCTCGTTGACGGTTATCTGAGCGGAGAGATTCCCGATTATCAGATGTCCGCGTTCCTCATGGCCACCTACTTTTCGGGCATGACGGACCGCGAAGTGACCGCGATGACCGAGCGGATGATCGCCTCGGGCGCGTCGCTGGACCTCTCGGGCGTTCCCGGCGTCAAAGTCGATAAACACTCGACCGGCGGCGTCGGCGACAAAACCAGCATGGTGGCGGCGCCCCTGGCCGCGGCCGCTGGAGCGCTGGTGCCCATGACCGCGGGTCGCGCGTACGGCTTTGCCGGCGGCACGCTGGACAAGCTGGAGGCCATTCCCGGACTGCGCACCAATCTGAGCCCGGAGGAGTTTCTGGCGCAACTGAACGAGCACAAGCTGGTCTTCGCCGCGGCGCCCGCGGAGCTCGTTCCGGCGGACGCCCGCCTGAAAGCCTTGCGCGAGGCCACCGCCACCGTCGCCTCTATCGCCCTGATGGCCAGCTCCATCATGTCGCGCAAGATGGCCGCCGGCGTCGACGCGCTGGTGCTGGATGTGAAGGTCGGATCCGGCGCGTTCGTCAAACGGCAGGTGGACGCGCGGCGCCTGGCGCAATTCATGGTGGGCATCGGCCGGCGCAAGGATAAGCGGGTCCAGGCGCTCATCACCAACATGAACCAGCCGCTGGGCTTCGCCATCGGCAATGCGCTTGAAGTGATGGAAGTGTCCCAGACCTTGCAGAACGTCGGGCCCACGGATCTCACCCGACTCTCGCTCGAACTGGCCGCGCGCATGATCCACCTGGGCAAGGTCACCGAAACCATCGAGGAAGCCCGTGAGCTGGCTCAATCCAAGCTCCTGGATGGATCCGGATACCGCAAGCTCAAGGACGTGATTACGGCGCAGGGCGGCGACGCCCGCGTGATGGACCGCTTCGAGCTGCTGCCCAACGCCACCGGCGCGCGCGAAATCAACTCGCCGCGGGCGGGCTATATCAGCGCCATCGATGCCGAGGGAATCGGACTGGCTTCCGCCATGATCGGCGCCGGCCGCGAGTCCAAGGACGACCCCATCGATCCCGCCGTCGGCGTCATTCTGGAAGTCAAGACCGGCCAGAAGGTCGACGCGGGCGGCGTGCTGTGCCGCCTGTATTACACGCGCGAGGATCGGGTGGAAGAAGCCGCCCAACTGGTCGAAGGCGCGTTCCGCATCTCCTCCACGACGCCTGAAGAACGCGCGTTGATTCTCGAAGTCGTGGGCTGATACGGGCCGGTTCGATGCAGCGATTCACCGGGCTGCTCGGGCTGATCGTCATCGTCGCCATCGCGTTTTTGTTCTCGAACAATCGCCGGGCCATCCAGGCGCGCGTCATCTACTGGGGCCTCGGACTCCAGTTCGGCTTCGCGTTCCTGGTTCTGAAGACCCCTCTGGCCGAGTGGTTCAAGCGGCTGAGCAGCGGCGTGAACACCATGCTGGGCTACTCCATCGAAGGCAGCCGGTTCGTCTTCGGCGATCAGCTCGGCGCGCCCAATGACCAGTTTGGAACGGTATTCGCCTTCCAGGTGCTGCCCATCGTGATCTTCATCGCGTCGCTTTTCGCGGTCCTCTATTACCTGGGCGTCATGCAGGTGTTCGTGCGCAGCATGGCCGTGCTGATGCAGCGCGTGATGGGAACCAGCGGCGCCGAATCCACCAGCGTCGCCGCCAGCATCTTCATGGGGCAGACCGAGGCGCCGCTCACCATCCGCCCCTTCCTGGCCGGATTGACCCAAAGCGAGCTGTTCACCATCATGACCAGCGGCATGGCGCACGTCTCCGGCGCGGTGATGGCGGCCTACGTCCTGATCGCGCACGTCGAGATACGGCATTTGCTGACCGCGGTGATCATGACGTCCCCGGCCACGCTGATGCTGGCGAAAATGCTGATGCCCGAAACGGGGAAGCCCGCCACCATGGGCGGCGTCCATATCGAGATCGAAAAGCCCGGCGTTAATGTGATCGACGCGGCCTCGCGCGGCGCCGCCGACGGGCTGCATCTGGCGCTCAACATCGGGGCGATGCTGATTGCATTCATTGGGCTGATCGCGATGCTGAACGGAGGCATCCAGTGGCTCCACGCGACGCGCTATTTCGGATGGCTGCCGGATTCCATGCAAGGCATCCTGGGCCGGATTTTCGCGCCCATCGCGTGGCTGCTGGGCGTGAAGTGGAACGATTGCGCGACCGTCGGAAATCTGCTGGGAACCCGCCTGATCCTGAATGAATTCGTCGCGTTCGTGGATTTGGGAAAGATTGGTAGCGCGCTCGATCCCAAGTCCTTCGTCATCGCGACCTATGCGCTGTGCGGCTTCGCCAACCTCAGCTCGGTGGCCATCCAGGTGGGCGGCATTGGAGCGCTGGCGCCTTCGAGAAAATCGGATCTGGCGCGGCTGGGGATGAAGGCCGTCGCCGCCGGGACCATGGCGAACTTTATGTCGGCTTGTATCGCGGGAATGCTTTTATGAGCGCTCCGTCAAAAATCGGGATCATTCTGGGCAGCGGGCTGGGCTCGTTTGCCGACGCAATCGAAGACCGTGAAGAGAGGCCGTACTCGGACATTCCGGGCTGGCCCGCATCGACGGCGATCGGCCACGCGGGCAAACTGGTGACCGGGCGGCTCGGGGAGACGGACGTGATCGTCGCCGCTGGCCGCGCCCACTTGTATGAAGGTTATACCGCGCAGCAGGTCGCTTATCCGGTTCGCGAGCTGGCCTGGCGAGGCGTGACGAGTCTGGTGATCACCAACGCGGCCGGCGCGGTGAACGTGAGCTACAAACCGGGAGACCTGGTGCTGATTTCCGATCACATCAATTTGCTCGGAGCCAATCCCTTGAGCGGCGGTCCGGAGTTCATCGACATGAGCGAAGCGTACTCGCGCGAGTATCGCGAGATCGCCCATCAGGCGGGTTCCGCGCTGGGACTGACGCTCCAGGAAGGCGTGTACGCGGCGGTGCCCGGACCGAGCTATGAGACGCCCGCCGAGATCCGTTATCTCCGCACCATTGGCGCTGACCTGGTGGGGATGTCGACGGTTCCGGAAGTGATCGCGGCGAATCACATGGGAATCAAGGTGCTCGGGATCTCGTGCGTGACCAATATGGCGGCCGGTGTTCTGCCGCAGAAGCTGTCGCACAAAGAAGTGCTCGAGACGGGAGAGCGCGTCAAGGACACGCTGGCCGCGCTGCTGCGTGCGGTGATCCCACAATTGAAGTGAAAAAGGGGGACAGGCTACTCTGTCCCCTCAACTAAACTTGTGACTTCGCGCAGGAGCGCGGGAGTGGACAGAGTAGCCTGTCCCCCTTTTTCAGCACGTCACAGCCGATAGATCGTCACGCCGCTCAGCAGCTTGGGATAAAAATCGGTGGACTTTTGCGGCATCACGCCGCCCGCGAACGCAATCCGGGCCATCTCGTCGATCGGCGTCGGCTCCAGCAGAAATGCCGCCTGCGCGCCCTTTTCCCGGACTTCGGCGACTGCCGCCTCGGCGCCGCGCACGTAGGTGATGTGCCTCTCGTCGCGCACGGCCTCTTCGCTGATCCCCAGCAGGCCGCCCAGGATTTCGGTGTGCAGCACCGGCACGTCGAGTTCGCCTGCCCGACGCGCGCGCTCGAGCACGTACGCGCGGCTGCCCGCGACCAGTCCGATGCGAACCGTGCCCGCCTGCCCGACGCGCTCCGGCATTCCTTCCCGCACCGACCATCCACTGGCGCGAGCCTTCGCGAGTAGCGCAACCGCCTGAAATCCTTCCAGGTTCCGCAGCACGCGATGCGTCGCTAAAATTTTCAGCCCCGGCGAATACATATTCACGAAGGTCATCATGACGTACTTAGCAGCGGGGTCCTCATTGCGATACGCCAGGGCGGTTTCGTAGCGATGATGCCCGTCGGCGATCAGCAGCTTCTTGTCCGCCATGAGTGTCTGCATCTGCTCGATGACCGCGGAATCCGCGATGGGCCACAACCGGTGCCTGGCTCCAAGCTCATCCAGAATGTCCAATTCAGGCGCCGCCTGCGAAGCGCTGTTCAAAATGCGATCCACCGACCCTTCGCGATCCGGATACAGCATGAAAATCTGCCCGAAGTGCCCGCGCGTATGCCGCAACAATTCCAGGCGGTCTTTCTTGGGACCGGAAAGCGTCTGCTCGTGGCGATACACCACTCCGGCCTCGTAGTCCTCAATCTTTCCCAGGCCGATGAATCCCATGCGCGTCGCTCGCTCGGTCGTGTCCGGCACGGCGAAGTCCTGAAAGTAGGCGTAGAACCCCGGCTTGGGATCCTGCGCCAGGATGCCGTCGCGCGTCCATTCATCCAGGTACTTCGCCGCGCGCGTGTAGACATTGTCGGAAGGATTATCGGAGCTGTGGCGTTCCCCCAGGATCACGCGAACCAGATTGTAGGGACTCGCCGCGAGATACTTTTCCTGCATCGCCGGGTTGATCTTGTCGTAAGGCTGGGTGAGCAGCTTCGACGGATCGCCGGCCTTGGACGTGTAGCGGTAGGGTTGAAACGGTTTGAGGGTAGCCAAGACTCAGGATAGCGTCAGTTTCGCGCGACCGTCCGCATGGCCGTCCGTGTCGCCATGGGCGCGGTGATCGAGACCGCCCGCGGGCTCACCACCGCCTGCGCGATCCTCTGCCCGAAAAATGGCGAGAAGAATTGCGGCTGGAAGTTCACGATGGTCACGCCCAGCGTCTCGTCGTCGGGACGGGCGGGCGTGGCCGCCCGATGGCGAACGACTACATTCCCCGGCTTCAATCCCAGAAACGCCGGCGTGTTCCCGCGGGGCGCTTCGGTCTGGTTATAGAGCACCAGATTGACGATGGGATCGCTCCCCGTCTCGTTATTCCAGGGATGCACCACGCCCCAGCGCACCGCTTCCCGCACGCGTTCGACCAGCGACTGGTGCGCGAACAGCACCTGTCCGCAGTCGATCACTCCGAGGAGCAGAGAGAAGAAGACCAGGAGCACTAGGGTCGCCTCGACCATACTTTGCCCACGTTGGCTATTTGAGGTGTCGACTCCTCACGGCTCCGTCTCCCCCGGCGCCAATCGGCCCACGAACGGATACTCCACCGCCGGACGTCCTGTGAAGCGAATCATTCCGAACGCGGCGTCCACGGTGTAATCGGCGATGGCGACGTTCACATACGCGGGTTTCCCGGATTCGTCCATCACCCAGTCCACGTGCACCTGCTCCGGACGCAGATGGGCGACCTGCGGGACGGCATTCGGCTCGGGACGCGCATCGCCGTACACCACCATGTTGCGGATCGCGGCTTTGCCTTTTTCGATGTCGCGCGGCGCGGCGGCCCGGTACGTCCGCATAGCTGCATAGCGCCCGCCGTTGCCCACCGCCGTCACCAGTTCGTCGTAAATGTAGAACGTGTAGCCGAACTGCACGGTCCCCGCCAGGCACGCCACCATCACCCCCGCCGATATGGCGAGCTCCAGCAGCGCGTGACCGCCCTGGCTCTGCGCCGCCGGGAAGTTTTCATTCGACCAGCCTCACGGGCTTCGCGGCGGCGACGCTATGCGCCGGCACGGTGAACATTTCCGGACCGCCCACCGCGCGCAGAAACGTGATCTCCACCTGGTTGTCGGGAGCCGTCACGCGCGCATAGGCGATCTCGGCGGCGCTTTGCGGATCGCGCACCCACCGTTGCCGGTCCGCGCTGAATTCCACCACCACGCCGGTGAACGATTGGGTGCCCAGGTTCCAGCGCATGGGCAGCCGCGCGACGGCCTGGCGCGCCTGCTGCAATCCTTCGCCGGTTCCGTCGAGCTTGGCCGCGGCGGCCATGGCGGCGGCATCGGTGAACACCTGCGCCTCGTTACGGGCGATGTAGATGCGCCCGAAGTCGAAGGCCAAACCCATCACGGCCAGCATCAGGACCAGCGCGACCGACATCGCGATCAGTACAAAACCTTCTTGACGGCTGTGTTGGCGCGCACGCATCCCTGGGAAGGAATCGGCAGAAAGGACGGGATTATTTAGGCGTGAACGGGCTGGTTTAGGCGCGCGGGACGCCGCATCTTGACCAGCAGCACGGCGCCGATGGCGGCCAGCCCGATCGCGATCCACTGGGTAATCGACAGTGGCAAGCCGAAAGGCAGCGCCTGCTCATGATTGCGCGTGAACTCGATGAAGAATCGCGTCACCGAACTCACCACCAGGTACAGCCCGATGATCTGGCCGGGGGCGTGCTTCCGCCCGAATCGCCAGTACAGAAATCCGAAAATCAGCGCTTCCGAGCCGGATTCGTACAGTTGCGACGGCTGCAAGGGCATTTCGAGCGGGACCCCCGTCAGCGCGTAGGCCGCTGGATCATGGAACGTTACCGCCCACGGAACTTTGGTCGGGATGCCCCAGCAGCAACCCGCGGCGAAGCATCCGACTTTCCCGATGGCGTGGCCCAGCGCGAGTCCCGGAGCGAAGGCGTCCGAGGTGGCCAGCAGCGGCAATTTCTGGCTGCGCATATAGACGATCGCGGTCACCAGCGCAAGAATCAGCCCGCCCTGAAACACTCCCGCCGCCTGGAGCGTGGCCATCGAGAAGATTTCTCCCGGATGCGCCATGTAGTTGTTCCAGTCGAACACGATCATCAGGATTTTCGCGCCCAGCATCCCGGCCAGAGCCACGTAAACCGCCAGGTTCGTGATCAGCTCGGGATTCAGGCCGCTGCGGCGCGCCAGGCGCACCGTGACCCACAGCCCGGCCAGGAACGCCAGCGCCACCAGCACGCCGTAGGTCGGCAGGTAGAAGCTTCCGACGGAGAAGATTTTCGGGAACATTCTGCTCTTAGATTAACATTCGCCGGATTGGCCAAGGCGGCGACAAGGTTGCTGCCGACCGCTCCGGGCGTAGTAGGAAACGGTTCCACGACGTCTGCACCCGAAACCCGAAGAGCCGCGCCGGTCACGTATGCGCTTCCCAACGCGTCCACGCGCAGGCGTACGCCGTTGCCGAGTAACCCATTCCGCCGAGCAGCGTACTGTACACGGGAACTCGCAGCAGCGGATCGATTTTCAGTACGAACGCGTCGCCGTTACCCTGTAGCGTGGTCTGAAACGCGCCCGGCGTGGTGGCGAACGACGCGTCCTTCGTGCCCCCCGCGACGTACAGCTTTCCGGTTGAATCGAGAGCCAGGCGCCGAGGCTGTGCGGCGATGTAGGTCGATGCCAATAACTGGCCGCCGTCGGGGCTCAGGCGTGCGATAAAACCACCGGCTGGAGTGCTCCGATAGCGGAAGCCGATAGCGGGAAATCGGTGGAGGTCGTAGTTCCGGCCACAAACGCGCTGCCCGAGGCGTCCACCGTGATGGCCGTACTGTGGGGCAGGTTTGCAACCTGCCAGCCGATTTCCAATCGGCGCCCGTGCTAAAATCGGCAATAGAAGGACTTCCGTGCGATTCGGGCGAATCATTCTGGTCAGTTTAGCTCCGCTGCTTGGTCTCTCCGCGCTCGCCGCGGTCATGGCCACGTGCCCCGCCCTCTCGAGCCAGCAGAAGTCGAATTCCCTGACCCGTCTGCTGCGATCGGTAGTCACCCCGATGGCCGAATCGTCCGCCTTGAGCGTCCGTGCGGAGCGTTCTTCGCCGCAGGCCGTCTTGCCCGTGATCGCTTTGGCCGAAACTTCTCTCCGGCATTCGCTGTGGATGGTGTCGAGCCAGACCGTGGTCCCCTTCTCGCCCCGATCGCAACATCTCTCCCAGCTGCGCTGCTGAATCGCGTCAACCCGCAAACCCGATCCTTATTCAATTGCAAATTTAGGCGTTAGAGACCGGAGGTTCGATTATGCCCTTTGACACCACGATGGCCAAGATTTTTGGCACCAGGCACGAGCGTGAAGTAAAGAAAATGCGCCCGCTGATCGCGGCCATCAATGAGATGGAGCCGCAGATGCAGGCGCTCTCCGATGAGGAACTGGCCGCGCAGACGGTCACGTTCAAGGAGCAGATCGCGCAAGGCGCCTCGCTCGACGATCTTATGATCCCGGCGTTCGCCACCGTGCGCGAAGCCGGCCGCCGCATTCTCAACATGCGGCATTTCGACGTCCAGCTGATTGGCGGCGTCGTGCTGCACCGCGGCAAGATCGCCGAAATGAAAACCGGCGAGGGCAAGACGCTGGTCGCCACGCTCCCGGTTTATCTGAATGCGCTCACGGGACTCGGCGTGCACGTCATCACCGTCAACGATTACCTGGCCAAGCGCGACTCGGAGTGGATGGGCCGGATCTACCGGGCCCTGGGGCTGAGTGTCGGCGTCATCGTGCACGATCTGGACGAAAGCGAGCGCAAGGCCAGCTACGAGGCCGACATCACCTACGGCACCAACAACGAATTCGGGTTCGATTATCTCCGCGACAACATGAAGTTCCGGGTGGCCGAGTGCGTCCAGCGGACCATCGAACCCATCTCGGTGCCCGCCGTGGACGGCAAAGGAACCCAGTTCAAAACGTTCAACTACGCCATTGTCGATGAAGTGGATTCGATCCTGATCGACGAAGCCCGTACGCCGCTCATCATTTCCGGTCCCAGCGAAGAGTCCACCGACAAGTACTATAAGGTCAACCGGCTGATCCCCAGCCTGATTCGCGGCGAGGTGATCGAGGGCAAGGAACCGGGAAAAAGCTGGACCACCGGCGATTACACGGTCGACGAAAAACATCGCAGCGTGGGGCTCACCGAGGAGGGCTCGCTCAAAATCGAACGCTTGCTCGGCATGGGCAATCTGTACGAAGCCGCCAACATGGAAGTCAATCACCATGTGCAGCAGGCGCTCAAAGCTCACGTGCTGTTCCAGCGCGACAAGGACTACATCGTCAAGGACGAAGAAGTCATCATCGTGGACGAGTTCACCGGCCGCCTGATGCCGGGCCGCCGCTGGTCGGACGGGCTGCACCAGGCCGTCGAAGCGAAAGAAGGGGTGAAGATCCAGCGCGAGAACCAGACGCTCGCCACCATCACCTTCCAGAACTATTTCCGCATGTACAAGAAGCTGGCCGGCATGACCGGTACGGCTGATACGGAAGCCGAGGAATTCGAGAAGATTTACGGACTCGAAGTCACGGTGATCCCCACCAACCGGCCTCTGCAGCGCCTGGACTTTCAGGACATGGTGTATCGCACGGAAGAGGAAAAATTCCGCAACGCCGCCAAGGAGCTCAAGGAGCTGCATGAAAAAGGGCAGCCCGTTCTGGTGGGCACCGTCTCCGTCGAGAAGTCCGAAAAACTTTCGCGGATTCTGACCAAGATGGGCGTCCGGCACGAGGTGCTGAACGCCAAGAACCACGAGCGCGAGGCGACCATCGTCGCGCAGGCCGGGCGCAAAGCCCAGGTCACGGTTTCGACCAACATGGCCGGCCGCGGAACCGACATTCTGCTGGGCGGCAATCCCGAGTTCATGGCCAAGGAGCGTCTGCGCAAGGAAAACAAGGATCCGGACGCCATGCAAACCGCGGCGTTCGGCACTCCCGAGCGCCAGGAGTGGGACGCTGTCTTAACGCGTTTCAAGGCCGAGACCCAGCAGGAGCACGATGAAGTGGTTGCGCTGGGCGGCCTGCATATCCTGGGAACCGAGCGCCACGACTCCCGGCGCGTCGACAATCAGCTGCGCGGACGCTCGGGCCGGCAGGGCGATCCCGGATCGGCCCGTTTCTATCTCTCGCTGCAGGACGACCTGATGCGCATCTTCGGCGGGGAGCGCATGCAGAACCTGATGCTCCGCCTGGGCATGGAAGAGGATGTGCCCATCGAAAGCAAGATGATCACCAAGCGCATCGCGGCCGCGCAAAAGGCCGTGGAAGCGCAGAACTTCGCCGCCCGCAAACACATCCTGGAATACGACGACGTGATGAACAAGCAGCGCCAGGCGGTCTACTCCATGCGCCGCGGCCTGCTCGAAGGACAGGACCAGAAGGACCGGATCCTGGAAACCATCGAAGGCATCCTCAGTACGTTCGTCGATGCGCGCCTGGGCGAGAAAATCCATCCCAGCAACTACGATTGGACGGGCCTTGAGACCGACATCCTCACCCAGTTCGGCGTCAAGATCCGCACCGAGGAGCTGATGAACCTGGACCGCCGCGAGGCGGAAGCGGACATGCTCGATCAGCTCACCAAGAAGTATCAGGAAAAGGAAGACATGCTCAGCGCGCCGCTGCTGCGCGAGACCGAGCGCATGATCATGCTCAACGTCATCGACAACCAGTGGAAGGATCACTTGCTGTCGATGGACCACCTGAAGGAAGGCATCGGGCTGCGCGGATACGGCCAGAAGGATCCGCTGGTCGAGTACAAGAAAGAGTCCTACGTGCTGTTCCAGGACATGATGGACCGCATCGAGGACGAGACCATCCGTTACCTGTTCTTCCTGCAGCGCAGCGAAGGGCCGATCGATGAGAATGTCCCGCATCCGGAATTGTGGAGCGAGGACGATGAGGACGGCGGAGAGGAACCCGAAGCCGTGGGCGTCGCTTCCCCACGCCAGCTGGAATCCCGAGCCGCGCAGAACTCGGTGATGGATTTCACGCGCAAGCTCGAGCGCAAGAAGGAAAAGGAACTGGCCGAGCTGCAGTTCGCGGGCGGCGAAGGCTCCACCACCAAGCAGCCCGTTCTGGCGAAAAAGCAGGTCGGCCGCAACGATCCTTGCCCCTGCGGCAGCGGAAAGAAGTACAAGAAATGCTGCGGAGCCTAAACTTGAATCGCGCACGACGGAGCGCGGCGGCAGAATTTCCAGCACTTTTTACGGAAGCCGCCGCACCCTGTGCGCTCGGTTTGAGTCGCGCACGGCGTAGCCGGTCGGCGCTCCGGAATTTCTGGCGCCTGGCCCCTGGCGCCTGGCCCCTTCTTCTGCTGGCCGTCAGCGTCGCGAACGCGGCGATCCTCCCGGATCAGATCGGCGACTTTACCAAGGGCCAGACCAAGACTCTGGCGGGTCCGGATCCCGCTCTGGACCAGGAATTTGGGGTCGTCGCCGGCGAGCAGGCTCCATACATATCCGGGCAGAAACGTTTTACCGCCTCGGCGTGGCGGCTCCACGATTCCACCGGCGCGCTGGCGCTTTTCGAGGCCGAACGCCCGGCTGCTGCCACGCCGGCCCATCTGTCGGCGCTTTATGCCAAGACCCCGGAGGGCGCCGTCGCCGCCTACGGAAACTACGTTTTCCGGTTCACGGGAACCGTCCCGGAACAAAAGGACCTCGAATTGCTTTATGCTCAGCTCCCCCAGTTGGACCGGGCGCCCCTCCCTGCCCTGATCGGAAATCTTCCCCAGGACGGGCTGATCCCCAATTCCGAGCGATACATCCTCGGACCGGCTTCCCTGGCCCGCTTTGAGCCCAGGATCGCTCCGTCCCTGGCGGCATTCCACCTGGACGCCGAAGCCCAGTTGGGCCGCTACAGGACGCCCAAGGGCGACCTGACCCTGGTCATTTTCAACTACCCGACCCCGAATATGGCCCGGGAGCGGCAGGCGGAGTTCCTGAAAGTTCCTGGTACCATCGCCAAACGCAGCGGACCCCTGGTGGCAGTCATCGTACAGCCGCCCGATCCGGACGCTGCCGAGCGGGTCCTGGCCAAGGTCCGCTACGAGGCAAATCTTACTTCAAATGAGAAAGTTCCGGTCAATCAGGCCCGTGCCATCGCCAACCTGTTTCTCAATATCTTCACCCTCTCCGGCATCCTGATCGCCCTGAGCATCATCGTCGGAATTGGGTTCGGAGGCTTCCGATTGTTGCTCCGGAAGATGCGGAAGAACGCCGACGAGGACGGGTTCTTGCTGCTTCGGATCGGGGATAAGTAAGCCTTGACGTTCCGCACCCTTAGAGTGAAAGGGGACCGTCGATTGAGGGCATTAGGAACAGCTTTTCCACAAAGGACTCACTTTTGGATTCTCAGATAAGCCGCATGGATTCATTATGTTAGGGGGATCTTTCCGGGCGGACTTTTTTCCCTTGACTAAATCTGCTCCACGCCCTAATATCGCAATCACAACCAGGTTTTGGCGGTTGCGAAACCGTCGAATCTGATTCTCCCATGTACATCACCCCGCGAGAGCGGGGGAAGCGTAAATGCTCACCCTCGGGTGAGCATTTTCGTTTTCTAAGGTGTTCGCTGCTACCATGAATCAAATGCCCTCTTACCCTGCCCTGGCCCAAACTTTGACCGACTCCCTGCGCCTGGAGCGTCCCCCCGTCGCCGTCTGCTTCGCCGACGCGGTTCCCCCCGGAGTGAAGCAGTTTAGCGGCGCGGTCCCGGCCGGATGCCGTTTCTGGCAGGAGGCGCAGGCCGGTGTGTTCGCCACCGTGCCGGGCGATCACGATCTGTGCGGCATCGGGATCTATACCCACAATCTGGAAGCATCTCCGGCGGCGCAAAAGGATCTGGGCGACGCGCTTAAAGTATTCGCCGATTTGGGCTATGTGCGTGAACAGGACATTCCGCTGATTCCGGTTCTGAAAAATCGTCCGCGGGCAGTGATCTATGGCCCGCTGAGCGAGGTTCCGCTGCCTCCGGACGTGGTGCTGCTGTTCGTGAATGCGGACCAGACGTTGATCCTTTCTGAGGCTTCGCAGCAGTTGGAAGGCGGCCTGCCTCCGGCCATGGGACGGCCGGCCTGCGCCGTGGTTCCGCAGGCGCTGAACAACAACCAAACCGCGCTCAGCCTGGGATGCTGCGGGGCGCGTGCCTATCTGGATATCCTGACGCCCGGCGTCGCGGTGTACGCGATTCCCGGGAAAAAGCTCGAGGCGTTCACCGAGCGGGTAGCCGCGCTCGCCAATGCCAATGCCGTGCTGACCGCGTTCCACACGGTCCGTAGAAAAGACGTGGAAGCGGGCAAGCATCCGAGCGTCCAGGAATCGCTGGCGGCGATGAGCTAGCGCGATGAGCTAGCGCGATGAGCTAGAAAATCGAGCTAGACGTAACGCTCGCGACCGCCGAAGTGTTAATATCGCAAGTGATCCAACCCACTTCGCGGAGAGGTGGCTGAGTGGTCGAAAGCAGCGGTTTGCTAAACCGTCGTACGGACTTAAATCTGTACCGGGGGTTCGAATCCCCCCCTCTCCGCCAGATCCATAACATGCAGGAATCGCACGCCGGCCAACGGTGATCGTCAGGCAACGGCTCGCCGGTGCGCGCCTCTTTTGGGTTTGGCTGTGCGCGGTGATACGGGACTCTCCTCCGACAAGCCCCGCACCGCCTGGTCCGCGACAACCGGTGTTGCCCGGCCCGCCAGATCCGAAGCGAAGATGTGAAACTGCCCATCCTCCGCGCGGATGAGCAGGAAGCGATCGTCATCCTCTACGGGACCGACCACCTCGATGCACTTCCCCGCCGGAATCGTCACCGCGGCTTGATGGTTGTCCTGGAAGGCGAGCACCATCATCGGACTAGTCAGAAGATATTTCATAAATGGTGACCCACTTTGCTTGCGACAACGTCCAGCGCCAAGGTGGAATGTGTCAACTCGAATCGTTTGCTGGCTAGCATGCGCCTCCTCCCCGCTCGACCAGGAGGGGTTCAATTCGTCAAGTTGATTATACGGGATGGGCGCGCGAAATACTAGGGATATCCCTAGCTCTCCGGTGCCTCGCTTCGATGTACTGTGCTTATGTGAAGTTGCGACGACGGCGCCCGCTCGATCATCTCGTCGTCGAGTTCAACGAGAACCGTGCACTCCTGTGTAAGGACCACACGCACGAGAACCCGCTTTCGTCGCCTGGATACAACCGCCGCCGTGAGTGCGGCAAAAGGCCCAAAAGTTATCGTGACGATCGTTCCTATTTTGGACATTTGGCTCTGCGATATTTTAAAGGATTGGACCGAGAGCCTTTCGTTTCAGCCGAACCGATCCAGAAAGTACTAGAAGCCACTCAGGACCTGCTCATTGGTCTTCGAGTTGCTCTATCGCCATTGCCATGAAGGCCCCGTGCGTGACCGTCTGGAAGTTCGGAGACGCTCCGAGGGAATTACAATCGCTGTGCAATCAATCGGGAACGTCAGGCTGGATCGCACTGGTCCCGCGCAGTATCCATAGCCGGGAACTGGAGGATGCCATCGCGGGAAATCAAACCGCGGCAAGGATATCGCGGTATGGGATGCCCAACGGGGATGTTGTGTATATTGGAATCCCCAGGGAACCGCAGGTCCTTCCAGTTCTGGCAGGCGCAGCCCACTCGAAATCTCTCGAATGAGTCTCCCGGCGATGGAGTCCTAGCCAAATAGGTCCAGCGGACCTACCTCAATACGCAAAATATACTGCGTAAATTTTGCTGCGTCTAGGCCGCCTGATCTTGCAAGACGGCGACCGTGTTTCCCGTATAGCGGATGGCCAACAGGGTTTGGTCGTCGGCGAGAACGTCGCTGCCGGTGAACGCCCGCACCGAACGCAAAATACGGTCGCGGATTTCCTCGGGATCGCCCGGTTCCCCTTGTACGCACGACTCGACAGCTGCGATCAGGCGATGCTCGCCGAATTCCTCGCCGCTCGCGTTCGCGGCTTCGACGACGCCGTCGGAGTAGAGCAACAATGTGTCACCCGCTTCGAGCCGCTCTACGCCCTGTTCGAAGCGCGCCTGCGGCAGCAGACCCAGAACCGGGCCTCCGTCGCAGAGTCTCCGCACATTCTCCTCGCGGGCGCGGAACAGCAGCGGCGCGCAGTGCCCGCAATTGACGTAGTGCAGCCGTTCCGTGCGGGCATCGAAATATCCCCAGAACAGGCTGGCGAAACGTTCGCCGGACGCCCGCTCGCACAGCAGGCGATTGAGCTCTTCGGTCGCGCTGTTATGGCCGGCGGCCGAACGGGTCCAGGCCGTGGCGTGCACGGTTCCTTGCATCACGCTGGCCAGCATCGCCGCGGGAACGTCCTTGCCGGAGACATCGCCCAGCACGAAAGCCGCGCCATTTCCCGGAAGATCGAAAGCATCGTAGAAATCGCCGCTGACGTCCGCGGCGGGGCGCCACTCGGCCGCCAGCTCGAAATCCCGAGGCGCGGCGCTGGCTGCCGGCAGCAGGCCGCGCTGTACTTGTCTGGCGATCTCCATCTGGTGTTCCGCGCTCTGCGCCGACAGGTGCGCGCGGAACCGCAGCATGAGCACCGTCAGAGCTCCCAGCAGAGCGAGACCCGCCGTGACACCCAGGATGAGAGTCCAACGGATAGGCCAGGCCACGGCGCCGGAGCTGGTCAGCGAAGCGAGTTCGACAAAAGCCAGGCTTCCGCGCGGGGCGGTTCCATTCGCGGGTCCGCTGTAGGCAGCCAGTTTGAGCGGCTCAGGCTCAGGCGAGGACGACGACGGCAGACGGATGGGGAACGCTTCCACCACCAACTGGCCCGCGCCGGTATCGCGAACGGTGAACACCGGGTGCCGTTCGCGCATCCGGGACGCGGCGTATTCCACCGAAAATGCCGGCGCCGCCGCGGCGGACGAGCGGGCGATCACGAAGCCTTCCGAGTCGAGCATCTGCGCCCACGCCAGGCGGCCGCTGCTTTTCTTCACCGCCTGATCGAGCACCAGGCTCAAGGTGGCCGCATCCGGTTTTTGACCCCGTACCACCTGGTCCAAGGCCGACATCTGGCGCGCCATCTCGCGCCGGGTGTTGCGCAGCGCGGTGCCGTGCGAAAAGATGGCGTAGTTGAACACACTGCTGGCCAGGAGCAGAATCGCCACGCCGGCGCCCGCCAGAATCCACAGCCGGAACCATTTTTGCTGCTGAGTGTTCACTTTGCTTTCCATGCCAGCTAAGACGTTGCCCAAGGCCTAAAGGAGTCGGGTGATTAACGTTCTTAACTGATGTTTGGCATAGACTTAACCGGACGCCGCACAATCAGGCCGTAAACCGGTACCCCACGCCGCGCACGGTGTGGATGTACTGGGGGCTTTGCGGATTGTCTTCGAGTTTCTGCCTCAGCCACGCCACATGCACGTCGATGGTGCGGGAGGAAACCTCGGCTTGATACTCCCATACGTTCTGCAGCAGCTCTTCGCGCGACACCACCGTGCCGCGCCGGTCGATCAAATACCGGAGCAGCTGCAATTCCTTGGCGGCCATGGTCACCAGCTCGCCCTTCTTGTGCACCTGCCCGAGCGCGAAGTCGGCGCTCACGTTGCCGAACTCGAACTGCGCCACCGGAATCCGTTTCTTTTTGGGGATCCGCCGCAGCAGGGACTCGACGCGCGCCAGAAGTTCGGCGGGATCGAACGGCTTGGCCAGATAGTCGTCGGCTCCCAGTTTCAGCCCCACTACGCGATCCACCACGTGGGTTTTGGCGGTGAGCATCAGGATCGCCGTATCGATTCCCTTCTGGCGCAGCTCGCGGCACACGTCGAAGCCGCTTTTGCCCGGAAGCATGACGTCCAGGATGACCAGGTCGAAATCGCCGCCGCCGGCTTTCAAGAGCCCGGACGGCCCGTCCATGGCGGTATCCACCTGGTAGCCTTCGGCCTCCAGAAGATCGGTGACCGTGAGGCTCAGGCCGGGTTCGTCCTCAACCAAGAGAATGCGCGAGCTCATCCTGAAGTTCCGCCGGGGCAGCCGGGATCCGCACGATAAACGTGGAGCCGGCTCCGGGCTCACTCTCCAGACTCACGCTTCCGCCGTGAGCCTCCACGATCTTCTTCACCAGGTGCAGACCGAGTCCGGTGCCGTGAACCTGATCCTGCACGGCTTTTCTTCCCCGGAAAAACGCGTCGAACACATGTTTCTGCTCCTCCGCGGGAATTCCGGAGCCGTGATCGGCGACCCGAATCTCGATCTCCTGCGCTTTGCCGGTGGCGCCCGGGACCGCTCGCGCGGAGATCGCGATCGGCTGTCGGCCGGCCCCTCCGTACTTGGCGGCGTTGGCCAGCAGATTTTGCAGGGCGTGGCGCAACGCCAGGGAATCGCCGCTGACCGGAGGCAGGCCCGGTTCCAGGCGCGTTTCGACCTCGCACGCCGCGTCTTCGAGCATGCTCTTGGTGGATTGCAGCGTCTCCCCGATCAACCCCGCCACGGAAACCGGCTGGCGCTCCTGCACCACCCGGCCGGCTTTGGCGCTGGCGAAGCGCAGAACTTGCTCGACAATGGCGCTCAGGCGCTCGCTCTCCTGCTGGATGAGCGCACCGTAGCGTTCCACTTGCGACGGATTCGACGCCACTTTCCCGCGCAGATTGAAGGCCGCGGTTCGAATGACGGTGAGCGGCGTGCGCAGCTCGTGGGAAACGCCGGCGACGAAGTCCATCTCCACTTCCGCCAGCCGCTGCGCTCTTCGCGAGAACTGCGCCAGGGCCGCTCCGGTGGCCAGCAGCAGAAGAAGCATGGCCGCGGAAATAGCCAGATTCCGGCGGCGCGCACTGGCGACCACGGTTTCCAGAGACCCCTTCCGCAGCCACACCGAGAGCAGCCACCGGCCGCGTCCCGAGTCGCTCAAAACGCCCCGGCCAGGCCCGGCGGGCAAGGGTACAGGCGCGGGTCCCCGGACGCCACCCCGATTGGGGCGAAGGGGGTCAAGCAACGTCACGGTCGCCTGGGCGCGGCTGGCCGACGAGGGCGCCTGGCCCGAGTCGGTCCCGAAAATCAGATCGGAAGGATTGGCACGCACCACGATTTCCACTCGATATTGCGAGCGGAAATCCGCCATCAGGTATTGCGAGAGCAGATCCGGCAGGATTACACCGCCGGCGAAGCTGCGGTCCACGTCCAGCAGCAGCCAGTCCTGTTCTGTTCCGCGTCCCGGGCCGGCGAACCGGGGATAATCGATCAGCGTGGAATTTTCGGTCCGCAAAAAAGGACCTGCATTATCTCCGGCGAGGCGCGCGGCGATAAAATCCCGCGCCGCCGTCCAGTCCGCCGGCCAATCGGCTGGTTCCAGGGCGCCCGTGTCCGCATTGAACATGCTGATGCCGAGCCGCCCATCCTCCATGGCCACCACGGCAATCCGGCGAAACAGGCGTCGATGCTGCGCCGATGCGCGCCACTGGTTGTAGCGGGCCTCATAGGCCGCCTGGCGCCCCATCTCCTGGACCTGTAGATCGGTGGGCTGAAGCGCCGCCGCCGAGGAGCTGAGCTCGGTGTTAAAGGCGCTGCTCAGCTTGTTGGCCGCGGCCTGAAGATCGTCCTGGCGTTTCTTTTGTTCGTTGGCGCTGATCTCGCCGATCCACTTGTACTGCAACACCGCCAGGACGCACACCAGGACCACCAGCAGCCCCATGAAGAGCCACAGCACAGGGGCGCGGCGCCGGATCTGATCTGGGTCCATCATCTTCTACCATACGCGAGCGTGCCGGCCTCTGTTGCTAAGGTTGGGTTAAATCGGGGGAACTGCGGGTTAAAAATGTTAAAGGTAGTCCGCCGAACACCAGTGATAGACTGAGGTCGAGGGTCGCCAGGTAATGAAGACGCACCGGATCTTACATCTGTTTTCCGTGATGTTTGTGATCGCATGCTTGCTTGGATCGAGCGCCGCAGCCCAAAAGGCCAAAGGCAAGTCGCACACGCTCCAAGGAAAAGTAGAAGGCGTGCAGGCCGACCGGCTGACGGTGAACCACGGCAAGGTCGAGGGCTACATGGACGCCATGACCATGCCGTACAAGGTCGACAATCTGGACATTCTGAAGAAGGTCAAGGTCGGCGATCAGATCTCGGCAACGGTGTACGACGGCGACTACACGTTGTACGACGTGCACGTGGTGCCGCGGCCGAAGCCCAAACAGAAGTAAGTTTAGGGCAGCGCGCACACCCCAAGCACTGCCTAGGGCAGTGCGAAAACATGAATCTGTTCGTTGTTGGACGGATTGGGATCGGTGATCCCCAGACCGCCCGCCGCGGTGATCGCGACGTACTGCTTGCCGTTTTTGCCCGCGTACGTCATGGGCGTGGCGATGGCGTCGTAATCCAGCTTCACCTCCCACAGCAGTTTTCCGGTCTTCGAGTCGAAGGCGTGAAAACGCTTGTCGTTGGTCGCGCCGATAAACACCAGGCCACCGGCAGTGGCGATCGATCCGCCTCCGTTGATGCGTCCGGTGTTCTTCTTTCCCTCGGGCAGCTCATCGGTGACGCCGAATACGATGCGCCAGGCGAACTCGCCGGTGTTGGCGTTCACCGCCATCAGGTGTCCCCATGGCGGTTTCTGGCAAGGCCACGACGACGCGCCCATCAGGGCCCCGCTCGCATTCGTCTTGCGATCCCAGAATTTCGACGGAACCGGAGCGCCGTACACGCTGCGCTGGTCATAAGGAACACGCGAGTTGTCCGGCATTTTTTGGATCCAGCCGAAGCTCGCGTAATCGGACGTGTTCACGAACACGTAGTTGTCCCGCGGATCGGCGGACATGCCGCCCCAGTCGGTTCCTCCGATGGCCCCCGGGAAGATGACGCTCGAGACCGGCGGAGCGCCGGGTGCGCGGTAAACCCAGGGCGTAAACGGACCATCGTTATGCAGCGGCCCGCTCTTTTCCGCCAGCTCCGCGCAGGCCTTGGCATGCGCTTCGTTGGTATCGGCGGCGGTCACCATTTCCGTGGCCGGATCGAACGCGTGCCGAGCCAGCTCCGGAGGCTTCACCGGAATCGGCTGGGTGGGCGAAGTGTGCTCGCCGGGCACCTGGCTTTGCGCGACCGGCTTTTCCTCGATGCCGAATACCGGCTTCCCGGTCAGCCGGTTGAGGATGTACATGAATCCGACCTTGCCGGTCTGAGCCAGAGCCGGAATCTTTTTTCCGTTGACGGTCAGATCCAGCAGGACCGGAGCGGGCGGCAGATCCATGTCCCACAAATCGTGGTGAACCGCCTGGAAGTACCACTTCATTTTTCCGGTGTTAATGTCAAGAGCCACAACGGAGTTACCGAACAGATCATCGCCCTTCCGGTCGAATCCGTAGAAGTCGCTGGCGGGGCTTCCGAAGGTGGTGTAGAGGGTATCGGTCTTCTCATCCACCGTCATGAAGAAGCCCCAGTTGTTGGCGCCGGTACGGCCTTTCCACTCGTCTCCGGTCCAGGCTTCGTGGCCGGGCTCGCCGGGCCGGGGGATGGAGTGAAATTCCCACTTCTTTGCGCCGGTGCGGGCATCGTAGGCGCGCGTATCGCCGGGCTGGCCGGTGGCGGGCTGCTCGGGCACATTGGCGCCGACGAAGAGCGTGTTCTTATAAACGGTCGGAGGCGAGTTGTAGGGGACCACCAGATCCACGACGCCTTCCTTGCCAAAACCGGGATCGACTTTGCCGGTGCGGGCGTTGAGCCCGACCATGCGGCGTCCGGCTGTAAAGATGATACGCGGCGGATTTTCCTTGTCGCCGGGCCAGTAGGTGACGCCGCGCGCGGAAGGATTCCCGCCGGTGACTTCGTACTTCCAGATTTCCTTGCCGCTGTCGGGATCGAGCGCCAGAACGCGATTGCCGGCAGTGATGTACATCACGCCCTTCACCACGATGGGCGTGACCTGGGAATAGCCGCCGATGCCCCCGCCCCGCCCCGCGCGGCTCCGCTCCGCATCGGTACGGAGCTGATAGGTCCACGCGGTCTTGAGCTTGGCCACATTGCCGGTGTTGATCTGCTTGAGCGGAGAGAAGCGGGTGCTGGCCGAGTCGCGGCCATAGCGGGGCCAATCGCCGGGCGCCGGAGACTGTGCAAAGAGGGGCAAGGTCAGCAAGAGTATCGACAAGGAACGCATCATTAAATCCTACGCCTCTTTCGTAAGGAAGCCCGAAGGCGGAACGTGAGCGGCTTCCGGGCTAAATCCGATTTAGTATACCAATCCGATTTCGTGGCGCGAGGTCGCCCTGCGCGCTGCGATTGCGATGCCGCCGGCGATTCCGTTAACATCGCCGCATGGAAAAGAACCGGCTGGAAGCCTTCAGCGACGGGGTGCTCGCCATCATCATCACCATCATGGTGCTGGAACTGAAGGTGCCGCACGGCGTCGGCTTCGAGGATCTGACGCCCGTGCTTCCGGTCTTCCTGAGCTACGTGCTGAGCTTCCTCTACGTCGCCATCTACTGGAACAACCATCACCACATGTTCCACGCCACCAAGACCGTCAGCGCCGGAATTTTATGGGCGAATCTGCACCTGCTGTTCTGGCTGTCGCTATTCCCTTTCTCGACCGCCTGGATGGGCGAGAATCACCTGGCGCCGGCGCCCACCGCGACGTACGGCGTCGTTCTGCTGATGGCGGCCATCGCCTACTATGTGCTGCAACGCACCATCATCGTCAATCAGGGAGACCATTCGCTGCTGGCGTCGGCCATCGGCCGCGATTGGAAAGGAAAACTCTCGCCGGTGCTCTACCTGGCCGCCATCCCGCTGGCGTTCGTCAGTCCGTGGATCGCCAGCGGCTTGTATACGTTCGTGGCGCTGATGTGGCTGGTCCCCGACCGCCGCATCGAGCGGGCTCTGGGAAAACGCGAGCAGTGACGAACCCCTGCCGTTTGGCCAGGAAACGCTAACCATCCGTTGGGCGTCCAACTTCCTTACACTCGAAAAAGAGGAGCAACTCAAGTGGCGCAACGGGCGATTTCGGCATCGGCGATGACTCTAGGCGTTCTGGTGCTTAGCTTGTTCCTGCCGGGCCTGTTGCCGGCGCAAGTCGCGGGCGCGACGCTGTCCGGGACAGTCACCGGTCCGGCGGGCGCAGTCATTCCCAACGCCATAATTTCCGTCAGGAGTGTCGCCACCGGCCAAGCGACCGAGACGCAGACCAATTCGGCCGGAATCTATACCGTGCCGAGTCTCATGCCGGGGGACTATCAGATTTCCATCCAGGCGGCAGGGTTCGGCGCCAAGACAGCGAACGTGACGCTGGCCGCGGGCGCGCCGCAATCAATGAACCTGACCCTGGCAGCCGCGTCCGGCAATGCCGCGGCGCCGCCTACGCTGGGGGATCTGGGCTTTCCGCCGGACCAGGCGCAAGGGAACGCCCAGGATCAGGCGAGGCTCGACAAGCGCTCCCACATGCTGCAAATGCATCAGCGGCTGGGGTTGATCACGTTGATTCCCATGGCGGCCACACTCATCGCTTCCGGCAACGCCGGCGGCAGGCATAGCAGCGCGACGGGGCGGGACATCCATGGCGCGCTCGGCATAGCGACCACGGGACTGTACTTCGGCAGCGCCTACTATGCCATCTTCGCCCCCAAGGTCCCCGGCACCGCGACGCGCGGGCAGATCCGCCTGCACAAGACCCTGGCCTGGATTCACGGCCCGGGAATGATTCTGACGCCCATCCTAGGCGCGCTGGCGTATCAGCAATTGAGCCGCGGCGAAAAGGTTCACGGGATCGCCAAGGCGCATTCGGCCGTGGCCGGCATCACGGCGATTGCATACGGCGCCGCGATTTTGTCCGTGACGATTAAGTTTTAAGGCGGCTTATGAACAAGCGAATTCTGACGGCGTTACTGCTTCTGGCGCCCCTGCGACTGGTCTCGGCGGACGGTCAATGGGTTCTCGAACAATCCACGCTGACGTATCATGTTTCGCACCCGCTGCATCACGTGGAGGGCGTGAGCCATGCGGCGCGCGGCAAAGGCGTCTGTCACGCGGGACAGTGCGATTTCCTGATCGCCGTACCCGTCAAGTCATTCGATTCGGGCGACAGCAACCGCGATCTGCACATGCTGCAAGTGGCCCGCGGAGCGCAGTTCCCCATGGTCACTGTGCGTACCCACTTGCCCGAAGTGCCCGGCGGATCGGCGACCATCCGTGTGGATCTGGAGATCCAGTTCGCGGGTCAGACGGCTCAGTATAAGCAGGTGCCCTTCCAGGTGGTGACTCACGGGAAGGAAATCCGGATCTCCGGAACCGTTCCGGCGACGGTATCCGATTTCAAGATCGATCCGCCGAAGCTGCTGACGCTCGCCATCAAGAACGAGATCCCCGTCGAGGTGGACATGACCTGGCGTCCGATGTGACTAGCGCTGTTCAGGCGCGGCTTGCGGACCCAGCGACTTCTCAGCGCCGTCGATCAGAGCCTGCTTTTCGGCTGCCGTGAGTCTGGCGGCGGGGTGCAGCGGGAGATAGAACCAAGGCGGCATATCGCCTCCCTTGACCTCCTTGGCGACGTCTTTAGCGTGCTTCTGGGGGTGGTCCCACTCGGTAAAATTCAGATGACTGCGGCCGCCGTTCACATCTCTCTGGGTTAGCCACGACACCGGCGCGACGTTGGAATACCAGGGCCACACGGTTTCGTTGCTGTGACAGTCAAAGCAGGCCCGGTGGACCAATGCTCTGGTCTGCGGAGAATCCCACGCGGGTTCCTTGGTCGCCGGAGGATTCGTGTGCGTGTGGCCGTAAGGAATAAATTGAATCAGGACGGCGGCCAGTACTACCCATTTGAGGATCTTCATACAGACCTACCCAGCTTCTCATGGCCGGTAAGGCCATTGCACACAAAATAAAGCCTCTAATCCTGACGCAGCGGAGCGATATGGCAGGGAGAGGTATTCATAAGCAATGATCAGCAGTGTAAATAACGCAAGTTCAGCGACTTACAGTCAGCAAGCTCAAGCAGCGCATACCCAGCCCCCGGCCAAAACACCGGCTCCGGCGCAGGATAGCGTTCAGTTGAGCGGCGCCAAACCCGGCGACGCAGACCACGACGGCGATAGCAAGTAAACGCGTCAAACATGGCGTCCAGCGTGACGACCAGCGTCACCAGGTCTCACGCCGGGCGTCGTGGATGGTGATTCCCCGCCCCGACAGTTCCTCCAGCAGCGTCTCCACAGCCCTAGATATCTCGCCGTCACCCGGCGCCACTACCGCCCATTCCAGATTCTCCCGGAACTCGCGTGTGACGATCTGCCATCGAGCAAGCGCCGCCGGCGTCGTCGATCCTATCCGAATCCAGGACCAATGCCGGACCAGCGCCAGCGCCGTCTCGCGATCCGGCAACGGACCGCGCACGATGAAATGATTGTCGCCGTGCACCAGAATCCCGACCATCACTACGCCTGAAGCCGGGGATCCGGAACCGGATAGCCGATCGCGAAGTGATAGACCACCTGTCCTTGCTCGGGCGTCACGTGAAGATAGCGATGCACCTCCTCATCGTAGAACGCGCCGATGCCGGTGGCTCCCAGCCCGAGAGCTTCCGCGCCGAGGTACAGGCGATGGCCGATGGCCCCGGCTTCGAAGTACACATAGCGATAACCCCGGTCGCCGTGTGCGCGGGTGGCGCGCTCCAGATCGCCGATCATCGAAAACGCCACGCACGCGTTCCCCGCGAGATCCTGTCCGAGGCTTAGGCCCGCGGCGGCGACGCGCTGGTCGCCCAGCCGGATAGTCTCGAGCTCGGCGGGTTCCGGCCAGAACCGGTACACTCCGGGTTCGAGTCCCTCGACGCGATGGACATAGAGATAGAGCTGGATGAAAGAGTGTAGCTCCGTAGTCGCTCGAAGGACGGCCGAGAGCTGCGGCAATGACATCGACTGTGGACCACCTACGAAATCGAGTGCCGACCGGCGCTTCCGCGCGGTCTCACCGAAAGAGCGACTAGATGCGGCTGGATCGGGCAGGGTGATCGCGCCACGGCCGCTGAGAGTCGGCTCGACCGGAGAATGGACGATCCTCTTGGTGGCGGCGTGAATGGCGTCGATGCGCGGGTACGGGATCGTTTCCTGTGAGAGCGGATTCGCCTGGCCGCCGTACCAGATGGTTTCGCGGGAGTCGGGTTCGCGCACGGGAATCGACGCACCTGCTATTTCGACCACCAGCATCGGCCACTCATCCTCTTGCAGACGGCAAGCCCGCGCGATGGCATCGTCCGGGAAATCGAATATCGCGCGGGTTTCGCAACCCATGGCTCCGGCCGCGAGCGCCAGCGCCTGCCAGGCGTGTCCGATATCGTGCAGGCAGTATCGATAGGCGCGGTCGCGGTACTTCCACTCCTCGCGCCAGGCGATGCTGGTCAGAATAAACACAAGGGGAGCTGACCCGCCGATCTCGAGATGGCCCAGAGCGCGCTGCTCCGCCATGTGCGAAGAAGGACGGTAATGATACAGCCCGTCGGGCCAATCCTTCAGGCCGCGCGTCACGAAGTGAAATTCGGTGGGGTGCAGATTCCCGGAGGACGGGTTCACGCGCAACGCGTACCGGAATCCGGTGGACGGCACGATCTTGGTAGCGCTGATCGCGGCGGAGGTGTACAGCAGTTGCGAGAGAAATGTGGGCGCATCGGTTGCCGGCGTCTCCGGAACGGGCGGATCCTCCGGCAAATCGAGCACCGGCACGCCCTCGTAGTGACGAAACGGATCGGGCATGTTCGCCCAATCGAGGAAGTGCGGCGTTCGCCTCAGCGAGGCGGCGCTATGCTTGGTGGCTTCGTGATATTCGCGCCAACTACTTGCCAAATTCTTTGACGGCGCGTTCGAAACCCGGCCCGCCGGCAGCAAGGTCCGCGGGGGTCATTGTCGGCCTTACCGTAACGCGGGCGTCGAAAGCCAGGAAAAGCGGTTCCGCGATTCTCGGAAGCTCGGAGGATTCTTTCATGTCGAAGACAATGACGGCGCAGCGCTCGCCATTGTCACTGGCAACGAAGTAGCTCGCTTCGGGCTTGAGATCCGCCAGTATTTTCTGAATCGTGGACTGAAACGTCCCGTTCCGAATCATCGTGTTCGCGGGCTCGTTCGGAAGTATCGCTCTCAGCAACATTCGCATGGGTAACCGTCCCTCCTTCAGGGGACTCCTGCGATGTTACCGCAGTGTGTTGACCGAGCCAACTCGTTTCGCTTCGAACGCGGCGATGGCCGGTTCCTGCTGGAGCATGTAGCCCAGCTCGTCGACGCCTTCGACCAGACATTGCTTGGCGAAGCTGTCGATGGGAAACTCGACCTCGCGTCCGCTGGGCAGCGTGATGGTCTGCGCCACCAGGTCGATCTTCACTCTCGCCCAGGGCGATTTCAGCAGCTCGGCATGAGCATCGGCGGGAACCACCAGAGGCAGCACTCCGTTCTTAAGGGCGTTGCCTTTGAAGATGTCCGCGAAGGACGTGCTGATCACGGCCCGGATTCCGGACTGCACCAGCGCCCAGGGAGCGTGCTCGCGCGAGCTGCCGCAGCCGAAGTTATCGCCGGTCACCAGAACCTGGACGCCCTTGGCCTCGGGCAGGTTCAGCACGAAGTCCGCCTTCGGTGTCCCGTCGGCGTTGTAGCGCCAGTCGCGGAACAGGCCCTCGCCCAAGCCTTCTTTCGAAATCGACTTGAGGTAGCGCGCCGGGATAATCTGATCCGTATCGACGTTGTCGATGGGCAGTACGGCGATTTTGCTTTCGATCTTTTCGAGTTTCATGGTTTGACCCTTGTGTCGTCCTTAGAGCAACGTCCTTACGTCGGTCACCACTCCCATGACCGCCGAGGCGGCTGCCGTCAGCGGGCTCGCCAGGAACGTACGCCCGCCCTTGCCCTGCCGGCCTTCGAAGTTGCGATTGCTGGTCGAGACGCTGTATTCGCCGGGCTCCAGCTGATCGCCGTTCATGGCCAGGCACATGGAGCAGCCGGCTTCGCGGAAATCGGCGCCGGCCTCGCGGAAGATCTTGTCCAATCCCTCGGCTTCGGCCTGCCTCTTCACCTGCATCGACCCCGGCACTACCAGCATGCGGACATTGGGATTCACCTTGCGGCCCTTCATCACGCTGGCCGCCGCGCGCAGATCGGAAATGCGCGAGTTGGTGCAGCTCCCCACGAACACCACGTCGATCTTATGTCCCTTGAGCTGCTTGCCGGGCTCCAGATCCATGTACTTCAAGGCTTTGATCAAGTCGGATTTCTCGATCGGGTCGGATACCGCGGCCGGATCGGGAATCGCGCCCGAGATGGGGATCCCCATGCCGGGATTCGTGCCGAAGGTGACCATCGGTTCGAGCTCGCCGGCGTCGAGCGTCAGCGCGTGTGCGTACTCGGCGTCATGGTCGGTGGGAAGCTGCCGCCAGCGCGCCAGCGCCGCGTCCCAATCGGCGCCCTTGGGGGCGAACTCGCGGCCGGAGATGTACTGATACGTGGTGTCGTCCGGCGCGACCAGACCGGCGCGCGCGCCGCCTTCGATCGACATGTTGCAAATCGTCATGCGCTCTTCCATCGAGAGCCCGCGAATCGTCGAGCCGAGATATTCGAACACGGTTCCCGTGCCGCCGCCGATGCCGATGCGCGCGATCACCGCCAGAATAATGTCCTTGGCCGATACGCCCGGCTTGAGCGCGCCTTCCACCCGAATCGCGTAACTTTTCGAAGGCGTCTGCAGCAGGCATTGCGTGGCGAACACGTGCCCTACCTGGCTGGTTCCGATGCCGAACGCCAGCGCACCGAAAGCTCCGTGCGTGGCCGTGTGGCTGTCGCCGCAAACGATGGTCATGCCGGGCTGGGTGAGCCCCTGCTCCGGTCCGATCACGTGCACGATGCCCTGCTTGGTGGTTTTCAGATCGTACAGGCGGATGCCGAAATCCTTGCAGTTCTGGGTCATTTGATCCAGCTGCGCCTTGCCGATGGGATCGAGCATTGGCAGATCGCGCGACGTGGTGGGAGTGCTGTGATCCATCGTCGCGATGGTCAGATCCGGCCGCCGGACCTTCAGGCCGCGCTCGCGCAGCATCGAAAACGCCTGTGGCGAGGTCACTTCATGGGTAAGATGCAGGTCGATGTAGAGAAGCGCCGGAGCGCCCGGCTTCTCGGCAACGACATGGCTGTCCCAGATTTTCTCGACGATCGTACGTGGTTTCATATTTTAGATTGCTTCGCTCACCGCCTGGCCGACTTCCGTAGTCGTCGCAGGCTTGCCCTTGGGCCTCAGGTCGGCCGTAACCTTGCCGGATTCGAGCACCTTGCTGATGGCGTTGTTCACGGCGGCCGCTTCCTTCATCAGCCCGAACGTGTATTCGAGCATCGCGCCGACGCTGCCGATGGCTCCCAGCGGATTGGCCTTGTTCTGTCCCGCGATATCCGGCGCGGACCCGTGCACCGGCTCATACAGCCCCTTCTTCTCGCCCAGCGAGGCCGAGGGCAGCATGCCGATCGACCCGGCCAGAATGCCTCCGACGTCGCTCAGAATATCGCCGAAGGTATTTTCGGTCAGCATCACGTCGAACTGCGTGGGCCTCAGCACCATCTGCATGGCGGCGTTGTCCACCAGCATGTGCTCGAGCTGAATGTCGGGATATTGCTGGGCGATCTCGATCACGACTTTGCGCCAGAATTGCGAGACTTCCAGCACGTTCGATTTGTCGACACTGGTGACCTTCTTGCGCCGGTTCGCGGCCAGCTTGAACGCGGTATGCGTGACGCGCTCCACTTCTTTCCGCGTGTAGGACATGGTATTGAAGGCGCGATCCTTCTCGATCCCACGCGGCTGGCCGTAATACAGGCCGCCGGTCAGTTCGCGGACGATGATCATGTCCGTGCCTTCCACCACGTGATTCTTCAGAGGCGACGAATCCACCAGCGCGGTCCACGCGCGCACGGGGCGCAGATTCGCGAAGACGTCCAGCACGCGGCGCATGCCGAGCAGTCCCGCCTCCGGGCGCTGGCTGGGAGGAGCCGCATCGAACTCGGGCAACCCCACCGCTCCCATTAACGTCGCGTCGGCCTTCTGGCACAGCTCCTCGGTCTCTTTGGGAAACGGCGTGCCGGTCTTGTGAATGGCGACACCGCCCAGCAGTCCTTCCGACAATTCGAGCGTGTGGCCGAATTTCTGGGCGACGGCTTTCAACACCTCGACCGCCGCGGCAGTCACTTCCGTTCCAATCCCGTCGCCGGGCAACAACAGTATCTTTAGATTCATTCGTTCCTAAGTTTTCGTGGTATTTCGGGAACAGCTAGCTCGCGCTGACGCCTGCCGGTTTGGTCTCGTCTGTACTCTCGTGGACCACCTCGCGCGCCAGCGCGATAATCTCTTCGTTGCGCAGACCCTTCTTGCGGTCGGCCAACTCCGTAAAGCGATGGTACACCGTATCGAGCTGTTCGCGCGTGAGCGGCATGCCCAGATCCTCGCAGCGCTTGGCGAGCGCGTGACGGCCGCTGTGCTTGCCGAGCACCAGCTTCGACTCAGGCACGCCCACCGACTTCGGATCCATGATTTCGTAAGTGGTCCGCTCTTTGAGGAATCCGTCCTGATGAATGCCGGCTTCGTGCGCGAAGGCGTTCTCGCCGACAATCGCCTTGTTGGGCTGCGGGCCGAAGGTGATCAGCGAGGTGAGCAGCTGGCTGCAAGGATAAAGATTTTCGGTCACGATGCGCGTCTCATACGGCAGTTGATCGCGGCGCGTGTTCAGCGCCATCACCACTTCTTCGAGCGCGGCGTTTCCGGCGCGCTCGCCGATTCCGTTGATGGTGCACTCCACCTGGCGCGCCCCGCCCTGGATCGCCGCCAGTGAATTGGCCACCGCCAGGCCAAGATCGTCGTGGCAGTGCACGCTCACGATCGCCGAATCTCCCAGGACTTTTACGATCCGCGCGATCAAAGCGCGATACTCTTCCGGTACGGAAAACCCTACTGTATCCGGAAGGTTCACGGTCCGGGCGCCGGCGGCCACCACCGCGCGCGATATTTCCTCCAGGTACACCGGATCGGTGCGCGTGGCGTCCTCGGCCGAAAACTCCACGTCGTCGCAGTATTCGCGCGCCAGACGCACGGCCGCGACCGCTTCATCCAAAACCTGCTGCCGCGACTTCTTCAGCTTGTGCTTCAGGTGAATGTCGCTGGTGGCGATGAAGGTGTGAATGCGCGGGCGCCGGGCATTCTTGAGCGAATTGGCCGCGGCCAGGATGTCGCCCCGGTTGGACCGGGCCAGCGCCGCCACGCTCACCCACGGAAATTCGCGCGCCACCGCGTCCACCGCTTCTGAATCGCCCTGCGAGGCGATCGGAAACCCGGCTTCGAGAATGTCCACGCCCAGCTCCACCAGCTTGGCCGCCATGCGGAGTTTTTCCGCCACGGTCATGCTGCAGCCCGGCGATTGCTCCCCGTCACGCAACGTGGTGTCGAAGATATATACTCGATCGGCCATGTAGGCCCTCCTGTTATCCACATTATCAAGGCCCGGCGGTGGATTTGGCAAATCAATAAGATTGTGTAGTTGTATAATGTTAGTTTATGGAGCTGCACCCCCTGCGCGTGTTCCTGACGGTGGCCTCGGAACGAAGTTTTTCTCGGGCGGCCGAAAAACTCTTGCGAACCCAGCCCGCCGTTTCCCTTGCGATTCAGCGACTTGAAGGAGAGATGGGGGAGAAGCTCATCGACCGGTCGGCCAAGGACCTGCTGCTGACCGATGCCGGCCAGATCGTGCTGGACTACGCCCGCCGCTTCGAGAATCTGCAAGGCGATCTCGAAAATGCCCTGGCCGAGCTGCGCGACAAGTCCTCCGGGCGCCTGACCATCGGCGCGAACGAGTCGTCCACGCTTTATCTGCTCGATCACATCGAGCGCTATCGCGCGAAGTTTCCGAAGATCAAGGTGCAGGTCCGCCGCAGCCAGTCGAGCAAGATCCCCTCGCAGCTGGTCGATGGCGAGCTGGAGCTGGGCCTGTTGACCTACGATCCGGCGGACGATCGTCTGATCTCGCAGGTGATCTATACGGATCACCTGTCCTTCATCGTATCGCCGCAGCACCGGCTGGCCAAGCGCGATCAGGTGGCCATCAAGGAACTGGCCGGGGAGACGTTCATCGCGCATAACGTGGTCTCGCCCTACCGCGGCGTGGTCATCCGCGAGTTCCAGCGCCACAAAGTACCGCTCAATATGGATGTGGAGATGCCGACCATCGAATCCATCCGCAAGATGGTGGAGCGGAATGAGGGCGTCGCGTTCCTGCCGCGCATGTGCGTCGAGCAGGAAATCCGCCACGGCCTGCTCAAGGAGATCAAGGTGAAGCAGCTGGTGGTGGAGCGGAAGATCCGCCTGGTGTATCCGGCCCGCCGGGCGCTGAGCCACGCCGCCCAGGCGTTTCTTGAGGTTGTTGCCGGCTGAGTTAGAATTGAATACCCTCATGAAAATCGCTATTGGCGCGGATCATGCCGGCTTCGAGCTCAAGAATCAGCTGGGGGATCTACTGCGCCGGACCGGTCACGAAGTGTGCGACTTCGGAACCAATTCGGCTGAGTCCTGCGATTATCCCGATTATGCATGGCGCGTCGCCAAGGCGGTGGCGTCGGAAGCAGCCGAGCGCGGCGTGCTGGTCTGCGGCAGCGGTGTCGGCATGTCCATCGCGGCCAACAAAGTCCGGGGCGTCCGGGCGGCTTTGGGGGTCACTCCCGAAGAAGTCCGGCTCACGCGCGCCCACAATGACGCGAACGTTCTGACCCTGGGCGCCCGGTTCACCGAACCAACTCTGGCGGCGCAACTTTTGCAAGCGTTCCTCGAGTCGCCATTTGAGGGGGGGCGCCACGAACGCCGAGTATCAAAAATCACCGAAATGGAAGAGCAAGCATGACTGAGCAGGAACGCATGGCGCGGCCGTTGGCGGAAGTGGATCCGGAGATCTCCGAAGCCATTCGCCACGAAACCGAGCGCCAGAATTCGCACCTGGAATTGATCGCGAGCGAGAATTTCACCTCGCAGGCGATTCTCGAAGCCACCGGCAGCGTGTTCACCAACAAGTACGCCGAAGGTTATCCGGGCAAGCGCTATTACGGCGGCTGCGAGTTCACCGATATCGTCGAGAATCTGGCGCGGGAACGCGCCAAGAAACTGTTCCACGCCGAGTACGCCAACGTGCAGCCGCACTCCGGATCGCAGGCCAACGAAGCCGCCTACGCCAGCCGTGTTGAGTCCGGGCGACACCATCCTGGGGCTGAATCTGGCGCACGGCGGGCACCTGACCCACGGGAATCCGCTGAATTTTTCCGGCAAGACCTACAAGATCGTGCCCTACGGCGTTCGCCGCGACGACGAGCGCATCGATTACGACGAGCTCGCGCGCCTGGCCGGGGAACACAAGCCCAAGTTGATCATCGCGGGCGGCAGCGCGTATCCCCGTGCCCTCGATTTCCCGCGCTTTCGCCAGGTCGCCGATAGCGTGGGCGCTCTCTTGCTCGTCGACATGGCGCACTTCTCCGGGCTGGTGGCGGCGGGCCTGCACGCCAATCCCTGCGAATGGGCCGACATCGTTACTTCCACCACGCACAAGACCTTGCGCGGACCCCGCAGCGGCCTGATTCTGGCGAAAGAGAAGTACGGCGCCGCCATCGATAAGTCCCTGTTCCCGGGCGTGCAGGGAGGACCGCTGGTCCACGTCATCGCGGCCAAGGCGGTCTGCTTTCGCGAAGCCGCGACTCCGGAATTCGTGGCGTACTCGCGCCAGGTGCTGGCGAATGCAAATACGCTGGCCGAAAGTTTGCACGAAGCGGGCTTCCGCATCGTTTCCGGCGGAACCGATACGCATCTGCTGCTGGTGGATGTGTTCGCCAAGGGCATTCGCGGCAAGGACGCGCAAACCGCGCTGGAGCGCGCCAACATCACCGCCAACCGCAATGCCATCCCCTTCGATCAGAACCCTCCCTTCAACCCCAGCGGGATGCGCTTCGGCAGTCCCGCCGTCACCACGCGGGGATTTCGCGAGCCCGAGATTCGCGAAGTCGCGCGGCTCATCGCCCACGTCTTGGATCACATCCAAAGCGACGAGGCCGTAAACGAAGCGCGCCGCGGGGTCCGCGTCCTGACCGACCGTTTTCCGCTGTACGCCTGGAGGCTCACGCCCGCAGCGTTCCGATAGAGGTACATGCCCCGGCACATCGTCATTGACGTCCGTCGCCTGGGCGACTTCGGCATCGGAACTTACGTCCGGAACCTGGTGCAGGCACTGACCCGCCTGGACCGGCACAATCGCTACACGCTGATCACGCATCCCAAAGGCGCCGGGGAACTGGCCGGATTGGGCCCCAACGTCCACACCGCGGAATATCTCCGTCCGGATACGGATGTCATGCAAAATGCCGCCTTTCCATTATTTCTACGCCGCCTTTCTCCGGATTTAGTACATATTCCTCTGAATTCCGTCCCCTATTGGATGCCAAAGCCCTACGTCGTGACCATCCACGATATGAGCAGCCTGCTGTACCCCGCGCGCGCCGATGTTCGCGGCGCCATGCATCAGGAGCGCTACCGCCGTGGAGCGGCCCGCGCCGACCGCATCATCGCCGTCTCCCATGCGACCCGCCGCGACATCGAGAGCTTCATGCGTATCCCCACCGAGCGCATCCGCACCATCTACAGCGCGCCCGATCCCTCCTTCGCCCTGCATCCGCCGGACCCCAGCCAGGATCAGCAGATCCTGCAGCGCTATTCCATCGAGCCTCCCTTCATCCTCTACGCCGGAACCATCCGTCCCCAAAAGAATGTCCCGCGGCTCGTGGAAGCGTTCGCCGTGATTCGCTCCGAGCTTGAAAACCATCCACTTTTCGGCCATCTGAAGCTGGTGATCATCGGAGACGAGCTCTCCCGCTACCCCGCCGTACGGCGCGCCGTGGTGTCCGCCCGTGTGGAACCCTTCGTGCGTTTCCTGGGGTTCGTTCCGATCGAGACGCTCAAGGTTTTCTATCGCGCGGCCACTCTCTTCGCCTTTCCGTCGCTGTACGAAGGCTTCGGCCTGGCTCCGCTCGAAGCGATGGCCTGCGGCACGCCGGTGGTCGCCTCCGATGTTCCCGCGCTGGTCGAAGCGCTCGGCGATGCGGCCGAATTGGTCACACCCGATAATCTCTTCGACGTCGCCCGCGGTCTGCGGTCGGTGCTGCTGGACGAGAATCGGCGGCGGATATTGTCGCACACCGGCCGCGCTCGGGCGCAGCGCTTTGACTGGGAAGATACGGCTCGCGCAGTCCTCGAAGTCTATCGTGAAATAACGTCATAGACTTCGGAAATAAGGTTTGACTTATTCCAGTACTCGCCGTACTATTACCATACATCGAGAACAGGTCTTGAGAGTGAAGCGGGGATATACCCTTGTTGAAAGGAAGTCAGCATATGGAATGGACGCGGTCGGAGACACTCACTCTGGCCATGCCTCAATGTACGCAATGCCATGGATCCGGATTGCGTCTTGCCAGAAAGGGCGCGTTGACGCCCTGTAACTGCGTGCTGCGCTGTATTTTCCGGATCTGCTATGACCGGTTTGTGAAGTGTGTGACCCAAGAGCGGCACTTGAGCCGCATTTCGCTGGAGCCCCAGTCGGGACGCCAGCGGCCGAACACCTGGGGAAGAAAAGATGAGGAGTTCATCGCGGATTTCTCCCTGGTGTCGCGCCGGGCCTTGAGCGAAGATGAGTACCGGCTCTTCCGGTACCACTTTTTGCTGGGCGCTGATTGGAAGCTGTGCACCCGGAAGCTGGGGATCGATCGCGGAAACTTTTTCCACAGCGTTTACCGGATCGAACAGAAGCTTGGCCGCATGTTCCGAGAGTTGGAACCCTACCCGCTGTTTCCACTGGACGACTATTTCCACGGCCCCTCGCGCCTGGCTCCGGCCTTCAGCGCGGTTGCGCACCGGGAGTCCCCCGTGCATCCCCGATTACCGCCGATCGGTAAGACGGCGTGAGTTCCAGCCGCTAAACTGAGCGGCGTGAATGAAAGAATCGCTGCATCAACTCGGCGCATTCGGCGCCCAACACGCCTTCCACAATCTGAACGCGATGATTCAGGACTTCGGCGTCCGCTAAACGAAACTTGCTGCGAACTCCCCCGAAGCGGAGATCGCGCGCACCGAACACCAAGCGGGATACACGCGCCGCCACCAGAGCGCCCGCGCACATCACGCAGGGCTCCAGCGTCGCGTACATTGTGGCGCCTTCCAGCCGGTAATTGCCGGTCGCGGCGGCCGCCTCGCGCAAGGCCAGGATTTCGGCATGCGCGGTTGGGTCGCTGCGTGTGATCGGGGAATTTTGGCCGCGTCCGATCACGCGGCCGTGGAGAACCACCACAGCGCCGACCGGGACCTCCCCCCCGCGTTCGGCCTCCCTGGCCAGCTCCAGCGCTTCCCGAAGAAAATCTTCGTCCGACCCCGTCATCCGCGTGACTAGACCGGTACGCCTTCAATGATGCATTGCAGCGCGGGCGTGGGGATAATCCGCTCCAGCCGGAAACCGGAAGCGGCGAACAACTCGCGGAACTCCTTCTCGGTGCGTTCCATTCCGCCGGGGAGCACGAGCATCTCCAGATCCATGAGCTTGGATACGCCCGGTTTATTGCGAGCCGGCACCACTTGATCTACCACCAGCAGCCGGCCGCCGGGACGAATCCCCTTGCGGCAGTGGCTCAGCATTTTGATGCATTCCGGATCGTACCAGTCGTGAATGATGAACTTCATGATGTAGGCATCGGCGCCCGCGGGGACCGACTCAAGGAAGCTTCCCGCTTCGAGCGTGCATCGATGCGCGAAGTTTTCCAGAATGCCCGCCTTCTTCGCGCCTTCGATCACGTGCGGCATGTCGAACAAGGTTCCCCGCAGCTTGGGCGCCTGCTCGAGAATGGCCGCCAGCATCGCCCCATGTCCTCCGGCCACGTCCACGATGTGCTCGAAGTGCGAGAAATCGTAGCTCTGAACGACCGCCGCGGCATCGCCCGAGGACAGGTCGGTCATCGCCTGATTGAAGTTCACGGTCTTTTCGGGATGCTGCGCCATCCAATCGAACATGGGCATCCCGTTGAGCTTGTATGACGCAGGCTTGCCGGTTTCGACGCACCAGGGCAATTGCTCCCAGGCGCGAATGTGCCAGTCATCCGTCAGCATCATCGCCATGTGACGCACGCACGGTTTGGCGTTCGTCCGCAGCGGTTCGGAGAGCGGAGTCTGCGCGAAACGTCCGTCCTCCAGTTCCGTGAAGACGCCGACGCTCGCGTTCGCCCGCAAAAGGCGATACAGCGGCTGCTCCTGCGTTCCCGTAAGCGAAGCCAGTTCCTTAAGGCTCTTGGGCCCCGACTCCAGATGGTCGGCGATAGCGAAATGAGCGGCCGCGGAAATCGCGTTGGAGACCCATTTCCCCAGGATCATTTGCATCAATGCCGCATGCGGCGGAGGCGATGGAGCAGGTTGTGACATAAGTATTCATTATACGAACGCTACGTTTCAGAACAGTTGCATCTGCGGATCGTGCGGCCAGAGTTCCGGCTCCGGACGGCCGGACTTGCGATCCAGGCCATGACGCTTGCGGATCTGCTCGACACGCTTCTGGATCATCTCCGGGTACGCCCCGCGCAAATAGGCGACACGTTCGTAGCGCTCACGATACTTGCGCACCAATTCCGGAAAACGCTCTTCGAGAAACGGCAGAAACACCTGGTACGCACACGGCTTCAGGAACAATACATTCGCCCATAGCGCGACGGCGCCGGCAGCCGCGGCTTCGCGCGCCAGAGCGTCCAAGCTTCTCTCGCTGTCATTGATGAGCGGCATCACCGGAGCGCAACCCACCACGACCTTGATTCCCGCGTCCGCCAAACCGCGCACCGCGTCCAGACGAAGATCGGGCCGGGGAGCCATTGGCTCGAGCACGCGGGCCAACTCACGGTCCACCGTGGTCACGGTTACGGAAACCGTCAGGTAGTGCCGCCGCGACACTTCTTTTAACAGCTCCAAATCGCGAACAATCAGGTCTGACTTAGTGGTGATCCCGAGACGCAGGCCGGTGGTCCCCGCGAACACATCGAGCATCCGGCGCGTCACCCCGTAGCGCCGCTCGGCCGGTTGATACGGATCCGTCGCGGTCCCCAGGGCGATGCTTTCCCCCAGCGGCAGCGCGCGCAGCTCGTCGCGGAATCGGGCGGCGTCGAACGCTTTGGCGAAAATCTTGCGCTCGAACTGCTCGGGATCGTGCATCTCCATGAACTCGTGCGTGTAGCGCGCGTAGCAGTACTTGCAGCCGAATTCGCAGCCCCGATAGGGGTTGATGGTCCAGCCGAAGGGCACACGGGTGCTGTCGCAGCGGGCGAGATAGGAGCGGGCGCTCAGCTCGAAATACTGGACCCGCCGCTTGGGTTCCAGGCAAGGCGCTTCGGACGCCATGCGGGCGATGCCGACCAGGCGAGGCACCCGCCTATCTTCGCCTTATATTCTCCTAATGTCAAGCTGGATAATTTCCAGCTATGTAGTTGTGCAGATGCTTGATCGTCTGCTGCTGCGAGTCCACCACCCAGTTCACCAGGTCGCCGATCGAGAGCATCCCCACCACGTTGTCGCCTTCGAGCACCGGCAAGTGGCGAACCCGGCGGTTGGTCATGATGCGCATGCTCTCGGCCACCGTCTTTTCCGGCGTCACGAACAGCGCCGGCGTGCTCATGATCTCCCGCACGCGGGCCTGCTGCGAATTGCGTCCCTGGAGGATCACCTTGCGGGCATAGTCGCGCTCGGAGACAATGCCGGCGAGGTGTCCGCCGATCAGGACCGCCAGACAACCGATTTGTTTTTCCGACATGAGCTCGATGGCGCGAAAAACGGTTTCCTCGGAGCCGATGGACCAGACCACCTGGCCCTTGATGCGTAGCAGAGAGCGAACCGGTTCATCGAAGCGGATCGCGTGTTCTTGAAGAGCGGGGGCGGATTGCATACGGGTACCTCCCGCTGGAATCATCCGCCCGGCCCGCCAGGGAGTCAAGGGGAGGTGGCGATCCGCCGGAGGAGGGTGACCGGCAGCGTCACGATCGCCCAAACCAGTTGCAGCGCCCCGCCGACGGCGATTCCCACCAGCCGGAACGGCAGCAGGATCAGCCACACGATCGGGTAGAGGACCAGCGCCGCCAGTGCCAGCGGCCAGCACAACACAAACAGGATGCACCACAGCACGAAAGTGAACATCTTATGCTGAGGTACGCAGCCTGACGGAAAAAGTTCCGTTACTGAACACGTTACTGCACGGCGTCCGCCGCGTGGAACGAGCTGCGGACCAGGGGACCGCTTTCCACGTGCCGGAAGCCCATCTCGTAACCCAGGCGCTTCAGCTCCGCGAACTCCTCGACCGGCACATAGCGGATGATCGGCAGGTGCTTGGCCGAAGGCCGTAAGTATTGCCCCAGCGTGAGGATATCGACGCTGGCCGCCCGCAGATCGCGCATCACTTGGGCGACTTCATCGAGAGTCTCGCCCAGCCCGAGCATCAATCCGGATTTCGTAGGAGGGCATGCTCCCGATGGCGAAGCCTGTTTGACGTACGCCAGCATGTCGAGCGACCGCTCATAACGCGCGCCCAGTCGAACTTGGCGATAGAGGCGCGGCACGGTTTCCGTATTGTGGTTAAGAATGTCGGGCGCGGCTTCGAGCACGATATCCATGGCCGCGTGCGAGCCCTGAAAATCCGGTACCAGCACTTCGACCCCGCAGCCCTGAACCCGCTCGCGAATGGCGCGGATGGTCATAGCAAAGAGCTCCGCGCCGCCGTCCTTGCGGTCGTCGCGGTTCACGCTGGTGATGACCGCGAATTTCAACCCCAAAGCCGCGCACGCTTCGGCCACCCGGCGAGGCTCGTCATAATCCACCGGCAGCGGGCCGCCTTTCTGCACCGCGCAAAATCCGCAGCGGCGGGTGCAGACGTTGCCCAGGATCATGAAGGTGGCGGTGCGACGGTTCCAGCAGTCGCCGATGTTCGGGCAAGCCGCGCTTTCACACACCGTGTGGAGCTGCAGCGTCTCGACTAACTCTTTCAGTTGGCGATAATGTTCGCCCACCGGCGCGGGCGCGCGGAGCCACGATGGCCGTTGCTTTTTAGGTTCGATCGTTACTAGCAAGTACTCTCATCGTAACAATTCCGCGATTCTACTCTCCAAAATTCGCGATTCCGCGAAGTTTCGCGCCCGGCGGAAGAACCCGGGAGCCATTTCATAGGCGCGCCGCGGGATGAATCCGATGATCTCGCCGGTCACGGCCTCGGTCCCGTGCTCACGAGCGGCCGCGGCGATCGCATCGTAGACACGGTCCAGCGGCGTTTCCGCGAAGTTGGTCAGGTTCATCGAAACCTGCGCGCAGTCGCGCGAAGCGAGATAGATCCCCATGGCCTTCACGTGCGGGAACCCGCCGGAGGACGCGCGAATCTTGCGCGCGATGGCCTGGGCGACCGCAACATCGCGCGTCGCAAGGTCGACGTTATAGGCGATCAGCAGCCCCCTCGCTCCCACCACCGACGCCCCCGCCGTGGGATGCGCGGCCAGGTTCCCGACGTCGGGCGGGTCTCCATCGAATTCCTTCCTTCGAACCTTTTCCAGGCGCTTACGCTTCGGACTGCGCGCGGCGTGTTCGTAAAAATACACCGGCACGCCCAAGCGCCGCCAGATCTCTTCGCCCGCGCGATGCGCCGCGGCGACCGCTTCTTCCATCGTCGAACCTTCCAGCGGGACGAACGGAATCACGTCGGCCGCGCCCACCCGGGGATGGACGCCCTGGTGCGCCGACAGGTCGATCAATTCCGCGGCCTTCCCCGCCCCGCGCACCGCGCCCTCCACGACCGCGTCGGCGGATCCGGCGAAAGTCACCACGCTGCGGTTATGATCGGCATCCGACTCCGAGCCGAGCAGCAGGACGCCCGGCGCTCCCGCGATCGCGTCCACAATCGCGCGGACTTTCGCCAGGTCGCGGCCTTCGGAAAAGTTAGGTACACATTCGAGCATGCCGTACGATCATAAGAAGTGGCCACGGCTGAACGCAAGAACACTCCCCGGAAAAAGACGTTGGACCGGGTTCTGTCCCAGGCCGGCCTGGGCTCGCGCACGGAAGCCCGAAAGTGGATCGGCGCGGGGCGCGTGTCGGTGGACGGCAAGAAGGTGCAGACGCCGGACGCGTGGGTCGACCCGGAACAGCAGCGCGTCACCTTCGACGGCAAGCCGCTGCGCGCCGCCCGGAAGGTTTACCTGCTGCTCTACAAACCCAAGGGCTACGTGACCACCTACAAAGACCCCGACGGCCGTCCGACGGTTTACGATCTGCTCCAGGACTTTCCGGAGAAGGTATTTTCCGCGGGCCGTCTGGATCTGGATTCAAGCGGCCTGCTGATTTTCACCAACGATGGGAATTTTGCCGACCGCATCACCAGTCCCGAATCGCATGTTCCGAAGACGTATCTGGTCAAGGCTTCGATCCTGCTCACCGACGATCAGCTCGATCAGTTGCGGCGCGGCGTCGATCTGGCGGATGGCCCCACACGGCCGGCCGAGGTGCAGCGCATCCGCGATTCTGCCCGCTACACGTTCTTCGAGATCACGATTACCGAAGGGCGCAATCGCCAGGTCCGGAGGATGGTGGAAACGCTGGGCGCCAAGGTCCTGAAACTGGTCCGCACCGGGATCGCGAGCATTCGGATCGGGGATTTGCAGATCGGAAAGTTCCGCGCCCTGGATGACCCTGAGGTTCGCGGACTGATGTAAGCCGCTATACGCTCTTGCCGCCGGCGTGAACCTGCGATTCCAGACTCTCGCGTTCGGAACCCCTGCGTCCAGGCAGTGCGCCCAGCACGCGCGGCATCTCCAGATCGCCACCCCGCCCGTAACGGCTCAGCGAGATCGACGCCGCGTGCAAGATCACGCCCAAGCCGATCCACAGCTGCCAGTGAGAAAAGGCCCCCGTGATACCGAACTGGCCCGCCAGGCCCATGTCGGACGCCAGCCGCCAAAATCCGAGAGAGTAAGCCATCAACGACGCCGGCACCAGCAAAGCGCCGAACGCCCCCGATAGCTGCCGGTTCGTACCCCTCCGATGCTGCAGCGGGCGGCCCTGTGGAAAACGAATCCGCACAATCATACGCTATACCGCCATGTTCAGTTTACCAGGAATAGATTCCAGTTCCGTGGCGGATGCTCCCTCCGGGGGGGCCTTGCTTTCCTGTTGCGGATCGCATAGAGTCGGTCGAACGAGGCGGGGAGGTTCTATGTTTGACGTTCTAACCGTGACGTGGGCATCCGTAACCGTGATTCTGGTGGCGCTGCTAATCTACCGGGCTCTGATCGGACTGCGGGAAGAAGACCAGCTCTTCCTTGCAACTGGAGAAGAGCACCAGGCGCACGACCAGCAAGTTCTCCAGGCGCGCATCGCCATCGTGAATAAGGCCGCGGTCTGGCTGGGCATACTTTCCGCCCTGCTCCTGATCGGAGTGGCCACCATGTGGGTGCTCGCCAACATGGGCCAGCGCTAAGACGCGCGGGCGCCCTCATTCCAGTCACGCGAACTGCCCGTGCGCGCCGTTGCGCGGCTGTTACTGAGTGGCCCGCAAAGGGCGCGTGGGCACCCTCATTCCAGTCAGGTAAACTGCCCGCGCGCTCCGTTTTGCGGGCCGTTACTGAGAAGGTAGAATGAGGTGGCTTGCAGCCGCTGCTCATCTATGACGGCCGGTGCGGTTTCTGCCGCATCTGGATCGACTACTGGAAGCGGCTGACCGGCGAGCGGATCGATTACGCTCCGTCGCAGGAGGCCGCCGGGCGGTTTCCACAAATTCCTCCGGAAGCGTTCGCCGAAGCGGTTCAACTGGTCCGGCCCGATGGCTCGATCGCCAGCGGAGCGCGCGCGGTGTTTGAAACGCTGGGCTGGGAGCGGATCTACGAGTCCTCATCGCTTCTCGCAAAATCCTCCGAAACCGCCTATCGCTTCATCGCGCGGCGTCGGAGTCTGTTCTACTGGCTCACCCGCCTGACCTTCGGAAAGCGCATCGAGCCCGCGCGATTCGCCCTCACCCAATGGCTATTCCTGCGACTGCTCGCCGCGATTTATCTGGTCGCCTTCGCCTCTCTGGCCGCGCAGGTGACCGGATTGCTGGGCGAGCATGGCATCTCCCCTGCCCGCGATTTCTTCGGCCAAGTGGGCACCAGTCTCGGTTGGATGCGCTTTTGGGCCGTGCCGAGCCTGTTCTGGTGGAACTCGTCCGACGCGGTTCTGGTGGGCGCTGCCTGGGCCGGCGTGGCGCTCGCCGCAGTCCTGTTCGCGGGGTATATGGAGCGGCTGGCGCTGGCGCTGCTATACCTGCTGTATCTTTCCTTCAGCCTGGCCGGGCAGGAGTTCCTGTCCTTCCAGTGGGATGCCCTGCTGCTCGAAGCGGGATTCCTGGCGATCTTCTTTGGCCGCACCGGAACCACGCAAAAGACCATCGCCTGGCTGTATCGCTGGCTGGCGTTCCGGCTTTATTTTCTATCCGGCTTTGTGAAGTTAGCCAGCCACGATCCCACCTGGCGCAGCCTGAGCGCGCTCGATTTTCATTACTGGACGCAGCCCCTGCCGACCATCGTCGCCTGGTATGCCGACAAGCTGCCGCGCTGGTTCCAGCACGCGTCCACGTTTACGGTGCTCGCCGTGGAACTGGGCGCGCCGTTCCTGATCTTCGCGCCCCGGCGCATCCGTTTTGTCGGCGCCGGAATGCTGCTGAGCCTGCAAGCCCTGATCTTCGTTACCGGAAACTACACCTTCTTTAACCTCCTCTCGGCGGCGATCACGATATTTCTGTTCGACGATCAGGCGCTTCGCGGCATAGTGTGGACGCCGCGGAGGGTGCGCGCGTGGCTGCTTTCCGAACCGGCGCGAACCGGTCGAGCCGCCCGCCTCGGCGCCGCCGCCCTGACCCTGCTGATTCTGCCGCTCGGCCTGGCGCGGATCTACGAGAGCGTGACCCGGCAGCTCCCTGAGCCGCTCGAAACCCTGGCCCGCTACACGGCGCCCTTTGAGTTGGTCAATTCCTACGGATTGTTCGCGGTGATGACCACGGAAAGACTCGAGATCGAGGTCCAAGGATCGGACGACGGCCAGCAGTGGCGTGCCTACGAATTTCCCTACAAGCCGGGCGACGTCCATCGCGCCCCGCGCTGGGCCGCGCCCTATCAGCCGCGCCTGGATTGGCAGATGTGGTTCGCCGCGCTGGGCGATTATCGGACCAACCCCTGGTTCGTCACCTTCGCCGAGCGCTTGCTCGAAGGCTCTCCCGAAGTGTTGGCTCTGCTCCAGAAAAATCCCTTTCCCGATCACCCTCCGCGCTACGTACGCGCCGTCACCTACGACTACCGCTTCACCACCTGGGAGGAGCACGCGAAAACCGGCGCCTGGTGGCATCGCGAGCCGCATGGCGAGTATCTCCCGCCGGTCGGCTTGCGCAATCAATCGCCAAACAGCCCCCGGACCCCTTGACATGGGGATGTCCAGGTTCGATGCTGTATCGAAGAAGCCCCAACACTAAAGGAGATCTCTCCCTGAAATCCATGACTGCAATCCGACTGAGCCTCCTGGCCTCCGGCGCTGTGGGGGTTCTCCTGCTGGCGACGCTCTTGCATGCACAAGCGCCCGCGGGCGATCCGGTTCGGGGCAAAGCCATCTACGAAGGCAAGGGCAACTGCCAGAGCTGCCATCGCGTGGACGGCGTCGGCTCGCGGCTGGGTCCGGACTTGAGCGAGATCGGCGTTCCTCGGCGGGGCCGCGGAGGACCCGGTAAAGCGAAACAGGCCGCTCTCGTGCCGGCTCCCACGCTCGATCTCGCGGAGCTCGAATCCTCCATCGTCGATCCGGATGCCGAGGTCGCTCCGGCCAATCGCCTGATCCGGGTGGTGATGAAAAACGGCACTGCCATCACCGGCCGTCTTCTGAATCACGACAACTTCACCGTGCAGATGATCGACCCTCAGGGGAAGCTGCGTTCGTTCGTCAAAGCGGACCTGCGCGAGTCCACCGTCCTGACCAAGGGCCTGATGCCTTCCTACAAGGATCGTCTCAGCCCGCAGGAAGTGGCGGATGTCGTGGCGTATCTCAGCACGCTCAAAGGACCGGACGCCTCCCTACGCTGAGATCGTTACGTTGACAGCAGCCGGCCTTTAGGTTCCGGGATCGGGCGCCCAAGCTCCTTCGCGGTTTCGATCCACTCGGCGATCACGGTCTCCGCGTTCGCAAGAGCCTCCTGGCGCGTGGACCCGTCGGCCGCGCAGCCTGCCAGTTCCGGCACTTCCGCGATAAAGGCCTGGTCCTCGTCGCTCCAGTAGAGAATAATTTCGTACTTCGTCATTGGGCTCGTGATCTTAATCTATGTCAACCAGTTTATATCGAATGAGCACCCGACGGACCTGTTTGACCTGATACGGCTTGGCAAGGGGACCTCGCGGCTGGAGATTCAGAATCTCCTCTACTCCCTCTCGCGCGAAAATGTGGTGGCTTCCTCTGACCCGCTCGGTGAAGCCGAGCCGTAGAAGCGCGCCTCGTAAGTCTGCGAAGCGAATGTTCGCATCAGAGCCGCCTCGCAGCACTCGCACCAAAATGGTCTCACCCACAGCATAATAAGTGCACGTTGAGAGAAGAACATCTCACCGGGAATTGTCGGCCGCCAGTCCACCGCTGCTAGTACAGCAGGAACGGACGCCTGCGGTTCATAAAGCCCGCCAGATCGTTCATCAAACCTTGTTCGATCACCCGCGGATCGGCGCCCGCCTTGAGCGCGTCGATCACCTTGCGGTTGCCGATGAGCTGCTTCGATTGCTCGAAGTCGATCTTGCCGGGATAAAGCTGGTGCAGTGCGAAGGCGACCTCCAGGCCCAGCCGGATCGCATCGAACCGCTCCCGGTCGGTGACGACGAATCTCACGCCTTCCATCGCCGGCGTCAAATGCGTCGGATACACGCGCACGCCCGGAATGTAGCGGCCGTTCAGGAACTCCGCCAGCTCCACGCCGCCGATCCACGTGGCGCCGATCTGCTCAAATGGAGCATCCGTTCCCCGCCCCACCGAATAATTCTTCGACGACTCGATCAGCGCCAGGCCGGGATAAAGCGTCGCCGCGTTCAGGCTCCGCATATTGGGCGACGGGTCGATCCACGGCAGACCGGTCGAGTCGAACCAATCGCCGCGCTCCCAGTTCTGCATCTTGATGACGTGCAGGTCGGCGTTCCACTTGCGCTCGGCATTCGCCATCGTGGCGAGCTCGCCCAGCGTGAGCCCGTGACGAACCGGCAGATCGTAGCAGCCCGCGAAACTCTGGAGACTCGCGTCCAGCATTGGCCCTTCGACGTGCAACCCGGTCACCGGATTCGGCCGGTCCAGAACGTAAAAAGGGAGTTTGGCTTTCGCGGCTTCCTCCAGCGCATACAGCATCGTGCAGGAATACGTATAGAAGCGCGCGCCCACGTCCTGGATGTCGAACACCAGCGTGTCCACTCCGCGCAGCATCTCGGGCGTCAGCCGGGTGCGACCGTTGTTGTAGAGGCTCCGGATGGGAAGGCCTGTAGCCTGGTCGCGCGCGTCGCCGATATCCGGCCGGTCTTCGCGGCCCGTGATTCCGTGCTCCGGCGTAAACACAGTCGCGATCTTCACGCCCGCCGCGAGCATCACGTCGATATTGCGCCGCCCTTCCCGGTCGATTCCCGTCTGGTTGGTGATCAATCCCACCCGCCGGCCTTGGAGCGGAGCGAATTTCGATGCAGACAGCACATCGAGGCCCGTCATCACCCGATCGTTCTTTGGACCCAGGCCCAGACCGCGCGCCGCGATGGTCGCGACCGTCCTGCGCCATTCGTTGATGCTGCGCCCGCCCTTCGGATGGACGCGGTTCGTCATGATCACGACGAAGGATTTGCTGACCGGGTCGATCCACAGCGCCGGGCCGGTGAATCCGGTGTGGCCATAGGAGATTCCGCGCGGAAAAATATCGCCGCGATTCGACGAGTACGGTGAGTCGATATCCCAGCCCAGGCCGCGCAGGATCGGATGATCGGGCGGCGAGGCGGGCGAGGTGAACAGCGCAATCGTGGCCGGCTCGAAGAATCGGCCGCTGATCATCATCTCCGCGTAGCGCGCCAGGTCGTCCGCGGTCGAGAACACGCCCGCGTGCCCGGCGACCCCGCCCATGTAGCGCGCAGTGGGATCGTGCACCACCCCTCGCCATGGTTTGCCCGTTGAGATGTCAACCTCGGTAGGCGCGATCCGTGCGATGAGCGACGCAGGCGGCTTGAACATGGTCTCGCGCATCCCCAGCGGCAAGAAAATCTGCTCGCGCGCGAACTGATCCAGCGGCTTGCCGCTCACGCGCCGGACAATCTCGCCTAAAAGTTCAAAATTGATGTCGCTATAGACGAAGCGCTCTCCCGGCGGCCCCGCGGGCTTGTCGATCAGCGCTTTGCGGATGCCGGTGTCGTAGCCCGACCAGGCCGGGTCGATGTCCAGATCGGGGCGCAGCCCGGAATAATGCGTCATCAGGTTGCGAATGGTGATCTCGCTCTTGCCGCCCTGGAACTCCGGCAGATACGCGGTCACCGGATCGTCGATCTTGATCTTGCCCTGTTCGTAAAGCTTCATGATCGAGGGCGTCGTAGCCACGACCTTGGTAAGTGACGCGATGTCGTAGATCGTGTCGAGCGTCGCGGGTTCGCGTGCCGGGACCAGCGCCCGCGCGCCGTACGCTTTGCGGAACACGATCTTCCCGTCGTGGCCGATGACGATCACCGCGCCGGGGATCAAGCCGTCGCGGATGGCCTGTTCGGTGGACGCATCGAGCGCCGCGGAGCCCGTGAACGTTTGCGCTTGCGCGATCCCCGCAAAAAGTATCGCGAACGTCGCCGCCAACAGCCGCTTCATGAAAGTTGCTGGGCGATACCTTCGAGCAGCGCCGCCAGGTCGAAATCCTTTTGCGTGATGCCGCCGGCGCTATGGGTCGTGAGGTCGACCGTCACCCGATTGTAAACATTGGCCCACTCGGGATGGTGGTCGTTCTTCTCAATCGATGGCGCGGCGGTGACCATGAAGCCGATGGCGTGCGGGAAATCGGCAAACTTGTATTCGCGGTGAAGCTTGCCGTTCTGGACTTTCCAGCCGGCGAGCTTGCTTAAGCCTTCGGAAATCTGAGAATCGTTGAGTTTTGCCACTTGATTCGATCATACATCCAGACCCACTGCCCGCATCAGCTCCAGAGCGTTCCCGCGCGCCACAACTCCCGGACGCAAATGGTAATCGAAGCGAATCTCGCCGCCCTCCAGGTGATCCTCGAAATGGACGTTGACCGCGCGTCCATTCAACTGTTCGGCGATCTCGGCCAGCGCCAGATCGTGCGTAGTCGCCAGGCCGATCGCATCGCGCTGGACCAATCCCAGCAGCAGCGCTTGCGCGCCCAACCGGCGATCGTGAGAATTGGTCCCGCTCAGCAGCTCGTCCAGCAGGAACAGCAGCGGCTGGCCGGAACGCGCCAGGTCGACGACGTCCTTCAAGCGGCTGATCTCGGCATAGAAGCGCGAGCGGTGGTCGATCACCGAATCGTTGGTGCGCATGGACGCGCCCAGGCACAGGCGCGATAGCCTGAGCCGCGTTGCGGTGACCGGAGCGCCCGCCCACCCGAGCACGACGCTCAAGCCCACCGCGCGCAGCAGCGTGCTTTTGCCCGACATGTTCGATCCGCTGATGATCCACAGCCGCGTATCGCCGCCCAGCTTCACGTCATTCGCGATGGCCTCGGCTGCGGGAATCAGCGGATGCGTGAGCGCCTGGGCATCGTAAAACCGCTCGGAAGAATCCTCGAGTTCGGGAAACACCGCATCGGGATGCTCGTAGGCAAAGCACGCCAGCGAGCTCATGGCCTCGAATTCGCCGATCGCGGCCACCCACTCGCCCACATGCGGGCCGTAGCGGATGCGCCAGTTTTCGATTGCGATCGCGAACTGCGGTTTCCAGGCAAGTAGAAACGCGAAGGGTTGGAAGAAAAGATTGCGCGCCCAATCCAGCCGGCCCGACAGGCGCACCAGGCGCTCGATCTCGCGTGTCGCGGCAGTGCCCTTCACCAGAAGACGGCTGCGCAAGCCCGCCAGCACGGGCGAGCGAAACGGTTCGCGCTCCAGCCGCTCGAGCATCATCGCGATCAGCCGCAATTCATTCGCGGGCTTGTCTTCGCCCTGGACCACCCGGCCGGTCGCCTTGTTCACCGCCATCCCGAACAGGAGCTCGGCCAAAATCACGTACAGCAAGGGGCGCAGGCTGGTGACGTCAGCCAGCGTGGTCGCCGCGGTCACCACGGCCGCGATCGCCAGAGCGAGCCCCACCCAGCGCGCCCCCGGGAAAAAGACCACGCGAGGTTCGGTTCCCCAGGTACCCAGCGTTCGATCGTCCAGCGCGGCGCGCAGATCGTCGCCCATCAATGCGAGTTCCTCGCGCAGATCCACCCCGGGACGCAACTCCTTCACGGCTTCCTGGCGCGCGGCCACTTCCTGGGGATCTCCCGGCGCGAGCAGCCAGCCGGCCAGCACGCGTTCGCCCCTGCTGGTACGCGCGATGGAGAGCAGCTCGAACAGCGAGCCGCGGCCGAACAGGTCCAGATCGTCCGAGAAGACGTGGTGGGCGTCGCGGAACCTCTCGCCCTGGCTGCCTGTGCCGATCCACTTGTTGTCGAGACGCGCCAGCGCGCGCTCGTAATATGCCATTCCGCGTCCGGCCCGCTGCAGCGCCCGATCCACTCGGTCGTGAATCACCACCAGCACGATCAGCGCGACGATCGGCAGCAGCAGCCACCACGCCGAGATTTTCCCGGCGCCCAGCGCGACAGCGGCGACGGCGACCAGCAAGATACCGCTCGCCAGGCGCGCATTACCCACCCGCCGATGGAGCGACTCATTCCGGGCATGCTCGCCTCGCCAGCGCTCCAGGCGGCTGCGATACTCTTCTCGCGGATGCACGACGGGGTCCAAGACTCTAAGGTACTCATTGTCGGACCACAAGGGCGCGGTATGCTTGGGGTCAGGCTGTTTTTATGCTGGCTCGTCTGCGTCCCACGCTCGATTTCATGCCGTCCCCGGTTCCGGAGAAGCCCGGCCTGCTGATCCGCGATCCTTACCATTATTCCGACGCCGCGCTGGTGATTCCGCCGGTGCTGGTGGAAAGTCTGACCTATTTTGACGGCACTCGCAGCTCGCTCGATCTGCGCGAGCACCTGGTTCGCCTGACGGGCGATCTGGAAGTCGGAGGGCTCGAGCAGCACCTGATCGACATGCTGAGCGGCGCCGGGTTTCTCGAGGACGAGCAGTTCTTCCGCCGCAAAGACGAGGCGGAACGCGCCTTCGCCGATTCGCCCGCGCGGGAACCGGCGCATGCCGGCACGGGCTATCCCGAGGATCCCGCCGAGCTCACCTCCACCCTGCGCGAATATCTGGGCGAAACCGCGGCCGCGGCAGACACAGGACGTGTGCGCGCGATCGCAGCCCCGCACGTGAGCCCCTTCGGCGGCATCGACTCCTATCGCGCCGCCTATGCTTCGCTCACGCCCGCCGACGCCGACAAGACGTTCGTGGTCCTGGGCACGTCGCATTACGGACAACCCGACCGCTTCGGTCTCACGCGCAAAGCCTTCGTCACGCCTTTCGGCGAAACCCGCACGAACCTTGCTTTGGTCGACGAGATCGCGCGCGTGGCCGGCGACGGCGCGCTGATGGAGGATTACTGCCACGCCATCGAGCATTCCATCGAGTTTCAGGTGGTGTTTCTGCAGCACCTGTTCGGTCCGAAAGTGCAGGTGCTGCCGGTCCTGTGCGGGGCTTTCGCGCACGGCATGCAGGCAGGCAAACAGCCCGATGACGACGAAGCCGTGCGAAGAACCATCGGCGCACTGGGCGAAATCGCCGCGCGCGAAGGCGACAAGCTGCGGTGGGTCCTGGGTGTCGACATGGCGCACATGGGCCGCCGCTATGGCGACCGCTTCGAGGCCGCCGCCGATCGCGAAGAGATGGTGGAAGTCGCCCGCCGCGACCGCTCGCGCATCGAGCGCATGGAGCAAGGCGACGCCTCGGGCTTCTGGGAACAGGTCCGCGAGAATCGCCCTCACGGAAACGATGACCTCAAGTGGTGCGGAGCCTCGCCCATTTACACGTTTTTACGCGCGATGCCCGACATCCGCGGCAGCCTGCTGCATTATCAGCAGTGGAATATCGATCCCCAGAGCGTGGTCAGCTTCGCGGGAATGAAGTTTTCCGGCTAGTTGCTAATTCGCCCCTCGCCCTCCCCGGCCATTCCCGTTCTGCGCGGGCGGAGGCTGCGGCTTCGGCAGCGGCTTGCGCGGCAGCATCTCCTCGCGAGTCGCCGCGTTGTAGACGAACGACGCCACGATGGCCGCCATCTGCGCCATGTCGGCCCGCTGCACGCGATCGTACACGTCCATGTTCGAATGGTGCGTCCGCGAATTGTATTCCAGGCCGTCCTGGATGAACTGGAATCCCGGCAGGCCGACGTTGTCGAAGTTCGTATGATCCGTCCCTGTGGTGTTGCGAATGCTGATGGTCCCGGCGCCCAGGTCCTCGAACGGCTTGAACCACGCCTCGAAGATCGGACGCATGGCGTCATTGCCCTGCAAATAGACCCCGCGGATTTTCCCGCTGCCGTTGTCGACATTGAAATAGCCGTCCAGCTTGGCATGCTCGGGCTTCAGCTTCATGTCGAGCCGATTCGCGAAATGTTCGATGACATAAGCGCGCGAGCCCAGCAGGCCCTGCTCTTCCCCTCCCCACAAGGCCATGCGAACCGTGCGGTCCATGGGCAGATTGAGGGTCTTCAAAATGCGCATCGCCTCGATCATCACGGCCGCAGCCGGCCGCGTTATCGGTCGCTCCCGTGCCTCCGTGCCAGCTGTCCAGGTGCGCGCCGATCATCACGATCTCATCGCGCTTGCGCCCGCCCGGGATTTCGCCGATGACATTCACCGAATCGGTGCGGTCGTCCAGGAATTTGGCCTGGATTTCGAATTCCAGCTTGACCGGAATCTTGTGATCCAGCAGACGCAGCACGCGGTTGTAGTGTTCCGGCGTCAGCACGACGGAAGGCGGCGGAACCGGATCCTTGGGATCTCGCGACCCGGCGGCCTGGCCGAACACCGTGCCGCCGCTGCTCTGGCCGCCGCCCAGGCGCACCGCCACCGCCACTCCCTCGTCGGTGAGAAATCGATTCAGCCGGTTCTGGAACTGCTGGCGGGCGCTTTGACCGCCTGGACCGCCCCGTCCTCCACGGCCGTTCGCCCCGCCGCGTCCTCCGCGACCCTCTGCCGCCAGCGCAGCCGTTCCCGGCGCTCCCCCGCGGCCTCCGCCATCCGTGGCCATGCTCAACTGGGCCAGCTCCTCGTCGGTGTAGCGCCGGCCCTGCGATGTCGTAATCATCTCCAGCTCCCTGCCGACGCCCAGGAACACGATCTTGCCCTTCAGCTTGCCCTTGTAGCGGGCGAAATCGGCTATCGGCGGCGATGTTGGCGACCATTGCCTCGCCGGTCACCGGACCATTGGTCCCGGGAGAGTAAGCCAGCGGAAAGCCGATCAGCGGCGCGTATTGCGGCTCGATCAGATTCGCCGAAAAGTGCGTGTACGTCCAGCCCCGGCCGAACGGGCCCCATTTCTCCTCGCGCCCTTCGATGCCCCACTCCTTCAGTTGCTTCACCACCCAATCCGCCGCCGCGAAGAAGCCGGGCGAGTTGGTCAGGCGCGGGCCGTAGACGTCGGTGAGTTGGAACACGTGGTCCATCACCTTGGAATTCTGCAAGGCTTCTTCCCGGATTTTGTGGATCGCGTCCAGGTCGACGCGCTCTTCGGCGTAAACCGGCAGCAGCGCAAGAGCCGCCAAACCGGCGAAAATCCTGACACCGCGTGTATAGGTCATGAGCACCTTCTTGGAGTCCATATTACAATTTCGGATAGCGTGCAGATCACCATCTCTAAGGAGAACTACCTCAAGGCCATTGCCGAGGCGGAAAGCGAAGGGGAAACCGTCATCGCCGCGACCCTGGCCCGGTGGCTCGAGGTTTCCGCCCCCGCCGTCACCATGGCGATCCGCCGCTTGAAGCGCGACGGGTTGATTCGCGTGGCCGCATCGGGCGAAGTCAGCCTGACGCGGGACGGGCGCGAGATCGCCAACCGCGTGCTGAACCGCCACCACCTGATCGAGCGCATGTTGACGGAAGTTTTCGGAATGGAATGGTACAAGGTCCATGACGAGGCCGAGCAGCTGGAGCACGCCGTCTCGGCGGATTTCGAGCGCAAGCTCCTGGACAAACTGGGCGAGGGCGAGGCTTGCCCGCACGGCAACCGCGTCGGCCGGGATCGCCCGCGCGACCGCCGCGAGCGCGGCTGGATTCCCCTGGATGAGGCCGGCGGAGGCGAAGCCGTCCGCGTCATGAGCGTCTTCGAGCGCGACCGCAAACTGCTTGAATATCTGCACGGGCTCGGCATCCGCCCGGGAGCGCAGTTAAAGGTCGTCGGCAAGAATTACGACCAGACCATGACGCTTCGCGTGGATCGCAAACCGGTGCAGCTCGGCGGCGCCGCGGCCGCAAAGGTGTGGGTGGCGGCCGGTTAAGCGGAACGAGTTAAGCTCAAACTATGAACTGGACCGCGACCGCCGCCATCATGCTCGCACTCGCCGTTTCCATCGGCGCCTTCGGAGCCCACGGATTGCAAGGCCGGCTGGACGCGTATTCCATGAGCGTTTATGAGAAGGGCGTCTTCTACCACTTCATCCACGCCCTCGGACTCCTGGCGGTGCCCCTGCTCGTCCGCGCCGGCCTGATTTCCGAAGCGGCCGGCAATTGGACCGGCTGGCTGTTGCTGGCCGGCATATTCCTGTTCTCCGGAAGCCTGTACGTTCTGGCGATCACCGGAGTCCGGACCCTCGGCGCGATCACGCCCTTCGGAGGCGCTTCGTTTATCGCCGCCTGGGTCGTCCTGGCGGTCTGTGCCTTACGGTCACGAACCCACTAGTCTCAACTTGAAGTACTCCACTGTTTCGCGGAGTCCCTCTTCCAGATTCACCTTAGGCTCCCAACCGAGCAGTTTTTTCGCCTTCGCGATATTCGGCTGGCGGCGTTTGGGATCGTCGGAAGGCAGCGGCTGGTGCACAATCGGCGCTTGGATCCCCATCAGCTGCTGGATGCGTTCCGCAAACTCCAGGATGGTCAGTTCCACCGGATTGCCGAGGTTCACGGGAAAACGTTCCTCGGAATTCGCCAGCCGGACCAGGCCTTCCACCATATCCGACACGTAACAGAAACTGCGGGTCTGCGAACCGTCGCCGAACACGGTCAGCGGCATGCCGCGCAGCGCCTGATCGAGGAACGCCGGCACCACGCGCCCGTCGTCCAGCGCCATACGCGGGCCGTAGGTGTTGAAGATCCGCGCGATGTTGGTGCGCACGCCGTGCGTCCGATGGAAAGCCATGGTCATGGCTTCCGCGTAGCGCTTGCTCTCGTCGTAGCAGGAGCGCAGCCCCACCGGATTCACGTTGCCCCAGTACGTTTCTACCTGCGGATGCTCCAGCGGATCGCCGTAGCATTCCGACGTCGAGGTCACCAGAAAACGCGCGCCGTCGCGCCGTGCGATCTCCAGCATATTGCGCGTGCCGGTGGACCCCGATTCGAGCGTTTCGATCGGATACGTGAGATAGAACTTGGGGCTCGCCAGCGACGCCAGGTGCCAGACGTGATCGAACTTGGCCTCCTCTATAAAAAACTCAGTGACGTCAAATTCGTAAAAACGAAACATCGCGTGGCCCACCAGATGCTCGATGTTGCGGCGGGAACCGGTGATCAGGTTGTCCAGGGCTACCACCTCTCCCCCGTCCGCCAAGAGCCGTTCGCATAAGTGAGAGCCGATGAACCCCGCGGCTCCGGAAATTAGATGGCGCATTCTTTAATATTCTAGCCGGTTGACCCTGCATGCTACATTTTTGGGTGACGATGTTTCCATTCTCCGCAACCGAGAAGTGGCTGCTCGCCGGGCTGCTGGCAGCCTCCCTTACGGGATTTGGGTACCGCTTTGCGCCGATTGTGGCGAGAATCCGCGCCGCCAGACCGGACCCGGATTTCTCGCTGCGCCCCGTCGGACCGCGCGTTCGCGAGCTGCTGTGGGAGGTGATGCTTCAGGCCAAAGTCATCCGCCAGCGGCCCTTGCCCGGTCTGGCCCATGCCTTCGTGTTCTGGGGATTCTGCGCCTTCGCGCTGGTCTCCGTGAATCACGTCGCGATCGGATTCGGGACCCGGTTTCTGGCCCCCGGCGGATTCTACTCTCTATTTGCCGCGGTATTCGCCGTTCTGGTGGCGATCGCGATCGCGGGACTATTCGTCCGCCGCTTCTTCGTGCGCCCCAAGTGGCTGGGCGAGTTGTCCTACGAATCCGGTGTGATCGCGCTGCTGATTTTCGTATTGATGGTGACCTACCTGGGCGGCCTGGCTACGGACAACAAGCTCCTGTGGTGGAGTCACACGCTGGCGCTGCTCGTATTTCTGCCCTTGATCCCGCACACCAAGCATCTTCATCTGGTCCTGAGCCCGTTTTCAATCTTCTTCTCGCGCGGCGGCTTCGCCAGGATTCCGCCGCTTGCCAATGATGACGATTTCGGCCTCGACACCGGAAAAGACCTGACGCGCATCGCCGCCCTGCAGGCGTACTCCTGCGTCGAATGCGGCCGCTGCACCGAACATTGCCCGGCCAACAATACCGGCAAGATTCTCGATCCCAAACAGATCGCTCTCGGCGTGCGCGACTACCTGAATGAGTTCGGCCCGGCCTCGGAAGAGCCGCTGTTTGGGAAACATCTTTCGCAGGAAGCCGCGTTCCAATGCACCACCTGCGGCGCGTGTGAATTCCAGTGCCCCGTGGGCGTCGAGCACCTCCCCCTCATCGTGGGGCTGCGGCGCGGCGCCGTGAACACCGGCAAGTGGGACGACCAGTACGGCACCAAGCTGTTTCTCGCTCTCGAACGCCACGGCAATGCCCTCGGATTCAGTTCCGCCGAGCGCGACAAGTTCATCGCCAAGGAACAGCTGCCGATTTTCGACGGCACCCAGGAGTACTGCCTGTGGCTCGGCTGCATGGGCGCCTACGATCCGCAGGGCCGCGAGATCATCGCCGCCTTCGCCCAGGTGATGAAGCACCTCGGGACCACGTTCGGCGTTCTGCAAAAAGAGAAGTGCACGGGCGATCCGGCCCGGCGCCTGGGCAACGATCTGGTGTTCCAGCAGCTCGCCGAATCGAATCTCGACACGCTGAAGCAGAGCAAGACGGCCAGGATCGTCTCCATCTGCCCGCATTGCGTCCGCACCATCTCGACCGACTGGCGGGAGTACGGCCAGGCCCCGCCCATCGAACATCACAGCGAATTTCTCGCGCGCCACCTCGACCGGCTTCCGCAGTCCAGCGGTGAACAGATCGTCTATCACGATCCCTGCTATCTCGGCCGCTACCGCAACGTCTATGACGAGCCGCGCGCGGTCCTCGCCCGATCCGGTGAAGTGGTGAATCCGCCGCGCACCCGCGAACGTAGCTTCTGTTGCGGCGCCGGCGGAGGACTGGCATTTCTCGGCGAAGAACCAGGCGAGCGCGTCAGCCACAATCGCGCGCGCGAACTGGCCGCAACAGGAGCAGGCACCGTCGCCGCGGCTTGCCCGTTCTGCAACACCATGTTTCGCGATGCGCTGGCCGCCGTTTCGCCGGCTCCGCCGAAATTGTTGGACGTCGCCCAGATCGTGGCTGCTTCGCTTCCCGCTAAGAGTGAGATGCTATGAACATGCGGGCCGCGTGGCTGGCCGCCACATTTCTGATCGCGCTTGCCATCGTCGCGCAGACTCCCCGCGTGACGCCTCCCGCCAGACCCAAGCCGGCGGCTTCCAAAGCCAAGGCTAAATCCAAAGCCGCTACCGCTCACCGCGGATCAGCGGGCCGCGCAAGCCCTGATGCGGCGCATGAGCCTGCACGATAAAGTCGCGCAACTGGTGATCGTCGCCGCCGATGGCGACGTCTACAGCCGCAAGTCGAAGGATTACGAAAAATACCGCCACTGGGTCGCCGATCTGCACGTGGGCGGCATCATCATCAACAACGCCGCGCAGTACGGCTTGGTCCGCAACGCCGAGCCTCATGCCATGGCCCTGTTCCTGAACCAGATGCAGAAGCTGGCCCGGACCCCTCTGCTGGTGGCCTCCGATTTCGAGCGAGCCGCTTCCATGCGCGTCACCGGCGGCACGCGATTCCCGCACAGCATGGCGTTCGGAGCGGCGGGCGATCTCGCCGCCGTGAAGTATGAAGGCATGATCGCCGCCCGCGAGGCTCGCGCCCTGGGCATTCACTGGATCTTCGCGCCGGTGGCCGACGTCAACAACAATCCCCTGAACCCGATCATCAACCTGCGCTCCTACGGCGAAGATCCCGAGCAGGTATCGCGCTACGTCGCCGCATTTATCGAAGGCGCGCATTCCGACCCGGCGAATCGTGTCCTGGTCACCGCCAAACATTTTCCCGGGCACGGCGATACCGATGTCGATAGCCACCTGGGCCTGCCGCGTTTGGAAGTGTCGCGCGAGCGCCTCGACGCCACGGAGCTGAAGCCGTTCGAGACCGCCATCGCGCACGGCGTGGACTCCGTCATGACCGCGCACATCTCCGTCCCGGCCCTCGAGCCCTCCGGCCTGCCCGCCACCGTATCGCACAACGTGCTCACCGGGCTGCTGCGCGACGAGCTCAAGTTCAAGGGCCTGATCGTCACCGATGCCATGACCATGCAGGGCCTGGCGATGCTGTTCGATAGCGGCGAAGGCTCGGTGAGGTCGGTCATCGCGGGCGCCGACGTGCTGCTGATGCCTCCCGATCCGGAAAAGGCCATCCGCGCTGTGCTGGCCGCCGTGGAAGATGGCCGCATCTCCCGCCAGCGCCTCGATCAGAGCGTCGAGCGCATTCTCGCCGCGAAGATTTCGCTCGGGCTTGACCAGGAAAAGGCTGGTGAACCTGGACGCCATTTCCGACACCTTAGATTCGCCCGAAGCCGCCGAGAAAGCCCAAGAGGTGGCGGATCGCGCCGTGACTCTCATCCGCAACGAAGGCGGCGTGCTCCCGCTGGCGCCCTCCAGTCAAGCGTGCCTGATCGTGATCACCGAGAGCCGCATCTCCCAATTCGGCCAGCGCACCATCCGGGAATTCCAGCGCCGCGTCCCCAACGGCCGGGTGATTTCACTCGACACGTCGTTGCCGCTCGCGGCACTCGAAGCAACTGTCGGATATACGGGCGCGTGTTCGGCGATCGTCGCGGCCTCCTTCGCCTCCGTGTCCGCCGATCTCAAGGACGTCCAACTCCTGCTCGTCAATTTGTCAAATGGTCCCACTCCCCTGGTGCTGCTCCCGTTCGAGAATCCTTACCTGCTGACCAGCGTTCCGAACGCGACCGCTTTTCTCACCACCTTCAGCTCGGCGCTGCCCTCGGAAATCGCCGCGGTCAAGGCGCTGTTCGGCGAAATCCCCATCACCGGGCATACCCCCGTGACGATCCCGGATTTCGCCCAGATCGGCGATGGCATCCAGTTGCCCGCGCGAGCCCGCTAAAATTCTAATACGATGCAATACACCAACTTCGGAAATACCGGAATCACCGTCTCCCGCCTCTGTCTGGGATGCATGAGCTATGGCGGCGGAGATCTGCCCGGCTGGGCCCAGGGCACCAAGGGCTGGCACGTCAACAAGCAAGATGCGCGCGAGCATTTCCGCATCGCGCTCGACGCCGGCATCAACTTCTTCGATACCGCCGATGTGTACTCGGTCGGCCTGAGTGAAGAGATCACCGGAGCCCATCTGAAGGAGATGGCCTCGCGCGATCAGATCGTGGTCGCGACTAAAGTGTTCGGCGCCATGGGCCCGAGCCCGAACCAGCGCGGCCTCAGCCGCAAACACATCCTCGACGCCTGTGACAATTCCCTGCGCCGCCTGCAGATGGATTACGTGGACCTCTATCAGATCCACCGCTGGGATCCCCAGACGCCCATCGAGGAAACCCTCGAAGCGCTCGATTCGCTGGTGCGCGCCGGCAAGGTGCGCTATCTGGGCGCCAGCAGCATGGCGGCCTGGCAGCTCTCGAAGGCGCTCTATACGGCCAAAGAGAACCACTGGCATCGGTTCGCGTCAATGCAGAATCATTACAACCTGGTCTACCGCGAGGAAGAACGCGAGACCATTCCGCTGTGCGTCGACCAGGGACTGGCGATCATCCCCTGGAGCCCTCTGGCGCGCGGCTTCCTCACCGGCAACCGCAAGCGCGATGGCGACGCCACCACGCGAGCCAGTGTCGACACGTTCGCGAAAGACATGTATCACTCGGAAGATGACTTCCTGGTGGCGGACGCTGTTATCAACGTGGCTAAACAACGCGGCGTCTCGCCCGCGCAGATCGCCTGTGCCTGGGTCCTGCAGGCTCCCGGCGTCACCGCCCCGATCATCGGCGCCACCAAGGCCGCGCATCTCAAGGACGTGATCGGCGCCATCGATCTCAAGCTCACTGCCGAAGAAATCGCGGCGCTCGAAAAACCATACCGCCCGCATAACATCCTGGGCCACGCCCAGCCGTCTGCGAAGACCATGCTGAAGCGCTGAAACTAGCGGACGGGTTCCCGCACGCACCGGAATCCGACATCACGGCGCCGAAGAACCGCTACCGTCTGGTACCGGTTCGCCAGGCGGAGATAGCTCGCGTTGCTGTACCAGGAACCCCCTCTCGCGATGTGTATCTCGCCCGACGCCGGACCCTGCGGATCATCCTGCGGGCTGGTCTTGTAATAACTGGCGCTATACCAATCTTCCACTCGCTCCTCGACGTTGCCGTGGACGTCATACAAGCCCCACGCGTTTGGTTGCTTCTTGCCGACCGGATGCGTCGTTCCCTTGCTCTGGAGCAGATTCGCACCGCCCACTCCATACCAGGCCATGGCCGAAAGCGGTGATCCGGCGTAGAGACCTTCGGCTCCGGCCCGTGCCGCGTATTCCCATTCCGCCTCGGTCGGCAGCCGGTAGCGATAGCCGTCGCCCCGCGCACTGAGACGGCGCAGGAACTCGTGAACATCCTCCCAACTCACCTGCTCCACGGGATGATCCGCGCCCTTGAAAAAGCTCGGATTGTTTCCCATCACCGCTTCCCACTGCGCCTGCGTTACTTCATACTTGCCGATTTCAAACGCCCTGGTGATCCGAACCCGATGCGCCGGCTGGGCGTCCGCGGGACAGGCGCTCATCGTTCCGTCAGGCAAGTACGGAGTGTCTTTGGGCGAGCACCCCATCAGAAACTCACCCGGCTGGATCTTGACAAATTCGATCTCCGGCCCTTGCCCGAACAGAACCACGGTCGAGAAAAGGAATACAGTGAATTTCCACACGTCCTTTTTCTTCATATCACAGCGAGTAAGCTCCAGTGGTGGTTGAACTTCTATGGCTCGGTCACGCATGCGAGCGTTACAATTCGGATCATGGCAAAGATGCCGAATCCGTCTCCTCCCCTTGATGTCGAAGTTGCCCATCAGGTTCAGAAAGAAAGTCGTGATGTGATCGTAGGCGGGTTGCTTGAATTCAATCGTCGCCACCTGGGGGAATCCAATGTCCTGGACGTATACGTTCGCGATGCCGACGGTCAAACTGTTGGCGGCCTTGTTGGTGACGTCTCCCTCGGTTGGCTTTCAATCCACGCACTGTGGGTCGCGGAAGATCTTCGTGGGTCAGGGATTGGGTCGAATATTCTGAAGGCAGCGGAGGACGCCGCGGTCAAAAGCGGTTGTCACTCGGCCCTTCTCGACACCCTGAGTTTTCAAGCCCCGGGCTTTTACGAAAAGCGTGGCTACGTTCGCGTGGGCGTCGTTGATGGCTATCGGGGTGGAGCACAGAAACTCTTCCTCCGGAAACGTCTTCGCGCAGATTCGTAAACGCTGCCTGCGCGACAGAATTCGTACCTCTGGACGCCCACCTCAATGTCCCGCCGCTGCCACGACTTCCCGTCCCAACTCAACCACCGGCTCGTTCTTGTCGACTATCTTTTGACCAGGAGTTCGAGTGCTCTTCCATCGGAGAACTTGGACCGGCCCAGCCTGGCGAAGAAGCGGCATTCTAGATCCTGCTGTGAAGGGCCTGCGTACGATGGATGTTGCCGGCACAATGACCGGCCTCCCGCCGCCGGGAGCAAACGGACGGCCAAGGGATCCCTCAGAAACAATCCGAGCGGTTAGAATCGAAAGATGGTTGAGATCACCTGGCTCGGTCATGGAACGTATCAGTTCCGCCTGACCACCGGCGAAGTTATTTTGGTCGACCCGTGGATCGAAGGGAATCCCGCGTATCCCAAAGGGCACTCCATCGATCGTGTCGACGTCATTCTGGTTTCCCACGGCCACTTCGATCACGTTCACGACGTGCTGCCGCTGGCCAAGAAGTTTTCGCCGCAGATCGTGGCCATCTATGAGACGGCCCTCTGGCTGGAAAAGAAAGGCGCCAAGAACACGCTCGGCATGAACAAGGGCGGCACCGTCACCGTCGGACCGATTTCGGCCACCATGACCCACGCCATCCATAGCTGCGGCATTCTGGACGGCGATCAGATCGTCTACGGCGGTGAGGCCGCCGGCTACGTGATGCGATTGCCCGACCGGCGCGTGGTCTACTGCGCGGGCGATACCAACGTGTTCACCGATATGCAGCTGATCGAACGCCTGTATCATCCCGAGCTGGCGTTTCTGCCCATCGGCGACCTCTACACCATGAGCCCGCGCGAGGCCGCGCTCGCCTGCCGGATGCTGAACGTCCGCCGCGTCATTCCCGTGCACTTCGGAACGTTTCCGGCGCTCACCGGCCGGCCCGAGCAACTGGCCGATCTGATCCGCGATCTTCCCGGCACCGAAGTCTGGACGCTCGAGCCCGGCAAGCCCGTGCAGTGGTAAAAGCTCAGTGGTAAAGCAGACCCTCGCCCTTGTCGCGCTGGTCATCCTGCTTCGGCTGCCGTTCCTGAATCAGCCCATTCAGGGCGACGACGTTTACTACCTCTACGGCGCTGAACACGCGCAGATCGATCCGCTGCATCCCTTGGACACCCGCTACATGTTCCTGGGCGACATGGTCGACATGCGCGGGCACCCGCACGGCCCCCTGAACTCGTGGATCCTGGCGATCCTGCTGGCCGCGCTCGGCGAGGTGCGCGAGATTCCGTTTCACCTGGCGTACACTTTGTTTTCCGTGATCGCCGCGCTCGCGATGTGGTCTCTCGCCCGCCGATTCTGCGAGCGGCCGTTCTTTGCCACGCTGCTGTTCCTCGCCGTGCCGGCCTTCGTGGTGAACGGGAACTCCCTCGAAGCCGATCTCCCCTTCCTCGCTTTCTGGATGGCGTCCGTGGCGCTGTTCGTGCGCGCCGTCGATAACGATTCGATGCTCGCGCTGGCAGGTTCGGCCGCTGCGGGCGCGCTCGCCGGACTGACGGCGTACCAGGCGGTGCTGCTCACCCCGATTCTGGCCGTGTACTTGTTTACGAGTCGTCGTAAAGGAACCGTTGCCTCGGCCGCCTGGGTCATGACACTCGCCGCGCCCGCCGCCATCGCGGCATGGCAACTCTGGGAATGGACCACCCGCGGAGCGCTTCCCGCCGCGGTACTGCTGGGCTACATGCGCAGTTATTCGTTCCACAAGACGTCCAACACGCTCCGCAGCATGGCCGCGTTGGTGGTGCATTCGGGATGGATCGTATCTCCCGTGCTGGTGATCGCCGCCTTCTGGCCGAAACATCGCTGGCGCCTGGTCGCTGCGGCCGTGGCGATGCTCGCCGCCATGTTCTACGATCTCAATCCGCTCTTCTGGCTCTCGGTCGGATGCGGCGTCCTGCTTCTCACCTGGCTGATCGCGGAGTCCGTGCACCGCGACTTCCTGGCAGCCTGGGCCGTCATTTTCTTCGCCGGGGCAATGCTGATCTTCTTCGCCGGGTCGGCGCGCTACCTCCTGCCTATCGCCGCGCCGGTCGCGATTCTGGCCGCGCGTAATTCCGTACCTCGCTGGCTGGCCGCCGGATTCGCCCTGCAACTGATCCTTTCGCTAGGATTGGCGACCGCGAACTATCAGCATTGGGACGGCTATCGGAAGTTTGCCGCCACGCTCGCTCCCGACGCCGCCAACCACCGCGTCTGGGTCAATGCCGAATGGGGCTTGCGCTATTACCTGGAATCGGAAGGCGCCCTGCCGCTGGGCAAGGATCAGGCCGTCCAAGTCGGCGACACAATCGTCTCGAGCGCGCTGGCTGCTCCCGTCATGGTGAACGCGCCCGTCGCGCAGATCAGCGCTGCCGACATCTCCCCCAGCGTTCCCTTGCGTCTGATCTCGCTCACTCACCGTTCGGCCTATTCAAGCGCCGCCGACGGCCTCCTGCCCTTCGAGATTTCAAGAGGGCCCGCCGATCGCGTACGCGCCGACACCGTGATCGACCGGAAACCCGTGCTCAGCTACCTCGACCCGCACGATCCTCGGGCTCCTGTTCACATCTTGTCGGGCTTGTATCCCGATGGATGGTCGAGTGAGCGCGCAAGCGTGCTTCTAACTACGCCTGAAACCGTAAAAGCCGTGGAGCTTGTGCTCTACATTCCCGATCAGAGTCCCGCGCGGCATGTGCAGTTGTTGGTGGACGGCCATCTTGCCGCCGAGGATACGTTTCCGGGCCCGGGAACCTACAAACTCTCGGCGCCCTTCCACTCGTCGAACCTCACCGCCACCGTGACGGTCATGGTCGATAAGACCTTCTCGGCGCCGGGCGATCTCCGTAAACTGGGCGTCGTGATCACCGGCGTGGGCTTCCGGTAGCGCCGGCCTCCCGCAGCTCGCGCAGCTTCGCCGGCCCGTCCGGGACCATCGAAAAGCGGCGGCGCACTTCCTCGCGGGCGCAATTCACCAGTTCGGCATCCAGCGAATTTAATCGCACCAGCTCCGCGAAAACATCCGGATCGCAGGCTCGCCGGAATTTCTCGATTCTCTCGTTCAGCGCGTCTTCCCATCCCGCGGAAATGTTGGCGGGCTCTTGCGCCAGCGCCAAGTTCGGGAACACCGGCCGCAGAAAATACTGCCCGGCGATCAGACTTTCCTCGAAGCGATCCACCACGCCCAGAAAAGACGTCCTCAGCATGACTTCTCTCGCCCGCGCCAGGTCTGCTTCCGCCGGAAGATCGTTGACGATGCCGTTCGCCAGCAGGTTCACCTGCACGTTGCTGACCCGGTACGTGTGATGTTTCACCAGCTCCGCGATGAATCCGCCTAGCGGTTGCTCGCGCGCCAGTTTGCTGGCCGGCTCGCCCGGCACCGGTTTCTCGCGGAAGTAGTCGTACATGGATCGAAGGCGGTCGAGCGGATCGCGCAGGAAACACAGATCGAAGAAAAGGAACCCCGGCTCTTGCGGGAACGGATACCGGAACTGATGGCTGGACACGGCCTTCATCCGGGGATGGCGCCGCAGGAACGCAATCAACTCGCCTTGGCTCACGGCGCCGTCAAAATCGGCGGTATCCAGGCGGGCGTAGTTCTCGAAGAAACTGTGCTCCAGAATTTCTTCGATGGTGCTGCCGGCGTTCTTGAAGAAGTGATAGTGCAGCAGCACGAAGCGCACCGCCGCGGCTTCGGTCAGCATTGCCCGAACTGGCTTCCTTCCAGACCCGGATGCCGGCTTTGCGAGAGATAGTGCGCCAGCGGACTATCCGCGGCCTCCGGATAAGCGCTGACATAGGCCGCGCAGTCGAACAGCGGATGCGTCGCCGGCCAGTTCCCGCCGTTTGTTCGTAGAAAGTGCGCCAGGGGATTTCCCGCGCCGCGCGCCTCGGGACAACACGCCAGATAATGCGCCGGATCGAACAGCGGATTGGGCTGGCGCTGCTCGGCGGCTCCGTATTGCAGATAGTGATTCAGAGGATTCATTCCGGCAGCCCTCACGTCCGGGTTGCTGCGCAGATAAAACTCGCCGTCGAAAAACGGTCGAAGCATTCTTCCCAAACGCGACATCGTCATTTGACCCTAAACTAGATCCTACGATGGAAACTTTCCCCGTCGCATACCTGACCATTCGTGGCGCCAGTCTCACGGTGGTGTTCCTGGATCCTGCGTTCGATTCCCGAACGCCAAAGGAGAGAGGCGAGAGCTATGCGGCGCTTCAGGACGCCGCTGCCCGCCAGGGCTTCCAGGGAGACGTGGCAGCTGTTTGGGAAGATCGCTTTGGGCCGCACCCGTTTCATCGCTCCCGCGCCGCAGCATCCCTTCTTTCAGGTCGTGAACTACGGCCAGCTGCGCGCGCAAGTGAACGGAACCATTCAGGTGTCGTCCCTGACAGGAGCGTAATGTGCTAGCTTTTGTGGTGGCCCCTGTCCGAGTTCGTGAGCCATGTTGATCGCCTTTGAAAACCCGCTCAACGCATCGCCGCTGGTCTTTCCGATTCTCGAGTGTTTCCACATCCTGGGATTTGCCATGACCGTGGGAACCATCGCGCTGGTGGATTTCCGCCTGTTGGGATTCGGGCTGCGCCGCCAGAACCCCGGCGTGCTCGCCAAGGCCCTGGCGCCGTGGACTCTGTTTGGGCTGGTCACGGTTTTGCTATCCGGACCCTTGCTGTTCTCCTCCGATCCGGACATGTATTACCTGAACTTTTCGTTCCAGGTCAAAATGGTTCTTCTCCTTCTGGCGATCGTGTTTCACTATACGGTCCGCCGCAAGCTGCTGCGCGGCGAGTTATCGTCCGGCCTGAACAAGCCCGTGGCCTGCGCCTCGCTGGCCCTGTGGACCAGCGTGATCTTCGCCGGGATCTTCATCGCGTTCGTCGTGACGCCGGGGTATTGAGCAATGTCCATCCTGGAATTCTCGCAGTGGATTCAGAGTACCGATTGGGCCACCTACCTCCGCATGTCGGCGTATACCTATCCGATCGTCCTGGCGAGTCATCTGACCGGGATCGCAATGTTCGCCGGCGCCATCCTGGTGACCGATCTGCGCCTGCTGGGAGCGGTGTTGCGCGACCAGCCGGTTTCCGACGTGGTCAATCAACTCCGCTGGCCCAAGCGGATCGGATTCCTGATCGTGGCCACCTGTGGAATCCTGCTGGCCAGCGCCAAAGCGGAAGAGTATTACTACAACATCTTTTTCAGGATCAAGCTGACGCTCTTCGTGCTGGTCGCCGTCCATGCATGGGTGTTTCACGGCAGCGTGTACAAGAACCCCGCGGCGCTCGATCAGGCCAAACGGATTCCGGGGAAAGCCAGACTGGCGGCGGCACTTTCGCTGATCTTGTGGATCAGCATTGCCTGCGCCGGCCGGGGGATCGGCTACATCGAGCCGCCGCTCGACAAACTCCACGCCCTGAACAGCCTGGTGTCGAGTCAGAATGGCGCGCAGACTACGGCTTGGCTGCCATGGTAAACAGCGTTCCCGTGTAGCGCAGCGGCTTGCCGCGGCTCACCAGCTCCAGAACTAATTTTCCATCGGTCTGGGAAGCTCCGGTGCCGGCCAGCGATTCGCCACTTTGGTTCACCTCGACGTTTGACAGTTTCCAGTGCGACGTGGCGCCCACGCCCTGCATCTCGAAACCAGCGGTGACCGAACCGAACTCGGCATCCGGCGCGAACAGGATCGACTCTCCGCGCAGAGTGCCTTCGGCGCGCGCGCTTTCGAACAGCTCCTCGCCGTCTCCGGCGGCGTCCAGGCTACCCTCCAGGTCGAGTGTGCCGCCCTTGTAGGGAATGTTGATCGCTCTTCCGCCGAAGTGGTATTGCGGATTCCCGGTCCGCAGGTCGATGCTGAGATCGCCGCCGAACGCAGCCGTATCGATCGTTCCGCTCAGATCGCGCAAGTCTACCGCCGGACCATCCCACTCCACCTGGGCCGTGATGCCGTGCAATCGCACATCGCCCGCCGTCAGCAAACCGATGGAGACCCTGCCTTCGGTGCGCAGCGCTTTCAGCCACGCGGGCACCGGAGCGTTCGCTCCCAGCCGGAACGTGCGCGCCAGAAAGCCCCGGTCGCGAAGCAGTGCGGGTGCGAACAGGCGGGACAATTCCCCTGCGTCGGCTTCCTCGATCTTCAGATTGAACTGATCGGGCCGGGTCTTATCGGATGCCGCCGCCGCTTGCCGGCGATAGTTGCCGGTGAACGCGATCGCGCCCGCCGTCGCCCGCAAATTACGTACCGCCACTCTGGTCCCGTTGAGGCTCACCGATGCCGACTGGATCATCACCGGATCGGCCAGCCCGTCCACTGCGATGCGGGCGTTTTGCAGTTCGGATTCACCGGACCACTTTCCACCCTGGTAACGGGCCCAGCCGCGCCAGACTCCCGGAGGAGAGCCCTGCGGCGTCTGCTCCAGCAGCGGGATGGCCTCCAGCCCGAAGGAGCGCATGGCCGCTACGCTCAGTCCGCGCGTGGTGATCTTCAAGTCCAGCGAGCGCGGCTGATCCAGGTCGTAGCTGCCCTCCACGTCGGCGCTCTGCTTCTGGCCGATATGCACGGAAGCGCGCTCCAGGCTGATGGAGCGGCCGGCGATGTCCACCGTGGCCACGGGCGCTTCCACCGGCTTCTCGTCCGGTACGCTCAGCGAGGCATCGCGCAGCACCACCCTCCCCTGCAATCCCTGCTGCTGGTTGTAGGTCACCGACCCCGACACCACACCTTGCGATGCCAGCTTCTCCGGCAGAGTCGCGCCCATGTGCCGGCCGACGGCCAGCACGGCGGCCAGGGGCACCTGCTGCAGATCCGCGCCGGCATCCCAGTGCGGAGTCTTCAGAAAATCCCAGGAACGAAACCGGATCACCACGGGAGAAACGTCGGGGTTGGCGGTGGTCTGCAAGTCCACTCGCTCGCCGCGAAGATCGAGCGTTCCCCCGAAACCGAGCTTCAGTCCGCCCACTTCGTCCGGCACCAGATCCCAGCGGTGGACGTCGGCCAGTTGAATTTGTCCCGCCACGTCCAAATGCGACGGAGGTCCGGATAGCTGAGCCTCCAGCGCCACGGTTCCATGCACGCCGAACCCGCGCGGATCCATCCACCGCAATGTTTCTTCGAGCGAACTGCGCTCCAGTTCCACGTTCAAGTCCAGCCGCTGGCTTTCGGGAGCCGCCGTTCCGCGCACAAACAAGCGTCCGAACTCCTGCGTCGAACGGTCGGTGCGTGAGGGCGCTCCGCCGAACCGCAATTCCATCGAGCCGTCGCCGGACGGAGCCACGTCCAGATCGGCGTCGTTGAAATAGAACACCGACTTGGTATCGCCGAACTTGAAGTTGACTCGTCCGCCGCGCATGCGAATGGCGGGAATCCGCCGGAAGTCGCCTGCCCTGCTCTCCAGCAGAAACTGGAAATTCCACGGACCGGCATTGGTCTTCACCAGATTGATGGTGGCGTCACCGAGATTCAGGCTGGAAAATTCCAGCTTGCGCTCGAACAGGCTCAGCACCCGAATGCTGGCTCCCAGCGATGTTACATGCGCCAGTGGCTCTATGCCGGCGCGCGGATCCTCATGGATGATGACCTCGTCCAGTGTGAGTCCGGGCTGTGGAATCGGACCTGGAAAGAGCGTCAGGCTGATTCCGCCGACGACATCGACTTTCCTCCCCATGCTCCGCTCCAGAGCGCGCTCGATGCCCGGCCGCAGCACGTCGGTCGGCAGATAAGGAACAACGACGGCCAGCACGGCCAAGCCGGTCATGGTCCACAGAACGCGTCTTACCCACTTCATACCGCGCGTTCCTTGAGAAGACGATAGGCCTCCGGATCGTCGATGTCGGTGAAAATGCCGGCGTCATCGACGTCCACGTACTCGGTGCGGTCTACATGCGCGTGCACCACTGCGCGCGCCTCGTCCGTGGGCGGCAACGCCAGCAACTCGTTTGCGATCGATCGCGCCGCGAAAACCGGATGCCCGCGCTTGCCGGACTGCCGCGGAATCACGAAAAGTGTCGAGGGTTTCCGGCGCTCGAATGCTTGTGCCAGAGCCGCCACGGTATCCTCCGCCACGGCAGGACTATCGACCGGGATAAACGCGAACCCGTCGGCTTCGGCCGGCAGCTCGCCCAAGCCCGTTTGCAGGGAGCTAAGCTGGCCGCGGCTCGGATCCGGATTGATCGCGATTTTCGCGGTTGCGGGAACTTGCTGGCGAATCGCATCCGCGTGATACCCGAGCACGACAATGACCGGCTGGCAACTGGCTCCCAGCACACGTACCAACCGTCCCACGAAAGTTTCGCCGCGATAATCGAGAAGCGCTTTGGGCGTACCCATGCGGCTGGACGCGCCCGCCGCCAGGATGATCCCGGCGATCACTTCAACAGGGCCTTCAGCCGGTCGTGCGCGAAGATCGATTTCGAAAGCTGCCGCCAGTCCGTATCCGGAGCCCGCCGCACCGCGATCATCTCCGCCACCACGGAAATCGCGATTTCCTCGGGCATCTCCGCGCCGATCTCCAGGCCCATGGGCGCGAATACTTTGTCGAACGCCTCGCGCGCGATGCCTTCCTTTTCGAGCTCCTGAACCACGGAGATGGTCTTGCGCTTGCTCCCGATCATGGCGATGTACTTGGCCGGCGTGTTCACCGCCCAGCGCAGCACGCGCATATCGTCGCGATGCCCGCGCGTGACGATGATGATGTAGCTCGACGAGTTCACCGGCAGCTTCGGAAACACCTCTTCGTACTCTTCGGCGTAGGTCGCTTCGGCTTCCGGAAAACGCTCCTGGTTGGCGAACGCCTCGCGGTTGTCGATGATCGAGGTGGAAAAGCCGGCCAGCGTCGCGATCTTCGAAATCCCCTTGGAGACATGCCCGCCGCCGAAGATGAAGGCGCGCGGCTGCGGAATCACGGGTTCGACGAAAATATTCAATTGACCTCCGCAGATCAGGCCTTCGTCATAGGCCGCATCCTGGCCCAGGCTGAAGGATAGGTGACGCGGTTTCTCGGTCTCGATAACCTCGCGCGCGGCGTTCCAGACCTCCGCCTCGACGCAGCCTCCGCCCACCGTGCCCATAAAGGAGCCGTCTTCGCGTACCAGGATTTTGGCGCTCTCGAAGCTCGGAATCGAGCCGTTGACCTGGACGATGGTCGCCACGGCGCACTTCTGCCCGAGGCTTCGCAGACGCACGATTTCGTCGTACAGGTCCATTTGGATTGATTATATCGTGGACCCGCGACCTCGATCTTGATCGCCCGGTGTCCCCGCGGGCACAGACGCGGAATCAATCTCTATCTGAACAATCTATGGTTAAAATGTTACAAACACCTTGTGAGCACCTCGCGCACCATGCCCGGCGGGTTTGCCGATCGAGCCACACTCCAAAAAGGTCAGAACGGCCGGGTCCTGTGCCGCTGGTGCAACCTGGAAGTCCCCGCCCGCCGGTTCACCTTTTGCTCGGACTGGTGTGTCCATGAGTGGCGTCTTCGCACCGACCCCGGGTATCTGCGGGAGCAGGTGCTGGCCCGGGATCGCGCGATCTGCGCCCTGTGCGGCGTCGATTGCCGCGCCGCTTATCTGGAGCTCCGCCGTTCCCGCGGCACGCACCGGCTGAAGCTGCTCGCCCGTTGGGGGCTGAAGCGGCTCAACCGGAAAACCCTGTGGGACGCCGATCATATCGTTCCGGTGGCGGAAGGCGGAGGCGAATGCGATCTGGATAACATCCGCTCCCTGTGCCTGATCTGCCACCGCCGGCAAACTTCAGAGCTGCGCCTTCGATTGTCTGCCCAGCTTCGAGCGCAGTCATCCTTCTAATATCCGTAGTAGTTGGGGCCGTACGAACACGTCGGAGGATACCAATTGCCCCATTGGTCGTAGTAGCCGTTCGGATTGCAGTAATTCGGCGCGTAGTAGCCGCCGCCGTAGCTATAGTATGGGGAGCCGTAATAATACGGAGCGCTGTAATAGCCTCCGCCGCGATAACGATCACGGTCGCGGTCGCCCCCGCGATAACGGTCACCGCCGCGATCCCGATCCCCGCCGCGCGAGCGTTCGCCGCGATCGCTGTAGCCACGTGCGCCGCCCGAAGAGCCTCGCTGTCCGGAGAACGAACGTCCTCCGCCACCGCGCTGTCCGGAGGAGCTTCGGGCACCCGAAGAATGGTTCCCTCCGCCCCCGCCACCGCCGCGATGCTGCGCAAACGCAACGCCGGGAGTCACGAACAGTGCGCCGGCCAACAGTGTCGAAAGTGCGAATTTCAGTGGGATCAGTTTCATAGAACCTCCAAGTAACTTCCGTTAGTGCACTCGGATTGCCATTCCCAGGTGCCTGATAAATGCTAGCTTTACTGTGGTTCGATCTGGCCGATTACCACCGCTTCCTGGTTGCCATGAGCCAGCCGGGCGCCCTCAATCTTGGTCGTATAGAATGGAGTGCGAGGCACGCGACTCACGAAATGACCGACCCGCGCCAAGGTCCCGAGCTCATCACGATTCGCCAATTCGGCAACCTGTCCGAGGCGCTTTTGGCCAAGGGGTGCCTCGAATCCGCGGGAATCGATTGCTTTCTGGCCGATGCCAATATGGCGTGGATGGACTCGCCGGTTGTTCGTGGAATGCGCCTGCAAGTCAACCCGGACGACGCCGAGACCGCCCTCGCCCTGCTGGACCACTCCGCGATATAAGAACCGCAAGCAGCACCAGGGCATTCAGCAGCCCGTAAACCAGATAGAAGCACCAATCCGAAGGCCCCGAGTGGCCGATCGATTCGATGCCGTAGGTCGCTTCAATCCAGGACCACAGCGGGTCGAGCAGGAAGGTCACGATGAACGCGATCGGCAGGCAGACGAAGAGCAGGGCCAGGGTTATGAGCGCGAGCCGAAGATAACGAGCCACGAAGGATCGTATCATGAAGGGGATGTTGCGCTATCACGTCGCCTACTATCTGCCCCGCGGCGATGACCGGATGGTGGTCGCCGAGGTTCTCGACTTTCCTGGCGTGTGCAGTCAGGTTTCGACCTGACGGATGCGCGTGTCATGATCGCCAGCGCCCTGGAAGAAATGGCCCAGCTTTTCCTGGAAGAGGCAAGCCTTTGCCCATTCCCGATCCGGATGCGGCGGCGCCCGATGCGGATCTGGTGGAGCTACTGCCGCTCTCTGTTGGAGCCGGCGTTCCCAGGTTGTGAAGGGTCATGTGGCGTTGAAGATTTGAGCGTAGATTCTATGGCCCTAAAAGACGGGTTCTTCCAGCTACCCGCGGACGATGCGAAACTGTGGCGTTACATAGATCTCTCGAAACTTGTTTCGCTTCTTGCAACTGAGTCGCTGTTCTTCGCACGCGCGGATCAGCTCTCTGATACGTGGGAGGGTGCTACAACCAAAAGCGGACTTGATGCACGACGGCAGAATCTGGAACGTATTCCTGCGCAGACCACTGGACAGATTACGGGCCTTGGCGTCGTCATGTCCGATATCTTCCAGAAGGCGAGGAAGCATACATACCTCTCCTGTTGGCATGAGAACCAGAACGAGTCTGCCGCGATGTGGAAGTTGTACGTCAACAAAGATGAGGGTGTAGCTGTTCAAACCACGTTCGCGAATCTCAAGGCTACCTTTGCTGCTTATTGCGATCAGCGCATCGAAATCTCCAAAGTTCACTACGATTTGCCTTACCCTCCGGACAACACGCTGAAACGTTTCTTCTGGAAGCGTCCGAGTTTCGAGCACGAGCATGAAGTCAGAGCGGCTATCCAAGATTCCCGCAGTTTCGACGAGGCCTCGCTTGCCGAGGACGGATTGTTGGTGCCCGCAGTATTGGACAATCTGATCGAAGCAGTCTACTTGGCCCCGACGTCCCCCAGGTGGTTTAAGAAAGTAGTGCAGAGCCTACTGGACAGATTTGGTCTGCTGCGTAGGGTCCACCAATCCTCGCTTGCAGAAGACCCTATATATTAACTACGCAAATGTGATTCGCGTTCATTCGCGTTGATTTGCGGCTAAGAGCTTTTCGTTAAATACTCATTCGCGGCTTCCGCCGCCTTGCGGCCCTCGGCGATGGCCCACACCACCAGCGACTGCCCCCGGCGCGCGTCGCCCGCCGCGAATACGCCGGGAATCGACGTCTGGTAGTTCTCGGCCGCGATATTGCCGCGCGCGTCGAGCTTGAGGCCGGCCTTCTCGATCAAGCCCGGCTTCACGGGACCGGTGAACCCCATGGCGAGCAGCACCAGTTCCGCATCCAGCGTGAACTCGCTGCCCTTGATCGGCGCGAACTTGGGCGGCGGGCCCGACGCGCACGCCGTGGAGCTTCTTCACGTTCCCCTCGTGCGTCGCCTTCGAACCTGGTGGTCGCCACCGCCCATTCGCGCAGGCCGCCTTCTTCGTGCGAGCTTTCGACGCGCAATTGCAGCGGCCACAGCGGCCAGGGAGTCGTCGCCGAGCGCTCGTCGGGAGGCTTGGGAAGAATCTCGAACTGATGCACACTCGCCGCTTTCTGCCGATGCGACGTGCCCAGGCAATCCGCGCCCGTATCGCCGCCGCCGATGATGATCACCGGCTTGCCGGTCGCCAGGATGGCTTTCGATTTGTCCTCGGGATCGCCTTCGTTGCGATGGTTCTGCTGCGTCAGGAAGTCCATCGCGAAATGGATGCCCTTGAGCTCGCGGCCCGGGACCGGAAGATCGCGCGGCTGCTCGGAGCCCATCGCCAGCACCACGGCATCATACTCGCGCTGGAGATCGTCCAGAGAAGTAATGTGCGAGTTGGTGATGAACTCGACGCCTTCGGCCGCCATCTGCTCCATGCGCCGGTCGATCGCCTGCTTCTCCATTTTGAAGTTGGGGATGCCGTAGCGCAGCAGGCCGCCGATGCGGTCGCTCTTCTCGAACACCGTGACCCAATGGCCGGCGCGGGCCAGTTGCTGCGCCGCCGCCAGGCCCGCCGGACCGGAGCCCACCACGGCCACGCGCTTGCCCGTGCGGACCGCCGGAGGCTCGGGCTGCACCCAGCCTTCCTGGAACGCGTGATCGATAATCGTGCGCTCGATCACTTTGATGGTGACCGGCGGCTCATTGATGCCCAGAACGCAGGCGGACTCGCAGGGAGCGGGACAGATGCGTCCGGTGAACTCCGGAAAGTTGTTGGTCGAATGCAGCACGCGCACCGCCGCGCGCCACCGGTCGCGATAGACCAGGTCATTCCAGTCCGGAATGATGTTGTTCAGCGGGCACCCGGTGTGGCAGAACGGCACGCCGCAATCCATGCAGCGGGCTCCCTGCGTGCGGACCTTGTCGAGCGGAAACTCCTTGTAGATCTCGAACCAGTCCTTGACGCGTTCTTCGACGGCACGCCGCTCGGGAAGTTCCCGCGCGTACTCCATGAATCCGGTGTTCTTACCCACGGGCGGTCGCCTCCTGGCGCTGGACGCCCAGCACGCGTTTGTATTCGTGCGGGAAGACTTTCACGAACTTGGGCAGAAGCTGCTCGAAGTTGTCGAGGATCCAGTTGGCGCGCGGGCTGCCGGTCTCCTCGGCGTGGCGCGCGATCCAGTAACGCAGCGGTTTCGACGTCCTCCGGGATGTCGACCGTTTCCAGATCGACTCCGGTACGATTGCAGCGCGTCTTGTCGAACTCGCCGGTTTCGTCCAGCACGTAGGCAATCCCGCCCGACATGCCCGCGGCGAAATTCTTTCCGGTATCGGCCAGGCAGATGACCAGCCCCCGGGTCATGTACTCGCAGCCGTGATCGCCCAGGCCCTCGACCACCGCGGTGGCCCCGGAGTTGCGCACGGCGAAGCGCTCGCCCGCGCGTCCGTTGAAGAACGCCTCGCCCGAGGTCGCCCCGTACAGGACCACGTTGCCGACCAGGATGTTCTGCTCGGGCTTGAACGTCGAACGCCGGGGCGGATACACGATAATCTTCCCGCCCGAGAGCCCCTTGCCGACGTAGTCGTTGGAATCGCCCTCCAGCTCGAGCGTCACGCCGCGGGCCAGAAACGCGCCGAAGCTTTGTCCCGCCGAGCCCGAAAACTTGCACAGGATCGTGCCGGGTTCGAGACCGGCCGAGCCGTGCTTGCGGGCGATCTCTCCCGACAGCATCGCGCCCACCGTGCGGTGGACGTTGCGGATGGGCAGCGTGATCTCGACCGGCGTGCCGTGCTCGAGCGCCGGCCGCGCGTGATCGATCAGCTTGGCGTCCAGCGCCTGGTCCAGCCCGTGATCCTGCGCGATCATGCACCGCCGTCCCACCCGCGAAGGAGCTTCGGGATGATACAGCAGCTGCGAATAATCCAGGCCCTTGGCCTTCCAATGGTCGATGCCCGCGCGCATATCGAGCATGTCGGAGCGGCCGATCATCTCATCCATCCTGCGGAAGCCCAGCTTGGCCATGATTTCGCGAACCTGCTCGGCTACGAAGAAGAAGTAGTTGATGACGTCCTCGGGCTTGCCTTGGAACTTCTTGCGCAAGACCGGATCTTGCGTGGCGATGCCCACCGGGCAAGTGTTCAGATGGCACTTGCGCATCATGATGCAGCCCATCGCGACCAAAGGCGCGGTGGAGAAGCCGAATTCCTCGGCGCCCAGCAGCGCGGCGATGGCCACGTCCCGGCCGGTCTTGAGCTTGCCGTCGGTCTGCACGATGATGCGGCTGCGCAGGTCGTTCAGGACCAGCACCTGCTGCGTTTCCGCCAGCCCCAGCTCCCAGGGAGTGCCGGCATGCTTGATGGAGGTCAGCGGCGATGCTCCCGTCCCTCCGTCGTGCCCGGCGATCAGAACCACGTCGGCGTGGGCCTTGGCCACACCCGCGGCCACCGTGCCGACGCCCGATTCGGAAACCAGCTTGACCGAAATCCTGGCCTTGGGATTGACGTTTTTCAGGTCGTAGATCAACTGCGCCAGATCTTCGATCGAGTAGATATCGTGATGCGGCGGCGGCGAAATCAATCCCACGCCGGGAACCGAATAACGCACCCGCGCGATGACCTCGTCCACCTTGTGGCCGGGAAGCTGGCCGCCCTCTCCGGGTTTCGCGCCCTGCGAGATCTTGATCTGCAGATCGTCCGCGTTGACCAGATAGTTGGCGGTGACGCCGAAGCGTCCGGAAGCCACCTGCTTGATGGAGCTGCGCCGCCAGTCGCCGTTCGGATCGCGCTCGAAAGCGTGCCTCGTCTTCCCCGCCCTCCCCGGTGTTCGACCGCCCGCCGATGCGGTTCATGGCGATGGCCAACGTCTCGTGCGCCTCCTTGCTGATCGAACCGAACGACATCGCGCCGGTAGCGAAGCGCTTGACGATCTCGCTGGCCGGCTCTACTTCTTCGATCTTGACCCCGCGCTTCGGCTCGCGCAGCACCATCAGCCCGCGCAGCGTACATAGATCCTTGTTCTGTTGGTCAATCAGTGCCGCGTATTCCTGGAAAGTGGAATAGCCTTCTTCGGGGCCCTTGTGAACCGCGTGCTGGAGCTTGGAGACGGTCAGCGGATTCAGCAGGTGATATTCGCCTTTGACGCGATATTGATAGGTGCCGCCGACCTCCAGCTCGGTTTCCGATTCCGTGGCGGGGCGGAAGGCGTGCTCGTGCTTGGTCTGGGCTTCCCGCGCCAGAACCTCCAGTCCCACTCCCTCGATGCGCGAAGCGGTTCCGGTGAAGTACCGGTCAATGAGCTCCTGGTTCAGGCCGATGGCTTCGAAGATCTGCGCGCCGCGATAGCTTTGCAGCGTCGAAATGCCCATCTTCGAAAAGACCTTGAGCAGCCCCTTGTTGATGGCCTTCTTGTAGTTCTTGAGCGCCGTCGGAAAATCCACCGTCAGCAGCCCTTTTTGCGACATATCCTCCAGCGTTTCGATGGCCAGGTAGGGATTGATCGCGCTTGCGCCATAGCCGGTGAGCAGGGCGAAGTGCATCACCTCGCGCGGCTCGCCCGATTCGATGATCAGCGCCACCTGGGTACGTTTGCGCTCGCGCACCAGGTGATTGTGGACCGCGGTCAGCGCCAGCAGGCTCGGAATGGGCGCCTTGTCCTTGTCGATCCCGCGGTCGGATAAAATCAGCAGCCGGTAGCCGTCGCGAATCGCCAGGCTCGCCCGCATGCACAGCTCGTCCAGCGCGTCTTCGAGCGCCTCGGCTCCGCCCGCGGGATTGTACAGCGCGCCCAGCGTGGTGGCCAGAAAATCCCCCCAGCTCACGCGGCGCAGCCGCTCCAGGTCGAAATTGGTCAGGATGGGATGCGGCAGCTTCAGCGTATGGCAGTGCAGCGCGGTCTCTTCCAGGACGTTGCGCTCGGTCCCGATGTAGCTGGTGAGCGACATCACCAGCTCCTCGCGGATCGGATCGATGGCCGGATTGGTCACCTGCGCGAACATCTGCTTGAAGTAGTTGAAGAGCGGCTGGGGCCGGTCGGAGAGGCAAGCCAGGGGCGTGTCGGTGCCCATCGATCCGATCGGCTCCGCGCCGTTCTCGGCCATGGGCGTCATCAGAATGCGCAGGTCCTCTTCGGTGTATCCGAAAGCCCGCTGCCGCTCGAGGATGGTCTTGGGCTCGAATCCATGGACCCGCGTGGGATCGGGCAGCGCATCGATGGTGATCTGGTTCCGCCTCAGCCACTGGCCATAGGGCTGCTGGGTGGCCAGCGCGTGCTTGATCTCCTCGTCCGGGACAATGCGATGCTCCTCCAGATTCACCAGCAGCATCTTGCCGGGCTGCAGGCGTCCCTTGTAGGAGACGTTTTCGGGCTTGATGGGCAGCACGCCGGTTTCCGACGCGACGATCAGCTGCCCGTCCTTGGTCACCAGGTAGCGCGCCGGACGCAAGCCGTTGCGGTCGAGCGTGGCGCCGATCCACTTGCCGTCCGTAAAGGCTACGGCGGCCGGGCCGTCCCAGGGCTCCATCAGCGACGCGTGATATTCGTAGAAATCGCGCTTCTCCTGGGGCATGGTGGAATCGGCGTCCCAGGCTTCCGGAATCAGCATCGCCATCACGTGCGGCAGGCTGCGCCCGCCCAGCGTCAAAAACTCCACGGCGTTATCGAGCGAACCGGTGTCGCTCAAGTTGGGCCGGATCACCGGAAACACTTTGGCGAGATCGTCTCCGAAAAGATCCGATGAGAGCGTCGACTCGCGCGCGTTCATCCAGTTGACGTTTCCACGAACGGTGTTGATCTCGCCGTTGTGGCAGATGAAGCGGTACGGATGCGCCAGCTTCCAGCTGGGAAACGTGTTGGTCGAGAATCGCTGGTGCACCATGCACAGGGAGCTGCGAGTTTCCGGATCGCGCAGTCCCCGGTAAAAGTCGTCGATCTGGGGCGCCAGCAGCAGGCCCTTGTAAGTGATCAGGCGCGAGGACATCGAGGGTACGTAGTAGAACTCCTTCTCGGTGAGATCCGCCTCCATCACTTCGGTCTCCGCCCGCCGCCGGACCACGTACAGCTTGCGCTCGAGCTGGTCCTGCGTCATGTTCGCCGCGCCGCGCAGGAACACTTGCTCGATGTAGGGCTGCGTCGAGCGCGCCGTCCGGCCGATGGCGTCGGCGTGCACGGGAGTATCGCGCCACCCCAGGACGGTGAGGCCTTCTTCCTTCGCGATGCGCTCCACGATCCCTTCGCAGATCAACCGCTGCTTGGGCTCCACCGGCAGAAACATCATCCCCACGCCGTAGGATCCCGGTTCGGGAAGCGAAAAACCCAGCTCGGAACACTCCCGCGAGAAGAACTCATGCGGGATCTGGATGGTAATGCCGGCGCCGTCGCCCGTCTCCGGATCGCAGCCGCAAGCGCCGCGATGGGTCAGGTTGATCAGGATTTCGATGCCTTTGCGGACGATTTCGTGGGTTTTCTCACCGTTCAGATTGACGATGAACCCCATCCCGCAGGCGTCGTGCTCGTACTGGGGGTCGTACAGGCCTTGCTTGACCTGGTTTGAGTCGGGCATAGTCTAGAGTACTACTGAAACAATATTACGTCAACAGGAAGTGTGGCCTTGCAGTATTAGCATAGCTGATATATAATCAGGGCCGTGGATCACCTTAGCCTGAAGCTTTTCAAGGACATCGCGCAGACTCGCAGCTTCAGCCGGGCTGCCGCGATGAACGAAGTGAGCCAGTCAGCCGCCAGCCAGCAGGTCCAGGAGCTGGAGCGCAGCCTGGGTGTGACGCTGCTGGACCGCTCGCATCGCCCTCTGGTGGTGACCCCGGCGGGCCATCTCTACGCCGAATTCTGCCGGGATGTGCTGCGCCGCCGGGTGGAGCTCGAAGCGGCTCTGGGGCTGCTGAAACACGAAACCACCGGTACGGTCCGTGTCGCCTCCATCTACTCGGTGGGACTGAGCGAAATGGTGGAGCTCGAAAAGCAGTTCGCGGCGCGCCTTCCGGAAGCCGGTCTCGAGGTCCAATATCTACAGCCCGCGAAAGTCTATGCGGCCGTGCTGGCCGACCAGGCCGACCTGGGTCTGGTGAGCTACCCGCATGCCACGCGCGAGCTCAAGGTGATCCCCTGGCGGCGGGAGGAAATGGTGCTGGCCACGGCTCCGGACCATCCGCTGGCCAAGAAGGCGGCCGCCATTCACGGGGCGATTCCGGTCGGTGACTTGATCGGCGTGGACTTTGTCGGGTTCGACGAGGAGCTTCCGATCCGCGGTGATGTGGACCGCTTTCTCAAGGAGAAAGGGGTGGAAGTGAATGTGACGGTTCACTTCGATAACATCGAGATGATCAAGGAAGCGGTGGCCCACCGCGTGGGCGTGAGCATCATGCCGCATCGCGTCATGCGGGAGGATATCCGCCAAAAGCGTCTGGCGGCGATCCGCATCGCGGGCGCGGCGCTCTACCGGCCGCTGGGGATCATCCATCGCAAGAAGAAGCATTTTCGGCCGGTGGCGCAGGCGTTCCTGGACTTGCTGTGCGAAAAGCCGGTGCCCGAGGCGGCCTAGCTCGCCGGGGGCCCTGTCCTTAGCCGCAAATAAACGCAAATGAACGCGAATCGGCGGCAGTGATTGATTTGCGTTCATCCGCGTTTATTCGCGGCTATATCCGGGCTTGGCGCTATTAGAGAGCCTTGCCATCACGGCAAGCTTCCACCCAGGCGATATCCTTCTCGTCCATCGCGGAACGATGTTCGGCCAGATAAAGGCTTACCAGCTCGGACGCCCGCCGGCTGGGACGCAGATGGTTGAGGCCATGCAAAGCCGCGAACTGGCAAGATTTTGAATCCAACTTCAGGGTCTGCTCGATCACTTCGAAAATGGCGGGCTCGATGTCGGCATTTTCGCCTTCATCGGGTCTTCCCAAGAGTTGATCCCACCAAATGAAGAAAGCAGCGCCCTGGAAAGTCTCTCCGGCCACCGCGCAGTACTGGCTAAAAGGATAGATCATCGCGCGGATCGTCTTCTGCCGGGCTTCGAGCGGGACATCCTTGGAACAGAGAATCCCGCCGAGGTTAATAGGATTGCCGATTACGTGCCATAGCCCCTGCTCGATCTGCTCCTGCGAAAAGCGCCGGCCCGTGTCTCCGAATTGCTGGAACAGAGTGGCGACTCTGTCCAGAAGACAGACTCTGTCGGGATCCCCCTGACCCCGATCTTGCGCCTCCAGTAGTTTGCTATCGGAATCGTGCCGGCACACGGGACGGTCGAAAAAGAATCGCTCAAAGGCCTCGTGATCGAAGTGGGACGGATCCTGGTCGATGCTAGGCGGCCGGGGCGGCTCGATGCGGGCAAAGTCTTGGTCGGCGATCAGGTCTTCAATCTCCGGATCGTTCAGATATCCGGCGTTGGCCATGTCCACCAGGAAATGCACTTTAAGATCGTTGCACCGATACTCTATAAATCGACGCAGCCGGGCAATCGGAGGGTCGGGTGGCTTGCGCGTTCCAGGCGGCCGTAGAACACCCTCGGCTAGCGCCATGACATCCTTCGCTTTTTGAAGGAGCTCATCCACGTACCCGGGTTTCACATCCATTCCGCCTCGAACACGTTGGGCCTCGTCCTCCCATCCAGCCCTGAGGTACCCGGCGTAAACCCCTCCCATCGCGAAGTCTCGATCCCCGCCTTCGAAATCAGCGATTCGCTCGGCTTGCCTGAGCGTTCGCTGCTTCGCTTCGGGATCACATAGGAGCCCGGCTAACGCGACCAGGACGTTGCTGGCGTTAAATGGGTCTTGCAATTGACCAGCGAGCCTGCGAACCGCTGGCTCGCCGAGCAGCTGATAAGCAGTTGGAACAAGCTCGGCAACGTCTTTTCGGGAAAGATGCTCCTCAAAAACGCCAATCCGTTCGATGGTGTCGCCTACGCAAGCACGCACAGGCTCCGATGCATCGCGCTGGCCCGCCCATTGGACGATCGCGAAGCGAAGCTGAGCTTCGTACCTTGGATTATCGAGCCGCCTCAACGCCCGCAGCGCACCCGGGATGTCGTCCTGCCGAAGCCACCCGCGCCCGACCGCCAGCCATGAAATGTTCCTCTCGAGCGCATAGCCTTCGGCGAGCGGGATACGCGCGCTCAGTCCTTCGGCGGCCCCCAGAAGATCAAGCGGAGTCAGCATCGCTCATTCGCGTTCCTTTGCGAACGCAGCCCATCATCTCAGCGAGTATAACTGAACCCCTCTATTCTTATGGTCCCGAGGATTTGCGTTCATTCGCGTTCATTCGCGGCTTTATTCGGGGTCCGCAGATGCTACAGTTTCCTATATGGCCGAGCACACCGGTGACCAGGGCGAAGTCACACGCCTGTTGGGCGAATTGGGACGCGGCGACAAGGACGCAGTCAACGACCTGTTGCCGCTGGTGTACGACGAGTTGCATAAGCTGGCCCGCTCGTACTTCCGCCGGGAGCGCGGCGAGCACACCTTGCAGCCCACGGCCCTGGTTCACGAGGCGTACATCAAGCTGGTCGACCAGCGCGCGCCGCTCGAAAGCCGGGGACATTTCCTGGCGGTGGCGGCCACCCAGATGCGCCGCATTCTGCTCGACTACGCCCGCAAGCATCACGCGGCCCGGCGCGGCGGCGCGGGGCAGAAAGTCCTGCTCGAAGACACCATGGCGATTTCGCATCAGAAGCCGGTGGACGTCCTGGCGCTCGATGCGGCCCTGAAGAAGCTCCACGAACTGGACGCCACTCAGTCCCAGGTGGTGGAGCTGCGGTTTTTTGGAGGATTGTCGGTGGAGGAGACCGCGGAAGTCATGGGCGTCTCGCCCGCCACGGTCAAGCGCGGCTGGAGCTCGGCGCGCGCTTTCCTGCATCGCGAAATCACGGGAGGCTCCCTTGACGCCCGAGCGATGGGCGCAGATTCGTCAGATCTTTGACGGCGCCCTGGAACGCCCCGAAGTAGAGCGCGCGGCCTACCTGCGCGTGGTGTGCGCCCGCGACGATGAACTGCGCAGCGAGGTGGAGACCCTGCTCGCGAGCCACGAGGAGGCCGGCGACTTCCTGGACCGGCCCGCGGCCAATATCTCCACGGCCATATCCGGATCAACGCGCACCCTGGCCAGCTTCGGCGCGGAACTTCCGGAGTATCCCCCCGGCTATCGCGCCGGACCGTATGAATTGCAGAAGTGCATCGGCCGGGGCGGCATGGGATCGGTGTGGCTGGCGACGCGCTTCGACAGCGAAATCAAGAAGCATGTGGCCATCAAGCTGGTGAAGCGCGGCATGGACACGCAGGAAATCCTGCGCCGCTTCCGCCTGGAGCGCCAGGTGCTCGCCGGCCTGACCCATCCCAACATCGCGGCGCTGATCGACGGCGGATCCACTCCCGACGGCCTGCCCTACCTGGCGATGGAGTACGTCGAAGGGATTCGCATCGACCGGTACTGCGAAACGCACAAAAGCACGATCTCCGAGCGCCTCAAGTTATTCCGCGACGTCTGCGCCGCCGTGCAATACGCTCATGGGAACCTGGTGGTCCACCGCGATCTCAAGGCCGGCAACATCCTGGTCACCGCGGAAGGAATCCCCAAGCTGCTGGATTTCGGGATCGCCAAGCTCATCCGCACCGAGCTCGATACGCTGGCGGCCGCCGAGACGCGCCCGGAACTTCGCCCCATGACGCTGGACTACGCCAGTCCCGAGCAGGTGCGCGGCGAGCCGATCACCACGTCCACGGACGTGTATTCGCTGGGCGTGCTGCTCTACAAGCTGCTCACCGGAAAATCGCCCTACGGACTGGACGCCCGCTCGGACCCCACACTGCGCAAGGCGATTCTCGAAAAGGAGCCGTCGAAACCCAGCGCCGTGGTGCTCACCGACGAGAAGGCGGTGATCCCGCTGGCGACGCAACGAATCGACCTCTCCCAAGAGGAGACCCGCGACAAAGCCCGCCGCCGTCTGAAGAAAAAACTTGCCGGCGACCTGGACATGATCGTTCTAATGGCGCTGCGCAAGGATCCGCTACGGCGCTACGCCTCGGTCGAGCAGTTTTCCGAGGATATCCGGCGGTATCTGGAGGGCCGGCCGGTGATCGCCCGAAGCGATACTTTCGGTTACCGGACCGCGAGATTCATCCGCCGCAATGCCGTGGCGGTCGCCGCGGCCTCGATTGCCGCCCTGATCCTGTTCGCCGGGGCCCTTTTCGAGCAGCGGGCGGCCGCACGGGCCGCGCGCAACGAGGCGGCCGCGGAAGCGCGGCTCCAAGCCGCGGAGGCCGAATCCCTCCGCCAGGAGAGCGACCTCGAAACCGCTTACTTCCGCCTGGCCGCATCGCAAAGCGCGCCCGCCGCACTCGATACATACCGAACCGCGCTGACTTCGGCCCGAGCCTTTGAGCAAACCCATCCCGGGCTCCCGGTGGCGTCTGAATTTGTGGCGCGCGCCGAGATCCAGGCCGGCCAGCTTTCTCCGCAGGAGGCGCTGAACCTGTTCACGGATGCTCGTTCACGATTGGATACGCTCGCCGAAACCGGGACCGCGGATTACTTCGCCGCGTTAGAAGGACTCGGCCGCGCGCAGTTCAGGAGCCACGACCTGCTGGGGGCGCTGGCCAGCTTCAGCCGCGCCCTGCAGATCGCCGAAGGGAAATCTGCCGGCACGCCCTCCGCTTCCGCACAGCGCGATGTGGCCGCTGCGAACTTCTGGGTGGGCGCGGTTCTCGACCAAAATGGCGCGAAGGAAGCCGGAGCCGCGAAGCTGCGAAAAGCGTTCGAGCTCTATCGCGACATAGCGGGGATTCAAGTGAAGGCCGCGGACGACTCTCCGGCCGGCTACCGCAAAGCGCTGGCGGATCTGGCCGCCCAGGCTCCTCCGGATCTTCGCCAGGCCATTGAGAACCAGTTGCGCGAGTTCTCTCCGGGCTGATTGCGGCGGGATCGCAGCCTTCAGGAAACCTTCAGCATGTTCCCACACAATGGAGCCATGAAAGTTGTTCTTTTCATCACGCTCCTATGTGGTACGGCTTTTGCCGCGGACCAGAAGATCAAACTACAGGATATGCCGCCGGCCGTCCAGCACGCGGTGAAGGAGCACAGCAAAGGCGCTACGGTGCGCGGATATTCGAAAGAAGTGGAAGACGGAACCACCTCCTACGAAGCCGAGCTGACCGTCAACGGCCGCGCCAGGGACATCAGCTTCGGTGCGGACGGCAAGGTGCTGGCCATAGAAGAAACGGTGGCCCTGGAAAGCATCCCGGCGCCCGCGCGCGCAGCAATTCGGAAGATTGCCGGAGCCGGCAAGGTGAACAAGGTGGAGTCCGTCACGGAAGGAGGAACCACCAATTACGAGGCGGCGATCACTAAGGGCGGCAAACACTCCGAAGTGAAAGTGAACGCGGAGGGTAAGGCGGCAAAGTAAGCCGCTCCTATCCGGCCTGAAGGCGAAGTAAAACATGGGAGAAGTCGCGACGCTATACGCGGAAGAGCTCAAGGCGACCATGCGCGGCCGTTTCGCATGGCTGGGCGCCGCCGTGATTCTGTTCGCTATCGGCGCTTTGGCCACCGTCGGCACACAGGACACGTGGCTCGACGGATACGGGATCATCGCCTACGGCCTGGTCCCGCTGGGGTTCATCCCGCTCGCGGCCGGTGCGATCTCGAGTCCGCGCGCCAATCGCTTTGTCGAGAGCCTCTTCACCGCGCCCGTTCGCCGCCGCGACTGGCTCATCGCCAAGGTACTGGTGCTCCTCACCCTGGCAGCCGCCTATTACGTCGCGCTGGTTCCGATGCTGCTGGTGTACATAGACCACGTGGGACTGCCGTTCCTTTTAGGGAGATTCCTGATGTGGACGCCCGGCATCATGATCGCCGGCATCGCGATCGGAACGTTGATCGGCGTCCTGTTCATCGGGCGGAGCGTGGCGGCGCCCACCGCGGCAGGCATGGGCGTGCTGCTGGCCTACGTGGGCCTGGTCCCCCTTCAGGAGTTAATGGTGGCGCGAGGCAACGGCGCGACGCGTTCCGGCCACATCGCGCTGGCGAGTCCCGCGGTGCTGCTCAAAAACGCGCTGGGGTTCACGCTGGCGGTGGGCAGCATTCCCGCCACCACCATGCTGACGTGGATCAGTCTGCTGGTGGTCGTGCTGGGAGCGTTCGCCTTGGCTGTCTGGGTGTTCCTGCGCGCCCAGGGGGTCGAAACGTGGGAAGCGACGCGCGGCCAGCGGTGGACGATTGCGCTGGCGATTTCCGCGCTGGTCCTGCTGCCCGTGATGCTGGCGGATACCAATTACGAAGCTCCGGCGCCCGCCGCCAACGGCGCGCCCACCCTTCGGGGCATCTTCGCGCGAGGCAACGGCAGCCTGGCGATGGTTCCCTCCGGCGGAAAACTCCCCGCGCGTTGCTGCAGCCCGCTCCTCAATCGCGAGACGGCAACTCTGGGAACCGATGAACTCACGCGGGAGGACATGCTGCTGCTTCTTCCGGTAGATGCCTCTCAGCCTGTTACCGGCCTGCGTGTGGAGATCGCCGGGCAGAACGGGCTAGAGGTGACCACCGCCCCGCCGCAACCACTGGAGGCGCACACCTATACCCATGATGCCGGGCCGGCCGCGGCCGACGGCCACCGCATCCTGAACGGCTGGATCGCGCGAGTACCGGTCACGCTGTTGCCCGCCAAGCCGTGGGACATCGGCGGCAACCGCTACGGATTGAGTGTCACGGCTACCTATAACGTCGCGCCGGACCCACAGACGCACACGTTTAGCGCGCGCGGTGCGGTGGAAGCGGAGGTGTCGAGCGCGATCTATGAAATGGGAGCCGCCGCGTCCATTCTGCCTCTGATCTGTCTGGGAGCGGCCCTACGCCGCTGGCGGCGGACACGATGAGCGACGGCAGCAAATACGCCATCGAGACCAACGGCCTCACACGCCGGTTCGGCAATTTTGTCGCGGTCGACAATGTCACGCTGAGGATTCCCAAGGGGCATCTGTACGGGTTTCTCGGCCTGAACGGCGCGGGCAAGACGACCACCATTCGCATGCTCACGACGCTCCTTCCGCCCAGCGAAGGAACCGCGCTGCTGTGGGGGCACGACGTGGTCCGGGAACCGCTGGCGGTGCGGGGACTGGTCGGGCTGGTGAGCGATGAGACCAGCGAAAGCCAATCGACATGGACGGCGCGGGAGTACCTCTCCTACTTTGCCCGCATCCGCCACATCCCCCATGCGTCCGGCGAAGTCGAGCGTATCCTGGACGACGTTGGATTGGACACGCGGTTTCGAGGCAAGCTCATTGACACATACAGCACCGGCATGAAGCGCCGGGTCGAGATCGCCCGCGCGCTCATGGGCCGTCCGAAGGTGCTGTTTCTCGACGAACCCACGCGGGGTCTTGATCTCCCCGCTAAACGCGAAATGTGGAACCTGCTGCGGCGCCTGGCGGCGGAAGACAAGGTCACAACATTTCTCAGCAGTCACGACGCGCAGGAGGTTCGCAGCCTGTGCAGCGAGATCAGCGTGATCGCCAGCGGCCGCGTCGTATACACCGGAGCGACGCGTGAGCTCGGAACGGACCTCGACACGTTCGAGGAGCGCTTAGTCGAACTTCTGACGCAGCAGGAGTGTCCAGCGTGAACATTTACTCTTTAGCCGATTGCTGTATACTACTCCCAGCCGGGAAGCCAAAATAGCCACAATGGAGGCCTTATGACCAGACGCGTACTCATCGCATTCGCGGTTTTCTTCGCCAGCAGCTTTGCCGCTCCCAGCATCGGGCGCGCGCAGACATTCAAGGTCCAAAAGTTCGATATCAAGGGTGACGGAGGCACCGACTATGTCACCGCCGATGCCGCCACGGGGCGCGTGTTTGTTTCGCGCGGCAACCACATGATGGTGGTCCAAGGCGCCACCGGGAAAGTGCTCGGCGACATTACGGACTTGCCGGGCGTGCATGGAGCCGGCATCGCCACCAAGGCCGGCCACGGTTTTACCACCAATGGCGGCAACCAGATGGTCACCATGTTCGATTTGAAGACGCTGGCGGTGATCAAGCAAATCATGGTCGGTCCGGGTCTGGACGGCATCATGTACGATGAGCCCGACGATAAAATCATTCTGACCAGGCACAGCCGCCCCATCGGAACTCTCACCGCGCTCGATCCCAAAACCGGTGACATTGTCGCCACGGTAGAGTTGGAAGGCTCGGGACCGGAAGGCGCCGCGGCCGACGGCAAAGGACACATCTTCGTCAACCTGGAGCGCAAGAACATGATCCAGGTGATCGACGCCAAAACCTGGAAGTCGACCGCCACCTGGCCGCTCGCGCCGTGTGAAGGGCCGACGGGCATCGCCTACGACAAGGCCTCGAACCGCATTTTCTCGGGTTGCAATAACACGTCCGTGGTCGTCGATCCGGACAACGGCAAGATCGTGGCGACCATCATGAACGGCACGCGCGTGGACGCTCTGGGCTGGGATCCGTCGAAAAAACTGATCTACATTCCGAACGGAGGCCAGGGCAACGTCACCGTGGTCCACCAGGATTCGCCCGACAAGTACACGACCGTCGCCACGGTCGACACCGTCGCCGGGGCGAAGACCATCACCGTCGATACCAAGACGCACAACGTGTACCTGTTCCAGCCCGAGCGCGGTCCGGCTCCGGCGCCAGCCCCGGGCGCGACTCCTCCTCCCGGCGGACGTGGCCGCGGCTTCGGACGCGGTCCCCAGGGTCCGATCGTCGCTTCGTGGTTTGTCGTGATCAAACACTAGGGATCGCGGCTGCTCAGAAGAGGCTTCGCCTCCGGTTGACCGGATAACGGCAAAGATGCGAATAGCGATTCTCAGCGTGGTTGTTCTTTCCGCGGCGAGCCTCTTCGGTCAGGCCGCCGCGCGTCTGGAATTCGAGGTCGCCACGGTAAAGCCGTCGCCTCCCATAAACGGTTTTATTACTGTGGGACCCCGCCTGGGACCCGGAACCTCCGATCCCAGCCGCGTCAATTACAAATTCTCCTCGTTGAAAAGTCTTCTCGCGACCGCCTACGATGTGAAGAATTTTCAGATCACAGGCCCCGGCTGGCTGGACACCGAGCGATATGACGTCGTCGCCACGGTTGCGCCCGGCAGCACCAAGGAGCAGGTCAATGAGATGCTCCAGAATCTGCTCAGTGAGCGGTTCCAGCTCACCCTGCACCATGAGACCAAAGACGCTTCTTTATATGAGCTGACGGTGGGTAAAAACGGCCCGAAACTGAAAAAGTTCGTCGCCGGCCCCGACGCGCCCGCCGCTCTCCCGCCACCGGGCAGCCCGCTCCCGATGGGCAAGGACGGTTTTCCGGTGGTGCCTCCGGGCGCCACGCTCATGATGATGTCGCCCAAGGGACAGCGTGTGGTTGCCAGCAAGCAACCCATCTCGCGACTGGTTAATCTGCTGGAGTCAGCACTGAACAGCCCCGTATTGGATAAAACCGGTTTGACGGGCGAATTCGACTACACCTTGGAGTTTATGCCCGAGGGGGGAGGAATCCTGCCCGGGCTGGCAGGGCTCCCGCCACCGCCTCCACCGCCGCCTGCAGCGCCGACTGGCGCGGGGGGGCCACCGGCTCCCGGGGTGCCTGGGGATAACATAGACGCCCCTCCCCTGCTCGCGGCGGTGCAGGATCAACTGGGGCTAAAACTCGAAAAGAAGAGGGGTCCCCTGGATATCCTGGTGATCGACCACGCGGAGAAAGTACCTACGGAGAACTAGGGTCTTGTTGACGCGCACTGTCATGGTTCTGTTAAACTTGGCCGAGATATGGGCATGGGCGTACTCCGCGCAGCATCCGCAGTACTAGCCGCAGCGGGCTTCCTGCTGACAGGTTGCGCGGCCACCAACCAGCCGCAGCGCTACCAGCAGTTCTTCCTGCCGCCGCAGCCGGCGCCGGAGCCGGTTCAACAAGCCTTCGCCGAACCGCCCCGCCTCAGCCTGTACGCGAACGAGTACCCCTCCCTGCCCGTCAAGCCGATCCAGATTCCCCGCCCCACCGATACCGAGTTCCTCATCCAGCGCGCCAACGACCGTTTCGCCGCCGGCAAGCGCGCCCTCCAGGAGGGCCGGCCCGAGGAAGCTCGCCAGGAATTCGACGGTGCGGTGGAGGTGCTTTTAAGCGCACCGGAAAACCAAAATCAGCGGGCCGCCCTGGAACGCCGCCTGGACGAGCTGGTGGACGCGATCTATCGCATCGACCAGGACCAGCTGGGGGCCAGCGCCCCGGACGATCAGGTGTCCTATGACAAGGCGCCGCTCGACGACATCCTGGACATGACCTTTCCCATCGACCCCAGCCTGCGCGGCAAGGTCCGGGAACAGGTCCGCATGACCGTGTCCCAGCTTCCTCTCGAGGAAAGCGACGCCGTGGTCAGCTACATCAACTTCTTTTCGAGCGCGAAGGGACGGCGCATTTTGCTCGGCGGAATGCAGCGGTCCGGCCGCTACAAGGCCATGATCGAGCGGGTTCTGGCCGAGGAGGGCCTTCCCGAGGAGCTGATCTTCCTGGCCCAGGCGGAATCGGGCTTTCAGCCCCGCGCCGTTTCCAATAAGTTGTGCGTCGGCATCTGGCAGTTCGCCAAGTTCCGCGGCCGGGAATATGGACTGAACCAGACTTCGGCCACCGACGACCGCATGGATCCGGAGAAGGCCACCCGCGCGGCTGCCCGCCACCTGCACGACCTGTACGAGCACTTCGGCGACTGGTACCTGGCCATGGCGGCTTACAACTGCGGGCCCGGCTGCGTCGATAGCGCGGTCATGCGGACCGGCTATGCCGATTTCTGGGAGCTTCGCCGCAGGAACGCGCTCCCGTTACAGACCGCCAACTACGTCCCGGCGATCCTGGCCATGGTCATCATGTCCAAGAACGCCGAGGAATACGGGCTCCAGAACGTTGACTTCGAGCCGGCGGTGGCCTACGACAGCCTGGAGTTGCAGACGCCCACGCACATCGGCCTGGTGGCCGCGGCCTTGGACCGGTCCGTGAGCGAGTTGAAGGAGCTGAACCCGGGATTGGTGAAGTCCATCGCGCCGGGCGGGTACACGCTGCGCGTGCCCAAGGGCTCGCTGCCCCGGCTGGAAGCCGCCCTGCGCGTGATTCCGGCCGACCGGCGGGATTCCTGGCGGGTGCATCGGGTGGAGCCGGGGGATACCTTGGCGGCAGTCGCCAAGCAGTATGGGACCACAGCCGAACTGTTAAGCTCGGCGAATCACGATCAACTCCCGGAAACAGGCATGTTCGCGGCGGTGCCGGTGGCCTATCCCGGCGATCGGAAGCCCACAGTTAAGCGAACGGCCAAAGCCGGTTCCCGGAAGACTGTCGCCCGCAAGAAGGTTTCAGCCAAGAAGGCTTCCGTCAAGAAGGCTTCCGTAAAAAAGAAGGCTTCCGGCAAGAACGCCGCGAGCGCCAAAACGGTCCGAAAACCGGCTGCCAAGCCCGCTTCGCGCGCATCCGGGAAAGCCGGCCGGACGCCGGGGAAACGCGCGTCCGGGGCTTAGCGCGCGCGCGATCGCGGAACCGGACATTTCCCCTTGCCTTCTGATTAAAACGCGATATTCTAAATCTTGTCACGTTTGGTCCACGCTGTTGAACAACGCCGCGTCATGCGCTCAAACTGGAAGGCCGCGGCGCCCAGGAGGCAGTCTGAATGTTAGAGTACCGGTTCTCGATGGAAGACGACGACCTCGACGACTTCGAGCAGGAATCCAGCATCAACATGGATGACGACATCGGCGACTACGAGGACGACGACGACGAAGAAATCATCGTGGTGACGGAGACCGTGGTCACGCCCATCTTTCCGGTTGCCACCGTGGTGATGGACATCCCCGATCCCGAACCGCCGCCCGCCAAGAAGCCTGCCGAGAAAGCCGCCGCGCCCAAGGCGGCCGCCAAGAAACCGGCCCTCCCGAAGGCCGCCCCCAAGAAGGCAGCGCTCAAAAAGAAAGCTGCGCCCAAGAAGAAGGCTGCTCCTAAAAAGACCGCCAAGAAAGCCGCGCCTAAGAAGAAGCTAGCCAAGAAGGCTGCCCCCAAGAAAGCCGCGCCCAAAAAGAAAGCAGCGAAAAAGGCGGCTGTGAAAAAGGCTGCGCCCAAGAGGGCCAAAAAGGCGGCACCCTCGAAGAAAGCCGCCAAGAAAGCTGCCAAGAAAGCCAAGAAGGCCGCGAAGAAAAAGAAGTAGCGGGCTCTTACTTCTCTACAACTGCCCGGCAGCGCTCGTAGAGCCCTAACAGAGCATCCACTTGTTCGTCCGGGCCCTTGGACGTCTTTCCGCCGAATCCGGCTCCGGTCGCAGTCCTGCCGACGCCGGCCGTGGTGGCGATAAACTTCATCAGCTCCAGCGCTACTTCTTCCTTGGACGAACCGGGGTGAGGTGTTTCTTTTTCATCAGGCATATAATCTTTAAGGTACTCCAGTTGGCCCTCCTTCCACCGAACTCTTGAGATGCCCGTTACCGCCCGCCGCCTCATCCGCAAGATGCGCGGAGGAGCGCAGGCCCACCTGATGGAAGCTTCCGACGGCCATTCCTACGTCGTCAAGTTCCACAACAACCCGCAGCACCGCCGGATTCTGGTCAATGAATGGATCGCCTCGACGTTCCTGCACTACCTGGGGATCGCCGCTCCGGAAACCGCCATGGTGGAGATCACGGAAGCGTTCCTGGCCGATACCCCCGAGACCTACATCCAGCTGGGACGGGAGCGCCGCGCGGTGACACCCGGCTGGCACTTCGGCTCGCGCTTCCCGGGCGATCCGGCCCGCACCGTGGTCTACGACTTTCTTCCCGATACGCTGCTCGACAAAGTCGAGAATCTGGCCGATTTTCGCGCCGTCCTGGCCTTCGACAAATGGATGGGCAACGCGGACTCGCGCCAGGCAATCTTCTTTCGCGCGCGGGTACTGGAACCCCTAGCCTCGCAATCGCCTCGTTTGGGTTTCGTGGCCCAGATGGTGGACAATGGATATGTATTCGAGGGGCCCCACTGGCGTTTAGGAGAATCGGCGATTCAAGGCTTGTATTTCCGCCCGATGGTCTACCGGGACGTGCGTGGACTCGCCGAATTCGAGCCTTGGCTCGGCCGCATCCGGAATTTTCCGGAAGAGGTTGTGGATCAGGCGGTCAAACGCATCCCTCCGGCCTGGCTGGAGGGCGACGAAGACCAGCTGGAGCGCCTGCTGGAACGCTTGATGAAGCGCCGCGCGCGAGTGCCGGACCTGATCGAACAGTGCTGTTCGGGACTATCCAATCCGTTCCCGAACTGGCGCCCATGAAGACGTTGCCCGAAGAATGAACATGCCAGTGACCGCGACACCGAGCCGGGCCGCCGAGTTCCGGGAAAATCTCAGCCAGCGAGTGTGGGTGGCCGACGGCGCCATGGGCACCATGCTGTACGCCAAAGGCGCCTTCATCAACCGCTGCTACGACGAGCTGAATCTCTCGCTCCCCGCCCTGGTGCGCGACGTTCACCAGGAATACGTGCGCGCCGGCGCCGAGATCGTCGAGACCAACACCTTTGGCGCGAACCGCAAGCGTCTGGCGCAGTTCGGCTTCGCGGACAAGGTTCGCCTGATCAATCGGGCCGGCGTGAGAATCGCCCGCGAGGCCGCCGGTTTCGCCCGTCAGGAAGGGGACCAGGCCTTTGTGGGAGCCGCGATCGGACCGCTGGGCGTTCGCCTGGAGCCGCTCGGTTCGACTTCCATCGACGAAGCCCGTTCCATCTTCCGCGAGCAGATCGACGCGCTGGTCGAAGCCGGCGTCGACTGCCTGATGCTCGAGACGTTTCGGGACTTGAACGAAGTCCGCGCTGCGGTCGAAGCCGCGCGCGAATCGGCCGGGCCCGACATGGTCCTGATGGCGCACCTGAGCATCGAAGACGACGGCCGCCTTCAGGACGGCACCTCCATTGAGGATTTCACGCGCGCGCTGGACGCCATGCCGGTGGACGTGATCGGTCTCAACTGCTCCTCCGGACCCAAGGTCATGCTGGAGACCCTGGAAAAGATGGGCGCCTACACGCACAAGCCGCTGAGCGCCATCCCCAACGCCGGCCTTCCCGCCAGCGTCGACGGCCGCAACATTTATCTGTGCTCGGGCGAGTACATGGCGCAATACGCCGCGCGATTTATAAAAGCCGGCGCGCGGATCGTGGGCGGCTGCTGCGGGACCACACCGGAACACATCCGGGAAATCCGCAACGAGGTTCGCAGTCTGCAGCCGGCACGGGCCTCCGCCACGGTGATCGTGCAGGAGCACGCCGCCAAGCCCAAGCCGATGGAGAAGGTTCCGGTCGCGGAAAAAAGTAAGCTGGGAGCCAAGCTGGCGGCCGGGACGTTCGTCTCCTTCGTCGAAATCCTGCCGCCGCGCGGCCTGGACGCCTCCAAGGAAATCGCCGGCGCGAAGTTGTCGAAGGAAGCGGGAATCGATTGCATCAACGTTCCCGACGGTCCGCGCGCCAGCGCCCGCCTGAGCGCGCAGGTCACCTGCCAGCTGATTCAGAAAGAGGCCGGGATCGAGGCGGTGCTCCACGTCTGCTGCCGCGACCGCAACATCCTGAGCATCCAGAGCGAGCTTCTGGGCGCGCACATGGTGGGGGTCCGCAACCTGATCTGCATCACCGGCGATCCGCCGCGCATGGGCATCTATCCCGACGCGACCGCGGTGTTCGACGTCGATTCCATCGGGCTCTCGACCATCGTCAACAATCTCAACCACGGCATGGATCTGGGCGGCAATCCCATGGGCTCGCAAACCGCGCTGCTGCTGGGGGTGGGGGCCAATCCGGGCGCTTACAATCTGGACGAAGAAATTCGCCGCTATGAAGCCAAGGTCAAAGCCGGCGCCGAATACGCGGTGACGCAGCCGGTGTTCGATCTGGACTGCTGGAAGCCTATTCTGAAGCGCACGGAGGAATTCGGGATTCCCGTGATCGCCGGGATCTGGCCGCTCAGCAGTTTCCGCAATGCGGAATTCATGGTCAACGAGCTGCGCGTTCCCGTACCGGAAGCCTACATGGAGCGCATGCGCCGCGCCGAGAGCGCCGAAGCCGCCCGCGCCGAAGGGGTGGCCATCGCGCAGGAAATGGTCCAGCGCGTTCGCCCGATGGTGGCCGGCGTCCAGTTGAGCGCGCCCTTCGGGCGATACCAGACCGCCATCGACGTAGCCCAGGCGATCGAAAGATGAACAAGCCACGGTAGACTGAGATTCAAACGTGCCCACCGACCTGATCGAGATTGACGCGGAACACCCCTCCGAGCGCGCCATCGAGCGCGCGGCAGCCGCGGTCCGCCGGGGCCAGGTGGTGGCGATTCCCACCGACGCGCTCTACACCCTGGTGTGCGATCCCCTCAACCTGCACGCCGTGGGACGCATTTTCGCCGCCAAAGGCCGCGAGCACGACCGGGCGTTGCCGTTCCTGGTCAGCGACGTGGTGATGGCCGAAGAACTGTCCAAGGAGATCTCGGCCAGGTTCTACCTTCTCGCCCGGCATTTCTGGCCGGGTGAGCTGACCATCATCGTGCAAGCCTCATCCCGCGTGCCTTTGAAAGTCACCGGCAACACCGGCCGGCTGGCCATGCGGCAGTCCAAATCGAAAGTCGCCAACGCTCTGCTCGAGCGGCTGGCGCAGCCGCTGATCGCCACCAGCGCGAACCTCTCCGGCCAGCCGACGTGCACCAGCGGCATCGAGGTGTTCGGGGTCATGGATGGCCGGGTCGACCTGGTTCTCGACGCGGGACCCGCCATGGGCCTGGGCGCCACCACCGTCGATATCACCGAGCCCTATTGGCGCGTCATCAAGCAGGGTGTCATTCCGGAGTCGGCCATCGCGGACGTTTTGAAGGGCTCCTGAAATGGCGACAAAGACCACCGCCTCGCCCGAAACCGGCGCCGCGAGTCAGGATCAGCTTACCCCGTTATTCCATGTCGTGCTGCTCGACGACGACGAGCATACCTACGATTACGTCATCGAGATGCTGATGAAGATTTTCTGCCACTCGCCCGAAACCGCCTTTCGCCATGCCGTGGAGGTGGACACCGACGGACGCACCGTCGTACTCACCTGCGAGCGGGAGCAAGCCGAATTCGGCCGCGACCAGATCCACGCCTACGGGGCGGATCCGCGCATGCCGGTGTCCAAAGGCTCGATGAGCGCGGTGATCGAACCGGCGGGAAAAGCCGGCTAGGCTTTCGACTCCTGCGGCTTGCACTCCAACAGCCTACTGCGCAATCCGTGGATCATGCCGAGAAGTTCGCTGGTACGTCGAGGGTCTCAATTTGATAGAATTCCGTTCCTGAGGAGACGGATTATGCGAAAGACCATCGTTGTTGCTGCCGCGGCGTTTCTCGCAGGCACCGGGGCGTGCCTGGCGCAACCGGCCGGCATCACCCGTGACATGATCTCGCGGGCATTGCCCCTCGAAGGTGCGCCGAAGGCTGAGCCCGGACCGTACCAAGTTGCGTCCGAATCCGCGTTCGGCTCGCCTGGCCTTCACATTTATCGCCCCGCGGCGCTGGACGCGTTTCCCAAGAAGGACACCTTGCCCGTGATGGTGTGGGGCAACGGCGGGTGCGCGATCAACAGCGCGAATTTCTCGGGCTTTCTCACCACGATCGCCTCGCACGGCGTCCTGGTGGTAGGCACGGTTCCGCAGGAAGGTGCTGCCCAACGGCAGGAGACCACCGATGACATGCGCGCCGCAATCGACTGGGCCGAGAAAGAAAACGTACGAGCCGGCTCGCCGTTGAACGGCAAGATCGCCGTGGACAAAGTTGCGGTCATGGGTACGTCGTGCGGAGGATTTCTCTCGATCACGCTCGGCGCAGATCCCCGCGTCAAAACCATTGGCGTGTTCAATTCCGGCGTGCAGACTCCGCCCGCGGGGCAGGCGCAGGGGAAAGCCGGGCGCGGTGGCATATCGACGCAGCCGACGGCGGACGCGCTCCCGAAAATACACGGGCCGGTGCTGCTCCTCAACGGCGGCGACGTCGACTTCCTGATGGGGGCGTCGGCGGCGACGTTTGAAGCGATCAACCACGTGCCGGCTTTCTATGGCTCGCGGCACAACGCCGGACACAGCGCGACGTACTTTCATCCCGGCGGCGGCGAGTTTGCCAACGTCGCCTCGAACTGGCTCCTGTGGACGCTCAAAGGCGACAAGGAAGCCGGAAAGATGTTTGCCGGCAGGGACTGCAGTCTCTGCACGAATTCGAACTGGGATGTGAAGTCGAAAGGGATTAACAAGTAAAGCCGCCCATCGCTCTCGCGGTAGTCGCCGCGTGCGGGGCAGCGACTGTGTTCGCCAAGGTCCAGCCCCGCCAGCAGCCTCCCGAGATGGCAGAATCCTGGGCTGCAGAGCGTTGATCTTGTCACTGGGCACATTCGCGCCGACCCGCGCATGCCGGTGTCGACAGGCTCCCTGAGCGCGGTGATCGAACCGGCGGGAAAAGCCGGCTAGTCTTGCGCGGCCCAGCGGCGCAGAATCCTGAGGTTTCCGAACGGAACCCACACTCCGCTTTCCGCTGACCCCTTGACACTCTACCGGAGTGGACGTACACTCAGGCAGAATGTCTACCGAACGAGAACTGAACCGCATCGACCTGCTCCAGGGCACCCTGGACATGCTCATCCTGCGCACGCTGCTGTTCGGTCCCGCGCATGGCCACACCATCGCGCACGCCATCGACCGCGGCTCGGAGGAGGTCTTGCAAGTGGAGCACGGTTCGCTTTATCCGGCGCTGCACCGGCTGGTGCGGCAGGGCCTGCTCTCGGCCAAGGATGGACTTTCCGAGAACAACCGCAAAGCGAAGTTTTACAGCCTGACGGCGAAGGGGCGCAGGCACCTCACCGCGGAATCGTCCAAGTGGGATCGGTTGACCCGCGCGATTGCCGGCATCATGAACCCCGCGGGAGAGGAGGGCCGCTCCTAATGTTTTGGCGCCGCCGGAACCAGAGCCTGAACCTCGAAATCGAGGACTACCTCGACCGCGAGACGCGCGACAATTTAGCGCGCGGCATGAGCCCGCAGGAGGCGCGCGACGCGGCGCGGCGCAAGCTGGGCAACGCCACGCGCGTGAAGGAAGAGACCCGCGCGGCGTGGGGCTGGACCTGGATCGAGCGGCTGTTCCAGGATCTGCGCCAGGCGCGCCGGATGCTCGCCAAGAATCCGGGATTCACGGCCGTGGCGGTGCTGTCGCTGGCGATCGGCGTGGGCGCCAACTGCGCGATGTTCAGTATGGCGGACCTGGTGCTGCTGCGGCCGTTGCCGATGCCGCGGGCGGGCGACGTGGTTACGGCCGGTTCGTCCAAAGCGGGAGCCGCGGTGGACCTATTGCAGGCGTCGTATCCGGATTACCGGGACCTGCGCGACCGCAGCCAGAGCTTCGAGGGTCTGGTGGCCTACTGCTTCACGCGAGTCCGCTTCGCCAAGCAGCCCGGCGCGCTGCCGGATTTGAAGATGGGCATGACGGTCACCGGCAACTTCTTCCGCGTGCTGGGAGTGGAGCCGGAATTGGGCCGCGCGTTCCGGCCCGAGGAAGACCAAGTCCCCGGGCGCGATGCCGTGCTGGTGCTGAGCCACAGCTTTTGGGAACAGGAGTTCGGCGCCGATCCTTCTGTCCTGGGCCGGCAGGTGCGCATCAATGACATTGAATTCACGGTGATCGGCGTGGCGCCGGAGCGCTTCACGAGTATCGATCAGTGGGTGCATCCGACGTTCTATATGCCGGTCATGATGAACCCGCGGCTCAATTCCGAGAGCAGCGTCACGGACCCCATGAGTTACCTGGCGAAACGCGACGCGCGGTTTCTGACGGTGAAGGGCCGGCTGAAGCCCGGCGTCACCGTGGAACAGGCGCGGGCCGAGGTGGCGTCCATCGGGTCGGCGCTCGAAGCGAGTTATCCCGATACCAACCGGAACTTCGCGATGACCGCGCGGACCGAGGTGGAAACGCGGGCGCAGGTGATGCCGCAGGCCGCCGGCATGGTGGTGATGCTGATGGTGCTGGCGGGCGCCGTGCTGATGGCGGCGTGCGCCAACGTCGCCAGCCTGCTGACCAGCCGCGCTCCGGCGCGCGCCCGCGAGATCGCCCTGCGTTTGGCGATCGGCTCCGGACGGATGCGCCTGATCCGGCAGTTACTCACCGAGAGCGCCCTGCTGGCGGGGGCCGGCGGCATTGTGGGCATCGGCGCGGGCTACGCCGGTATTGCGTTTCTGAACCGCTTCACGTACGTGTCGGATATACCGGTGATGATCTCCCTGCGCATGGACGAGCGGGCCCTGCTGTTCGGGTTGGCGGCGGTGGTGGCGAGCGTGTTCCTGTTCGGACTGGTGCCCGCGTTGCGATCCTCGCGCGTGGACCTGGTGAGCGACTTAAAGAACGCAGGCGCCGTTCCCCGCATCCGCCGATTCTGGGGACGCAACATCCTGGTCACCGGACAGGTGGCCGTGGCTCTGGTTCTGCTGGCGGTATCGAGCTTCCTGTATCTCGGGTTCCGGGAACGGTTGCTGCGCGGGCCGGGCTACCGAACCGATCACCTGTTGACGATGGAGTTCGATCCTTCGCTGGTGAGCTACACGCCAGCGGAGACGGAGTTGTTTTATAAGAACCTGACGGATCGTGTGCGGGACGTGCCGGGCGTGCGGTCGGCGGCGCTGGCGTCTTTTCTCCCGCTGACGCAGGAATTGCAGACCAACCAGATTGTCCCGGAAGGTTACGAATTTCCCGAAGGGAGCGATAGCGCGGGCGTGTTGACTAGCCGCGTGGACGAGCACTACTTCGATACGTTGGCGATCCCGATCGTGAAAGGGCGCGGATTCCGCGCGGCCGACGACGCGAAAGCCCCGCGGGTGGCCGTGGTGAACGAAACCATGGCGGCGCAATACTGGCCGGGCCAGAGTCCGGTGGGCAAGCGTTTCCGTTTGGACGGCAGCGACGGACCGTGGGTGGAGATCGTGGGTGTGGCCAAGGACGGAAAGTACCTGCAACTTTCCGAGACGCCGACTCGTTTCGTTTTCTTGCCATACGCGCAGAATCCGATGAACGACATGATTCTGATGGTGGAGTCGGCCGGCGATCCGGCGGCGCTCACCGGCCCCGTGCGGGAAGCGGTGCGCAGTCTCGATCCCGAGCAGCCTATGTTCGAGGTGCGGACCATGGAGGCGTTTTTCCAGATGGGGCCCGTGCAAAGCTCTCGTCTGCTGATTCAATTTGTGGGCGCGATGGGACTGATGGGGATGGCGCTGGCTCTGACCGGCTTGTACGGACTGGTCACATACGCGGTCAGTACGCGGACGCGGGAGATCGGGATTCGGATGGCGATCGGCGCAGGGCAGGGCCTGGTGCTGCGCATGGTGCTCCGCCAGGGACTGGCGCTGGCTGTGGGCGGCGTGGCAGTGGGAGTGGTGCTGAGCATGGTGACAATCCGGCTGTTGGCGGCCGTGGTCCCGGGGGACGCCAGGGCGAACATCGTGGCCTACGCGGTGGTGGTGCCGGCCGTGCTGGCGGTGACGCTATTGGCCGCCTACATTCCGGCCCGGCGAGCGTCGCGGATCGATCCTTTGAAGGTGCTGCGATACGAATAGACGCGGTACGATTCTGGAGACGCCGCGACGAGAGCCTGGGCCCTACATGGAAGTCTGCCGGTCGGCGGGGGTGAAACAGATAGTCGGAGGCTACTGCGGCTCAATCGCGCAGTACATGTTGTCGGCAAAGTTTTATCGGACTGATGCGAGAGCGTTTTCCCATAGCCGTTTTTTCCCGGACAGTATCATAGGATCATGAAGAAAGGACTCACGAAGCCCAAAGACAGCAACGAGTGGCGTGACACCTATTACCATAGGATGCTCGGACTCAAAGCCGCCAACGAGGTTGAGCGAATCCTCCCATTGTTCGAGAAAGAGCTTCCCAACGACAAGCGGCCGCGTCGAGCTATTGAAGCTCTTAAAGCATGGGTGCAGCGAAAGCGAACGCTCAATATGGCAGAGGTACGAAAACTTTCTCTTGGCTCTCATGCCGCCGCAAAGGAAACAAAATCAGAAATAGCACAAGCGGTGGCGCATGCAGCTGGTCAGGCGATCGGGACATGGCACGTGCCGACTCATGCTCTTGGCGCATTTGGATACGCCGGCAGAGTACGCGGCATGAGCAAAAAGAAATAAAGCATTCAGCGGTTGGCTGGCCCACTACTGGGGCTTGACGCCGGAGCAGCTGGTGGGAACGACCGACATCGCCCCCCAGCCGCCGCAGAGGACCTGCATTATTGCGGCTTGGCTGCGGTCCAATACCCTGGACGCGTGGTCACCTTCAATCCCGGCTTCAGGACCTTCACCTCGATCTCGTGATAGCCTGCCTCGTCCGGATTGTTGGGCAAATACGTCAACAGATACTGGCTGTGAATCTCGTTGCCGATATCGGCAATCGCATCTTCGAGGCCTCGCTGGGTCTTGTAGGAGTATTCCCGTCCGCCGGTGAACTTGGTATACACTTCCTGCGGATTCGAGATGAAGACGGCTTTGACGGCGGTGAAGATCTCCTTGAAGAGCGGCGTCCAATCGCCGGTGGACGGTGAACAGCACACCGCTCCCTGCGCGTCGGTGGTCTGCGTGCCGATGATCCCCCCGGGAAGCGCCCGCGCCTCGGGAGGAATCCCGGTCGACCTGGGCGCCTCGGGATGGTAGTTGAGCGAGGTGAGCAGGTGCGAAACCTCGACGGCATACACCGCAACATAGCGGAATTCGGCTTCGGTCAACACGTCGCGGACGGTCATCTGGCTTCCGTTATCGCGCGTTTCGCCGATCAGCATCAGAATCCGCCGGTGCGATTTATCTTGTGTTCTCAACATGTCGACGCCCTTCATGGCGGCGTCATTCAAATGGCTGGGGCTGCTGCCGGACTTGATCTTCTTGAAAGCCTCGGAAATCTTGTCCGGATCGGAAGTGAAATCCGTCATGGTCTGAACGCGGTGATCGTAGGAGAGTACCGCCAGCTCTCCGTTTTCGCCCAGCACCAGGCCGCTGAACAGGCTCCCGATCTTGCGGATCCCCGGCAGCAGCTTCTGCATGTTGGCGCTGGCCTGGACCGCCACGACCATCGAGATAGGGTGCGAAGCCGCGTCCTCGGTGATCTTCTGCAGCTTGCCGTTGTCGTATAGCTCGAAATCAAGAGGCGTCAGGCCGTTTACGATGTTGCCCTGGCTATCGTGAACCGTAACCGGAGCGGTCACGAAGTTGTATTCCACGACGATGTTCGGCTTGGCCGTTTCCGGCGATTCAGCCGGCTCCGGCGCTTTCGCCGGCTCCTGCGCCAGCAACATTCCCGCGGCCAGCATGCCCGCGATGAGGTTCCGGATGCTCATATTCGTTTTGATGCCTCCCCTGCCCTGTCGGTTGCTGTATGCTCGGTGCGGCCGTGTAACAAATCGACCGCGTGGGGAATCAAATCCGCTACCGCTACTAACGACTCTACCGCACCCTTGGGAGATCCCGGCAAATTGACGATCAGGGCCGCCCCTCGCGCCGCCGCCCCGCCCCGCGACAATGAGGCAAATCGCGCGGTCTTGCGCCCTTCCGCCCGCATCAGTTCTCCAAATCCGGGAATGTCCCGATCCGCGATGGCCTTGGTGGCCTCGGGCGTGACGTCCCGGGGGCCCAAACCCGTGCCGCCGGTGGTGAGAATCAGATCAGCCTGGTGTTGATCGATCAATCGTGTCATGGCGAAGGCGATTTCATCCTTCTCATCTCCTAGCACTTCCCGGGCCACAATCGACCAGCCCAGAGACTGTGCCATTTCGGCCACAGCCGGTCCGGAACGGTCCTCGCGCGTGCCGGCCACCGCCGAATCGCTGATGGTCAGGATCGCGACTTTAATCACCTCTTGTAATCTCCCGACTTGCCTCCGGTCTTCTCCACCAGGTAGAGCTCGCGGATCTCGATGCCTTTATCGAGCGCCTTGGTCATGTCGTACACCGTCAGAGCCGCCACCGCGGCCGCGGTCAGCGCCTCCATTTCAACGCCCGTGGGACCGGTGGTGGTCACTTTCGATGTAATTCGGACACCTCCAGTCTTCACCTCCGCCGTCACGTCGACATGCGACAACAGCAGGGGATGGCACATGGGGATCAGGTCGGAAGTGCGCTTGGCCGCGGCGATTCCGGCGATGCGCGCCACTTCCAGGGGATCGCCCTTGGGGTTCTTGGGCAGTTTTTTGAGCACAGAGGGCCGGATCTTCACCCAGGCCTGGGCCGTCGCCGTGCGCTTGGTGTCCTTCTTGGCGGAGACGTCCACCATGCTGGCGCGGCCTTTTTTGTCGTAGTGAGAGAGTTTGCTCATTTCGTCATTTATTTAAGCAGGACGCGAATCATTTCTCCCGCCGCCCAGCTCTCGCGATCCGGCTCGGTCACCAGGAACGCGTTTGCGCGGGCCAGCGAGTTCACATCGCCCGATCCCTGCCACGGCTCGGGCGCGACTGTCGATCCGTCGGCCGACACTTGCGCCGGCAGGAAACGCGTCAGCCCAGGCTTCTGCCGCAGGTCTTTGGACAGCCTCGCTTGCAGCAAGGGCAGCGGGGCTTCGTTTGCGCCCGTGAGCAGCTCGACCGCGGCGCGCGCGAACACTTCAAAGGTCACCATGGTGGAGGCCGGGTTTCCGGGCAGCCCGAAGAAGAATTTCTCGCGGGCGGTTCCGAACACCAGCGGCTGTCCCGGCTGGACCAGCACGCGGTCGAAGAAGAACTGCGCGCCCAGGTCGGCCAGCACTCGCTCGACGATGTCGTACTTCCCGGCGGACACGCCGCCCGACAGAAGCAGCAGGTCGGCTTCCAAGCCTTGTTCCACCAGGCCGCGCGTCGATTCGTAGTTATCGCGCGCGATCGGCAGAATTTGCGGATCGCCGCCGGCTCTGGCCACCTGCACGGCCATGGACCAGGCGTTCGAATTGCGGATCTGGAAGGGCTCCGGCTGCTGGCCTGCCTCGACGATCTCGTCTCCGGTCGGCAAAATGGCCACGCGCGGACGCCGGTAGACGGTGACGCACTCGCGCCCCACCATCGCCAGCAGCGCGATTTCGGCGAAGCCCAGCCGGCGGCCCGGGGAGAGAACCGTGCTGCCGTGTCTGGCTTCGATCCCCTGCGCGTTGAAGTTCTCGCCGGACTTGAGGGTGCGTGCAACACGTACGCGGTCACCGATACGCTCGGTGTGCTCCACCATCACGACGGCATCGGCGCCTTCTGGCAGCGGCGCCCCCGTCATGATTTCCACCGCTTCGCCCGCCGTGACCATGCCGGAATAAACGTCGCCCGCGCGCACTTCGCCGATGACCCGCAGCTCGCCGGGAACATCCTCCGCGCGGACGGCGTACCCATCGCGGGCCGAGCGCCGGAACGGAGGATAATCGCGGTCGGCGGCGATCTCTTCGGCGAGCACGCGTCCGGCCGCTTCGAGCGCGGGAACCTGTTCGGTGGAAAGAACGCCGCGCGCCGCGCCCACCTCGCGCAACACGCACGCGCGCGCTTGTTCGAAGCTCAGTGCCACTGTCTTCACTCTATCGCGTCAGCTGATCGCGACGCGGCGGATGGATACCCCGTGTCCGCTGGCCTCATCCACTTCGACGATGACGCCGTGCAGCTCCCCGCCGTGCCGGGCGGCTTCCATCCGAACCGGCATCTGCGTGAGAAATTTCTGCAAGATAATATCCTTGTCCACGCCGATCACCGACTGGTACGGTCCGGTCATGCCCGCATCCGTCTGGTAGGCGGTCCCATTTGGCAGAATACGGGTGTCCGCTGTGGGTACATGCGTATGCGTACCCACCATCGCGGAAACGCGCCCGTCCAGATACCAGCCCATGGCCTGCTTCTCGCTGGTCACCTCGGCATGGAAATCCACAAAGCGCACATTGACTCCGGCGGGAAGAGCGGCGATCAATGCATCCGCCTTGCGAAACGGGCAGTCGGTGGACGGCATATAGACTCGCCCTTGCAGATTCAGCACGGCGCAGTTGACCCCGTTGCGAGCCTCGACCACGACCACACCCGATCCCGGCGTTTCGGCGGAGTAATTGGCGGGGCGCAGCAGACGCGGCTGCTTGGACAGGTACTCGTAGATCTCGCGCTTATCCCAGATGTGATTCCCGCTGGTGAGGACGTCGACACCGTATCCGAAGATCTCGTCGGCCAGCTGCGGCGTGATGCCGAACCCGGCCGCGGCGTTCTCGCCGTTGGCGATGGTCAGGTGAATATTTTCGGTGACCACGATTTCGGGAAGGTGGCGGGCTACCATGCCCCGGCCCACGGACCCAAAAATATCGCCGATAAAGAAGAGATTAGTCACGAGCGGTTTTCAGCGCACAGGCGAGGCGTCAGCGCCGAGTCCGTTGTGCGCGATAAAAGAAAAGGAACGTACCACTACGCCGTTACAACCCCCGTCATTTGACCCTAAACTTTCAGGGTGGAACCCTCCGCACTCCTTCAGGCTTCTCCATGGCAGTTTCCTGCCGGAGCTTGCTCACCGGAGCGAAAACGAGTCAGGTCCCATGACATTGACTGTTGGATCAATTTTTGGAGGCCGCTCACGAGCGCGGCAGAAACGCTCCCTAGAACAGGATAACAGGCCCATGTCATAATCCGGGTGATGCGCCCTTTCGCCGCGGCCGTACTGTTGGCAGGCTGCCTGTACGGGGCGGACATCCTGGAACACCCCGCCATCCGCTACGAGGACACGCCGGTGACCGATGCGGTCGCGCGGCTGAATCCGGCCCAGCTCAAGTTCGAAGGACCCTCCGGATATCTGCGCTCGGTTCTGGATGCGCTGCACGTTCCCATCGAGTCGCAGATCGCCGTTTTTTCGAAAACCAGCTTGCAGTCGCCCTTGATCGAGCCCACAAATCCGCGCACCATCTTTTTCAACGATTCGGTGGCCGTGGGCTGGATGAAGGGCGGGTTTATCGAGCTGGCGGCGCTCGACCCGAGGCAAGGCGTCCAATTCTATACGCTCGACCAGCATCGTACTGCGCTCCCGCGCTTTCAAAAAGGCAACGATTGCCTGCGCTGCCACGTGGGCGAGGCGACGTTGGGCGTGGCCGGCTATTTGGTCCGCAGCACCTACACCGCTCCGGATGGATCACCGCAGCTGATTTACGGCGGCGACATCGTGGATCATCGCACTCCGATTGAAGATCTCTGGGGCGGCTGGTTCGTCACGGGAGCGCCGGCCGGGCTTCGCCATCTGGGCAACGCGGTGATCGGACCGCAGGGCGATCCGGAGAAGATGGAATCCATCCCGGCCAAGATCGATACGAGCGTCTATCTGTCGCCCTACAGCGATGTGGCGGCGCTGATGGTCTTCGATCACCAGATGCATATGGCCAACCTGATCACGCAAATCGGTTGGGATACCCGCGCAGGTGTGGGCAAGCTGGAGGACGAGGCGCGGGAGTTTGTGGATTACCTGCTGTTCGTGGAGGAAGCACCGCTGCCGGCGAAGCTCGGCGGCAGTTCGGGATTCGCGGTGAAATTCGCTCAGAACGGTCCCCGTGACAGCAAGGGCCGCAGCCTGCGGGACCTGGATCTCGAAACCAGGCTCCTGCGGTATCCGTGCAGCTACATGATTTACAGCGACGCGTTCGACGCTTTGCCGGCGGCGGCCAAGGACGCGATCTACAAACGCATGTGGCAGGTGCTCTCGGGAACCGACAAACACAAGAAATACGCCCGGCTTTCCGCAGCCGACCGGCGCGCGGTGATCGAGATTCTGCGGGAAACCAAGAAGGGGCTTCCGGACTACTTTCGATAGCCGCCCTGGGCTTTCCGCTTGGTGCGCACGGTAGTATAGGAGAACAACAGCGCCCTGGATCGCTCCGGTCGAGCGCTCGAAAAGCAAGGAGAAATGACAATGAAATTGGCGAGCAAACTATTGCTTCTTACTCTGGCATCGGGGGCGGCTTGGGCCCAGGTCAATGCGGGCGACACGAAGCCCGAAGCCACCATACCCTTCAACATGACCACGACGGCCACCTTTGGACTGCCCTGGCGGATCGCTTTCCTCCCGGATGGCCGCATGCTGATCACCGAAAAGATCGGGCCGCTTTGGCTGGTGTCCGCGAAGGGAGAGAAAATCGCGGTGGTGGGCGGTACGCCCGCCGTCTATTGGGATGGCCAGGACGGCATGCTGGGTGTCTACGTCTCCCCCAGTTTCGCCACCAACCAGACGATCTATCTGACCTATGTCGAGCCGGGTGACTACGGCGGCGGCCTGGCTCTGGCGCGCGCCAAGCTGAACATCACCGGTCCCGGCGGAAGAGGCGGTCCAGGCGCTCGACTGGCGAACTTCCAGGTGTTGTGGCGCCAGATGCCCCGAGGCAAGGGCGGCCAGGCAGGGGGCGCCGTCGCCTTCGCGCCCGACGGCCAGTCTCTGTTCCTCTCGGTGGGCGACCGCCAGCGCTTCACCCCGGCCCAGGATCCGGATCAGCCTGTAGGCAAGATCCTGCACCTGACACTGGACGGCAAACCCGCTCCCGGCAATCCCAACTTCGGCAAAACCGGCGCGGCCACCATTCCCCTGATCGATCCGCCCAGTGACACAGAAGCCGCCAAGACCGCGAAGGTGATCAGCACTTATACCTTCCCCGGTCCCAACCTGACGCCGGCGGAAACCTGGTCCACAGGCCACCGCACTCCCTACGGCCTGGCGTTTTCGCCCAACGGCGAATTGTGGGAGGTGGAGCATGGCCCGCGCGGCGGCGACGAGTTGAACCTGATCGAGCCGGGCAAGAACTATGGCTGGCCGCTGGTCAGCGAAGCCCCGAACTACAGCGGCATCCCCATCCCCAACTACGACACGCGGCCCGATTTGGCCGCGCCCGTCATCTATTGGACGCCGGTGATCGCGCCGGGCAACCTGATGTTCTACACCGGCAAGCAGACTTTCCCGCAGTGGGACGGCAACGGCTTCATCAGCGGCATGGGGACCAGGTCGCTCAACCGCGTCATCCTGGACGGCAAAGGCGGCGCCAAAATGGGCGAGCGCTGGGTTGTGGGCAAACGCATCCGCGATGTGGCGGAAGCCCCCGATGGCTCGCTGTGGCTGCTGGAAGACGCCAATCCCGGCGCGCTGATCCATGTGACGCCCAAGTGATGGTCACGCCGAAGTAATCGCTTCGCCAGATTCAGACGAAAGCATCCCCCGGGCGTTCGGGTGCGTCCGGGATTAGAATGATGTGATGCGCAGAATAGCGATGACTCTGCCCGCCATGCTGGTGGCTTTGGGCCTGTGGCTGCCGGCGCAAACGCCGTCGAAAGGCACGGAACCGCCCAAACCGGCAACGCCGACGATCGAGGTTCAGTCCAATCTGAACCAGTTGATGCGGGGCGTCCTCTATCCGGCGTCGAACGTGGTTTTCTTCGCGCAGGCCGACAATCCAGGGGACGTGAAATTTGTCCTCGGCAAGGATCCCGCGATGGCGACGGATCCCCTGGAAAGCACCTTCGGAGGCTGGCAGGCCGTGGAGAACGCGGCCCTGGCTCTGAAGGAGTCCACCAATCTGCTCTTGATCCCGGGGCGAGTTTGCTCGAATGGCGTGCCCGTTCCGGTGAACGATCCGGACTGGGGAAAATTCGTTCAACAGCTGCGGGATGCGGGAACGCAGGCTTACCAGGCGGCCCAATCCAAGGACCAGGACAAGATGATTCAGGTCGCCGATACGCTGACGACGGCGTGCGCCAACTGCCACCGGAAATGGCGCGAAACGCGGAGGCTCGCGGACCGGTGTAAATAAGGGACGCATCCTGCTGGCGGTCTTGCGTTTTCCCGCAATGGTAAACTGAAGTAGAAAGGGGGGCGTAACGGATTCGACGGGATTGCATCTAGCGTAGGAAGTCGTGCCGGGTTCCGAGCTCCCGTAAAACGATCGGAAAACAACAACTGCCAATCAGCAGTTTGCATACGCTGCTTAATTAAATAAGTAGCCGTCCTGGGCTGTTAGGCTTGCATGGCAGTCTAAGGGCGTAATCATGGCAGGATAGGTCAAAGGCTTCCGCCTGGAGCCCGAAACCGAGACCAATCAGGCTAAGCCGCCTCGCTCTTGCCGGTTCCGCACGAGGCGGTCTAAAACCACCGAATCGGAAACGCACGTAGTCTTTCGCGGTAGACTTTCTCGGACGCGGGTTCAACTCCCGCCGCCTCCACCAATTTCCTTATGAAGATCCGCGCCATCGTGCACAAAGCCGAAGAAGGTGGGTTTTGGGCAGAGGTTCCTAGTCTTCCCGGATGCGCTACGCAGGGCGAAACGATGGAAGAGACCAAGGAAAATCTGCGCGATGCAATCGCCGGGTACTTATCGGTTTCACAGGACCGGCGACTTAGCGCGTTGAGGGCTGCGAATCGACGAAGGCGACGCGAACTGCGTTGCTGAAGGCGACGTTTTCGCTCGTGTCCGCGAAACGCTCAGCCTTCCGCAGCAACCAAGCTAGACTATCCCCGCCTGTCTCCGATTTCCCTCCTCGGTCACCTCCTCGTCACTCTCATCCGCCGTTGCATCGCGTTTTGGTTCCTTCATGCCCAGAACTGATCGGAACATCGGATGCACATGAAATCGCGAGATTGTTCGGAGATTCAGCGTTGATACTTGATGCGGTCCGAGATATGAGCTTCCACTCCGCCTGAGGGCCTTAAGCCCGCCCACCGCATAAGCACGCAGGAAGCCGACCCGCCAAAGTAAGTCAATGAGGTAATCTGGTTCCTGCGAAAGGACCCACTCGGCGTCCTGGGACACCTTAAGTTCGCCGGTGCATATTCCGAGGCAGATCGTTTCCAATTCTTGACGCTCCATCGTGTAGGTGCGTCCGCGGAATACCTCGAAGATGCTCCCAAGACCTGGATATTGGAATCGATACTCTGCCGCAATGTCTTGCTCGCGCGCGGTCGAGTAATCCAGCTCAGCAGTCGAAATGACGCTGTAGTCTATGGGCGAGATGTTATTCTTTCGGCTCGCCTCGAGCGATTCGGTGCAGAACTGGATGATCTCACGCGGCCGGTAGAGAGTACGATCGATCATATAATTGAATGATTTCGTCTTTCGATATTGTAGGATCTCGGCGAAGACGCCGTTCCAGCACTCTGCATCTTGGGAATCCCTGAGGTCTGGTACTCGATGACGAATTCGATTTGCAACGACTCTCAGCAGCGACGCTTCATCCCATCGAATGGTTTCGATGATGTCACGATATTTCTGAGCATCCTCATAGAGAAACGGAATGCTGTCGTACAACTCTTGTCGAAGAGAAACGTAGACAGTGAAGTTCGGTGATGTCTCGTTGAGGGTGATAGCCGCTTGGAACAGTCCTGCTACAAACGCCTTTGCGTCCTCCGAACCGTCCCATCCCTTGTCCAGCTCATCGACAAGCACTGCAACTTTCCGTCGTTCAAGAAGCTCCTGCAGGCAGGGGATGAGCGGCTCTAGCTCCTCTAACTTATATAGCTTTGAGAGCTCTCGCGTTTTCAGCGATGCCTCATAAGTACCGATCTTGAACCCTTCGATCCGTTTCAGATACGACACAAGGACGGAAATAGGCGTGTCCTGTACCCCTTGATGATGATCACGTAAGTAAACGTAGATCTTCTCAGCAGCCCCGGTCTTGAGTCTAGGCCCCTCTTGCGTTATCTTCTTCATCACCAGTACGAGAATCAGGAACTTCCACGCCGAAGCAAAAGCCCCATGCTTAGCCCAGGATCCCTGGCGCTCAGACTTAAGGACCGAATTCAAGAGCTCGTATGAATAGTCCTCCGGCCTGAGCTCCAATACGATGGTTCCCGAACGCTTTGCCCGTTCGGCAAAGACCTTCAGAATTGCACTTTTTCCGCTACCTCGGTTCCCAAGCAGGATCATCTTCTGTCGGGCCGCGAGTCGCTGATAAGCTTCAGACTCGAAGAAATAGTCTACAAGCCCAACTCCGATATCGCGTTCCGCGGCGGGAGCGCCGAACGTCAGGTTCGAGAGATCACGCATTTCTTTTTAATCGTAACAGTTCTTCGGCGGAATGTTGTTGGAACTTAGCTCTACTCGCACAGCACCAGGGTCATGTATTCCCGCACTGAATGCCATCTTTGTGATATAAACGCGGTAGTCGCAGACGTTTTCTCGGATCTGAGCGCATTCGATCTTTAACTGCGCCGCTTTCAGTGCCTGTTCACTTTGGTCACCGAATCAACGTGCCCTTCTGGAAAGAAGAAAGGGTGGTGTTTGCTCAAAGCGGCGCGGAGAAATATCGGCACGCTGAAATTCGCGGTCATGGATGTCGGCTCGGGTTAGGGTGGTGGCCGACCGCTGCGCGGCCGCATGGAGAGTGAAGATGATGAGCAACGCCCAACGTGCGGACAAGGCAAGAACGGCTGTAGCAGGTGTCCCCGATGACTACAGGGAGGTCGCACTCCAGGCTGTCCTCGATCGCATTTCTAGCGTCGATACACAGAACTGTTTTCTTCGAAACATAAGTGGCGTGCACTTTGTCTTCGGGGTTCTCCTGGCCATTGGAGGTGGGTGCGCGCTCTGGGGCTCTGCGCCCAAATTCGGATGCGGGGTCGTGGTATTGGTCAACTTCTATATAGCTGTGCTGCTAATTATGGTTGCGTTTCGGAGCGACGGCCACGTTAGAGTCTCCGATTTTTTGCCCAATCGACTAAGTGGGCTCTTCTTGCTTGTGCTGTTCTTCTTCGCGCTCGTGTCGTCCTTTGGGGAAATGTACTTGCGAGGCGACGGTATTTGTCAATCCGGATACCCGGATTGTCACGTCACGTATAGCGCGGAAAAGGATCTGGTGGTCCTGAAGACTCCGGTCGATGCACTCTATTTCAGCTCCGTAACCATGATGACATTGGGTTACGGCGACTACGTTCCAGTGACACCGAGCGCGCGAAAGCTGGTTATTTGGCAGCTTGTGAGCGGTGCCCTCTTATTGATACTAGGATTTCCGCTTCTCATCTCCCGGATGGCTGTTTTCTAACACGCATTGTTGCTGACTCCATCACGATGCAACGCACGCTGCGCGGAGAAATGCGCAGGTAGGGATTGGGGGCCGAGTATATTGGGAGGAAGTTTCGCCCCAGTAGCAGACACAAAAGTCCGGCGACGCATAGTGATTCATAGCTTGGTGGACTGGCCGGCCTCATGATCGCGGAGCGCGCGTTCCGCAAGAGCGTCCAACCTTCCAGCGTTGATGTCAGCTTCCATCTGACGATCCCACGCGTCCCCGTCGAAGTCGGCAAACCACTCCCGCAGAGCCGTCAACTCGTCCTGTGAAAGCTCCTTGATCTGGTTCTCGATGTTCTGTACGCGGCTCATGAATCACCTGTCGTCAATGGTAGCGAAAGTGGCAACGAAACGTAGGTGCCTGCGCGGGTTACAAACCCGCGCGCAGGATGCAATCCTGCCCCACATCGGTCCCTGGCAAAGCGATTGTAGACTGTCTTCATGGTATTCGCCAAGCGTCTTCGCGAGGGGGTACGGCGCGGAGAAATCACGTGCAGCGTCCGCATCTGGAAAAGTCCGCACGTAAAGGCGGGCTCCCGCTATCGCATGGGGGAAGGCGAGATCGAGATCGATTCCATCGAACCGATGGGCCTTTTTGAGATTACTCCCGCGCTGGCGCGAGAGTCGGGTTTCCTGGGCGTCGTCGATCTACTGAAGGTCGCCAAGCACGGAAAAGGCGATCACGTTTACCTGGTTCGATTCCACTACATCGGCCCCAAACGAAAGAGCAACGTGGCTGGGGAAAAGGCGTATCTCGAGAAAGCGATCGGACGGTATTCGCCGGAGGTCGCGGCGACGGCGCGGGCGGGGCTCAAGAAGCTGCGCGCGCGGTTTCCAGGCGCGCGGCAACTGGTCTACGAGCGCCGGCAGTTGCTGCCGATCGGCTTCGCCCCGGCGGACGGAGGCTCGCCGATATTCTCGCTGGTGCTCTACCCGCGATGGGTCCGGTTCTTTTTCCTCGAAGGCGTCGCGATCGATGATCCGGAGGGGCGCCTGGAAGGCACCGGCAACCAGGTCCGCTCGATCCGCCTGGATGCGCGCGCGGCAATGCTCGACGATCCCTATATCCGCGGGCTGATCGCGCAGGCGTTGAAAACGTCCGGCGCGGACCTGGAGAAAGGCAAAGGCGAGGTGGTGCTGAAGTCGAAGGTCGAAGCGTGAAAAAGGGACTCCAGACTATTCCCGTTTCTTCTGGCGGCTGGTGTTCTGATAGTGCGGGCTGTATTCCATCCCGTAGGCCGTCTTGAGCTTCACTTTCGCCTTCTCGTCGTAGAACGCCTGAGCGGCTTGGGTGCGCGCGGCGATCTCCTCTTCGGTGCCGTCGCGGAAGGTGATCTCTTCCCGCGGCACAAACATCACCTGCCCGATCGGCATGTTGTGCGACGCGGAAATCGTTTCGCCCGGCTGGAGGACGTAGCGGAACTCGGAGTCGTGCACGTGCCAATCGGTCTCGACGCGGATCACCAGCATGGGGGCGAAGGGCCGCTCGATCATGTTGAAGACCGGAGTGTAGAGGGTGTCCCAGCCCGGAGGAGTCTGGAAGTTCCACGCTCCCCGCAGAGTCACGGCGCCGGCCGGTGTCCCCATGTCGTCCTGAGAGATGAACATGCCCGGCATCAAGTGGGCGATCTCACGGGTTTCGGGCGTGTCCTGGATGTGCATCCTGACTTCGCGTTTAGTGGCGCCGATCGCGCCCATCGGCAGCAGATACGTCACGGTAAAGATCGGTTCCCACTTGCTTCCTTTGGTGTTCACCGAGTAGACCAGCTGATAACGGCCCTCCCCCTCATACCCGATTTGAAAAGTCTCCTTCTCAGCGAGCGGAGGATGGACCAGGAAGCCTGCGCTGCTTCCGGCTTCAAGCACGGGACAGTGGCGGGCGTGTTGGGGCAGAAGGGGTCGTTGGGATTCGCGGCGCGGCCGCAGGCCAATTCCGGGCCGGTACGGGTTGGGAAAGAGCCCTATTTCCATCCCCGAAGTATCGCACCGCCGGAAACAGATTTTCTGCTAGTGCGGCAGGTGATGCTGTCCGCCGCTGGCCTTGATCGACTTGAACAGGTCTTCCAGAAACCGGGAAACTCGCTGATGCTCCACCTGCAGGCCGATGAGCGTCTCACCCACCAGAAGCACCACCGCGAAGGGCGCAATCGGAACCGCAAAAGATTGCGCAATCAGGATCACTCCGGCAAAAACACCAATCGACATTGGAATGTAATGTTTCAGGTCCACGGGAGGCCTCCTTCTCTACTTAAGTCGAGCACGCAAGTGACCAAACGGGCACGCGCGGGTTGTGATTGGAGATAGGTAACTTACTGATCTCAGACCGAGTTGGCCGGAATCTGGACCGCGTGTTTTGGCCCAAAAGGGTGGGCGATACGGCGATCTTCCGGTCACCGACTTTGGCAAGCACGGTACAATCGACCTCTTTACGTGGCGCTCTTACTCAACACCAACAGGATCACGAAATCGTTCGGCTCGGCGGCGCTGTTTCGCAACGTGTCCTTGAGCATTCAGGAAGGCGACCGGCTGGGGCTGATCGGACCGAACGGCTCGGGCAAATCGACGCTGCTGCAAATCCTGGCGGGGCGCATGGAGGCGGATTCGGGCGATCTGGTGCTGCGCGGGGGAACGAGGCTGGTGTACGTCCCGCAGGATTCCGAGTTCGAGGCCGGGGAGTCCGTGCGCGAGGTGATGCGGCGGGCGCTGCGCTCGGCCGGCGTGGTGGAAGCGGAATGGCAGGCTCGCGAGGCGGAAACCCTGGGGCGCGCGGGATTCCGGGACTTCGACGCCGAGGCAGCGACGCTTTCGGGAGGCTGGCGCAAGCGGCTCTCGATCGCCGAAGCGCTGGTGCAAAAACCGGAGATCGTGCTGCTGGACGAACCCACCAACCACCTGGACCTGGCGGGGATCGAGTGGCTGGAGAAATCGCTGCAAGAGGCGCCGTTCGCGTGCGTGGTGGTCAGCCACGACCGCTATTTTTTGGAAAATGTGCCGACCAGAATGGCGGAGCTGAATCGGGTTTATCCCGACGGGCTGTTCTACGTGCCCGGCAACTACAGCGCCTTCCTGGAACAGAAAGCGGGGTTTCTGCACGCCCAGGCCAAGCGCCAGAGCGCGCTGGAGAACCGGGTGCGCACCGAAATGGAGTGGCTCCGGCGCGGTCCCAAGGCGCGCGCCACCAAGGCCAAGGCGCGCATCGACAACGCGGGCGAGCTGATTTCGGAACTGTCCGACCTCAAGTCCAGAAGCCGGACGGCGGACGTCAACATCGACTTCGTGGCCACAGGCCAGAAGACCAAGCGCCTGATCCATCTGGAAGACGTGGGGTTCGGATTCGACGGCGCGCGGTTGTTCGAACATCTGGACTTCACGATCACGTCGGGGATGCGGGTCGGGCTGGTGGGCGCCAACGGCAGCGGCAAGACCACGCTGCTGCAACTTCTGCGCGGAGAGATTCTTCCGCTGGAGGGCGAGATCCAGCGCGCCGAGGGCCTGCGCATGGTGTACTTCGATCAGCGCCGGCAGATCGATCCGGATCTGACGCTGCGGCGGGCGCTGGCTCCGGACAGCGACTCGGTGATCTATCGCGACCGGGTGATTCACGTGGCTTCCTGGGCCGCGCGTTTTCTCTTCGCGAGCGACCAGCTGGATCAACCGGTGGGCAAATTATCGGGAGGCGAGCGGGCGCGGGTGCTGATCGCGAACCTGATGCTCGAGCCCGCCGACGTGCTGCTTCTGGACGAGCCTACCAACGACCTGGATATTCCTACGCTCGAGATCCTGGAGGAGAGCCTGCTGGAATTTCAGGGCGCGCTGGTGCTGGTGACGCACGACCGTTATTTGCTGGATCGGGTATCGACCGTGGTCCTGGGCCTGGACGGCGGCGGGAAAGCCGAACGCTTCGCCGACTACTCGCAGTGGGCGGCCAATCAGGCGGAGGTCCTGGCGGCGCGCAAACCGGCGAAGCCCAAAGCGGAAGCTCGGCGTGCGCACGGCGGCTGCGGAGCCGCAGAAAAAGAAGCTGTCGTATCTCGAAAGCCGCGAGTACGAATCGATCGAAGGGAAAATTCACGCGATGGAGGAAGCCCTCCATGCCCAGCGGGCGGCGCTACAAGAGGCGGCGCTCAAGGACGCGCATCTGCTCGATGGGATGTATCGCGAGATCGAAGCGTCGCAGAAGGAAGTCGATTTGCTGTACGCGCGATGGGCGGAACTGGAAGAGAAGCTTCGCTGACTAAAGTTTCACTTCGCTGACCTGGACGGTGGGCGCGATGTTGGTGTAGTTGGGAATGTCTCCCTGGATTTCGGCGGCGACCGGTCCGAAGGCGCCCTGGAAAGTATCGACGGAATCGAACAGCATGGTGGCGATCACCCGATAGGCAGCCTCGGTTCCAGGCTGTCCGCCGCTTAATCCATGGTCGACGGTCATGCCTTTCAGGGCGGCTCCCATCTTCTGCCGCACCATGGGGATGTGTTTGCTCAGGTAGTACTCCATATCGAAGGTGCCGCCTGCGTTGTTGGGATAGATAACACTGACTCTGATCATTCGCTCTATTATAGGACCTTGAAGTCAAGTCGCCCCGGGGGCGGCCAGCCGTGATATCATCGCCCAACAGCATGCCGAACACGCTGGATGGTCTGTATGCCCAAGCGGCCGAAGCCACGCGCTCCGGATCGCGCACGTTTTTCTTGGCCACGCGTTACTTTCCTCCGGATCTGGCGCGCGCGGCGCATGCGGCCTATTGGTTCTCGGGGTACACGCGCAGCCTGGTACGGCAGCAGGCGAGCGACCGCGAGGGCGCGGCGCAGGAACAGTGCCGGATCGATCTGGATCGCTGGGCGGCCCAGGTCCATAGGGGCTTGCGCGGGCAACTGGTCCGGAATCCGGTGCTGGAAGTTTTTCTGGATGCCGTGGACCGGCACAAGATCCCGCACCGGTTCGCCACCGATATGATCGAGGGGGCGCGCATGGACCTGGACCACGCGCGCTACCAGAGCTTCGCGCAACTCCGGGAGTACTGCTACCGCAGCAGCGGCACGATGAGCGTGCTGATGGCGCACCTGATCGGCTACCGCGGTCCGGCGCTCGATTACATGGCCGATCTGGGCCTGGCGATGGAGTTGACCTCGATTCTCCGCACCGTGGGAAGCGCGCTGGAGCGCGATCGCATCTATCTGCCGCTGGAGGAAATCGAGGCGTTCGGATATAGCGAAGCCGAACTTCGCCGGCACACGCGCAACTCCGCGTTCCGCACATTGATGGGTTTTCAGGCGGAGCGCGCCCGCAGCTACTATCGGCGAGTCGCGCCGGGCTTGGATTTATTGGACCGGCGCGGCCGCTTCGCCGTGCGGGTGGCGTATGACCTGAGCGTGAGTACGCTGAACCGGATCGAAGCGTCGGATTTCGACGTGTTCGAGCGGCGGCCCGAGGTTCCCGCGGTGGAGCGCTACTGGATCACCGCGCGATCCCTGGCGGCGCCCATGACCAGGCGGCTCTGGAGGAGCATGAGTGCCTAGCAGCCCGTGGAGCGCTCTGGAAAGGGGCATCCACTGGTTCGCGACGCCGAGCACCTCCGCGGCGGCCGTCTTCGCGATCCTGATCTCGATCCTGTTCTTCCGCGCGCGGAGCCACTATCGGGCGGTTCCACGCGCTGCCGGCGGTTCCGCCCGGCGAGTCGCTTCCCGATTGCATGGTGGTGATCCCGGCGCGCAACGAAGAGGGCGTGGTGCGCGGCGCGATCCGGAGTTTTCCGCCCGACACCGTGATTGTCGTGGACGACCACTCCACCGACCGAACCGCCGGGGAGGCCCGCGACGCTGGGGCGGGCGTGCTGGAAGCTCCCCCGCTAGGTCGAGGAGTGCTGGGAAAAGCGAACGCCTGTATGGCCGGCGCGCGGATCCTGACCTCTCGCTGGATCCTGTTCGCGGATGCCGATACACGCTACCGGCCGGGCTTTCTGGACTCCGTGGTGGAGTACGCCAACCAGGGCTCACTGGCCTTTCTATCGGTGCAACTGAGGACCAGGCCACATACCTTCACCGAACACATGCTGGTGCCCTACGGAGCGGCGCTGCTGTTCAGCGGCGCGAGCCTCCGGGACGATCCAGCGGCGATGTTCAGCGGCCAGTGCATCCTGGCCAGCCGGCAAGCGTACGAGTTCATCGGCGGCCACGCCGCGGTGTGGAATCACCTGGCCGAGGACCTGCATCTGGCGCTGCTGGCCAAGAGGCATCGGATGGGTTTCGGGGTGGCGCGAGCCGGCGGGCTGGGTCACGCGCGCAGCTACGGCGGCTGGAAAGGCGCCTGGAGCGGGATCGAACGCAGCGCCTTCCGCTTCGTCCACGCGAATCCGCGGACCAGCCTGACCATCCTGCTGACGGCGCTGTGCGCCGCGCTGTGGCTTCCCCTGGCCGCATGGCTGTGGTTCGCCGGCCATCGGGCTGCCCCGGCCGCGCTGGCGTTCCTGGTGATTTTGTTACTGCGGCCCTGGTACGGAAACAGGCCGCGGGTTCTGCTGGCTCCGCTGGCCGTCTATGCCGCGCTGCCGCTGGTGCTGCACGGCCTGATCGGCGCGCTGGCCGGCCGCTACATCGAGTGGAAAGGCCGAACGGTCAAGGCGACTTGAGCGGCATTGCTTCAGTATCATGACGCTAGTGGACACGGCCGCGCAAAACCTGGCGGACATCGCCGTCCTGGACGACGATCACGACTTTCGCACGTATCTGGAGGATTTTCTCAAGGACGAGCGCGCCTATACCGTGCGCACATTCGGCAACGCGGGAGAGTTTTTCGCGGGCTGCGAAGAGCGCCCGCCGGACATCGTGCTGCTGGACATGAAGATGGGCGACGTGACCGGCGACAAAGTCCTGGAGCAGCTGCTGACACGGTGGCCGGGGCTGTGCGTGATCGTGATCACGGGATATCCGTCGCTCGAGGACATGCGCGCGACCTTCAAGCTGAAAGTGTTCGACTACCTGTCGAAGCCGTTTTCGCTGGCGCAGCTGCGGCAGGTGCTGAAGAACGCGGTGGAGGCCTTCGGGCTCGGACAAACGGCTCAAGACCGGCTGCGGGAGCGGCTGGGACATGCGATCAAGATGATGCGCGTGGCGAAGAACTGGTCGCTGAAGGAGCTGGCGGCCGAGACCAAGCTGAGCGTGTCGCAGATCAGCGCCATCGAACGGGGAACCAACCTGCCCAGCATCGAAAGCTTCCTGGCGATCTGCGGGGCGTTTGAGAAGAAGCCGTCGGAAGTGCTGGGGTCGATCGAGTTTTAGGGGAGACCGCTGAAGGCGAACTCATCGTCCAAATGGCAACGCCGGATTATCGGAAGCTGGTGGCGATCACTCCACACTGCACGACAAGGCAAGAGGAAACTGGAATAAACCCAAGTCCCGAATGGATGAAGACCCGGGCCTATCAATTGGGGGACGGTCGCTGGACACTATCGATTACAAGCAGCTCCGTGGGCACGGTCCGTTTGATCAGGCGAAGGCCAAGCTGTTCCCTAACAGCAGTGAAAATCGACGGATATTTCGAGCCAAATGGGTCGTCCGATGGTGCGAGCTGAATGGATTCAGGGGACCAATGCAGAGTGAAATCATATTCGCCTTTCAGTCCGGTCTCGTCGACCACCGTGCCCCCGAGCTTCTGGATCAGAAACGCGGCGAACCACTGCATGTTCACCTTTTTCGCGTTGAGAGTATCCCTGTTACTTCCGGTGGAGACTTTGCCGTCGGTGTTCGGTTGCAGCTTTGGTCCATGATCGTCAACGGCTAGAGTATAGCCCGGCAACTGCTTAGTCTCTCTGTGGGCCTTCAGCTGAAAACGATCTTCCAGCATGGCCCGTAGCCTGGGGCTCAATTGTTCCCTCGTGAGACGACCCCGGACGCCCTCTGCCTGTGCAGTAATGTCCCAACCGTCGGTGTCGATCCAGCTTGGTCCCCCGATAATTTGGAAGGACCATACGTCGTACGCAGGCATAATGAAGGTTGATAAAGGCATACCAACAAAGCGGATTCGGCCGCCCGGTTGACCCTGAACCGATCGCTGGTTGATATCGCCTACGGTGTTAGGCCGGATGGAAACGACTTCAAATTGTTGAGCGGACGCCGGAAGCTCGGCGAGAGCAATTCCAATCAGCATTAGTACTGTAAACACCATTTACAGGCTCCTTAAACATTGATATCGGAAACTGCCCCCCCAAGAGCACCAGACGAAGACGAACCTGATACCGTGCAAACCGCCGAAACGGGGGGCGTCCGCGACCGCTAGCTCAGTTGGCGCTCGGCATGTTCACGCGGTCGACTACAAAGACTTCCACCTGAGCCTTCGTCGTTTCCAGCCGCAGTCCTAACTGCTGCTGAATGGCCGTGTACAGGTCGGGACGATCCGTTTCATCAGCTGAACGGGGCAGGACACCGCCAATATCGCTGAACTGAAATTCGTCCGCTCTCCAGTTCAAATTGAAGTTGTACACCCCCAGATGCCCGTATGATCTATGACGGGCCTGTCCAGCACGTACCGCTGCAGCCAGACCGCAAGATTCGCGACGCCCGCGTTCGTTGCCGTCATCACTCCGAGCCCGCGAAACCCATAGGTCGGATTCGCTTTCGGATCACCGGTATTCTGGAGGAACTTCGGCCCATTCTTCCCGACGACAATCTCGTACACTGAGAGAGTTTTCTTTTCGCGATGAAACGCGAGCGCGAATCGATTAGCCAGAAGCGTCTGCACCCGCCGGATCATCGTCACGCTGGTCGCGGCCTCGTCCGGACCGGCCGCTTCGGCCACAATGTCGTATTTTTCCGCCTCCACCCAGTTCGGCGCCTCCAAGATTTGCCGTGGATGCAACCCATAGGCGAACGCGATCAGGCTGCTGAGAGACGTAGCCACTGTAGTGAAACGCCGCCCTCTGATCTGGATGCCGAAGCCCGGCACATCGGGGTTGTGCGGCTTGATCGTGGCTACCTCGAAATCGATTGGGTTGTCCGCAGCCAGAGCGAGGGGTGCGGCCAGACCCAGCGATGCGGCAAACAGAATCAACCTCATGTGCTGCACTCATTATTGCCCACATCACCCTCATACGACCCGCCGTCGTCCCGTGCAGACTTTGCGTCCAACAGTCGCGCCATCGAAAGCTTCCTGGCGATCTGCGGGGCGTTTGAGAAGAAGCCGTCGGAGGTGCTGGGGTCGATCGAGTTTTAGCGGAACGTTAGTGAGCCAACTAACGGATACGCCTCGCTAGTTAACCTCAGGACGTTCGGCGTGATCAATCGCCACAGACTCAACCGGCGCGGTCTGCGGCTGAAGTTTCAGGCCTAAATCTTCGACCGCTCTATAGATAGACGGGGCGGCATCGGGAGCAACCGTCTGCGCAGTCTCAGGCGTCCATTCAAGAGTGAGATCATAGAAGCCCTTCAGGCCAGTCATGTCAACGACCGGGCGATCCGCCGCCTGACGATATTCAAACGGACTATACAGATACCTAACGAGGTCTGCCATCGAAACATGGCGGAGTTCAAAACCGTCCTTAAGGCGCTTCACGCTCAACTCGCTCCCTTCGGACGATTTCAATTTCGGCCCACTCTTGGCGGTGATCAGGGCGTATATCGGACGGTTCTTTGTTTCGCGCCGGAGTTTCAGCCGGAACGCTTCGGCGAGAAATGTCCGCAACATCTGCTCTGTTTTTCGATTGAGGCTTTCCTGATCGGCTGGCATGTCCGGGGGCAATTTGGCGATAATATCCCAGTTCTCGGTCCTCAGCCACGAGAGCTGGGCTTCCAACTTCCAGGGTTGGGCCTCTATGTCGGGATACGCACTCGCAATTAAAACCATGAGGGTGCAGCCGGTACAAACAAACTGGGCCCTATCAAGGCGTGCAGCCAATCGGGTCTCCGGAGCAGAACGCTTGACGGAAACCACTTCAAATTGATCGGAGGATTGGGCGAGGATGGGAGCACAGAGCGAGACCACTAGGGCAACAGCCGCAAAATGGAACTGCGCTTTCACATCAGGAGCGTAGCACGGCGCGGACTGGATTTGACTCGGCTGCCGGAAACCCAGCTCCATTATCCGGGGAGCGCATAAAGGACCCGTTTCGGGAACGAAAGCTTCCGGGCGATCTGCGGGGCGTTCGAGAAGAAGCCGTCGGAGGTGCTGGGGTCGATCGAGTTTTTAGAGATTCACTTGACGCGATCCGCGCCGCTACGCTAGGTTTGTGAAACTGCCCATGCCCACGCTCCAGGAACAATTCGGCCAGATCGACATCTATCTTTTCGACCAGCTTCTGAAAGGCCGCATCACTCGCGGAATGCGAATCCTGGACACTGGATGCGGCGGCGGCCGAAACCTGGTCCACCTCTCTGCGGAAGGATACGAAATGAACGCCGTGGATCCGGACCCGCAGGCCGTGGAGAGCGTCCGCGCGCTGGCCCGGAGGCTCGCACCCGCGCTTCCGGATTCGAATTTCCGGGTCGAAGCCGTGGAAGCCATGTCTTTCGAGGACGCCTGCGCGGATGTGGTGATCTGTAACACCGTCCTGCATTTCGCCCGCGACGACGCGCACTTCGAGTCCATGCTGCACGGAGCGTGGCGGGTCCTGAAACCCGGCGGGCTTTTTTTCAGCCGCCTGGGATCCACGATCGGCATGGAGAGCCAGGTGGAACGTATTGAGGGGCGCCGCTACAAGTCTCCGGACGGTTCAGAGCGGTATCTGGTGGACGCAGCGCTGCTCGGCTCCATCACCGAGCGGCTAGGCGCCGAATGGGCCGACCCGCTGAAGACCACCGTGGTCCAAAACCAACGCGCGATGACCACCTGGGTGTTGCGGAAGAAACCGCGCTGAAGACTCCGGCCGGAGCTCCCGGCCGAGTTGCCAACCGGCCCCGGAACATGTTGAAATATGGGGAGATCCGTCGCAGAGGTGCATACGATGAAAAGACGCCTTGTCGCTCTCCTATTTTGCCTGGGCTTTTTCGGGGGAACCTCCCTGTGGGCCCATCACTCCCTGGCCGCCGAATACGACACCAAGAAACCCGTTTCGCTGACCGGCACGCTCACCAAGCTGGATTGGCGGAATCCGCACGCCTGGATCTACCTGGACGTGAAGAATGCCGGCGGCGGCATCGACAAGTGGGAGTGCGAATTGGGCTCGCCCAACGCCATGACCCGCGCCGGCTTTAACCAGGACTCCGTGAAACCGGGGGACGAGATCATGCTGGATGGGGTGCTGGCGAAAAAAGGCGTCCACATCTGTAGCACGCGCGTGGTGAAATCCAAAGACGGGCGCACGCTGCTGAGCCAGCAGGAACGGCGTTAGGGGATCCACTATGAAACGTTCGATACTCCTCGCGGCCCTATCGATGGCCGTCGCCGGCTTGATCGCAGCCCAAGGCGGCCCAGGTGCGGGCAAGGGTCGCGGCCCGGGCGCGGCGAAAGGCCGGGGCGGATACCAGCCGCCCCAAGGTCCCGCGCCCAAGACCCCCTGGGGCACGCCCGACCTGAACGGCGTGTGGCAGAGACCCTACGTTCCCGACCTCGAGCGCACCACCGGCGGCCCGCTGCCGTTCACGGAATGGGGCAAGAAACAGTGGGACAGCTACGATCCCGGGAAGAACGGGGATTACACGGGCGCCTGCCTGCCCTTCGGCCATTCGCGCGCGATGGGCTCACCCGACCCCATTCAGATCATGCTGACGCCGAATTACATGGCGTTCCTGTACGAGCAGAATTCGTGGTTCAAGGTGTTCCCCATCGACGGCCGCGCGCACAACCCCAAGAAAGTCCCCACCTGGTTCGGCGATTCCATCGGCCATTGGGACGGAGACACCATGGTGGTCGACACCACCAACTTCAACGGGTTCACGCGGCTGGATACCGCGGGACATCCGCAGAGCGACCAGCTACATATGATCGAGCGCTTCACGCGGACCGACGCGGGCCACATCGCCTACCAGGCGACCTACGACGATCCCAAGACCTACACCAAGCCGCTGGTCAGCAACCGCACTTTCACGCTTCGCACGGACTGGCAGATTCAGGAATACTCGTGCGAGGAAAACAATAAGGGCCTGGTGGAAGGCCGCATCATCGTTCCGGATTTCGACAACTCCGGGAAGCAGTAGGCAGGTTCCCGCGTTCAGTTCCGGGCGTGTAACAGCCGGCCCAGGTTGCCTTTCAACCGAAGACCGTCGGTGCGTCCCGAGAAGTAGCGCGAGTTGAGTTCCTCCGCCCCCAAGTCCTCGATGCGGGTGAAACCCATTGTTGCGGAGTCGCGCGGCCAGTTGGTCCGGCTCGAAAAACAACTGAAACGGCTCGCCTGCGGCGGCCACGCGGGCGGCCAGGGCGTCGAGCGCGACGCGCTCCCGCCAGCCGAGAGAGGACCTCGCGACGGCATAGTCGAACACCACGCCGCTGGGCTTGGGCATCGCCGCGATAAAACTCAAGGTCTCTTCGAAAGCGCGTTCGCTGAGATAAGGCGTGACGCCCAGCCACGAAAAGAACGCCGGCTCCTCGATGCGGAAGCCCGTCGCGTTCGAGAGCGCTGCCGAGCGTCTCGCGTTCGAAGTCCACCGGAACGAAGACCGCCTGGGGAGGGATCGCGATGCCGGACGCTTGCAGCAGATCGCGCTTCCACTGCTGGGTGGCGGGATGATCGACCTCGAAGACGCGCAGATCCGCATACGGATTGCGGCAGGCGAAGGTATCGAGACCGGCGCCCAGAACCACGTACTGTCTGGCGGCCGCGGATGCCCCGCCCTCAACGGCTTTCGCGAGCTGATCCTCGGCGTAGCGGCTACGAACCGCCATGAAGGCGCGGATGGTCGAGGGGGCCGCTTCCACCCGATCGGAAGCCAGTCTGGCCGCCTCTTCGGTCCCGAGAATGCGGAGCGCCAGGGGGTCGTCGAAAACCAGCGGACGATCGTGAATCTGATGCGCCGCGCGGCGCAGGGCTACGCGGAAGGCGGTGCGGCTGGGCTTGGCTTCCTTCACGACGCGCCGTGAATCACTTCGCTCAGCGCCCTAGTGGTGATGGTTCTTTTCCTGGTTCGCCATGTCCATGGAATAATCGCGGTGGATCTTGGCGTGTTTCTGCTTGGCGGAGCTCAAGTTGGATTTGCGGATGGATTCCGAGTTCACGGCGAAGGTCGAGATCTGCTGTTCCAGCCGCTGGCTCTTGCAGCTCGGGCAGGAGGCGGCCGTCTTCAGAACCAGCGCCTCGAACTCTTCTCCGCAGTCCAGACAATGAAAATCGTATAGCGGCATGGCGCTCCCCTCTCTCCAGTCTATCGCGGCGCGGAGGGGGATGAGGAGGACGAAGATCGCCTGCCCCGCCCTCTCATGTTAGACTCCCCACGAGGGAGGCTTGGCGGTTCAGACCAACATCACGCGCGGGCTCCAAAGAGGCGAGGCGCGAGCCCCGGGGATTAGCCGGGGCCCGGCATTACGCGCTCCCTTACTTTTTCTTCTACTTCTTGGCGGGGGCGTTGGCCGAAGCGGCCGGGGTCGCAGCCTTATGGGACGCGCCCTTCTTGTGATGCCTGCGGTGCTTCTTGACCTTGGTCTGGGTGGCCGGGGCCGCCGGTTTGGGGGCGTCCTGAGCCATCGCCACGCCGAGCATCAAAGCTCCGCCTACGATCAAACTGGTGAGAATCTTCATGTTAGTTCAACTTCCTTTGTGTGAGCGAGTAACTCGCCTTCACTGGGTTAGATGCAACGCAGTATTAACCGGCGATGAACGCGCCATTAAAATTTATCATTCCGTTTGTTGATCGCGAAGAGGTGACTCATGAGTTGCAATCCGGATGTCCTGAAGCAGGTTCCGCTATTCGCCTTGCTCGATGACGATGAGACCGCGCTCCTGGCCGGCAAAGTGGAGCTGAAAACCTTCCTGCCGCGCCAGCGTATCTACAAGATGGGCGATCCGGGCGGCCGCGCCTACGTGGTGGTATCGGGCAGCGTGAGGGTGACCACCGTCGACGACGACCAGCAGGAGGTGGTGCTGGACGAGCCCATGGCCGGGCGAATTCTTCGGATTCGCGTCGATGCTGCAGCAGACGCCCCATGAATCCGGCGCGATCGCGCTCGAAGAAACGGTGTGCGTGGAGGTGGACCGCGACGACATCTTCGAGCTGATTCAAAGAAAGCCGCACGCGGGCATGGACATGCTCTCCGTGCTGGGCCGCCAGTATCATGCCGCGCATCAACTGGTCCGCATCCGTTCCATGCGCAATATCAACGAGGTCATCGAAGCGGAAGCTACGTTCGGCGAGCGCATCGCCGACGCCGTGGCACGGTTCGGCGGATCGTGGACCTTCATCATCGCGTTCGGAGTGACGCTGGTGGTCTACGCGTCGATCAACATTGTGCTGAAAGGAAGGGCCTGGGATCCCTACCCGTTCATCCTGCTGAACCTGTTCCTATCCATGCTGGCATCGGTGCAGGCGCCCGTGATCATGATGAGCCAGAACCGGCAGGACACCAAAGACCGGCTGCGCGGCGAGCTGGATTTCGACGTGAACCGAAGGGCCGAGTCGGAGATCCAGGGAGTGTCCCGGAAGCTGCACCAGCTGTCGGAGAAGATCGAGGATCTGGAGGATCTGGTCCGTCAACGTGGGGCGGGCTGAAGCCCGCCGCAGGTCTGGAGACCTGCCCTACTCTTCTCTCAGGATTTCCATTGGTTTTTGGCGCAGGATGCGGATGCTGGCGAACCAGCCGGACATGTTGGCTAACAGCGCTGTCAGAACGACGCAGACCAAAATTGCGCGGACGTCGAGCTCGAATTTCGCGTCCAGCAAGCGTGTGAGCAAAACGCGAGAGAAAGCGCTGGCCAGCAGGCCGCCCATCAGTCCGGCCACCGCGCCCAGAGTCAGGAATTCGATGGAAAAGATGCGGGCGATGTGGCGGCGCGTCCCGCCCAGGGTTTTCAGGATCACCACTTCACGAATGCGCCGGAAGCGGCTTCCCGCGACGCTCGCGGCCAGGATGATGGCTCCCGCCAGGATGGCGAACGCCGACAGAAACCGGATGACCAAGCGCGATCTGATCGATGATCTGCTGAACGGTTTCGAGCACGTCGGCGACGTTGACCACGGTCACGGTCGGGTATTTGCTGAAGATCGCGCGCTGGAGTTCTCCGGCCTCGGAAGGCTTCATGCGCACGCCGCCGTAGAACACCACCGGCAGTCCGGCCAGGGCCTGCGGATTGAACACGAATTCCGAGGGAGCCGTGCCGCGCATCCCGGTGATCTCGTGGATGGCGACTACTTTCGACGTGAGCGTGCGCCCCGCAATCTCCCACTCGATTTGATCGCCCGGATGAAGGTCGAGCGCTCTCGCCGTGTTCTCCGCGACCGAGACCACGGGCTCGCTGGTGTCCGAAGTCCACCATTTGCCTTCGCGGACTAAGAGCTCGGAAGGCAGACTGCTTTCCCAGGTCACGTTGCGAGTATTGGCATAACGGCGGGCTGGGCCTCGCAGGACCCGCTCGGCGACGTCCTGGCCGTCGATGCGAACGATCCTGGCGGCCACCGACGGTGACATTTGCGGGGGATCAAGGACGCCTGGCTGCCGGGCGATCAGATCCATGAGCGGCGCGGATTGGTCCCGCGTCACACCGATGAGATACACGTTGGGGACGTTGGGCGGAGCGGTCTGGATGATCTCGTCGATCAGCGAGTGCTGGATCAGATAGACGCTCAGGGTAAACATCACCCCCAGGCCCATGGCGACCAGAATGGATTGGGCCTGGTTGCCCTGGCGATAGAGATTCGCGAAGCCCTGCCGCACCAGCGATGGCAAGCGGACCGGCGAGCGGCGCAAGAAGAGACGGAGCAGGCGAAGCAGCAGCGCGGCCACGGCGGCCAGAGCGATCAGGCTGAAGAAGAGCCCTCCGGCAAAGTATCCGCCCACGCGCGCGGAGCCGCCCAGCCAGCCGGCGATGCCGCCCAATCCCAACAAAATGATGCCGCCTAATACTACGCTTTCGCGCGCCGCCGCGAACCGGCCGCGGAGCGGAAGTTTCTGGTCCGCCATGCCGCGGCGCAGAATCATCGCCGGACGGATTTTGCGGATGGCCACCAGCGGCGGCAACGTGAACAGGAGCGTCGTGAGCAGTCCGACGGAAATTCCCTGGGCAGCAGCGTCGAGGTGCCACCCGGTGACGGCCTTGATCTCGAAAATCTTGTTGACCAGCGACGGGAACACTTCCTCGACGCCGCGCCCCAGCAGCACTCCGGCAATTCCGCCCAGCAGACCCAGCATCAAGGTCTGGATGGTGTAGATGCGGATGATCTCGGCCGAGGTGGCTCCCAGCGACTTCATGACCGCGATGTTGTCCATCTTCTGCTGGAGGTGGGCATACATGGCCATGCCGACGCCGATGGCGCCGACAATCAGGGCGATGAGGCTGATGAGGCTGAGAAACGTAGTGGCCCGGTCGAGACCTCGGGTGATGAGCGGATTGGACTCGCGGGAGTCGATCACGCGCGCTTCGGGCAGTGCGTCCAGAATATCGGCGCGGGCTTCCTCCATCGAGGGGCCGCCCGGCTCGATCTTGAACAGGTAGCGCTCGGCGGCGCGGCTGCCCAGCTGCATCAGGCCGGTGCGCTCGAACCCCTTGCGCGAAATCATCATGCGCAGGCCCACGTTGAGGCTGCCCGACATCCGGTCGGGTTCGGAGAGGACGATCGCGGCCATCCGATAATCCGCAGAGCCCAGGCGGACGGTATCGCCGACTTTGATGCCGAGCCGGATCAGGACATCTTCGCCCGCGACGACGGTGTCGGGAGTGAGCGCCTGGGAGAGCGGGATATCGGGAGAAAGCTTGACATCGCCGTAGTACGGATACTTGGCTGGATCGACGGCTTTGATCGAGACCAGCACGGGCGTGGCATCCGGAGTGGTGGCGGCCGCCATGGAAACGGTTTCGGTGATGAGCGTGCGGTCGATCCCCTGCTTGCCGAGCTGGTCCAATTTAGCAAGCTGGTCCGTCTCCGGCGGAGAGAACTGGCGCGCGCTCAGGTCGGCCGCCATGATGGTGCGCGACTCGCTGTTGAGCATCGCCCGAACGCTTTCGCTGAAGCCGCGCACGCCGGCCAGGGCGCCGACGCCGATCGCTACGGCGAACACGACAAACAGAAATTTCGTGAGCGAGGAGCGGGTTTCGCGCCAGGCGATGCGGGAAGCGGTGCGCAGCGAGAGTCTCATACCGCCTGCACATTCTGAAGCTCATCGGCCACGATCTGGCCGTCGCGCATGGTGACGATGCGGTCCGCGCGCGAGGCCAGGGCGATGTCGTGGGTGACCAGCACCAGCGTGGTTCCCTCGCGTTGGTTGAGCGTGATCAGCAGCTCCAGCACATGCGCGCCGTTGACGCTGTCAAGGTTGCCGGTAGGCTCATCGGCCATCAGGATGGGCGGCTTCACCATGAACGCGCGCGCCAAAGCGACGCGCTGCTGCTCGCCCCCGGAAAGCTGCACAGGGTAGTGATCCAGGCGATCGCCCAGGCCCACGCTTTCAAGCAACGAGCGGGCACGGGCGACTCCCGCGGAAACGTCGCCGCCCGCGAGCTCGTGCGGCAGCAGGACGTTTTCCTCGGCGGTCAGGGTCGGGAGCAGCTGGTAACTCTGGAAGACGAAGCCGATCTTGCGGCCGCGGACCAGCGCCAGCTTATCTTCGCTCAAGCCGGTGATGTCGACGCCGTCGATGACGATGGTTCCCGAAGTGGCCGTGTCGAGGCCGGCGAGCAGGCCGAGCAGAGTGCTTTTGCCGCTCCCGGAAGCTCCCATGATGGCGACGAACTGGCCTGCGGGAATCTCCAGGTCGATGCCGCGCAGGATGTCGACGCGGTGGCTCCCGCTCTCGAGGCTTTTGGTGAGGTTCCGGGCGGCGAGTATCGGCACTTTTACTATTATGGTGGATAGGCCGCAAATGAACGCAAATCTTAAGCGAAGCTTGCTGATCGCGCTGCTGGCGGTGGGGTCCCTGACGCTGGCGCAGACGCGAAAGGTACTGGTGGTGTTCGGCGATAGCTTGAGCGCAGGGTACGGGCTCGATCGCGGACAAAGCTACCCGGATGACATGCAACGGACGCTCGATAAGGAAGGCTATCACTGGCAGGTCGTGAACCTGGGCATCAGCGGGGACACGACCGAAGGCGGCGTATCGCGCATCCAATCGGCAGTGCGGTTGAAGCCGGCGGTGGTCCTGCTGGAACTGGGCGGCAATGACGGGCTGCGCGGGCTGCCGCTGAAGATGACGCGGCAGAATCTGGAGACCATGATCGTCCAGTTCCAGCAAGCGGGCGCGAAAGTGGTCCTGGCCGGCATGACGCTGCCGCCCAACTACGGGCCGGATTACATCAAGAGCTTCCAGAAGATTTACACGGATCTGGCGGCCAAGTACAAGCTGAGGCTGATTCCGTTTCTGCTGTCGGATATCATCACGCCGGACCTGCGGTACCTGCAGAGAGACGGGATCCATCCGACGGCCGAGGGCGCCCAGATCGTCTCGGGGACCGTGCTGAAGACCGTGAAGCCGCTATTGAAATAGCCGCAAATGAACGCGAATGAACGCAAATATCAAAGGCCTAGAACCACTCGCTTCCATTCCGCTTTAGGCTTTTGAAAATTGACGAGGAGGGCAATGCTCTTGTTGGTTGCCCTTAGGTAATTGAGGCATTGAGCCAAATGTTCGTTGGCAAGGTGCTCGACGCATTTCAACTCGACTGGCAAATAGTCTTCGACCAGGATGTCTACAAAGTACTCGCCGACACAGTTCCCCTTGTATGTAATTGGACAGGACACCTGAGTTTCGGCCTTCATGCCTCGAGCTCGGAGTTCCCGAACGAGCGCTCTCTCATACACCTTCTCCAGGAATCCTGCTCCCAGTACATTCGAGACTTCGTAAACGGCGCCAACAACATTGTGAATCAGAGATTCGCGTTCATTTGCGTTCATTTGCGGCCTTTTGAATAGTGGCTGCTGATGACCGGCTTTCTCACCCTTCCAGGACGCAGACGTCGGGCAGGTTGCGGTAGTCCTCCTCATAATCCAGCCCGTAGCCGACCAGGAACTGATCCGGCACTTCGAAGCCCACGTAATCCACCTTGACCGGCCGCACGCGGCGCGAAGGCTTATCGAGAAGCGTGGCGATCCGCAACGATTTGGGCTTGCGCTGCCGGAGCAGCTGCAGAAGATACGTCAGAGTGATTCCGGTATCGACGATATCCTCGACCACGATCACGTGGTAGCCTTCCACCGGGTGATCGAGATCCTTGGTGAGCCGGGCTTCGCCCGAAGACGTCGTGCCCTGGTAGCTGGCGATGCCGACAAACTCCAGGCGCGCTGGAGTCTTCATCGCGCGGGCCAAATCGGCCATGAACATACACGCGCCCTTGAGGACGCCCACCAGATAGACCGGGCCCTGCGGGTGATCGCGGTCGATCTGCGCGCCCAGCTCCCGGATGCGCGCCTGGATTTTTTCCGCCGGGATCAATACCCGCAGCGAGGACATAAGTAGTACGATACCAGCAGGGAGGCTTGACTCACTGGCCAGCGCAAGGAAGAAACCAAAAGCGCCCGCGCCGATGTGGCTGGAGGCGGTGCGAGCGGCAGAAGAGAAACAAGCCCGTAATATCCGGGTCCTGGATCTGCGAGAAGTCACGTCCTTCGCCGATTATTTTGTGATTCTGACCGGCGCCAACGCCCGCCAGATCCAAGCCATCGCCGACGAGATTCATCTGCGCCTCAAAAAGCTCGGCGAGATGCCCACCAGCATGGAAGGCTACGACAATGCCGAGTGGGTCCTGCTGGATTACGGCGACTACCTGATCCACATCTTTTCGGAAAAGGCTCGGCTGTATTACGACCTCGAACGGCTGTGGCGCGACGCCAAGACGGTGGAGCTGGAGCCGGCGACTACTTGAAGTCCATGGCCAGGTGACCCGCCGGGCCCTTGTAGAGCAGTCCCAGATCCTTGGGTTTGTTTTTTCCTTCCAGCAGAAAATAGAGCAGCCCTTCCACGGGATCCTTAGTTTCGGTGTCCTTGAGCATCTTAGACTCGAGGAGCTTGACCGGCACTTTTTCCGGAGGTTTCTTGATGTCGGCCGGAGCCACGCTGACCGCGGTGGAGCTGACGCCGGCGCTGCCATCGTGAGTGGTCTTGGATCGCAAGACCAGGTTTGCCGGCGCCTCGATCTCGCTTGGTTCCAGGGCATCGCTACGCTCGCCATCTTTGCGGGAGACTAACGTAAAGTCGTCTGCACTGATGCGGATAGCCTGCAACATCCGAGGCTCTACTTTGATGCGGACCACGATGTAGCCGGGGTCCAGAGTCGTCCCCAGGACCTGCTGGATGTCCTTGGAATCGACATAAACGGTCCCAGCGAGGTCGATATTGCCGTTCCCGGCCTGGTTGGGGAGAGATTTGATATCGGCGGCGAACGCCGCTGAGATAGTGATCGCTAGTAGAATGAGCTGCTTCACAGCATTTTCTTAATGCTTTCGACGAAGGCAGGATTGGTCCAGTCCTGCGCCGCGATGATCTTCTGAACCACCCTGCCGGAGCGATCGATGACATAGCTCTCCGGCAACTGGAAGGTGCCGTAGTTCGCGGCGATGTCCCAGGAGGGGTCGCGCGCCACCTGGAACGTCACCGGAAACTGCTTCAGGAACTGGCTATAGAGCTTCTCGTTCTTGTCGACGCTGACGCCCAGGACCACGACGCCCTCCGGCGCGAACTCCTCATGGAAGGCCTCGAGCGAGGGGACTTCCTGGAGGCAGGGCTGGCACCAGGAGGCCCAGAAATTCAGGACCAGGAGCTTGCCGCCGAAGTCCTCGGGGGTGATGGTGCGGCCGGTCTCGGTCACCACCTTGAAGTCCGGGGCCTTGTCGCCCACCCGGATGATGCCATCGTTCAGGGTCCCGGAGACCACCCAGGCCAAGCTTACGCCCAGAACCAGGACGAGCCCGAGGAGAATTCGGTCGGTAAGGGTCTTCACGCTATTATTTTAAAGGATCGCCCAATCCCGGTGTGGGCCGGCCGCATCCAAGACAGAGGAAGAATGTTTTTAACTCGAAAAGCTGAGTTTTCCGCGTCGCACGTGTGCGCCAATCCTGCCTGGAGCGCGGATCGGAACCAGGCCGTGTATGGGAACAATGCCAATCCCAACGGCCACGGGCACAACTACGTGCTGGAGGTGACGCTCACGGGCGATCCCGATCCGGTGACGGGGATGGTGTTCGATCTGCGGGAACTGAAAGAGATCCTGAACCGGGAGGTGGTGGATCCGATGGATCACCGGTTCCTGAACAAGGAAGTGGCGCCCTTCGATCGCGTGATTCCGACAACCGAAAACCTGGCGGTCGAGATCTGGAAACGGATCGAGCCGCAGATTACGCGCGCCGGAGTCCGCTTGCAAAACGTGCGGCTGTATGAGACGCCGGACCTGTACGTGGATTATGGAGGCGGACTTCCGAGGCCAGCGATGAGGCTCACCACGCGCTATCGCTTCTCCGCGTCGCACCGGCTGGATACGCCCACGCTGAGTCCGGAGGAGAACCGCAAGCTCTACGGGAAGTGCAATAACCCGCACGGGCACGGGCACGACTACGTTCTGGACATCACGGTAGACGGCCCGGTGGATCAGGATGGGCAGGTGGTGAATCGCGAGGCGATGGACGCGCTGGTGCGGGAACGGGTGCTGGGGCGGCTGGACCACAGGAACCTGAACGCGGATATTCCCGAACTCGCCGGGCTGGTTACGACCACGGAAAACGTGGCGGAGCTGGTTCGCGACGCGCTGGCCAGGGAGTGGACGCTGCCGGCCCGCCTGGCGCGGGTGCGGATTTCAGAAACCGCGCGGAATACGTTTGAGCTCGAGGTGCCAAAGGGATGAAGAGCAAAGCTGTCGTGAAGGTGATGCCGCCGCAGGGAACCAAAATGGCGGAGAACATGCGCGAAGTGCTGAAGATGCTGGGCGAGAATCCTTCGCGGGAAGGGCTGGCGCGCACGCCGGAGCGTTACGAGAAGGCGCTGCGGTTTCTGACCAGCGGCTATACCACCAGCCTGGAGGAGATCGTCAACAACGCCATCTTTCACGTAAAGTGCGACGAGATGGTGATCGTGAAGGACATCGAGTTCTTCAGCATGTGCGAGCATCACCTGCTTCCGTTTTTCGGAAAGGTCCACGTGGGATACCTGCCGAAGGACAAGGTGCTGGGGCTGAGCAAGATCCCGCGGATCGTGAACATGTTCGCGCGGAGGCTGCAGTTGCAGGAACGCATGACGCAGCAGATCGCCGAGGCGGTGGCCAGCGTGATTTCGCCGCGCGGAGTGGGAGTGCTGGTGGAGGCTCGGCACTTTTGCATGATGATGCGGGGCGTGGAAAAGCAGCATTCCGGCACCGTGACCAGCAACATGCTGGGCAATTTCCGGACGCGCAAGGCCACGCGGGACGAGTTCCTGGCGCTGGTGGGGCGGCCGGTCTAAGGACGCGGACTTGTTACCATAGAAGCGATGCGGACCCTGCGGCGGCTGATTTTCTGGGACTTTCGGCGGACCTCCTGGCAATGGGACATCGTCGTGACGCTGATCCTGGCGTTCATCTTCCTGATGCCGCGGGATATTTTTCGCGATCAGCCACGGGCCGCCAGTATCCAGATGCTTCCGGCGCAGCAGGGCTATCTGATCGAGCTGAAGCTGCTGGAGGACGTGCCGGAGGCGGACATGCCGCGGAAGGCCACCGAGCTGGTGAATCAGCGTTTCAAGAGCCACACCACGATCACGCGCGTGGATCCGGTCTTCGACGACTCCGAAGGAGAAGTCACCGGCTACATGGCATACACCAAGCCGTAAGGCGTCCATGACCAGATTTGTTCGCTTCGCTTTCCTGGCCGCCACTGCGGGAACCCTTCTGAGCGCGGAGTCTCTCGATGACATCATGGCGCGGATGGACCAGTCGGCCCGCGACTTGCGGACGTTCTCGGCCAAGATCAAGCGCACCGAATTCACCAAGATATTGAACGACAAGGACAGACACCGACGGTGTGCGGCGAGTGAAACGCGCCGGCGGACAGACCATCGGCATCGTGGAGCTTTTCGGGAAGAATCCGCAGACGGTCCGCTTCGCGGGAAAGACGGTGGAAGTTTACTACCCCGAGGCCAAGCGCGTGGAGGTCTGGGATGCAGGCAAATTCGGCAAGATGGGCAAGCAGGTGGATCAGCTGCTGCTGATCGGGATCGGCGTTTCGAGCTCGGACCTGCGCCACGATTTCGAGATCAAGTCCGGCGGGACGGAGGTCATCGGCGGAAAGCCCACGACGCGGATCGAACTGACTCCGAAAGACAGCGACCTCAAGAAGCAGGTCAGCAGTATCGACATGTGGATTCCCGCGAACGAGAGCGTGCCCGTGCAGGTGAAGGTCACGCGGACCTCGGGCGACTACGAAGAGGCGGTCTATTCGGACGTACAAATGAATCCCACGCTGCCGGATTCCGCGTTTGAATTGAACGTCCCCGCGGACGTCAAGCGCGTGAAGATGAAGTAGACACCTTTTCCAGGAACCTCTGGTGGACGCGGGAATCGGGCGTAAGCTCGGGGTGGAACGTGGTCACCATGTGCCTGCCCTGCTCCACCCATGCTCTGCCTTCACTTACGATTCTACGACGCTGGGGGATTGGGAATGATCCATGTGGAGGACGTGCCGAAGGCGGAGATGCCGCGGAAGGCCACGGAGCTGGTGAATCAGCGCTTCAAGAGCCACATCACGATCACGCGCGTGGGTCTGGTTTTTGACGACTCCGAAGGAGAGCTCACCGGCTACATGGCCTACACTAAGCCGTAAGCGTCGTATGTCCAAACTTGTTCGTTTCGCTTTCCTGGCCGCCACCGCTGGAACCCTTCTCAGTGCGGAATCTCTCGATAACATCATGGCGCGCATGGACCAGTCGGCTCGGAACTTGCGGACGTTCTCGGCCAAAATGAAGCGCATCGTGTACACCAAGGTGATCAACGACAAGGACGAGACCGAAGGTCTCCGGCTAGTGAGGCGCGCGGATGGGAAGACCATTGGCATCGTTCAGTTCTTTGGGAAGAATCCGAAAACCCTCCGCTTCGCCGGGAAAACCGTGGAAGTGTACTACCCGGATGCCAAGCGCGTGGAGGTCTGGGATGCGGGCAAATTCGGCAAGATGGGCAAGCAGATAGACCAGTTGCTCCTTATCGGAATCGGTGTGCCGAGTGCCAACCTGCGCCACGATTTCGATATCACGGCCGGCGGCACGGAAACCATCGCCGGGAAACTAACGACCCGGATTCAACTGATCCCGAAAGACAGCGACCTCAAGAAACAAGCCGAGAAGATCGAGATGTGGGTTCCCCAGGGAGAGAGCGTGCCGATCCAGGTGAAGGTGACACAAACTTCCGGTGACTACGAGGAGGCGGTCTATTCGGACGTGCAGATGAATCCCGCGCTGCCGGATTCCGCGTTTGAATTGAACGTCCCCGCGGACGTCAAGCGCGTGAAGATGAAGTAGACACCTTTTCCAGGAACCGCTGGTGGACGCGGGAATCGGGCGTAAGCTCGGGGTGGAACGTGGTCACCATGTGCCTGCCCTGCTCCACCCACACCGGATCGCCGTTGTAGGTAGCGAGCGTCTTGCCGCCGGAGCCGACGCGCAGAATTTTCGGCGCGCGAATGAAGACGGCTTCCATGCCTGGCCCGCGGCGTCTACATGGGCCACCCGGCTGTCGATCTGGCGGCCGTAGGCGTTGCGCTCGACGTCGATATCGATCAGGTCGAGGCTGGGCTGCGTGGGGCCGGTCACCGAGTGGGCGAGCAGGATCGCGCCAGCGCAGGTGCCAAAGACCGGCTTCTGGGCGGCAAATTGACGTAAGGGCCCGATCAGGTTTTCGATGTCGAGCAGCTTGAGCATGGTGGTGCTCTCGCCGCCGGGCACGATGAGTCCGTCGCAGGCGTCCAGTTCCTGGGCGGTGCGAACTTCGACGGCGTGGCCTCCGGCTCGCTCCACGGCTTTGCGGTGAGCGTCGAAGTCGCCTTGCAGGGCGAGGATGCCGATGGTTTTCATGGAAGCTTACACGCGGGGGCTAATCCTGAAAAAGGGGACAGACAGCTCTGTCCACTCTGACGCTTGTAGGCGAAATCAGGAGCTAGCGGGAGGGGACAGAGTAGTCTGTCCCCTTTTTCAAGCCTGCTCCACGTCACCAGCCGCGGGTCTGGAGCAGCTCGCTTTCGGGAAGTTTGGAGACGTCCAGGCCGCGCATGGCTTCGCCCAGCTCCTCGCTGGCTTCGAGAAGCTTCGCGGGATCGTTGTAATACGTGGCGGCCTTGACGATGGCGCGGGCGCGCGAATCGGGATCCTCGGATTTGAAGATGCCGCTGCCGACGAACACGGCTTCGGCGCCGAGTTGCATCACCAGCGCGGCGTCGGCGGGCGTGGCGATTCCGCCGGCGGAGAAGTTCGGCACGGGCAGTTTTCCGTTGGCCGCGACCCATTCCACCAGCTCGAGCGGCGCGCCCAGGTTCTTGGATTCGTGCACCAGCTCTTCCTTGCCGAGCACGGTGAGCTGCTTCATCTCCTTGACGATGGTGCGGATGTGGCGGACCGCCTCGACGATATTGCCGGAGCCGGCCTCTCCCTTGGTGCGGATCATGGCGGCGCCCTCGGCGATGCGGCGCAGAGCTTCGCCCAGATTGCGCGCTCCGCACACGAACGGGACTTTGAAGGTCTTCTTGTCGATGTGGTGCTCTTCGTCGGCGGGCGTGAGCACTTCGCTCTCGTCGATATAATCGACGCCCAGCGCTTCGAGCACCCGGGCTTCCATGAAATGGCCGATGCGGGCCTTGGCCATCACCGGGATGGAAACGGTGTCCATGATCTCGCGGATGATGCGGATGGAGGCCATCCGCGCGACGCCGCCCTCCTTGCGGATGTCGGACGGAACGCGCTCCAGCGCCATCACCGCGGACGCGCCGGCGCTCTCGGCGATCTTGGCCTGCTCGACGTTGGTCACATCCATGATGACCCCGCCCTTGAGCATCTCGGCCAGGCCGACTTTCAGGCGAAATTCTTCGGAAAGATACATAATCCCTGCTCCGTGTATATGTCCATCATCGCGCACTTTTAATAGCCGACGGTAAAACGCTGGCGGCTGTGGCGGGGATGCTCGATCTCATCGGCGAGGGCGATGGCGTAGTCTTCCATCGAGATGCTGCTCTTCCCGTCGGCGGCGGTCAGGATCTGGTCTTTCCCGAGGCGGAATTTGCCGGTGCGCTGGCCGGGGCTGAAGAAGACGGAAGGGGAGAGATAGGTCCAGTCCAGGTCACGCTCGGATTTCAGAAAGTTGAGGAAGTCGCGGCCGGCGGATGCCTCGGGCTTATAGTCGGACGGAAAAGCGGGCGTGTCGATCAGCGCGGTGCCGGGTGCGATTTCGAGGCTCCCGGCTCCGCCGACCACCAGGAATCGCTTGAGTCCGGCCTTTTTCGCGGCGCCCACCGCGGCGTGCATGTCCGTGTCCTGGAAACGGGTGGTGTGGATCGCCGCTTCCTGGCCGGTCAGCAACTGGGCCATGCCGGCTTCGTCCTTGACGTCGCCCTGTGTCAGCGTAAGGCCGGGGCGAGGCTGGAGCTTGTCGGGGTGGCGGGCGATGCCCAAAACCTGATGCCCGCGGCTCAACAGCTCGGCGACGATGCGCGATCCGGCGTTACCCGTGGCGCCGATGACGGCGATTTTCATGAAGCGGTCCTCCTGACCGATCTTTCAGTTTACTGATCCCAGGGGATGATCTGCTAGAGAAAGCTCAAGAAATCTTCGATCGTCAAACCGGCCTGGTCGAGGATGGATTCAAGAGTGCGCCGCTTCAAGTCGCGGTTGTGATAGGGAACGGTGACGCGCGCGCCGGGCTTGCCGGGATGCTTCAGAATGTAATGGCTGCCCGAGGTGTGGTGAACGACGAATCCAGCCCGCTGCAGAGCGCGAAGCACTCGACGAGGCTTCGCGGGCGGAAGACGGTTCATGCCGAGTCGAGGACAACGGTGATCTCTTCCTTCACAGGATCCGCAGAAAGTTTCTTGTCAGCTGGAATCGGATGGCCGTCCTTGCGAAGGCTGTCCAGATAGGCGCGGATTGCATCGCCAGCCATTTCCCGGGCTTGTTCCAGAGTGTCGCCCTCGGTGACCAGGCCCGGCAGGGCTGGGCAAGTGACCACATAGCCACCTTCCTCGGCTGGCTCAAACAGAACCGTATATTGGACCTGTTCACGGACGGGCATCTAATTTCATCATAGAAGAACGGAGACACGCGGGGACAGCCAGCCTGTTTCCGCCGTGTCTTTTGATGGAACCGACCTTCCTCCGTGCGGAAACAGGTAGGCTGTCCCTGACACTCTACGCCCTGACACTCTACGCGTAGATGCCGCGCAATTTGATGGCGAAGGCCACGCGGTCCAGCGCGAGCATGTACGCGGCCGTGCGGTTGTGGACGCCGTGCTTTTCCGCGTAGGCGACCACGTCGTTGAAGCTATTCACCATGATCTCTTCCAAACGGTCGTTGACCATCTGCTCATTCCAGAAATAGCCCTGGCGATCCTGCACCCATTCGAAATAGGAGACCGTAACGCCGCCGGCGTTGGCCAGAATATCCGGGATCACGAAGATGCCCTTCTCGGCCAGGATGGGATCGGCGAAATGCGTGGTGGGACCGTTGGCGCCTTCGCACAAAATCTTCGTGCGCAGCTTGGGGGCATTCTTGGAGGTGATGACGTTCTCGCGGGCGGCGGGCAGCAGGACATCGGTTTCGAGAAACATCGCTTCGTCGCGATCCATGTTCTGGCCGCCGGGAAAATCGGTGACCGAGCCGGTCTCCTTGCGGTGTTGCATCAGCGCCGGAATATCCAGGCCCTCGGGATTATAGACAGCGCCGTCGAATTCGATAATGCAAATGATCTTGAAGCCGGCACGGGCCATCAGCTTGGCCGCCATGCCGCCGACGTTGCCGAATCCCTGGATCACCACGCGGGTCTGGGAGCGCTCCAGGCCGAGGCGCCGCAGAGCCTGCTCGATGACGATCATGCAGCCGCGTCCGGTGGCTTCGGTGCGGCCGCGCGAGCCGCCCAGATCGATGGGCTTGCCGGTGACCACGGCGGTCGCGGTGTGGCGGGCGTGCATGGAGTAGGTATCCATGATCCACGCCATGGTCTGGGCATTGGTATTGACGTCGGGAGCCGGGACGTCGATTTCCGGTCCGATGAATTCGAACAGCTCGGCCGTGTAGCGGCGGGTGATGCGCTCCAGCTCGACATCGGAGAGGATGGACGGATCGCAGATGACTCCGCCCTTGGAGCCGCCGAACGGAATGTTGGTCACCGCGCATTTCCAGGTCATCCAGGCAGCCAGCGCGCGAACCTCGTCGAGCGTGACGTCGGGAGCGTAACGGATGCCGCCTTTGGCCGGACCGCGCGCGATGGAGTGCTGCACGCGATAGCCGGTGAACACCTCCAGGCGGCCGTCGTCGAGCTGGACCGGAATGTGGACAATCACTTCGCGCGCGGAGGAACGCAGCACCTTGCGCATGCCGTCATCCAGGCCCAGGCGTCCCGCGGCTTCGTCGAATCGGGCTTCCGCGGACAGGCGCGGGTTAAACTCGTCTTCCACGCCTTCGACGGATTTGAGGGTGGGCGTGGGAGGCGTCGAAGAGGGCCGCGCAGCTTCCGTAATCATGTGCCTATTATCGAACACCTGATAGAACCCACGAGGCTATGATCAAGGTGTGGGGCGGACGCTCATCATCCTGGGGCTGGTGCTGGTAGCGGCCGGCGTGCTGATCACGCTGGGCGGCCGGCTGCCGGTCAAGTTAGGACGCCTGCCCGGCGACATCGTGGTTCACGGAAAGAACGGCACGTTCTATTTTCCGATTGTCACCTGCCTGGTGGTGAGCGCGGTCCTGAGCCTGGCGATGTGGCTGTTCGGCCGGCGTTAGCGCAAAACCCTAGTGGAGAAGCCCGACCTGATCGGGCGGCCAATAGGCGAACACGGCCTTGCCGTAGATGGCGTCGCGGGGCACGGTGCCCCAGCTGCGGCTGTCGTTGGAAGAGTTGCGATGGTCGCCCAGAACAAAGTACTGCCCCTGTGGGACCTTGCGGCGGGTCATGGACATGCGGTCGCGGTACTCGTCGCGGATGTAGGGCTCGTTCAGGGGCTTTCCATTGAGGATCACGGTGCCGTCGTCGATTTCGACCACGTCGCCGGGGACGCCGATCACGCGCTTGATGTAGGATTTCGAGGGATCCTCGGGCGCCCAGAACACGATGGTATCGCCGCGGTCGATGTCGGAAATGCCGAAGCGGTAGACGAACTTATTAATGAAGATGCGTTCGTCATTGACCAGGGCTGGCGTCATGCTGGTGCCCTCGACTTTGACCGGCTGGTAGAGGAACAGGATGACCACGATCGCCAGGACGACGCTGACGGCCAGGTCGCGCAACCAGAACAGCGTGGTGCGCGCGGGCGAGGACAAAGGGGGCGCAGGCGGGCCGGCCACGGGCACAGTTACGTCCGGAGCGCCCTGCTGATCTTCCATATAACCCTACTATAGACCCGATTGGAATCGAAGGGGTTCGGACGGACCATGGCCCGTCCTTGGCACCCCTTGTCATGCTAGGGAAGTCATGATAAAGTCTCCATGGCCATCCGTGAATATTTCGCGATCAGCTTGGACGCTTTTGCTCGTCACCTGGATGGGTCCGCCGTATGCTACCTCCCAGGAGATCGTTTCCGTATCGGATGAGGTGATCCGCGTCGACGTCAATCTCCGACAGGTGGACTTCATCGTAACCGACGCGAAGGGCAAGCATGTGTCCGATTTGCAGCCCTCGGATTTCGAAGTGCTCGAAGACGGCAAACCGCAGCGGATCACGAATCTCTCCTGGATCGAGGTCACGCCGCCGCCGAGTGGCGCCCGCCTGGCTGCACTGCGCGAGAAGCCTTCGCTACTCGAACGGTACCTCGGCACTCCGCGGTCACGTAAGAAAGCGCCCGGCGAGGATTCTCCAGTGGCGAATCTGCGCCGGCAGGAGATCCGCCGCGCGATCGCAATTCTGGCCGGCAATCACTCAGACACAGCAGCGAAGCGCATCCGCAAATTCATTGACGAGCAGGTCGGCCCCGGAGACATGGTGTCGGTTCGCTCCACCAGCCGTACGGTGATCCCAATCAAGAACACCAACATGGCTCAAATCCGGGACGCTATGGGAATCTTCCAGCAGTTCACCAACGACAAACGCCAGTTGGATGCAGCCACTGAACGTCTATCAAGGGTATGCGTCTACAACCCGTGCTCCCGGAATGCACGAGCCGCGTTTCTCTCGGCCGTCGAAAGTTTGGAGAACCTTCCGGGACGTAAGGCTCTGCTCTTCGTGGGACGCTACGACGGTGACGTGAACGAGATCATCGAAAGGGCCAATCGCGCCGGTGTCGTCATCTATGTGCTGGATCCCGAAGGCGTGGTCTACGATGCGCAGTTCCCGAGCGATGCCGTGGCGCAGGACTCCGAGCGAGAGTTAGCCGAAAAGACCGGAGGGCGACGGATCCTCACCACCGTGGGCTTTGGTCTCACCGAGGGTCTGAACGAAGTGATCGAGGATCTGAGCGGCTACTACCTGCTGGGCTACCGCCCGACGGTCGATGAGTCGGAACGGAAGGCGCCCAAGCGCCACCGGATCGAAGTCCGTGTCCTGCGCGCCGGTCTGATCGTTCGCTCTCGCGATGGCTTCATGGCGGCGCCCGACCGCTCCGAGAATCAGCCCCCCGCCACCCAGACAGGGAAGCGTGAGCAGATCTTGACCCAAGCGCTATTCTCGGTGTTCACGCAGGACGGCGTGCGGATTCACCTGCAATCCTTGTTCACCGCGTCGGTCCCCGATCGAAAGAAGAAGCGCCATCCGCAGGTCCACGCGTACGTTACAATCGATGGCCGCGATCTGGAGTTTCTCGACTCGAGCGACGGCAAGAAAAAGGTCGAGCTGGATGTTGTCGCGGCCGTATTCGACGGGAGCGGCGCGCAGGCCGGCGCGGAGAACAAGAAGTTTACGCTGCTCCTCTCACACACAAAAGTGGCCGAACTCGCGCGTGGCGGCCTCCAGTACCGGTTGGATGTGGCGCTCACCGATTCTGGTCCCTACCAGGTGCGCGTCGCAGTGCGGGATACGGCCTCCGGTGAAATCGGGTCTGCCTATGCTTTCCTCGAAATCCCGGACTTTAATGAGCCGAGGATCTCGCTTTCGAGCGTCGCCTTAAATCTTCCTGAGGGCACGGCGGCCACGCCGGGATCGAGGCCGGACTGGAACGAGTTCGCGCCAGGAGCGACGGTCGAGTACGTCGGCGAGGTGTTCAATCTGAAGACCCCCGGCAAACCGCCCTTGCCTCCTGAGGTGACCGCAGCGGTGAAGTTGTATCGCGGGGGGGCACTAGCCGCCACCATCGAGCCGGTGCCCGCCCGGGCGGAGCGCGTCGAGGACCGCTGGATCCTCTCTGGCAGCCTACGCCTTCCCGACGATCTGGCAGAGGGAAACTACATGATGGAACTGCTGGTCCACGACCAGCGCGAATCCTCGCAGAAAAAGCAGATCGCCAGGCAATGGATCGATGTGACGGTGGTGTCCCCAAAGGGGACTCCTGTAAACGCCGGCTTCTGAGCCTGTCAATAGTCCCCTTGCCATACTAGGGAAGTCATGCTAAAGTTTCCCATGTTCACCCCTTGCCATCCTAGGGGGTAGAAGGAGATCGTCACGCATGGCGAAACCGCAGGTCGACATCTTTCAAGGCATGCTGGACATGCTCATCCTCAAAGCTGTTTCGCTCGGCCCCCTGCATGGCTACGCCGTGATGCGCCGAATCGAGCAGATCTCCGGAGGCGCGCTCCAGATCCCGCAGGGCTCGCTCTATCCCGCCCTGGCCCGGCTGCAACATGGCGGATTTCTGAAATCCGAGTGGGGCGATAGCGAGAACCATCGCAAGTCGAAGTATTACGAACTGACGGCCTCCGGACGCCGCCGCCTGCACAAGGAAGCGTCCGATTGGCAACAGCTGGCCGACGCGACCGCCGCGGTGCTCGGCACCAAGAGCGTGGAACCGGCGAAGGGATGAGAACCCTATGTTCGCAAAACTTTTGGACACTCTTCGAGCCGTTCTAGGCCGGAGGCGCTACGAGTCCGAACTCGACGCGGAGCTCGCCGACCACATCGCGAAATACACCGACGATCTGGTGGCCAAGGGCGTTCCACGCGGACAAGCGCAATCGCGCGCTCGCCGAGAATTTGGCGCGGCCGAGCGGATCAAAGACGAGGTGCGCGATTCGCAAGCCGTGACGCTGGCCGACTCGGTATCGCGCCAATTCCGTTTCGCATTCCGCGCGCTGGGCCGCAGCCCGGTATTCACCGTGGCCGCCATCGGCACGCTGGCGCTGGGTCTGGGAGCCAGCGTGGCCGTGTTCAGCGTGGTGAATGCAGTGTTGCTGCGCGACCTTCCCTACCCGAATGCCGGCCAGCTCTATCGCCTCTACTCCGTCACGCCGGAGGGCAAGCCCGACGGCTACATGCAACCGCACGACATGACCCAACTTTACGATGGTCATCCATCGGTTGCCGCCGCCGCGATTGGGTATGCCGCCGCGCGGGGCCGCCTGACTGACTCGAGCGGAGTGGCGCACAACCTGAACGGGTATAACGTCACCGAACAGTTCTTCAAAGTGTTCGACGTTCCCATGTTTACGGGCGAGCGCTTCCAGTCCAAACGGGGGTCGCGGCAGATCATCCTCAGTTACTCCACGTGGCGCGATCTGTTCGGCTCGGACCCGGGTGTGATCGGCAAGGCGATCCAGGCGGACGACGGTCCTCGCATGGTGGTGGGCGTCGCGCCGCAGGAGTTTGCCATGCCGGCGAACACCGCGTATTGGAGCCTGTTCAACCAGGGAATCGAATTTCTGCGCGGATACGACGGCTACGTGCGCTTGCGGCAGGGAGTGCCGCTGGCCCGGTTCCAGGACCAATTGAAGACGTTGAGCGCGGATTTAGGCATCGATCGGACGACGCATCGCAACATGCAGTTTGTGGCGCGGCCGCTGCTCGAAACCGTCGTCGGCGATCTGGGGCCGACGGTGTTGATTCTGTTCGGCGCCTCGTCGATCCTGTTGCTGATCGCCTGCATCAACGTTGCGAACCTGATGCTTTCGCGCGGCATCAAAAGGACTCGGGAATTGGCGATCCGCGAAGCACTGGGTGCGCGGCGCGGCCATGTGGTGCGCACGCTGATGACCGAGAGCTTTCTGCTGTCGGCCGCGGGCGGCGCTGCTGGCTTCCTGCTGGCGGGCGCCGGCGTGCGGCTGCTGATGTGGGTCGCGCCAGCCGACCTGCCACGCCTGGACACGGTCCCCATAGACGGCACCGTTCTTTTGTTTGGCGTGGGAGTGACGCTCCTGACAGGGCTGCTGACGGGGCTCGCACCCGCCGTGCGAATCTCGCGAACCGACCTCCGAGCCGTCATCAACGACGGAGCCCGGGGCAGTTCCACAACCGCCGCGCAACATCGCATCTTCGGAGCCCTGGTGATCGCGGAGATCGCTCTGGCCGTCGTCCTGGTGATCGGTGCGGGACTGGTGGGGCGGAGTTACCTGAATCTTTCGACGGCGAACCCGGGCTTCAACACGGACCGTCTGCTGACGGTTTCGCTGGAATCCGGGATGCCGGTCTATCGCATGGAGATGGGACCCGATGGACGGCCCCGAATCGTTTCGGCGTCTTATGAGCCGGTGGCAAATTTCTACGACGTTCTCGTGGAGCGTATTCGCGCCATCCCCGGCGTGGAGCTGGTGACCGCCGGTGCTTCGGTTCCGTTGAAAGGCGGAGGGCCGCGAGTTTCCGTCGGAGTGGTGGGCCGGCCGGTGGATGATCGTGCCGGTGCCCTGCCACAAGTGGAGCAGCGCAGCGTATATCCCGATTACTTCCGCGTGTTGGGAATCCCGCTGCGGGCGGGACGAAGTCTGGAGGAGACCGACACCATGCACGCGGCAGGGGTCGCCGTGGTGAACGAAGCCTACGTCAAGCGCTACCTGCCGGGCGAAAATCCGCTGGGCAAGCGCCTCAGTCTTCCGGACCAATTCTACAAGGTGAACAGACAGGGGTTTTCGGCAGGGGAACTGACGCCGGACCAGGTGGAGATCGTGGGCGTGGTGGCCGACGTCAAGCAGCACTCGCTGGAGGAGACACCCGAACCGGCGATTTATCTTTCCAACGACCAATACACGTTGCGGGCCTACAGCATCTTTGTGCGCGTGGCACGGGGGCGTCCGGAGACCCTGGCGTCTGCGATTCGCGCGGAGATCCATTCGATGGACAGGACGGTGGCACCGTACTTCACCACGTATCCGGAGATCCTGCGCACGGCGCTGGCGCGACCGCGCATGGGCACGACGTTGTTGGTGGCGTTCAGCGCGATCGCGCTCCTGCTGGCGGCGGTGGGCATTTACGGGTTGATGTCGTACTCGGTGGAGCAGCGCACACACGAAATGGCGGTGCGCGCCGCCATGGGAGCATCCGGCCGCGACTTGCGCGCGTTGATCGTGCGGCGCGGGCTGCAATTAGGTGTAACCGGGACCGTGTTGGGGGTGATCGGCGCGCTGGCGCTGCGGAAAGTCATCGCAAGCCAACTTTACGAGGTCAGCGCTCTGGACCTGCGCGTGTTGCTGACCGTGCCCGTGGTGCTGCTGGCGGTCGCAGTGATGTCGTCGTATTTGCCGGCCATGCGGGCCGCGCGGACCGACCCGGCGGAGTTGCTCAGGGCGGATTGATCATGATCAAGCTAGCCATTCTCGCCGGCGGAGCTGCCTGCCTGGTCGTCACGCTCCTTGCGCAAAGTACAAATCCACCCACCTTTAACACCGGCGCCAGACTAATTGAGATCAGCGTGATGGCGACCGATCACGGCAAGCCGTTGCTCGATCTCACCAAAAACGACTTCCGCGTGCGCGACAATCGGCGCGACGAGACGATTCGTTTTTTCATCCCTCCGGCTGGCACAAAAGTCGAGAAGGATGATAGCCGGGCGACTGCCTCAAGCCAGCCCGGCTCGGCCGCCATTGTGCTGGACTGGCTGAACACGGGCTTTGCCGAACAGGTCTACGCGCGCCAGAAGACGCTCGCTATGCTCAAGGCCATCGGCCTCACCGACCGCGTCGCACTGTTCGCCAACATGCGCACGCTCGGAGTCCTGCACAATTTCTCGGACAACAATGCCGCCCTGCTGGAGTCTCTATCCGCCTTGCGGCCGGATGTCGATAGTCCATTCCAGAGCGCCCTCTTCGGCACCAAAGACTCGGACGCATTCGGCGCCATCGATACGCGGATTCGCGCCGACGCCACCCGGCGCAACGTCCAGCCGGTGATTGAGCTGCTGCGCCGGCAGCCCGGCAGAAAGAGCCTCATTTGGGTTTCCAACTCCTTCGTAGGGATTCCCATCGGCGATTTGATTCGAGCCAACATCACCCTCTACCTGGTCGACGCCCGCGGACTCCAGATCAAGCCGCTGCCGCCGCCTGGACCCGCTCTATACGGCGCGGACGCGCAACGAGCCTACCAGGAACGGATGGAGGAGGGGCAGCGCGAGCTGAACAGAAGAACGGCCGAAAGCACCGGAGGCGTCTATTACACCGATCGGAACGATCTCGATGGCGCCATGCGCGAGGCCCTGGACGAAACCCGCACGAGCTACACGCTCGGCTATTACCTGCCCGAGGACGCCGAGCCCGGCGAACATAAGATTCGGATCGACGTGAATCGACGCGGCGTGAAACTACGTTATCGCGAGTCCTACCCGGCGGAGTTGCTGAGGACGGATTGAAGTCCATGAGATACACAGGCCGCATTCTATCGGTGAAGATCATGATCCAGCAGGCCATGATCGCCGGCGGAGTTGCCTGCCTGGCTGTCGCGCTCCTTGCGCAAAGTGCAAATCCGCCCAGCTTTCGCACCGGCACCACATTGGTCCAGATCAGCGTAGTCGCCTCCGGTCGCGGCGGTCCAGTCTCTCGATCTCGCCAAAAATGACTTCCGCATTCGCGACAATCAAACGCGACCAGCCGATCAGTTTGTTCATCCCGCCTCCGCTTCGCCCGTTGTGAACACCGATGGCACGAGCCACTCCTCCAAGGGAAATTTGGAAACCGCAGCTGTCTCCATCCTCCACCAGCGAGTCAGGCTCAGCGGCCATCGTGCTGGACTGGCTGAATTCGGGCTTTGCCGAAAAGGTCTACATGCGCGAGAAGACGCTCGCCATGCTGGGCGCCATCGGCCTTACCGATCGCGTTGCATTGTTCACGAATGGGCGTACGCTCGAGGTCCTGCACGATTTCACGGACAACAACGCCGCCCTGCTGGAGTCCTTATCAACCTTGCGGGCGATGTCGATAGTCCATTCGCGAGCGCCCTCTTCGGCACCACAGACTCGGCGCATTTTGCGCCATCGATCTGCGGATTCGCGCCGATGCCACCAAGCGCAACATCCAGCCGGTGATTGAGCTTCTACGCCGGCAGCCCGGCAGAAAGAGCCTCATCTTGGTTTCCAGCTCCTTCGATGGTATTCCCATCGGCGATTTGATTCAGCCAACATCACTCTCTACCTGGTCGATGCCCGCGGGCTCCAGATCAAGCCGCTGCCGCCGCCTGGACCCGCTCTATACGGCGCGGACGCGCAACAAGCCTACCAGGAACGGATGGAGCAGGGGCAGCGCGAGCTGAACAGAAGAACGGCCCAAAGCACCGGAGGCGTCTACTACACGGATCGGAACGATCTGGATGGCGCCATGCGCGAGGCCCTGGACGAAACCCGCACCAGCTATACGCTCGGCTATTACCTGCCCGAGGACGCCGAGCCCGACGAACATAAGATTCGGATCGACGTGAATCGACGCGGCGTGAAGTTACGTTATCGCGAGTCTTACACGGCGGATCCGCCCCCGGCAAACTGAGCGTAAAACCTTCTTCAGGACGCTTTTCCGGCCGGAAATGGCCGCTTGACTTGTCTTAAACCAGTGTTTTAAGCTGTTGTTTAACTTCATGAATCCCAAGCTACCCGACGCGCGGAGAAAGCGGCCTTCCTCGGCCGGGCTGCTGACCCTGCTCAAGCCGTACCGATGGCTGATCGCGATCCTGGTGGTCTTCACGATCTCCGGCAACGGACTGAACCTGGCGGTTCCCAGAATCATCGCGCACGCCATCGATGCGTACACCCAGCAGACGTTCGTGCTCTCGACGACGGTGGTGCAGTTCTTCGTCGTGGCGTTTCTGGTCTTCACGCTCACCTACCTGCAGAGCGTCGTGCAGACTTACGCCTCCGAGCGCGTCGCCCGGGACTTGCGCACGCGCGTGGCGGACAAGATTTCGGTGCAGTCCTACGCGTATGTGGAGCAGGTCACGCCGGCCAAGCTGCTGACCAACCTGACCTCGGATATCGACGCCGTAAAACTCTTCGTTTCGCAGGCGATCGCGTCGATCATTTCCTCCGTGTTCCTGATCGTGGGCGCGGGCATTCTTCTGCTGATGATCAACTGGCGGCTGGGACTGAGCGTACTGGCCATCGTCCCGTTCATCGCGATTACGTTTCAACTGGTGCTGCGGAAGGTGCGGCCGCTGTTTAAGAAGGCCCAGGAAGCCATCGACTGGCTGAACCGCGTGATCAACGAAAGCATCCTGGGTTCGGCGCTGATCCGGCTGCTGAATACGCAGCAGCTTGAATATCACAAGTTCCTGGCGGCGAATACGGAAGCGAGGGATATCGGCCTGGAGGTGTTGCGGCTTTTCGCCGCCATGATCCCGGTGATCACCTTCGCCACCAATCTGGCGACGGTGGTGATTCTCGCGGTGGGCGGGCACTTCGTGATCGCCGGCAGCATGAGCCTGGGAGACTTCACGGCGTTTAACTCGTACTTATTCATTCTCATTTTCCCGATCATTCTCATCGGGTTCATGAGCAACGTGATTGCGCAGGCCACTGCGTCGTTCCACCGGCTCAACGTAGTCTTGAACGCGCCCGAGCAACAAAAAACCGGGGGGCTGGCGCGGGATCTGCGGGGTGAGATCGCCCTCGAGAACGTTTCACTGGCGTTCGGGGAGAAGATGGCCCTGCAAAACGTGTCGCTGAAGGCAAAGGCCGGAACCCGGACGGCCATCATCGGCCCCACGGCGGCCGGGAAGACACAGCTTCTCTACCTGCTGATCGGATTGCTGCAGCCCGCGTCGGGATCGGTGACCTACGACGGAGAACCGATCGACGCCTACGACAAAGAAGCTCTGCATCGGCAGGTAGGTTTGGTTTTTCAGGACAGCGTGATGTTCAACCTCAGTTTGCGGGAAAATATCGCGTTCAACACGGCCATCCACGAGAAAGGCATCGAGAAGGCGATTGCCACGGCCGAACTCGCGGACTTCGTCGCGGCTCTTCCGCAGGGGCTGGACACGCTGGTCTCCGAGCGGGGCACGAGTCTTTCGGGCGGGCAGAAGCAGCGTGTGATGCTGGCCCGCGCACTGGCGCTCGATCCCAAGGTGCTGCTGCTCGACGACTTCACGGCGCGCGTGGATCCCAGCACCGAACGGACCATCCTGAAGAACGTACACGAGAACTATCCGGGGATCACGCTCATTTCGGTGACCCAGAAGATCGCGTCGGTGATGGACTACGAACAGATCATTCTCCTGATGGAAGGAGAGGTGCTCGCGACCGGAACGCACCAGGAACTGATGGAGGCATCGCCCGAATATGTCCAGCTCTTCCACTCGCAGCGCAGCACCAGCCACTATGAAATACACGCTTGAAACCGGCCGCAGCCAGCGAGCCCCTGCATCGCTGCGCACCGCGCTCAAGCGGTTTGCGCCGCTGGTCGCCGATGAGAAGCGCAACGTCATTATCGCGGTAGCGGCCATCACCATCAGTTCGGGCGCGTCGCTGGTGGCTCCCGGTGCTGATCGCGCATACCATCGACACCTATATCGCGATGCAGAACGCCAGCGGGTTGTTGCTCTTCTCGCTGCTGGTCATGGGGGTGTATTTGGCGGGCGTGGTGGCCAGCTACGTCCAAATCCGAACCATGGGGAGCGTGGGACGCAGGGTCCTGTATCACGTTCGAAATTCGCTGTTCCTCAAACTGCAGGAACTGCCGGTGGCGTTCTTCAACCAGAACAAGGCCGGCGACCTGATCTCGCGGCTGAACAACGATACCGACAAGCTGAACCAGTTTGTGTCCCAGGCCCTGATGCAGTTCGTCGGCAGCCTTTTCCTGATGACCGGCGCCGCCATCTTTCTGGTCAGCCTGAATATTCGCCTGGGAGCGGCCGCGCTTCTGCCCGCCCTGGGAGTGCTGATCTTCAGCCGCCTGACTGCTGCGTGGATCAAACAGAAGAACATGAAAAGCCTGCAAACGCTAGGCGGCATGAGCTCGGAAGTGCAGGAGAGCCTGAACAATTTCAAGGTCATCGTGGCCTTCAACCGGAGCGATTACTTCCGGTCGAAATTCCATTCCGCCAACCAGAAGAACTTCTCGGCGTCCATGGCTTCGGGCTTCGCGAACGGCGTCCTGATGCCGCTGTACGGTTTCTCTTCGCACCTGGCGCAGTTGCTGGTGGTGGCGTACGGGATCTACCTGATCGGAGCCGGGGCCGTCACGGTCGGACTGCTGATCGGGTTCCTGCTGTACGTCAACAGCTTTTACGGCCCTCTGCGGCAACTGGCCACGGTGTGGTCGTCGTTCCAGCTGGCGCTGGCGGCGATGGACCGGATCGCCGAGGTGATGGGCCTGGAAACCGACATGCCGGTGATCGCGGCGGGTCCGTCGCAATCGGACTCGGTCCTGTCGTTCCGCAACGTGGCTTTTCATTATCCGACCGGAAACGAAGTCCTGCGGGATGTGAGTTTCGAGCTGGAACCAGGGAAGGCGTACGCGCTGGTGGGTCCCACGGGCGGCGGCAAGACCACCACGGCGCTGCTGATGGCGCGGCTGTACGATCCCTCGGAAGGGTCGGTGCTGCTGAACGGCCGCGATATCCGGTCCTACACGCCCGAGGAGCGCGCCCAAAAGATCGGCTTCATTCCGCAGGAGCCGTTCCTGTTTAGTGGCACCGTAAAGGACAACCTGCTCTACAGCAACGAAAAGTATCGCGACTTTTCGAGCGAACAACTGAGCCAGGTGCTGGAGGAAGCCAATCTTTCGAGGCTCCTCTCGCGCTTCTCCGCGGGCTTGGACACGACCGTATCCGCCGGCGGGAACAGCATCAGCCTGGGGCAGAAGCAGCTGATCGCGTTCATGCGCGCCACGCTGCGCGAGCCCGAGTTGCTAATCCTGGACGAAGCCACGGCCAACATCGATACGGTGACCGAGGAACTATTGCAGGAGATCCTCAATAAGCTGCCCGCTTCGACCACCAAGGTGATCATCGCGCACCGCCTGAATACCATCGACAACGTGGACCAGATCTTTTTCGTGAACTCCGGAGAGATTACGCTGGCGGGCTCGATGGAACACGCCGTGGATATGCTGCTGCACGAGAAGAGGGAAAGTTAGCCTTGATCGCTCGAGCCCGCACGAAGCGTTCGAACCTGGAGGCTCTGGTGAGCCCGCCGGGATCGCCGGAAGCGGGCGACAATACCCGAACCCGATTGCTGAAAGCCGCCGCGGAGGTTTTCGCCGAGTACGGTTACGAGAATGCCACCATCCGGCAGATCTGCACGCGGGCGGACGCAAACGTGGCGCTGGTCAACTATCACTTCGGGGACAAGCTGGAGCTGTATACGGAAGTGCTCCGCTTCGCTTTGCAGCCGGGAGCCTCCGGGGGCGGATTCTCTCTGCCGAGTGCCGCAGCCGAGCCTGCCGAGGCGCTGGGGCAGATCGTGGCGGCGATGGTCGAGCGAGCCTTCGAGACGGGAGACCAGGCAAACCTGCGGTTCCGCCTGATGCTGAATGAGTTCATCCGTCCCAGCGGCGCGACGGCTCGCGTGGTGGACGTGGTGTTGCGGCCGATGTACGACCGGCTGCGCGAGGTCGCCGGCGCGATTCTGAAACTTCCGCCGGACGATGAGAAGACGCGGTTATGCGTGCACAGCATTCTGGGGCAGGTGGCGCACTTCGCGCACTCCAGGCAAGTGCTGGGGTTGCTGTGGCCGGAGATGCAGATGACCCCGGCGCAGCGGGTGCTGGTGGCGGAGCACATCACCCAGTTCAGCCTGGCGTATCTCCAGGGGGCGCAGTCCAGCCACCCGGGGTCTGGCGGTGCTCGCCGCCACCGGGCCAAGGTTTAAGCCGCGGTCTAGCCGCGCCGCGTCGCTTCAGGAACGCGAGCTATTTCTTTTTCGGGCGATGCTCGGTCTCGGTGGTCCTCGGGTGCTTCTTGACGTAGTCGGGTGAGACGAATTTTCCGTCGACCGCGTTCCGCCGAACAATGACCGTCTTCTTTGCCATATGTTCTCCCTTCTGTGCCGAGTATAGCAAGGACATATCGCGGGGTGGTTGCGCGGTACAGCAACGCTCCGATCGTCTTCCTGTTTGCCTCTCACTGGACGTTGCGTTGAGAAACGAGAGGCAATACTCTTTGAGAGTGACGGGGACTGAGAACATCGAGGATTTCCGGCAGCGGGTTGATTCATGCTTTTCCGCCACAACCGTACGACGGACCGGTTTCAATGCATGACGAATGTGACGATGGAATCCACCTCCGAAGGGAGCTTCTGGGCAAACGCTGGGACGAACTTTCACCCGAGGTCCTGTTTGACGGCTCCATCGCTCTTCCCCTATTGGAACCCGATGCGTTGGTAGCTTTTCTTCCGGCTTGGCTTCTACGTTCGATGCAGACGTTCAGCCCGGACAGTATCGTTCTCGAGTTCACGCTGTACTTTCTTTGTCCGGGGAGCCCAGATGAAGGATGGGATGAAAAACGCATCGCAAAAATGATCGCCGCTTTCGATGCCACACAGAGAGATGTGGTCGGCGATCTACTGCGTTCAATTGTGGATTGCGACGCAATGCCCTTCTGGCGTCCGTTTGCTGAGCACGGACTGAAATGGTGGGCTAAGTGAAGTACACACCCAAGTCTGCGAAGAGTTAGGGTGAACTTTGGGGCGGCTGGTGGGATTTGAACCCACGACATCCAGAACCACAATCTGGCGCTACTACCAACTGAGCTACAGCCGCCGTGTCTTTCTAGTTTAACAGCAGTGCATGGAATAGAAAGGGGACAGCCAGCCAATTCCGGCGATGCGCTGTGGGCAACGGCCCGGCTTGTTCTTCGGAATTGGAGGCAGTCCCCTTTCTCATCGGCGCCAATTCCGGCGATGCGCTGTGGGCAACGGCCCGGCTTGTTCTTCGGAATTGGAGGCAGTCCCCCTTCTCACAGGCCGGCTTTCTTCCACAGCGCAGCGACGCGGGCGCGAACGTCGTCCGGCATGCGGATCACGTCGGGCCAGGGCCGCGTGAAACCCTCCTCGGGCCACTTTTTGGTCGCGTCCACGCCCATCTTCGAACCATAGTTGGGAAGACGGCTGGAGTGGTCGAGCGAATCGACGGGCCCCAGGACGAACTGGATGTCGCGCTCGGGATCGATGTTGTTGAGCGCTTTCCAGGCGACTTCGCTCGAGTTCTGCACGTCCACATCCTCATCCACCACCACGATGCATTTCGAGAACATCGCCTGGCCGAGCCCCCAGATCGCGTGCATCACCTTGCGCGCGTGGCCGGGGTAGGATTTGCGGATCGCCACCAGGATCAGGTTGTGAAAAATTCCTTCGGCGGGCATGGCGATGTCGCGGATCTCGGGAAGCTGCATCCGCATCAAGGGGAGAAAGATGCGCTCGATAGCCTTGCCCATGTAGAAATCTTCCATGGGCGGCGGGCCGACGATGGTGGTCGCGTAAATCGGGTGCTTGCGATGCGTGATGCAGGTGACGTGGAACACGGGGTAGTCGTCGTCGAGCGAGTAGAAGCCGGTGTGATCGCCGAAAGGCCCCTCGCGGCGCAGCTCGCCCAGCTCGACGTACCCTTCGAGCACGATCTCGCTGTTGGCGGGAACTTCGAGATCGTTGGTCTCGCATTTGACCATTTCTACGGGTTTGCCCCGCAGGAATCCGGCGATCATCATTTCGTCAAGATCCGGAGGCAGAGGGAGGATCGCCGAGTACATGGTCGCCGGATCGGAACCGATGGCGACGGCGATGTCCATGCGCTTAGTTGCGCCCGCTGCGCGCAGGCGGCGATAGTGCTCGGCGCCCTGCTTGTGCGTCTGCCAGTGCATCCCGGTACTGGTGCTGTCGAAGATCTGAAGGCGGTAGCAGCCGCAATTGCGCTTGCCGGTATCGGGGTTGCGCGAGAACACCATGGGCAGGGTGATGAAGCGGCCGGCATCCTGCGGCCAGCAGTGCAGCGCCGGCAAGTAATTCAGATCGAACTTGCCCTGAGGTCGAATGACGTCCTTGCACGGCCCGCCGGAAACGGTCTTGGGGAAAATCGCCGCCAGGTCGGCCAGCTTGGGCAGCATCTTGAGTTTTCCGAGCAGGCCTTCGGGCTTCTGCATGGCCAGGAGCTCGGAGATGCGTCCAGCGATCTCTTCGACCGAGGATACCTCGAGAGCGATCTCCATCCGGCGCGTACTGGCGAAGGCGTTGATCAAGACCGGGATGTCGGAGCCCTTGGGTTTTTCGAACAGCAGGGCCGGGCCACCGGATTTCACGCTGCGGTCGGCGAACTCGGTGATTTCCAGATACGGGTCGACCTCGAAGGGGATCCGCTTGAGCTCCTTGTGCTTTTCCAGGGCGCGGATGAACTCACGCAGGTCTTCGTAGGGCATGTTCCACTATTATGAAAGATTACATGGCGAACATGACAAACAGGACAGCTTTTGTTACGGGAGCGAGCCGGGGGATCGGCCGGGCGTGCGCGCAGGCTTTGGGAGCGGCGGGGGTGCGGGTGGTCCTGGCGGCGCGGGACGTGAAGAAACTGGAAGAGGCGGCGATGCAGATTCCGGGCGCGACCTGCGTCGCGATCGATCTGGCCTCGTCCGAATCGATCAAGGAAGCCTTCGCCAAGGCGGGCAAGATCGACATCCTGGTGAACAACGCGGGCATCACCAAGGACGGCCTGGCGATGCGCATGAAGAAAGAAGATTGGGACGCGGTGCTCGCGACCAACCTCACCGGCGCGTTCCTGGCGACCCAGCAAGTCCTGCCCGCGATGCTCAAGGAGCGCTGGGGCCGGATCATCAACATCTCGTCGATTGTGGGCGAGACTGGAAATCCGGGGCAGTCGAACTACGTGGCGTCGAAGGCCGGGTTGATCGGGCTGACGAAGTCGCTGGCGCAGGAGATCGCCAGCCGAAACATCACGGTCAATGCCGTGGCTCCGGGATTCATCGAGACGGATATGACGGCCGCGCTCTCCGATGAGGTGAAGAACACTCTGCTGGCGCACATCCCTCTGCGGCGGTTCGGAAAAGTCGAGGACGTGGCGGCGGCGGTGCGTTTTCTCGCGAGCGAGGAAGCAGGCTACATCACCGGGCACGTGCTGGACGTCAACGGCGGAATGTACATGTAGCGAGTGCCTCGCGCACCTGGTCGAGAACATTGGGCGCGTTCCCATCGATCACTGTTCCGTTGGGAAGCCAGCGCGCGGCCATGCGCTCGCTGACGAAGCCTTTGGCGATGCCGATCAAGGGTACTCCACAGGCCGACGCGACGTGGCCGGCGGCGGAATCGTAGCCGACGAACAATTTCGAACGCGCGATTTCGGCGGCGAACGGGGCGAAGGCGCCGTCATGGGTTCGTATATCGGGTGCAAGTGCGCGCTCGACGCGTTCACGTTCGGCAGCGCTGCCGCCTTTATCGACTAAAACGGACGCGCCCGTGGCGGCCAGAAGCTTCAGCAACTCGCGCTCGAAATCGTCGTCCAGGCGCTTGGCGGGATTTTCGCCGACGCCGAGGCTGACCGTGATATCGGCCGGCAGGCCTTCCGCTGGCCGCGGGGCCACGTACGGACGAGCCTCGTGATCGTCCGCCCAGCGCGCCGCGAGATCGGGCAGACGGTCGCTTCCGGCGCCTCCGAATGACCGGCTCTCGAAGAAACGGTAGCGATCTTCGGAGCAGACGCGGATCAGTCCGAGCTGCGTGAGGCGCGAATCGGGATCGATCACGATGCCGTCATCAAACCAGAGCGCGGCGGATGCCTGAAGGCGGTCGCGCAACGAACCTCCGCGCGCGTACGAGACGTCGCGATGCACAACGCGCGGATCGGCTTCGAACAGCTCGTAGTTCTTGCGCGGCCCGGCAAAGACGATTTCCGCGGTGAGGTAGCGGCGCTTGGCGGCGTCGAGCAGGACGCTGGTAACGGCGACATCGGCGCCCAGCGTGATGCGGGAGAGAACGTACACGCGGTCCGTGGCAGGAGGCCAGCCGCCCACGCTGGCGACACGGCGCGTGCGGGGGATCAACTCGGGGCAGACGCGCGCGATCACTTCGGAGAACAAGTGCGCGTAGACATCGCACAGGTGCGGCTCGAACAGGTCGCCCAAGCGCTCGACGACGATCGACATCAGCGCGCGACCGTCGTCTTCGGCGATCGCGCGATCGAGCAGATCCGAGGACCAAGGTTGTCCTCGCACGCAGAAGTCGAGCAGCTGGTTACAGCTACTTGCCGACATACTTACCCACAAGCAGCTCCAGCTTCTTGCGAGTGGCCTCGGGAATCGCCTTGCGGTCGGTGATGAGGGCGTGCTCCAGGGCCGATCCGCATTTGCAGGTGCGCATATCCGGCATCGCGGCGACCGCGGCCTTCACCAGCTTGGCGGCATTCGCAGCGTTCTGCGTGAGATTGGCGATGATGTCGTTCACGGTGACCGCGTCGTGCTCGGGATGCCAACAGTCGTAATCGGTCACCATGGCGATGGTGGTGTAGCACAGCTCGGCTTCGCGCGCGAGCTTGGCTTCCGTAAGATTGGTCATGCCGATGACGTCCATGCCCCAGCTTCGATACAGGTTCGATTCCGCGAGCGTCGAAAACGCGGGGCCTTCCATGCACAGGTACGTGCCGCCGAGCTTGACGTGCACGTTCGCGTCCTGACCGGCGGCGTAGGCGACCTCGGCCATCTGGGAGCAGATGGGGTGCGCGAAGCTGATGTGCGCAACCAGTCCTTCACCGAAAAACGTGGAGACTCGGCCGCGCGTGCGATCGACGAACTGGTAGGGAATCACGAAATCGAGCGGCTTGTGCTCTTCCTTGAGCGAGCCTACGGCGCTGAGCGACAGAATGCGCTCGACGCCCAACGACTTCATGCCCCAGATGTTCGCGCGAAAGTTTAACTCCGAGGGCGAGAGTCTGTGCCCACGGCCGTGGCGGGCCAGAAACGCGACTTCCCTGCCGCCCAACTGGCCGACGATATAGGCGTCCGATGGCGCGCCCCAGGGCGTCGTAACGGTGCGCTCCTCGTGTCTTTCAAATCCCGGCATGGAGTAGAGTCCGCTGCCGCCGATAATTCCGATGGTTGGTTTCATGAGACTGGTTTCATTCCTGTATCAGCTCCAGAAGCACGCCGCCCGTGGAGGCGGGGTGAATAAATACGTACAGATGTCCGCCGGCCCCGGCGCGAGGCTCATTGAGCAGACGCGCGCCCGCTGTCTTGCAGCCGTTCCACCGCCGCGTTCAGATCGGGAACCGTGAGCGCCACGTGATGCAATCCTTCGCCGCGCTTGTCGATGAATTTCGCGATGATCGAATCGGGTTCAGACGCTTCCAGTAATTCGATGCGCGATTCCCCTACCGGCAGCATGGCGGCGTGGACTTTCTCGATCGCCACCGTCTCGCGGAGTGATACCGATAGTCCCAGTTGGTCGCGGTAGAACCCGAGCGCCTGATCGATGGAGCGCACGGCGATCCCTAGATGGTTAATCCTAGCGTTTGATCCAGTCATTGAGTATGGAATAAGGATCGCGCTGGTGCGCGGCGACTTCGCGTCCCGCGGCGAGAAACTGTTCGGCGGAGAAGCGATCGAGGACACGCTCGCGCAGCATTTCGCGCAAGCGGGCCGCCCAGATTTGAGCGGATCGCTCGGGATCGCGCCCACGGACCTCCGCGCGCCGGGCAGCCGCGAGCACCTCGGCCACACCCGTGCCGTCGACCGCCATGGTGTTGACGATTTCTACTTCGGGGCCGTGGGCGAGGCCCATGGCCGCATGGATTTCGCGCTGTAGTTTCTCCGCGCCGGGAAGATCGGACTTGTTGATGACGAACACGTCAGCGATTTCCATGATACCCGCTTTAAGCGTCTGGACATCGTCGCCCGCTCCGGGCGTGAGCACCACCAGCGTGACGTGGGCGAGGCGTGCGATCTCGACTTCGTCTTGTCCGACGCCCACGGTTTCGACAAGCACCACATCGCGGCCCGCGGCATCGAGCAGCATGGTCATTTCCGTAGTGGCGCGCGCCAGTCCGCCCAGCCACCCGCGCGTCGCCATGGAGCGAATGAAGACGCCCGGATCGGCGTGGTGCTCCTGCATGCGGATGCGGTCGCCCAGAACCGCGCCGCCGGAGTAGGGACTGCTGGGGTCGACAGCGATGATGCCAACGGTCTTCCCTTCCCGGCGAATCAGGCGTGCGAGCTGATCGCACAGAGTGCTCTTGCCGGCGCCCGGAGGTCCGGTGACGCCGAGGATCAGGGCGCGGCCGGTGTGCGGGAAAAGCTCGCGCAGCAGAGGCTCGGCTTCGGGATGGCGGTTTTCGATCCAGGTGGCCGCGCGGGCCAGCGCGCGCAGGTCGCCGTCGAGAATTTTCTGAGCAGAGGTCACGAATTCATTAGTGTCGCAGAAGCGGGCACAGCCAGCCGATTTCGGCGGTTTGGTCGGCAGTCCCCTTCAGCTCTTGAGCAACTGCCGGGCGATCACCAGGCGCTGGATTTCGCTGGTTCCTTCGCCGATGGTGCACAGTTTCGCGTCGCGGTAGAACTTCTCGACGGGATAGTCCTTGATAAACCCGTAGCCGCCGTGGATCTGGACCGCCTCGTTCGCCACGCGCACGGCCACTTCGGAAGAATACAGCTTGGCCATCGAGGATTCCTTGTTCACCGGGGCTCCGGAATCCTTGAGCCACGCGGCTCGCAGCGTCAACAGGCGCGCCGCGTCGATCTCGGTGGCCATATCGGCGAGCTTGTTCTGGATGGCCTGGAATTCGGAGATGGAGCGTCCGAACTGCTTGCGGTGCTTGGAGTACTTGAGCGCGGCTTCGAATGCCCCCTGCGCAACGCCCACGCTCAGCGCGGCGATCGACACGCGGCCGCCGTCGAGCACCCGCAGGCTGTCGATGAACCCCTCGCCCTGCTTGCCGATCAGGTTCGCGGCGGGCACGCGGCAATCGGTGAAGATCAGCTCGCCGGTGGGCGAGCAGCGCATCCCCAGCTTGTTTTCCTTTTTGCCGGGGCGGAATCCAGGCGTGCCTTTTTCGACGACGATGGCGGAGATCCCGTGCGAGGCTTGCGCCCGGTCCGTCATCGCCATGACCACGAACACGTCCGCGATGTGCGCATTGGTGGTGAAGGTCTTGCTGCCGTTGATCACCCAGCAGTCGCCTTGGCGAACGGCCGCTGTGCGCGTGCCTCCGGCATCGGAGCCGGACTCCGGTTCGGTGAGCGCCCAAGCTCCGATCCACTCACCGGACGCCAGCTTGGGGATGTATTTTTGACGCTGCGCGTCATCGCCAGCCAGGAAAATGTGATTCGCACACAAAGAGACGTGCGCCGCGACGCTGAGCGCGATCGAAGGATCGACGCGGGCCAGCTCTTCGACCAGAATCGAGTAGTCCACGTAGCTGAAACCGGAGCCGCCCAACTCTTCGGGAAACACCGCGCCGAGCACGCCCAGGTCGCCGAGCTTGCGGAATATTTCGACCGGAAAGTGCTGCGATTCGTCCCACTCCATGACGTGCGGCAGCATTTCGGCTTCGGTGAACGCTCGAATGGTCTTGCGAAGCTGGTGGTGTTCTTCGGTGAATCCGAAATCCATGGGTTGACTAAAGCGTTTCCGGGGACTAGACGATTTCTTCGCGCACGTGATCCCAGCGAACGGTGCGGCCCTCGCGGTAACTGTCCACCGCCATCCGGCAGGCGATGGCAACGCGATAGCCCAGTTCAAAGGGACAGTTCGGCTCGCCTCCCAGGCGGATGCAGTCGAGGAAATTCTGCAAATGGGCTTGCGGGACGTGCGCCGAGCGGCCGACCATTTCCTGCAGATCGGGCCGGTTCACCTTCTGCGGTACGTAGCGGACCTGGCTCGCGCGAACGATCGATCCATGCGTGCCCAGCACGTCTTCGGTGACTCCCAGCTGATTGTTCCCCAGGCCGGAGACCCAACTGACCAGGATCTCTTCGGGCTGCTGCAGCGTCACGCTGACCGTATCGGGAACCTGGCGGCCGTCTTTCCAGAGATAGATGCCGCCCTTCATGGTCGCCGACTGCGGAATGTCCAGATTCAGCGTCCCGTACCAGAAGGCCAGCTGCTGGCTCATGTGCTCGAACACGCTTCCGCCGGAGTAATCCCAAAAATAACGCCAGTGGACGAAACGATTCGGATCGAAAGCGTGCACCGGAGCATCGCCCAGGAACGCCGCCCAGTCCAGGCGGTCCGGGGTCACATCCGGCGTCAGCAGCGCGGGACGAGCCCACTGCGGCTTGTTCACTGGCGTGTTGCGATGCATCTGCATGGCGATGGCCGTGATCTTGCCGATGCGGTCGGGACGGGCGAGAAATTGGCGAACATCAGTCACATGACCGGTGGAGCAAGCCTGATGGCCGATCTGCACCACGTGACGGCGGCCGTCGCCTTCGTAGACCGCGCGCATCGCCTTGGCTTGAGCTACGCTCAATGCCATCGCTTTTTCGAGATAGACGTGCTTGCCCGCCGCGATCGCATCCGCAAATTGCCGGGCATGAAGATGCTGGGGGGTGGCGATGATCACCGCGTCCACGGCCGGATCGTCCAGCAGGCTCCGGTAATCGCGATGTACCGGCGCGCCGGGCGCTATGGCCGCAGCCGTTTCCAGGCGCTTGGAATACACATCGGCAAATCCTGCGATCTCGGTATTGGAGCAAGCCCGGATGTGATTGACCAGCTCCATGCCGCGATCGCCGGCGCCAATGATGCCCATGCGGACTCGCTCGTTAGCACCCAGGACACGGGCCGGACCAGCGGCCAGGGTCCCGGCCAGACCATAAGCGACCTTACCGACGAATTTCCGGCGAGAATCCATGCGTTTTCAGTGTACCAGGGGACCCACCCCGGCCTTATTCCAGGTGCTTATGGAAGCGCAGTACGCTGATCCACAGGATCGTCACCCCGAAAACCGCCAGCGCGAGCATATTCGGCCACAACGCGTCGAAGCCCGAGCCCTTCAGGAAGATGCCGCGGACGATTTCCAGGAAATAGCGCATCGGATTGAGGTAGGTGAACCACTGCACGGCTTGCGGCATGCTGCGGATCGGGAACGTAAAGCCGCTCAGCATCATGAACGGTTGGAATAGCAGGAACGTCGCCAGATTGGCCTGTTGTTGCGTTTTGGAAATAGTCGAGATGAACAAGCCCGCGCCCAGGGTGGTCAGAATGAACAGCAGCGAGGCGAAACATAACAGCGTGAAACTGCCCGCGAACGGGACGTGAAACACCAGCAGCGACGCTCCCAACACCAGCAGCATGTCCCAGAATCCGATCAGCACGAAGGGCAAAGTCTTGCCGAGAATCAGCTCGGCCGGGCGGATGGGAGTGACCATGAGCTGCTCCATGGTCCCCAGCTCCTTTTCCCGGACGATGGCCATGGTGGTGAGCGACAGGGTCACCAGCATGATGATGTTCACGATCACGCCCGGGACAAAATAATTCCGGCTCTTGAGGTCGGGATTGAACCAGACGCGCGTTTCGGTGAACACCTGAGGAACGGCTGGATGGATGGGCATGCCCGCCGCCACCAGCTTGGCCCGCTGGCGATCCGCCATGACGCCGCTGGTAAAACGCGCGATGGTCTGGCCGGCGTAACCGGAAACGATCGAGGCATTGTTGGAATTACTGCCGTCGAGCAGCACCTGGACGCTGGTGGGACGGCCGCGCTCGATGTCGCGGGCGAATCCGGGGAGCACGCGGATCACCCCGTCGACACGGCCGCGGTCCATGTCGTCCTGCATCTCTGTTTCGCTGGAGGGAGTGGCGGCGATGATGAACCGGCCGGAACCCAGGAACTGCGAGAGCAGCTCGCGGCTCTGCGGGCTTTGGTCCTGGTCCATCCAGGCGATGCGGGCGGTGTTGACGTCCAGGTTGGCGGCGTAGCCGAAAATCAGCAGCTGAATCAGGGGCGGAAGGATCAGCAGCCCTCGCATGCGCGGATCGCGGAAGGTCTGCAGAAATTCCTTGCGGATCATGGCGCGGAGGCGTTGTTTCATTGTGTTTCCCTCACGCGATTTTCTGCCTGAGCTTGCGGACCGCCAGGAACGACACTCCCACGGCGTAGACGATCAACAGGAGCAGGTCGAACCACAGCAAATGCAATCCGCTGCCCTTCAGGAAAATTCCCTTGGTCATGTCGATGAAGTACCGGGCCGGGATGATCACGGAGATCGCCCGGATGACCAGCGGCATGTTCGCCAGGGGATAGATGAATCCCGACAGCAAGAACGCCGGCAGGAACGACGTCAGCGTGCCCATCTGATAGGCGGCCAGCTGGTTCCGGAACATGGCGGAAATATACAGCCCCCAGGCCAGCGCGCCGTATAGAAACACACATGAGGAAAACAGCAGCAGGACCAGACTGCCCCGGAGCGGAACGTTAAAGATGACCACGCCCACAAACAGGGCAATCAGCATGTCCACCAGCCCCAGCAGAAAATGCGCGGACAGTTTCCCGAGCGCCATCTCGACCGGACGCACGGGCGTCGAGAGAAGCTGCTCCATGGTGCCGTTCTCCCACTCGCGCGCGATGGTCAGCGACGTCAGCAGCGCCGCGATAATCATGGTGATCACACCGATCAATCCCGGCACGATGAAATTCCGCGAGACCAGATCGGTGTTGTACCAGACCCGCACCCGCGCATCCACGGGCGGCTGGAGCACGCTGCCCGTGCGCAGGCTTTGGGCATTTTCGCGGGCATGGAGCGCGTAGGTCTGGACCAGGCCCTGCGCGTAGCCCATGGCGATCGCAGCCGTATTGGAATCGCTTCCGTCGAGGAGAACCTGCACCGGTGCTTCCTTGCCCAGGAGCAGATCGCGCGAGTAATCGTAGGGAATCGCGATGCCAACCAGGATGCGCCTCTGATCCATGGCGCGTTCGATGGGTCCGTAGGAATCGACCTCATCCACCACCTGAAAATATCGCGAGCCGCGGAATTCCTGAACCAGGTTCTCACTTACGGCGCTGCGGTCGGCGTCGTAGATCATGGTCGGGATCTGGTCGACGTCCAGGCTCAGCGCATACCCGAACAGCAGCAGCACCAGCACGGGCTGGGTCAGGGCGGCCATCAGGCTGCGCGGATCGCGGATGATGTGCAGCAGCTCCTTGCGGGCCATGGCGCGGGTGCGTCTAAAATTCATCGCGATCTCTCATTTCCCAACGGCGGCCCGTTCCTGTTCTTCGATCAGCCCGACGAAGACGTCCTCCATGGACGGAGGAATCGGCTCCAGCCCGCCGAGCTGGACCCCGGCCGCGCCCAGCGCCGAGCGGATTTCCTCAGTCGCACGCGCCTCATCGTCCACCTTGACGTGCAGCCCGCTTCCGAACACCGCGACGTCGACAATGGACGGGCGGCCTTGCAGAGCGCGCATGGCGCCCAGGAGGTTGGTGGTCTCGAGCATCAGCAAATGATGCTCGCCAAAACTATGCTTCAGCTCGGCCGGCGAGCCGAGCGCGATGATCCGTCCGCCGTACATCAGGGCCACGCGGTGGCAATACTCGGCCTCGTCCATATAGTGCGTGGTGACGAAGATGGTGTGGCCCGCCTCGGAGAGCTGGTAAATCAGCTCCCAGAAATCGCGCCTCGCGACGGGATCCACGCCGCTGGTGGGTTCGTCCAGAAACAGAATCGGAGGCTCGTGCAGGATGGCGCAGCCCAGCGCCAAGCGTTGTTTCAGGCCGCCGGGGAGATCGCGCGTGGGGGCCTTGCGCCGGTCTTCCAGATTCGCCATGCGCAGGACATAATCGCGGCGCCGCGGCAAAATCTCGGGAGATACTCCGTACACGCCGCCGAAGAACTCGATATTCTCCTGCACCGACAGGTCGTCGTAAAGGGAGAATTTCTGCGACATGTAGCCGATGTTCTGGCGCACCAGCTCCGACTGCGTCTCCACATCGAAGCCGCCGACGGTGGCGCGGCCGGAAGTGGGAGCGAGCAGTCCGCACATGATTCGAATGGTGGTCGACTTCCCCGCCCCGTTGGGCCCCAGAAAGCCGAAGATCTCGCCGCGGGCGACATCGATCGACACGTTGTCCACGGCGACGAAATCGCCGAAACGCTTGACCAGATTCTCGATGTGGACGGCCGGGCCATCCCGGTTAGGCAGCACGGGCTAACTCTTCCTTCCGTGAAAGCGCGATGAACACATCTTCGAGCGACGGCACGATGCGTTGATACGTGAACGGAGTAATCTTCAGCAAGTTCTCCACCGGAGTGACGCGCTCGTCGACGAACAGGTGGTACTCGATGCCGGCGTGGTGCACGCCGAGAACCCCAGGTTGGCGCTCGAGCAGGGGCCGAGCTTCTTCCGGATGAGGGAAATGGACGCGATAACAGGTCTCCTCCAGGCTCTCTTTCAACGCCGCCGGCGACTCGCAACGGATCATCCGGCCCTTATGCATCATGCCCACGCGATTGGCGCGCTCGGCCTCGTCCATATAGGCGGTGGACACCAGAACGGTCAGACCTTCGCCGATCAGTTGATACAGGATCGCCCAGAAATCGCGGCGCGAAACCGGATCGACGCCGTTGGTGGGCTCATCGAGGAAAAGGACACGAGGCTTGTGCAGCAGTGTGCACATCAGCGCCAGCTTCTGCTTCATGCCGCCCGAGAGTTTCGCGGCCTGGCGACCTCCGAAAGGCTCCATGCGCGTCATCTGCATCAGCCGGCCGCTCAATTCCTGCCGCTCGCGCCCGAGGATACCGAACAGATCGGCGTAAAACGCCAGATTCTCGTTGACCGTGAGATCGCCATACAGGCCGAAGCGCTGCGCCATGTATCCGATCTGATCCTTGACGGCGTCGGGCTCCTTGGAAACGTCGTGGCCCGCGACAATCGCCTTGCCTTCGGTGGGATCCATCAGGCCGCATAGCAGGCGCATGGTGGTGGTCTTGCCGGCTCCGTCCGGACCCACCAGGGCGAAGATCTCGCCCTGCTCGACTTCCAGGTTCAGATGATCCACCGCGGTAAGCGCGCCGAAACGCCGCGTCAGCCCCTGTGCGGTAACGATGGTCATAAGATCCGAAAAACGCTCACAACTGAATTTCCGCGTCCACCGGCATGTTGTTCTTCAGCTCCTGGCGCGGATTCGCCACGTCGATCTTGATCCGGTACACCAGCTTCACGCGCTCTTCCTTGGTCTGGATCTGCTTGGGCGTGAATTCGGCCTCGGAAGAAATGAAGGATATGCGTCCGTCATATTTCTTTCCGGGAAACGAGTCCGTGCTGAGCTCGGCCTTTTGGCCCAGCTTCACGCGGCCGAGATCGGTTTCGTTGATGTAGGCGCGCAGCCAGGGGTGGGCGATATCGCCCAGGCTGACGATGGTAGTGCCGGCGGCGACCACCTCGCCGGCTTCCGCCGACTTCACCAGCACCACCCCATCGATGGGTGCCACGATGGTGGTGTCGGCGATCTGGGTCTGGGTCATGCCGGCTTGCGCGCGGGAGCGTTCGATTTCGGCCCGCCGCGCGTTGAGCTCCTGCCGCTTGCGGCGCAGTTCGATCCGGTTGGCTTCCGCGGTCTGCACCGCGGCCTGTGCCCGGGCCACCTGAGCGCGGGCCCCGGCGATTTCTTCCTTGCGCGGGCCCTCCTTGACCAGCGCGAAGCGGTCCTGGGCCTGGCGAAGCTGCGCCGCGGTGCTGTCCAATTTCGCGCGCGCCTGGTCGTGCTGCGCCTTGGAAATGTCATCCCGCCCGTATAGCGTTTCGGCCCGATCCCAATCCGAACGCGCCTGGTCGTTCCAGGCCTGGGCGTCCGCAACGGCCGATTGCGCCTGCTGGATCTCCTGCGGCCGGCTGCCCGCAAGCAGGTCATCCAGCTTGGCTTGGGCTTGCGCCAGTTCGGCGTGGCGGGCGGAAATGTCACTATCGATCGTCGCGGCCTGATACTCGATCGAGGTCTCTAACTGCTGGAAGGCCGACTGCGCCGCGGCGACAGCGGCCTGGTCCCGCATGAGTTGCTGCGCCAACTGCGCGTCATCGAGCTTCGCGATCAGATCGCCCTTCTTCACGAAGTCGCCTTCCCGCACCGCCAGCTCGGTCATGCGGCCCGCGGTCTTGAAGGAGAGATCCACCTGGGTAAGCTCCAGGTTGCCGGAGACCGGGATCTGGCTGGTGGCGCCGTTCCCACGGCCAAAAAGACAATACCAACCAATGCCCACGGCGGCCAGCACAAGAAGGATCACAACAGTGCGTCGCGTTTTCATTTCTGGACGTACTCCTGAATGGCGCCGGTGGCCGCAGCGAGTTCCAGCCGGGCAAGATTGTAACTATAGAGCGCGTCGACCTGGTTCGCGCGCGCCCGATCCAAGCGGGTCTGGGCATCCGTGACTTCCAGCGAATTGGTCACGCCGGCCTGATAGCGGCGCTGGGCTTGCTCCAGTTCGCTTTGCGCCAGCGTCAACCCTTGCCGTGACGTTTGCACCTGGCTGTCGGCCGAATGCAGGCTGTCGAGCGCCAGCCGCACATCCAGTTCCACCTGCAACCCCAGGTCGCGCGTGCGAATCTCTTCTTGGCGGACCTGCGCCAGGCTCTCTTCCTTGCGGGAGGACCGCCGCCCGCCGTCAAACAACGGCACCTTGAGCTGAATCCCGATGGTGTGCGTGGGATGCGCCCCCACGATCTGGTTTCCAATGGTCCCGTAGTCGCCGAACGCGGAGACGGAAGGCAGCCGCTCGGCTTCGATCGCGGAATAGTTCATGCGGGCAGTCTGCTGGTGCTGCTGCTGCGCCTTGAGATCGGAGCGGCCCTTGCGCGCGGTGTCCAGCAGCGCTTCCGTGGCGGCCGTATCCACCGGCTGATAGGAGAGTTTGTCGCTCAGCTGAACGTCCATCTCCAGATTCAGGCCCATGGCCCGGAGCAACTGCATGACGGACCGGCGCCGGTTGTTCTCGGCTACAATCAGGCGCTGATTATCGTTGGCCAGCTGAACCTGGGCGCGCGTGACCTCGATGCCCGTTCCGGTGCCCGCGTCCTTCTGGGACTGGGCCAGCCGGATCAGGGCCTGAGAAAGTTCGACGTTGGCGCGGGCCGTATCGAGCGCGGCGTCCTCGCGGAGGCTGGCCAGATAGGCCCGGGCCACCTGTTCGCTGACTTGATCCTTGGCCACGTCCATATCGGCCTGGGCGGCCGTCAAACCGGTGCGCGAGGCCCGATACTTGCGGATGGTGGTGAAGTCCAGCACCGTCATTTGCGTGGAGGCGCGCGCGTCGAAGATGCTGAACGGCCCCACGATGCCCGGAATGGAGAATCCCGGGATCGGAAACTGGAAATTGAAGCCGAACGTGTGCAGGTTGACGGTCTGGCTGCGTTCATTCACCGAGCCGTCGACATTCGGAAAGAACGCCGAGCGGGCCTGATTCACGTGGGTTTGCGATATCCGGACGGATTGCTCGGCCAGCGCCACGCGCGCGCTGCCCTCCGGGGTCAGGGCGATGTCCACGGCGCGTTTCAGGCTCAATTCCATGACGCTTTGTTGTGTGCCGGCTTGCTGTGTGCCAACCGGCGGCGTGGCCACCTGTGCCAGCCCCAGCGGGGCGCCGATCGCAAAAACCAGCGCAAGAATTGGAAGGGTACCCTTCATGCTTTCAGTCACTCCCTTTGGATGCCGGGGCGCGGAAACCAGCGGCAACGAATCGCACCGCCCGGTCCACCAGCGCATCCCGGTCCGAGATATCGCATACGCCGTTGGTGATCTTAGGAAAGATTCCCCCCCACAACATGGTGTGCGTGAGGACGCCGATCGAAAAGTGCAGCCGCCACAGGAGTTCCGAGGACGGCAAATCCGGCAGCGCCTGAGACAGCGCCTCGATAAACTTCTGGGACACCGGAGCCAGGTATTTCGAGAAGACGCGTTCGACAAACAACTCCGGGTTGGAGAGAATCCGTCCGATCAGCGGCGCCATGGCGTCCGTTTTGACCTGCAGGACCGGGGCCAGAAAGGCATACAGAATCTGCTCGACCGTGGGATGCGGTCCGGCCGCATCCAGCAGTTCAAAGCGCTTCTTATTGACAGGCTCAATACGGCGGGCCACAATCGCGTCAATAAGGCAGTCTTTGGACTGGAAATGATAGTTGATCGCCGCTAGATTGACGTCCGCCGCAGTTGTGATATCACGTAAGGAAGTGGATTCGAAACCATTCATTCCAAACAGTTTCTCAGCGGCATCCAAGATCCGGCTCTTCGTGTCGCTTTTCACGATCATACGTTTGTTTCAATCATACGACTGAACGACGCCCCGGTCAAGCAAATTTTGCCTACATGACCACTGCCGGTCACGCAAGTCTCACTGCTCGTGTCGGGAGCTCGCGGAAGGAGGCAGGCAAGATCTTAGCCGCCATGAACTTAACGTACCTAGCGGTTTGGAGGGATAGGTGCTCAAACAGGATTCGCGTCCAATAGCCCGGCCAAGGAGCGCCAGCGGAGAAGCCTATGGATCCACGTTATCTCGCCATCATTCTGTCTGTTGCAGTAATTGTGATGATTGCCACCGGGTTTATGATCCGGAGTGTCGCGCGGAGCTGGGGTCTTCCGCGCTGCTGGCGCTGCGGAGCCGCCAAAGTCCGTCCATCCCGTTCAGATCGCCTTACCGATATGGCAGCATCGCTGTTTCTGCTTCGCCCCTTCCGTTGTACAGGATGCCGCGTACGGTTCTACGGCCCCCGTCTTCTGCAGAACCGCGCATTCCAGAAGCGCCTCAGGCCTTCGCGGGAGCCAGCACTGGCGCATTCGCCAGCAAGGCGTCTTCAAACCCGAAATCCGGTTTAGGAAAGCCGTTGTGACGGAGATACCAGCGGTGAGTCTCTTTCAAGCCGGTGACGAAATCGGTGGGCTTGAACTTCAGGACGCGCTGGGCCTTGGCCGTGACCAGCGTAATCGGCGGCACGTCCAAGTACACTCCGAAATATAACTTGGGACCCATGGGGTGTCCGCCGGCCCGCAGGATGTACTCCCGTGGAATGCGGACAAACTTGGGTTGCTTGCGGCAGACCTTGGCGAACGCCTCCACCGCCTCGGTCTGGGAGATCGGCCGGGCGTTGGCGATGTTGAACGCGTGGCCGACCGCGGCCGGCTCATCCATGGCGCGGATCGCGGCCTTCACCAGATCCTTGATATATACGAACTGCATCAGGCGGCGGCCATCGCCCGGAACAATGATGGAGCGTCCGGCGCGCAGGCGATCCCAGAAGAAGGCTTCCCGATAGTACGGATTGCCCGGTCCGTAAATGTAAGGCGGCCGCAGCGTCACCACCGGAAGCCCGATGCGCTGGTGCAGCCGGAACAGGGCCCGCTCGCTCATGGCCTTGTTGCGGACGTAAAGCTCGGCGGCGTCGTCGGGCGCCAGAGCGTCGCCCTCGTGGTGATTCAGCCCATCGCCATAGGCAGCCACGCTGGACATGAACACGTAGCGCCGGAGGTTGTCGCCGGCCGCGCGCGCGGTGGCTTCCACGTGGCCCGCGGTGGTGCCGCGATCCCAATCGTAGACATTGTCGAAGACCTGGTCGAAGTTCGATCCGGCCAGCGCGGCGCGAACGGCCTGCGCGTCGTTACGGTCGGCCGCGATGTTGCGGACCTTGCGGCCCAGGTTGTGCTTGGTGCGGCGGTGCATCACGGCGACGTTGTGGCCGGCTTTGAGGAGTTCTGCCACCAGCGTCTGGCCGACGAATCCTGTTCCTCCGATCACAAGGCAATTCATGGGCGAGACACGCGGACGCGAAGCGAGGTCAGTCGTAATACTCCAGGCCCAAATGCGTGATCAGATCCTCGCCGCGCATCCACCGGAGCGTATTTTTCAGCTTCATGAGCTGGATGAAGATGTCGTGCTCGGGGTAGAGCCCGGGCGCGGTCATGGGAGCCTTGAAATAAAACGAGAGCCATTCCTGGATGCCGCGCATTCCGCAGCGCTGCGCCAGGTCCATGAACAGAACCAGGTCGAGAACGATCGGCGCGGCCAGAATGGAGTCGCGGCACAGGAAATCGATCTTGATCTGCATGGGATATCCCAGCCAGCCGAAGATGTCGATGTTATCCCAGCCTTCCTTGGAATCGCCGCGCGGCGGATAGTAGTTGATCCGGACGGCGTGATACAGATCCTTATACAGTTCCGGGTACAGCTTGGGCTGCAGAATCTGCTCCAGGGAGCTGAGCTTGGTTTCTTCCTTGGTCTTGAACGAACCGGGATCTTCCAAAACTTCGCCATCGCGATTTCCCAGGATATTCGTCGAAAACCACCCGGAAATACCCAGCATGCGCGCCTTGAGGCCCGGCGCGATCAAGGTCTTCATGAAGGTCTGACCGGTCTTGAAGTCCTTGCCGCAGATGGGAAGATTGCGCTCGCGGGCCAGCTCCTGCAGCGCCGGCGTGTCAGTGGTCAGGTTGGGAGCGCCATTGGCGAACGGAATGCCGGACTTGAGCGCCGCATATGCGTAGATCTGGCTGGGCGCGATCTCCGGATCGTTCTGCATCAGGCCGCACTCGAAGTCCTTCAGCGTTTTGTGGACGGCCGCGGGCCGGTGAAAGACCTCGGTCGATCCGCACCAGATCATCACGTTGCGGGCGGTGTTGTTGGTCTTGCGGAACTGCTCGATGTCCTCCATGAGCATGTCCGCCTTGTCCATCTTGGTCTTGGCTTCCTTGACGTTCGGACCGTTGATGCGGCGGATGTACTCCGGATCGAACACCGCCTTCATCGGCTTGATGGCGGAAAGCGGCGCCTTGAGCGCTTCGAGCTGCGTCTTCTCGAGAACCTTGGCGTTGACGGCGGCCTCGTAAGCGGTGTCTTCGTAAATGTCCCAGCCGCCAAAGACCAGGTCGTTCAATCCGGCCAGCGGCACGAAATCCTTAATCTTGGGAGAGCGGTCGTCGGTGCGCTTGCCCAAGCGGATGGTCGCGAGCTGGGTCAGCGATCCGATGGGCGCGGCGGTCCCGCGCTTCACGGCTTCCACGCCGGCGATGAAGGTGGTGCTCACCGCGCCGATGCCGGGAATCAAGACGCCAAGTTTTCCGTCGGCGGGCGCAATCTGGACTTTATCGGGGTTCGACAACTGCTATTCCTCCTAGCCTACTTGGGCTGGCCTATCGGGCTTGGTCTGGCCTATCGAGGTGGCCCCCTGGACGAAAGCGATGGTCCTTGGCCGCATCATTACAGGGAACGGCGAAGACGCATGAAGGCAAAACACCTGTCTTGATATACTAGCATCTCATGCAGAATCGCGCGACTGCGACGATCTCCGCGATCCTGGTGGACGACGAAAAGCTCGCCTCCGAGGAGCTGGCCTACCAGCTCAAGGAGTTCCCTGACATCGACATCATCGCCACCGCGTCCAACGGCCTGGAGGCGCTGAAGCTGATCCGGGATCTGGAGCCGGACCTGGTGTTTCTGGACGTGCAGATGCCCGGCCTGGACGGCATGGGCGTGATCCGCAAATTGCGGGAGCAGGAGGTTCCGCTCCCCTATTTCGTCATGGCGACGGCTTACGATCAGTACGCTGTCGAGGCTTTCCGGTGGGAAGCGCTCGATTACGTCCTGAAGCCGGTCGACAAAGAGCGCCTGACGGTGGCGGTCGATCGCGCCCGCAGAGCCGTGGCCGATCGAAATAAGGTGGCTCCGCCCGAGCCGGCGGCGCCCAAGCCGGCGCTGCAACGCAGCAAGCTCCTGGTGAGAAGCAACCAGCGCAACTTCATCGTCGACGCGCAGGACGTGGTCTACGCCACCATCGACGACGGGCTGATCACGGTGGTCGCCAGCAACCTGGAGGGCCAGTCCAACTACCGCACCATCGAAGAGCTGCAATCCAACCTCGATCCCGATACGTTCTGGCGCGTGCACCGCTCCTACCTGGTGAACATCCACCGGATCAAGGAAGTGATCCCGTGGTTCAAATCCAGCTTCCAGCTCCGGATGGATGACAAGAAGCAGACCGAGATCCCGGTGAGCCGCGTCCAGACCAAACGCCTGCGGGCGCTGCTGAAACTGTGACCACTCGCGATCAAAGCAATCGTTATTTAGAAGATCTTCAGGTCGGGGAAAGGTTCCAGACCGCTTCGGCAACCATGACGGAAGCCGACATTCTGGAGTTTTCGCGCAAGTTCGATCCGCAGCCGCTTCACGTCGACCCGGAGACAGCGGCGCACAGCGAGTTCCGCGGTTTGATCGCCAGCGGCTGGCACACCGCCGCCGTGGTGATGCGGCTCACCGCCGACGCGCGCCCGTTCGGCGAACACACGGTGCTGGGGCTGGGCGTGGACGGCATCGAGTGGCCACGGCCGGTGCGGCCGGGGGACACGATCCAGGTGGAGATCGAGATCCTGGCGATTCGCCCGTCCCGATCGCAGCCGACCCACGGAATCGTGAAGCTCCGGTGCACGGCGCGGAATCAGCGTGGCGAGGTGGTCTACGTCGTCACTCCGAACTGCTGGGTGCCGCGGCGGACGCTGTGAACGGACTATGTTCCCGGAGGCCCCTTGCGCTCCGGCGCGTTGAATCCCAGGTCCTCCAGGCGGGCCACAATGGACGGGCTCGAGTCCAACAGATTGGCTAAAGCGTCCTCGGCGGATATTTCGTTTCTTTCCGGACGCGCTACGGGACCTTCGATCTGCGCCGCCAGCTGCTCGCGAATCCCCTTGGGCAGGACGCTGTCCAGGTATTCGAGCGCGATGCCGCGCAGCTTGGCATCGCCGGTGTGCAGCGCGCGAAAGGCCAGGTGAATCGATTGTGCGGGCAGCGTCAGGCTGAGCAGCGTGGAAATATGGGTCATCACGTGGGACGCTCTTTCACGCAATACTTCGTCCACCATCAGGAAATCCGCATCTTCCGCCCCGTGCACGTCGGCCGCGCCCGCGGCGCGTTTCGGCAGAACACCGCGGCTGGCGGCCAGCTCGCTCCCGACGATTTCGAAAACCGCCGCGGCCTGAGGCCGGAATTCCGGATTCGCCTGCAACATTTTCTCGAGCGCCCGCGCGCAACGCTGGCGAATTTCGAAGCGCTCATCGCGCAGTTGCCGGAACAGGCCCTGCCACGCCAGCGGACTCTGGGAGGCGGCCAGCACGCGCGGAATGCGCCGGCGAACTTTTTCGCTCTCCGCGGGATCCGCCAGGCGGTCCGCGAGCTGTCCCGCAATGTGATCCGCCGCCCCGCACAGGAGGTCGTGAGCCGCGCGCGCCGTTTCATCGCGCCCCAGCAACTCGATGACCTGGGGGATCAGCAAGGGATCCCGCAAGTCGATGGAATGCAGGACCGCCCGCACACGCAGGGGGTCGCCCGACCGCAACTCGGCCAGGCGCCGCAAGACCAAGTCGGGCGGATGGATGGGGTGGGCATCGGGTGCGGCGGCGACCGCCTCCAAGGCGGAAATCGAAGACGACGACCGGAGCACGATGGACCGGGTGAACTCGTCTTCCACTTCTTCCGGACGAATCGTGACGGTTTGCCCCGCCAGACCTTTTTCCAGCACCGACACATAAGCCCGGTCCAGCCGGAACGCCAGCCAGGCCGCCACGCCGGACCATACGGCGGTTGCGGCGAGGATGAAACGGAAAGAGGCCTCCGCCGGCAACACCAGCAACAACTGAATGGCCGCGGCGGCCAGACCTTCGCCGAGGCGGTCCGCGCCGATATCGATCACAGGCTTGATCGACCGCCGTTCGGATGCCGGCATGGGCGTGTAGAACAGCTCGTAACCGGAGCGGTACAGCGACCCGCGCAGTAACTGTTCCAGGGCGCGGCTGAAGAAGATCGCCAGCGCGCCCGGCACAAACAGCGAAACCAGACTGGCGCCGGTGACGGCCACCGGAAGCACGGACACGGTCCTCCCCGGACCGAACCGCTTGAGCCATAGCCGGCTCAGGCCAGCCTGGAATCCGAACGTCACCACGGATGTTCCCGCGTAAAACAGGGCAAAGAACCGGGTCAGCTCCGGGCCCCGGGCGAAACCTGCGGCCCGGACCTTGAACAGGTAATCCAGGCCGGCGGCGCTCATCGAAACCAGGAGCACGAAGGCAGCCAGCCCGACCAGGTACGGGGCGCCCGAAATCATTTCGGGGATGGAGGGGACGTCGTAGCTCTTTTCCGCCGCGTGCGACGGACCGAAGCGGAACAGCGCCAGGCTGCAGGCCAGTTGCAGCGCGGCGAGCAGGATCAGCAGGTCCGCGGTGGAACTCAAGATCGCCACGCGCTCGGCGAGGAGCCCTCCGGCCAGACTCCCCAGAGTTCCGAAGGCCGTGATCTGGCCATATCGGCGACGGGCCTCGCGAGGGTCGAAACGTTCGCTGGCCAGAGCCCAAAAGCCGGACAGCATCACCGGGCCCAGCGCCATGATGTGGATATAGAGGAAAGCGGCAACCGGGCCCGGGAAGCTCGCAAGAAGCGCCCATTCGGCCAAGTGCAACCCGGCGCCCAGGAGAAACCCGCTGGGAATTACACGGGACGGACCAAACCGGTGCAGAAGCCGGGTGCTGAACAGGGCGACGAGGATGGAGCAGACCGCCGCCGCTCCCACGGCCGGAGGCAGATCGGTGGCCGGGAAGACGGCCAGGAACAGGCTATCCCGCGCGGTCTTGGCGGCCACCTGCCAGGCCATCATCAGGCCAGCCACCAGAATTGCCTGGCGGGCGGCGGAGGAGTGTGGAAGTCCCGGGATTCTCATTTTACGCCCCGGCGGGACGCACGGCGGCTGTCCCGGGGACGGGCGCTTCGGTGGAGCGCGGCGGGGCGTCGCGCCTGGTCTGCCGCCGATGCTCGCGGGCGACGCCAGCGGCCAAAGCCAGCCAGACCAGCGTCAGAACCAGATTGATGGAAGCGAATCCCTTCACCCCCAGCCCCACTGCGGCGCCCGCCATCACGATCCCGGCCTGGACCACATCGCCGGCCCGCACGAAGAACGTATCAATAGCCGCTTTGGCCTTGTACTTGGCTTCGCGGCTGGTGGGCAAAAACAGCGCCTGCTGGGTGGTGTTTTGAATGGAATAGTCGGTCCCGTTTTCGAAGATCTTAGTCCAACGGACCACCGATAGGAGCGGCAGAAACAGAATGAACGAATAGCCCGTCAGGGCGATGCAGGGCAGAATGAACAGCGCACCCCGCACGCCGATGTATTTGAAGATGCGGGAAACGGCGAACATCTGCAACAGCATGGCGAGGCCGCTGTACAGGCTCGAAAAATTCCCGTAGAATTCTCCGATGAGCCGCGCTTGCACAACCAGATCGGAACTGGCGGCGTGAGCCGCCTGCTCCACGAACTTGCCCAGCAGAAACTCACCGGTGGAGTTCACCGTGTTCAGGACCAGCATCGTTATGGCGATCAGCAATAAGTAGCGATCGCGCGCCAGAAGCTGCAGGGCTCCGGTTTTAGCCAGGGGCGCCGTGGGGGGCGCGGCGGCGGAGTGCGGCCCGGAAACAGCCCGCCGGTGGACCACCATGCTCAGCAGGATGCAGGGGATCAGGAACCCGGCTGCCAGCAGCATCAGCCCATAGGGGCCCAGGGGACCAATGAGTCGCGCCGCGGCTTGACCACCGGCCACCGCCCCCAGGGACGCGCCCAGCATGATCACAGGGAAGAGCCGCTTTCCTTGCGGCTCGGAATACAGATCGTTGGCAAAAGCCCAGAATTGGGCCACGATCAGCATGTTGAAGATCCCGACCCAGATAAAAAACGCAACTCCTTCGCGGACGCCGGCCACCCCGAGTGCGTAAAAGATGAGCAGATTGGAGGCAAACACCAGCGTGACCCAGCGGATCAGGCGGATCCGGTTCACACGGGAAGCGAATGCTCCATACGCCGGAATAATCCCCAGAAACAACAATGCCTGGGCGGCGGAAGAATAGGCCTTCACTTCGGCGCCGCTCTCGCTGAGGATGAGCGCTTCGCGCACCGCCTTCAGCAGATAATACGCGCCCAGGAGGACGAAGATGTTCAGACTCAGCAGGAGGACGCCCGCGCCCTCGCCGGCGCGGACTTCGGCCAGAACGGACAGCCCCCATTCCGCGAAGCTCTTTCTCCCGGAATCGGCGGTTTCGACGCTCGGCATGGGATTCCTTGGGGGCCTATTTTACTACATCAGATGATGATAGACTTTCGTGGATAAATGGGCAATTTGTCCGGAAAGGGAGCACCATGCAAGCACTCTATTTCCGCTCCGCCAGGCGCGGGGCCCTCGCCGCAGTTCTGCTGGCGGTTCCGTTCAGCCTTTTGCACGCGGCCGACGCGCTCACGTGGCAGCAGAAAGAGCAATTTCTCGCCAAGGCAAAAATCAAGAAGACCAAAGAAGCGAAAAAGGGAGTGACGGGAACCTTTCAAGTCACCCTGAGCGACGGAACACTCACCCACGATGCCAGTGTGCAGACCATCGACGAAACCAAACAATTCTTTCTGAATGAAATTGGGTTTAAGGATACCTACAAGTTCAACATCGCCGCTTGGAAACTGGCCCGGCTGCTGGGGATTGGGGACATGGTCCCGCCCTCGGTGAAGCGGAGCTATCAGGGAAGCCCAGCCTCGTTCACCTGGTGGCTCGACAACATACAAATGGACGAAGAGCTGCGCCGGGCCAAGAACGTGACGCCCCCGGACGAGAACGCCTGGCGCGAAGAGAACAACGTCATGAACGTCTTCGACCAGTTGATCTACAACAAGGATCGCAACCAGACCAACATGCTCATCGACCAGGACTGGCACCTGTGGATGATCGACCACGGCCGCGCATTCCGGGTGCACAAGACTTTGGAGAATCCGAGCGTTCTAAAGATGATCGACCGGGAGATGCTCGCCAAGATGAAGCTGCTGGACGAACCGACGTTGACCAAGGAGTTCGGCCGGAACGTAAGCAAAGGTGAAATTCGCGGCTTACTGGCCCGGCGCGATCTCATCGTGAAGTTCTTCGAAGCCGGGGGCGAGAGCGCGTTGTTCGACCGGCCTCGCCGGAATTAAACTCGGCGCGTCCGCGAAGCGAAGCCACGCCTCATCAGAATGCAACCCGTGTATCAGCAGAGTACTCCCCACATTGCTATTCTGTGAGTGACAAAGAGGAATTCGGAAAGGAGTAGCGGAGATGGAAGACAACAACAAGCTGTCCTATTTTTTCTTGGGGTTAGGGATGGGCGTTGCCGTCGGGGTTCTGTTCGCGCCGAAATCGGGCGAGGAGACCCGCGACTATCTGCGCGACAGGGCAGAAGAGGGCACGGATTTCGTGAAGCGCCGCGCGGCGGACGTGCGCACCTCGGCCGCGGATGCGGTGGACCGGAGCAAAGACTCGCTGCGACGTCACAAGGATAATTTGGCCGCGGCGGTGGACGCCGGCAAGCAGGCTTACCGCGAATCGGTCAAAGGGCCGCTGCCGGAATAGAGAGCGGGCGCCCGGCGCGCGAAAGAGGGCTCGCGCGAGTCCCATGGATAACCAGACCCCATGGATAACCGACATGGATAACCAGACAATATTTCTCGGGCTGATTGCGGTGTTCGTCGCTATCTCCGCGGCCGCCATGATCTTTCAGGCGGCCATGCTCTATGGAACCTACAAGGCGGCGCGGGAAATGCGCGACCGGATCGTTCCGCTGACCGTGAAAGTGGACGCGCTGGTGGAAACCTCGCGCACCACCATGGACGAAGCGCGGATCCGGATCGTCGAGGTCACCGTCAAGACCAACCAGATCCTGGACGTCGCCAAGAAACAGATGCAGACGGTCGAAGAGCTGCTGGGCGACGCATCGGCGCGCGCCCGCAATCAACTGGCACATGCCGAAATCGTAGTGGAGGATGCCCTGGATCGCGCCCAGGAAACCGTGGAGCTGGTGCACAAAGGAATCCTCGGGCCCATTCGCGGGATCAACGGCGTGGCTGCCGGAGTGCGCGCGGCGCTGCACTTCCTGTTGCGAGGCACCCGGCCCAGCCCGGATCAGGTCACTGTCGACGAGGAAATGTTCATCTAGTGGTGGAGCGGGCTTTAGCCCGCAACGGAGGCTTTAGCCGCCGCGAGCACAGCAAGCCGCCCAGAGATCGGGGACTGTAAGTCCCCGTTGCAGGCTGAAGCCCGCTCCACGTGATATCAGGAGCCGGAGGGCGCGCACAAGTGGTCCGCAGAGCCGTATTTCTTTTGCTGCTGCCGGTGGCCTGCTGGGCGGCCGGCGCCACCGCCGCGGACACCGTGCGCGCCGTGCGGGAAGCGGGGCTCGACCCGGACCAGTGCTATCGCGTCCGCGACCTGAGCCTGTACAAAGAAGATATCCGCCTGTACTTCAACGACGGGTACCTGATTTTCTCCAAGCCCGTGGCCGGGCAGCGCGTCGCGGCGGTGTTCAGCGCGGATGTCGAGGGTGGCGACGGCGAGGTCCTGATTCTGCCGCCCCAACGCGGCGAACGGCAGTCCCTGGCCCGTTTTACCGGATCCCCGAATCTCGATGAGCATCTTCGCGCGGCGCTGCTGGTGTTCACCGGCGATTCCGGCCGGGAGCTGCTCGATAGCATCGCCCGGCAAGGCTCCGAACACAAGGTTCCGGAGATGGCCCCGCTGCTGGCCGAAAAATGGGCGCCAGCGGTTTCCAATATTCTGGACAGCTTTTCAACGCGGATCGCGGGCGACCTGCTCACCCCGGGGCGCACGGACGGGCTCCTGTTCGCCGCTCTGGCCGGCAAGACGCTGGGAAATTTCGATGTGGTCTACGATCCCAACGCGCCCGAACAAATCCTGGCGGGCCAGCTCACCGAGCGCGACCAACGCCCGGCCTATGACGTGTGGACCAGTTTCGTGGCGCGGCGTTTTCGCACCGGCGCGGCCAAGCTTCCCGAGGCGGCGTTTTCGATGAGCCAATTCCACATCGAAGCGTCGCTCGATGAGAATCTGCGTCTGCGGGCGGTCACCCGCGCCACCCTGAAGATCGGCGCCCTGCCGTTGCGGGCGCTGGCCTTCGATGTATCGCGGGCCGAACGGGTGACGGCGGCGCGGATCGACGGCGCGCCCGCGGAATTGCTGACCAGCGAGTCCAACCGCAGCCGCGCTCTGCGCGCCGACGAGAACGACGTCTTTCTGCTGACCGCGCCGGATTTCCTGGCGCCCGGAAGCGTGCACCAGGTGGAGTTCGAGCATGAAGGATCGGTGATCACCAGCCCCGGTAACGGGGTCTATTCCGTCGACGCGCGCTCCAATTGGTATCCCCGCAGCGGCGAAGCCTTCGCCGATTACGACCTGATCTTCCGCTATCCCAAGCGTCTGACTCTGGTCACGCCGGGCGACATCGTGGCCGACCGCACCGAGGGTGACTGGCGGGTGACCGAGCGCCGCACCCCGGCGCCGATTCGCGTGGCCGGATTCAACCTGGGCGATTACGAAAAGAGCTCCACCGCCGCGGCCGGACTCCACGCGGCCGGTCTCCACGTGGATGTGTACGGAAACCGGGGCCTGGATCCGGCGCTCCGGCCTCCTCCCAAGACCACCACCATCACCCAGATCATTCGGCCGAATCCGCGCGCCCCACGGCGGGAAGAAACCCGGACCATCGTCCAGAACGTCCCGCCGCCGGATCCGCTGGCCCGGCTGAATACGGTGGCCGCGGATGTGTCCGCGTGCTTCCAGTATTTCTCCGGGCTGTTCGGCCCGCCTCCCCTGAAGGCGCTCACCGTATCTCCGATCCCGGGCACATTCGGACAGGGATTTCCGGGCCTGGTGTATTTGTCGACTCTCTCCTACCTGGATCCCCAGGAGCGGCCTCTCGGGGCCCGCAACGCCACCCTGCAGACGTTCTTCTCCGACTTGATGGTGGCTCATGAGGTCGCTCACCAGTGGTGGGGCAACGTCGTCGTCGCGAAGAGCTATCAGGACGAATGGCTGATGGAGGCGCTGGCCCACTATTCCGCCCTGTTGTGGCTGGAGAAGAAGAAAGGCCCCCAGGCTCTGGAAAAAGTGATGGCGGATTTCCAAGCCGATCTGCTCAAACCCGGGGAGGACGGGCAGACCGTGGAATCGGCCGGACCGGTCACCTGGGGTTACCGCCTGGAAGGGGCCAAGACGCCCGAGGCGTACCGGGTCATCACCTATGAAAAGGGCGCCTGGATCCTGCACATGCTCCGGCAGCGGCTGGGGAAGGAGCGGTTTCTCGCGGTCTTAGCGGAACTACGCCGGCAATTCGAGTTTCGTCCGGCCAGCACCGAGGACCTGCTCGAGCTAGTGAAGAAATCGCTGCCGCCGGGCGTCACTGCGGATTCGATGGAGACGTTCTTCGACAACTGGGTGTACTCCACCGGCATCCCGGCGCTGCGCGTGCGGTATTCCGTCCAGGGAAAAGCTCCTTCGTGGAAAGTCTCAGGAACCGTGGAACAGAGAGCCGTCAGCGACAACTTCTCGGTCGACGTTCCCGTGAACATTTATTTCGCCAAAGGCGCGCCGCGGACCATCTGGGTGCGGACATCGGAGGACCCGGTATCGTTTTCCGCGGCCCTGAAGCAGCCTCCGGTGCGGGTCGAGATTCCCGCCGGCGTCGACGTGCTGGCGTCTCGCAAGTAAGGCGGCTCGCCGGTCATCTTCTCCCGCTGCGTCCGTTTTCGGACGAACGGCACCAGGCGTGCTCTACCCTTCCCGACGCTACAGACGAAATCCGCTGAAAGCGAGCTTTGGAAGGAAATCATTATGAGGATACATTCAACTACCGCGATGACCGGAGCCGTCTTGACGACGCTCCTGTTTGCGTTCTCCG
>CAVXFR010000016.1:0-493983 GCA_963761045.1 Terriglobia bacterium | reverse complement strand
GGTTGCTCTTTGCGAGTGGCCGCGATACTCTCAAAACGTCGGTTTTCCATGCGGCTATGAGGAACCGATGCGGAAAAAAGAGCTATAACCGGGTTATCCGCACAAATACAACAGAATTCAGGAGTTCGAGTATGAAGACATTTGCTTCGCTCAGCTTACTGGCCATCCTGCCCGCCTTTGCCCAGCAGCCGAAATTCGATCTGGCGGACGTGCATGCCAGCAAAACCGCCTACTGGTTTGCGCAGAACAGCGGCGGCTCGGTGCGTGACGGACTGTATATCAACCGGGACGCGAACATGCTCCAGCTCATTCAGGCGGCGTACGGCGTGACGGAAGGCGCCATCGCCGGCGGCCCCAGCTGGCTGAGGTCCGACCTGTTCGACATCGTCGCCAAAGTACCGGAAGGCACGACGCCCGCGACCGCCAACCTCATGCTGCAGACGCTGCTGGCGGATCGCTTCCAACTGGTGATCCATAAGGGCACGCACGCCGAGCCCCGTTATATCTTAAGCGTTGCCAAGAGCGGATCGAAATTGAAGCGCGCGGCCCCATCCGCCGACTCCGGCTGCCGGCAGCAGCTTACCGGAGGGACGGGCGGCAGAGGCGCTCCGGTTAGCGCGGCGTCGTTACCAAATATGAAGGTTATCTGCCACAACCTGACGACGCAGCAGCTCACGAACACCCTTCGTCAAATGGCGGGCAGTTACAACGACACTTATCTGGATCACGAGGTGATCGATTCGACCAAGCTCGAAGGGGCGTGGGACTTCGACCTCGAATTTACTCCGATCGGCATCCTGGGAGACAAAGGCCGCGACGGCATCACGATTTTTGACGCCGTGAATAAGCAGTTGGGCTTGAACCTGGAGCTGCAGGACGTCCCGGTGCCGGTGCTGGTGGTGGCGAGCGTGAATCGGAAGCCAACCGCGAATCTCCCGGAAGTAGCGACGGCCTTGGCGCTGGCGGCCCCGCGGTTCGAAGTGGCGTCGGTAAAACCCGCCGATCCGAAACTGCCCCAGATGAGCGGCTTGGGCTACACCGGCGGCAGCCAGATCCGGGCCGGCGGCACGCTGCGCCGCCTGATCGCACTGGCGTTCCAGATTCAACCCAATGCCGCGAACGATAAGATTGTCGGGCTTCCGAAGTCGGCGGACACCCAGGTATGGAACATCCTCGCCAAATTACCGAGCACGGGAGAAGGCTCTCCGCACCTGGCCGGCGGGCGGCCGCAGCCACCGCCCATCAGCGTCGTCCTGGAGATGCTGCGGGGGCTCCTGGTGGACCAGTTCGAGTTGAAAGCTCACACCGACAAACGAAAGGTGACGGTCTACGCGCTCATGGTGGGAAGCGGCAAGCCCAAGATCACCCGGGCAGATCCGTCGGAGCGGTCGGACTGCAGACCCGATGCGAACGCGCCCAAGCCGTTCCCGGACATCAGCATTATGGTCAACTGCAAGAACATCACCATGGCCGAATTCGCGCGGAATCTGGAGCAGGCCACAGGCTTCTTCGATCACCCGATCGTGGACGCCACGGGTCTGGAGGGCGGGTGGAGTTTCCTGCTGGGTTGGGGTCATCAGCGTGTGCTGGCTCCGAATCCGAACCAGTCGCCGGGAGCGATCCCCCAGGCTTCCGATCCCGTCGGTCTCTCGGCCTCCGAGGCCGTTGAAAAAGAGCTGGGGCTGAAACTCGTAAAACAGAAGCGATCGATTCCGGTGATTGTCGTGGATCACGTGGATGAGAAACCGGTCGAGTAAGCGGGCAATCGGCACGCGGATTTGTGTTATTACTGGACGACAGTTTCTGACACAGAAGGAGCATACCTATGAGATTCAGGGTTCTTCTGGCCGCTGCGGGTCTCCTGACCGCGTCCGCCAGCGTGTATGGACAGGCCAAGCTGACGGGGAAGTGGCAGACCGACAATGTTCCGGCGGCATTGGAGGCACAGAAGAACGCTCCGGCCACTCCGGAACAGGGCGGGCGGGGCCGAGGCGGGCGTGGCGGGCCGCAGGCGATCCTATTCGATCTGCAGGAGGATGCATCCGGCAAAATCAGCGGGACGGTGAATGAGATTGGAAACGAGCCGGTGCTGAATATCGAGACCGGCATGATCACGGGGAAAATGATTACCTGGGTCACGCAGCCGCGGGGAGTCACCTGGAATCTGGAGATGACGGACGATGACACGCTCACGCTGACGTCGCGTGTGTTCGCCGGGCGGGGCGGCGCGAAGGCCGGCAAAGGTCCGGGTGCCGCTCCTGGTGGCGGCGGTCCTCCGCCGGGCGGTGGTGGCGGCGCTGCGAAAGGCGGCCGCGGTTTTGGCCGTGGGCCACAGCAGCCGATCGTGTTCCACCGGGTGAAGTAGGAAGTGAGGCTCCGACTTTAGCGCGGGGACTGAAGTCCCCGTTGCAGGGCTAAAGCCCGCTCCACGCTCCTCGGGGTTACTTCTTCGCAGCGGCCTGCTCTTGCCGGCGGGCGCCGACGAGGATGCCGGTCATACCGTAATTGCCCTCGTGACAGGCGGAGTCGAAGATCATGTGGCGCGAATCGTCGGTCTTGCCCATATCAATCTGAATGGTCCAGGGCCGCGTCCAGGTGTTGGGATCCTCGAAGGTGATTTGGCGGCGCAGATCGTTGGCGTTCAGGCGCGTGAAGCGTTCCGTCATCTTGTAGGTCTCGACGTTGGATCCGCGAAAGCCCTGCGAGAAATTGGTGGTTTCGACGACCAGGGTGTTCCCTTCCCAGTGGCCGCGCGAGTCCCCCAGATAGAACTTGACGTTGGCGGGAGGGTGCGGGCGTCCATCCAGGAAGATGACGCGGTTGCCTCCGCCGGCATGATCGTCCTCCATATAGATCCCCATGGATTTCGGACCTTGCACGATCTGCATCACCGTGCCCTGGGCAAACAAGGTATTCAGAGGGAGGAACGGCATGGCGACGCCGAGGCAACGCGGCGATTGGGCGGTGGTCTCGGGGTTGTCGTTCTGGCCCGGCGCGATCCCCAGGATGGCTGCTTCGGCCGCGCCCCGGCCGGCTGCGCCCCGACCTGCGCCGCCGCGACCGCCGCGGCCGCCGCGACCGAACTGGCCTCTCCCGAATGCCTGGGCCCCGGGGACCAGCGGAGGAATTCTCCCATCCGGCGGATCGATGATCATCGAGGTCCGCTTACCGGTCCGCAAGACGGAATTGAAGACCGCGTTATAGGCGCCACTGACGTCTTCGGCCTTATCGGCGGCGCGGGCGTTGCGTCCGGGACTCAATCCTTTCCGCGCATCCGACGCCTCCACTTCCGCGTCGGTCAGGAATTCCTTGCCGGCGTTGGCGGCGGAGCGTTCCAGAGGCACATCCGCCAGCACGAACCAGGTGCCTTGCAGATCGGGATCGCCCCAGGGCGTGCGAGGTACACCCGTGGCTTTCGCCGCAGCCTTCGATTTGGAACGATTCGATTTAGAGGCTTTCGATTTGGAGGCGGCTGCCGGGGTTTGACCGGTGATGGAAATCACGGCCAGCAAAGCCAGTGCGAGAACACCCGCGACGGCGGCCAGCGGCACCAGATATCGGCGGCGCATCGAACAACCTCCCATTCCCTTTTACAACTTCTTCTTCGCTTCGGAGGATAGCATCGTTGAACCCGACGGTCAATGCGCCTATGATAAAAGGTTCGGGCGACATGCAGGATCGAAAGAAGGAGTTTTCGTACATGCGATATTGGAGAAGAGGCTTGATCCTGGCTGTATCGACGGCCGCCGCGATGGCCGGCATCTTTTCGCTGGTCACGCAAAGCGCGGCGCCGGTCTCCGCCGCCGATCAGAACACCCAAGCCCGCATCGCGGGCAAACCCGACTTCAGCGGGATTTGGGAGGCCAACAACACGGCGAATTGGGACCTGCAAACCCATCAGGCGCGTCCGATGGTAGCCCAACAAGGCCTGACTCCCGGCTCGGTGGTTCTGGCGGCTCCCGTGGTGGCGCTGGGCTCGATCGGCTGGGTTCCCGGAGGTCTGGGAGTGGTGGAGGGCGACGAAATTCCCTACAAGCCGTGGGCGGCGGCGAGAAAAAAAGAGAACGAGGAACACTGGCTGGACCGCGACCCGGAGATCAAGTGTTTCCAGCCCGGCGTGCCGCGCGCGATGTACATGCCTTACCCATTCCAGATCATCCAGAGCGCGACCAAGGTCCAGATGATCTTCGAATTCGCGGATGCGCAGCGCACCATCCACCTGAATAAGATGGAGCCGTATCCGAACTCGGCTTGGATGGGCTACTCGACGGGCAAATGGGAGGGAGACACGCTGGTGGTCGACGTCACGGATTTCAACGACGCAACGTGGTTCGACAGGTCCGGGAACTTCCACAGCGACGCCCTGCACGTGGTGGAGCGCTACACTCCCATGGGGCCGAACGCGATCCGCTACGAAGCCACCATGGAGGATCCGCAAGTATTCACGCGTCCCTGGAAGATCAGCATGCCTTTGTATCGACGGCTGGAGCCGAACGCCGAACTGGTGGATTTCCGGTGCGTCGAGATGGTGGAAGAGACCATGTACGGGCATCTTCGCAAAAACCAACTGGTCAAGCACTGGGAGGGCAAGACGATGGACGTGGACATCACGCGCAAGATCCCGCCGGGCGAGGAAGTCTATGAGCGCTACGTGTCGGGCAACCCCCCGGACGCGAAGTGAAGAAACAGAGTGTGAGATGCTTAAATATGGGGAGGTTAGTTTTATGCGATCCAAGTTAACCGTGGGAGCCGTCGTCGCCGCCGCTGTAGTTCTGCTGTCGTCGCCGGCGCCGGTGTGGGCACACCATGCATTCGCGGCGGAATTCGACGCGAAGAAGCCGGTCCACTTCGAGGATGCAACGGTTACGAAGGTCGAGCTGATCAATCCCCATAGCTGGATCCATGTCGACGTGAAGATGCCCGACGGAACGGTTGAAAACTGGGCCATCGAAGCAGGGAGCCCGAACATCCTGCTGCGGCGAGGCATCACCAGGAACACGCTCCAGAAGGGGCAGAAGATCGTCGTCGACGGGTATCAGTCGAAGGACGGGTCGCACAGGGCCAACGGCAGGGACCTCACGCTGCCCAACGGGCAACATCTGTTCCTGGGATCATCCGGCCCCGGTGAAGGGGCTCCCTACGAAGTGCAGCGTCCCGGCGTGGACGTGAAGAAGAAGTAGCCAGGCCGAACGCACCCCGCGCTCGCAAGTAACAGCCGCAAAGCGGAGCGCGCGGGTTTACCCGACTCGAACGAAGGGTGCCCGTGTGTCCCACTGTCCTTCCCCCCTCTTCCGCATTAGCGTAATTTAATATTCATTTCTCCGTCACGCATCAGCAACCTCCGTTCGATAGCCTGTGATTCCGTTACAGAGCCGGGCCGATTCGCGGCGCAGACCGGACCGTTAGGTCTCCTGGAGAAAATTCGGATACACATGCGTTTAAAAACACTTCTTCTCGCGTTGTTCTCTTGCATGCTCGCCTCGGCGCAGGTTGCCGTCGTCAATGGCGCCAGCGGCCGGCTCGATCAACCGGTTTCACCCGGCTCGTGGGCGTTCATCAAAGATTTCGGAGCGGGTGCGGATATCCTGCCCGGTGTTCCCGAGACGGTCGCGCCGGGATACCCAGCCTCGTTTCCCAAGCAGCTGAGCGGCGTCACCATCAAAGTAAGCAATATCGACGCGGCCATCTGGTATGTCTCGAAAAGCCAGGTCAACTTCCTGATTCCCTTCGGGGCTCCGCTGGGTCTGGACCCGGTGGTCGTGACCTTCGCCAGCGGCCAGCTGAATCTGTCGGTCCGGGTCATGACGGTGGCGCCCGGCCTTTTCGCGCTGGACGTGGCCACGCCTCCTCGGGGGGCGATCCTGAATTTCCGGAATGGCGCGCTGGCGGGCATTAATACCGAAGCCAACCCGGCTCATCGCGGCGAGACCATTCAGATCTATGCAACCGGCCCCGGGCCGCTGAGCGCGACGCTCGAAGACGGCGTGCCGGTGCCGTCGACCTCCCTCATTACGGCGACCGCTACCCCGCAGGTATTTATCGGAGGCGTCGAGGCCACGGTTCAAGGAAATGCGATGGCGCCAACCTTGGTGGGCGCCTGGATCATCAACGCGGTGATTCCCGACCTGCCATTCATTGCCGGCCGCGTGCCGATCATCGCGTACATGAACGGCGTGGACTCGAACGAGGTAGCCGTTTTTGTCCAATAAGAACCTCCTAGCCGCCGCGCTGATGTTACTGCCGGTGGCGCTCGCGCAGCAGACAACCGGGACCGTGAGTGGCACTGTCTTAGACAGCCAGACGGGCAGGCCTGTTGCGGGTGCGCAGATATTCGCGGACGGCCAAGCGGCGTCTCAAAAGCTGACCGATTCCGACGGCCGCTTCTCCCTGGCGCTTCCACCCGGCACGCACGCTCTGCACTTCGTGGCTTCGAATTATTTGGGCGCGGATGTGGAACAGGTGCAGGTCCAGGCCGGCCAGGACACGCAAGCGAGCACCTTGTTATCGACCAAGGTGGCTGGGACTACGGTGACGGTGTCGGAAACGCTGGATGCCGTGACCGCCACCGCCGAAGCGATGCTGACGGAGCGGAGACTCGCGCCGGTGGTCAGCGATTCGATCAGCCATGAGGAGCTGGCTTCGAGTTCCTCCTCCAACGCGGCCGGGGCGATCGAGAAAGTGACCGGAATCAGCGTCGTGGGTGACGGATTCGTATACGTTCGTGGCCTGGGGGAGCGCTATAGCGCAACGGAGTTGAATGGCGCGGTGGTTCCGACGACGGAGCCGGAAAAGCGGGTGGTCCCGCTGGACCTGTTTCCCACGGGCCTGATCGACAACATCAAGGTCCTGAAAACCTACTCGCCCGATCTTCCGGCTGAATTTTCCGGCGGTCTGGTGCAGATGCAGACCATCGAATTTCCCACCCGGAAGGCCTTCAAGATTAGCATGCAGGGCGGTTTCAACACGGCTACCTCGCTGAACCCGTTCCTGACGTATCCGGGCAGCAACGGAGACTATTTCGGCTACGGGCTGGGCAATCGCGGCCTTCCCTCCATCATCCCCAGAGACGCGCAGCTGTTCACAGGGAAGTTCACGCCCCAGCAGTTCCAGACTTTTGGCAGAGCCTTCTCGGACATCTGGCAGCCGACCACAAGCGGCAGCGAACGCCCCGCGTCGAGCTGGTCGGCATCCGGCGGCGGAACGTTCGGACGCGTGGGCATCGTGGGCGCCCTCAGCTTTTCGAACAGCCCGCAAACTTATAACGAAGTCCAGCGCTATTTCCGGCCGGGCCCCACCCCCGACAATCCGAATGTCTTCACCGACTATCCGGACTACCACCAGTACATCGAATCCGCGCGGCTAGGAGCCGTGTTCAACGCGGCCGTCCGTTTGAACGAGAATCACAAGATTATTTTCCGAAATACATACACTCACGAGGCGGAGAAATCGGCTCGAGAGCTGGCCGGCTATGACCGGTATCTCGACACCAATTTGGAAGCCGAGCGGCTGCGCTACGTGGTGCGCTCGTTATTCGCGACGGGAATCGAGGGCGATCATTCGCTTCCCGGGTGGCACAGCAGCCTGCTCCACTGGCAGTTCACATTCTCCCAGTCCGGCCGGGACGAACCCGACCTGCGGGAAGTCTTCCGGAACCAGCTGCCCAACGGCAAATACATCTTCGCCGGGACGAGCACCTCAGGGCTGCGGTTTTTCTCCGCTCTGGACGACAAGATCTACGAGCCCCAGGCGGACTACAGCGTCCCCTTCTACACCGGCAGCTTCTCGGGGTTGTTCAAAGTGGGATTTCGCGGGACCTTCCGCCACCGGGATTTCGCAGCCCGCCGGTTTGTCTATCAGCCGCAGCGCGTCACGACGCTGGATCTGTATCTTCCGAGTAACGAGTTGTTCGCGCCGAGCAATATCCGGCCGGACGGTTTTCAGATCATCGAGTATACGCGCGGCACCGATGCGTATAACGCGGACATGAACCTTTATGCGGGCTACGCCATGGTGGATCTGGCGTTGAGCCCGCGCTGGCGAGTGGTGGGAGGCCTCCGGTTTGAAGACTCCGATCAGGTGGTGACCACGGTCGACAACCTGGTGCCTGGCGCCATACCGGTGGTCGCGACCCTCCACAATAACGACCCGATTCCGTCCGTCAATGTGATATACGCGCTCACCGGACGCCAGAATCTCCGGATCTCGTACAGCCGCACGCTCTCCCGGCCCGACTTTCGCGAGTTGTCGCCGTTCGACTTCACGGACGTGCAGGGAGGGTTCTCGGTCGAAGGCAATCCAAATCTGGTGGAAGCGCACATCGAAAACTACGACGCCCGCTGGGAGTGGTTCTCCGGCGGCAATCAATTGATCGCCGCCAGCGTTTTTGCCAAACGGTTCAAGAATCCGATCGAGCAGACCATCCTCCCATCGAACGACCTTCGGCAAAGCTTCTCGAACGCCGCCGGCGCCCGTAACTTCGGCGTGGAACTTGAATTCCGGCGCTCGCTCGGCTCACTCTGGCGGAAACTGCGCGACTTCGGCGTGTCGAGCAACCTGACCATCGTGGACTCGAACATCGACCTGCGGGACGAGGACGCCACCATCGTCACCTCCCAGTCCCGCCCCCTGTTGGGACAGTCCCGTTACGTCGCCAACGCGATTTTAGAGTGGCGCCGCGCCGGCTGGCGGAGCGATGCGAGGTTCACCTCGAATTTTGTGTCGCGGCGGATTTCGAATGTGGGATTTCTTGGTCTCGCGGACCTCTACGAAGAAGGCAACACCCAACTCGATTTCTCCTATCAATATTCGTTCGACGAGAAGGGCAAGTGGAGCGCGCGATTCGAAGCGAAGAACCTCAACGACAACGATTTTCGCTGGACACAGGGCGGCGCCATCCAGCGCGAGTATCACCTGGGCCGGGATTTTCAAATGGGCCTGAGTTATTCATTTTTCTGAACCAAAACGAGAGGAGACACTATGCGAGTTTATTCATTCCTGGCACTGGGGGTGCTGGCTGCGGTCATGGCAGATGGCCAACGGCCCACGCTGCTCAGCAGAGGGGGCATTGAGAGCAAGGCCCAGCAGTACAACGCTCCCCATACCAAGCTGTCCATGTATATCTGGACGGACAAGTACACGTACCAGGCGGGCGATGCGCTGACGCTGAAATGGACCGTGAAGACCAACGGCGACCTGTATCCTTACACGGTATTCGTGTACCGGCAGAACAACCAGACCGGGGTCAACACGTATTTCCCCGGCGGCGCCACCCCGACGGACATGTTCGGCAACACGGCGGACCAGGGATTTCAGCCGGTCCAGATGGCGGACGCCACCAAACAGGTGTTGATCGGCAGCGGCGGCAAGTTCCCCGCGCTGACGATCCCGAATGAGTTGGGCATGCACACGCTGGTGGTCCAGCTTCGCGACTATAGCGGGACCCGCGTTCTGAAGACCAGCTATATGAAGATCGGCGTGGTCCAAGGCACGCAAACCCTGACAGGAAACATCTCGAGCGACATGACGCTGACCAACGATACACAGTGGAATTTCTCCAGCGTCATTTTCGTGAACAACGGAGCAACTCTTACCATTCAGCCCGGCACCTTCATCATGGGTCAATCGGGCGCGGCGCCGGCGGCGCTGATCGTCAGTCCGAGCGGAAAGATTATGGCCAAAGGAACCAAGGCGCGCCCCATCATCTTCACCAGTGCGCTGCCTTTCGGCCAGCGGCAGCGCGGCGACTGGGCCGGCGTGATCCTGGCCGGCAAGGCCCCGGTTAACGTTCTGGCGAACTCCCACGGACAGACCAACCCCGCCGGACAGTTCTATCTGGAAGGGCTGCCCACTTCGCCGGATACGCTGTACGGAGGCACCGATTCGACGCACAATTGCGGCACGCTCGAATACGTCCGTATCGAGTACGCCGGTTCGATTCTCTCGCCCAACAACGAGGTCAATAGCTTCACCTTCGCGGGTTGCGGTTCGGACACCGTCGCCGACCACCTGCAGGCGATCCAGGGAGTGGACGACATGTTCGAATGGTTCGGCGGAACCATGGACGCGAAGTATCTGGTCGGCGGTCTGGGCCGCGATGACTACACGGACTTCCAGCTCGGCTTCACGGGCAGACTTCAGTACGGGATCATGTACCAGAGCCCGGACTACCCCGGCAATCGCGGCATCGAAGGCGATAACAACGAGTACACGCCGGACGCTCTGCCGACGCCCTTCTCGAATCCGACGTTCTATAACATTACCTACGTCGGCACGGGTGTTCCCGGATACGACGAAGCCAATTCGCCGGGGATCTACCTTCGCTTCGGCGTTCACGGATCGTTCAACAACCTGGTGGTCACGAATTTCTACAGCCCCTGCATGCAATTCCCGGATACCGTGACCCAGGGCGAAGTGGACAAGGGCGCCCTGTCGATCAACGGGGTCCTGTGCTACAACAACAATCTCGGCGTGCTGGGCGCGAATACGCTCCAGGGACAGATCGCGGATGGCGCGGGGGCCAACGGAGCCTACACGCTGGCCTTTGCCCAGGGACAGAAGGGCAACGGCAACGGGAAGAACATCATGGCGGCCGACCCGATGATCACGCGCCCGTTCGAATACAGCGATCCGGATTTCAGCGCGCTGTTCGACAGCCCCGTTTTCCGCGTCGGCTGGGTCCAGCCGCCCGACGATGGATTCTTCGATCAAAGCGCCCAGTTCGTGGGCGGCATGGGGACCTACGATTGGACGGAAGAGTGGACGTGCTTCCTGCTGGATAGCGACATCGCGCCGTAGTAGCTGCCAAATCCCGTAGCAGCAATCGATCAGGTATAGCAGGCGATTCGGAGCGTCTTGCTATACCTGATCATTTTTTTTCGGACGAGGGCACCCCGACCGATTCCAGCCCGCGACGGAAACGTTCGGCGTGGTTGTGTTCCGCCTTGGCCAGCCGCTCAAACCAGTCCGCGATTTCCGTAAACCCTTCTTCGCGCGCCGTGGCAGCCATTTCCGGGTATTGACTGGTGTACTCGGACATCTCTCCCGCGATGGCAGCTTCCAGGTTCGCCGGGGTCGCGCCGATGGGCTTGCCCGTCACCGGATCACCGACGGCCCGCAGGTGGTCCATGTGGCCGTGCGCGTGGCCGGCTTCCCCTTCGGCCGTATCGCGGAACAATCCAGCGATCTCGGGATAGCCTTCGACATCGGCCTGCCGGGCGAAATACAGATAGCGCCTGTTGGCCTGGGCCTCGTTGGCGAAGGCGGTCTTGAGATTCTGATGAGTCTTGCTTCCGTTCAGGGTTGCCATTTGAGTTTGGTTCTCCTCTTTTACGCATGGAGATAGCTTTGTTGTATCAACTTTGCGACCAGCGCCGTCCAGCCCTGGTGGCAGGCTCCCAGGCCGCGGCCGTCCTCGCCGTGGAAATACTCGAAATAGAGCAGACAATCGCGCCAGTGCGGATCGTTCTGAAACTTCTCCATGGTTCCGTAAGCCGGCCGGCGGCCTTGATCGTCGCGGAGAAATAGCCGGGTCAGGCGGCGCTGCAGCTCGATACTGATCTGCCACAACGTGAGCTTCTGCCCGGAGCCGGTGGGATACTCCACCTGAAAGTCGTCGCCCAGGAAGTAGTGGAACTTCTGGAGCGCCTCGATGATCAGGAAGTTGACGGGGAACCAGACCGGTCCCCGCCAGTTGGAGTTGCCGCCGAACAGGCCGGTTTGGGATTCCGCGGGCTGATAGTCGATGGTGTGCTCCCTCCCATCCAGCCGCAGCGTGTAGGGATGGTCGCGATGGTATCGGGATAGGGAGCGAATGCCGTACGGCGAAAGAAATTCCGATTCGTCCAGCACGAGGCGGAGCACCCATGTCAATCGGTCGCGGTTCACCAGCGACAGGAATCGCCTGATATTGGTGGGCGTCGTCAGCGTCTCGATGTAGTCCGCGAACTCCGGCAGATTGTCGATGAAGTACTGCATCCGCCGCTTGAAACCGGGCAGCGTGTCGATCAGCTCGGAGTCCAGCGTCTCGACGGCGAGCAGAGGGATCAGCCCCACCATGGACCGCACGCGCATGGGCTGAGATTTGCGGTCCGGCAGACGCAGCACGTCATAGTAGAAGCGGTCGGTCCGGTCCCACAGCTCGATGCCCTGCCCCGCAATGTTGTTCATCGCGCGCGAGATGTAAACGAAGTGCTCCAGGAATTTGGACGCCACGTCTTCATAGGCGGGATTCTCCCGGGAGAGCTCCAGCGCGATGGCCATCATATTGAGGCAGTACATTCCCATCCAGCTGGTGGCGTCGGATTGCTCGATCACGCCGCCGTTGGGAAGGATTCCGCTGCGGTCGAAGACACCCACATTGTCCAGTCCGAGAAAACCGCCCTGAAAGATGTTGTTGCCTTCGGAATCCTTGCGGTTCACCCACCAAGTGAAGTTGAGAAGCAGCTTATGAAACGCGCGCTCCAGAAAGCTGCGATCGCGGCGGCCGGAGTGTTTTTCCTCGATCTTGTATAGACGCCACGCGGCCCATGCGTGAACCGGAGGGTTCACATCGGAAAAGTTCCACTCGTACGCGGGAAGCTGCCCATTGGGGTGCATGTACCACTCGCGGAGCAGCAGAAGAAGCTGGTGTTTGGCAAAGTCCGGATCGATCAGCCCGAGCGGGATGCAATGAAACGCAAGATCCCAGGAGGCATACCAAGGGTATTCCCACTTGTCGGGCATGGAGACGACGTCGGCGTTGTTGAGGTGCATCCAGCCGTGGTTGCGCCCGTGCTGCCGCTCACGGGGAGGCTCAGGCCCAGCCGGATCCCCGCGCAGCCAGCGCCGGACATTGTACTGGTAAAACTGCTTGCCCCAGAGCAGGCCGGCAAAAGCCTGACGCTGAACCATTCGCTCGTCCGGGGTGAGCGCCTGGGGCGCGATCGCTGCGTAAAACTCGTCGGCCTCTTCGCGGCGCTTCCGGAAGATCTCGTCGAAGGGGGGGCTGAATGCATCGGGAGTCGGATCAACGGATAGGCGTAATCTGACGGTCGCCTGCTGCCCGGCGGCAACACGCAAGCGGTAGCGAGCGGAAGCCTTGGTCCCGAATCTATCGGGATTGACCGCGGACTGCTTTCCAGCGACGACGTAGTCGTTGATTCCGTCCTTCACGTAAGGCGTGTGGTTCGGCGCTCCAAACAGACGCTCGAAGTTGGTCTCATTGCCGGTGAACAGGAGTTCGGGACCGCCATCGCACAGGAGCCAGCGTTCCGCCATATCGAAGTGACTCACGCGAATCGCGTGGGGGATTTCACCCGGGGAGTCGGCGGCCAGCCGGGGCATCCGCGCGTCCAGGCCCCAGGACCAGGTGTTGCGGAACCAGATCGTCGGCAAGAGGTCGATGGCGGCGGCTTCCGCGGCTCGATTGGCCACGGTCATCCGAATGAGGATGTCCTCGGGACCGGCTTTCGCATATTCCACGAAGACGTCGAAGTAGCGGTTGTGGTCGAAAACTCCCGTATCGAGCAGCTCATATTCCGGCTCCGCACGCTGGCGGCGCCGGTTGCCCTCGATCAGCGCGGCGTAGGGGAACGCGGCCTGCGGGTACTTATAGAGGTACTTCATGTAGGAGTGGGTCGGCGTCGAATCCAGATGGAAGGAGTACTCCTTGACGTCCTCCCCGTGCCGTCCCTCGTTGCCGGTCAGCCCGAAGAGGCGTTCCTTGAGGATCGGATCCCGGCCATTCCAGAGCGCCAGCGCGAAGCAGGCGAGCTGGTGACGGTCGCAGATCCCGCCCAAGCCGTCTTCGCTCCAGCGATAGGCGCGGGACCGGGCGTGGTCGTGAGGGAAGTACTCCCAGGCCGAGCCGGAGGGCGAATAATCTTCGCGGACGGTACCCCAGGCACGCTCGCTCAGATAGGGCCCCCATTGCTTCCAGGGAGTGCGCCGCTCACGCGCCTCCGCCAGCCTTAACTGTTCCGCGGTCATACTGTCCAATCATCCACACTACACTCAAGGAGCAGACCACCGCACCTGAAATCCCTTGAAGGTGGCGGCGCGTAAAATTAAACAGGGATCAGCGCGGAAGCTATAGCGTGTACGGCCGATTCGCGGGAGGAGACTGGGAACATGGCCGGCGCGACGAAAACGAAATCGAAGTTCCTGATCGTGTTCAGCTTGCTGGTTGCCGCGATCATCGCGGGCGCGGTCCTGTTGCGCCGCATTCCCGCGACGGCGAGACTGTTCGCCATCTGGGAAACGACCTATTTCCATCTGGGTAACGTCGCGGTCAGCCCGGAGCTGGTCTTTGAGACTTTCGTATTTCTCCTCCTGCTGGCTTTCTTCACTCGCTACGCCCGAAGATTCCTGCGCAACGAGGTCCTGATCCATACCGCCTGGACCAAGGGCAACGTTATGCCATCGAGCGCACGGCCGGTTACGCCGTATTTGCACTGGGGCTGTTTGTGGGCATGCAGATGGTCGGGCTCAATTTAAGCAGCCTGGCGTTTTTGGGGGGCGCCCTGGGCATCGGAGTCGGATTCGGACTGCAAAATATCGCCAGCAACTTTGCCTCGGGACTGATCCTGCTTCTGGAACGCCCGATCAAGGTCGGCGACCGGATCGAGGTGGGCGATCTGAACGGAGACGTCGTTCGGATTGGGGGGCGGAGTACGTGGGTCCGAACCAATGACAACTTGATCATCATCGTCCCGAACGCGGAATTCACCACGGGACGGGTGACGAACTGGACCGCGAACGATCGCCAGGCGAGATTCTCCTTCCCGGTGGGCGTCGCCTACGGCTCGGACCCGGACCAGGTACGGACGGTGTTGCTGGCGCTGGCCGTAGAGCATCCGGATGTTCTTCGCGAGCCCGCGCCGGAGGTCCTGCTGGCGAGCTTTGGCGACAGCTCCGTCAACTTCGAGCTGCGGGTCTGGACGATCACCCAGGTGCAAACGCCGAGCCGTTTGAAGAGCGACCTGTACTTTGAAATCGTGCGGCAATTTGCGGCGCAAGGTATTTCGATCCCCTTCCCGCAGCGCGACGTCTATATAAAAGCAATTCCAGATTTGCGTCCAGCCGCGGCAACCGATGGCGGGGTCATCAGACAGTACGCGATAGAGTAATCCCAAGGAGATTCGCATGGCACGAACCAGCTACGGAATCGCGGTAGGTGGCCTGATCATCTCCCTGTGTGCGGCTGCCTGGGCACAAACGCCTTCGGAGGCGGCTCCGGTGGTGGTGGACGGCCGGACGCTTTTCACGGTTCAAACCAGCCTGGGTCCGTTCAGCGCCCAAGACCGCGCTACGGCGACGAGTCAGCGGCTCACTCGCCTGGCGCAGGACCTGACGGCTTCGGCGGATTCGATCACGGCTGTCAATGGAGGCACCAGCACGGACATCGTGCTGGGCTATCGAATCCTGCTGACCGTGACCGACGCCGACGCCACAGCCGCGGGCAAGAGCAGAAGCGAACTGGTCGCGGACTATACCAAGAGTATTCAATCCGCCATCACGGCGATCCGGACGGACTACAGTTCGCGAAGCTTGCTGGAAGGGGCGATTTACACCGTTCTCCTCACGGCGGTCCTGATCACCCTGCTGGCCGGTTTGAAAAAGCTCCGGTTCGCCGCGGTTACCAGACTGGAAGCTTCGACGAGGGTCCGGCCCATCCGGCTGCAGCGCGTCGAGCTGATCTCCGCGCGGCAGATCACACAGAGCCTGATTCATGCGGTCAAGGTGATTCGCTTGTTTCTGGTTGTCGCCGCGGTCTACATTTATGTGCCGCTGGTTTTGAGCTTCTTCCCTTGGACCCGGGAATATGCGCCCAGGCTGGTGGCGTACATTGTTGCGCCGATACAGTCCGCCGGAGAGGCGGTACTCAACTACCTGCCGAGTCTGTTCGTGGTGATCATCTCCGGCGCCGGAGCGTACCTATTGGTCCGGATCTCGCACTTTCTCTTCCGGGAGTTAGGCCGTGGGACGATCACCTGGCCCGGTTTCTACCGGGAATGGTCTGAGCCCACTCACAAGATCGTCCGGTTCCTGATTCTGGCGATCACGGTGGTGGTGGTTTTCCCATACCTGCCTGGTTCCCGCTCTCCGGCGTTCCAGGGGATTTCCATTTTTCTCGGCGTCCTGCTCTCTCTGGGCTCGACGTCGGCGGTCGCCAATATCATTGGCGGCGTGATCCTGACCTATACGCGGGCGTTTCATATCGGGGACCGGGTCAAAATCGCCGACACCATCGGCGACGTTATGGAGAAGACGCTGCTGGCCACGCGGATTCGTACGATCAAGAACGAATTCATCACGGTGCCGAACTCGATGGTTCTCGGCAGCCATATCATCAACTTCAGTTCCGCCAAGGGTCGCGCGGCGCTGATTCTCCATACTTCGGTCAGCATCGGTTACGACGCTCCGTGGCGCAAGGTTCACGATCTGCTGATCGCCGCTGCCTTGCGGACTCCCTCTATCCTCAAAGAACCGGCTCCTTTTGTTCTGCAGACCAGCCTGGATGATTTTTACGTGACGTACGAAATCAATGCCTATACTTCGGAAGCGGCGCGCATGGCCGTCACCTACGCCGAGCTGCACCAGAACATCCAGGACTGCTTCAATGAGTCCGGCGTGGAGATTATGTCGCCGCACTATGCATCGCTGCGAGATGGCAATTCCACAGCCATTCCGGATCAATACCGGCCTAAGGGCTATGCGGCGCCACCGTTTCGATTCGAGCAAGATGGCGACGACCGTGGCCCGGAACCGGCGGTTCGATGAATCCTGTTCGCCCCAGCCAGCCCGAATCGCCGGATCGTCCCTCCTTCTGGGACTTTCCGGGATGGGGCACGGCGCAACACATCGAGAATCTGAGCGGGGATCCCATTGCATTTCACCCTCTGGACTCGGCTCCCGCGCATCGGCTGGGCGTATGGAAGGCCACCGCGATTTGCGGGAACGACATTACATCGAGCTGCCTCTATGTGGCCGCGCTGTGCGCCATCTACGCGGGACCCTATGCGCCGTTGGCACTGGCGCTGGTCGCGCTGGTGCTGTACCTGTTCCGGAAGATCTACGCCGAGGTCGGTTCGGCGCTGCCCCTGAACGGCGGCGCTTACAACGTCCTGCTGAATACCACCAGCAAAGCCAAGGCGTCCACCGCTGCGTGCCTGACGCTGCTCTCCTACATGGCGACCGCCGTATTGAGCGCTTATGAGTCGATGCGGTATGCGCACAACCTCTGGCCGGGCATTCCGGTGGTGGCGGCAACGATCGCCCTCCTGGGATTCTTCGCGTTGCTCAATCTGATTGGCATCTCCGAGTCCGCTACGGTGGCGCTGTTCCTGTTCGGGGCGCATATCCTCACGTTGACGGTCCTGGTTCTGGCGTCCGGCCGGATCGTGGTCACGGATCCGGCGATGCTTGTGGCGAACTGGCATCAGCCGGTTCCGGGCGGAATTGTCTACGCGCTGTTTTTCGGCTTTTCCGTGGCGCTGCTGGGCATCAGCGGTTTCGAGACGTCGGCGAACTTCATCGAAGAGCAGAAGCCGTTGGTGTTCCCCAAGACGCTCCGCAATATGTGGATCGCGGTGGCGGTTTTCAATCCTCTCATCAGCCTGCTGGCCATGGGCGTGCTGCCGCTGACGGAGATCACCTCGCACAAAGAGGATCTGCTGGCCCAGTTGGGCATGGTGGCTTCCGGCCACGCCCTGGCCGATTGGGTGAGTCTGGACGCGACTCTGGTCTTATCCGGAGCGGTGCTCACCAGTTACGTGGGTGTGACCGGACTCATTCGCCGGATGAGCCTGGACCGATGCCTGCCGCAGTTTCTGCTGGCGCAGAACCGGTGGCGCGGGACCAATCACTGGATCCTGGCGTCGTTCTTCGTGCTGTGTACTTCGATCCTCCTGGTCAGCGCCGGCGACATTCAGGTTCTGGCCGGGGTATACACGCTGTCGTTCCTGGGAGTGATGGCGCTATTCGCGATCGGAAACATGCTGCTCAAGGTGAAACGAGCGCGTCTGCCGCGCTCCGTGCGGGCGAACTGGCCGTCCGTGGTGATTGCGCTGGCGGCTGTATTGGCGGGATTGGCGGGCAATCTGTGGCTGAATCCGTCGTATGTAGAAGTCTTCGCCATTTATCTGACAGTGTGCGCCACGGCGGTAGCGGTCATGTTTCTGCGCGTACAGATTCTGCGCGGAATGCTGGCCGGGTCCCGGGCCGTGGTCGCCAGGATTCGAAACGGAAGCCGGCAGTTCAATACGCGCATCATGTCGAAAATCCGGCAAATCAACAGTTTTCAGGTCATCTATTTCAGCCGCGGGGGACGACCTGGATGCCCTGAACCGGGCCGCGCTGTATGTGCTGGCGAATGAGCTGACCACGCGCATGAAGGTGGTCCACTGCTACGAAGACCGCAAAGAAATCCCCGACTCGTTGGCCGAGAATCTGAAGACCATCGATCACATGTATCCGCGAGATTCGCATCGACCTGGTTTTGGTCAAGGGGCGTTTCGGCCCGGAGCTGATCGAACGGCTATCGCGCGCGGTTCGGAATTCCGAAGAACTACATGTTCATCGGAACGCCAGGCGACCGCTTTCCGCACAGCCTCTCCGACCTGGGCGGCGTGCGCCTGATCATGTAACGGGGACCGGCGTGTGGCAAGCTACATGCTGAGAGGGGAACAGGGACATACTCGGTGAAACCGTAAGACGATGGTTGCTCGATCCGGTGATCGGCAAGCTCGTGGCCGTGGTTGTGACGCTAGTGGTCACATTCGCGGTTGTCAGATTTGCGCAGCGATCGATCGGCCGCTACGTCAAGGATGCCGACACGCGCTACCGTGCCCGGAAGTTCATCAGCTTCCTTGGGTACATCGCGGCGTTGATCATTGTCGCGACCGTGTTCAGCGACAAGCTGGGAGGCTTCACCGTGGCCTTCGGCGTCGCCGGGGCCGGGATCGCGTTCGCGTTGCAGGAGGTGATCGCGAGCGTGGCGGGATGGGTCGCCATTTCCTTGGGGAATTTCTATTCCACGGGAGACCGCGTGCAAGTCGGCGGGATTCGCGGCGACGTCATCGATGTTTCGATTCTTCGCACGACACTGATGGAGATCGGAGAGTGGGTCGCCTCCGATCTCTACACCGGGCGTATTGTGCGGGTGGCCAACAGCTTCGTCTTCAAAGAACCGGTCTTCAACTATTCCGGCGATTTCCCCTTCCTGTGGGACGAGATCGTTCTTCCGGTCAAATACGGATCGGACTGGAAAGTTGCCCGCGACATGCTGCGCGGGCTAGTCAACGAGGTGCTGGTGGGCTACGCGGCCGAGGTCAAGGACAGCTGGCGCAACGTCGTTCGGCAGTATAGGGTGGAGGATGCCAACGTCGAGCCGATGATCACTCTGCGGGCCACCGACAACTGGATCGAGTTCACCGTCCGCTACGTGGTCGACTACCGCAAGCGCCGGTGGATGAAGGATCATCTGTTCACACGAATCCTGGAAGAGGTGGATAAATCCGGCAACCGGATCCGCCTGGCTTCGACCACCTTTGAAATGGTGCCGGGATCGGCCTTGGATGTTCATCTAACCGGCACGGAGGTTTCCTAAGAATATGCTTTACACCATTCAGTCCAGAAAGCCGCTCGCGGAGATTCAGCGGGAGCTTGAAGATTCCGCCGCGCGGCATCATTTCGGGATTCTCGCCGTGCACGATCTGCGCGAGACCATGAAGAAGAAGGGAGTGGATTTCGCGACCGATTGCCGGATCTACGAAGTCTGCAATCCGGTGCAGGCCAAGAAAGTCCTGGAAGCCAATGGCGCGGTCTCGACGGCACTGCCCTGCCGCATTTCGGTCTATGGCTCCGAGGGGAACTATACGCTGGCAACACTTCTGCCAACGCAGTTGATGAAGATGTTCGCCTCGGCGGAACTGGAACCCGTCGCCCGCGAAGTGGAAGTAGTCATCAAGGAGATGATGAAAGACGCGGCCGGCACCTCCTGACAAGTTCCGCTATCCTCTGGGGATAGCGGAAGACTCCAGCCATTTGCGCATCTCCGAACGGGGCGCTACGCCCGCCTGCTGAAAGACCGGCTGGCCACCTCGGAAGACGATGAAATTCGGGATGGACTGAATGCGGAATCGCGCGGCCAGCTGAGGCTGAGCCTCGGTATCGACCTTGAGGAACAAAGCTTGGCCTCGCATCTCACGCGCCAGCTGTTTCACTTCGGGCGCCGCCACGCGGCATGGTCCGCACCAGGAGGCCCAAAAATCCACCAGAACCGGGACCTTGGCCGCGGCAATGATGTCGTCAAAGGAGCCGGCGTCCACCTCGATCGGCTCACTCGCCGGCGGCAGAGGCGCTTTGCAGCTACCGCAGCGGCCGGTGTCGGCCAAATGGGCCGCGGGAATTCGGTTCTTCGTGCCGCAGGACGCGCACGGAGATACGATCGAATAAGCCATCTAATCTGGAGGGTCCCTGAAGTAGATCTGAACTCCCTGACAGGGATTTTACCCTATCGCGGCCGGTCTCACTCCGAACCCGTCGAGACCGCCCCCCGGTCCGTGATCCTTCGCTCGCGCTCCGGCCGGCCGTGCGCGTCTCCCGCCGGCGGCATTCCCGGTTCGGAATAGGTCTCGATGCTGCCGGGCCCGGCGCGCTTGGCTGCGCGGAGAGCGAGATTCGCCGCCCGCTTCAGTTCCTCGGCCGTCCGGCCGTGAACGGGCCATTCCGCCAGGCCCGCGGATACGGCGAGGGGAGGAAGCGCCGCGCCCGGATGCGCGCAAGCGCCTTGCTGCATCTCAAGACAGATCCGGTGAAGACGCTCCAGGGGGGAGGGGGCCTGCGGGGAGCCGGGGTCGTCTCCGATGAGAACCAGCAGGAATTGACGGCTGTCGCAACGCGCCGCCAGATCGAAAAAGCCCAGACTGCCGTGCAGCAGGGTCCCCACTTCCTGGAGCACCGCATCGGCCGCCCGCGGCCCGGAGGTTTCTATAAGCCGGGTGAATCCTTCCAGCTCCAGCATGGCGAGCGAAAGAGACTCGCCGTGGCGCGCGGCGCGGCGAATCTCCCGCGCCAGTACTTCGTCCAGGAACTCCACGCTGGCGAGACCCGTGAGAGGGTCGCGGACGGAGTGCTTCGCGAGCGTTTCGCGCATCCGCAACGTCGACAACCCCAGAGCCAGCGCGTTGCCGAAGGAGGCGACCGCGGTCCGCCGTTCGTCGTCCATACGCTGCCCGTCCGCGAGCCGGATGCTCAACAGTCCCGACACCTCTCCGCGAACCGCCAGGGGCACGCAGACATAAGGCCCGTCCGGGGCGCTCTGGAAGTGATGGCACACGGTCCCGGGGCCGGGTTCGTGCATCCCGCCGCGGCGCAGCGCCCAGCAGTCTTCGAGGGCGAAATCCGTCTTCATCCATGCGTCTTGATTCCGGGCGTGTTGATTCCGGGGATCGCCGCCCCATTCCGCGGCGGTTTCCAGCAGTTCCCGCGCGCCCGCGGAGGGGACGGCGAGTGCGCCGTCGGCGCCCGGAAACAGTTCTGTCGCGGCCAGGGCGATGAAGGGATAGGCCTCTTCGCGGGAATTGCACGCCTGCAGCGTATCTCCGAGGTTCTTGAGGATCTGCATTTCCCGCGCCTGCCGTTCCAGCCGGGCCAGAGCCCCGCCCGCATTCGCGTTCTGCCGCCGCAGCTCCTCTTCGCGCTGCTGGCGAAGCGTGCTATCGATGGCGCACCCGATCCACTCGCGGACGGCGCCGTTGCCGGCCCGCACGGGAGCGGCGCAAATCGAAAAGCGCCGGTATTCCCCGTCCCGGCGGCGCAGGCGCCATTCGGTTTCGTAAGGCAGCCCGCGCGAGGCCGCCTGCACCCAGGCTGAGGCGGCGGCTTCCCGCGAATCCGGATCGATGGCCGCGAGCCAACCTGCACCCTGGATCTCCTGGGCGGTCTGTCCGGTATAGGCCCGCCAGCCGGGCTGGTCTTCGATGACCTGGCCCCGGGCGTCGGCGGTCCACACAATTTGGGCGATGGCCGAGATCAGCGCGCGATAGCGTTCCTCGCCGAGCCGCAGGGCGTCCTCGTTGGCCAGCGCGATCATCCGTGTCCGTCCCCGGTGGACTCGAGAGCCGTTCGGTCCTGGGTGGTGGCGCCGAAGATGCCCACCTGATCCCGGCCGCTGTGCTTGGCGGAGTAAAGGGCGTAGTCGGCGGCCTTGATCAGATCCTCGGGGGAGGTGCCGTGATCGGGCCACTGGGCAATACCGATCGACACGCAAGCCGCGGGAAGGGTCTTGCCCTCATACTTGCACTCCATACTCTTGACTTCGGTGCGGATGCGGTCGAGACGCTCGGCGACCTGGCGCAAACCGGTATCGGGCAGGACCAGCACGAATTCATCGCCGCCATAGCGGCAGACGATGTCGCTGGCGCGCAATTTGTTCAGAAAAAATTTCGCCAGCGCCTTGAGCAGGACGTCCCCAGCGTGGTGGCTATAGGTGTCGTTGAAAGCTTTGAATCCGTCGATGTCCAGCATGGCCACGCACAACGGCGTGTGGCGGCGCGCGGACAGGGACAGCTCCCGCCGCAGCGTTTCGTCCAGATAGTTGCGGTTGAACAGACCTGTCAGCGGGTCCCGGATGGCCTGCGCGCGCAGCGCGTCGCGCAGCTTCAAGCTGGACAGCGAGAGCTTGATCACTTCGCCCAGGGTGCTGAGCAACTGGCCCGCTTGCGATCCCAGGGATTCGGCCGGAGCGCCCCGCAGATGCAACAAGCCCTGCAACTCTCCCCGGACAGTGAGAGGCAGACAGAAATAGGGTCCGGCCGGAGCGGACTGGAAGTGACGGCAGATCTGCACCGCGCCGGGGTCGTCTACTTCCTGCATCTGCCCGCGGCGCAGAGCCCAGCAATCGTCCAGGGGGAAGGTGGCGGCCATCTGAGCTTCCGGTTCCCCATTCCGCGACGGTTTCCATCTGATGGGCCGGGCTGACCGAAACCGCCAGCGCTCCACTGGCCCTGGGGAACAGGTCCGCCGCGACGGAGCCGATGATGGGATAGGCCTCCTGCTCGGAGTTGCAGGCCTGCAGGACTTCATACAGATCGTTGATCCGCTGGATCTCCGTTTCGCGCCGCTTCAGCTCCTCCGTATGGGCCATCATGTCGGCGTGGAGACGGGTCAGCTCCTCTTCACGCTGCTTTTGCTGGCTCACATCGTGGGCGATCAGAACCAGGCCGGCTGCGTCGTTCTGGCGGTTGCGGTAGAGGGCGGCGTTGCACAGCAAATGGGTGAGCGGGCCCGACGCGTGCGGGACCGCCAGAGGATACTCCATGACGATCCCCCGGGCGAACGCCTCGCGATGGCATGCACTGGCCAGCTCCGGATCGGTGAAGCAGCGGGCGAACTCGCTTCCGATGAGCTTCTCGCGAACGGTCCCGGTGATGCTGAGGAACGCCTGGTTCGCGTCCGTAATGCGGCCGCCGCCGTCGACCGCGACCAGGGGGTCGGGGCAAGCTTCCATCAGGCTGCGGTAGTACTGCGCCAGATCCGGACCGGCCACCGCCGCTGTGTCTGGGGCAATCGTTTCGGGCACGGAGTGCCTAGACGGCGGCCGGCTCGCGCTCCCGGCTCTTGCGGACCGCGGTTACGAACAGGGTCCCATTGTCCAGCCGGGCCGTGGTCCTGCCGGCGTCAATCGGCCCGGGCAAATCGATGGTTCCCAACAGGGTCTTATTCCCGGTTTTATCTTTCGATGCGGCTTTGACCAGCAGCGCCCCCGGCGTCGCCGTCACACGAATGTCGCCTGCGTCGAACCCGGGGGCCGCAATGCGGATCTCGAACCTGCCGTCCCTTTCGACTAAGACCGATTCGGGTGTCAGGATCAGCTGCCGCTCGGCCTCGAGCCAGTCATCCAGATCCCGTCCATGGTTCCCTCCCGGGTTTCCTTCCGCGTTCCCTCCCCGGCTTTCAAAGAGGTGATAGGCCAGGGCGCGGATCTGTTCTGTAAGCGTCTCGGTATCGGCGGAGATATCAGTCGCTTTCTCCACAGCAATGCGGGTCACGATCGTTCTCCTTCGTGGTTTTCACGAGCAGGTCCATGGCCTTTTGCAGGGCAGGATTGCAACGATTGCTGAAAAAGGGGACAGGCAGCTCAGTCCACTCCCCGGCTCGTGCGCCGAAGTCACAAATTTATGCGCGGGGACAGAGTAGCCTGTCCCCTTTTTCGCCAGAATGTCGCCGGCTGTCTACACCGGGTCCGCAGCGGTGTACAGTTTCGGCAACCCCCACGCTAAGTACACGCTAAGTATCTGATCCTGAGACGTTCTTCGGTGGGCACACACTTGCCTGAAGAAGGGCATCGATGGGAAGCGTGCCGGCATCCAGCGTCGAAGCTGTCGCGGCGCCGCCCTCACGTCCAGCGTCGCCTCCAAGCCGCCAGTGGAGCGCGTTCGTCTCCCTCGGCGCAGCGTTTGCCGTCATCTTCGGACTCCTGGGCCTGGCAGGCTGGGTGTTCGACTTCGCCATCCTGAAGAGCGGATGGCCGGAGCTGGTGCAGATCAAGGCGAACACGGCCATTTGTCTGATCCTGCTGGGCGTCTCGCTATGGCTGCAGAGGAAGGCGACCGAACAGACCCGAGCGCGGAATCTCGCCGGCCAGTTGCTGGCGGGGCTGGCCGCAGCCGTCGGCCTGGTGAGTTACGGCGAGTACCTGTTCGGCTGGGACCTGGGGATCGATCAGTTGCTATTCGCGGATAGCCAGCAAGAAGCGGTCCGCAGCGTGGCCCTGGGGTTGATGGCGCCGGTGAACGCCCTTAGTTTCTACTTCCTCGGCCTGGCGCTGATTGTTCTCAGTTGGGCCCCGCGCCGCGAGGTTTGGCCGAGCCAGATCCTTTCCTTCGCAGCCGGGCTGATCTCTCTGTTCAACCTGATGGATTTCATTGTGGCGCCGGGCAGTCTTCACACCTACACTTCCTTGCCGGCCGCCATCGCGCTGACCGTCTTGTCCCCGGCGGTCATGTCCGCCCGCCCGCAGTGGGGTTACGGAGCCGCGGCTCCCGGCTCAAGCACGCGGGAGCCCATGGCTCGAAGGTGGTTCTTCCGAAGTCTCACGGACAGCGATCGCCCCCTGCGTTATGGGGGGGCCGTGCTGCTGGCGGCAGCCGCAGTGGTGCTGAACGCTGCATTGCACCGGTCCCTCGGCGGAGGGTCGATCTATGTCGTTTTCTACCCTGTGACGCTTCTGGCAGCCATGCTGGGCGGCCTGAAACCGGGAATTCTGGCCACGCTGCTTTCGGCTGCCGCGGCTGCGTACTTCTTCCTGGACCCGCCTGGAATGGGCGTCGAAAAGCCCGGCGACATGCTTAGCCTGGCGGTTTTTTCCGCTACGGGAATCGGCATTGCCGTGCTGGCGGAGGTGGTGGATCGAGCTCGAAGACGCTCCGCGGACAAGCTGGGGAAGTCGTACGCGTACGCCCGCAGCCTGATCGAGACCGGCCTGGATCCGCTCCTGGTCATCAGCCGGGAGGGTAAGATCACCGACGTCAACCACGCCACCGAGGAAGCCACCGGCGTGGCCCGCGCCCGCCTCATCGGAAGGGACTTCTCCGGTTACTTCACCGACCCTGAAAAAGCCCGGGAGGGCTATCGGCAAGCGTTCGACCAGGGGCAACTCAACGATTACCCCCTGGCTCTCAGGCACGTCTCCGGCAAGGTCATGGACGTGCTTTACCATGCTCGCGTCTATCGCGATGAGACCGGAGCCGTGGCGGGCGTTTTCGCCGCCGCGCGCGATATCACCGAGCGTAAGCGCGTGGAACAGGAGCTTTCCGTTTACCGCCAGCATCTGGAGGAACTGGTGGCGGCGCGCACGGCCGAGATCCAGACGTCGAATAAAAGTTTGGCAAGCGCCAACCAGGAGCTGGAAACCTTCGCGTATTCGGTTTCGCACGATCTCCGCACGCCCCTGCGGGCGGTGGACGGGTTTTCGCGCATCCTTCTGGAAGAGTACGCCCCCCAGCTCGACGCAGAGGGCCGGCGCATCATCGGCGTGATTCGCGACGGCACCAAAAGGATGGCGCGGATGATCGACGACATCCTGGCTTTCTCGGGCGCGGGCCGGATGGAAATTTCTCTCCACGCGATCGATATGGGCGAGCTGGTCCGGGCGGCTCTGAAGGATCTGGGTCCGGCCATGGCCGGCCGCGACGTCCGGGTGGAGATCAAACCTTTGCCTCCCGCGCATGGCGATGCGCCGATGTTCCGGCTGCTGTGGACCAATCTTCTGGACAACGCCCTCAAGTTCACGCGGCCCAAGCTCAAGGGGGTTATCGAAGTCGGCGCGCAGGCCGGGAAAGGAGAGATGGTCTACTACGTCAAAGACAACGGAGTTGGATTTGACATGCGGTATGTCGACAAGCTGTTTGGCGTCTTCCAGCGCTTGCACGGCCAGAGCGAATTCCCTGGTACCGGAATCGGCCTGGCCATCGTGAAACGCATCGTGGCGCGGCACGGAGGGCGCGTGTGGGCGAAAGGCAAGGTCGGCGAGGGGGCCACCGTCTATTTCGCCTTGCCGGCCGGAGACAAATCATGATCGGAACGGAAAAAAACAACATTAAGGCGCTGGATATCCTGCTGGTGGAAGACAATGCGACCGATGCGGAGCTGTGCATACGGGCCCTGAAGAAACATGGCTTGGCCAACGACATTCTGTGGGTGAAGGACGGGGCCGAGGCGCTCGACTTCGTCTTCCGGACCGGCGAGTACGCCGAGGTCCCGAATGGGGTGAGGCCCAAAGTGATTCTGCTCGATCTGCGATTGCCGAAAGTGAGCGGGATCGAGGTGCTGCGCAAGCTGAAGGCGGATGAACACGCCCGCCTGATTCCGATCGCCGTTCTGACTTCCTCCAAGGAGGACGAGGACCTGGAGGAATGTTACCGGCTGGGCGTGAACAGCTATATCCCCAAGCCCGTGGAGTTCGAACAGTTCATGGACACCATCGCGACACTCGGCATGTACTGGATGGTCATCAACAAGCTGCCCTCGTGAGCGCGCCCTTGGAAGTGCAAAAAGATCTTCGCATCCTGCACCTGGAGGACATGCCGGCCGACGCGGAACTGATCGAGCGGCAGTTGCGCAGCGCGGGTCTGCGGTTCCGGGCGGAACACGCCGCGACCCGGGATGCGTTCGTACGGGCGCTCGATGAGTTCCATCCCGACGTGGTGCTGGCGGACTATTCGCTTCCGGACTTCGACGGGTTGTCCGCCCTGCGGCTGGTGCGCGAGCGGGACGCCGATCTGCCGGTAATCCTGGTCACCGGGGTCCTGGGGGATGAAGCGGCAGTGAGCCTGATCAAGGCCGGCGCGAACGATTTCGTCCTCAAAGACCGTTCGGCGCGGCTGGCGACCGCCGTGGAGCGCGCAATCGAGGAGGCCGGGCAATCCCGGGCGCGCAAGCGGGCGGAAGCGGAAATTCGCACGCTCAATGCCGAACTGGAGCAGCGGGTGATCGAGCGGACCGCCGAACTACAGACCGCCAACCGGCTGAAGGACGAGCTCATCGTGCGCGAGCGCGCCATCGCCGCGGAACTGGAGCAGGTGCGTTCGCGCGACGTGGAGGTGGGGCTGCGCATCCAGCAGTCTCTTTTGCTGAGCCAGCCGCCCAACGTCGCGGGCGTGGAGATCGCGGCGCTCACCGTTCCCTCGCAGGGGATCGATGGCGACTTCCACATTTTTCTCACCCATCCGGACCAGTCGCTGGACGTGGTGGTGGGCGACGTTATGGGCAAGGGAATTTCCGCAGCGCTGCTGGGAGCCGCCACCAAGATCCAGTTCTTCAAAGCGGTCAACTATCTATTGGCGGTCTCACGCTCCCGCCAGCTTCCCGAACCCAAGGACATCGTCATGCTGGCGCACGCGCAGATTGTGCGCGACCTGATCGATCTGGAAAGCTTCGTGACCGTGTGCTACGCCCGGCTGGATCTGGATCGGCATGTCTTGAGCATGGTGGACTGCGGCCACACGGGAATTGTCCACTGGCACGCGGCGACCGGACAGTGCGACGTCCTGCACGGCGACAGCCTGCCGCTGGGCATCCGCGAAGGCGAGATCTTCGACCAGGTTTCCGCGCGGTTCGAGCCGCTGGACGTACTTCTGTTTTTTTCGGACGGAATCACGGAGGCGCGCAATGCCGCCGGCGAGTTGTTTGGGGTAGAGCGGCTCATCGCGCACGTGGACACGAACGCGAGGCTGAAGCCCGGGCTTCTGGCGGATACCCTGCGCGGGGCCGTATCGGCCTTCGCGGGGATGGCGCAGCTGACCGACGATTTGACGTGTGTCGCGGTCCGCATCGGGGAGCAGCCGGCGTCCCAGACGCGGGCGGAGATCGAGATTCTCAGCGATTTGCGGGAGCTGCGCCAGGTGCGCGGATTCGTGCGCCGGTTTTGCGAGGCGCTCGACCATCCGGCTCCGGGAGAGGATCTGGTGGACGCCCTGGAACTGGCGGCCAACGAGGCGGCCAGCAACATCATGTTGCACGCCTACCATGGCTATACCGACCAGCCGATCCACATGGAAGCGGTTGCCCTCCCTGACAGGATTGTCTTGAGGCTCCGGCACCTGGGGGAGGGCTTCAATCCGGCGACGCTGGCGCCCGCGGTGCTGGACGGCACGCGGGAGTCGGGATTCGGAACCTATATCATCGCCCGCAGCGTGGATCGAGTGCGGTACTACCACGACGAGCGCGGCCGGAACTGCGTTTCGCTCACGAAACATCGCAAACCAAGAATAGAAGGGAATGCACTGTAATGGAACTGCCAATCGATAGAGCCGGCGACGTCGCGGTGGTGACCGTGCCGGTGGACGAATTGGACGCGAGCAACGCGTCCGAGCTCAAGCGCGATATCGCGCCGGTGCTCCAGGCGAACACCAGGCTGGTGCTCGATCTGAGCCGCGTACGGTTCATGGACAGCTCGGGATTGGGCGCGATGCTTTCGTGCCTGCGGCAGCTCACCGCCAAGAAGGGCGGTCTGAAACTGTGCGGGATGTCCAAGCAAGTCCGGGGAGCGTTCGAGCTGGTGCGCCTGCACCGGATCTTCGACATTTACCCAGGTCAGGCGGAAGCGGTGGCCGCGTTTCAAGCCCAGCCGGCCGGCGCCGCGTGACCGGAGTCGCCAGCTCCCGCGGTGTGCTCCCTAACGGAGCTCCAGAACGCCATCCAGCGGCATGTGAAATACTCGCTGGGCAAGGCGTGGCGCGACCTGTCGGCGCGCGAGCTGTTCGTGGCCGTGGCGCTGGCCTGCCGGGATCAGATGGTCGAGCGCATGCTCGAAACCGAGGAGCGCTGCCGGCGCGGCGATGGGAAGCGCCTGTATTATCTTTCGATCGAATTTCTGCCGGGGCCGTACCTGGGAAACAATCTCCGAAATCTGGGGATTCGCGAGCAGTGCCGGGAGGCGCTCGGCAACCTGGGAGCGGACCTGGACGAGGTGGAGGCGAGCGAGCCGGATCCGGCGCTGGGAAACGGCGGGCTGGGGCGCCTGGCGGCCTGCCTTCTGGACTCGCTGGCGACGCTCGGCCTGCCGGGCTACGGCTACGGCATCAACTACGAATACGGCCTGTTCAAGCAGGAGATCGATCACGGATACCAGCGCGAAAGACCGGAGAACTGGCTGGCCGAGGGCACTCCCTGGCAGATCGCCCGCGCGGCGGAAGCCTGCATGGTACCGGTCCGCGGACGGATCGAGCACAGTCTCGACCGCAGGGGCGCGTACAACCCCATGTGGATGGACTGGAAGATCCTCATGGGGATCCCGCATGACGTGCCGATTGCGGGGTTCGGGGGGCAGACGGTCAACTTCCTGCGGCTGTATTCGGCGCGATCCTCGCACGACTTCGACATGCCGATTTTCAACGCCGGCGACTACTTCAAGGCCGTGGAACAGAAGATCGCGTCGGAAACCGTTTCGAAAGTCCTGTATCCTCCGGATGCCCTGGGGGCCGGCCACGAGCTGCGCCTGATGCAGGAGTATTTCCTGGCGGCCTGCGCCTTGCGCGACATCGTTCGCAGATTCGAGCAGGACCACCAGGACTGCCGCGAACTCGGCCGGCACGTCGCGATTCAGTTGAACGACACGCATCCGGCGCTGGCGGTCGCGGAGCTGATGCGTATTTTGATCGACGAAAAAGATCTGGAATGGGACGAGGCGTGGGCGGTCACGCAGGCCACCATCGCGTATACCAACCACACGCTCGCGCCGGAAGCGCTGGAAAAATGGCCGGTGGCGCTGCTCGAGGAGGTGGTCCCGCGGCACCTGCAGATCATCCTGGAGATCAACCGCCGCCTTCTGGACCGCGTTTCGCTGGCATGGCCGGACGACACCGGGCGCCTGAAGCGGATGTCGATCATCGAGGAGCCGGAACCGAGGCAGGTGCGCATGGCCCACCTGGCCATGGCCGGAAGCCACGCGATCAACGGGGTGTCTTTGATTCACACCGAAGCCATTCAAACCTCGCTGGCGCCGGACTACTTCGAACTTTGGCCGGAACGCTTCCACAACGTGACCAACGGCATCACCCCGCGGCGGTGGCTGCTGGGGGCGAATCCCGAGCTGGCGGCCCTGATCACAGCGGCCATCGGCGACGGCTGGATCACCGATCTGCCGCAGCTCAAGGGGCTGGAACGCTATGCGGACGACGCGGGGTTCCTGGCCGAATTCCGGAAAATCAAGCGCGCCAACAAGGAAATACTGGCAGGAATGATCCGGGAACGTCATATCCAGGTGGATCCGGAGTCGCTGTTCGACGTTCACGTGAAGCGGATCCACGCTTATAAGCGGCAGCTCCTCAAGGTGTTTCACATCGTCGACGAGTATCTTGCGCTGGTTGAGGACGGCCACGAGCCCGCGGCGCCCCGGACGCACATCTTCGCGGGGAAGGCCGCGCCCGGCTACTGGTTCGCGCAGCAGGTCATCAAGCTGATCCACAATGCGGCACGAGTGATCAACACCGATCCTCGCGCCCATCCCTGGATCAAGGTGGTGTTCCTGCCCGATTATCGCGTCTCGCTGGCGGAGAAGATCATCCCGGCCGCCGATCTGAGCGAGCAGATTTCCACCGCCGGAACGGAAGCCTCGGGAACCGGCAACATGAAGATGGCGCTGAACGGCGCGGTCACCATCGGCACGCTGGACGGAGCCACCATCGAGATCCGGGAAGCGGTGGGCGCGGAGAACATGTTCGTCTTCGGCCTCAGCGCGGCTGAGGTACGCAGCGCGCGCGAGCAAAAGATCTACCGGCCCTGGGAGCAATACCAGCGGGACGGGCGCGTGAAGCGCGTGGTGGATGCGCTTTCCTCGGCGCTGTTCTGCCCGAAAGAGCCGGAGTTGTTCGCCTGGATCAGGAAGTTTGTGCTCGACCCCGATGACAAATACTTTCATCTGGCCGACGTTGCATCCTACAGCGAAGCCCAGCGACGAGCAGGGCAGGCGTTCCGCGCCGCCAACCCCTGGACGCGCATGTCGATCCTGAACGTGGCGCGGATCGGGCCGTTTTCAAGCGATCGCACCGTGCGGGAGTATGCTCGCGACATCTGGGGATTGCGGGCAGGCCCGCGGTAGAAACACACAAAATACGTCCGGGTGCGGGAATTGTTATTGTCCTGATAAGCAGACATGCGCCCGGACCAACCACCCGCGCCTCTCCAAGGCTTCTGGAACCAGCCTCGGGCGGGATTATTGGAACTGCTCCAGGCGAGTCCGGCCGGGCTGACTTCCGAGGAGGCGCAGCGGCGGTTGGATCTTTATGGTCCGAACAGCCTGGTGAAGGAGTCGCGCTTCGCGGCCATCCTCAGTCTGCTCCGCTTGTTGATCGATCCTCTGGTCATCATCCTGCTGGCCGCCAGCAGCATATCCCTGGCGCTAGGCGACCCGGTCGGAGGAGGGATCATCATTTCGATCGTACTGCTCAGCGTGCTCCTGAATTTCTTCATGGAATTTCAGGCTCAGCATGCGGTGCGGGAGATCCGGAAGCAGATTGCGACCACCGCCGCCGTGATTCGCGACGGGCGGGAGGAGGAACTTCCAGTCGCGGAGCTGGTCCCGGGAGACGTCGTCCGGCTCAATGCGGGGGACCTGGCGCCGGCGGACGCGCGCCTGCTGGAGGTCAAGGACCTGTACGTGCGGGAGTCCGCGCTTACCGGCGAGTCGCTGGCCGTCGAGAAGACCGCCGGAGACTTGCCGCCCGGAAAACACGGAGTTGCGGACGCCACCAACTGCGTCTTCATGGGGACCGCCGTCCAGACGGGAATGGGCACCGCGGTGGTTGTCTGCACGGGCCGGAACACCGCTTTCGGCGCGATCGCGCAGAGGATGGCGACGCGGCCGGCCGAGACCGAGTTCGGCCGCGGCATACGGCAATTCGGGCTGATGATCACCCGCGTGATCATGCTGCTGGTGCTGTTTGTATTGCTGGTGAATATCGCGTTCCACCGCCCGATTCTCGAATCTTTCCTCTTCTCGGTCGCCCTGGCGGTGGGAATGACGCCGGAGATGATGCCGATGATCATCACGGTCACGCTGGCCCAGGGAGCCCGGCGGATGACCAGGAAGAAAGTCCTGGTCAAGCAACTTTCCGCCATCGAGGACTTCGGCAGCATTGACATCCTGTGCAGCGACAAGACCGGCACACTGACCGAAGGCGAGATCGAGCTCGACCGGCACGTGGACATTCAACAGAAGGACGACGATCGCGTCCTGCGGTTCGTCTATCTGAACAGCTTCTTTCAGGCGGGCATCAAGAGTCCGCTGGACGACGCGGTCTTGAAGCACGACCGCCCTCACATCGTGGACTACGAGAAATTGGATGAGATCCCCTTCGACTTCAACCGCAAGCGCCTCTCCGTGGTTGTGCATCACGCGGGCGCACGGCAGGAGGACGAGTACCTCCTGGTCACCAAGGGCGAAGCGGAGAGCATTTTCGCCATCTGCCGGACCGTAACAATCGACGGATCCCCCCAGCCGTTCGACGAAAGCCGGCGAGCGCAAGCCGCGGAGACTTTCCAGAAGCTGAGTGCCGACGGGTTCCGCGTTCTGGCGGTCGCCGTCGGAAAGGTAGACAAGCAGGATGCCTACACGACGGAGATCGAAAAGGACATGACCCTGGCGGGCTTCGCGGCTTTCCTGGACCCGCCCAAGGAAGGCATTCCCGCCGTTCTCGAAGCGCTCCAGCGGAATGGCGTCGCGGTGGTGATCATGACCGGCGACAACCGCTATGTGACCCAGAAGATCGCCCAGGACGTAGGGCTAAAAACAGACCTCATCGTGACCTGCGACGAAGTCGACACCATGGACGACGCGGCCCTGGCCTATCAGGCCGAGCACGGCGCCATCTTCACACGAGTTTCTCCGGAACAGAAGAACCGGGTGATTCTTGCCCTGAAAGCACGCGGGCACGTGGTGGGGTACATCGGCGACGGGATCAACGACGCACCCTCGCTGCACACCGCGGACGTGGGCATCTCCGTCATGAATGGCGTGGAGGTGGCTAAGGACGCCGCGAAGATCATTCTCCTCGAAAAGGATCTGGCGGTGCTGAACGACGGGATCATGGAGGGGCGCAGATGCTTCGCCAACGTCATGAAGTACATCGTGATGGGCACCAGCTCAAACTTCGGAAACATGTTCAGCATGGCGGCGGCGTCGCTGTTTCTGCCGTTTCTGCCCATGCTGCCCACGCAAATTCTGCTGAATAATTTTCTTTATGACGTTTCGCAGATCAGCATCCCCAGCGACAATGTGGATCCAGCTCTGCTGCGGCGGCCCAAGCGATGGCAGATCGGGTTTATCCGGCAGTTCATGACGATCATCGGACCCATCAGCTCGATCTATGACTTCCTGACGTTCGCGGTGTTGCTGTGGGTATTCCATGCGTCGTCCAATGCGCCTTTGTTTCATACCGGCTGGTTCGTCGAATCGCTGGCCACACAGACGCTGGTGGTGTTTGTGATCCGGACGGCAGGCAACCCTCTGAAAAGCCGCCCCAGCAGGCTGCTGCTGGCCGCCGTGTTCGCCATCGTCGTGGTGGCCGTGGCGCTGCCCTACACGGCTTTGGGCGAAGTGCTGCAGTTTACTCCGCTCCCTGTTTCATTGCTAGGGGCGATTGCCTTCCTGGCGGTGACGTACTTGTTGCTGGTGCAGGCCGTCAAGTCGTGGTTCTATCGACGGCATGCGTTGCTGTGAGGGCTGGAGGGAGTCTATTTATTTGGCGGCCAGCAGCGCGTCGATGCTTTTCAGATTCGCGCGCGCGTATTTCGCCTCTTCGATATCGCCATTCAAGTCGAGCATCGCGCGAAAGTGCTTGGCCGCGGCGGACAGCGTCTCCAGGCTCCCGTTGGCCTGGGCGAGGCGGGCGTAACACAGCGCCAGAGCGTAGTGCGCATACGGATCGTTGGGATCGTAGGACAGCGATTTCTGGCAGTACCCGACAGCCAGCTCGAAATGCGCCTGGTTGCGCTCCGAATCGCACAGCCCGAAGTAAGCGAGGCTCCGCAGGTCGCGCCAGGTATCGGTCTGCGCCGCGCGCTTCTTCTTGCCCAGGCCGACCAGGAACCCGACCACGTAATAATCCATCTTCCCGGCCAGCTTGCTGTCGAAATCGCTCAGCTTCAGGTACTGGATGTATTCGCTCGACGCATCCGGATATTTTCCGCTCAGGCGAAGGCTCTCGGCCAGCCACATGTGAGGTTCGGCGACCGAGGGAGCGATCTTGATCGCCGCCCGCGCGGAATCGATCGACTGCGGGTAGAGCTCCTTCATGCGGTAGGCCTGGGCCTGCATATACAAAGCAGGTGCGTTCGTTTTCTCACGTTGGGTGACGATGTTCAACTGGCGGATCGCTTCGTCCACGCCGCCGATGTCGAGCAGCATCCCGGCAAGGCTGGTGCGCGCTTCCATGTAGTCGGGATCGATCGCGATGGCTTTGCGAAACGCCGCCTCGGACTTCTGTTCCTCGAACAGGGAATTGTAGGCGCGGCCCAGATAGAGCGCCGCCTGGCTATAGGTCCCGTCGATCTGGAGAGCTTTTTCGAAATGGGCTACCGCTTTCTTGTAATTATCCGCCCCGCCCTTGTTGTAGAGCTTCAAACCGTCGTCCAACTCGTCGATCGCCGCCTTCTTGCGGCGGCGCACGATCAGAATTTTGAGCGACACGGTGGAATCGCGGCCGGGGTAGACCATTTCCTCGCGCGGGCCGTCGGGTTCGTAGCCCTGCTTGACGCCCTGGATGGTGTGATTGCCCGGTTTCAAACCTGGGAGGCGCAGCGGCGAGCTCTTGTTAATGACTCCCTGCGAAACGCCGTCCACGAACAGCTCGACGCCGTCCATGTTGGTTTCAAAGATCAGCGTTCCATCCTTGGGCGGAGGCGCGTTTGACGATCGCAGGCTCGCGGGGATATAGGACAAGCCCATCTTGGGATCGAAGCTGCCGCGATCGCTGGTGGGGTTCTGCATGCCCTTGGTGGCTTCACGGACGTTGCGGCGAGTGTAATCAGCCAGCTCGTCCGCGGTGACGACACCGTCGCCGTCTTCGTCCGCCTCGCCTTCCAGCCCCTTGACGACGTAATACGTAAAGATGCCGTGCCCGCCGCCCCAATCCTTGCTCTCGAAGGAACGTTCGCGGTCGCGGCTGGCGGTCAGCAAAAACATGGAGCGCGAAAGATCCAGCAGGCTGCGGTTGTACGCGACGGCGTCGGCGTCCGGCGTGATCGCGCCGCTATGGCAGGAATCGGTCACCAGAACTTTCCACTTGGCCTTGATGCGCGAACCGGCCACGTTGCCGAGCGTGTCCATGGGATAGCCGGTGCCGGGAATGTTCTTGGGATCGAGATCGTAGGGAGCCAGATACGCGCGCCCGCCCTGGATGAAGCCGTGGCCGGCGAAGTAGATGAAGACGCGATCGTCGGCTTTCGCGACCGAGGGCAGCCAGCTCTCCAGTTCCAGCTTCAGGTTCGCCAGGGTGGCTTTGGAACCCGTTAAACGGTGCACATTTTCCGCGCGGAAGTTGCCGCCTTCCGGGCTGATCAAGACGGAATAGATCGCATCGGCGTCGCGCTCGGAGTAGTCCAATTGCTCGTTCGCGGGAAGATTCTTATAGTTCGCGACCCCGATAATCAGCGCATAGCCGCGGGGGATAGTCGTGGGAGCGGACGCCGGGCGGTTTTCTTCATAGCGCAGATCGCGCGACTTGGACGGCGTCTTGGACGGCTGGGCGGACTTCGACTGCGCGACTGCCGCGGCCGCGACGATCAGAAGGCTAGCGATGCGCCAGGCGAATTTCATAGATCACCGGTCCGGTCAACGGCTGTTTCGAAGAGAGGACGGTTCCGCCCTTCTCTTCGAGAAAGAGTAACTCGCGCGGTGTAGCGCCCGCCACGCCGCTCAAATTCGAGGGCAGCTTTTCTCCCGGCGCGACGGGCCGCACTCCGGCGGAATCGTCGATGCACTCGCCGCGAGCCTTGAACACCTGATCGTCGCAACGCGGGTGCATGGACGACGGCAGATTGGGATCGTGCGGCGGAGGCGGAGGCAAGCGCTGATAGCCGCGCGTGAGTTCCACTGGGCTGACCAGCCAGTACATCAGATCCTGGCCGGCGGGGCCGGCGACGCGGAACCATCCCTGGGTGGCCGGCACCACGTATTCCTTGCCCGCTTCAATGCGATTGTCGCTGCCGGTGTCGGTGCGCGGAAACAGCAGTTCATAAGTATCCGCGGTTCCGTGGTTCATCACGTAGAGGTAACCCGGGAAATTGGTGGTCACACGGAAACGAAGGCGTTCGTTCGGCGCGAAGACCGTGGCCGGATTCATCGCATGCCAGCCCGAGCCTTGCTCGCGCTCCACGGTTACGCGGATGCGCTGCGGATCGGCAGCTCGTACGGAAGGCAGCGCGGCAGCGGCCAACGCCAACAGCGCGAGACTGGTTTTCGCCAGCATCACTTGTGCTTGAGCGCGACGTCGACCACCAGGCGCGCGTCCGGCGCCGTACTGGGATTGACCACGTAAGCGGCGTTCTCGTTCGAGTCGGATTTTTCGAACACCAGATCGCGCGAGGCCACCTGGGCCCGCAGCTTGGAGACGACACTGTCGCCGACCGAAGCTTGCGCGACGAGCGAGCGCTCCTTGAGGTCGCCGGGCTTGCCGCCCATGGAGTAGATCAGCTTGTCGAGATCCGGCTCGGGCTGGCGCGTCAGCACGATAAACAGCTTCTCGTTGCCGGCCTGTTCGTCGAATACGAACTGCCCCCGGTCGCCGGAGGGAATCTGGCGGGATTCGCCCTTGCGGACGAGATTACTGCCGCCCGCGACTTCGGCCGACGGGAACAGCAGCTTCCAGGTGCCGCTCGATCCTTGCATCACCACGTAGAGATATCCGGACGTGTTGGAGTTGATATGCAGCCGGATCCGGTCGCCGGAGCGGAAACTGGTGTCGGGATCGACCTCAGTGTATTGGCCGTCCGCGTCGCGCTTCAGCACCGCGTAACGCAGTCCCAGGGGCACGGACGCGGCCAGCGTGTGCGTGTTGCCCGATTTCTTCGCGACCGGCTTGGTAGCGGTCTTGTTGGAGGCAGGCGTCGCGGGGGCTGTCTTCACCTCGGGGGCCTTCGTAGTAACAGCGGGCGCGGCAGCGGGCTTCGCCGCATCGGGCGGAGGCGTATAGAAAAGCTCGCGAGCCTTCAGGACCGGCTGTGTCTGGCTCCACGCCGTCGCGGAAGCCAAAATCGTCAGAAGTAAGAAATGTTTCATAGACGACCGCCTCTTACTATCATCGCCTGCTGTCCGCCGGCGCGGCATCAGGGGTTCACCTTAGACCGCTTCCTTGAGTGTAGCTCCCTGTCCCAATGGAATCCGCGCGGACACCGCCCAAATGGGCTCATTCATGCGACACAATAGGTTATGGGACACCGAATAGGGATTCTTACCGGAGGCGGCGACGTTCCGGGACTCAATTCCGTCATCAAAGAAGTAGTTTACCGGGGCACGGAAAACCGCTGCGAGATTGTGGGCATCCGCCGCGGCTGGGAAGGCCTCACGCACCTCAATCCGGACGATCCGGCGACCAAGAAGCACTACATCATGCCGCTCGATCGCGCCAACACGCGCACCATCGACCGGTTTGGCGGCACGGTCCTGCACTCCAGCCGGACGAATCCCTCCAAGATGAAGGCTCTGCCGCCGTTTCTCTCGCCGGAAGGCTTCCCGCAGAATAAGGACCGCTGGGACATCACCTCGCACGTACTGAAGAATCTGGAGTGGCTCAAGCTGGATTACCTGATCGCGATCGGCGGCGACGATACGCTGGGCTACGCGTCCAAGCTCGACCAGCACGGCGTGAAAGTCATCGCGATTCCGAAAACCATGGACAACGATGTCCGGAACACGGAATACTGCATCGGCTTTTCCACGGCAATCACGCGCGCCATGGACGCGATCCAGCGCCAGCGGACCACCGTCGGCTCGCACGAACGCGTGGGCATCTTCCGCGTCTTCGGCCGCGACGCGGGCTATACGTCTCTGTATACGGCTTACGTCACCTCCATCCGCTGCTGCATCCCGGAGTACGCCGTGAACCTGGACAAGCTGATCGACATTCTGATGGTGGAAAAGCACAACACCGACAGCAACTACGTCCTGGTGGTGCTTTCGGAAGGCGCGAAATGGGAAGGCTACACGGTGCAGGAGTACGGCGAGCCCGACGCTTTCGGACATCGCAAGAAAGCCAGCATCGGGGAAGCGCTCAGCACCGAGATCAGCCGCCGCACGGGCGAAGAGAGCATCGTGAGCGATCTGACGTACGATCTGCGCAGCGGCGATCCGGATTTCGTGGACAAACTGGTGGCCGCGAACTTCGGAAATCTTGCCATGGACGCCCTGCTCGCCGGAAAGAGCGGCGTGATGGCGGCGCTGGTGGAGGGCCGCTACGCGCTGGCGCCCATTCCCGATCCCGCGCTGGGACCGCGCAAGGTGGATATCGACACGATGTACAATACCGATCGCTACCGGCCCAACTACGCCAACAAACTCGGGCTGCCGATTTTCCTGACGCGGGCATGATAGAACTGCGAGCGAGATGAGTCTGCTCGAAAAATTGTGGCCGCGCCGCCCCGTGGTCCGCACGGCCGATGCGGCGACCATCCGCGCCTTCTTTAACGAAGCGGCAGCGGACGAGGAGCACTACCCCTCGACCATCGACCCGCGCATCCTGCACGTGAAGGTGGTTCTCGAGCATCTGGGCGATCTCGACGGCCAGCGCGTGGCCGACGTGGGCTGCGGCAAGGGCCGCTTCGCCCGGATCGTGAAGGAACGCAATCCCGGCGCGTCGGTGGTGGCGCTGGATCTGGCGGAAGCCATGCTGCGGCCGATTCCAGCGGAAATCGAGCGCGTAGCCGCCAGCATGACCGCGCTCCCCCTGGCGACCGAAGCGTTCGACGGCGCCTATGCCACCGAGTCGCTGGAGCACGCCGTGGACATTCCCGCGGCCGTGGCCGAGATGGCGAGGATCGTCAGACCCGGCGGGCGCATCGTGATTATCGACAAGAACGCCGCCGCCTGGGGCCGCCTCGAAACTCCCGCGTGGGAGCGCTGGTTCGGGCGCAAGGAACTGGAGAAGCTGCTGGCGCGCCATTGCCGCGAAGTGACCAGCCGCCCCATTTCCTACTGGGAGGACGTGGAACCCGATGGCTTGTTCCTGGCCTGGCTGGCGGTGAAGTAGCCCGTGTCCGCTCTCACAGCAGGTGAGCAGGCGTAACGCCGCGCTTCCACCGGCCGGGCGTCTTGCGCAGAACCCGGAGCCTGACGTTGACCTCTTCGAGCGATCCGAAAAATCCCACGAAGGAGCGGCGCAGATGGGCGGGAGGACGCCGCGAACGCCGGAAATCCCGGCGCCGGAACTGATCGGTGGACGCGATCACGGCGCTGCCCAGGGCACGGTATTCATGGGTTCCCTGCGCCCATGCCAGACCGTTCCCGGCGTCGATCCACACCGCGAACCCCATGTGTTATTATGGCCGCCGTGAATGAATTATGACCACCCCGACCCGTCTAGCGATCCTGGCAGTCATCGTGGCTTCCTGTGCCGCCGCGCAGTCCCTGGACTTCGCGACCTACCGCAAAAAAGTGGAGCCGATCTTTCTGAAGAAGCGCCCGGGTCATGCGCGCTGCGTGGTGTGCCACGCAGGGGCGGCCAACGGGTTCCACCTGCAGCCGCTGGCTCCGGGCGCGACGACGTGGACCGAGGAGCAGTCGCGGAAGAATTTCGAAACCGTGTCGAAGCTGATCAACGCGGCGAATCTGATGTCCAGCCCGATTCTGAAACACCCTCTGGCGGGTACCGCGGGTGGCGACGATTTCCATAGCGGCGGCCGGCAGTTCCAGTCCAAGAACGATCCCGACTGGAAGACCATCGAACAGTGGGCTCGCGGCAAGAAGTAGCGATAATTAAGATTGCTCCTGCGGCGCCGGGCATTTCTCGCTTCTACTCTAGCTTCCGCCCTTCTTCTGCTGGCCGGTTGCCGGCAGAGCACCGTCCACGAGCTCACCATCCTGCATTTCAACGATCTGCATGACCGCCTGCTGCCCGATCCCGATGGCATCGGAGGCGTCGCACACGTAGCGACATTGCTCCAACGGGAACGGGCCGCGGCCCACGCATCGCTCACGCTGAGCGCCGGAGACATCGTCCAGGGAAGCCCGGTCAGCACTCTCTTCGAAGGTGTGCCGGATTACGGAATCGCCAATAGCCTGGGCATCGACGTCAACTGTCTGGGCAACCACGAATTCGACTACGGCTGGCGGAAAATCGGCGACTTCCTGCGGATCGCGAATTTCCCCACCGTCAGCGCGAACGCCGTGGACGCTTCCGGGAACCGGCTGGTGAATCCTCCGTATGTGATTCTCAACGCCGGAGGCATGCGGATCGCAGTGATCGGGGCCCTGCTCGAAACGCTCGCGGGAAACACCACGCTGGACCGGCTGGGACCCTATCATGCGGCGCCGGTAGTCGAAACACTGCGGCCCCTCGTCGCGGAAGCAAAACAACGGGCCGACATGGTGATCGTGCTGGGGCATTTGGAAAAGGCCGAAGGCGCAGCGATCCTGCGCGAGCTGCCGGACGTGAGCGTCGTGGTGATCGGGCATGAACACACGCCCTGGAAGGAACCGATCGAGATCGACGGAAGGCTGGTGGTCCACGCCGAAGGCTATGGCCGCCAGGTGGGAAGGCTGGTGCTGCAGTATGACACCGCGACCCGGCGCATCGTTTCACACGAGTGGACCGGGATTCCGGTGGATGACAGCGTCTATCCCGCCGATCCCGTGGTCCAGGCGCAGGTCGACCAGTGGGAGGCGAAAGTCTCCGCGCGGGTGGATGTTCCCATCGGCCGCGCCACGCGTCAGCTTTCGCGGCCCGAGGTGCGAGCGCTGATGGAGCAGGCGATGCTGGATCAGTTCCCCGCCGATTTCGCGTTTACCAACCGGGGCGGAGTTCGCGACATCCTGCCGGGGGGGCAGCTACTCGCCCGCCATGTCTGGAACGTGATGCCGTTCGACAATCGCGTGGTCACGGTGGACATTCCGGGCGATCAACTGGCCGCCCTGACCGATCCTTCCGGCCGAGTGGAAAAGGTTGTGACGGCGGCGCTGGACCCCCAACGCGTGTATCGTGTGGTCACGACGGATTTCGTCGCACAGAGCTGGGCCGATATCGGAAAATCGTTCCCGGTGCACGATCAAGGCGTGCTGCTGCGTGACGTCGTGATCGACTGGATCAAGCAGAAGAAGGTGATCCCCTAGGGGACGATCACGGTCGCGTTCCGCTTGGGGACTTCGCCCACCGGAATGGTCGCGACGACTTTGCGCGCCTGAATGTCCACGGCGGACACGTTATTCGCGCCCGCATTGGCGATATAGACCATCTTGCTGTCGGGAGTGAACGTCAGCCAATCCGGCGTCGGCCCGGTGGGCACGAACCCGACCACCTTGAGATCCGGCATGGAGTAGAAAAACACGCCATTCGCGATCGAGCTATCCACGGCCAGCGTCTTTTTATCGGGGGAGATTCCGATGCCATGCGAAGGCGCAGCGCTTTCTACGTGCCCGACCTTGGGTTCGTCGGGGAGCATGATGCGCGCCACTTCTTCATGCGTCTTCAAGTCCAGGACAGCAAATCCATGGACGTTGGAAAGCTGCAGGTAAACGTGAGCGGCGGAGCCATCCGGAGCAGTGTCGAACGTCATGCAGCGCACGCCCTTGTCGAAGGTATGGTCCCACGCCACCTCCAGGGTCTTCAGGTTGATCACGGTGAGGACCCGGCTTCCGACCGATCCCGAGACCACCCATTTTCCGTCCGGCGTCACATACACGTTATGCACGGCGCCCCGGACCTTGATGGTTTTAATGTTCTTCATGGTGGCGGCGTCGATCACGTCCACCCCGCCCGGCGCCACGGCGATCCCGGCGAAAATCAGCTTGCCATCCTTGGACACAGCGATGTTATTCGGATGTCCACTAAGAGCCACCTTGCCCAGATGCTTGCCGGTCCGGGTATCCACCGCGACTACGGTGCTGTCGGATTCGACGGTGAAATACGCCCGGGTGCCGTCCGGAGAGGTCGTGACTCCGTGCGCGGCTTCCAGATCCGGCACCGTCAGGACGACTTTATTGGTGGCGGGATCGATGAAAGTGGCCGCGTCGCCGGCGGAGTTGGTCTGAATGACGCGAACCGATCCGGCTGCCAGCGGCAGGGCTAAAACCAGGCAACAACAGAAGCTCTTCATGGAGTGTGACCTCGCTCGCGATTCTATCACACCGGTCTGTCGCACAAGACGCTGGAGTCAGGCTTCCCAAATGGCCGTCAGCGCGCGCTGGAAATTGCCGCCCAGAATGAGCTGGATATCGGCCTGCGAGTACTTCCGCCGGATCAGCCCCGCGGTCAGCTCGAAAATCTTCCGCGAGTACTCGAAGCCGTCCAGGTCGTTCTTTTTCCTGGGCGCACCCGCCCCATCCCGGCCGTCCAGATCGACGTCGGTTCCCACGCCGACGTGCTCCACTCCGACGAGTTTCGCCACGTGATCCACGTGATCCAGCACATCCTCGATGGTGACGCGAGGTCCGGTTCCCACGAACAGGCGTTCCATGGTGACGCCCATGACGCCGCCCTTGGCCGCGAGCTTGCGGATGGCCTCGTCGGTCTCGCAGCGGGCGCTGCGCGGCACCAGCGCGCGGCAATTCGAGTGCGTCACCAGTACGGGCTTCGCCGACGCCTCGATGACGTCCAGCGTGGTGCGGTCGCCGCAGTGCGAGATATCGGCCGCCATGCCGATCCGGTTCATCCGCGCCAGAACCTTTTCACCGTACGCGGTGAGACCGCGATCCGCGGGATCGGTGGAGCCGCCGCCCAGGCGATTGTCGTGATAAGTGAGCTGGGAAACGCGCTGCCCCAGCTTGTAGAACGCATCGACGTCCTCCACCGTGCGAAAGTGATTCGAATTCTGCTGCCCGACGATGATCCCGAGCTTTCCCTCGGCCTTGGCCCGCGGCAAGTCGGCCGGGCCATCCACGCGAATGAAATAGTCGGGATAGGAGTCGATAAACGCGTCCCATCCGGTGATGTCCGCGGACGACTCCGCGTAGATGTCTCCTTCGACGTACCCGACGGCCGGATGGAAGACGGTGATGCCGGAATCCTTGAGGCGCTGGAAATCGGACAGATGGAAGCTCGACGGGCGGGTTCGCCAGGTATCCAGTTTCTTGAAATCCAGGGTGAGCAGGCCCAGCATGTCGATCACGGTGGATTCGCGCACAAGGTCCACGGTGAGAGACGAGTACCGGTCTAAACTGCCGGCAAACAGGCGGAAACTTCCCCGGTTTACAAAGGGCGCTGCGAGCAGGCAGGCCCCGCCGGACAGGAGTGACCTGCGGGATAACACTTCAGATCTACCGGAAGCACCAGGATACCACCCTCGGAAAAACCCGGCAGTAAGTAAAGTACTTAGCTAGCGTCAAGATGGTACTGATTCTCCGCTGCCCAGCACGTAATTGTCGTGAAACTTTGGCCGGCAGTTGCGATATGGGAAGCGTGACCCGGTTTGCCGAACAAGCTCAGAGCCTGATGGATGCCGCCCTGGCTGCGCTGGATCGCGGGGAGAGCTGCACGGAAATGAAAGTCATGACGGTTTTGATCGGCCGGGACGGCGAAATCCAGATGTGCGCCGATTCGGACTGGCCGCTGGATTCTCTGATGCTCGACCGTGGAGCGCGGACGGGGTATCGCGTGTCGCCACGCAGGGGTTCGGTTCGGGTAGAAGGACGTGAGGGGCTGAAGCGGTGCGTGCTGGAAGGCAGTACGACGAATCGGATCGGGCCCGCTGCGGGTAAACATGTCCGACCCCTACAAACCCTGTTGGCGTCGTAGAGAGGGTTTCCCAGCGAACTAACGGGGAGAACGCTTGGAAGGTTTTCTCAGCTTGTCGCTGCTCGATTGCCTGGCTGGCGCTTCTCGTCGGCTGGGGGACTCCAGCTACCGCCGCGTGTGGATTGAGGAGCTGCCAGCTGCCCAAAAAAAACGGGGCCAAGCTTCGTTATACTGATCCGAACAGTATGAAGGAACACATGAGCGCGCTATTGGTCCTGCTTGTCATTTCTTTTCCCGTTGCCGGACAAACATCACGGCCATCGCCGCCAGACTCTGCCTTGAAAATTGTGGTTCTTGGCTCGGGAGGAGGTCCACCAGCCGACACCCAAAGATATGGTCCATCTATCCTGGTTGAGGCCGGCGGGGAGAAGTTGTTGTTCGACTGCGGACGAGCCGCCGTCATCCGGCTGGCCGAAGCCGGTGTTCGGCAGCAGGAGATCGATAAGATCTTTCTTACTCACCTGCACTCGGATCACATCCTGTCGGTGCCGGATATCCTCCTGACTGGCTGGACCGGCGGGCGCAAGACGCCGCTCCGGGTCTGGGGTCCATCCGGCACTAAAGAAATGATGGACAACATGCTCAAAGCTTTTGATTTCGATATCCACATGCGGCGCGACGTGGATGAAAAATTCCCGAAGGAGGGAATCATCGTTTCGGCCACCGACATTCAGGAGGGCGTTGTTTACGAACACAACGGCGTGAAGGTGACGGCATTTCTGGTCGATCATGGGCCAGTGCAACCAGCATTCGGTTATCGCGTCGACGCCGGGGGCCATTCGGTCGCCATGTCCGGTGACACCAGATTCTCGGAGAACCTGATCACATACGCGACTGGAGTCGATGTGTTGATTCACGAGGTCAGCACCCTAACAGTGCAGGCCTTGATGGCGGGCGGGACGACCCGCGAACAGGCCGAAAACATCATTAGTCATCACACGAGCGCAGCGGAAACCGGGGTCGTGTTCAGTCGCACTAAGCCGCGGCTCGCCGTGTACGCGCACGCCTTAGGTCGGGGAGCGATTGAAGGGGCCCGAAAGAACTACTCTGGACCGATCGAGAGCGCCGACGATTTGATGACGATTTTTGTCGGTGAGAATGTCGAGGTGCGGAGGCGATCCAGGCCGGGCGCGAATTAGTCTAACCGGCAGCTTCCCGGATGAGTGATCGCGTACCGTCTCTTCAGCGTAGGCCCCACTAGGGAAAACCGTAGTCGGCGGCTAGACCGCCACCCTGAGCTTGATCGAGTCGTTAGGCGCGGGGCAGGAAACGCTATAACCTTCGTCGGTTTTTCGCAACGCCACAGGGTAGGTCATGCTTCTGATTTGAGGATTCCTCCAAAGCTGCAGGAGAGCTGGAGCGCCTCTTTCAGGCGAGCCTGATACTTCCGGTCCGGGATCTCGATCACGCCAAACTGCGCCAGGTGCTCGGTCAAATACTGGACTTCCAGTAATGCGAAACCCCGCTCCCGGAGCCGCGCAACCAGCTCGGCCAGCGCGACTTTAGACATGTTGGTCCGCCGGTGAAACTTAGATTCGGCGAAAAACGCGCCGCCCAGGTGAACTCCGTACAGTCCGCCAGCCAGTTCGCCGTCCACCCAGACCTCGACCGAATGCGCTTTGCCTTGCCCGTGAAGCTCGCCGTAGACGGTCTTAATTTCGCTGTTGATCCACGTGCTTGGATGATCGGCGCATGCGTTCACGACCTCAGCGAACGCGCGGTCAAAGGTGATCTCGAAGGGATGCCGTCTCAGCAGCGCCCGAAGCGAGCGCGAGGCGTGGAATGTCTCCAGGGGGAGAATCGCACGCCGCTTCGGCCGGTGCCATGTGATGATCCCGCCTTCTGCATCGGCCATGGGGAAGATCCCGGCGCGATAGGCGGATTCGACGCCGGCGGACGTCAGGATCTTAGTCGTGCGGACAACGTCCACGTGAAAAACGTCACTTGCGCGCGGTCAGGCTCCGCCCCGGCACGCACCACAGAAAACTGGTCTTCGAAAGCTCCACGTCCTTCGCGCCCGCGGCTCGCAGCACTTCGGCGTACTCGCCGGTGCGGAACAGATCGAAGATCGCGAGCTTTCCGCCGGGCTTCAGCACGCGGAGTATTTCCCGGACGAGCGTGCGCGCGATCCTCCCGTTCGGGGATGTTGTGCAGGACTAAGCTGGAAACAGCGACGTCGTAGTGATTATCAGGGTAAACCAGCTTGCGCGCGTCGCCTTTCTCGATACGGACCTTATCGGCGACGCCCTCCTGCTTGGCGTTGGCCTTGGCCGCATCCGGCGAATTCCCGGACAGATCGAACGGGTTCCAAATGTCGATGCCGGTGACCTTTCCGTTCTTCAAGCGCTTGGCGGCGCCGATGGCCAGCAGCCCGCGCCCGCAGCCGACATCGAGCACGCGCTCATCGCCGCGCAGCGCGAGCGAATCGAGCATCCGGTCGCGCAGCCGCAGTTTCGCCACGCGGCTGGACCACACCATCACGGCTCCCACCGCGACGAAAAACAGGCCGATCAGCGCCAGCGCGCCGCACATGCGCGCGGCCGGTCCGGGATACTCGGAATGGTTGACCAGGTACAGCACCAGCGTGAACGCCAGGGTCCAGGCGCCCCGGCTGAACATGCTGCGGACGATGCGCGGGGCGTCGAGGCCGTAATCGGGAGATCCACTCGCGGTGGCAGCGGCGGCAGCCATCAGGCCTTCACTTCAACCGGAGTCTCCGAGGCAACTTCCTGTGGGGGAAGCGGCTTCTTATATTTGCACTCGGTGTTGGGGCACTGCGCGAACGCCCCGGATTTCAGGAATTTTTCGATCAGGTAGCCGCCGCCGCACTCCGGGCATTTTTCCGCGATCGGCTTGCCCCAGGCCACGAAATCGCACTCCGGATAGCGGTTGCAGCCGTAGAAGGTCTTGCCGCGCTTGGAGCGCCGCTCGATGATCTCGCCCTCCGCGCAGTTGGGGCACTTCACCCCGATCGTTTTCTGCTTGACGTATTTGCAGGTGGGGTAGTTGCTGCAAGCGACGAACTCGCCGAAGCGTCCGAACTTCTTGACCAGTTTGTTGCTGCACTGAGGGCACAATTCATCAAGGGGCACATCCTGAGGTTTCTGCCCGGCCCCCAGCTGCTTGGTGGTCTTGCAATCGGGATATCCCGAGCACGCCAGAAACTGCCCGAAACGGCCCTTCTTGAGCACCAAAGGACGCCCGCAGTTATCGCAGTATTCCTGCTCGTCCTGCTCGGTGACGCCCTCCTGCGGAAGCTCGCGCGTATTGGTGCACTCCGGGTATCCAGTGCAGGCGATGAACTTGCCGTGGCGGCCCCACTTGATGACCATGGGCTTGCCGCACTTCTCGCAAATCTGGTCGGTGGGCTCCTCCATGCGCTTGATGTCGGTCATGTGGCGCTCGGCGTGTTGCAGGTCTTTCTGAAACCGCTCGTAGAACTCGCTCATGGCCACGCGCCAGTCCAGCTTGCCTTCTTCGATGTCGTCCAGCTCGCCCTCCATGCGAGCCGTGTAGGTGACGTCGAACAGGTCGTCGAAGCTTTCGAGCAACAGATCCGTGACCACCATGCCGAGCTCGGTGGGCGTGAACTTACCGCCATCTTTCCGGACATACTCCCGTTCTTGGATGGTAGAAAGTATGGACGCGTAGGTGGACGGGCGGCCCACGCCCTTGGCTTCGAGCTCCTTCACCAGCGTCGCTTCGGTGAAACGCGGCGGTGGCTCGGTGAAGTGCTGCTCCGGCAGGATCGCGCGGAACTTCAGGACCTCGCCCGCGACCACGGCCGGGAGCTTGTTCTTCAGCTCTTCATCGTCTTCGTCTTTTTCGTCCTTGCCTTCCTGATAGACCTTGAGGAAGCCGTCGAACTTGGGAACGCTGCCAGTGGCGCGGAACAGATACGCGGCGCCGTCCTTGCCTTGGGCGTCCACATCGATGGTGGTCTGGTCGAATACCGCGGGCGTCATCTGCGACGCCACAAAGCGCATCCAGATCAGGCGGTACAGCTTCATCTCGTCCTCGGCCAGAAACTTCTCGACGCTTTCCGGCGTGCGCATGGCCGAAGTCGGACGGACGGCTTCGTGGGCGTCCTGCGCGTCTTTCTTGCCCTTATAAATATTGGGCGACGCGGGACGATACTCGGCTCCCCAGCGGTCGGTAATCATAACGCGGACTTCGTCCAGGGCGTCGTTCGACACGCGAACCGAGTCGGTACGCATATAGCTGATGAGACCGACGGCGCCTTCGTCCTTGCCCAGCTCGACGCCTTCATAGAGCTTCTGCGCCAGCATCATGGTGCGCTTTACGCTGAAGCGCAGCTTTCTCGCGGCTTCCTGCTGCAAAGTCGATGTGATGAAGGGCGGCACCGGGTTGCGACGCTTTTCCTTATTGACGACGGAGCGGACGATGTAGTCGACGCCGTCCACCGCGGCGACGATCGCCTGGGCCGCGGCGTCGTTGGGAATCTCGATGTTCTCGTTATTCTTCTTGGCCAGGTGCGCGGTGAGCTGCGGAGGCTTCTTGGCGGCCAGGTGGACGTCGATACTCCAGTATTCCCTGGTAAGGAACGCTTTGATCTCGCGCTCGCGGTCGACGATCAGCCGCAGAGCCACGGTCTGCACGCGTCCCGCGGAGAGCCCGCGGCGAACCTTGTCCCACAGGAGCGGGGAAATCTTGTAGCCGACCAGCCGGTCGAGCACGCGCCGCGCCTGCTGGGCGTCCACCAGGTGCAGATTCACGGCCGTGGGTTTCTCGAAGGCCTTCTGAATCGCGTTCTTGGTGATCTCGTTGAACATCACTCGGAAGATCTTGGGGCTTTTCTTGCCGTTCTTGCTGTCCTTCAGTTCTTCCTGAAGGTGGTAGCAGATGGCTTCCCCCTCGCGGTCCGGGTCAGCCGCCAGATAGATGTTGTCGGTGCCCTTGGCCGCCGTCTTGAGCTCGGCGATCAGCTTCTTCTTTCCTTCAATGACTTCGTAGACGGGTGTGAAGTCGTTGTCCACGTCCACCGACAGGTTCTTCTTGGGCAGATCCTTGACGTGGCCCAGGGAGGCCTTGACCACGAAATCCTTGCCCAGATATTTGCCGATGGTTTTCGCCTTCGCCGGAGACTCGACGATGACGAGATTTTTTGCCATAGCTACGCGCGTTTAACCTTCCTACACAAGTTCGGACGCAAACAACCGAAATCTTACCATGATCGTGCGCCGGTTCCCGAAATGGCGCCCCGGAAGCTCGCAACTTCAATCGGCCCAGACCTTTATAAAGCTCTTTCCAGGAAGCTGCCGGACCAGACCGGACAATTCCAGCTCAAACAAGGCCGCAATGATCTCCGAAGGCGAGCTGCCGGCCATGGTTTCCACCAGGTGATCCAGGGTGATAGGAGCGTCAGGCTTCAGATAATTCAGGAGAGCCCGGCCCGGGCCCTCCGGCCTGAGTTCTAGAGATGATTGTAGCGGATCTTTCGATTCACCGCCGATGTTGTCCTTCAGATTCAATCGGTTGCGGCATAGCTCCGCGAGCCTCCGCCGGTCTTCCGCCTTGAGCTCCACGACCACGTCGTTCCATTCCTGGACCAGCTTGGCCCCCTGTTTGATCAGCAGATTCGGGCCCCAGCTCATCTTGGAGGTGATGTTTCCGGGCACGGCGAAGACCTCGCGATTCTGCTCGGCGGCCAGCTTGGCGGTGATGGCGGAACCCGAGTATTCACCCCCTTCGACCACCAGGACGCCGGCGCTCATCCCGGCGATGATCCGGTTGCGGATGGGGAAGTTCTGCGGATAGGGCGGCGTGGCCATCGGAAACTCGGACACAATCAATCCCTCCCGGGCAATGTGTTCGGCCAGCTTGCGGTTTTCCGACGGATAGATCTCATCGACGCCGCAACCGAACACCGCGATAGTGCCGGCTCCCGCTTCGAGTCCTACTTCGAGCGCGGCCCGGTGCGCCGCCGTATCGATGCCCCGGGCCATGCCGCTGACGATGGCCAGGCCGGCCATGCTCAGATCCTTGGCCAGACGGGCCGCGGCGGCGATTCCGTAGGCGGTGGGCCGCCGGGTGCCCACGATCCCCAGCATCAGCGCTCCCAGCAGCGGTCCGATGCGCTCGGAGCGGCCGCGGACGAACAACAGCGCCGGCGGATCGAAGATCTCCTTGAGCCGGGCGGGATAGCGCGGATCGGTCAGCGGCACCACCTCCGCCCCGGCTTCGGCCAGCTTCTGCTGCTGGGTGACGGCGTCGTCGAAGGCGCAGCCGCTGGCGATGCTCCGGGCCAATCCGGACGGCACGCCGGCGGCCTCCAGCTCCGAGCGCGAAGCGCGGAATACGGCCTCGGGCGTTTTGAAGGTCTCGATCAAGCGGACTGCGGTGCGGGTTCCGAGGCCCGGCGTCATCCGCAGCGCCAGCCAGTGCAATTCGGTCTCGCGAGTCATTTCAACATTCACAAAATTGGAAAGAGGCACGGCCATCTAGAGTTGTGGCCCGGCCCCTCCTGAATTCTCATAGAACGGTGCGAGATCGGATACGCTAGAGGATTATGTCTCAACCAACCTATGACGATGCCAACCTGCTCCTCCGGCTGTACGAGCTGCGGAGGGAACCCAAGATGCGCGAGGCCCGCAACTGGTTTTTCGGAAACTTCAAATGCAAAACCATGGCGGAGTTCAGCCAGCTCTGCCCTCCCGGATCCGAGCACAACGCTTATTTCCGGCAGTGCGCCAGCTACTGGGACATGGCCGGATCGTTCGTGAATGCGGGCGTGCTGAACGCCGATCTGTTCTTCGCCAACGCGCGGGAGATTCTGTTCGTCTGGGAACGCGTGAAGCCGATTATCGGCGAAGTCCGCGCCGCCCACAAAGACCCGAATTATTTCGGCAATCTTGAAAAAGCCGGAAAAGCCTGCGCCGAATGGGTCTCCAAAACCAGCGGCGAAGAAGCGTACAAAGCCTTCGCGGCCCGCGTGGGCAGCTAAACCGGATGCGGTGCGAGCCGGACCACTTCGGCGATCAGGAGCTGACGCTCCTCTACATCGCCAAACGTCTCAACGAGGCTCTGCGCCTGGAAACGCTGCTGACCAATGCCGGGCTGGATTACCTGGTCGAGCCCGACCGATACTCGGGCGGACTGATCTTCCGGTCCGAACGCGTGGGGGCATTTTTTTACGTCGCGCCGGGCGATGAAGGCGCGGCCAAGGATACCTTGAGCCGCAGCGGGTTCCGCCCCTACGCGCCGGGCTAAAGCCACCCAATAGCGGCTGACTATTGCGCCGTCACCGGCACTTGCACGTCGGGAGTGACGACCGGGATGGTCACAATATTACTGACATAGGTGTACTGCGCAATGGTGAGCTGGGTCAACGGGCTGGCCGGCGTTCCCAGTCCCAGCTCCAAGTGCACTTCGTAGACTCCCACCATTCCGGGGGCCAGATTCGCCGAAATCACGTTGGCTGTCGAACCGCCGGCCAGCGACGAGACAAATTCCCGGGGGGTGTTCAGCGCCGGACCGCGATACTTGCCGCCGGTGTTCTCGGCCGCGGTGGCATCCGCGGGTTCAATGGTTCCTAAACCGGTCGCGTAGACCAGAATCGTTTCGCCCGGGACGGCCGGATTGGCCGGCGTCACCGGACTGCCGGCCCGGTTGGCGCAGCACAATTGGGTGTTCAGGTTGGTCAGGATCAGAGCTACGTTGTCATTGTCGCCCATATCCGTGCTCGCTTGAAACGTAATTCCATAGCCTGCCGGCCCCGAAATTTTGGCGCGCAATTGAATCCGGTTGAACGCCGGAACCGCCTCCGCGACCACTTCTTCTTCCGGATTCGAGTTAATCAGGGCCACCAGGGCATCCCGTATGGAGCTGAGTGTGTCACCGGCCTGGACAGTGTAAGTATACGACCGGTCTCCGATGGTGATGGTGCCGGTATCGCCCGCATCGACGCTGCCGTCCACGGTGATGGTGCCCGTCGCGTAGCTGGAGGCGTGATAGGCAATGGCCACGCGCGGTTCCTCGCCATCATAGGCGAAGATTCCCGGATTCTGCTGATCCAGGGGGACGGCGACGGCCGTGCTGACCACCACGGTCCCGTCGGCATGCTGGATGCGAAGATAGCAGCTGATACTGTTGGAGTCCAGGAACTCAAAGGGCATCTGCGCGTTGATCTGCGTGGGCGAAACGTACAGCAACGGAGACCGGTTGCCGTCGCAGTACAACTGCACGCCGCCGAGATCGAGCGGCAACCGCTCCTGGCTCAGGTCGGCCGCCGCGGCGGCGTCGGCTAAATCGTGCCCGAACAGGGATATCAGAGTGCCGGGCGCCAGAATGGTGGCGTCCTGACCGCCCGAAAGAGTGTTTCCGCTGGCGGAAATGACGAAGGTGGCAGTGCCCGATGCTCCGCTCGCCGAATCTCCGCTCACGGTCAGCGTGATATTGTTGCCGTCCGTCCCGGGCTTGCGCGCCACCAGCTTGATCACGTTCAAAATTGGCTCGAATGTCGCGAACACCGCCGGGTCGCCACTGCCCGAGTTGATAGAGGCGGCCAGACCGGTCATGGCCGTCTGCAGCGTGTCGTCCTTGAGCATGGTGTAGTCGTGTTCGACGGCCGTGCCGGAAGTCCCGGTGATGGTCAGCTTGGCGATATCGCCCGCGGTGATGGTCCCGGACAGGGCGACCGCGCCCAGCGCGAAAATCTCCCGGCTGGCGGCGTTGCGGACGCCGTTGATGGGAACCAGGGGCTCCTCCGGGGTGAACACCAGAACCCGGCGATTCGCGGGATCGGAAACGTAGAGATTGGTCCCATCCCAGGCCAGCCCGGTCGGCGTCGGCGTAATGTTTGCCGCCGACTGGTTCAGGACCGTGGGACGAAAGGGCGTGTCGGGAGTACTGGTCACCACGCTGGCGTTTTCGTCCGGCTGCCCCAGGATCGCATCCGCGGCGGCCCCATTCTGCGTGGGAATGCTGTTGTAGATCAGGACGCGATCGTTGCCGCCGTCGGCGATGAACAGGCGCGTTCCGTCGGAAAGGGCGAAGCGCGGAAAATCCATGGTCTTGCCGCAGCGCCCCGGATAGGTGAGGGTGGTGCCGTCCGCGGCGGTGCCGTTGGAAGGGCACAACTCCGCGGCGTCATTCGCCAGACCGGTATCCATGTCCTTCTGCCCGATCACGACGTCGGCCGGCTGCTGGTTCGCGGTCGGAATCGAGTTCCAGATCAGCACGCGATTGTTACCCAGGTCGGCCACGTAGAGCCGGGTCCCATCGCTTGAAACCGACACGGGATTCAGAAGCGTGTTGGCATGCGCCAGGCTCGTATCCTTGGTCAGGTCCGGCTGCACCGCGACGTTGAAGCTGGCCTGCCCCAGCACGACATCGGCCGGCTGCCGGTTCTGCGTGGGAATCGAATTCCAGATCAGGACGCGGTGATTCTGGGTGTCGGCCACGAACAGCTTGCCGTTCTGAATCCACACGCCTTGGGGACCGCGGAAGCTCTTGTTGTCCACCACCACCTGCGCGCCCTGCAGGATCGTATTGAAATCGGGCTGGCCGAGTTCGACGTCCGCGGGCTGTCCGTTCACGGTGGGAATCGAATTCCAGATCATCACGCGATTGTTGGCGGTATCCGCCACCGCCAGGACCTTTCCGTCGGTCGCGACGGCGGTCGGCAGGCGAAAGCCGGTCTGGGCGATGTGGTAATCGACGCTGGTGAAGTCCGGCTGGCCCAGCACCACGCCGGCCTGCCCGACGCATACCGGGCAGCGGCCAATGTTCGCATCGATCGGATCGAGCGGCCCCGGAAAGTTCTGCGTGGGAAACAGCAGGATGCGGTTGTTCACGGGCGTGAGGCCGGTGCGGTTGGAATCCGCCACGAACAACGTTCCGTTCGCAAAGGCCAGACCACCCACTCCGCCTACCAGCGTATCGGTGGCGCCCGGCTCTTGCGCCGTGAACGTGCTCTGCCCGATGACGAGCCGCGCTCCCTGGCCGGTGACGAAGTCCGCGGCCAGGCCCGCACAGGCACACAGTGAAAGAAGAGCACAGGTTTTGAGCATTCTAGATGACGGACAGCGGGTGTTTAATCAGTATAACAATCCAATGGACGCCCGACAGGGAAAGCACGTTTCGGGCCAATGAAGCTTAGTACGCCTTTCGGCCGGGAGCGCACGATACATCCGCCAGCGCACAGCGGGTGTGCTCGAACTGAATGGTGGTGTGATGGATCCCGAAACGTTCTTCCAGCACGCGATTGACATTCCGCAGAATCGCCTGGCTGGCCGAGGGTGGCACGTCCTCTATCTGCACATGACAGCTCAGCGCCCGCTCCTCCGCGCCCAGATTCCAGACATGCAGATCGTGCACGTCGATCACTCCGGCGACGTCCTGAATGCCGGAGGTGACTTCGGCCAGCCGCAAGCCCTTGGGCAGCCCTTCCAGCAGAATGTTGAGCGAGTCCTTGAAGATATCCCAGGCGGTCCATACGATGGCGAGGGAAATCACGATCGAGAGGATGGGATCGACCCGCAGCCAGCGGGTGTAGTGGATGATGGCGGCGCCCGCGATGATGGCGGCGCAACTGGCGGCGTCGCCGATCTGGTGGATCCATGCCGCGCGAAGGTTGAGGTCGCCATGGCCATGGCCGATGCTCCTGGCGATGGCCAGATTCACCAGGATGCCGAGCGCGGCGACCCACAGCATGATTCCTTCCGACACAGGCTCCGGGTGCACGAGGTGCTGGTAACTCTCCCACAGCAAGGCTCCCGACAGGATCACCAGCAGCAGCGCGTTGAGAAACGCGGCCAGCACTCCCATGCGCTGGTAGCCGAAGGTTCGGCGCTGATCGCCGGGCTTCGCCGCGAAATACCAGCCGGCCGCGGCCAGGGCCAGCCCGAAGGCATCGGTGAAGTTATGGCCGGCGTCGGAGAGCAGCGCCAGGCTCCCGGAGCGCAGGCCCGCCGCGGCTTCCACGGCGACGAATACCAGGGTGACGGCCAGCGACCCGAGCAGGATCTTGCCGGTCGATTTCCCGTGAGAATGCGCGTGGAAATGGGCCATCCCACCTTCATCGTAACTCTATCGGCGGCTTAGGCGGCTCGGCTACGGCTTCCGGCGCGCCAAGACGAGATCCACGCCGCCAATAGGGGCAACATGGCGTCGAATCGCGGTGGCCAGATCGAGTTGCGGCGGCGGCGCTTCCGCCTGCAAGCTATTTCGGAGGATTTCGAGCGCTTCTTCTTCCATGGACCGGCCGTGACGCGCGGCCGTCGCTCGAAGACGGGCGATAAGGGATGCGTCCAAACCGCGAATCGTCATGCTGGCCATCGACCAATGATGGCACGGATAGTGTCGGCTCGGAACCTTGCTACGATACCGTCAGACTCCTGAGGGGACGTTGGAGAATGAGCTAAGTGTTTCGGCTAATCAGCGCGCGGAAGGCAACGCGACGGGAACGAAAAGACTATGAAGGGCAGCAGGACTAAAAGCACGAGGCCTCGCCGCGGAGCCGTAGGCGAGATCCTGCCGGAGTATGACTTCAGCACCGCCAAGCCCAATAAGTACGCGGTGCGCTACCGTGCCTTGACAGGGTCGATGCGCAGGCGCGTAACGCGACGGTTGGGCGGGGCTCAAGCCCCGCTTGCGGGCTGAAACCTACTTCTTCACCAGCGACTCGACCGCCTCGAGCTCCTTGCCCGCGTCGGCCCATTTGCCTTGCGCGGAGAGAGCCCGGTAGCGTTCCAGGTGGGCGCGGATGCTGTCGATGCGAGTGTCCGCTCCGGGGGCCGGTGAGGGTGCCGGAGTAGCGCTGGACACCTTGGTGGGAGCCGCGGCGGGCGCGGGTGCGCCTCCCTGCCCCGCTTCCAGTTGCATCAGCGCTTCCTTGTACGTGTCGGCGTAAACCAGGTTGTCGCCGGCCGCCAGCACGATCTTTTCCAGCTGCGGCATGCGAGCCTGCGCGGCCTGAATGTAGATGGGCGCCACGTACAGAAGCGTGTTGTCGATGGGAAGCACCTGAATCTGCCCGCGCAGCACCTGCGAGCCCTGCTGGTTCCACAGCGACAGGTCTTTCGAGATTACCGGGTTCTGATTAATGAGCGCCTCAATCTGCAGCGGTCCCTTGATGATCTCCTGCTTGGGCAGTTTCAAAAAGACGATCTCGCCCAGATGCGGGCCGTCGCAGCGCGCCACCATCAGTCCGATCAGGTTCTGCTTGTTGTGCGGCGTGAAAGGGACGATCATCAGGAACTCCGGCCGCGTTTCACCGGGGAGCGTCGCCACCAGGTAAGTGGGCGTCATGGGTTGGGGCGTTCCGTTCTGGCCGTTGGTGGACGTCGCCAGGTCCCACAGATCGGCGCGATTGTAGAACGACTCCGGCACGCGCATGTGGTAGGTGCGGTACATCTCCGCCTGCACGCTGAACAGAAGCTCCGGGAAACGCAGGTGCTTGCGCACGTCCGCGGGCATTTCCGCCATGGGCGTCAATAGTCCGGGAAACAGTTGCTGGTACGCCAGGATCAAGGGGTCCTGATCGTCGTACAAGTAAAGCTTCACGTCGCCGTTGTAGGCGTCCACGGTGGCCTTGACCGAGTTCCGCATGTAGTTGAACACGCCGGCACTGTCGGTTTGAATCGCCCGCGAGTAGGGATGCGCCGCGCTCACCGTGTACCCGTCCACGATCCACACCAGGCGCCCGTCGTCGCCGATCATCATGTAAGCATCCGGATCCCAGTTGAGGAAGGGCGCCAGCGTGCTGAGCCGCTCGCGGATGCCGCGCCGGATCATCATCCGGCTTTCCGAAGTGAGCGCGTCGGACAGCACGATGTTGGGGTCGCCGAAGGCCCAGGCCGCAGCCAGCCGCAGACCCATCGAACCGGACGGGATTCCGCCTCGCCCGTCATAGCGCGTGTGCACATCCTCGGAGCCCGAGGGATAGTTGAATTCGGGCTGCGTGGTCCGGACGAACACCGGATCCCGGGATTGTTCGCTGTAGTAAATCTCGGGACGGGTCACCTTGAGGCTGGGAGTCAGCACTTCGATGGGAGCATTGCGGATCAGCAGCTCGGGAAGCCCGGCGGGCGTGATCTTGCTGGCTTCCGCCAGCGCCAGCCCGTAGCCATGCGTGTAGATGGTATGAGTGATCACCCAGCGGCTCTGGGCGTCGCCCAACTGGCTTAGATCCAACTCGCGCGGCGCTAGCAATACCTGCCGCATCTGCCCGTCGATCTGGTAGCGGTCGACGTCGGTGTCGGCGTAGGCGTAGGGCCGCAGCGGCTGGCTTTGGCTGAGCGTGTCGTGAAACGCCTGCCAATCCCACAGCCGGACGTTATCGAGCATGGACGCATTTCGAGTGAAGTTGATAGGTGCGTCGTTGCGCGCCGGGAACTCGGCCTCGCTCGCGCGGCGATCCAATCCGTAGGCCGAGCGCGTGGCCTCGATATGCCGCTCGATAAAGGGCCGCTGCAGCGCCAGCTCATTCGGACGAACCTGGAGCGCGTTGACCGCCGGAGGCAGTACCGCGTCCACCACCAGCACCAGCGCGCAGGCCAGCGCCAGCTTGCGGCGTCCGGCCAGCACCAGGGCCGCGGCCAGCAGCGCCGCAACGGCCTTGGCGGTTTGCAGCGGAAGCTCCAGGTGTTGCTGGACGTAATCGATGCCGGTCATCAGCTCGCCGTGATCGGTGTACAGCAACTCAAAGCGCCCCAGCCAGAAATACACCGCCAGTCCGACCAGAAAAAACGCCAGCAGCAGCTTGAACATTCCGGTTTCCAGGCGGCCCAGGCGGCGCAGATCGTCCCAGTTGAGTTGCCCGGTAGACCACAGCTCGGGGAATCGCAGCTTGACCTGCCAGACGCGCGCGGTAACGTAATAGACCACGGCGCCGGCGGCCGCGCAGACTTCCAGGAACCCGGTCAGCTGCGTGTAGAACGGAAGCTCGAAGAAATAGAAATCCAGCGAACGGCCGAAGACCGGATCAGTCCACGTCGAGCCGATGCCGCGCCCGCCGATAAATCGTGCCACGACCCAACCGTCGACAGACGCGGCGGCCAGGACCAGCGAGACCAACAGGATCGCCCCGGCGACCATCAGCTTGTAGCGGCTGCCCTCGATCGGGCGGGCTCCCGCGTACTTGATCCCGCGGGCGTGCGCGAACCACAGCACCACCACGAGGATCAGCCACTGCACCACATCCGGAACGTAGCGGTACAGCCACATCCGCCGCCAGGTATCCACCTGGCCCATTTCACCCCACCATTTGTAATCGATCAGGAGGGAACACAGGGAGCCGCCGAAGATCAGGAGCAAGACCAGGGCCGCCACGAACACAAGCAACCCGGACCGGCGGGAATACGGGCGCGCCGTCACAGTAGTTTTCAGCGTAACGCAGATTATGGGCGAAGAGTTACTGGGGATTCCGGCGAAGCGGGAAAAGGGCGCGAACAGCGCCCGGGAGCCCTGGCTGTTCTTGACAACTCCGCAGCACATCCAGTGTAATAGTTAACCGGATGAATGATGACTTCTGTTAAGTACCGCGCAACGCCTAAAAGAGTCCCACCCGTTGGCGTCGCATTCCTCCTCTCCCAGGTTGGCGCGCACGCTGCAAGCTCCTTCGAGGAACGGCTCGTCAGCATGGAGTTGAAGCCTCATCATGCCGGCCTGCTTCGAATGCTCGGCTCGAATCCGGGACTCAGTCAGCAGGAATTGTGCGATGTATTCGGAATCTTTCCAAGCCGGCTCGTTGTACTGCTCGATCAACTTGAGGCGCAAAGGCTCATTGAGCGGCGAGATAATTCATCGGATCGGCGCGGCCACCGGGTACACCTCACCAAGGCCGGTCGCAAGGCCTTGGCGGGCATTGGAAAACGAACACTGGAGCTTGAGGCCGATCTCTGTGCCGCGTTGACCGATCCGGAGAGGGCGACCCTCGCCCGTATGCTTACGCGAATCGTCGCTCAGCAGGACATCAGGCCGGCAGTGCACCCGGCGTATCGAAAGCTCCGCGCCGGCCGGGATGGCCCACATGATCATCAAAAAAGAGGAGAACAGTATGAAAACAGTTACCTCGTACTTGAGCTTCGACGGCAATTGCCGCCAAGCCATGTCGTTTTATCAGGAGTGTCTTGCGACCGAGCTGGAGTTGAATCCCTATCCTGATACGAGCGGCCAGCCGTCAGCGGACCCGGGGGCGAAGATCATGCATGCCCAACTGGTGCGGGAAGGCGCACCGATCCTGATGGCGTCCGATACCCATCAGCCCGGATCCCTTCGGGCCGGCAATAACTTCTCTATCGCTATCGACTGCGATTCGGTGGAAGAAGCGGATCGCCTTTTTGCCGCTCTGAGTCGGGGCGGTGAGATACGGATGCCGCTAATGGACGCTCCCTGGGGTGCACGCTTCGGCATGCTCACCGACCAGTTCGGCATCCAGTGGATGATCAACTGCCCGGTAACCGCCAGCTAGCCAAAAGCGATGGTGATGGAGGAGAACATGGATTCCAGCGAGTCAGCAGTCGGTCGCGGAGCGGCGGCCACAGGGTTTCTGCTTCGCTGCGGGGTGGTGTGCGGACCGTTCTACTTAGCGGTCGGCCTGGGCCAGGCCTTTCTCCGGGATGGTTTCGACCTCGCGCGGCACTCACTCAGCGTGCTCGCGAACGGACCGGGAGGGTGGATCCAGACTGCGAACCTGGGGCTCACCGGCCTGATGGTGCTTGCAGCGGCGGTGGGATTCGGGCGCGTGCTGGGGCCGAAGTCACGCACGGTAACGTGGTTCCTCGGCGGCTACGGTGTGGCTATGATCGTGGCAGCCATGTTCCCGACGGATCCAGTCGACGGGTTTCCCCCTGGCACTCCCCTAGGGGCTCCGACGTCAATCAGTACCTCAGCGCTGGTCCATCTCATCTCGGGAGCCCTGGGGTTCACCTTCCTCGCGATTAGTTGTTTCTTCGCCGCGCGAGCGATGCGGCGCCGAAATGTGTCGTCACTGGCGCTCCTCTCGCTCCTGAGCGGCTTGGCCGTCGTGTTGGGATTTTTCTGCGGCGTCGCGGTGCCGAAAATCGGAGTGCTGGGAATTTGGTTCGCCGTGGTCGCCGGGTGGGTATGGCTCACCATAATGTCGCTCCGTCTGAACCGCCTGCTATAAGGAAATTTCGGGGTCTTAAGGTACGCCTAGAGGAGTCTGAAGTTGACTTCGATATTGGCGGACACCGGAACCGGCTTGCCGTCCTTCAATCCGGGTTTGAAGCGCCACTTCCGCACCGCTTCGATGGCCTTCTGATCCAGGCCCAGGCCCAGCGAACGGATGACCTTGATGTCTTTCGGCACGCCGTTTTCATCGACCACCAGTTGCAGCAGCACTGCGCCCGACCACTTGGCTTTGCGGGCTTCTTCGGAGTATTCAGGCTCGGGCCGGAAAATCGGAACCGGAGCGCTGACGCCGCCACCGATATGATACGCGCCGCCGCCAAATCCGCCGCCGCTGCCAGGACCTACTCCAGCGCCGCGTCCCGGGCCAATGCCGGTGCCCAGGCCGTTGCCGGCCGAGGGAATTCCCAGCTTGCCCAGCGGGTCGCCGTAGTTGTTGGCTTGAATGTTCGGAAGATCGGGAGCAACGATGGTCGGCGTCACCGTCAGCTTTGGATTCTGGACCGTCTGAATCGGGGGCACAAACGACTTGGGAGCCGCCTTGGGAAGTTCGCCCTTGGTCGCCGCCACTTTCTGCGGGCTTCCGCCGCCGCCCTTGGACTGCTCAGGCTTGGGCGGAAGCGGCCTCAAATCCGGGGCGATCAGCGGAACGAAGGCCTTCACTGCGTCCTGCACCGGCTTGAGGGTGCCGACGAACAACAGCAGCGCCACCACCGCCACGTGAATGATCAAGGAGCCGAGTCCGGCCATCGACCCATGCCCGCCGTACAGGCCCTTCAAGGACGGAAGCTCCACCGGCTTGGAGGTGACTTGAAGCGGCGGCAGGTTGGGAGGATGAATAAGTTCTTTGACGCTCAGAACGATGCCTTTGTACCAGGGCCGTTCGATCGAAGCCGGCACCAATAAACGCTCCAGGTGATTCTCACAATTCACGATCGTGTCCTCCTTAGCCCAAATTCGCTGGTATTCGCTGTCGCTGCAGTTCCGGACCGAGCTGCGAAACTGCGAAAAAGACAATTCCAGGCGCGCCAATTCCGCGCTGCACGCCGCGCACTTCCAGACATGCTCGGTTTCCTGCGGGGTGCCGCCGCCAATCAGACATTGGGAGATTTGATCTTTAGAAAGGTGATTCATCGTCCTTCCTCCAGTCCGAGCCGCACGGATTGCACCGCCCGAAACAGGTGCGACTTGACCGTCCCTTCCTTCATTCCCGTGACCGCGGCGATTTCCAAAAGGTCCATGTCTTCCACGAAACGGAGCAGAAAGACGGTCCGCTGTCTTTCCGGCAGACTCGCGGACGCCTTCCAGATGGCGTCCACTTGTTCCTTGGCGAGAGCCAGGGCTTCGGGCGACTTTTGCCGGTCAGGAATCCAATCGCTGACGTCCTTCAGCTCCACGTCGGAGCGCAGCTGTCGCTTCCAGAATTTCAGGCGGCGATTGGTTTCATGATCCCGAATCAGGTTCGCGGCGATATGCATCAGCCACGTTGCCGGGCTGGAGCTTCCTCGAAATTGATCGCGCGCTTTGTAGGCCCTCATGAAACAATCCTGGGTCAGGTTCTCGGCCGTTTCTCGATTGCGAAGAGATGCCAGGAGGAACCGGAAGATCCGCGGCCGGTGCAGCCGGACCAGCGCATCGAAATCATCGAGACCTCCGGCGCAGGGTTCCTCGGCCACGGGCGCCGGCTCCGGCAAAAGACCTCTCTCCATCCGCACGTATAGACCGACGTAGAGTGCTAGGGGTTTACGTACAGGTTGAAATAAGCTCTCGCGCGCGGATGCGGGGAGTTACAATAAGCGCCTCGGGCTTCTAGAGGAGCCTCCTAGGGCTCTTAGAGAAGTCGCCTCGGGCTTTTAGAGAAGTCTAAAGTTGACTTCGATGTTGGCGGACACCGGCACGGGCTTGCCGTCCTTCAATCCGGGTTTGAAGCGCCACTTCTGTACCGCTTCGATGGCCTTCTGATCCAGGCCCAGACCCAGCGAACGGACCACCTTGATGTCTTTCGGCACTCCGTTTTCGTCGACCACCAGCTGCAAGAGCACCGCGCCTTGCCACTTAGCTTTGCGGGCTTCTTCGGAGTATTCAGGCTCGGGCCGGAAAATCGGAACCGGAGCGCTGACGCCTCCGCCGATCCTGTAAGCCCCGCCGCCAAATCCGCCGCCGCTGCCAGGACCCACTCCAGGGCCGCGCCCCGGGCCAATGCCGGTACCCAGGCCGTTGCCGGCCGAGGGAATTCCCAGCTTGCCCAGCGGATCGCCGTAGTTGTTGGCCTGAATGTTCGGGAGATCCGGAGCGACGATAGTCGGCGTCACCGTCAGCTTCGGATTCTGGACCGTCTGAATCGGAGGCACAAACGACTTGGGAGCCACCTTGGGAAGCTCGCCCTTGGTCGCCGCCACTTTCTGCGGGCTTCCGCCGCCGCCCTTGGACTGCTCAGGCTTGGGCTTGGGCTGGAAATCTTTCAGAGGAGGGGCGAAAATCGGAACGAATTCCTTCACCGCCTGCTGCACCGGCTTGAGCGAGCCGAGGAACAACAACAGGGCCACCACCGCCACGTGAATAATCACGGACCCCGCCCCGGCCATGGATTCATGGCCCCCGTACAATCCTTTCAAGGACGGGAGGTCGTCTACTGGCTTCGAAGTGAGCTCCAGCGGCGGCAGCTTGACGGGATGAATGAGTTCCTGGATGCCCTGGACGATGCCCTTATACCAGGGCAGCTCGATCGAAGCAGGCACCAGAAAGTGCTGCAAGTGGACGTCGGTTTCCTCAGAGGGGTGCTCCAGGTCCAGCGGCTTGGAGGTGAGCTCCAGCGGCGGCAACTGGGGCGGATGAATGAGTTCCTTGACGCCCTGGACGATGCCCTTGTACCAGGGCAGTTCGATGGAACTGGGCACCAGAAACTGCAAGTCGTTGGCGGACTCGTCAGGCGGTGTTCCGCCGCCAGCGTTTACCGGTTTTTCTGGAAGCTGCTCGGACACATTCGCTCTCTTCCGCCCAAAGTGCGGGTCGGTAGTAATGACGTTCAGAGCCGGGCCGGGGTTTCAGTTTCTGAAACTTTCGCCCGCTGGTGCCAGCCCTGTTTTGAGTCTATCACAGGCCTAATCGATAGATAATTCTATATAGACGCACGTTCTATGGATTATGAAACATTAAGGAACCTGGAGGTTTCGGCCCACAGGGGCTCCAGGACGTCGGTGAGCTCGTGCCCGGATTCGAACAGAACCAGTTTGGTGTTCGCGTGCCGGGCCGCGTAGGTCCTGGAAATGTCAGCCGGCACGACGTTATCCCGCACTCCGTGAAGGATCAGGGCCGGTTGGGGAAACTCCGGCTCGTCCTCATACCGGGCGGCATCTTCGACCAACTGATATCTCAGCCGCCGCTCCCGGCCGTCGCCGTAATGAAAAACGGGGGCGGAGCCTTCGCGCCGCCAGCGCTCCCACTCCTGGTCCGAATAGCGCTCCCGCCATCGCCGGGAAAACTGAAAGGCCGGCGCAAGCAACACCACGCGCTCGATTTCAGCGTGACGGGCTGCCAGCCGCGATGCGTAGAGCGCGGCCAAATAGCCTCCCAGGCTCGAGCCCATCAGGATCGCGGGCTGTCCGCCCACGGCCCGCTCGATCACCCCCAGCTGTCCGGAAATCGTCAGATCTTCGAAGCGGCCTTCGTCCAGCCGGGGAATCTCCATCGGGATGCCGCGGGCGGCGAACTTGCCGCGAAAGAACTGCGCCTTACTGGAGAGCGGACTGGAGGCGAAGCCGTGGAGATACACGACTCGCGTCATTTGGAAGGCTTGGCGGCGCCAAAATTGATTTGGGTAGTGACGCCGAACTTATGGAAATCCGTGTAGCTGAACTTGTTCTCAACCACCACTTTTCCCCCGCGCAGCTCGCGATGCTCTGTCCAAAGAGGCAGGAGCGCACCGAAAGCCGTTGGGACGTAATCCACGGAGGCCTCTTCGCGCACCATCTCTTGACCCTCGCCTTGACTGCTGGCGAGCGTGATCCGCACCGGAACGTAGCCGATCTCCCGGACCCACACTTCCCCGCTGATGCGCATGGTTTGCGCGGAATCGCCGTGCTGGCCATCGATGACGGTGAGCCCCTCCGGACCGTCGATTTGCTGGTATCCGAAGACCAGCAGACGACCGGCGCCCTGCATCTCCACACGGCGATACGTGAACTCATAGTGCAGCACGTCGTGGGAATTGAACAGCAAAAGGAGCTGTCCGAAATCAGTGACAGCGCCCACCAGCCCGTATTTCTCGAATTGCTCCAGAAGTTCTTTCTTCCGCTTATCGCCGGGAGCGATCACGATCGCAGCCAATTCCTCTTGAGCTTGCTTGGAATCCCGCACGGCGTGACCGTCGACCTCGGTCACGCGGCGCAACTCGTGCAACGCGCCTCCCTCGCCGGAAAACGCCGCAAAGCTGTATTCGGACAAGATGCGCCGCTCCTGCCAAACCGGTTGCGGAGGATTCTTCGCGCTGGCGCCAATCCGGATGTGGAATCCTCGTTTCGGCGGCTTCATGGCGCGCTGGAACAGGGTTTCATGGCCGACCAGGTTCGGAGCGATTTTCTGAAAGGCGTCCGCTTCCAGGGTCAGGCGCGCGACCAATTTCTGAATGCGCTCATCCGCGCGCAGCGGAAAACACGCCACGGCGAGTAAAATCCACACTCGCATACCTTCAGCATATCGGCTTCTGTTAGCATGAGTGTTACCCCCTCCGATCATGATTCGCAGTTTCCGAGGCATGAACCCCAGGATCGCCGCCTCCGCCTACGTTGACCCCGGCGCCCACGTCATTGGCGACGTCGAGATCGGCGAGCGCGCGAGCATCTGGCCGGGCGTGGTCCTGCGCGGGGACATCGAGCCGATTCGCGTGGGAGCGGAAACCAACATCCAGGACGGGACGATCATTCACACCGATCAAGGCTTCCCGACGGTCATCGGCGATCGCGTGAGCGTGGGTCACGCCGCGATTCTGCACGGCTGCACCATAGAAGAAGACAGCCTGATCGGGATGGGCGCGCGGGTGCTGAACGGCGCGCGGATCGGCCGTGGCGCAGTGGTGGCCGCCGGCGCGCTGGTTCCCGAGGGAATGGCGGTCGCGCCGGAGATGCTGGTGATGGGCGCCCCCGCCAAACCGCGCCGTCCGGTCAGCGCGGAGGAGAAGGCTCGTTTTCAGAAGGGTGTTGCGGGATACATGGAGCGGGGCAAGGAGTACAAGGAAGAATTGTGATCAAGGCCGTCAAAGGTACGCGCGACATTCTTCCGCCCGGCAGCTCGGTGTGGAATCACGTGGAAGCCGTGGCGCGCGAACTCTTCCGCACCTACAACTACCAGGAGATCCGCACGCCGCTGTTTGAAGAGACGGCGCTGTTCGCCCGCGGGGTGGGCGAAGACACCGACATCGTCGGCAAGGAAATGTACACCTGGGAGGATCGCGACGGCAGCTCGCTAACGCTTCGTCCCGAAGCGACGGCGTCGGTGATGCGCGCCTATATCGAGCATCGCCTGGACCAGATTCCCGGCGTCAAGAAGTTCTACTACATCGGCCCGATGTTCCGCCGCGAGCGCCCGCAGAAGGGCCGCTTCCGCCAGTTCTATCAGATCGGCGCGGAGGCCATCGGCTCGGAATCGCCGGTGGTGGATGCCGAAGTCATCGAGATGGTGGTGGAGCTGTTCCAGCGCTGCGGGCTGGAAGGGATTCAGCTGATTCTGAACTCGGTGGGCTGCAAGGATTGCCGCCCGGCATATCTGGCGGTGCTCCGAGAAAAAATCTCCGAGGTCGCGCCGCACCTGTGCGTCGATTGCCAGCGCCGCGCGACGACCAATCCGCTGCGCGTGCTCGACTGCAAAGTTCACGAGGACCAGCCGTATATCGACGCCCTGCCTTCGATCCTCGATCATCTGGACGACGCGTGCCGCCAGCACTTCACCGCCGTGCGTGCGCACCTGGACGCCCGCGGGATCGCCTACGAAGTCCGCCCCAGGCTGGTTCGCGGCCTGGATTACTACATGCGCACGACCTTCGAGATCACGCACGGATCACTGGGAGCCCAAAACTCCGTTTTGGGCGGGGGCCGTTACGATGGCCTCGCGGAAGCGATCGGCTCCAAGGTTCCCGCGCCGGGAATCGGCTTCTCGATCGGCGAGGACCGCCTGGTGATGATCCTCGACGAAGCGCATCCGGACCGGTTCAAGCCGGCCGTCGACGTGTTCCTGGCCCCGATGGGTGAAGCCGCCGAGCAGCACGCGGGTGCGCTGGCGGCCGAACTCCGCTCGCAGGGTTTTTCGGTCGAGCGCTCGGCCGACCGGAAACTGAAGCGCGCTTTAGAGGTCGCCAACAAGACCGGCGCGCGGTACACGCTGATTCTGGGCGATGATGAAGTCAACACGGGAACGTATTCCCTAAAGGACATGGCGTCGGGCGAGCAAGTGAAGCTGAAACGCTCCGAGCTCGCGGCGCACATCAAAACAAATTAGAAAATGGAACAAGTACCTCTGGACTTTTTAGGCGAGCTGCGCCGGACACACAACTGCGGGGAACTCCGTCCCTCCGATGCAGGCGCGCGCGTTGTACTCATGGGCTGGGTGCATCGCCGCCGCGACCTGGGCGGCGTGCTGTTCATCCACCTGCGCGACCGCGAGGGCGTTACCCAACTGGTCTTCCGCGCCGACGGCGACCCGGCGGTGCACGCCAAGGCGGAAATGCTCGCCTCGGAGTACGTCATCGCCGTGGAAGGCCTGGTCGAGAAGCGCACGGCGGAGACCATCAATCCCGCCATCCCCACCGGCGAGGTCGAGGTGGCCGTCGACAAGATTTGGATCCTCAACGAATCCAAGACGCCGCCGTTTCCCATGGAAGAGAACGTCGACGTCAAGGAAGACGCGCGCCTGAAGTATCGCTACGTCGATCTGCGCCGCCCGCACATGCAGCGCAACATCATCCTGCGTTCGAAGATGACCTTCGCCGTGCGCGAAGTCCTGACGAAGATGGGGTTTCTCGAAATCGAGACGCCCTTCATGACGCGCTCGACACCGGAAGGCGCGCGCGATTACCTGGTTCCCAGCCGCGTCAATCCCGGGAAATTCTATGCGCTGCCCCAATCGCCGCAGATTTTCAAGCAGCTCCTGATGGTGGCGGGATTCGAGAAGTATTTTCAGATCGTCCGTTGCTTCCGCGATGAAGATCTGCGCGCCGACCGCCAGCCTGAGTTCACCCAGATCGATCTGGAGATGTCGTTTCCGCAGCAGGAGCGTATCTACGAAGTGATCGAGCCGCTGATCGGCGCGGCTTGCAAAGTGGCCGGTTACGATGTGCCTGCGACCTTCCCGCGGCTGACCTATGCCGAGGCGATGCGCGCCTACGGGAGCGATAAACCGGATCTGCGCATCCCTCCCTTCCATTGCGTCGAAGACCTGTTCCCGGGCGAGGGGCTGACGCCCGAAGGACTGCCGCTGGTGGCCATTCGCATTCCCAAGGTCGGCCCGATCAGCCGCAAGGAACGCGATGAGCTCAAAGCCTCCGGCCAGGAGCGCGGGCTGCGCGTCTATGACGACCTCAAGCGCCTGGATCGCGACTTTCCCGAGCAGATGAAGGCCGTGCGCGCGCGCATTTCCGCGGCGGAAGACGATTTGCTGCTTCTAGCGGGCTGGGGAGGAGAACCGAAAGGCCCGAAGCCCGAAGAAACCGTGCTGTTGGCATGCGGGCATCTGCGCCTGTCCGCCGCGCAGAAGTACGCCGATAAACACAAACTTCTGGATCCGACGAACTTCCAGTTTCTGTGGGTGGTCGATTTCCCCATGTTCGAGTGGGACGAGGAAGAGAACCGCTGGAATGCCGCGCATCATCCGTTCACGTCGGTGCACGACGAAGATATCGAAAAGCTCACCACCGATCCGGCCCGCTGCCGCGCGAAGTCGTACGATCTGGTGCTGAACGGAACCGAGCTGGGCTCGGGCTCCATTCGTATTCATCGCCAGGATGTGCAATCGAAAGTTTTCTCAGCCCTCAGCTTCAGCGAAGAAGAGGCCCGCAAGCGGTTCGGGTTCCTGCTCGAAGCGCTGGAGTACGGCGCTCCGCCGCATGGCGGCATCGCGTTGGGGCTCGACCGGCTGGTGATGATCCTGGCGGGCGAAACGTCCATCCGCGAGGTGATTCCCTTCCCCAAGACGGCCAAAGGCACCGATCTGATGTGCGACGCTCCCAACGACGTTCCCGAGCGGCAGCTGCGGGAATTGGGAATCAGTATCAGGAAGGCTTGAGCACGGGCCTGGGAGCGGGCTGAGCCTGTCCGGGCCGAAACGCCCAGCACCAGATCAGCGCACCCGCGACGAACGTAAGTTGCGCGGCGAGATCGGCCACCTCGCGGGCGTTTCCACCGCTGACTGTAAGCTGGCGCAGACCCAACAGAACAGCAGCGGCGGCTACTCGCGCGCCGAGACCCGCGGTGATACTGAGCAGCTGTTTGTCCCGCTTCTTGCTCGCCACGAGCGCGGTCCACAACGCCAGATTCATGATGGCCGCGCCAAAATTCAGGATTTGGTCGGCTCCGTTTAGCCAGTGGGTGCCGAATATCGGGCCGTTCAAAACCACGAACGGAAGCACGAGGATGCCGAGAGAAACAATGCCGACCAGCCGTCCCAGCATGTTCCGGAGAAGGCTGCCTTCCATGGCCTGGTAAGTCAGCACGACCACCAGCGCGAACAGGAGCAGGTCTACCACGATCGCGTCGGTCCAAAACACCACTCTGTACTCGCGGCTGGCAACCCCATACTGGCGAAGGACGAAGCCATCCAGTACCGTCTGGATGGTCTGCGCCAGGCAGTACGCAAAGATGAAAAAAAACCGGCGGAAGGGGCCGCGAATGAGGAGGAAAAGGAGGACTAGCTGTAGGACGACGCCGCTATACCCAATAACATCCGAAAACGAACTCATGTCCAGGCTCCTCTAAGCACGCGGAGCCTGGACACAAGTGAAGCAAAATTACACCAAACGGAAGTTACCGCCACCCTGCGGCGGATCGTCTGGCGGGAACGGCCACGGACCGATGTGAGTTCCGAGGGCGATGTTACCGCCACCCTGCGGCGGATCGTCCGGCGGGAACGGCCACGGACCGATGTGAGTTCCGAGGGCGATGTTGCCTCCACCCTGCGGCGGATCGTCCGGCGGGAACGGCCACGGGCCGATGTGAGTTCCGAGGGCGATGTTGCCTCCACCCTGCGGCGGATCGTCCGGCGGGAATGGCCACGGGCCGATGTGAGTTCCAAGGGCGATGTTACCTCCACCCTGCGGCGGATCGTCCGGCGGGAACGGCCACGGACCGATGTGGACACTGCCATACGTGATGGCGCTCATCGTAAGCGCCAAAACAATTACTCCGGAAAGTGTAGCACATAGAGCAAACGAGCTACGAAGTTTTCTCATGACCTGGTACCTTTCCACCCTGCGTTGGTCCAGTACTACGAGATACCCTAGACCTATACCTAAGAGTTTCACCCTAGATAGTACTAAGTAAGGTACTTTAGGTCAATAGGGGTTTTCCCTAGTGGGGCCGGGGAAGCGGCGGTTACGGAGGGTTAGGCCGGCTGGCCTGCGATTAACTACTGATTATAAAAGACTTAATCTGAACGACGGAAGATCCGCAGTACTTCTGCGCACGCCACGTAAATGTTTACCAGGCCCAGACCGGTGATGGCGCCGCGGAAATAGGGATCCAGCCAGATACTCTCCAGCGCGGGGATCCATTCGGCGAAGTAATTCAAGCTCCAGATGTCCACCCAGGGGAAAACGGCCAGGAAGAGGCCGATCTCAAAGGTGAAAATGGCGAAGACAAGCCGGAGCAAGCGTGGGGTTCGGTTGGACCGGCGGGTTTCACTGGGGGATGCGGGGGTGGGAGAGTTGGGGGCCGGCTCCGGCGTCAGGGACATGAAAATAGTTCGCCTTGCTCAGGAATGGGTTGGGGGATGGGATAGCCGGTCCAAGCCTGGTAACGAGATGGAAAGCGTGCTAGATTTCGCACCGGCTCGAAACTGAACCGGTGCAGAGAGGTGGGGCCCAACCGTTCGAGCGCGGCCAGATGGTGCGGCGTGCCGTAGCCTTTGTTGTCCTTGAAGCCGTATTCGGGAAAAACCGCGTCCCAGGCCTCCAGTGCGGCATCGCGGGCGACCTTGGCCAGGATCGACGCGGCGGCGATGGAAAAACACAGTGCGTCGCCGTGAATCAGCGCTCTTTGCGGCAAGGCCAGATCCACGCTCACGGCGTCCACCAGCAGGCAGTCGCAGGGAGCGGGCAATCGTTCCACGGCGCGGCGCATGGCCAGACGCGCGGCCTGCAGGATATTCCGCTGATCGATTTCAAAAGCGTCCGCGGCGGCCACGGCCCAGGACCGGGCGCGCTCCCGGATTCGTCCGGCCAGGACCTCGCGCCGCTCGGGCGCCAGCTGCTTGCTGTCGTCCAGCCCGCGGATCGGTTTATCGGGATCGAGGATCACCGCGGCGGCGAATACCGGACCGAACAGCGCCCCGCGGCCGGCTTCGTCCAGCCCGGCGACGGCCCGGTATCCAGCACGCCGGAAGGCGCGTTCATGACGGCTGGTCGGCATGCGGTTCGAACGGAAAACATCAGGGCTAGCGCTCCCGCAAGCGGGCGGCTTTCCCTTTAAGTCCACGCAGGTAATACAGCTTGGCGCGCCGGACCCGCCCGGTGCGCACGATGTCGATGTGATCCACCACCGGCGCGTGCAGCGGGAAGATACGCTCGACGCCCTGGCCGAAGCTGACCTTGCGAACCGTGATGGTTTCGCCCATGCCCTTGTTGTGGCGCGCGATGAGGGTCCCTTCGAACGCCTGCAACCGTTCCTTCTCGCCTTCCTTGATCTTTACGTGTACGCGGAGGGTATCCCCGGGCCGAAACTCGGGATGGCCGCTCTTCAGGTTGCGAGCCGTGATCTTGGTCAGCACTGCGTTATCCATAATAAAGTCCCTTCTACATATTAGCGTGCGGATGCGCCCCGGGGTCACATCCCCAGTAAATCCGGCCGCTGCCGCGCGGTTTTTTCGCGCGCCGCCTTCAGCCGCCATTGCCGGATCTGCTCGTGATTCCCGCCCAACAGCACCTCCGGCGCCTTCCAGCCGCGGAATTCCGCCGGCCGCGTATATTGCGGGCAATCCAGCAGGCCGTCCTCTCCGAACGACTCGTACACCGCCGAATCCCGATTCCCCAGCACGCCTTCCCTGAGGCGCGCCACCACGTCGATCACCATAGCCGCGGCCAGTTCGCCGCCGCTCAGCACGAAGTCGCCGACCGAAAGTTCCTCATCGGCCAGATGCTCGGCTACCCGCTCATCCACGCCTTCGTAGCGGCCGCAGATCAGCAACAACTCATTCAGACCCGCGAATTCACGGGCCACGGACTGGTCGAACTTGCGGCCCTGGGCCGACAGCAGGACCACCTTCTTCCCGGCCGAACGATCCGGCCAGATCGACTCCACCGCTTCAAAGATCGGCTCGGCCTTCAGCACCATGCCTTCGCCGCCGCCGAACGGCCGGTCATCCACGGTCCGGTGCCGGTCCTCGGTCCAGGTTCTCAAATCATGCACCCGGATCTCGATCAAGCCGGCCCGCCGCGCCCGTTCGATCACGCCATGCTCGAACGGCCCGCGAAAAAACTCGGGGAAAATCGTCACGACATGAAACGTCATCACAACGCGTCTTTTACAGCTCCGCTAAGCCCTCGGGCAACTCCACCCGAATGACTTTCCGGGCCACATCGATCTCACGGCAAATAGCGTTCACGAAGGGGATCAACATCTCCCCACGGGCATCCTTCCCGGCGTTTTTCTCTACCGAGAGAAGAATCTGGCTGCCGTAGTCCTCGATCCCACGAACCACGCCCAGCAGCTGATCCCCCGCAAAGGTTCGCACTTCGCAACCGATCAGGTCGGCATGCGAATACTCGCCCGGCTCGGGACGAGCCCGCTCCCCTTCGGGAGCCAGGATCTCGGCCCCGCGCCAGACCTCGGCATCGGAGATCGAGTCGATCCCGAAGAACTTGAACACCGGCCGGTCGCCGTGATACCAGAACCGTTCCACCTGGACCGGCCGTTTTAGGCCGCCCAAGGCCAGCATCACATCCTTCAGCTTCTCGGCCCGTCCGGGCTGCGAACTGTAGATCTCGGCGGTTAATTCGCCGATCCGGCCGCGCTCCCGCAGGATGCGGCCGACCACAATCCACTTCTCGTCATCCAAAATTTAAACGTCCGCCCAAAGCTTAAACGCCCGTCCAAAGCCTAAACAACCGTCCAGGAACTCATTCCAAAATTTCCAACGTAAAGCGCCGGTTCAGCTTCATGCCCGCCGCTCCGAGCAGCGTTCTGATGGAACGCGCAGTGCGGCCCTGTTTGCCGATCACCTTACCCAGATCGGTCGGCGCGACCCGCAACTCCAGCACGGTAACCTGCTCGCCTTCCACTTCGCGAACCGTCACTTCATCGGGAATATCAACTAGAGCTTTGGCGATATCGATTACTAGATCTTTCACCCGTTTCACCCTCCTGCTTGGATCGATTCTAGCATTTGCACGCCGGAACCGGGCCTTTGAGGTAAAACAACGGGGAAATTATGCGGCCGGCGCCGCCGGATAGACCCGGATCAGGCGCGCCACCGTGTCCGACGGGCGGGCTCCGTTCTTGATCCAGTGCGCGATGCGCTCATGGTTGAGATTCACCGCCTTGGGCTTGGAGATGGGATTGTACGTTCCCACCACTTCCAGGGCCGTGCTGTCGCGCGCCCGCTCTTTATCGATCACCACCACGCGATAGGTCGGCTTCTTCTTCGCGCCGAATCGCGCCAAACGAATCATCAGCATCCTTGTAACTCCATCCTATATATTGTCCGGAACTTTTATTATCTATGATCCGAAGCCCATGGGCAGCTTGAGCTTCCCCAGCCGTTTGCCCAGGAATCCGCCGCCCGTGAAGCTCTTCATCATCTTGCGCATCTGCGCGTACTGCTTGAGCAGACTGTTGACTTCCTGAACCGAGGTGCCCGAACCCTTGGCGATCCGCCTACGCCTGGCCCCGTTGATGATCATGTGATTGTTGCGCTCGCGCGCGGTCATCGAATCGACGATGGCCACCAGCCGGGTGATTTCTTTTTCGTCGATCTTGGCGTTCTTCAGGTCCTTGAGCGGGCCCATCTGGGGCATCATTCCCAGAATCGATTCCAGCGGGCCCAGCTTGCGCAGCTGCTTCATCTGATCGCGGAAGTCGCCCAGCGAAAACTCATTGTCGATGAGCTTGCGCTGCATTTCTTCCTGCTCTTTTTGCCCGTAGGTCTCCTCGACCTTTTCGATCAGGCTGAGCATGTCACCCATGCCGAGAATGCGCTGGGCGACGCGGTCGGGATGAAACGGCTCGAAGGCGTCCGGTTTCTCGCCGACGCCGACGAACTTGAGGGGCTGGCCCGTGACCGCGCGGATCGAAAGCGCCGCGCCGCCGCGGGCATCGCCGTCCATCTTGGTCAGGATCACGCCGGTGATGCCCAAGCGCTTGTGGAACTCGTCGGCCGACTTCACCGCGTCCTGCCCGGTCATCGCATCGGCGACGAACAGGATCTCAACGGGATTGAGCTGCTCCTTGAGCTCGGTCAGCTCGGTCATGAGCTCTTCGTCGATGTGCAGGCGCCCGGCGGTATCGACCAGGATCACGTCGCGCCCGGTCTGCACAGCTTCCTTGCGCGCGCCACGCGCCAGCTCGGCGGGCTTGGTTTCCTCCGGTGTGCCCTCGTAAATCGGGAGTTTCAGATCACGGGCGAGCACGCTCAACTGCTTGCGTGCGGCGGGACGGTAGACGTCCACTGAAACCATGATGGGCGAATTGCCGTTCTTCGAAAGCCAGCGCGCGAGCTTTCCGGTAGAGGTTGTCTTGCCGGAGCCCTGCAGGCCTACGATCATGTACACGCTGGGCGGCTCGTTGGCGGTCCGCAGGCGGGCCTGATGCTGGCCGAGCATCTTGACCATCTCGTCGCGGACGATTTTGACCACCTGCTGGGTGGGGGAGAGGGCGGTGAGCACCTCCTCGCCCATGGCCTTTTCCTTGACCGCCTCGATGAACTGCTTGGCGACTTTAAAATGTACGTCGGCCTCGAGCAGCGCCAGACGGATCTCCTTCAGCGCGGCTTCCATGTTTTCGGGCGTGAGTTTCCCCTCGCCGCGAAGGTTCTTGAAGACCCGCTGGAGCTTATCGCTGAGATTATCGAACATTTTTCTTGGCCACGGACTGCAATTTCGGGTGGGTTCGGCCGCCGGAAGGCAGTCCCCCTATTCTAACCCAGTGCGGGTAAGCGCACTCAAAAGTGGCCAGAAGGACGCTGCTCCGTGGGCTGGAACTGGCCCGCTGTTGCGACTACGCTAGAACGGCACGGGACGCAGCTATAGGTAGTACCCGGAAATCAGTGTCCGGGGCGAAAGACGCGTCCGCCGGCCTACCGCGCCGCCGCGCCCGGCCGTAACCGGCCAATGCCACCAGCCCCGCGCCCAACAACAGCATCGACGAGGGCTCCGGAACGGACGATTGAACGGTGAAGGTGGTGAGAAGTTCGATATCAATATCCGAACTCCCCAGCCCCGCCGACGAAAACGCATTCACGAGTTGCTGCGCACTCGGAATGCCACCGACCAATTGTTGTTCCAGTGTCTGACCCGCGCCGGTGTCGTTCCTGTCTAGTAGGAAGAAAATGGTCAGGTTGCAACAGGGGTTGACGTCCAGCGGGGCAAAGCCCGACGGGTCTAGAAAGAACAGCTGAAAGTTATCGGATCCCAGGGGTATCGTTCTGGCGTTTGACGAGGCCCCGAAACTCCCGCCCGACGGATCGTACGTACCGGTATTTCCAGCGTCTCGCACCAGGCTGAAGCTGCCAAAAGGATTGTCGAAAACGCCGACACCGGTGCTCGCCTGCGTGTCGGTGGCGCCAAAGTCGATGGTGAACGAGAGATGAAAAACATCTCCCACCTGGATCCCGGTAAAGTCACTGGTCTGAGTCACTAGATCGAATGAGTACGGGATTACCGAAGGGAAAGCTGGCAACGCCAGCAGCAGGGCTAAAAGCAGACTCCGAACCACGAACAAGACTCCTCTCGAAACGGCCGGGCCTCCGAATGACGCGGCTCCGGATTAGGGTACATCGGCTTCACGCCTTAAGTCAATCTAACTGGGTGTGGCTACTTTGGAACGACGCGCAAAGCACGAAGATTCATGGTTTTGAGTGGAGACACCTCAGTTTCCGTGATCTCCCACCACCAGTTTGGGCCCTCGAATTTACCGGTGCCCTTGTCGGTAAACGTCTTTACGCGGCCCCGGGAGGCCGACGATCATATATACACTGGGGGGCTCATTGGCGGTCCGCAATCGGGCCTGATGCTGGCCAAGCATCTTGACCATCTCGTCGCGGACGATTTTGACCACCTGCTGGGTGGGGGAGAGGGCGGTGAGCACCTCCTCGCCCATGGCCTTTTCCTTGACCGCCTCGATGAACTGCTTGGCGACTTTAAAATGTACGTCGGCCTCGAGCAGCGCCAGGCGGATCTCCTTCAGCGCGGCTTCCATGTTTTCGGGCGTGAGTTTCCCCTCGCCGCGAAGGTTCTTGAAGACCCGCTGGAGCTTATCGCTGAGATTATCGAACATTGGGCTTATCCACGATGACCGTCATGAACTGCAATGTCGGTGGGGGTCCGGCCGCCGGAAGGCAGTTGTTCTATTCTGCCGCAGCCGTGGCGGCGATCAGGAGGCAGAATCAGCCGTTTGATGGTTCCCGCCCGAGCGCCTCCCGGTCTTTCGTAGGAAGCGGCGCAATTCCTGCACAAACCCGAGCCCTGAAAAAACGCAGGCCAGCACCAATACGCCCGCGGTCATCTGATTCAGCGTCGCCAGCGGCTTGGCCTGTGTGGGATCCCAGTTGGGACCCGCAACCAGCAAGTCTCCCGCACGCAACAGGACGAACACCAGCACCCATCCCGCGACAATCACGGCGATGCGCAGGAACCGCCGCCACCCGGCTGCGGCGAAGCGCGTATGGTTCAGCCAAAACTGAGAAATCCCGAAAAATACCAGCAGCCACATGGGCAGCCGCATCGCGTAAACGGTCTCTGACGGGCTGAAAACGCCCCGTCCGCCCCACACCCAGGACATCGCGGGCCAAAACAACGCCATCGCCCAAAAGATCAGCCACACGACCTGACCGATAATTTGCACCGTTGGCCGCGGTTGCTTAGGCGGTTTAGGCGGCTGCGGGACAGGAGGCAGAGACTCCGGCTTCCATCTTTCCGAATATCGGAATTTGAACTCCAGGTATTCCCAAACGGCGAACAACAGCGTGACGCCCCCGCCAATGAAGAACGCCGCCAGCAAGATGTCGCGCCCCAGCCGTGGGAGCACCGAGCCCGCGGTCGCGGTTCCCTGCAAAACGAACACGGCCACGATCACGCGGATCGTCACCCACACAGCGAAAATGGCTCGCAGCGTGAACCAGTAGAGCGGAAACAACGCCGGACTGATCAGACCCCGCGCCGACGGATCGCGGTACCGGCTGGCCACGACCATCGGATGACCGTGCCGCTTCAGAATCGCGCTCAAATCCGCGGGGCGCAGCTCCCGCCCCAGTTCCCTGGCCCGATCTTCCGCCAGCGACTCCAGATTGGAGCGGATTTCCGCCGCAATGTCCGGGGGCAGCCACATGGACTGAATATATCGGTCCAACAATTCCTGATTGGTCAGTTCCCGCTTCATGCTTCTTTCCTTCCTGCTGCCAGAGGCGATTCCAGCAGCTTCTCGATCGCTCCGTTGATGCTGCGCCACTCCACCAGCAACCGATCCAGCACCGGCTGTCCTTCCTCCGATAGGCGGTAGAAACGTTTGTTCCGTTTGTCTTCCACCCGCCATTGGCTGACCAGCAACTTTTGGCTTTCCAGCCGTCGCAAGAGGGGATACAGGGTGTTTTCGTCGATCTCGAGGCCGTTTTCGGCCAGAGCTTTACCCAGCGCGTATCCGTGATATTCGGAGCGGAGTTTGGCCAGTACGGCCAACACCAGGCAGCCGCGCCGCAATTCTAGGCGAAGATTTTCGAGGACGTCTATGCTCACGCCGAAATACCCAAACTGCCCATAGCCTACGGTACATAGTGTATGACACACAGTGTATGGCGTCAAGAGCTTTTTGACAGTGGCGACCCACCGGAGTCGAACTACTGGAACAGAATGGAAGCGTAGTCGCCGAGGAAGTCGCGCCACAGGAACCAATAGTGGCTGCCCGGGATTTCCTTATACGACGTCTTGAATCCGTCCTTCTCCAGCACCTCGTGGAGATTCATCGTCCCTGCGCGAGCCAAGTCCGTGGTTCCGGCGCCGGTCCAGTAAAACTTGACCCCGCCGGCTTTGACGGCTTCCAGTTGCTTTTTGAACTCCTCGTCGACCGTCCGCGGCCCGGCACTGAACACGCCGATGTAGCTGAAGACACCTGGATTGTTGTTGGTGATGGTGATGGTGTGGCCGCCGCCCATGGAGAGGCCGGCGATGGCTCGATGATCCTTATTGGCGATCACACGATAGGTCTTTTCGACGAACGGCATGATGTCCTTCACCAGACTCTCCGGGTAAGAGCCCGCATAGGCCTGCTGTGCCGGGCCGCCGGCGCGTCCCCCAGCCGCTGGCCGTGCGCCAGGTCCACCCTGGGACGCCTGAATCGGAGGCGGCGCGGGCGCTTGCACCTGCTGGCGAGCGGGCGTCGGGCCGAAGCCGAAGCCCTGGGAAACAGTCTGGTTGGCGTTGCCGTTGGGCATGACCACGATCATCGGCTTGGCTTTGCCCTGCGCGATGAGGTTATCCATGATAATGGGCGCACGGCCCATCGTGGTTCACGCGTCTTCGTCGCCGCCGGCGCCATGCAGGAGGTACAACACGGGATATTTGGTCTTGTTGGTCTGGTAGTCAGGCGGCAGGTAAACATACATGCGGCGGCGCGCTTGGTGCAGCGTGGGCGAGGGGTACCAGATCTGCTCCACGGTTCCGTGGGGGACATCCTTGAAGTCCCACAGGTCGTCCGCGGGACCGGCGATCATCAGCAGGTTGTCATACCGTACGCCGTCCCGCTGGGTTTCGCCGTTGCCCGGGTCGAGGGCCTTGACGCCGTCCACCATGAACCAATAGCCCCACAGTTGGTCGCCGAGCGGACCGACGGTGGTGGACCAGACGCCCGCGTCGTCCTTGGTCATGCTGAGATTGGTCGCGCCGTCCCAGCTGCCGTTCAGCGTGACCTCGGCGGCATTGGGCGCGGACAACCGGAACGTGACCGTCTTGTCGGGATGGATCTCCGGCGAAGCGATGCGAGGGCCCCGCGGCCCGCGACCGGCCTGGCCCTGTCGCGCCTGTTGCGGCGGCGGGGCAGGTTGAGCGAATATCACCGACGCGGACAGGAGCGCTAAGGCGAGTTCTCCGATCCAATAAACTCTCTGCCTCTTCATATGCGATAAGCCCCCATTCGGAAGACTGACGGGAAGTGCTGTACCACGGTATCTTACATGAACCAGCGATCATGAACCAGCGATTCAGAATCAGCTGGATATCCGCGCCTGAGAGAGCCCGGTCGCAGTGGCGGAGTGCGCTACAGGGAGGCGTTAGGATCCGCAGCGGCGGCTTGCACGGAAACGGGATGCCGGGAGTCGCGAACGAATTGGAAATGCAGATTCCACTCACGCAGATTCCGCTCGCGTGGATGCTGGGAGGGGCCTGCGTCCGCCGGCTCGAATTTCCACCGCCGGGCAGCCTGCAAGGCGAGATTGCCGAAGTATCGGCTCGACGCGGGCGATTCGTTGTGCGCCGCTACCACCGCGCCGTTGGCATCGACTTCCACCCGAATGTTCACCCTGACCCTGCCGCGAATGGTATTGCGCGCCTTCGCAGGCACCTCCGGCAACACCCGCGCGAGGATGCTTTGACCGGGCGCGTTGCCGGCAGACTTGGCAGCCTCACTCTTGGGTGGAACCGCTCGCGGTGGGGGATTTGTCACAGGTGTTGACTTCAAGACTTCCGGTTCGGCGGCGGGTAACACCGGGGCCGCGCGATCGCGGGTGAGCCGGGGCACAATCACGGTAGCTGCGAGCGCCAAACCAACAAGGCCTGCCACCAGGAGGTAGCGTCCCTTCCGCAAGCTTGCGCGGGGTGGTTCGATGGGCGAACGCGGCGGCGTTTGAGATTCTTGCAGAAGCGATTTCGCGAGATCCGCCACCGTTGAGCGTTGCCCGGGGTCGAGGCGCAGGCAGTTCGACACTGGCGCGCGCAGCGGCGCGGGCAGGCCGCCCAGCGAAGACGCCGCGACTTCCTTCCCATCCCATGACGGCGCCTGCTTCGTCAGTGCTTCGACCAGCGTGACGCCGAGAGACCATACGTCTCCCGCGGGCGAGGCCCCTTGCTGCGCGATCTCCGGCGGATCGAACTGCCCCGGCGCATCCAGGTCACCGCGCCATTCCCCGGCCGGCCGGATCGTGTCGCTGGAAATCTTGAGCTGATCGGCGACCGCCAATATGTTCGAGGGCTTCAGATGTCCGTGAGCGAGTTGCTGGCCGTGAAGATAGCCGAGGGCCTTCAGTGCCCCTTCCAGCATGTCGATCGCTTCGGCTGCCGTGAGCGGCCGGTCCACTCGCGACAGATCCTCCTCCGCGTGTTCCATCAGGACGTAGGCAAATTCGACCTCGCCCAGCGAGCCGCGGCCCATCTCGAACAGCCGCAGGAGATCCGGATGAGAAAGCGAAGCGGATGCCTTCCACCGGGCCAGCAGGGTGTCCGCTGTGATGTCGTCCGCCGGAACAAGTTTGATCGCGGCCCTTCGTGGCTCGCTTTCCGCCCGTTCCGTCAGAAACACCGCGCCGTGCTCAGTGCCTCCCATGTATCGGAGAAGCGGAAACTGGCCGTCGACGATCTGGCCTTCCCACTTTTGCCAGGCCGGGGCCGTCTTAGCGCCGCTGGTCATACTCAAACGTCCCTTTCTCATTCAGCCCACGAGTGGACAGATCAGATCCTAGGAAAAGAGAGACGGAATATCGGCGTTTCGTTACAACCGGCCGTGGGGACGCGTCAAACCACGGTTACGAATTGCACGTTTACACCGCGGGAATCCAGCTTAAATCGGCCCCGCTCCTGGCCTGCACTGAGATCGACCAGCGCAATCTCGTTCGTATCCCCCAAACAAAACAGGTAGAGATCGTTGTCGACCTGCTCGACATCGTGCAGCCACCGGCTGCCGGTGTTCCACAGTTCACGGACGCCGCCGTCCGGATCCACTCGCATCAGGCGCCCGCCGCAGCTATCGGAAAAGTAGAGGTCCTGCCCGTTGCGGGCCAGGCGAACGCCGTGGCAACCGATCTGACCGCGGGCCAGCAGCGAGTACCTCCCGTCCTGATCGACGTGGCCGATGTCGCCCTGGAATAAGGTCGACACGTAGCATCCTCCCCGGCCGTCGGGATAGGCGCAGTTGAGATGCGCCAGCTGGAGGTCGTTATGAATGAAATGCTCGACCACCGACATGGAGGGAGTGAGGTCGTAGTTAAACCCATAGATGTCGGCCGGCAAACGCCAGCGCCGGATCACCTTCCGACTGGCGAGATCCACCCACAGGACCGCGTCGGCGCTCGAGCTGGAAACAATACATATGTTGTCGCTCACCGGGAATACCGTGTGGAGCCCGTTGAACCAGGGGTCCTCGATGCGCCAGGGGCTGCCCGGGCGCAAGTCGACGTTTTCGACCGGCTCATGGACGGATGGAAGCACCCCCAGGAAATTCTCAAAGCACAGCACCAGACGGCCCCCGACCAGGCTGGCGTGCTGGACCTTGAAGTGACTGTCGATAGAGCGGCGGGCCGCCGCGTGCGCCGCGCGCCCGTCGACCGACACATCCAGCAGAGTTAGGCCGCCGCTGTAGAGATGGTTTTGGCAGGGCCCCAACTCTTCGAACGGCGGGAGGTTCCGCAGGCGATTCGGGTCGGCAGCGCGCCGGGCGATAAAATCCCGGGAAGATCGGGTCCAATCCCAGCTCCGGCTGGTGTGCGTGAGCAGCAGTTGAAAGCGCCGCGTTTTCCCGTTGTCGAGGGCGCCGTTCCCGGATCCGGCGGCCGTTTCCCGCGGGACCTCCGGGATGGCCGGCGCTTCCACCTCCACCAAATCAGGGATGCGAGTCGCTCCGGTCCTGAAGGTACGTATCGACTGTATGATGATTCGCGATGGTGCGCCGCCTTCCGCCGTGTTGCGCACGACCAGCCAGCCACAGCCATCGCCGCCGGGACGTTCGATGACAACCTCAAAAGCCGTGTTGCCGTCCTCTGCCGTTCGATCGCCTTCCGTGCCAACATAGGTGCGGCAGTCCGGAGCCACGCAGCCAATGCCGATACGGCCACTTTTCACTTCTGCTTCCACGATTATGCAAAGCAGTTCCCTGCCCGCGCGACGGCAGGCTTCCGAACGCAAGGGAAACGAGACCGCAAAGGCCCACGGATCCCCGGAGGTGGTGATATCCATCGGGCCGGAACCGGTCACCACGCTCTGATTGTGAACGACCGCGTCAGAGAGCTCGAATGCCCCCGGCGACACTTCCTCACGCAGATCCAAACGAGCCCGCCCTCTCCTGAATCCGTGCACGGATTTAATTTTAGCGTTGGCGCGTCCTTCCGGGCCAGAGAAGGCGCGAGGTGCAGAACGCGGCGAATCGCGCGACACTGGAACGAATGGAATCGCGGCGGTCTACCGTTCTCGTTGCTGCTTTCGTGGCGCTGCTCCTGGTCATCGGAGTCTCCACGTTCGCGGTGGCGCGCAGCGCCCGGACGGCGCAGGACCGCGTGACGGCGCTGAATAAAGCCCGCATGGAAAGCGACGACGCCCTCGACACGCTGCGCACGAATGTCTACCTGGTCGGGATCCTCACCCGCGACTATCTCCTCGATAACGATCCCGCCGACGCGCAACAGTATGTGATGCAGTTCAAAACCGTTCGGTCCGATACAGAGAAGAGCTTTCGAGTTCTGGCGTCATCCAAAGACGCGGAGCTGCCTCAGGAGTCCCTCAACCGGCTCCGCCGGGAGTTCGGCGCCTACAGTAACATCACGGCGAATGTGTTGGAGTGGACTCCCGCGCAAAAGCGCGCCCTGGGACCCGCCATGCTGCGCCAACGGCTGTTGCGGCGGCAGGAGGTGTTCGCGCTCACCGGGCAGGTGGAAAAGCTGGTCATGGCCAACTTTGAACATCAAGGGAACCAGGCCACCCGGGCGGACCAGCAACTCCGCGCGTCCCTGGGGTGGATCAGCGTGGTCGCTCTGATCCTCGGCCTGGCCATCTCCGCGATCACCCTGGTGCATACGGCGCGGCTGGAACGGCAATCGCTGCGGGCCGAATCGGAACTGCGCCAGTTATCGGGCCAGCTTCGAACAGCCCAGGAAGAGGAGCGCAAACACCTCTCGCGTGAATTGCACGACCAGGTCGGACAGTTATTGACCGGCCTGCGGCTGGAACTCGGCACCATCGCGCGGACGGTAAGCGACTCGGAAAGCTCGCTGCGTCTGGCGAGCGCCAAGGGGACCGTGGAGCAGGTACTGCGGGCGGTTCGGGACATCGCGATGCTTCTGCGGCCGTCCATGCTGGACGATCTCGGCTTGACGCCGGCTCTGGCCTGGCTCGGCCGGGAGGTGTCCAGATCCAGCGGCATCGAGATTCAAATGGAAGTGGATGAGGAAGCCAATTCCCTGCCCGATGCGCATCGGACGTGCTTATACCGGATTGTTCAGGAGGCGCTGACCAATGCTTCCCTGCACTCCGGCGCCCGCAAGATCCAGGTCACTCTCAGGACCGGCGGCGCCTGGGTCACCGGCACCATTACGGATAATGGCCGGGGCTTTGAGGCGGACCCGGGCGTGCACAAGGGTCTCGGACTGATAGGGATGCAGGAGCGGGTGCGGGAGTTGGGCGGCAGCATCCGGATCGTTTCGTCCCTGGGCCGCGGTACGCGCGTCGAAATCCGTTTGCCCCGCCCGAGTGAGCCGGAGGTTCTGGATGCTAAGGATTCTGATCGCGGACGACCACGGGATCGTTCGGGCGGGCTTGAAGCTTCTGCTTGATCGCGTACCGGAAATGGAAGTCGTGGGCGAAGCCGCCGACGGCCGGGAAGCCGTGCGGCTGGCCCACGAGCTCAAGCCCGACATCGCCATCATGGACATTGGGATGCCCCTGCTCAACGGGCTGGACGCGGCTTCCCAAATTGTCCGGGATAACGAGCGGACCGGCGTCATCATGCTCAGCATGCACGCCGATGAAGGCTATATCCTGCGCGCACTGAACGCGGGAGCCAAGGGCTATCTGCTCAAGGACCACGCCGAGGAGGACCTGGAGCATGCCATCCGGGCCGTCTCGGCGGGCAAGCCGTACTTCTCTCCCGCCATCGCCCAGGCGCTGCTGGAAGATTATGTGGGCCTCATGCGCGAACGCCGCCTTCAGGATTCCTACGATCTCCTGACGGAACGCGAGCGCGAAGTGCTGCAGCTGCTGGCGGAGGGTAAATCCAATAAGGAAGTCGCCGGCGTCCTCAGCGTCAGCCCCTATACGGTCGAGACGCACCGCACTAACCTCATGCAAAAGCTGGGCTTACACAATACTGCCGAAATTGTGCTGTACGCCGTCCGGAAGGCCATCATCACGCCCTGACGGCCGGATGGCGTACCCCTACTGCCTTTTTTTGCGAGATCGTACTGCCTATACCCCATTCCGCTTCGTGTTCCCGACAACGTAACGTAGACTCTGACCGTTCAAGGTAGTCTCAACCTAACCGGGGGCAATGAAAGGGGATCTTATTGTGAAAGCTGTTTTTCGATCGATTGTTGTAACTTGTTTGTTTTCTTTAGCCACTGCCGCGCTTTTCGCGCAGAGTAACCAAGGCTCCATTACGGGAACCATTACGGATCCGGCGGGAGCGGTCGTTCCGTCAGCCGTGCTCGAAGTGAAGAACACCGCGACCGGAACGGTTTACCGCGGCGGCACGTCGAGGACCGGGAACTATGTGATCCCCGTCCCGGCTGGCCCCTATGAGCTGACCGTTACGGCGACCGGCTTCAAGCAGACCGTCCGCAAGAATCTTATTGTGACGACGGCCACCGCCCTACGCCAGAACGTGGCGCTCGAAATCGGCGCCGCCACCGAAGTGCTGACGGTGACCGATGAGGCGCCCCTGCTCAAGACCGAGACGGGGGAAATCAGCCACCGTGTGACCTCCAACGAGGCCGACAATCTTCCCGTCCTGAACCTCTCGGGCGGTACGTGGTTCGGCGCGACGGGGCTGGGCAATATTCGCAACCCGCTCTCGTCGGCGGTTCTCATTCCGGGCGTGGTTTTCCAGAATGACCGCACGCTTTCGGTGAACGGGTTGCCGGCCAACAGCCAGGCGATTCGCATTGAAGGCCAGGACTCCACCAGCACCATCTGGAAAGTACGCCAGCAGGACAGCCAGGGCGGCGTCGACGCCATCGAGGAAGTTTCGGTTCAAACCAGCAACTTTGCCGCCGAGTTCGGACAGGCGGGAGGCGGGTACTTCAACTTCACGATGAAGTCGGGCACCAATCAGTACCACGGAAGCGCCTACGACTACATGGTCAATGAGGTGCTGAATGCCGGCACGCCATTCACCGACGCCGGCACCCGGACTCCGGACAAGGCCGGGCAGCACATCCGCAACCCCCAGCGCCGGCATGACTACGGCTTCACCTTCGGCGGCCCGGTGGTCATTCCGAAACTCTACGACGGCCACGACAAGACCTTCCTGTTCTTCAATTTCGAACAATTTCGGGAATCCCAGGCGAACTCCACCACCGTGCGGACCGTGCCGACCGACGCGTACCGCCAGGGAGATTTCTCCCTGTCCAATTGCAGGTCGCTTAACCCGGCGACAGGCGCCTGCGCGGCTACGTTCGGCAACCTCTCGATCGCCGGCAAGCCGGTCGTGGATCCCCTGGGAAACTCGATCGCGTACGCCGCGATCTTCGATCCGCATACGTCCACACTGGTAAATGGCGTGGCGGTCAGGAGTATCTTCCCTGGGAACGTCATCCCCCAGAACTACCAGTACTTCGACCCGGTTGCCCTCAACATTCAGAAGCTGTTCCCGAGGCCCAATCTCACCGCGCTGGTCAACAATTACGACGTACCGACGTACACGAACTACCAGCACTCCACCAATCCGTCGTTCAAGATCGATCATTCGGTCAGTTCCACCATCAAGCTGTCCCTGTACGTTTCCCGGCAGCTTCAGCTCTCCCCCAATGCCAACGGATACCCGGATACCTGGGGTGGCGCGGTGGTCAACGACAACCGCAACACTACCAGCCGTCTGAACTACGACCAGACCCTGCGTCCCACCCTGCTGCTCCACGTCGGCATCGGCTACTTCACGACCTCCCGGCCGAATGAGCCGGCTGCCTACGAGCAAAATCAGCTTTGGCCGAGCGGAGACAGCGGATACTATGACCAGTCCATCTTCCCGACCATCGGCGGGCTGGGTAACTTCTCGACGGGCGGCTACGGAGGACCCGGGCTCGGCGGATCGTTCAAGGCCGTCATCGGGGAGCAGAAACCCACGGGCAACACGAGTCTCACCTGGGTGAAGGACAATCACACCTTCAAGTTCGGTGGCGAGTACACCGGCGAAGGCTATCCTACGTATAGCAGCTGGCGCGCGAATGGGAACTTCTCGTTCAGCCCCAACCAAACCGGCCAACCCTGGTTGTATGGCCAGGCCACGCAATACGGCGACGGAAGCGGCTTCAACTACGCCAGCTTCCTGCTGGGCCTCCCCAACAGCATGAGCCTGAGCCAGACGACCCAGACCCGTCTGGGCGGCCACATGCTCGGAATTTATGCGCAGGATAACTGGAAGGTAACTCGTAAGCTGACGCTGGAATACGGGATCCGCTACGATTATCAGACCTACCTGAAGGAGCAGTACGGCCGCATGGCCGATGCATCCTTCGCGACTCCCAATGCGGCCGTGGGCGGCCTGCTGGGCGCCGTTGTTTATGAAGGTAGTGGAGATGGGCGCTGCGACTGCGCGCTGTCCCACAACTATAACTTCGCGATCGGGCCCCGTCTGAGCGGCGCTTACCAGATCGACACCAAGACCGTGTTGCGCGCCGGTGCTGGAGTCAGCTACGGCGTAGTCACGACCCCGCAGGGTTCGTCCTACAGCGTCGCGGACTTCTATACGATCAATCCTGCCGGATACGGGATCAGCCCGCTGTTAAACTCGGGCGGCCTGGCCGGCGGCAATCCCTACGCTGCTGGAAATCCGTACGGGAATCCCGAGCTCACCTGGCCCAATTTCGACAGCAGCAAGTACCCGACCCCGACCATCGACGGGTTGCCTCCGCAGACTCCGTTTATCTACTACAACCCGAACAATCGGCCGGGCCGCATCATCTCGTGGAGTGCCGGCATTCAGCGCGAGGTCATGCGTGACCTGGTGGTTGAGGCCAGCTACGTCGGAAACCGCGGCGCGTGGTTCTATGCTCCCAAGCTGGATACCATGGCGACCAACGGCCTCACGCCGGATCGTCTGGCCCAATTCGGAATTGATTTCAACAACGCCTCCGATCGCGCACTGCTCACCAAGACGCTCAGCGATCCGGCGGTCATCGCCCGCGGCTTCGGGCCGGCCTATCCCGGCATGCCGCTTAGCCAGCGCCTGCAACAGGTGCTCCGTCCGGTACCGCAGTGGGCGGGGAGCGTGACTCCTTACCTGGGCACCAACAACGGCAACACCTGGTACGATTCGCTCCAGGTGAAAGCCACCAAGCGGTACTCGCACGGCCTGGACATGCAGGCGTCCTTCACCTGGTCCAAGGCGGAGGTCCTCGGGTCGGGTTCGGATACCACCTACTTCCTGCCCGGCACGCCCGTCACGAACGACATCTTCAACCGCATGCAGAACAAGCAGCTTAACCAGATCAACAAGCCGCTTGCGCTGATCATCTCGGGCACTTACCAGACGCCCAAGACTCCCGGGGACGGGATGGCGTTGAAGGTCTTGTCGCAAGTGGTTCGGGACTGGCAGATCGGAGCGGTCCTGCAATATCAGAGCGGAGACCTGATTCAGTCTCCCAACTCCAACAACCAACTGCTCACCCAGTTGGGACGGAGCGGCTCCGCGGTCAATAACGGCACCACCCCCTGGAACGTCGTGGCCGGCGAGCCGCGATTTGCCATCACGGATCCCAACTGCCACTGCTTCGATCCGCAGCAGACGCAAGTCTTGAACCCGGGCGCTTGGGTGGATGTCCCCGGCGGGCAGTGGGGAGCTTCGGCGCCCTTCTACGAAGGTTACCGCTGGCAGCGCCAGCCCTCTGAAAACATGAGCTTGGGCCGGAATTTCAAGATGGGTGCGGAGGGTAAGTACAACCTCCAGATCCGCGCGGAATTCCAGAACGTCTTCAATCGGGTGTTCTTGTCCAAGCCGACCTCCAGCAATCCGACCACCGCGATCAGCAGCGCCAACGGAATCAATACCGGCGGCTACGGCGCGATCTCGACGGTCAACGGTGCGGGAACCAGGCCTCGTACCGGCCTGCTCGTCGCACGCTTTACCTTCTAACTAAGTCACAGACCATCGGTCTGGAAGCTGGCGGAACTCCTCACGGAGTTCCGCCGGTTTTGTTTTGGTTCGCATGTATCGCCCACGCCTCGACGTCTAACGGGCGAATCCCTACTGCCTTTTTTGTCGGATCATACTGCTTAGGCTGCATTCCGCTTTCGGGCCTCGCCGCGTAATATTGACTGTCGGCCAATCAAAGTATGGCCGCAACGCAATCATAATCTTGAGTTTGAGGCCCCCCCTCAGCAGCATCGCCGCCGCCCGGCTCGCCACTCTGGCACGCTTGGGGCGGCGAAGCTGTTTCTGGACCTATTTCCGCGGCGCGCTAGCGCATCATCTCGGCGCTCAGCATGATCACTTCAATCTCTTCCGTGATCTCCTCCTGACGCAGTACATTGCGTTTTCTGAACAACTCCGCCGACCTTCGCTCCAGGCGCCGCACGGCGGACTCCAGGTGCTCCACGCGGGCCTGGTTCTCGGCCAGGAGCGAGCTGTACAGCAGCTCGTGCAGCCGGGCGAATAAGTACTGCTCGGTCAGTTCACGGGCGAAGGCGGCCGGATCCAGGAGCAAGTCCGGAGGATAGGGGAAGCGTTGCGGCGGAAGTTCCGACGCCTCGAACGGATAGAGCACCGAGATGCGAGCGCCCTGGCCGCGTTCGTGGTGATGGAACACGGTCAGCCGCAAGGATGCGGCGCTGGCCGGGCCGTGGACCCGGCTCACGGCGTCCATCACTTGAACCAGCATCCCTTCGATCTCGTCGGCGACGCTGGCGCTTTCAAGGAACACTGCTTGCGGCAGGCCGTCGCCGGCCTTGGAGCGAAGTTTGCTTCCCGCCGCGACCACGCTGGCGTCCGCGGTCCGGCCGCCGTGAGCCTCAAAGGCGCGCAGCAGGGATTCGTTGAAATCGCCGCAGAAGCCGCGTTCGCTGCCGAGCAGCAGGAACACCTCCCGGGCTTTCTCCCCCACGAACAGCTCGGGATGAAACGTGCGGAAGTCGGCGGCCGCCGCTTCGATGCTCGCCACCACCTTGCGCTGCGTTTCGAGAAAACGGCCCAGCCGGTGGACTTCCATCCGGGCCATGTTTTTCATGGCGCTCAGGATGTCGCGGATCTCGCCGAGATTCCGGAGATTGGCTTCGAGATCACGCCGCCGGCTCATCGGAGCGCCCTCCCGCCGCGCCGATCCATTCTTTGGCCGCGTTCTTCCATTCCTCGTGACTGGCATCCAGCCGCAGTCCGCCGGCAGCGGCGCCCGTGAGCAGACGTGCCAGTACGGCCGGCGCGTCGACCGGCTTCACCGAATCGAACAGCCCGGCGTTGAACGCCACCATCCAGGCCATGTGCTGCTCGACGGTGAGCGGGGACGTGCGCGGCTGCTTGAGCAGTTCGCGCAGAACGCGCCCGCGCTTGATCTGCGCTTCGACCGACGCTTCCAGCCGCCCCCCGAAACGCGTGAATACTTCGAGTTCCAGGAAGCGCAGATAGTCGAGCTTCAGGTGTCCGGCCTCCTCGGCCACGCGCGGATGCTGGGCCTTGCCTCCGATGCGCGATACCGACTTGGTGACGTCGATGGCGGGCAGAAACCCGGAGGCGAACAGCCCCGCATCGAAGTAGATCTGCCCGTCGGTAATCGAAATCAGGTTGGTGGGGATGTAGGAGGCGATCTCCCCTTCCTTGGTCTCGACGATCGGCAAGGCCGTCATGCTCCCGCCGCCGTGCGCGTCGGAGAGCCGGGTGGAGCGCTCCAGCAGCCGCGCGTGCAGATAGAAGATATCGCCCGGGTACGCCTCCCGGCCGGGCGGGCGGCGCAGCAGCAAGGACAGCTCGCGATAGGCTTCCGCGTGCGCCGTGAGGTCGTCGTAGACGATCAGGGTGTCTTTGCCCTGCGCCATCCAGGCCTCGCACACGGCGCACCCGGCGAACGGAGCCAGATACTTGAGACCCGCGGGGGCGGTGGCCTCGGCGACCACGACGGTGGTGTATTCCAAGGCGCCCGCGCTTCGCAGCGTCTCAATGGTACTCACCACCGTCGAGCGCTTTTGCCCCACCAGCACATACACGCACAGAACATCCTTGCCCTTCTGATTGATCACCGTATCGATCGCGAAGGAGCTCTTGCCCAGCGCGTTGTCGCCGATCACCAGCTGCCGCTGCCCCTTGCCGATGGGGATCAGCGTATCGACAATCTTGCTCCCGGTGTACAGCGGCTCATTGACGAAATCCCGCTCGACAATAGGCGGCGACAACGCTTCCAGCTGTCGCCAGCCTGCGCATTCGGGCGCCGCCGCGCTGTCCAGGGGAGCGCCCAGCGGATCCATGACGCGGCCGAGCAGCGCATCCCCCACCGGGATCCCCAGACGCTGCCCGGTGAGAAACGCGGCGGAGCCGGAGGCCAGCGTGTCGCTCTGCTCGAACAGGATGGCGCTCACGGAATCTTCTTCGAGGGAATAGACCAGCCCGCGGCTCCCGTCTTCGAAACGCAGCAGCTCCTCCATCGACGCCGAGGGCAGCCCGTCGATGCGCGCGATGCCATCGCCCACCGACCGGACGGCGCCCTGCTCGGTGACGCGCAGCTCCAGGCGGTAGCGGTCGAGCCACTCCGGACGCGCGGAAGTCCGGACGGTTTCGTCACGCACCATCGCGCGCCCTTTCGGCGAAAAACGCGAGTTCGTCCTGCAAATTGGCCCGCAGGACCCATGGGCCGACGCTGATGCGAACGCCCGCCAGCAGGCCGGCGTCTTCCTGAAAGGTGAAGGTAACGTCCGGCCCGGTGGCGCTCTTGAGACCCTCGATGACCGCCTGGCGCTGCTTCTCGGGCAGGGGGAACGCGCTGGTTACTTTGATCGCCCGCTGGGAGTCGCTTGAAGCCGACCGGAGAGCTTCTTTCTGCGCGTCCGGAAGGTGCGGGAGATCGTCCAGGGCCACCTTCACCAGCTTGGCCTCCACTTCGGCGCAGGCGATTCTCTCAAGCAGCCGCTCGGTGAATTGCACCCCTTGCAGCGACCCCTTCTGGCTGGCTCGGGTTTCGAGCTCGGCCAAGCGGCGCTGGGCCAGCACGTTTTCCTTCTCGCGCTCCTTGGCCAGCGCGCTCTGCAACTCCTCGGTGAGGCGCTCCCGCTGGACCTGGAGTTCCCCGGTCAGCGCCCTGCGGAGGCCGTCCTTCTCCTGTTCCCAGTCGCTCAGGCGGTTCTGATACTGCTGTTCCAGCGTCTCCGCTTCGGCCTGTTTGGCCTTGGCATCGGACAAGGTCTTGTCGATGGACGCCTTGCGCCGCGCGATCGCGTCGAGCACCGGTTTGTAGAGAAAATGCTTCAGGATCCACACCAGGACCAGGAAGTTGATCACTTCCAGCAGCAGCGTGGACCAATCGAGTTGCACGCGGTCGCCTCCCTATTTCGTCAGGTACTGCAGCAGCGGATTGCGGAACAGAATGATCAGAACGATCACCAGGACGTAGATCGCCAGGGACTCGATCATGGCCAGTCCGATGAACAGCGTCCGCGTGATGGATTTTTCCGCTTCCGGCTGGCGCGCCAGCGCCTCCAGCGCCTGCACGATGGCGCGCCCCATGGCTTGCGCCGGGATCATCGCGCCGATGGCGATGGCCAGCGCCGCCGCTCCCGTGGAAACAACCACGAACCAGGTCATGTCATGCATGTTGGATGTCCTCTTCCTTCGTTTCCTCTTCCTTCGCGGGCTTCAAATCCAGCGACTCCAGGCCGCTGGCGATATAAATCAGGGCTAACATTCCGAAAATATAGGCTTGCACCAGGGCTTCGATGATGTGCAGCATCAGCACCGGAACCGGCACCAGAAACCCCGCCACCAGCAGAACCAGCAAAGCCGCCATCTCCAGGCTGAACATGTTGCCGAACAGCCGCACCGCCAGAGCTACCGTGCGGGAGATTTCGCTGATGATGTGAAACGGCAGCAGAATCGGGTTGGGCTCCAGGTAGTGCCGCAAGTACGTCCGCCATCCGTGGATGCGGATTCCAAACCAGTGCACCGACAGGAACACCAGCAGCGCCAGGCCGGCCGTCGTCGAAAGATCCGCGGTCGGGACCGTGCAGGCCGGGCAGAATGCCCACCAGGTTGGCCACGGCCAGGAACACCCACAGAGTCCCCACGAACGGCAGCAGGTGGCGGGCGTATTCGGGCGTCACCGCTTCGATCGCGTCGTCGATCGTCGATACCACGCCTTCCAGAGCCGTCTGCCAGGGTCCCGGGTCCAGTCGAAACCGGCGGGAGGAAAGCCAGGAGGTCAGGAACAGAAATATCATCACGCCCCAGGTGGTGAAGACCGTTTCGTTGAGAGGCAGATGATTCATGGATCCTCACTCGCGGATGAACAGGTATACGTTTACTCCGCCCACCACGGCTCCCAGGAAAATCAAACTGGTGGTCCAGCGCACCGAGTATCCCGGCGCCAGGCTGTCGAGCCACAGTCCCAGATAGGCTCCGGCCACAATCGGCAGGACCAGCAGGATGCCGATGGTGCCCAGGAAACGCGTCTGCGCCAATAATGTCAGGCGATCCTTGGCGGCGCGCTTCATGCGCTCGGTCTGCTTTTCCACGCTCTCGGTGAGTTTGCGCTGGTCATCGGGCGGATTGCTTCCCGGATCCAGGGGTGTTTTCATAGCGCCTAGCCGCGTCACGCGGGCCTCCCTCGGTGGATCTCCAGCAACCGTTTGAGCATTTCCTGTTCCAGACGCTGCACGCTGAGCTTGGTGGCCCGCAATTCCTCCTCTTCGGCGGCGAATTGCTGTTCGAGCGCGGTACGGATGCGCTCGTAATCCTGCCCGCGGAGATACCGGCGCGTATTCAGATAGAGCTGATTACCGGTGAAGTACACCAGGCCGCCGGGCAGCGCGAGAAATTCCCAGTCCTGCTCCCCTACGCGGAAGCGAGTGAGCCCGAACCCCAGGACGGTCATGAAACGGGCATGGCCGGCCAGCAGGCCGAAGCTACCCGAGGCGTCCTGGCCCACAAAGCTGGTGGCGTTGTCGATGCATTCGTACTGCGTCGCGCTTTGCAGATGCAGGGTAAACCCGTTCATGCGGCCCCCGCCTTCATCCTGCCGCGCATGTAGCACTGCTCCTCGGGGACCGCGTCGTGATCGCCGCGCAGGAAGGCTTCGCAGTCGTCCAGCGTATCCGCCAGCGGCACGGAAACGCCGGCGATGCCCGTATGGCGCGAAACCACGTAGAACGGCTGCGTCAGATAGCGTTGCATTTTGCGCGCGCGCAGCACGATGCGCCGGTCGTCCTGCGACAGCTCCTCGATGCCGAGCATGGCGATGATATCTTCCAGCTCGTGGTAGCGGGCCAGCTGCTCGCGCACCGCCCGGGCGATCCCATAGTGCCGCTCGCCGAGCACCTGCGCGTCCATCATCTTGCTGGACGATTTCAGGGGGTCGACCGCCGGATAGATTCCTTTGCTCGCCTGCGCGCGCGAAAGAATCACGGTGGTATCCAGGTGGCTGAGGATCGCGCTGACCGCCGGATCGGTCATGTCGTCGGCGGGAACGTAGACCGCTTGCACTGAGGTAATGTTGCCGCGCGCGGTGGACGAAATCCGGTCCTCCAGGCTCCCGACTTCCGTCATCAGCGTCGGCTGATAGCCCACGGTGGCGGGCATGCGCCCGAGCAGGCCGGAAATCTCGCTGCCCGCCTGCACGAAGCGATACACGTTGTCCATCAGGAACAGCACTTCCTTGCCCAGCAGATCGCGCAGATATTCGGCGTAGGTTTGCGCGGTCATGCCCACCCGGAAACGCACGCCCGGAGATTCGTCCATCTGGCCGAAGACCATCAGGGCATGCGGCATGACGCCGGAGTCCTGCATCTCGCGCCACAGCTCATGGCCTTCGCGAATGCGCTCGCCCACGCCGGCGAATACCGATACGCCCTGATGGAGCCGGGCCACCGCATGCATGAATTCCATGATCAGGACGGTCTTGCCCACGCCGGCTCCGCCGAACAGGCCGGTTTTTCCTCCGCGAATGAAGGGGCACAGGAGGTCGATCACCTTGATGCCGGTTTCCAGCACTTCGGTGCTCGCCCGGACTTCATTGAGCGGCCCGGGCTTGGCGAGAATGTTGCGATATTCCTGGGCCGCAAACGGAGGGAGGCCGTCCAATGGTTCTCCGAAGAGATTCACCAGACGGCTCAGGCAGTCGGGCGAAACCGGCACGTGCAGCGATAAACCTGTGTCGAGCACCGGCATCCCCCGCCGAAGTCCGGCCGTGCGGTGCAGAGTGATCGCCCGCAGATGGGTTTCATCCAGGTGCTGGTGCACTTCAAACGTGTAGGTTTCATGGTCGAGCTTGGCGATCAGAGCCCGGTGGAGCGGCGGAAGAAGCGAACATTCGATATCCACCACCGGGCCATGTACCTGTGCGATCGTTCCGATCTGGGCGAGGTCTTGGGCAGGGCTTGCGGCTCCCGGGGCCACCGGGGCCGCGGCATCAGCAGCAGGCATCAGGAACCAGGCCTCTTAGGATGGGGAGCGTCGCATCGAGCATAACGGTTTTCCTGTCTATGACATCCCAAGCAAGTTGGGAGCCAAAGGGTGCCTCCCCTGCGCAGGCAAACAGGACCTTGTTCGGGGGACACGGACGGCTTGAGCGATATGGCCCAGCTCATCCGCAAAATAGCGCAGCGCCGCCCGCTACGGGCCTTCCACGACCCGCGTGCTACGCTGGTCACGTCGAATGCCTGCGCGCCTGTTTCTGATCCTTAGCCTCGCCGGCGCCGCCCTCGCGCAGACCCCTGCCCAAACGTCCGCCCCGCCCTCGGATGCGATCTTCTCGCAGGTCGACGACATCCTCCAGACGTTGTCTGAGATCACCGGCTGGAAGGTGCAGCGAACCGTCCCCTCCGAAATCCTCTCCCGGGACGACTTTCGCAAAATGTTGGAAGAGGGCGCCCAGGACGCCGAGGCCAGCAAGGAAACCCACGCCGCCGAAGTCGCCCTCAAGATGTTCGGATTGGTGCCCCAGGATTTCGACCTGGCCCGGGAATCCAGCGATCTGCTCGCCGAACAAGCCGCCGCCTTCTACGATTACAAGAAGAAACGCCTTTTTGTCCTCGATTCCACCACGAACAATAACGAGCAGATCCTCGCCCTGGCCCATGAGCTCGCTCACGCCCTGGCCGACCAGCAGCATCCGCTCCAGAAATTCATCAAGGACGCCAATGGCGATGAGCAGGCCACCGCCCGCCAGGCGGTGATCGAAGGCCAGGCCACCTGGCTGAGCTGGGCCTATCTTTCCAAGAAATCCGGCGGGCCCGGCGAGGTCCCCCGCAATCTGGTCGACCGTCTGTCCGGGGACGCCGGCGCTTCCGGCAACGACTTCCCGGTCTTCTCCCAAGCGCCCCTGTATATCCGCGAGTCGCTCACGTTCCCCTACACCGAAGGCATGCGCTTCCAGGACGCTGTCTATCGCCAGCTGGGCACGGCTGCCTTCGAGCGCGTTTTTCGCGATCCGCCGCGCAGCACCCAGCACATCATGCACCCGGAGACCTACCTGGCTGGCCGCATGCCTGCGAAGCCCTCCCTGCCCCGCCTGAAGGAAGCTGCCGGCAAGGAAGCCCGGCATTTTCGCACCCTGGCCGACGGGGATGTGGGGGAATTCGACTACGGCGTCCTCCTGCGCCAGTACATCGGCGAGTCCGAGGGCCGTGCAGCCGCGACGCACTGGCGCGGCGGAGTTTATCGCCTCTATGAGCACAAGAAGACGAAGTATCCGGTCCTGGCGCACTCCTCGGAGTGGGACTCGCCCCAGGCCGCCCAGGCCTTCTTCGACCTGTATCAGCGCGTATTACGGGCGAAATGGAAGAAAATGGAGATCGCCTCTTCTTCTCCGGGGGAGGTAACCGGGCTCGGCGACGACGGGCGGTTTTCGTTACGTTTGGACGGCGCTACCGTCCAGAGTATCGAGGGGATTCAATCCCCGGAAAGGGTGCGGTAGACTGTCTTTTATGCGTACTGCCACGTTGGCTCTCTTTATGACGTTGGGGCTTTCCGTACAAGCCGCGGCGCCGGTTCCCCGTCCCTCCAAGGAATTCACCGTCACGACGCCCCAGGGTCAGAATATTCGGCTGTCCAGCCTGAAGGGCAAGGTCGCCGTGGTTCAGTTCCTGTTCACCTGGTGCCCGCACTGCCAGGCTTTCTCCAGGGTGCTGACGCAGCTCAACGCCGAATACGGCCCTCGCGGGTTCCAGGCGCTCGGCGTGGGCTTCGAGGATGACGTCACCAAGCAAAAGGTCGTGGACTATACCAAGCAGTACGCGGGATTCCCGGTGGGAATCTCCAACCGCAGCACCGTCCTCGGCTACCTGGGCATTTCCGAGCTGGAGCGCATCGGCGTCCCCCAGATCGTGGTGATCGACCGCAAAGGCGTCATCCGCGAACAGACGTCGTCGCAAGGCGGCGGGCCTCTGGGCGATCCTGCCCACCTCAAGCCGCTGATCGAGAAGCTGCTGGCCGAAGGCGCATCATCCAAGGCGCCGGCCCACAGCGGGACGGCGAAGAGAACCGCCACGAAGAAAGCCAGCGAATAAAAGGATAACCCACAACATGCGCATCGCTACCGTTTCTGCCCTTCTGGCCTCCGCCCTGGCGCTTCAGGCGGCCGCCCCCGTTCCCCGGCCGGCCAAGGAATTCACCGTCACGCTTCCCTCCGGCAAGCAAAAGCTGCTTTCCAGCTATCGCGGCAAGGTGGTGATGATGCCGTTCATGTTCACCACCTGCCCGCACTGCCAGGCGCTTTCCAAGGTCATCACCAAGCTGCAGAGCGAACTGGGACCCAAGGGATTCCAGGCTTTCGGCGTGACCTTCAATGACGAAGTCAACACACCCAACCCCGCCGTCAACGCCCAGGTGACCGCCGGCTTCATCAGCCAGTTCCAGGTCGGGTTCCCGGTCGGATACGCGCCTCGCAACAGCGTGCTGAGCTATCTCGGCATTTCCGACATCGAGCGCTGGGTGGTGCCGCAGATCGTGATTATCGACCGTAAGGGAGTGATCCGCGCCCAAAGCTCGGCGCAGGGCACGGCGGATCTGCAGACGGAGAGCTACCTGCGGAAGTATCTGGGAGAGCTTCTGAGTGAGGGAGCCTCGAAGACGTCCGCGCCCGCTAAAAAATCGACCAAGAAGGCCGTCAGCAAGAAGACCAGCTAGCCCGCGCTAGCCGCGCAGCTCACCGGCGATCGCTTCCGCGATCTTGCCGCCGTGAAACCGGCCGTTCTCGATAAAAATCTCGTTGGTGTGCATCCCCGCCACCAGCACGCCCGCCAGATACATGCCCTTGCGGTCGCTCTCGAGCGTCTCCGGATGCGTGTACGGGCGCCCGGTTTGGGCATCGAAACGGATTCCGTGCGCTTCCAGAAATTCCAGGTCGGGACGATAGCCGGTCATCGCGAACACGAAATCGTTCCTCAGCCGCTTTTCGCCCTGCGGAGTCTGGATGCGCACGAAGGTCTCGCCGATCTCGAGCACCGTCGACCGGAAGTAGGCCGGGATCTCGCCGTTCTTGATGCGATTCTCGATGTTCGGCTTGATCCAGTATTTGACGTTCTGGTGGATGCCTTCGCCTCGATGCACCAGCGTCACGCGCGCACCGGTCCACCACAGCTCGAGCGCGGCGATGGCCGCCGAGTTCTTCGCGCCCACCACCAGCACGTCCTGGTTGTAGTAAGGATGCGCTTCTTTGTAGTAGTGGATGACTTTCGGGAGATCCTCGCCCGGCACGTTTAAGCGATTGGGCACGTCGTAGTAGCCCATGGATAGGATGACCTTCTTCGAGGCATATTGACGCGCACATTCGTGCGCATCTACCGCATGGGTAACGAATGCACCGTTTTTGCCGGCGATATTCCCGACGCGCTCATACTGCCGGATGTCGAGCTTGTAGTGGTCGGCGACGCGCCGGTAATATTTGAGGGCCTCCGCGCGCACCGGCTTATCGTTCAGCGACGTCATGGGAATATCGCCGATTTCGAGCAGCTCCGGCGTGGTGAAGAACACCATGTTGTTGGGGTAGTGATAGATGGAATTGACCACGCAGCCCTTGTCGATCAGCACCGCCCGCACGCCGCGCTTCTTCAGCTCGATGCCGCAGGCGAGGCCCGTCGGCCCGGCCCCGACGATGACAACGTCGAAATTCTCCACCTACAACATCCCCTCGACACTGGTGTAGACATCGGCCAGGGCTTTCGGCAGCGCCGACGGATCTTTTCCACCTGCCTCGGCCATATCCGGACGCCCGCCGCCTTTGCCGCCGACGGCCTGCGCAATCGCGCCCACAAGTTTCCCGGCGTGGACCTTCGCCGTCAGATCCTTGGTCACGCCGCCGACGATCGAGACGCTCGAATCTTCCGCGCTTGCCAGGACCACCACCGCGGTCTTCCACTTGTTGCGCAGCGAGTCGACCAGCGTGCGTAGCTGCGCGCGATCGAATCCGTCTACCTGAACGGAGAGAACCTTGACGCCCTTGATGTCGCGCGCCTGCGATTCCAGGTCTCCGGCCTGGCTCTGGGCCATTTTCGTCTTAAGCTGCTGAAGTTCGTGCTCCAGCGCTTTTTCACGCGCCTGCAGTTTTTCCAGGTCGACGCCCGCGAACTTCGCCTGTTGCTGCAAAGCCTCCTGGAACCGCTTGAGTGCGCCTTCGCCAGTGATCGCTTCGATGCGCCGCACGCCCGCGGAAATCGAGCCTTCGTAGACGATCTTGCAGATCCCGATATCGCCGGTGCGCGCGACGTGCGTGCCGCCGCAGAGTTCCTTGCTGAACACGTCGCCGTTGGACCCGATCTTGACGACGCGCACGCGGTCGCCGTACTTTTCGCCGAACAGCGCCATCGCGCCGGTCTGCAAGGCCTGATCGAGATCCATCACGTCGGTATGGACTTCGATGTTGGCCAGAATCTCCTGATTCATCAGGCGCTCGACTTCGGCGAGTTCGTCTGAGTCCATCGCCGTGTAATGCGTAAAGTCGAAACGCAGCCGCGACGGCTCCACAACGCTGCCGGCCTGTTTCACATGCGTGCCCAGCACCGTGCGCAGCGCGGCGTGCAGCAAATGGGTGCCGGTATGATTGCGCATGGTCGAGTGGCGCAATTCCGGATCGACGCGGGCGATCACCGCATCGCCTTCCTTCACCGGCCCCACCAGCTTCACCTTGTGCACGGTCTTGCCCGGCGCCGCAACATAAGCCGACTCCACCACCGCCAGCGTCTCGCCGGTGCCCGGCGACACCAGCACGCCCTTGTCGCCCACTTGGCCGCCGGCCTCGGCGTAGAACGGAGTCCGATCCAGCGCAATCTCGCCGTCCAGTACCGCCGCTACCTTGGCCGGAGCTTCCAGGGTCTCGCGGCCAACGAATTCGGTCTTGGGCAGCGCCTGGTAGACGGGATTGATCTGGGCTTTCTCCGCGCCCTTCCAGCTCGCGCGGGCGCGTGTGCGCTGCTTCTCCATCTCGGCGGCGAAGCCTTCGGCGTCGATCGCGATGCCCAGCTCGCGCGCCATGTCCTCTTGCTCTTCGAGAGCCAGGCCGTAGGTATCGTACAGTTTGAAACTGGCGGCTCCGGAGATCGCACCGGTCAATGCCCCGCCTTTGGCTTCGTCCTGGAAGAATTTCTCGGCGACCTGGAACGTGGTCGCGTAGCGATGCTCTTCGTCCTTGACCACGCGCGCCACGCGCGAGATACTTTCCATCATTTCGGGATACGCGTCGCGCATGTGCTCGGCGACGAATCCGGTCAACTGGTACAAGTACGGATCGGAGACGCCGACCATCCGGGCATTGCGCATCGCGCGCCGCATGATCTTACGCAGCACGTACCCGCGTCCTTCGTTCGACGGAAGCACGCCGTCATGGATCAGAAACGCCGTGGCCCGGGCGTGATCCGCGTTGATCCGCAGAACGGTGTCCGTGCGATCGTCGTCACCATAGGATTTCTTGAACAGCTCGCCGGCTCTGTGGATGATGGGGAGCAGCAGGTCGGTATCGTAGTTCGAAAGCTTCCCTTGCAGCACCGCGGAGACGCGCTCCAGGCCCATCCCCGTATCGATCGAAGGACGCGGCAGCGGAGTCATCTTGCCGCTGGAGTCGCGGTCGAACTGCATGAACACCAGGTTCCAGATCTCGACGAACCTGTCCGCGGGGTCGCCGGGGAACGTGCCCTGCCCCGCCTCGGGACCGAAATCGTAATAGATCTCCGAAGACGGACCGCACGGACCCGTCTCGCCCATCTGCCAGAAATTGTCCGCCTCGTCCAGGCGGTAGATGCGGCTGGGCGAAACATCCGTCACTTCCCGCCAGAGCTTCTCGGCTTCATCATCTTCGCGAAACACGGAAACGTAGAGGCGGTCCTTGGGCAGGCCGTATTCCTTGGTGATCAGCTCCCAGGCGTAGGCGATGGCGTCCTTCTTGAAATAATCGCCGAAGGAAAAATTCCCCAGCATCTCGAAAAACGTGTGATGCCGCCGCGTGTAGCCGACGTTATCCAGATCGTTGTGCTTGCCGCCCGCGCGGACGCACTTCTGGGACGACGCCGCGCGCGTGTAATCGCGCTTTTCCTGGCCCAGGAAGACGTCCTTGAACTGGTTCATCCCCGCGTTGGTGAACAGCAGCGTGGGATCGTTGGCGGGCAGCAGAGACGAGCTCCGGACCACGCGGTGGCCGCGTTCGGCGAAATAATCGAGAAACTTCTGGCGGATCTGGGACCCTGTCATCGGTCCCTTTATTGTGCCACGAGGACGGAGTATCCCTTGCCCTTCAAGAGATTGTCATCCGCCGTCACCAGCGTGAGATCGTAAACCTTCGCGCTGGCCGCCAGGAACGTATCTGCTGGATCCCGATGAGGCAAGACGATGGTATCCGAGGCCAGGGCTACTTCATGCGTAACAGGAGCTTCGCGGAGAGGCAATCGACTCAATGCGTCTGCTATCCAGGATTCCGGTCCACCCTGGAGAGTCAAGCGTCCCTTACGGCAGAGAAGCAGGATCTCCCAACAGCTGATAGGAGAAACCCACAGCTCATTACGCTGATCTTGCAGGACCTTGGCGGCTCTTCGGGACAGCCGCTTGGGTTCCAGCTGGCTCCAAACCCAAATGTGCGTGTCCAAAAGTAGTTTCACTGGCGGAAGACGTCCCACTCCTCAAGCGGCGCGGCGGGCGCGATAATATCGCCCGTAATCTTGCCCGTACCCGCCATGCATCCTAACCAACTTTTCGGCCGCGGCGGCGGGGGAGGAACCACTTCGGCGATGGGCTTGCCGAAGCGCGTGATCAGGATCGGCTTGCGGGTCTTGTGGACCCGCTGCAGAACCGCCAGGCAGGTGGCCTTGAACTTGGAGACCGCGATCTCTTCCATAGGATCAAATGTACCATGGTCATTGACCATGGTCTAACTTGGCGCGCTCGGCATTCCGGCAATTCCACTTTGCCGGTTTCACTTTGGATGTGTAACGCGATGCCCGTTCGTTACACTTCCAGGTATGATTACGAACCAACAATCCGGAACCACCATCGACGAGGTCTCAAGCGGGATCTATCGCATCAGTACCCCGGTCGATATCCCCGCCATCCCAGGCGGTTTCAGCTTCAACCAATATCTCCTGGTAGACGACGAGCCGCTGCTGTTCCACTCCGGCCTCCGGCGGATGTTCCCCCTGGTGCGCGAGGCCGTCTCCGCCGTGATGCCCGCCGAAAAGCTGCGGCATGTCGGGTTCTCACACTTCGAGGCCGACGAATCCGGCGCGCTGAACGACTTTTTGGCGATCGCCCCGCAAGCCGCGCCGTTTTCGAGCGACATCGGCGCCCTGGTGTCGGTGAACGACGTCGCCGACCGTCCCGGCCGCGGTCTCGCCGATGGCGAGAAGTTCTCGACCGGCAAGCACCAGCTCGAGTGGATCTATACGCCCCACGTCCCGCACGGATGGGACTGCGGCGTCCTGTTCGATCACTCCACCAAAACGCTATTTTGCGGAGATCTGTTCACCCAAGGCGGCTCGAAGAACCCGGCTGTTACCGAAAACGACATCGTCGGGCCCAGCGAACAATTTCGAGGGCCGCTCGACTACTTCGCGCACGCCAAGGGAACCGGCGCGATCCTGGAACGCTTGATCGCGCTCAACCCTCAGATGCTGGCGTGCATGCACGGGAGCGCGTTCCGCGGCGATGGATCGGCGATGTTGCGCAAACTTAGCGGTGCTCTATCCGCGTAACGCGCTTACCAGACACATCTACCAACCTACCGGCTTGCCTTTGTTCTGCTCGTCCAGCCACTTTTGCAAAGGCGCGAAGTAATCGCGAATGGCGGTCGCGTCCATCTCGCGCGTCCCGGCGATTTCCTGGAGCGCGTCCTGCCAGGGCTTGCTCAATCCCATGGCGAGCATGGTGTTCAGCTTCTTGCCGGCTTCCTTGCTCTCGTAGATCGAGCAGCGATTCAGCGGCGTGCCGCTGTTACCGGGGCATCCGGCCGCCTGCGCCAGCGCCCTGTGGAACTGGAACTGGAGAATATCGGCCAGGAAGTAGCGCGTGTAGGGAACGTTCGCCGGTACGTGATACTTTCGCGCCGGGATCGAAGAATTCATCCGATCGAGGCTCGGGCGGCGCGATGCCCTGGTATTTCAGCCGCAGCTGCCACCATGCCTCGTTGTACTTGTCGGGCGGGATCTCGCCCGAAAAAACGCGCCAGCGCCATTGGTCGATCATCAGCCCGAACGGCAGAAACGCGATCTTGTCCAGGGCTTTTTTCAAGAGCAGCCCGATATCCTTCGAAGCATCCGGAGCCTTCTTGAGCAAACCGATCTTCACCAGATACTCCGGGGTGACCGACAGCGCGATGGTATCGCCGATGGCTTCGTGGAAACCGTCGTTGGCGCTGTCGCGGAACAGAATCGGCTGCGTGTTATAGGCCCGCTGGTAGAAATTGTGACCCAGCTCGTGATGAATGGTGGTGAAGTCTTCTTCGTTGATGTTGATGCACATTTTGATGCGCAGATCGTTCACGTTATCCACGTCCCAGGCGCTGGCGTGGCACACCACTTCGCGGTCCTGCGGTTTGACGAACAGGCTGCGCTTCCAGAAGGTGTCAGGCAGCGGAGCGAAGCCCAGCGACGTGAAGAATCCTTCGCCGTACTTGACCATCTGGAGGGGAGTGGTCTTGCGCTCCTTGAGAATTTCGGTCAGGTCGTAGCCCGGATCGGCGTCCTTGGGCGCCACCAGCTTATAGATGTTCGACCAATCCTGGGCCCAGATGTTGCCCAGCAGGTCCGCAGGGATCGGGCCGTTTTCGGGCACCAGGTTGCCGTATTTTTCGTGGAGCTTCGCGCGCACATAGGCGTGCAGCGAGACATACAGCGGACGGACCTGGTCCCACAGCCGGTCGAGCTCCTTGCTGAAATCGTCGGCCGGCATGTCGTATTTCGACCGCCACATCGCGCCGGTATCCTTGAATCCCAGCTCCGTAGCGCCTTTGTTGGAAAGCTCGACGAAGCGCGTAAAATCCTTGCGCATGGGCGGAGAAATGGTGCGCCAGCCCTTCCACACATCCAGCAGCTCGGCCGGATTGGTGCTGGTGGCCATGATCTTGGTGATGTCGTTGACGTCCAGACAGGTTTTGCCATCGTCCTTGCAGTACTTGCCTTTGCCGTACGTCGCGTCGAGCGAGGCCGCGATCTTGCTCACTTCCGCGCTTTCTTTCGGGTCGGACGGGGGCGCCAGCGTGAACCCGATCTTCATCAGGTTCAGCATGCGGGCTTCGTCGGCCGGTACCGCGACGCCATCGAATTGCTTGGCCTGCTTGGCCAGGCGGACGGCCTCATCGCCGGCGCGCTGGCCGGAGGCGGCCGCAAGCGCCTCGGTGTCGTCGGTGATGAAGTTTTCCTGGACCCATTCGGCGCGGCCGGCCTCGACGCCGAGATCGTTCAGCTTCACCTGCGCGTCGTCGAGAAACTTCTTGGCGTCGGCGGCGGAGGGCTTGGATGGGCTACAGCCAGCCAGCAGCAATAGAGCGGCTAGCGGAGTGAATCGCAGCAGGAGCGTTCGCATAGGGTCATGATACTCGGTTCGCCGGACCCGCTATCCGGCCGTTATCCTAAGAGATTGGTCCGCTCCAAAATCAGAATCAGAATCGTCGCCATCGCCCTCCTGATCGCGCCGTTTCTCGTCGCTCTGTGGGCTTTCGCGATCGAGCCCGGCCTGCTGATCGTCCGCCATCTCCCCCTGGAGCTTCCCGGGTGGAAATCCGACCTGCGCGTCGCGGTGATCAGTGACCTGCATATCGGCTCGCCGCACGTGGGGCTCGACAAGCTGCGCAAGATCGTCGAGCGCACCAACGCCGAAAACCCCGCGCTGGTCGTGCTGCTGGGCGATTTCGTCATCGGGGGTCCAGGAGGTCGCGGCGGCGGCCTCCCCGGTGGCCATTTCGTCGAGCCGGAACAAACCTCCGCGGAGCTGAAGAAGCTGCACGCGCCTCTAGGCGTCTTCGCTGTGCTCGGCAATCACGACTGGTGGTATGACGGCGAGCGCGTGGGAAAGGCCCTGACCGACGCCGGAATTCCTGTGCTCGAAAACCGTGCGGTCCACATCCGTCATGGGAGCCAGGGGTTTTGGTTGGGCGGCATTGCGGACTATTGGACGCGCGACCCCGACATCGCCGGCACGCTCCGGCAAGTGACCAGTGACGATCCGGTGATCTTGATCACCCACAATCCCGATATCTTTCCCGACGTTCCGCCGCGCGTGAGCCTGACGCTCGCCGCGCATACGCACGGAGGCCAGGTGAACCTCCCCATCGTCGGCCCCGTGATCACCACGTCGAAGTTTGGCTACGTGGCGGGTGAATACGTGGTGGAGGGCCGTCACCTGTTCGTGACCACCGGCATCGGCACCAGCATCATGCCGGTGCGCCTGGGCGTACCGCCCGAAATTGTCATCCTGACGCTGAGTCCATCCAAAACGAGATAATCCCAGGCTGTTTCCCACTGTAGTGTTAAGCGCAATTTGCGCGCTCACTTTGCGCGCTCACAATGATCCTGACGAACGATTTCCGCCGCCAGTGGGCCGATCTTCGCGACGACGCCCTGGCGGCGTTCGAAAGCGTCGGGGCCGGCGGCTGGTACGTGCTCGGCGAGGAAGTACGAGGCTTTGAGGCGGCCTTGGCATCGTATTGGGGATTCCCGCACGCAGCCGGTGTCGCCAGCGGGCTGGACGCCATCGAGATCTCGCTCCGTGCTTTGGGCTGCGGACCGGGCGACCGCGTGCTCACCACGCCGCTCTCGGCCTTTGCGACCACCCTCGCGATCGTTAAGACCGGAGCCGTGCCGGTGTTCGTCGATACCGGCGCGATGGGCTTGCTCGATCTGGAACGGTGCCACGACCTACTCCGGAAGAGAAGCGACATCCGTTTCTTCGTGCCGGTTCACCTGTACGGATTCGCGCTCGATCCCAGCGCGCTGCGGCGGCTGCGCGACCAGCACGGTCTCATGATCGTGGAGGACTGCGCGCAGTCCATCGGGGCACGCTTTCACGGAGAGCCAACGGGATTGGTGGGACAGCTCGCGGCCACTAGCTTCTATCCGACCAAGACCCTGGGGGCCATGGGCGATGGCGGGGCCATCTTGACCCAGGATGCCGCGCTCGATGCCCGCGTGCGGGCTCTGCGCGACTACGGCCAGACCGCCAAGTATCGCCACGATCTCATCGGCTACAACAGCCGCCTGGACGAGTTGCAGGCGGCCTATCTCCGCGGCGCCTGCCTGCCGCGGCTGGAACGCTGGCTATCGCGCCGCCGGGAAATCGCCGCGGCGTATCTTGATGGAATCCGGAATCCTGCCGTGCGCCTGCCTGCGCCGCCAACGGGCTCCGAACCGTCGTGGCATCTGTTCCCGATTTGGATCGATCAAGAATCCCGCGATTCCTTCGTACAGCGACTGCCGTCCGGGATCCACTATCCCTGCGCGATTCCCGGCCAGAAGGCTCTCAGCGGCGTTCCTTTCGAAACACCCGACGGCTGCGAAAACGCCCGACGCTTGTGCGCCAGTGAGGTCAGCCTGCCCATTCATCCTTACCTCACCGACGGCGAGGTCGCCGAGGTGATCGCGGCGGTGAACTCGTTCTAGGGTTTGTCGAGTTGCGCGGCCAAGCTCTCGGCCAACGCCGTCTTTTCGGCAGTGCCACGGAGAGCCAGCGCCCTCCCCCGGTTGTACGTGAATACCCTCGTGATGTTCGTCACGGTGCGAATCTGAGTGGCCGCCTTCTGAAAGTCCTGGACGCTTGCGGTGTGAGTGAGATACACCACTCGCACCGTGTTCTCGTCGTGGGGTAGGTCGCCCGGCACAACCTGATATTCTGCGCCAGCAGGAGACGCCTTGGGTTCCAGTTCTTTCACCAGCCATTCAGCCAGCCCGATCTGGACAGCGGTGCCGCGAATGACCAGAGCTTTGGGCGCATTGTAGGTGAATACGCGAGTGATGTTGGCGATGGTGCGCACCAGTGTGGAGATCTCCTGAAAGTCCTGCACCGTCGGGGCTGTGGTGACGTAAAACACCCGGACGACGTCATCGCTGTTGCCGGGGACACGATACTCGTGCGGAACGGAAGGCTGAACCGCCGGGTTATCCAGCTCATTGAACAACCACTCCGCCATCGCGATCTGGCCGTCGGTGGCGTGAACCGTGACGCTCTTCTGATCGTTGTCGGTGGAGACCTGCTTGATGTTCGCGATGGTGCGGATCACCGTCGCGACCTCCTGAAACTGCTGGACGGTATCGGTGTGGGTGAGATAGAAGACCCGATCCCGAAGCTCCGTGCTCTGGCCGAAGATCACGGTGGCGGATAGGGCAAGACCAATCACCAGAATGCGCATGGCGTTCCTTTCAGAACGCTTGACGGCGCCAGCGGTCCAAGCGTGCAACGCGGCTCGGATGAGGATCCGCCTGGCATCCGTATCAGAAACCTCCCTGGTTTCAACGTTTTATCGGGTTACGCCCGGGAAATGGGGAAGGCCGGAGAATAAAATCGCCGGCCAGTGTAATAACAAGGCACTTTGCTAGTCTTACGTAAAGAGCTTTTAGCTCTATACGTCTCACAATCTGAAAATCAGAGAGGACCTTTTATGAAGTTTTTCACACTCGTGGCAGGGTTGGTGCTCATGTGCTTGACGGTGGCCGCGCATGACGTGGATGGCAAGTGGACCGGCAACATGACCACGCCCAACGGCGATGTCGCCGTCAACTTGACCTTCAAAGCGGATGGCGCCATGCTCACCGGCACCACGTCGGGGCCGGACGGCGCGAGCGTCGCCATCTCGGACGGCAAGATAGAAGGCAACGATCTTACCTTCCACGTCACCTTTGATTTCGGCGGCATGCCGCTGACGCTGAACTACAAGGGCGTGATGGCTGGCCAGGAGATCAAGTTCACCATCGACATCATGGGCATGCCGCTGGAGCTGACCGTCAAGAAGGTCGTGTAAACACGCTGGCGGCTGGAGTTACGCCGCCTTGGCGGGGGACTCCGAGTGGTTCTCCGGGGCCACTTTGGAGACCAGCCCCGGGAACATATCGGCCAGTACGTCGCGGACGCGGTCGGCAAAGATGAACGTCATCTCCTTGCGCACGTCTTCGGGCAGATCGCGCAGGTCTTTCTGGTTGCCGCGCGGCACGATCACGCGCTTGATCCCCGCGCGCCGGGCCGCCAGCACCTTCTCTTTGAGACCGCCGATGGGCAACACCAGACCGGTCAGGGTGACCTCGCCGGTCATGGCTGTGTCATTGCGCGCCGGCACGCCGGTATAAAGCGACGCCAGCGCCGTGGTCATGGTCACTCCCGCCGAAGGGCCATCCTTGGGGATCGCGCCCGCCGGAACGTGGATGTGGAGACCGCTCTTGAGGAACACGCTGGGATCCAGGCCGAATTCGGCCGCGTGGCTCCACAGATAGCTGCGAGCCGTCTTGGCCGATTCCTGCATCACCTCGCCCAGTTGACCGGTGATGGTGAGCTCCTTGCCGTCGGGCAGGAGCGCGGCTTCGATGTACAGCACGTCGCCGCCGGTTTCGGTCCAGGCGAGCCCTGTCGCCACGCCCGCCGGCAGCTCCTTGCGGGCATGCTCCGGCAGGATCGCTTCCGGCCCCAGAATTTCGGGAACGTCGTCGGCCTTCACCACCACCGCCGCCGTTTCCCCTTCCGCGAACTTGACCGCGACCTTGCGGATCAAGCGCCCCAGCATCTGCTCCAGACGCCGCACTCCCGCTTCCCGCGTGTACGACTGAATCACCTTCTGCAGCGCTTCCTCCGTGATGACGCACTGTTCGGCGGTCAGCCCGGTATTCTTCAACAGCTTGGGCAGCAGGTAGCGCTTGGCGATCTCCGCCTTCTCTTCTTCGCTGTAGCCCGAGAGCCGCAGGATCTCCATGCGGTCCAGCAGCGGCGCGGGAATCGTGTCCAGCGTGTTCGCCGTGGTGATGAACAGCACCTTCGATAAGTCGAAGGGCAGATCCAGGTAGTTGTCCCGGAATGTCTTGTTCTGTTCGGGATCGAGAATCTCGAGCAAGGCCGACGCGGGATCGCCTCGGAAGTCGCGCCCCAGCTTGTCCACTTCGTCCAGCATCAACACCGGATTCATGTATCCCGCGCGCCGCATGGCCTGGATCAGCCGCCCTGGAAGGGCGCCAATATAGGTGCGGCGGTGACCGCGCAACTCGGCTTCATCGTGCAAGCCACCCAGGCTCATGCGCTCGAACTTGCGTCCCAGCGCGCGGGCGATGGATTGCCCCAGCGACGTCTTGCCGACGCCCGGCGCGCCCACGAAGCACAGAATCGGAGCTTTGGCCTCCGGATTCAGCTTGAGCACGGCCAGCTGCTCGACGATGCGCTCTTTGACCTTGGCGATTCCGTAATGGTCCTCGTCCAAAACCTCGCGGGCCCGCTTCAGATCCAGATTGTCGTCGCTGCGCTTCCTCCACGGCAGCTCGATCACGTACTCGAGCCAGGTCCGGATCACGTTGTGCTCGGGCGAGGCCGAATTGATTTTCTCCAGCCGATCCAGCTCGCGGTCGGCTTCCTTGCGGATATCCTCCGGGAGATCGGCCTTGGCCAGTTTTTCGCGCAGGTCTTCCGCCTCGGCCTCGTCGGTTTTGCCTTCGCCGAGCTCCTGCTCGATGGCCTTCTTCTGCTGGCGCAGCACGTAGTCGCGCTGCTCCTTGGACATCTCGGATTTGGCTTTTTCGGTGACTTTGGCGCGCAGCTCGGCCACGTCGACTTCGTGCGAGAGCCAGCCCAGCACCATGCGCAGAGCTTCGATCCGCGTGGAGGTCTCCAGCAGCGATTGCTCCTTCTCCACATCCAGGTTCATGACCGAGGCGACCAAAAACGCCAGTTGCAGCGGATCGGCTTGCGCGGCGAACGCCTGGGCGATCTCCTGGGCCGGCTGGCCCTGCATCAGGTTCACGTACTTGGAAGCCGTCTCGACCACCGAGAGCGCCAGCGCTTCCAGCTCGCGGCTGGAATCGTCGGGCAGGGGCAGCGGACGAACCTTCGCCTTCAGGTGGCCGTTTTCTTCCACCTTGACGATGACCACCCGTTCCAGACCCTGCACGAACAGGTCGATGTGGTCGGGCCGGGGGCGCCCCGATTTGCGGATCACCGCGCGCGTGCCGACGGTGTACAGGTCGTCCGCGCCCGGCGTCTCTATCGTCGGGTCTTTTTGCGCGACGACAATCACTTCCTTGTCCTCGGCCGCCAGAGCCGATTCCACCGCGGCCACGGAAGCCTTGCGGCCCACTCCCAGCGGCATCAGAAGTCCCGGAAACAACACCGAGTTCTTCAGCGCCAACAGCGGCAATGTTTGGATTTTCTCTTCGTCAGGCATTTTCATCCCTCATTATTTAGATGCGCGGACTGCTTTCGGCGACTCCACCTCGAAAACCAATGCGTCCTTGCGGAAGTCCGCGACAACCTTTTTTCCGTCGCGAATTTCGCCCCCCACCAGCATGCGTGCCAGAGGCGTCTCCACCTCCCTCTGGATGGCGCGCTTGAGCGGCCGCGCGCCGTAGGTGGGGTCGTAGCCGACATGAACCAGATGTTCCTTGGCCGCATCGGTAAGCTGCAAATCGATGTGGCGCTCTTCCAGGCGCGCACGCAGCGTCGCCAGCTGGATCTCGACGATCTTCTTCAGGTCCGCTTCCGTCAGCCGGTGGAAGTCGATGATCTCATCGACGCGGTTCAGGAACTCCGGCCGGAACAGCCGCGTCAGTTCGTCCTTCTGCGCGTTCGAGGTCATAATCACGATGGTGTTCTTGAAGTCCACCGTGCGCCCCTGGCCGTCGGTCAGCCGCCCGTCGTCGAGCACCTGCAGCAGCACATGAAACACGTCGCTGTGGGCTTTCTCGATTTCGTCCAGCAGAATCACCGAATACGGCCGGCGGCGGACGGCTTCCGTCAGCTGGCCGCCTTCTTCGTAGCCGACGTATCCGGGAGGCGCGCCGACCAGGCGCGATACCGTGTGCTTCTCCTGGTACTCGGACATGTCGATGCGGATCATGGCGTGCTCGTCGTCGAATAAATACTCGGCGAGCGCGCGGGCCAGCTCGGTTTTGCCGACGCCCGTCGGTCCCAGGAAAATGAAGCTGCCGATGGGCCGCTTGGGATCTTTGAGTCCCCCGCGGGCCCGCATGACCGCGTCGGCCACCGCCTCGACGGCTTCGTCCTGCCCGACCACACGCTTGTGCAGTTCTTCCGGAAGGTGCAACAGCTTCTGGACTTCGCCCTCCAGAAGCTTGGAGAGCGGTATCTTGGTCCAGCGGCTGACCACCTGGGCGATGTCTTCCTCGTCCACTTCTTCTTTGAGCAGCGTGGGCGCGTGCGCCTCTTTCTCCAGTTGTTTTTCGAGCCCGGCCAGCTGGCCGTACTTGAGCTCGGCGGCCTTATTCAGATCGTAGGCGCGCTCGGCCTGTTCGATTTCGGTCTTGACGTGATCGATCTGCGCGCGAATCTCGCGCTGCTTCTTGAGCGCTTCCTGATCGGCCTGCCACTGGGCCCGCATGCTGGCGGTCGAGGTTTTCAGTTCCGCCACTTCCTTGTCGATCTTGGCCAGGCGTTCGCGCGAGGCCGCGTCGGATTCTTTCTTGAGCGCTTCCCGCTCGATTTCGAGCTGCATCTGGCGGCGCGTGGCTTCGTCCAGCTCGGCCGGCATCGAGTCGATTTCGGTGCGCAGCTTGGCCGCGGCTTCGTCCACCAGGTCGATGGCCTTGTCCGGCAGAAACCGGTCGGAGATGTAGCGATTGCTCAGGATCGCGGCGGCCACCAGGCTCGAATCCTTGATGCGGACGCCGTGGTGGATCTCATAGCGCTCGCGCAGTCCGCGCAGAATCGAGATGGTGTCTTCCACCGACGGCTGGTCCACCAGTACGGTCTGGAAGCGGCGCTCCAGAGCAGCGTCCTTTTCGATGTGCTTGCGGTATTCGTCGAGCGTGGTCGCGCCGATGCAGTGCAGCTCTCCGCGCGCCAGCATGGGCTTCAGCAGGTTGCCTGCGTCCATGGCGCCTTCGGCCTTCCCCGCCCCGACCACCGTGTGCAGCTCGTCGATGAACAGGATGATCTTGCCTTCAGACGACTGGACTTCCTTGAGGACGGCTTTGAGGCGCTCCTCGAATTCGCCGCGGAACTTGGCCCCCGCGATCAGCGCGCCCATGTCGAGCGAGACCACTCTCTTGTCCTTCAAACCCTCGGGCACGTCGCCGCGCACGATGCGCTGGGCCAGGCCTTCCACAATGGCGGTCTTTCCCACGCCCGGTTCGCCGATCAGCACGGGATTGTTCTTGGTGCGCCGGGACAGGACCTGGATCACGCGCCGGATTTCTTCATCGCGCCCGATCACCGGGTCGAGCTTATTTTGCTCGGCAGCCTTGGTCAGGTCGCGGCCGTATTTCTCCAATGCTTCGTAGGTGGCTTCGGGATTCTGCGTGGTGACGCGCTGCGACCCGCGGACTTCCTGCAGAACGCGCATCAACCGGTCGCGGTCGATCCGCATTTCCTTGAAAACCTTCTCATCGGTCGCGGCCAGCATCACATGCTCGACCGAGACGTAATCGTCCTTGAGGCGCTTGGCTTCGCTCTCCGCCGCGGTCATCAGCTTTTGCAGCCGGGCCGTCACGTAGATCTGGTCCATGCCGGCGCCCGAGCCGGAAACCTTGGGGAGTTTGTCCAGTTCCTGGATCAGCCGCCGATGAACCCCTTCCAGCGGCACATCCGCCTTGGCGAGAATCGACTGGGCAAGGCCCCCTTCTTGCTCTAGAAGAGCGACCAGTAAATGCTCGACATCAATCTGTTGGTTTCCGCGACCCGCAGCCAGCGATTGGGCGGACCGGAAAGCTTCCTGCAGTTTTTCGGTAAAGCGGTTAAAATCCATAAGGTGCCGACCTCTTGAGAAGACTATAACATGTTAGCGTATTGCCATGCAATAATCTTAGTGCTGTACTGTTAGATTCATAAGGAGCCCTGACGATGCTGCCAAAACTGATGACGTCCCTCCCCGGCCCTAAGTCACGAGCCATTATCGAGCGCGACGACAAAGTCCTATCTCCTTCCTATACAAGGTCTTATCCGCTGGTTGCCGAGCGGGCCGAGGGGGCCATCGTAGAAGACCCGGACGGCAACCGGTTCCTGGACTTTGCCGCCGGGATCGCCGTGGTGGCCACCGGGCACTGCCATCCCAGGGTCGTAAAAGCCATCCAGGAGCAGGCCGCCCGCCTGATCCATATGTCGGGTACGGATTTCTACTACGAAAACATGGTCGCGCTGGCGGAAAAACTGGCATCTCTGGTTCCTGGAAACGGCCCTCGACGCGTTTACTTTGGCAATTCAGGGACCGAAGCGATCGAGGCGGCCATCAAACTGGCTCGCTATCACACCGGCCGCGGCCAGTTCGTGGCGTTCGTGGGCGCGTTTCACGGCAGAACCATGGGCTCGCTGGCGCTAACCGCTAGCAAAAGCACGCAGCAAAAAAGATTCTTTCCGGTGATGCCAGGAGCCCATCACATGCCCTACGCCTATTGCTACCGCTGTGCTTATGGGAAAACCCCGGATTCCTGTGCCGTCGAGTGCGTAAAAGCCATCGAAAACGAGTTGTTTCGCACCAAACTGCCGCCCGAGGACGTCGCCGCGATTTTCGTCGAACCGGTGCAGGGGGAGGGCGGTTATGTGGTGCCTCCCCAGAAGTTTTTCGACGAGCTGCGACGTCTGGCGGTCAAGCATGGCATTCTTTTGGTCGCCGACGAGGTGCAGTCCGGCATGGGCCGGACCGGAAAGATGTTTGCGAGTGAGCACTTTGGCCTGGAGCCGGACATCCTCACGCTGGCCAAGGGGATCGCCAGCGGGATGCCTCTGGGAGCGATGGTGGCGCGGGCTGAGCTGATGGACTGGAAGCCGGGCGCCCACGCCTCGACCTTCGGTGGGAATCCTGTGGCGGTGGCCGCGTCGCTGGCGACCATCGAGCTGCTGGAGCAGGAGCTGGTCGACAACGCGGCGAGCGTGGGGGCGCATCTCATGGACAAACTGCGTGATTTACCGCAGCGGATCCCCATCGTCGGCGACGTGCGCGGGCTGGGGCTGATGATCGGCATCGAACTCGTACGGGACCAGGCGACCAGGGAACGTGCCGCGGATCTGCGCGATAAACTCGTCCAGATGTGCTTCGAGCGCGGCTTGCTGGTCCTGGGAGCGGGACCGAACACCATCCGCTTGTGCCCGCCGCTCGTGATCACCAAGGATCAGGCGGATTTCGCGGCGCAGACGATCGAGAACTGCCTGCAAATGATATAAACGAGTGTGTGGAGGTGACGGAATGTTGCGTGTGGCCGTAGGCGGACTATTGATGAGTGTAGCGGCGCTGGCCGCGACTCCGACGTTTAACAAAGACGTTCTTCCGATTCTCCAGAAGCACTGCCAGGGGTGCCACCGGCCGGGCGAAATCGCGCCGATGTCGCTGCTGAGCTACGCCGAGGCGCGGCCGTGGGCCAAGGCGATGAAGGCCGCCGTGATCACCGAGAAGATGCCGCCGTGGTTCGCCGACCCGAGGTACGGTCACTTCGCCAACGACCGCCGGCTGAGCGCGGAAGAGGTCGCCACCATCTCGACTTGGGCGGACAACGGCGCACCGGAGGGCTACCTGAAGGACGCGCCCCCGCCGCTCACGTTCCAGAGCGGATGGAACATCAAGCCGGACATGATCATCGAGATGCCCAAGGATTTCCAGGTGAAGGCCACGGGCACCATCAACTACCAGAACATCCTGGTGAAGGCCCACTTCGACGAAGACAAGTGGGTGGTGGCGGCGGAGATGCGTCCAGGCAACGCGAAGGTGGTTCACCACATGCGGGCGATCGTGCGGCCTCCGGGATCCAAGTGGCTGGCGACGGCGATCCCCGGAGAAGCCTACGAAGAAGGTTCCGAGGCGATGGCCGGCGCAAAGGACGGCACGGATCTGCTGGGCAAGTACAATCCCGGGTTGGGCGCGCAGAGCTTCGACGTGGACGGCTCGGCCAAGTTCATCCCCAAGGGTTCGGATATCGTGTTCAACATCCACTACACGTCGATCGGCACGCCGCAAACGGACCGGTCGAAAGTCGGACTGGTATTCGCGAAGACTCCTCCGAAGAAACGCTACTGGATGTCGCCGGGCACCCCCGCGGCATTCAACCTGGCGATTCCGGCGGGCGACAGCAACGCGGAGGTGGTCAGCGAGGTGACGGTGGGCGTGGACGACGCCAAGCTCGTCTACATCCAGCCGCACATGCACCTGCGCGGCAAGGATTACGAGGTTCGTCTGACCTATCCTTCGGGCGAAACGGAAACCATATTCAAAGGGAAATGGAATTTCGACTGGCAGGTGGGCTACCAGCTCGCCAAGCCGATCGCGATTCCCAGGGGCACGCGGATTCTGACCATCTCGCACTACGACAACTCGGCCAACAACAAGTTCAATCCGGATCCCACCAAAACAATCGTGTGGGGAGATCAGAACTGGGACGAGATGCAGTCGGGTTTTCTCGGCCTGGTGTTTGACGTCCACACCGACGTGAGCAAAGTGTTCAAGCCCTCGGGTCCAAGCCTGATGCCGCGCGGCACGTCCGGGCCGACGCTGGCGGCCTACGAAGCGACCTTGAAGAAGTAGCCTTCGCCGACATCTTGAAAACTCTGATCGTCACTGGAGGAGGCCGAGGCATCGGCGCCGCGACGGCCCGACTGGCCGCCCAGCGCGGGTACGCCGTGTGCGTCAACTATCTCCAGAATCACGCGGCCGCGGCGGAGGTGGTCGCGGCGATTCAGAAAGACGGCGGCCACGCGATCGCGGTTCAGGCCGACATCGGCGTAGAGGACCAGGCCGTCAGGCTTTTCGAAAACGTCGACCGCGAGTTCGGCCGGCTGTCGGCGCTGGTGAACAATGCCGCGACGCTCGAAACCCAGATGCGGCTGGAGCGGATGGACGCGGCCCGGATGCAGCGGATTTTCTCGACCAATGCCATCGGCACGATGCTGTGCTCGCGCGAGGCAGTCCGGCGAATGTCGACGAAGCATGGCGGACCGGGCGGAGCGATCGTCCATGTTTCCTCGGGTGCGGCGCGCACGGGGTCTCCGGGTGAGTACGTCGATTATGCGGCCACCAAGGGAGCAGTCGACACCTTTACCGTAGGGCTGGCGTCGGAAGTGGCCGCGGAGGGGATTCGCGTCAACGCAGTGCGGCCCGGATTCATCTACACCACCATGCACGCCAAGGGCGGCGAGCCGGGACGTGTGGATCGGGTGAAAGCGATGGTTCCCATGCAGCGCGGAGGGCAGCCCGAGGAAGTAGCCGCGTCGATTCTGTGGCTGCTATCGGAGGAGGCGTCTTTCGTCACCGGCGCGATTCTGGATGTGTCGGGAGGACGATGAGAAACAAGCGCAGCAGCCAGTGGTTTCAGACGCCCGGATACACGGGGATGGCGCGGCGCGCTTGGCTGCGGTCGGAAGGGTTTCCGGCGGACGTGTTCGACGGCAAACCCATTGTCGGGATCTGCAACTCCTGGAGCGAGCTAAACAACTGCAACGTGCACCTGCGTGAAGTGGCCGTCGCGGTGAAGCGCGGGGTGCTGGCGGCCGGCGGGATACCGCTCGAATTCCCGACCATCTCGCTGGGCGAAATGTTCATGCTCCCCACCACCATGATGTTCCGCAACCTGATGGCCATGGACGTGGAGGAGTCGATTCGCGCGAATCCCCTGGATGCTGTGGTTTTACTGTGTGGCTGCGATAAAACCACGCCCGCGCAGTTGATGGGCGCGGCCAGCGCCGATATCCCGGCCATCGTAGTTCCGGGCGGACCGATGCTCGCGGGCCAGTTCCAAGGGCAGAGGCTCGGGTCGGGCACGGACGGGCGCAAACTGTTCGACCTCTACCGCACCGGCAAACTCACCGACGAAGAGTGGAGCGAAGTCGAGGGCTGCATCGCGCGCACGTCGGGGCATTGCACGGTGATGGGGACGGCATCGACCATGACCAGCCTGGCGGAGGCGCTGGGGATGACGCTGCCGGGATCGGCCAGCATTCCTGCGCCGGATTCGCGCCGCATGGCCAACGCGGAGCTGAGCGGGCGCGCCGCCGTCGAGCTGATTGAAGCAGGCCGGACGCCTTCGCGGATCCTGACGCGCGAAGCGTTCGAGAACGCCATCACCGTGCTGATGGCGCTGGGCGGATCGACCAATGCGGTGGTGCATTTGATCGCGATCGCGGGACGCGTGGGCATCCGGCTCACGCTGGACGATTTCGACCGCATCGCGCGCAAGACGCCCTGCATCGCCAATATCAAGCCATCGGGCACGTATCTGATGGAGGACCTGTTTCACTCGGGCGGCGTCCCTGCGGTGATGAACCGGATCGCGGGGCTCCTGCACGGCGGCTGCCTGGCGGTGAACGGAAAGACCATCGGCGAAAACATTGCGGCCACGCACTCGCAGAACGACGAAGTGATCCGGCCGCTGGATCGGGCGTTGTCGGCCGAGGGCGGGATCGCGGTGCTCTACGGCAATCTGGCCCCGGACGGGGCGGTGATCAAAGTGACGGCGGCATCGGCCGAGCTGCTGGAGCATCGCGGCCGCGCGTATGTTTTCGAGACGCGCGATCAGATGATGGCCGAGATCGACCGCGACGATCTTCCGGTGGACCGGAATGCCGTGCTGGTGATGCGGAATTGCGGGCCCAAGGGCGCGCCGGGATTTCCGGAATGGGGGCACATCCCGATGCCGAAGAAGCTCCTCCAGCAAGGGGTGACGGACATGGTCCGCCTTTCCGACGCGCGCATGAGCGGGACGTCGTTCGGCACCGTGATTCTGCATGTCGCGCCCGAGTCGGCGGTGGGCGGTCCGCTGGCGATCGTTCAGACGGGTGACGAGATCGTGCTCGATGTGGCAACGCGCAAGCTTGAATTGGCGATATCGGCCCAGGAGATGCAAGACCGGCTGAGCCGGTTTGTCGCGCCTCCGCCGCATTACCAGCGTGGGTATGGCCGCCTGTTCCTCGACCACGTGACCCAGGCGAATCTGGGCTGCGACTTCGATTTCCTGGTTAACGGCGCCTCTTAATGGTGTCTGACACCTTTAACCCCGGCCGACGAAGGGCATCTTGGTCGCCATCACGGTCATGAACTGAACATTCGCGTCCAGCGGCAGATTCGCCATGAACACCACCGCGTCGGCGACGTGCTTCAGATCCATGCGGGGCTCGGCCATCATCGAGCCGTTGGCCTGGACGACGCCGGCAGCCATGCGCTCGGTCATCTCCGTGGCGGCGTTGCCGATATCGATCTGGCCGCAGGCGATGTCGAAGTTGCGGCCGTCGAGCGAGATGGATTTCGTCAGCCCCGTGATGGCGTGCTTGGTGGCTGTGTAGGGCGCGGAGTTCGGCCGGGGGGCGTACGCGGAAATCGAGCCGTTGTTGATGATCCGCCCGCCGCGCGGCACCTGCGCCTTCATCATCCGGATGGCTTCCTGCGCGCACAGGAACGCGCCGGTCAGGTTCACTTGCACCACGGCGTTCCACTGTTCGTACGTGAGATCTTCCATGGGGACGCCGGGCGCGCCGATACCCGCGTTATTGAAGAGCACGTCCAGCCGCCCGAACGCTTCTTTCGTTTTGGCGAAGAGGGCACGCACGGAATCAGGCTTACTGACATCGGTCGGTACTACGAGATCGCCGGAAGACGCGCTTTGTTCGAGCTGCGCCGCGCGCCGTCCGGCCAGCACCACGCGGTATCCGGCCGAATGCAGGGCGAGGCTCGCGGCCCGGCCGATTCCGCTGCCGGCGCCGGTTACCAGAGCGACTTTAGCGTTGTCCATGCGCGCTGGCGGTGCCGCGCAGCGCGGCCATGCCGGAGGCCATGTCGTTCGCCAGAGGCAGGATGGTGCTGAGCCTGGTGAGATCCAGAACCTCGCGCACACGCGGCCGCGCGCCCACCAGCACGAACCGCCCATCCGGCAATTTGGTCACCGAAGAATAAATGGCGACGATAAATCCGATCGCGGTGGAACCCACGGAAATCACTTCGCGGAAATCCGCCAGCACCTTCGGGCAACCGAGCTGCTTTAGCTCCTCCATCTTGCCGCGCAGGTACTCCGGATCGGAACCCGTGGTGAAGCGGCCCTCAAAGCGCAAAACGCAAACGTCGTCGATTTGATTCACTTCGATGAGCATGGCGATGGCCCGGGCGTAGTCCGCACCCCAGGGACTCTGGTATCGTACTACATTGGATGGCACTGCCTAAGCGCATCCTGATTGTGGACGACGACCCGGATGTGCACGGCTTGCTGCACGCGGCTCTGGACGCCCCGGATCGCCGGATCGAGAGCGCCTACGACGGCAGCGCCGGTCTCCAGCTTGTAGAAAGCGCTCCCTACGATCTGGTGCTGACCGATCTGAACATGCCGGGCCTGGACGGGATGACGCTGCTGGAGCGGATTCGCGAATTGCGGCCGGAAACGCCGGTGGTGGTGATGACGGTGGCGAATACGCCCGATAATATCGTCCGCGCGATCCGCGACCGGGCCTTCTGCTATTTCAGCAAGCCGTTCACGGTGAATGCGGTCAGCGAGATGGTGGAGAGGGCGCTGAGCGGCATGGATGCGGAAGACGATATTCAAGTCCTGTCGGCCCGCCCGCACTGGCTGGGATTGCGGCTGCGCTGCAAGCTGGAAACCGCCGGCCGCATCGTGCAATTCATCCGCGAGCTGGGGATGGATCTGCCGGCCGCCGAGCAGGAACAGGTGACCACGGCCTTCCGCGAAATCCTGCTGAACGCGATCGAGCACGGTGGAGGCGGCGATCCCGATAAGAAAGTCATCATCACCTACGTTCGAACCAAGCGCGCCGCCCTGTACTACGTTCGCGATCCCGGCAAGGGATTCTCTTTCGACCAGCTGGCGCATGCGGCGGTTTCCAATCCTCACGATTCGCCGGTGGAACATGCCGAGGTGCGGGAGAAGCTGGGGATGCGGCCGGGCGGATTCGGGATCCTGATGACCCGCCAGATGGTGGACGAGCTGATCTACAGCGAGAACGGCAACGAAGTGCTGTTGATCAAGTACCTGGACCGCGACCATCGTTGACGAGATAGTCGGACAATGCGTCCGCCTGAGCGCGGACAGCCGACGCATCCCTGGACTCCGCGGCGGCACAAAGGGCCGCGCCGATCTCGCTGATGCGCGGAAACCCGTAGCCTCCGCCGGAGCCGCTCATTTTGTGGCCCAGGTTGCGAATCGCGCCGAAGTCGGATTTCTCCAGGGCGGAACGGACGGCGCTCACATCCTGGCGGCGCTGGTTCAGGTACTCCGGGATCAGCGCCCGGATGCGCGCAGCCGCTGTGTCCGGAGAGCCTGCGCGGCTGTGGCTGGCGTGCTTCGGGGTGTACTTCGCGACCAGGGACCGAAACGCGGACAAGCGCACCGGCTTGCGAATCCACTCCGTACAACCGGCCTGGATCGCCCGGCTTCCCTCGCTCTCCAGCGCGCTGGCGGTCAACGCCAGGACAGGAGTGGCGGGACGCCCGTGTTCGCGCTCCCAGGCTCGAATCCGGCGGGTGGCTTCGTAGCCGTCCAGGACGGGCATCTGGAGATCCATGAAAACCAGATCGTAGGATCCCGCGCGGAACTTCTCCAGCGCGGCCTGTCCATTTTCCGCGAACTCGGTGGCACAGCCCGAGCTTCTGAGGTATTCCGCCACCAGAAAGCGGTTGTCTTCCGAGTCGTCGGCTACCAGGATCCGCAAGGGCGCGGCGCGATGGGCGGGCGTGGGTTCCGGACTGGCCGCGATTTTCTCCGCGGCCGGTGGCGCGCCGGGCACCGCCAGTCTGGCGGTGAAATAAAATGTCGCGCCCGCGCTGGAATTGTTGCGTGCCCAGATCCGGCCGTTCATCAGCTCGACCAGACGCCTGGAGATCGCCAGACCCAGGCCGGTTCCGCCGTACTTGCGCGACGTGGAAACGTCGGCTTGAGCGAACGCTTCAAAAATGGTTTCGAGCTGGTCCGGCGGAATGCCGATCCCGCTGTCGGAGACGGAAAAGCGCACGATCTCCGCCGGATCGTCCGGGTGCTTCTCGACACGAACCAGCACTTGTCCTTCTTCCGTGAACTTCAGGGCGTTGCCAACCAGGTTGATGAGGATCTGCCGCAGCCGGTTGGGATCGCCGGCCAACCGGGTGGGCGTGGATGGGGCGATTTCGTAGCGCAGCGCGACATTCTTCTCCCTGGCCCGCACCGACATAATCTCCAGGACCGCGTCGAGCAGACCGGGCAGGTCGAAATCGATCTCCTCGAGAACGATCTGGCTGGCCTCGACTTTGGAGAGATCCAGGATGTCGTTGATCAGCGTGAGCAGGCTGGTTCCGGTGCGCTGCATCACGCGGACGTATTGCTGCTGATCGGGAGTGAGGGACGTGCGCTCGAGCAGATCGCCCATCCCGACCAGGACGTTCAACGGAGTCCGGATCTCGTGGCTCATGCGCGCCAGGAATTCGGATTTGGCCTGGTTGGCGGCTTCCGCCTCTTCGCGCAGCTTCTTGCGCTCGGTGATATCGCGCGCCGTGGCATAGATCAGCTCCTGTTCTTCGTGCGGCGTCGCGTTCCACATCAGCCAGCGATACGACCCGTCCTTGGCGCGATACCGGTTTTCAAAGGAGATGGCGGATCCGCCCTTGGTGATCTTTTCGGTTTCGGCCCGGGTGGCGGCGCGATCGTCCGGATGCACGAAATCGACGAAAGGGCGCGCCGTGAGTTCTTCGACGGTGTAGCCGAGGACGCGTTCCCAGGCCGGGTTCAGCCGCTTGAAGTACCCGTCGAACCCGGCGATGCACAGCATGTCGATGGAGAGAGTGAAGAAGCGCCCGAACGTCTCCTCGGCCCGCTTGCGCTCGATAAATTGCCCGATCTGGCTGCCCAGGGCGCCCAGCATTTCGAGCAGCTTCTGATCGGGCTCGCGGATTTCACGGCTGAAAAACTCCATGACGCCGACCACCGAGCCGCCCACCGCGATGGGGAATCCGAGACAGGCGCGGAGGCCCCCGCGCGCGGCAGCCGGTGCTCGCGGAATCGTATTGCCGGCAGTGATGTCCGGGATCCAGGCAGGCCGGCCGCTGGCCCATACCCGGCCCGGAAAACCGTCGCCGCGGGCAAACGAGTGGTTGCGCGTGGCGGCTTCGAATTCGGGGCTGGAAGGCGGCGAAATATGCCAGACCGAGACGCACTGCAACAGGTCCAGGTGCGGCTCGACCGTCCACAGGGCTCCGGTTTGCCAGCCGAATGTCGTGCACACGGCGCGGAGAATATCGGGAGACGCCTGGACCAGCGATCCGGAGACGGCCAGGGCACTGGTAACGGCGTCGCGCAGAGCCAGGCTGCTGGCTTCGCGAAGGAAATCACCCGTGTCCTCGCGGTTGGCGTCCATAGTTCGCCGGTTACTGCGAAGCATACCACTGCCCGCTCATGTCCGTGCGTTACAATCGTCGGTTCGCATGCGAGTCCCATGAGAGTCCTGGATGTCGGCTGCGGGATCAACAAGAAGCCGGGCGCCATCGGCGTCGACCGCAACCCGGCGTCGCGCGCCGACGTGATCGCGGATCTGGACCGTTTTCCCTATCCTTTTCGCGATTCGGCCTTCGACGCGCTGCAGGCGGTGCACGTGATCGAGCATCTTTCCGACGTGATCCGCAGCATGGAGGAGTTTCACCGCCTGGTCCGCGGCGGCGGCGAGGTGGTTATCGTGACCCCGCACTACACCGACTTCAGCTCCTTCTGCGATCCCACCCACCGCTGGCACCTGAACAGTTTCTCGCTGCGCTATTTCGGCGAGGATAACGCCGGATACGGCTACTACTCCCAGGCGCGATTTCAGGAGAATTCCGTGCACGTCAAGCTACTAGCCTTTTGGAGATGGCTCGGATTCGAGTGGCTGGTGAACACGTTCCCGCGTTATCGCAGGTTCTGGGAGCATTACTTGTGCTACGTGGTCCGAGGCAAGGTGATCGAGTGGCGGCTTCAGGTGATTAAAGCGTGATTGGTACGATCCTGGATCGACTGCGGCACGCACGCAGGCGCCGGACGTGGGACCACGATCTGGCGGCCGGCCGCCGCGGCGAGGATCTGGCGCATCGTTTTCTGCGCCGCCAGGGCTATACCATCGTCGCTCGGAACTACCGGCTCTCCTCCGGCGACGCCGAGGCGGACCTGATCGCGCGCGAGGGCGAGGATCTGGTCATCGTGGAGGTGAAGACGCGCGCGAGTGCGGATTTTGGTCCTCCGGAACGGGCCGTCAACCCGGAGAAGCAGCGTCACCTGATCCGCGTGGCTCGGGAGTATGCGCGGAAGACGGACACGCCCTGGGAACGCGTTCGCTTTGACGTGGTGAGTATCGTATTGGACAACCCACTGGGCGACACGCCCGCAATCACTTTGTTGCGCAGTGCATTCCATACACACTGATCGGTTAGAATCAGGGATTCATGGAAGCTGAGAAACGGCGCCTGCACGAAGCTGGGCGGCGGGAAGAGCACTGGCGGCGCTGGGGGCCCTATCTATCCGAGCGCGAGTGGGGAACCGTTCGCGAGGATTACAGCGACCACGGAACCGCGTGGGAGTTTTTTCCCTTCGAACAATCGCACCTCAGGGCCTACCGCTGGGGCGAGGACGGAATCGCCGGCATCTGCGATAACCACCAGCGGCTGTGCTTCGCGCTGGCCTTCTGGAATGGCCGCGATCCGATCCTCAAGGAGCGCCTGTTCGGGCTGACCGGCAACCAGGGGAATCACGGCGAGGACGTCAAGGAGTATTACTATTACCTCGACTCCACGCCCACGCATTCCTACATGAAGTGCCTGTACAAGTATCCGCAGGCCGAGTTCCCCTACAAGCGGCTGCTGGAGGCGAACACCAGCCGGTCGCGCAAGGAGCCCGAATACGAGCTTCTGGACACCGGGATCTTCGATGACGACCGCTACTTCGACATCTTCGCCGAGTACGCCAAAGTAGACGCCAACGATATCCTCATCCGGATCAGCGCCGCCAACCGCGGACCCGAAGCCGCGGTGCTGCATCTGCTGCCGACCCTCTGGTTCCGCAACACATGGACCTGGGACCCGCACGCGCGCAAGCCCGTCCTGATGCGCACCGGCGATGGCGCGATTAACGCCTACCAGGAGGACTTAGGCTCCTACCATCTGGTGCCGGATGGAAATCCGCCGCTGCTGTTTACCGAGAATGACTCCAACGCCCAGGCGCTCTGGGGCCTCGAAAACGCGCGCCCGTACGTGAAGGATTCGTTTCACCAGCGCATCGTCCAGGGCCGCCAGGAGGCGGTGAATCCGGAGCATACCGGCACCAAGGCCTGCGCCTGGTATACCTTCCATCTCGCTCCCGGCGAAACCGTGATCCTGCGGCTGCGGCTGATGCGGATGATCGAGCCGTCGCGGCTGGTGCCTTACCTCACCGCGGATTTCGACGGGCTGTTCGCGGAGCGGATCGCCGAAGCCGACGAATTCTACTCCTTCGCGCCGGCGACGCTCTCCGAGGACGGCAAGCGCGTCCAGCGCCAGGCCTTCGCGGGATTGTTATGGACCAAGCAGTTTTATCACTTCGTGGTCGAGACGTGGCTCAAGGGGGATCCGGGCCAGCCGCGTCCGCCGGCCGCCCGAATGCGTGGGCGCGACGCCCAGTGGGTCCACCTGTACAACGCAGACGTGGTCTCGATGCCCGACAAGTGGGAATACCCGTGGTACGCGGCCTGGGATCTGGCGTTCCATGCGATTCCTCTGGCGATGGTCGATCCCGAATTCGCCATGACGCAATTGCGGCTGTTTCTGCGCGAATGGTACATGCATCCCAACGGGCAAATCCCGGCGTATGAGTGGGCCCTGGGCGACGTCAATCCTCCGGTGCACGCCTGGGCCTGCTGGCGCGTGTACCAGATTCATCGCAAACTCACGGGCACTCCGGACTATGCGTTTCTGGAAAGCGTGTTTCACAAGCTGCTGCTGAATTTCACCTGGTGGGTGAACCGCAAGGATTCCACCGGCAGCAACATCTTCGAAGGCGGCTTCCTGGGGCTGGACAACATCGGCGTCTTCGACCGTTCCAAGCCCCTGCCGTGGGGCGGCTATCTGGAGCAATCCGACGGCACCAGCTGGATGGCCATGTTCTGCCTGAACATGCTGAAGATTTCGCTCGAGCTGGCCACCAAGGTCAACCAGATCTACGAAGACGTGGCCAGCAAGTTCTTCGAGCATTTCCTGTACATCGCGGCAGCCATGAACGGGCTCGGCGACGGCGGGCTGTGGGATGAAACCGACGGCTTTTTCTACGATCGCCTGCGCCTGGCCAACGGGCGGTCGATTCCCATGAAGGTCCGGTCGATGGTCGGCTTGATCCCGCTGTTCGCGGTGGATACGCTCGAGCCGCAGGTGATCGATCAGCTTCCGGGGTTCCGCCGGCGCATGGAGTGGTTCATGCGCAACCGGCCGGATCTGTGCGGAAACATCGCCTCGCTCTCGCGCGAAGGAATGGAGTCGCGGCGGCTGCTGAGCGTGCTGGCGCGCTCGCGCCTGATCCGGGTCCTGGAGCGCATGTTAAGCGAAACTGAATTTCTCTCGCCGCACGGCATCCGGGCTTTGTCCAAATATCACCAGGAGCACCCGTTCGTTTTGCCGGTCGACGGGCAGGACTATCGCGTGGATTACGAGCCGGCGGAATCGAACACCGGCCTGTTTGGCGGCAACTCGAACTGGCGCGGACCGGTGTGGTTCCCGGCGAACTTTCTGATCATCGAATCGCTGCAGAAGTTCAACCACTACTTCGGCAGCGACGTGCAAGTGGAATTTCCCAGCGGCTCGGATCAGAAAATGACTCTGGGCGAGGTGGCCTGCGAACTGTCGCGCCGGCTGTCGCACCTGTTTCTGCGCGACGGCCAGGGCCGCCGGGCGGTGTTCGGGGGCGCGGAAAAGTTCCAGAGCGATCCGCATTTCCGCGATCACGTCCTGTTTTACGAATACTTCCACGGCGACAACGGCGCGGGACTGGGCGCGAGCCACCAGACGGGGTGGACGGCGCTGGTGGCCAAACTTCTGCAGCAAAGCGGCGAATAGGGCCCTGTTCCCGTCACTTGTTAAGATGGGATTGAGAAGATGTCACTGCCCCCTGGGTCTGAGGGAACTCAACCCGTCACAACGCCTCAAAAGCCCCCGAATTTCTGGGCGCTGGCCAGCGTGACCTATGGAGTCGTGATCGTCCTCACGCTTGTTTCGGTCGTGACGTATTACTACCTGGCGCGGAAAGAAACGGCATCGCCGAGCGACGCGGCGCGGTCGGTAATCGTGGGATCCGTATGGATACCGGTTTATCCCGGCTCCAGGGTGGAGAATACGGCGTCCACAAAACAGGAAGGCGGTTCGGAAAGCACCTTGAGCTTTGCAAGCAAGGATCAGGCCGGCCGGGTGCTGTCGTTCTACCAGGCGGCGCTCAGAAAGGGCGTCTTCCGGTTCGACACCGTCACCCGGAATGCCGGTGGCGGCACGATTCGAAGCTTGGCTCACGAAGGCAAGACCAGCGTGCAGGTGACGGTCCAGTCCTCCGGGGCAGGTTCCCGCGGAGAGATCCGGACTCTCGATACGGATACCGGTGATACGGATACCGGCGATAAAGATACCCGGCATTGAGTCCGATAGAACCTCTAGCTTCGAGTATCCTGGAGTTTTGTGTCCATTCCTAACCAGGCGCAGCAGCGCCGCTCATTCTTTTTGATTGTCTGTTGTACGGTCATCGGCGCGGCCGCGCAGGTACTGATCAAGAAAGGCGCGAACGCGCTCGGCCCGAATCCGACCATGCTGCACGCCGCGCTGGCGATGCTGCTCACCCCCTGGCTGTTCTCCGGCTACGCACTGTACGGCGTGAGCACGGTCCTGCTGGTGCTGGCGCTGCGTCATGGCGAGCTATCGCTGCTCTATCCGGTGTTCGCGATGACCTACGTGTGGGTGACCATCCTTTCCGTAGTGGTGTTCCACGACACCATGAACGCCTACAAGCTGGCGGGCATCGCGACGATCGTGGGAGGCATCGCCGTCCTGGGGAGAGGAAAGCCGGCATGAACAGCACGCCGATGTCGTCGGTAGCCTGGGTGTTGGGGGCGTCGTTTTTCGGCAGCTTTGGTGCGCTGTTTCTGAAGATCGGCGCGGGGAAGCTGCAGCGCAGCATTCTCGCGGTGCTCACCAACTGGCGTTTGTGGCTGGGAATCGGCTTCTACCTGTTCTCCTCGGTGCTGTTCGTGCTGGGCGTCCGCAAGGGAGAACTGAGCGTGCTTTATCCCATGGTCTCGCTCGGATCGGTATGGACGCTGTTCTGGGCGAGGCTGGTGCTGGGCGAGCCGCTCACGCGCGAAAAGTTCATCGCGCTGGGGATGATCCTGTGCGGCATCGCGCTGCTGGGCCTGGGCACGCGGTAGCTATTTGAGGAGCCCCGTCACTTGATGTGCCCTTCCGTGAAATCTTTGTTGTTCTCTTCACACGAATATTCGATCAGCTCCTGGCCGGGCGGCAGGCGCGTGAAGACCCGCTCATTCTTCCACGGACGGGTGTACGCCACCGGATCGTCGATGGTCACTTCGTATGCCAGATGATCCGGGTCGGTGTACCGGATCCGCTGGATCACGTGCAGCTTGTCGGAATGCGGATGCCCGATGGTGTCCAGCCGCGTCTTGCCGTTGAAACCCGTCGTATCCACCACCAGCGTCTCCCCTTCGAACTTCCCGATGGAGTTGCCGAACCAGGTGGGATCGAGATTCGCCGGATGGCCGCGCCCGTCCAGATAGACCACGTTGAACCAGGTATTCTGCTCGAACAGAAAGGCCAGATACTTCGCATTCTGCATGATCTGGATCGGATACCCGCCCACGTTCATGGAGCGCAGCAGGCCGAACGGCAGACAGTGACCGGTGTAATCGAACTTGGAGGGGTCGTAGTTCTTGAAATTATCGGCGGCCCAGGCGGTGAACGGCAGCGGGCCCGCGCCCTTCTGATCCTCGCGGTCCTGGCTCATGTCGGGAACGTAAGGATGCTGCCAGACTCCCTGGAAATCGGGCTTCCCGTCCGGCATGCGCGGGATCTTTTGAGTCTGGCCCCAAGCCGTCGGGATCGAAAGCGTCAAGAGAGCGGCGAACGTGGCGATCTTCATAGGGATGCCCCCATGCCGATTCTACTCACTTCTGGTCGAATAAGGTAGACCGGTTGACGGGCTCGCCCTTGAAGAACACCGTGGAGATGCGCTCGGTCGCCGAGATGTCCTGCAGCGGATTGCCGTCCACCAGCAGGAGGCTCGCGTCGTAACCCTTGCGGATAAGGCCGATGCGCTGGTCGGCGCGCAGCAGCTTCGCCGCGTTATAGGTCGCAGCCTCTAAGGCCGCCGCGGGAGGAATCCCCGCCTCGACCCACAGTTGCAATTCGCGATGGAGGCTGGGACCGTGGACGACCATCGGGTTGCCGGCATCCGTGCCGGTCACCAGCGTGACACCCGCGCGATAGGCCGCGGCCAGGTTCAGCTTGGCCAGGTCCAGCCGCATCGGGTACCCACCGATCGCCTTGCGCGCGGCTTGGGCGCCGGGGGAATTCAGGCTGTCTTTGACTTGTCTGAGGAATTCCTGCGGAACCACTTGCTGCACCAGCGACCGATCGAGCAACCCGGTCTTGCCGGCGACGTACGCCTGCATGCCTTCCAGCACCGAGAGCGTGGGGTCGAAAGTCACACCCATGGCTTTCATCTTGGTGAACAGCGCCTCGGGGATGCGGTCGCGCATGGAGCCGTGCTCGATCCCGTCGACTCCGGCGTCCAGCGCGTCGGCCACGTCCTGCGAGTTGCCGGTGTGGGTGACGATGGGGAGCTTGGCGGCGTGCGCGGCATCGGAAATGGCTTTGAGCATCGCGGGATCCAGGCGGTTGAAGATCTCACTGCCGCCGCCCCCATCGAGGATGGCTTTGATGCCATCCACGCCGCGCTGCTTCAAATCGTTGACCTGGGCGCGGGCTTCTTCAGCGGACTTGGGCACGCGAACCAGCTGCTCGTTGAAGCTGGCCCGCATGGATTCCGGCATGTACCGCGCGTATTCGGTTCCGTGGCCTCCCGCCGTGGTGAACATCGGCCCTACGGCGAACAATTCCGCGCCCAGGCGTTCGCCCGAAGCGATGGTCGCGCGATGCTTCAGGACCATGTCCAGCTCGTCGCCCGCGCTCTTCACCGCTGTCACGCCGCTGAACAGGTAGGCAGCCAGCTCGCGGTCGAAATTCGCGTCGGGGTCTTGGTAGAACTTCGGATCCGTGATCGGGAGTCCCGGAGCTCCCAGATGCACGTGCACGTCGATCAGCCCGGGCAGCAGCGTCTTGCCGGCGGCTTCGATCAAGTCCGCGCGCAGCGACTTGGCGTCCGGCGCCGGACCGGTGTAGATTTCGGCGATCTTGCCGCCCTTGATCAGAACCGATCCCTGGTCGATCACGGTGCCGTCGCCCACAAACAGGCGCGCATCGCGGATGAGCAGGGTGCGGTTTCGCTGGAGTTCGCGGCCCAGCACTTTCGCCTTGGCGATATTCGTCTTGGCGTGCATCTGCCAGGCGCCCAGCACGAAGAACGGACCCAGCACCGCCAGCAGCCATAGCTTGGCCGCGGGACGCAGCTTCTCTTCCTTTTCCCACCGGAACAGCTTGGCCGCGAGGAACGTGCCCACCACCGCGGTCAGCAGGAGCGCGGCCGCCGACGCCAGATTATCGTAGAGCGTTTCGCTGCCCAGAAGGATCGGCTGCAGCCCGGTGGTGAAGTACGTCATGGGGATGAATTGCGCCACCGTCTGGAGCCACGAAGGCATAATGGCGATCGGGATGGTCACGCCGCTCAGAAAGAGCATCGGGAAATAGAACAGCTGGGTCAGCAGAACACCTTCCTGCATGGAGTTGACCAACGCGGCGATGATCCCGCCGATGGAGGCGAACGCCATCAGTCCCAGGGAAACGAAGATCAGCAAAGAGACCGGCTGGGGCGGCCAGGGCGCGCCGAACATGCGGTGGGCCAGGAAGACGATGAAGGCCATGTTCGGAAGTTGCAGGGCCATCACCGTCACCAGTCCGGAGACCAGGATCTCGCCGGGTCCGATGGGCGCGACCTTAAAGCGGCGCAGGATATTCTGCTCGCGATCCTGCACGGCGCGCATCCCCACCCCGAACAAGCCGCTGCCGAGCACGCCCAGGCCGAGCACGAGGTTGACGATCTGCTGGCCATTGCCGCCCCCGCTGCCCTGGCTGAAGGCAAAAAAGAAGATCAGCGGGAATATGAAACTGAAAAACAGCGCCATCCGGTTGCGCAGGGTCAACAGCAGATTCATGCGGATCTGAGTCAAGTAAGAATTCAGCACGGCTTAGTCCCTCAGCTTCTTTCCGGTGAGTTCGATGAACACGTCTTCGAGCGTGGGCCGCTTCAGGCGAATGTCCTCGAGTTCCAGTCCTTTTTGGTCGATCCACCGGATCAGATCCGGCAGCGTCCGCGCGGGCCGCGTGGAATCGACGACCAGCGTCTTGCAGTCGTCGCTGAGCGAGTGCTTCGCGACGGCCTCGAAGACCGGCAGTTCCGCGGGCATCGGCAGGGCCGTCACGACTTCGATGCGCGACTGGCCGAACACGCGCTCCTGCAGCTCGCGGGGCGAGCCCAGCGCCACGATCTTGCCCTCGTCGATAATCGCCACGCGGTCGCACAGGCGCTCCGCTTCCTCGATATAGTGCGTGGTCAGCAGGATGGTGCGTTTGTTCGCCCGCAGCTCTTCGATCAGCGTGTGGATTTCCAGGCGCACCTGGGGATCGAGACCCGTGGTCGGCTCATCCAGAAAGACGAGATTCGGTTCGTTGACCAGCGCCAGCGCCAGGGCCACGCGCTGCTTCTGCCCGCCGGATAATTTCGAGTAGAACTCGCTGCGTTTTTCCCATAATTGCAGGCGCTGGAGCAGTTGGCTGGTATCGGCCCGGCGCGAATAGAACGCCGCGAACCAATCCAGGGCCTCGTGGACACGCAGTTTGTCCGGCATATTGGTCGCCTGCAGGCACACGCCGATGCGGTCTTTCAGCGAGCGCTTGGACACCTCCGGATCGAAACCCAGCACTTTGACCCGGCCCTTGGACCGCGCCCGCAGACCTTCCAGAATTTCCACCGTGGTGGTTTTGCCGGCTCCATTGGGTCCCAGCAGACCAAAGACTTCGCCTTCGCCGACCTCGAAATCGATACCGCGCACGGCTTCGAAATCGCCGTAGGCTTTATGCAGCCCGGATACTTCGATAACAGGTTCCATGTTTTGCTCGAATCCATTCTAATTGGGCTGGAACAGGCTGTTTCCGGCGAATCGGTGAATGGCGGAAAAAGCAGGACGAACGACTGCGGCTGCGTTACTTCAGATGGCGGCGCAGCCGGTAAAGCTCGGAGCTAATCGACTTTTCCTTCAGCTTTTTCCAGTCGTCGGCCACGTGGATCATCCGGCCGGTCACGTGGTTGGACTGGGGCGAGGCCAAAAACAGCGCCAAGTCGATCTGTTTCGCCGCCGGAACGCCGCCGGTCATCCGAACCTGGCGCGCCACTTCGATCTCACGCCAGCCCGCGCGGTCGCCCGCAGCCAGCACCTGATCGGTCATATGCGTGTACGTCTCGCCGGGAGACAGGCAGTTCACCTGGACGTTATGCTCGGCGACTTCCTCCGACAGACTTTCGACGAACCGCACCACGGCCGTCTTGGTGGCGCTGTGAACGGCGAAATTCGGCCGGGAGGGCAGCGCGCCGCCCACGCCGGCGATCACGATGATCTTGCCGCTGCGCCGCTCGATCATCTGGGGCAGCACCGCGCGGCAGGCGTTCATCACGCCCATCAGGTTGGTGTGGACAACCTCATTCCACGACTTCGGAGACGACTCGACAAAGGGCCCGATGGGGCCCAGGATCGCCGCGGCGCACACCAGCACCTGCACCGGATTGCCGAACTGGACCCGCATCCGTTCCAGAGCCGCGGATACCTGTTCGTAATCGCAGACATCGCCGCGGACTCGCAGGGCGGCGCCGCCCTGATGCTCGATCTCCAGGTGACACAAGTCGAGCTCGGCCTTGCTGCGCGCGATGAGGCCGACCCGGGCGCCTTTGAGCGCAAAGCCGATGGCCAGGCGTTTGCCGATTCCCCGGCCCGCGCCCGTCACCAGCACGGGGACTGCTTTGAAAGAGTGCACCACAACACAAGGTAGTACAAATAGCCGGGGGGTGATGCGGCCGAGCCGCCGGTCAGGTGGTCGCGTGAGCCTCGCCCGGGCTGCGAACGGGCAGACCGTAATCGACCGGCATGATGACGATGGCGGCGATGTATGCGAACAACACCAATCCTCCGGTGCAGAAGAACGCAGCCACAACCGCGAGGCGCACCAGCGTCACGTCGACATCCAGATACTGCGCGATACCGGCGCAGACCCCGGCCCACTTCTTGTCGTAGTCCAGCCGGTACAGCCGCCGGGGAGCGTTGTATTGTGCTCCCGCCGACCCGGCCCGATACGTCCGCCGGCCGCATTCAAAGCAATAATTCGCTGTGTCCTCGAGTTGCGTTCCGCAACTGGTGCAGTACATGGGAGCCTCCTGTATGGGAGATACGCAAGCCCAACAGGAAAGTTCCCTAATCCGGCAGCCCGAACGCCACAATCGCCTGCCCCACCGCAATCGCGACGTACTGCTGGTTGTCGAACATGTAGGTCATGGGCGACGCCTTCCATACCTGGTTGGTCGGGAACTGCCACAGGACTTTTCCGTTGGCCGCGTCGACCGCCATGAACGATCCGCTGTTTTCGCCGAAGAACACCAGCCCGGACGCGGTGGACATCACGCCCGCCGAAGCCGTCTGCGGCGTGGTGACCTGCGGGACGTCAAAAGCGACCTCGCCGGTCTGGATGTTGATCGCGCGCAGGAATTTTTCGTACGACTCGCCCGGTACGGGACGCGCCGCGCCGCCCATGTAGCCCCGGCCCGCTTGCCATTCGCCGTGCCGCGGGGAGAAGTTGTTGCAGCGCTCCAGCGCGCTGAAATAGTACAGCCCCGTGGCCGGATTGAACGACGTGGAATACCAGTTGGTGCCCCCCTGGAATCCCGGGCAAACATAGGTATCGCCGCTCGCGTTCTTGGGCAGGTCTTTGAGGATCGGGCGGCCATCCTTGCCGATCCCCTCGGCCCAGTTCAGCTTTCTCAGGAATTGCTTGGCGAGCAGAAGCTGCCCGTTGGTCCGATCCAGCACGTAGAAGAATCCGTTGCGATTGGCTTGCAGCAGAAGCTTGCGCGGCCGCCCTTGCCAATTCGTGTCGACCAGCACCGGAGGCTCCTGCGCGTCCCAATCGTGTTGGTCGTGCGGCGTGAACTGGTAATACCACTTGAGCTTTCCGGTTTTCGCGTCGAGCGCCAGAATCGAATTGGTGTAAAGATTGTCGCCTTCGCGCTCGCGACCGTCGAAGTCAGGACCCGGATTGCCCACCGGCCAGAACACCGTATCGAGCTGCGGGTCGTAGGTGCCGGTCATCCAGGTGGCGCCGGAGCGATGCTCGACGTCTTTCCCTTTCCAGGTCTCCGAGCCGGGCTCGCCCGGCAAGGGCACGGTCCAGAATCGCCAGACTTCCTTGCCCGTGGCCTGATCGAAGGCCGCGACGAAGCCACGCACGCCGTCGTCCCCGCCCGCCGTTCCAGAGATGACTAAGTTGCCGACTGTGAGCGGCGCCGATGTCCCGTTGTAGTTCTGATGCCAATCCGCCATCTCGGTTTCCCACAACAGTTCGCCATCGGAGCGGCCGAGCGCGATCATGTGGGCGTTATCGGTGAGCATGAACACGCGATCGCCCGCCACCGCCACTCCGCGATTGAATCCGCTCGCCGCGTTTCCGGCGATGCCGCGCGTCCTGGCACGCTGGTAGCGCCAGATAATACGGCCCGTGCCGGCATCGAGCGCCCAGCATTCGTTCGCGGCCGCCACGTACATCACGCCGTCGACGACCAGGGGCGTGTTTTCGATGGTGGTGACGCCGGGCATGGGGAAAATCCACTTCGGCGCCAGGCGCGCGACGTTGGATTTGCCGATCTGCGTGAGCTTGCTGTAGCGGTTGCCGCTGTCGTCTCCGTTGTAAGTCGGCCAATCGGTCTGCGACGTGACCACACGGTAGCGATCGCCGCCGGCCTTGCGCAAGAGGCGAATCTTCTTATCATCCGTACGGAGTTGGAGATCGCTCATGCCTTCGGCCAGGACCTGACCCTGAAGCGTCTGGCCATCGGTGGTCTGGACGGTGCGGCGCGCGGCGGGAATCGCCTGCGTGCGCGGGATGTTGTCCTGCGCCCAAAGAACACTGATCGCAACAACCGCAACCGTAAACGCGACCAAAATACCAGAGATTGTAAGCGTCCGCATTCCTCAAACGATATCACGTCGCTGAATGGGTAACAGCCGCACAACGAAGGCGGTCGGCAGCTCACTTCGGCCCAATCAGGGGTCCGCCCGCCTCTGTGCGGCTGTGTGTTAGTCTTGTCCAGAATCAGATGAAAATCGGCGTATTTACTCCCTTGCTGTCGCAGCTTCCCTTGCCCGAGGTTTTGAAGAAGCTCAAGGCCAACGGGATCGGCACTGTCGAACTCGGGACCGGAAACTACCCAGGCGACGCGCACTGCCCTCTTTCGATGCTCAAGGATCGCACTGCGCTCGCGACCTTCAAGAAGACTATCGCGGATCAGGGGTTCTCGATCAGCGCGCTGAGCTGCCACGGGAATCCGTTGCACCCGGATCGCGACATCGCGAAAAGCCATCAGGAGACCAGCCGCAAGACCATCCTGCTGGCCGAAAAGCTGGGGGTGCCCGTGATGGTCGATTTTTCGGGCTGCCCGGGCGATTCGCGCCACTCCAAGCGCCCCAACTGGGTCACCTGCCCCTGGCCGCCGGACTATCTGGAAACGCTCAAGTGGCAGTGGGACGATGTCGTGGCGCCCTACTGGATCAAGCACGCGAAGTTCGCGGCCGACCACGGCGTGAAGATCGCCGTCGAGATGCATCCGGGGTTCGTGGTCTATAGCCCCGAGACCATGCTGAAGCTGCGCGCCATCGCCGGAAAGCAGGTCGGCTGCAACTACGATCCCAGCCACATGTTCTGGCAATCGATCGATCCGATCGCCGCGATTCGCGTCCTGGGAGACGCGATCTTCCACGTGCACGCGAAAGATACCCAGATTTATGGCCGGAATCTCCCGCTGACCGGCGTGCTCGATACGAAGCCGTACATTGACGAACGGAATCGCGGCTGGATTTTCCGCACCTGCGGCTACGGGCACGGCGAGGAGTGGTGGCGCGAGTTCGTCTCGACGCTGCGCATGTTCGGGTACGACTACGTCCTGTCGATCGAGCACGAAGACAGCCTGCTTTCGGCCGAAGAGGGCTTGAGCAAGGCAGCGGCGTTCCTGAATCCGATTGTTCCGCGCGAGAAACCCGGAGCAGCCTGGTGGGTGTAAAAGCCGCCATCGTCGGCGGCGGCTTCATGGGCCGCGTGCATGCCGAAGCCGTGCGGCGTCTCGGAACGGTGGAACCCATTCCCGTCGGCGGTCGCGATGAAGCCGCGTTTCGCGCGGCGCTGGCCAACCCCGGCATCAAGGCCGTGCACATCTGCACGCCCAACGCGGCCCATTTCCCCATGGCCAAGGCAGCGCTCGAAGCCGGGAAACATGTGCTGTGCGAGAAGCCGCTGGCGACCTCCGCCGCGGATGCGCGCGCGCTCATGGATCTCGCGAAGCAGAAAGCGCTTCGCAACTGCACCTGCCACAATCTGCGCTACTATCCGCTGGTCCAGCACATGCGCCGCATGCGCGAGGACGGCGACCTGGGCGAGATCCTGGTCGTCCAGGGCACCTATTCGCAGGACTGGCTGCTCTACGATACGGACTGGAACTGGCGCATAGATTCGAAAGAAGCCGGTCCGCTGCGCGCCCTGGCCGATATCGGCTCGCACTTCTGCGATATGGCCGAGCACGTCACGGGACTGCGCATTACCTCGCTGTGCGCGGATTTGCAGACATTCCATAAGAAGCGCCAGAAACCGAGAGTCGCCGTCGAGGCCTTTGCGCGCGCCACCGGCGATTTTGAAACCGTCGCCGTCGAGTCCGAAGACTTCGGCGCGGTGCTGTTCCGCATGGGAGACCGCGCGCGCGGCGCATTCACCGCCAGCCAGGTGTCCGCCGGCCGCAAGAACCGGCTCAGCATCGAGATCTACGGGAGCAAGTCCGGCGTCGCCTGGGACCAGGAGCGGCCCGACGAGCTGTGGATCGGCAACCGCAACACCAATAACCAGATCATCATCAAGGATCCCGGACTTCTGAAAGAAGGCGCGCGATCCTACGCCGATCTGCCCGGCGGCCACAGCGAAGGCTACGACGATACGTTCAAGCAGGTCTTCCGCCGCTTTTACGCGTCTATCGAAAACCCGGACGCGCAGCCGGAATATCCGGAGTTTGCCGACGGGCTGCGGCAGATGGTCATCCTGGAATCCGAACTCGATAGTCACCGCCGCCACGCTTGGGTCGAGGTTCCTCAGTGAGTACGGCCGTCGTATCCCCCACGGTGTACGACAAAGCCCGCCTGTTCCTGGTGAGCAGCATGGCGCTGGCCAGCGCGGGCGTGGCGTATTCGCTTCGCGCGAACACCGCCGCCGACCTGCAGCGCATCTTTCTCGATCCCATCAACCGGGCCCACTCGGCCGAAATGATCGCGAACATCCTGGGCGTTCCCTTCCTGGCGTTCGCCATCACCATCGCCATCGGCAGTCCCTTGCTGGATGTGATCGGGATGCGCCTGCTGCTGCCGCTGTCTCCCGTCCTGCTATCGGCGGGCATGCTGATGATGGCCTTCGCCGGGAGCTTCGCTTCGGGCGCCAACGTCTACTGGGCGCTGTGGGCCGGCGCTCTGGTTGCCGGCATCGGCTGGGGCTTGGCCGAGACGGTAATCAACCCGCTGATCGCATCGCTTTATCCCGATAACAAGACCGCGAAGCTGAACGCCGCGCACGCGTGGTGGCCCGGCGGAATCGTCGTGGGCGGATTGGTGGGCGTGGGAATGTCGCACGCCGATCTGGGATGGCAGGCCAAGCTCGCCGTGGTTCTGCTGCCGGCGATCGTGTGCGCGATTTTGTGCCTGGGCGTCAAGTTTCCGCCGACCGAGCGCAAGGCGGCGGGGGTCTCCGCCGGGGAGATGTTCAAAGAGTTGTTGAAGCCGATGTTCTTCGTGCTGTTCTGCTCGATGTTTCTGACCGCGGCGTCCGAACTCGCGCCGGGGCAGTGGGTGGACCTGGCCCTGACCCGCACGGTGGGGATGCAGGGCATCCTGCTGCTGGTCTACGTCAACGGGCTGATGTTCGTCATGCGGCACTTCGCGGGACCGCTGGCGCACAAGCTTTCTCCCATCGGCGTCCTGTGGTGCTCCTGTCTCGGCGCGTCGCTGGGATTAGTCGCGTTGAGCTACGCGAATTCGCCCGTCGATGGGACTGCTGGCGGCGACGTTGTGGGGCACGGGAGTCTGCTATATGTGGCCCACCATGCTCGCGACCGCATCGGAACGTTTCCCGCGCGGCGGCGCGCTGCTCATGGGGCTGATGGGAACGGCCGGGACGCTGTCCAACCAGTTCGTGCTCCCCATCATGGGGACCATTTACGACCATAAGAAGATCGAAGTCGCCGGCGGCGAGGCGGCGTTCAACGCGCTGCCGCCCGGCCCCACGCTCGAGCACATTCTGGGGATTGCCGCACAAACCTCCTTCCGCGCCGTTGCGATTCTGCCCGCGGTCCTGCTGATCGTATTCGGGGCAATCTGGTTCCGCGACCGGGCTCTCTATGGCAAGGGCGGATTCAAGGCCCAGAAGATCTAGCTTTGCGGGATCGATAGCGGGTGTATAATCCCCGATGACGTCTCACGGGGAGCCATCATGCATCGTATTCTGACGATCGCGCGCTTGATCGTAGCGGCCGGGCTGCTGATGTGCCCCGCGTCCGCGCAGTGGCTGACCACCAAGACTCCGAACGTGCCTCGCGACGCGGACGGCAAACCGAATCTGGCGGCTCCCGCGCCCAAGCTTCCCGACGGCAAGCCGGATCTCTCCGGCATCTGGAATCCGAATCCAAAATACGTGCGAAATATCGCCGTGGATCTCAAGCCGGGAGAAGTTCCCATGCAGCCCTGGGCCGAAGCCTTGTATAAAGAGCGTGAGGCCGGGCTGCACTCGGGCGAGGAGCCCGACGCGAATTGTCTGCCGCAAGGCGTTCCCAAGCTGGATACCGCGCCGGCTCCGTGGAAGCTGATCCAGTTGCCGGACCAGGTGGTGATCCTGTACGAAGCGTTTACGCAATTCCGCCAGATCTTCATGGATGGCCGGAAGCTGCCCGTGGATCCGAATCCGATTTGGCTGGGTTACTCGGTCGGGCACTGGGACGGGGACGCGCTGGTGGTCGACAGCAACGGCTTCAACGGTAAGGCTTGGCTCGATCAGGTCGGGCATCCTACCACCGAGAAATTGCGCGTGACGGAAAAATACCGGCGCAAGGATTTCGGACACATGGAGATCGAGATCACCATCGACGATCCGGGCGCCTACACCAAGCCCTGGACGGTGAAGGAAAACCCGACGCTGATGGTGGATTCGGAACTTCTGGAATTCATCTGCAACGAGAACGAACAGGACGTCAAGCATTACGTCACGAAGAGTAGATAGAAGAGATAAGGGGAAACAGGTGCTTGGCCGGATCATCCTCGCGTCCGCGTTGCTCGCGGCCGTCCCCGCGTCCGCGCAGTGGTTCCACGTCACCACTCCGGGGATCCCGCGCACCGCCGACGGGAAGCCGAATCTTACCGCGCCCACGCCGCGCGGGCCGGACGGCAAGCCGATTCTGAACGGGATCTGGCAGATGAACGGGAAATATCTTCAGAACATCGCGGCGGACATGAAGCCGGAGGACGTGCCGTACCAGCCCTGGGCCAAGCAGCTCGTGGATGCGCGCCGGAATGGGGCCCGCGACCGTGACGATCCGGCGGCGAAGTGCATCCCCGGCATGCCCAAGCTCGACGCCCTGCCCTACCCGTTCAAGATCATCGAGACGCCGGGAATGGTGATGATGCTGTTTGAAGGCTTCACCACCTTCCGCCAGATCTTCACGGATGGGCGCGAGCTGCCCAAGGATCCCAATCCCGCCTGGTTCGGATACTCGGTCGGCAAGTGGGAGGGCGACGATTTCGTGGTCAATACCATCGGCATCAAGGACTCCACCTGGCTCGATAACGTCGGCCGGCCGCACAGCGACGCGCTGCACCTGATCGAGCGCTTTCATCGGCGCGATTTCGGCCACATGGATATCGACCTCACCATCGACGATCCCAAGGCGTACACCAAGCCGTGGACGGTGAAGGAAGACGTGCGGCTGATTCCGGATACCTCGCTATTGGAATACATCTGCGAGAACAACAAGGATTACGATCACTTGATCGGCAAGTAGGAGGCGGATGAAGATCCGGACGCTTACCTTCGTCGCGGCGCTCGCGATGGCCTCAGGCAGTCCGGCGCAGTGGCTGAAGTACCCGACTCCCGGCATCCCCCGCGCGCAGGACGGCAAGCCGAATCTCTCCGCGCCGGCGCCGCGCACGCAGGACGGCAAGCCCGATCTCTCCGGAATCTGGGACGTGTTGCACAACCGGCCCTGCCCCGCGGAGGGCTGCGGCGACATGTGGATTCCCCAGGAATTTCTCGACATCGGGTGGAGCCTCAAGGGAGGGCTGCCCTATCAGCCCTGGGCGGCCGCGATCGTAAAGCAGCGCCTGAAAGAAAATCGCATCGGCGACCCCAACACCCACTGCCTGCCGATCGGAATCGTGCGGATGTACACCACGCCGCTGTACCGGAAAATCATCCAGACGCCGGGACTTCTGGTGATGCTCACCGAGCGCGACGCCAACTATCGCCAGATTTTCACCGACGGGCGGCCTTTGCCCGAGGATCCGCAGCCCTCCTGGACCGGCTACTCGACCGGGAAATGGCAGGGAGACACGCTGGTGGTCCAGACCGTCGGCTTCCGTGACGGGATCTGGCTGGATGCCAACGGCAGCCCGCTGACGGAATCGGCGAAAATCACGGAGCGGATCCGGCGAGTGAACTTCGGGAAGATGGAGATCGGCATCACGGTGGACGATCCCAAGGCATATACTAGCCCGTGGACAGTAAAACTTACTCAGCTTCTTGTGCCCGACACGGATCTGCTGGATTATTACTGCATCGAGAATGAGAAGGACGGTCCGCACCTGGTGGGAAAATGATCAAGACAATTGCCGCACTCATCATCATGGCCGGGGCTCTTCCGGCACAGTGGCTGGATTACCCGACGCCCGGCGTTCCCCGCCTGCCTGACGGCAAGCCCAATCTAACGGCGCCCGCGCCCAGGACGGCCGATGGCAAACCGGATCTGTCCGGACTCTGGACCACCAAACCCGGCTACACCGGGAACATCGCCCGCGACCTCAAGCCCGGAGAGGTTTCGTTCACGCCCTGGGGGTCGAAGCTGTACCAGCACCGCGTGCAGACGCAGGGCACGGACGATCCTCAGGCGTATTGCGTACTGTCGGGCGTGCCTCGCGAGCACGTGGTGCCCTATCCCTTCAAGATCCTGAACAGCTCGGGCATGGTCGTGATCCTGTACGAGGCGCTCCACAGCTACCGGCAGATCTTCATGGACGGCCGCAAGCTCCCCAAGGATCCGAATCCCGCCTGGATGGGCTACTCCGTCGGCCACTGGGAAGGCGACACGCTGGTGGTTGAGTCCTCGGGCTTCGTGGACGATAATTGGCTGGATAACAACGGCCATCCGGGAACGGAATCCTTGCATTTGACCGAGCGCTTCCATCGCCGCGACTACGGCCACATCGATCTTCAGATGACCATCGACGATCCGAAAGTGTATACCAAGCCCTGGACCGTGCATCTGGAGTTCACCGCGACCCCTGATACGGAGCTGATCGAGTACGTGTGCGACGAGAATGAGAAGGATCTGAAACACCTGGTCGGGAACCGAGGAACCGAGGCCCCAGGGAAATGAAGAGTCCACTTGTTTTGACACTGTGCCTGCTCGCCGGACAAGTCTCCGCGCAGTGGCTGGATTACCCCACGGCCGGCATCCCCCGCCTTCCCGATGGCAAGGCGAATCTTTCCGCGCCGGCGCCCAAGAAGGCCAACGGCCAGCCGGATCTCTCCGGAATGTGGATGGAGCCGGGCCTGAAGTACCTGATCAACATCGCGGCCGATCTCAAGCCGGGCGAGGTCCCCTTCCAGCCCTGGGCGGAAGCCGAATACAAGCGGCGCATGGACACCCGCGGCAAGGACGATCCCAACAACCTCTGCCTGCCCTCGATGATCCCGGAGAAGATCGCGGTGACCTCGCCCTGGAAGATCGTGGAGACGCCCGGCCTCACCATGATCCTGTACGAGTCGCGCACCATTTTCCGGCAGATCTTCACCGATGGCCGGCCCCTGCCCAAGGATCCGAATCCCGACTGGCAGGGATACTCCATCGGCCACTGGGAAGGCGACACGTTCGTGGTGGAAACCAACGGCACCAATGGCCGGGGATGGCTCGATACCAACGGCCATCCGGTCACCGACAAGCTGCACGTCACCGAGCGCTATCACCGTAAGGATTTCGGGCACCTGGAGATCGGGATCACCATTGATGATCCGGGCGCCTACACCAAGCCCTGGACGGTCAACCAAGTCGCCGAGTACCAGCCCGATACCGAGCTCCTGGAGTACATCTGCGAAGAGAACAATCGCGACGTGGGGCACTTCGTCGGCAAGTAACAGCCGCAAATGAACGCCAATAAACGCGAATAAAGGGCTGACGGAAAAGTCGGATAATGAAAGTGTCATGACCATTGCCCCAGGCGTTACGTTGCGAGAATCACAGCTCGCCGCTATCTGCCGGAGATATGGAGTGAAGGAACTTGCCGTATTTGGCTCGGCGGCACGCGGCGAGATGCGTCCGGACAGCGACGTCGATCTACTCGTGGACTTCCTGCCCGACGCTCATCCGGGATTGCTCGACCTGTCGGCCCTGCAACGCGAACTCTCCGCGGTGGTGGGCCGCCCCATCGACTTGGCAGTGAAGCCAGGATTAAAACCGCGAATCCGGGCCCGTGTTCTTGCCGACGCGCACGTCGTGTATGCGGCGTGACGCCGAGCGGCTACAAGACATTCTAGAAGCGTTGGACTCAGTCGCCCAGATGATCGCTGGGCGATCGGAAGCGGAGTTTCTCGCCGATACGACGCTGTGTTACGCAGTGGCGCATCGGCTTACAGTAGTGGGCGAAGCCGCGGGCCGCGTGAGCCGGGAAGTGATAGACACGAATTCATCGGTGCCTTGGCCCGACATCGTGGGACTCCGCAACATTCTGGTGCACCAGTATTTCGGCATCCATTGGCCATTGGTGTGGCAGACCGCCAGCGAGGATGCGCCCGTGCTTCGATCCCGGATTGCCGAGATCCTGCGCGCGCTTCATCGCGGCGATGCGCCGGACGAAAGTTAGTCGGCGTCGAGGAATCCGGCCTTGAAGAGCGGGCGTCCGGCGACGGCGGTGTGAAAAGCGTACGCGGTCAGGGCCAGGACGACCACCACCGCGAAGAGGGTTGTGCTCGAATACCACGCCGAGAAATCCATAGTCAGCGGCAGGCTCCCTAGAATGGCGGTCACGAAGCCGCACACGATGATCGTCAGCAATCCTCCGAAGAACAAAAGGATTGCGGCAAACAGTGCAAAGCTTAAGATGTAGTAAACGAGCGCCACCCTAGGCTGAGGGCCAGCGAATCCGGCCAGCGGACCCAGGAGCATTACGAAGGCGGCTGCCGCGAGCCATTGGCGTCTCAGCAGCACGCGGAGCACCATAAGGATGAATGTGTAGCCCATTGCATTGAGGAGCGTATTGACCAACTCCCCGAACAGGCTGCTCATCAGCCCCCGCATACCCAGGATGGAAAGCAGATCGAGGTCGTAAGAAATCGCGCCGTAATGCTCCAAAGCCGGCGTGCGGCTTAGGGTCAGGAGCGCATATCCGACTCCAAAAGCCAGGCCGAAAAGCAGATGTCCGCCCACCAATGGATCGCGAATTCCGCCGCTGAGCACGCGGCTCCAGGAAATCATGCTCTGCGGCCAGCGCCGTCTCACATACGGTTCGAGCGCCAGGTAAAGCGTCCATACCACAGCGGCAGGCAACGTCGAAAAGGTTGCAGCCTGATAGGAACACGATCAGCTCCTGCCCCACCGCAACATGGTGGCCGTGCAAGAAAAAATCCAGCCAGGTCGCGGCGAATACGAAGGCCGCCACGCGGTTCGCTCCGCGGATGTCGCCTCTTTTCGCCCGGAAGTTGCGCCAGGCGAAAAAAACGCCCAACGCGACGATAACAGGGATCACCACCGTGAGGGCACCCGGGGGGCCCGGGGGCCGCTGTATCGGTTCGGGCTTGGACCACGGCCCGATAATCCGGAAGAACACCGGTTTCCCGCGCCAGGACGCGGCTTCGATGCGCATCGGGATTTCAGGGGCGGCCGGGTACGTTCCCGTCCATGCCGCTCGCGCATCGAAGGGGGCGAGAGAAATCCACTGGGGCTCCGCGGAAGCGAAGCGTGTCATATCCAGGCCCGCCGCTGCAAAGAGAACCCTCCAGTCAAAGGAAGTTGGCGGAGGCGCAATCTCCTCCACGCGCGCAGGCACGGCATCGAGCCGAAGCAAACGGCCCTGCGGGTCCAGATTCAGCCCAATCATCCCGGAGACGAGGGGCGGCGGGTCGTCGAGGGAAAGAATACCGCCGGGGCTGTTTGCCACCAGGGGTTGCGGGCTCTGCCGGTACCAGAAATAGATCGCCGGCGGCTGTCCCTTGGCCAACCGGTCCCGAAACGCGGCTTGATTCCCCGGCTGCGCCGCGTAGTCCAGGTAAGCCGTGTCATATGTGAACTCAGAGTGGCGATCGGCGGGAGGCGCAGCGTACCCGAAGCTCTGGACCATCTCGCGCGCTTTCTGCGCCAGGATCTCGGATGAATTGGGGAAGGGGGTCTGCTGGAGCAGGTTGACCTTCGCACCCAGCAATCACCACCGCAACCAAGCCCACTAGAATCCATGCCAGACAGATGCCGGCGGTGCGCACCGAAATGCCTTCGGTGTCTCCCGATGCGGCGACCATGCCGGGTGTCGGGGTTTCGCCCGCGGCCAGCGCTGCGGCCAGAGGATCGCCGCCGGGGAGCGCTCGTGCGACCGCCAGCGCCGACGCCGGACGATTCTGCGGATCGGGTTCCAGGCAGCGAAGGATGACGCGCTCGACGGCCGGGTCGAGGTCCTTCACCAGCGACGTGGGCGTGGTCAGCGTGTCGTCACGCCGCTTGCCGGTGAACATTTCGTGCAGCACCAGGCCCAGCGCGTAGATGTCGCTGCGGACCGTGACCTCTTTCCCGGCAGCCTGCTCCGGAGCCATGTACGCCGGCGTGCCTTCGCGAACCTGCTCGATCTCCCCGGCGATGCCGGCCAAGCCGAAGTCGGTGATGAGCACCTGGCCCCTGCCGTCGAGCATGATGTTGGCGGGCTTCAGATCGCGATGCAGCACGCCCTTGTCGTGCGCGGCGGCCAGACCCGCGCACAGGCGGCGGGCGATTTCGAGCGCCTTGTCGCCGGGCAGGCGTCCGATGCGGCGCAGCAGCGAGCGGAGATCCTCGCCATCGACATACTCCATCGAAAGAAATGTGGACCCGTCCACTTCGCCGATGTCGTACACGCGGCACACATTCGGATGCGAGACTTGCCGGGCGATGCGCACCTCGGCGTGGAACCGGTCCAGCAGATTGCGCGTGGTCGCCGCGGGCAGGAACTTGAGCGCCACCGGCTGGTTCAGTTTCAGATCGTTCGCGCGATAAACCTCGCCCATCCCGCCTTGACCGATGAGTCCCAGAATCCGGTAGCGTTCCGCGAGGATCGCGCCGACCGGAAAGCGGCCTTCATCGATAGAGCTGCCGGAAGGTGCAGGTGTCCGCTCGCGCGCCATCGCGACGGTGTCCGCCTGGGAGTTGGAAGACGCGAGCGCCGCGCCGCATACGCCGCAAAATCGCTGTCCCACGGGCATTTCCGTGGAGCACGCCGGGCACCGGGGCATCCGATCAGTATACGCGCTTATTTGCGTTTATTTGCGGCCGGCCCTTGAACGAATTCCTGCAACTTCGGTATCATAAGCCCCGCTCTTGCTTCTCAATTAACTGGAGGAAACATCCATGAAGATGCTGCTGATCCCTGCAACCGCTTTCGTGTTCCTGACGGCCTGTACCCAGACCGCGCCACCCACGCCGCCCGACACCCGCGCCGCGGATGAGCAAGCCATCCGGGATCAGGAGACCGCCGCGCAACAAGCGTGGGCCGCGAAGGACACCGACAAGGTCGCCGCGCTCTACGCCGACGATGCGACGGTCATGCTTCCCGATACGCCGGTCATGACCGGCAAGGCGGCCATCAGCGCGGGTTTCAAGGGAGCCGGGGCGGATCCGAACTTCGCGCTCAGCATCCAGAACACTTCTGTCGAAGCTTCCAAGGGCGGCGACCTGGGATACGTCCGAGGTACCTACATGGTGCATCAGACCGATGCGAAGACCAAGAAAGTCACCATGGAGAAGGGCAACTACCTCCTGGTGTACAAGAAACAGGCGGACGGCTCCTGGAAGATCGTGGCCGATACCGCCATTCCCGAAGCGCCCGCCATGCCGATCGCTAAGTAGGAACCAGGAATGGCCGTGTGTACAGCAAACGCTCAACCAAGTTGGGCGGTATGTCCGGGAACCATGTGAGACCCAGGGCTGTTCTCTTTGATCTCGATGGCACTCTGTTTGATCGGGACGCCAGTTTTTTAGAACTGATCCAGGATCAGTATGACTGCTTTGCTGCTGAATTGGAGCGCATCCCGCGCGAAGTCTTCATTAGACGGGCTGTCGAGATGGACGGGCACGGCTACGTGGACAAGCATCTGGTTTATCGCGATTTGGCGCGAGAATTTTGTCTGTCTGAAACGATTGGGGAACGTCTGACAATTCACTTCCGGGACGCCTACGCTTCGTATTCCCGCTGCTTCCCCGAAGTCCCGGCGGCGCTCACCGATTTACGCGCGCGTGGAATGAAGTTGGGGATCATCACTAACGGAGCCACCAACATGCAAGAGCATAAGATCGTTCAACTCGGCATAGCGAACCTAATGGATGCAGTGCTGATATCTGAGAGGGAAGGTCTTCGAAAACCCGACCGTCGCATTTTTGAACGCGCGGTCGGAAGGCTCGGGGTGCGTGCTGACGAGGCCTGGTATGTCGGTGATCACCCTCTCGTGGACGTGCGCGGCGCCTTCGAGGCGGGGCTCACGGCGGCGTGGAGGCACACGCCGCACTGGGGACGTCCGGAGGTTCCAGCACACGAAATTCATGGCCTGGATGAACTCGCCCGGATTCTGATCTGAAATCACAGATCGGACGCACCATAAGCAGTTAGCTCTTGTATCACGGCGAACGCGAATTTATCCCTGCCTTGGCCGCCTGTCGCGGTGTGGTGCTGTTTTGCGTTCATTCGCGTTCATTTGCGGCCAAGCCAACCCCGGCGGCATCCTTGTGTTATCCTTTTAAACGATACGTAACGATTAAGAAACTGACGAGGAGTATCGATTCTCGAATGGCACTGGCGGGAGAAGCAAAAAGCAAGGTTGTCACGCAGTTCCGGATCCATAAGTCGGATACCGGCTCGCCAGAGGTACAGGTGGCTGTCCTGAGCCGGCGAATTCTGGACCTTCAAGAGCATTTTTCGGCACATGCGAAAGATCATCACTCGCGCAGGGGTCTGCTGCAGATGGTCGCGCGGCGCCGCCGGTTGCTGGATTATCTCCGCAGCCGGAGTCCGGAACGCTACAAGACTCTGATTACCAGCTTGGGCATCCGCCGCTAATTCATTCGTCCATCGGTCTCGAAGCACTGGCCCTGGCGGCCGGCGCGTCTGCGCGGGAACCCCTCCAAAGTCTCCTCTTAATCAACTGACAGATTAAAGGACGATTTCTCACATGTTGCATTCCGTTGAAGTAGACCTGGGGGGCGGCCGCACCATCACGCTCGAAACTGGGAAGATGGCCAAGCAGGCCAATGGCTCGGTGATCGTGCGCTCCGGCGAATCGGTGGTCCTGGTGACCGCCTGCTCGAACCCCGAGCCCAAGCCCGGGGCCAACTTCTTTCCCCTGACCGTCGATTATCGCGAGTACACCTATTCGGCCGGGCGCTTTCCCGGCGGCTTCATCAAGCGCGAAGGCCGCATGTCGGAGAAGGAAACCCTCACCTGCCGCCTGATCGACCGCCCCATCCGCCCGCTGTTCCCGGAAGGTTATTCGAATGAGACCCAGGTGATCGGCCTCGTGCTTTCCGCCGATCCCGTGCGCGACCCCTCCACGCTCGCCATCATCGGCGCGGGCGCGGCGCTGGCGATTTCCGATATTCCGTTCGAGCACGTGCTGGCCGGAGTGCGCGTCGGCATGGTGGACGGCAAGCTGACCGCCAATCCCACTTACGAAGAAACCAAGGCTTCCAAGATCGGCATCGTGGTGGCGGGGACCGAAGGCGGCATCGTGATGGTGGAATCCGGCGCCCAGCAGGCCACCGAAGCGGAGGTTCTGGCCGCCATCGAATTCGGCCACGATTGCTGCAAGAAAATCGCCAAGGCCATCCAGGAGCTGGTGAAGAAGGCCGGCAAGACCAAGCGCGTCTATACGCCCCCGGCCATCAATCAGGCGCTCTACGATCAGATCGCCAAGGCCGTCAGCGCGGAGTTGAAGGACGCGCTCAACACCCAGAAGTACGAGAAGCTCGAAAGCTACGCGCGCGTGGACGCCTGCAAGAAGAAGGCGATGGAAGGCATCCCCGAAGAACAACTCCCGGAAGCCAAGAAGCTCTTCGACGCCCTCAAGGAACGTATTTTCCGCGACGAGATGCTCAAGGAGCGCCGCCGTCCCGACGGGCGCAAGTTCGACGAAGTCCGCAAGATCGAGGTCGAAGTGGGCGTGCTGCCGCGCACTCACGGTTCGGCGCTGTTCACCCGCGGCGAGACGCAAGCCCTGGTCACCGCCACGCTCGGCACCAAGGACGACGAGCAGCGCATCGAGCTGCTGGATTCTTCGGAAACCTCCAAGCGCTTCATGCTGCACTACAACTTCCCGCCGTTCAGCGTCGGCGAAGTGGGCTTCATGCGCGGCGCGGGCCGCCGTGAGATCGGCCACGGAGCCTTGGCCGAGCGCTCCGTTGCCGCCGTGGTTCCCGACGACAAAACCTTCCCCTACACCATGCGCATCGTCAGCGACATCATGGAATCGAACGGTTCCAGCTCCATGGCGTCGGTGTGCGGCGCATCGCTGGCTCTGATGGACGCCGGCGCGCCGATCGCGTCTCCTGTGGCCGGAATCGCCATGGGTCTGGTGCTCGAAGGCAAGGATTACGCGGTGTTGACCGACATCGCCGGCGCCGAGGATCACTACGGCGATATGGACTTCAAGGTCGCCGGCACCAAGGACGGCATTACGGCGCTGCAGATGGATATCAAGGTGCCGAACGTCACGCACAAGATCATGACGGAAGCGCTGGAGCAGGCGCGCAAGGCCCGGCTGCACATCCTGGACAAGATGAACGCGGTGATCTCGACGCCGCGCGAAACCATGTCGCCGTACGCCCCGCGCATCTTCACTCTGCAGATCCCGACCGATAAGATCCGCGAGCTGATCGGCCCCGGAGGCAAGGTGATCCGCGGGATCGTCGAAGCCACCGGCTGCAAGATCGACGTCGAGGACGACGGCAGCGTCAAGATCTTCTCCTCCGACGGCACCGCCGCCGACAAGTGCATCCAGATGGTCACCGACATCTGCGCGGTGGCCGAGGTGGGCAAGACCTATCTGGGCAAAGTGGTCCGCATCGTCGATTTCGGCGCATTCGTCGAGATCTTCCCCGGCACCGACGGCCTGCTGCACATCTCCGAGATCTCGGAAAGCCGCATCAAGCAGGTGCGCGACGAGTTGAACGAAGGCGATCAGATCCTGGTAAAGGTTCTGGCGCTCGAGGGCAACAAGATCAAGCTCAGCCGCCGGGCGATCCTCAAAGAGGAGCGCGAGAAGCTCAAGAAGAGCGAAGCCGGCACGCCGGCTTAATCTTCCTCCTTCTTTCCACCGAGGGCAGCCTTCACAGGCTGCCCTTTTTTCATTTCAGGGCGCCTCCGGGTGGAAACGCACGCTCACCATTAATGGTTACCCATGAATACTATTAAGTAGTTAGCTATACTTAACTCCATGGCCCCGCCCCGGACTTGGATCGTCGGACTTGCCTTCCTCTTCCCCGGTCTGTCTGCTACGGCGCAATCTCTGGGTGGAGCCGGCACCCTGCGCGGAATCGTCAGCGACCCCGCAGGCGCTCCCGTACCTTCCGCGAGAGTCGAGCTATCCAACCCGGTCACCGGCTTCTCGCAGGAAACGAAAACTCAGCCAGATGGAGCGTTCGCAATCAACAACATCCCTCCGAATCGTTACCGGTTGCGTGTCTCTCTCAGCGGTTTCGAGCAGTACAGCACCGATGTTGAGATACGGACGTCCGTCCCGCTCGATCTTCCGGTGCGTCTCGAGATCGCCACACAGCAGACCAGCGTGACGGTGGAAGCAAGGCCGGATCGTATCCTCGAAAATAAGCCCGCCCCGAGCGATACCGTCGATCGCCAGCTTCTGACGGCGCTCCCGGCCCTCTCGCCCGATTCCGGATTGAACGATGCGATTATCTTCACTACCCCGGGCGTGGCCGCGGATTCCAATGGTTTCTTCCATCCTCTGGGCGACCATGCCCAGGTCAGCTACATCCTCGACGGCCAGCCCATCACCGATCAGCGCAACAAAGTCTTTTCGACTTCGATTCCATCCAACGCGATTCAGTCCATGGAGGTGATCTCCGGATCCCCCGGCGCCGAGTACGGAGACAAGACCAGCCTGGTGATCAACGCGGCCACGCGCTCCGGACTGGGACAGAAGCTCACGGGCGATTTCCTCGCAAAGTATGGCTCCTTCGGCACAATCGGGGAGGAAGCCACGCTCGCGGCCGGAACTCCGCGCTGGGGCAACTTCACCGCGGTCGACACCGAACGCAGCGGGCGGTTTCTCGATACGCCGGAGTTCTGGCCGATGCACGATGCCGGGAACACCGGCACGGTCTTCGATCGCGCCGATTATCAGCCCAGCGGGCGCGATGCGTTCCATCTGGACCTGATGGCCGCGCGAAACTGGTTCCAGGTTCCCAACACGTACGATCAGCCCGAGCAAGACCAGCGGCAGCAGGTGGTGTCGTTCAACATTGCGCCCGGATATCAGCGCACCCTCGACAGCCGGACCCTGCTGAGCGTGAACGCCTTCGCCCGGCGCGATCAAGTTGACTACTATCCCAGCCGCAATGTTCTCGATGACTCGCCGGCGACACTGGCGCAAGACCGCTCGCTCGCGAATTTCGGACTGGACGCAGACGTGACCCGGGTGCAGGGCCGCCATAACTGGAAAGCCGGACTGAGCGTGACGCAGACGCGGCTGGACGAACAATTCAGTCTCGGCATTACGGACCCGGCGTACAACGCGCCCGCCAGTCCCGCGTTTCTGAGCACTCTGCTCCCCTACGATTTAAGCCGTGGCGGCCAGCTGTTTCTCTTCCAGGGTGGCGCAACGATCAACCAGGCCGCGCTGTTCGCGCAGGATTCGGTCACCCTGGGCGATCTCACGCTGAACCTCGGACTGCGTTTCGACCGGTACGCCGGCCTGACCGATGGCAGCGCATTCCAGCCGCGCGGAGCGTTCTCGTATCTGCTCAAGGCGACCAACACGGTGATTCGCGGCGGCTATAGCCGCACCCTGGAAACGCCGACGAACGAGAATCTGGTGGCCTCCAGTTCCACCGGACCGGGCGGCCTGGCGAGTAACCTGTTCAAGGGCGCGGCCCAACAGCAGCCCATCCCGCTCGGCCGGCGCAATCAGTACGACGCCGGTATTCAGCAGAGCCTGGGCAGGTGGATGCTCATCGACGTCAGTTACTTCCGCAAATACACGCGCAACGCCTTCGATTTCGACGCCCTCTTCAGCACGCCCATCACGTTTCCGATCGGCTGGAGGCAGTCCAAGCTCGATGGCGTGTCGGCGCGCATCAGCACCGTCAATCTGCGCGGCTTGCGCGTCTATGCGACCATGGGGCACGCCAACGCGAGATTCTTCGGCCCGGAAACCGGCGGGATCATCTTCAATTCGAACCTCACGATCGGCGCGTACCGCCAGGATCACGATCAGGTCTATCAACAGAACGTGAACCTGCACTACCAGCCGTCTAAGACCGGTTGGTGGACGGATTTCACCTGGCGCTACGACAGCGGCCTGGTCGTGGGAGCAGTGAATAACCTGAGCGACGCGTTGGCGCTGACGGCGGACCAGCAGTCGACGATCGGATTCTACTGCGGAACGGATCGAGCTTCGCTTACGAATCGAATTGCGACATGCACCTCGCCCGATTACGGCGCCGAACGGATTCATATTCTTGCTCCCGGCGCCGAAAATCCGGACCGCAATCCTCCGCGGACCACGTCGCGGCACGTATTCGATCTGGGGGTCGGCTCGGACAACCTGTTTCGCGCAGACCGCTTCCGAGCCAAGGTGCGCTTCACGGTGCTGAACCTGTTGAACCAGGCGGCGCTCTACAACTTCCTGTCGCCCTTCAGCGGAACGCACTGGATCGCGCCGCGCACCTATCAGGCGCAAATCGGCTGGGCGTTTTAGGCTTTTTCCACGATCACGGCGGTCCCGTAGCACAGCACTTCGGTCACGCCGTTCATGATCTCGGTGGCGTCATAGCGGGTGCCGATGATGGCATTGGCGCCCAGGTCCGTGGCGTGCTGGACCATCAGCTCGAACGCGTGGGATCGCGTCTTCTCGCACAGCTCGGTCAGCAGCGTGATGTTGCCGCCGACGATCGTCTGCAATCCGGCGCCGATAGTCCCGAAGATCGAGCGGGAGCGCACCACAATGCCGCGCACAATCCCCAGATTTTGGACGATGCGGTAGCCATCCAGGGTAAATGCCGTGGTTACCAGGTCATGAGTCATGCCGTTTCTCGTGAGCTTCGATTATCTCGCAATCCACATGGGAGAATGGCGCTCTTACTTGCCGACCATGTGTGCGGGATCCCGGTTGTTCTCCTCACAGATGCTCTCGATGAGCTCGGCATCCGGCAGCAGGCGCCACGCCATGTTGACGTTCCACGGCTTGGTATACGCCTCCGGATCGTCGATGGTAACGGCTACATCCATGTGCCCCATCTTCGGCCGCACGAAACGTTCCGTCACGTGCAAGGCTTCGGTCCCGGGCAGACCTTTCATGTCCAGCCACGTCCTGCCGTTTTGTCCGATCGTATCCACGACCAGCGTATCCCCGTCCCAACGGCCGATCGAATATCCCATCCACGTCGGCTGCGGGTTCTTGGGGAGTGGACGTCCGTCCGTGAAGATCTGGCGGTAGATCGTCCGGGATTCATGGAGCAGCAGCACCAGATCTTCGGTCTGGACCAGCTTCAGGCCGTCGGGGATGTTGTCCTTTTCCGGAATGCCCGACGGCAGGCACGATACGCCGGGGTGATCCTTGCCGTTATTGGCGATGCGCTGATTGTAAAGATCCCGCGCCGCCGGGCTTGAGCGGGATGTCGTCCTGTTTCATGTCGGCAGCAAGGTTCAGCAAGTACTTCGTCGCGTTTTCCGGCATCCAGAATCCGGACAGATCGGGCTTGCCATAAGGCGTGCGCTGCGCCGGCGCGCTCAGATCAATCGTGCCGTCGGCAGTGCGCGGCACTCTCTTCCATGGATACGGGTCCCATTGTGCGCTGGCCACCGTCCCGATGGCTAACACCATCGCCACAAGCGTCAGTGGAGTACGGGATAAGTTCGTGAGTCTTCGCATTCTTGGCGCTCCCCTCGCAGAGTCAATCATACACGGAGTTTTGGGCTGTCAGGCTTACGCCTCCTCCTGCTTGTGAGAGCGGAGCGCGCGGTTCGTTTCTTTTGAGATGTGACGAACCGCCACGCCGAGTCCAGCAGGTCGCGCAGCTCGTCTCTGCGGATCTGGGATAGTCGCACGAGCACGGCCGGGTAATTCACGTAGTGATCGGTCACGTAGTACGTTTCGGGTGCTTCCGCGAGTAGCGCCCCGCGCTGCTCGAAATCGATCCGGACCATCAGGGAATCCGGTTCGGCCGACTTGTGAATCGCTGTGCAGGCCAGGAGGCTTCCGCGGACCTTAAGGGCGAGCGCTCCATGCGCCGTGCCTCCCTTAACATCCGCCAGCCCGAGGCCAATCTCGCGAACCACGTCGAAGGTGACCTTGGCCCTGGGCATCCCCAGATTCTATCGTGTTCTATCTTGGCTCGACGCGATTTTCCATCGCTCCGAACAGGGCAAACGCAGGGGGTGTTTGGCAGAGGATCGAGTGATACGCTGGAAGCGTACCTCGGCAACGAGCCGGATAGCTGGGCATAGCGGCTAGGGAAAACCATGGAACCAGATCTCGCGCAAGAACGACGGCAGGCTCACGCGCTGCTCGATCTGCTCCCGGCCGACAAGCTGAACGCCGTGCGCAGTCTGCTGGAAGTGATGGTAGAGCCCCTTGATCGTGCGCTGGCCCTGGCGGCGGTCGAAGAGGAGGAGATCACTCCCGAGACGGCCGCGGCGCTGGACCGGGCCCGCGCATCGCTCGCCCGCGGTGAAGGCATTCCGCACGAAGAGATTCTGCGCGAATTCGGCCTGACGAAGTGAGCGAGGAGACTGCGCCCGATCGTATCGCGGTCGCCGGGTGCCCGGGACGATCTCCGAGCCATTGAGCGTGAGGCTGCGATGCAGATTCTGCACTGCGTCGACCGCCATCTCGCTTCACGCGCAGGCGACGTGAAAAAGCTCAAGCCTCCGCGCACCGGCTTCCGCCTCCGCTGCGCCGACCATCGCGTGTTCTTCGATCAGAAGGGCGAGAACGGCATCGAGATCACCAGCGTCCGCAACCGTAAGGACGCTTATCGCTGAGGGAAGCACGAGCGTCTGTCACCTTGCCAGTCCCCCAAAATTCCTCGCATTGCCCACAACTTCCCACATCAGGTTGATTCGCACCGCGCCCTTTGCGGATATCTTAAAATCAAGGAATTCGTGCGCTCTTCCACTGGAGAGCCGAATCGGCCAGGCGCCAGGATTCTAGACACTCCGGTGCAAGGCCTGCGTGTCAGTGGATGTCGCCGGTACAGTCTCCGGACTCCCGCCGTGGGGAGTAAAACGCACGGCAGGGGCCCCTAGGAAGAAACTTTATTGTCCCGCCGAGGCGACCACGCTCGGACGCTTCGCGAAGTAGTTGGTTGCGTCGAGGTTCTTATACACGTTGCCCGCGACGCCCGCGGCCGTAGGACCGCTCACAGCGCTCCCGCCGGTCAGCAGCACCACGACGACCAGGCGCTGATCGCCCACTTCGGTAAACGATCCGAACCAGCCCAGGTGCGTCGGCGTGCGCGTGTCGGTGCAGGTTCCGGTCTTGCCGTAGATGGGCTCGTTGGGATCGAAACCGATGCGCCGGGCCGTTCCATATTCGACAGCCCCCATCATGCCCGGCTTGATCTCGGGGATCAGGTAGTCGATGTCCAGCCGGCGCTTCACCTGGGGAATGATGGTGCCGGCCTCTTCCTGGTTCTTCGGATATTGCAGATAGTACAGCGTGCCGCCGTTGGCCACCGCGCCCATCAGTCCCGCCATCTCCAGAGGAGTGATGGTGATCCCGTCGCCGAAGCTGGTCATCATGCCCATGCCGCTCTTGGGCGTCTGGGCAGGCAGAATGCCGGGCTGTTCCTGCTCGATATCCAGGCTGGCTTTCTCGCCCAAGCCGAACAACCGGGCATAGTAGCTCACCCGTTCGAATCCCAGCTTCTCGCCCAGGCTGGCGAAATAATAATTATTGGATTTGGCCAGAGCCTCGGTCATGGCCACCTTGGTGTTCCCGTAAATGCGGATCTTGGTGAGCCGATCCACCACCGTCTCGCTCAGCGCGGCCAGCGCGACTGGAATTTTGATCGTGGAGCAGGGCTGGTATCCGTTCTTGTACGCCAGCTTCTGGTTGACGATGGTCAGAATTCGTCCCGTGTCCGCGTCGGCCACCACCACCGAGCCGTTCAGACGGCCCAGCGCTTCTAGAGCCGCCTGGCGGGCGATCAGATCGTCGCCGCCAGTGACATCGCCCTCGGCGGACTCCGCATAATTCGGCACGCGCCACGGGCCCCGGGCGACCGATTTGGTCTTCCGGGCCTTCTTCTTGGTGGAGGCGGAAGCCTTCGCCTTACTGGTGGTCCGGGCCTTGACGGCCTTCTTGGAACTCTTGGAGGTCGTTTTCTTCGTGGACTTCTTGGCAGCCTGCAGTGACGCGTCCTGCAGCAGCAGGGTGGCGGCCGCGGCGGCCAGGACAGTCAGGAATCGTGCGATGGTCTGGCGGTTAGGAAGCAAGCCGACCCTCTCTTCCATGAAATTTCGGTTTACAGCTGAAACCAACATTCTCCACGATATAGCGTCTTGCGGTCAAGTCTAGGGAGCCTTTTCCTCTATCGGCTGGATCGAGCCTAAACCTTACGGCGGGGGCCGCAACAGGGATGATACGCTAGGACGTTGGCTGCCAGCCCCCAAATTGCGCCCCGCGAACTGGTCATTCGTGACCTGGACGGCAAAACCGCGACCATCACCCTGGATCACGACCGCATCACACTCGGACGCTCCGGCGCCAATGAGCTGAGTTATCCCGACGATATCGGGCTCTCGCGCCAGCATCTGGCGCTGGCGGGCCGCGAGGGCCAGTGGACGGTCGAGGACCTGGGCAGCAAGAACGGCACGCTGCTGAACGGGGTCCGCATCGACAAGCCGATGCCGTTCCGGCCGGGCGATCGTGTTTCGGCGGGGCACTTGACCATCGAATTCGCCGATTCCGGCACGGCCGCGCAGAACACCGTCGTGTTCGTGGATAACGCCGAACAGTTTTCCAAGAGCGCCACCACCGTGGTCGCCAGCCTGGACGGGGTTCTGGGCCCGCAGGCGGACGATCTCAATAAAACCACCGTGATGCAGGGCAGCCCGCAGATGTGGGCGCTGATCCGCGCCGGGCGCGAACTGGCCGGCCACCGTCCCCTGGCCGAGCTGTTTCCCCTGATCATGGACCTCTCGGTGGAAGCGGTGATGGCCGGGCGCGGCGTGCTGATGACGCTCGACGGAGACCAGTTGAACGTTCGGGCGGCGCGCGGCGAAGGCTTCCAGATCTCCAGCACCGTGCGCGACCGGGTGATCAAGGAAAAGGAATCGCTGCTGATCCGGGATGCGCAGCTCGACCAAGCCTTGCGGGAGCACATGAGCATCGTGGAGCAGAAGGTTCGCAGCATGATCGCCGTGCCACTGCAAACCAACGACCGCGTGATCGGCCTGATCTATGTGGATTCGCCCAACACCATCCGCGAATTCACGCGCGAGGATCTGAATCTTCTGACGGTGATGGCCAACGTGGCGGCCATCCGTATCGAGCATGCCCGGCTGAACGAAATCGAGGAAGCCGAGCGCGCCATGGCCAAGGAAATGGACCAGGCCGCGCTCATCCAGCAGCGGCTGCTGGGGTCGGCGCCGGCGGTGGAGGGGCTGGACATCGCCGCGAGAACCATCGCCTCCCGCGCGGTCGGCGGCGACTACTATGACTTCATCAAGTACCCGGACGGGCGCGTGGCCCTGATGGTCGGCGATGTCGCCGGCAAGGGTATGCCGGCCGCTCTTCTGATGAGCAGTTTGCAGGCCCGGGCGCATGTGGTGTTCGAGGAACCCGACCATCTGGCCCAGAAAATGGCCCGCCTCAACAAGAGCACCTGCGCCAGTTGTCCCGATAACCGCTTCATCACCTTTTTCACCTGCATCGCCGATCCCAAAACCGGCGACGTGGTCTACACCAACGCCGGACACAACCCGCCGCTGGTGGTGCGGGCCAAGGGCGGATTCGAGACGCTGGAAGGCGGCGGCGGGATGATCCTGGGGATTCTGCCCATGGCCCAATACCAGGAGGCGCACATTACCCTGGGTCCCGGAGACACGCTGGTGCTGTTCAGCGATGGAGTGACCGAGGAGGCCGACCCCGACGACAACCAATACGGCGAGGAGCGCCTGGCGAATCTGGTGGCCTCGCTTCACGATCGCCCCGCCGCCGAGATCGTCGAGGAGATCCATCGCTCCGTGCGCGAGTTCACGCAAGGCGCCGCGGCCGCCGATGATATTACCGTCGTCATTGCCCGGCGGCTGTAGAATGGGGATAGCAGCTCTCTGAATGCCCGCCCAAGTCGATCTCTCCAAGTTAAGCGTTCGCCAATTCGCGGAGCGGTTCAAAAGTGAAATGATCCCGCTCAGCAACACGTTCTCCTATTTCTGCGCGTCGGTTCCGCTGACCGAAGAAGACCTGAAGGAGTACCTGGAAGAACCGGTGGCGGCTTTGCCGCCGGGAGTCGCCGCCGCGTTGCCCAAAATCTCGATTCTGCTGGTTCCCTACCTCGAACGCGCCAATTCCCGGGACAGCAGCCGCGCCAAGCCCGCCTCGGCGGAGTATGTTTCCGTAGAAAAGCCGGTGCACGGCCGTATTTCGGCCGCCACCCAGCTCAACCTGGGCGGGGAAACGGTCCTGGCCTTCGCGCTGAAGGACCAGGAAGTCGCGGAGTACCATTACCGCCTTTACCATCTGCTGGCCACCGTACTGGGCGATCATTGGACCGGGACCGTCGAAACCGGATACAGCCGGCTGATGCGGGACGAGCTGAATGCGGACGTTCACGGAGAGGTGGATGAGGCCAGTTGGAGGCTCAAACAGGCGCTGCGGCGCACCCAGGCGGCCATGAGCGCCAAAGCCTTTCGAGCCTACGCCCGCCAGTCCTTCATCGATACGCTAACTCTCTACCTGCACGGCATTTGCTGCGATATCGACGTGGATACCGGCCCCCGCCAGCTTCCCAGCCGGTATCTCCGGAAACGCCTGCTGCTGCTCCAGGACCTGTTCCCGCCCCCGCACGGCTACGCGGTGTTCCCGGAACAGCTCGGATCGTGACGCCGCCATTCTGGCGGGGGTTACAGCGGCTCACACTTTTTTCCATTTTTTCTTTTTAACGTCGCCGACATGTGGTATCCTCGTCCGAAAAGGTCGCTCTCTTTTTACGGGGGAGAGCGGGGATCCTGAAACGTGTGCGGAATTGTTGGGTTCACACATCTTAAGAAACGGACGGAACCGGACAGGATTTGGGAGATCACCCGGTCGCTGATCCATCGCGGGCCCGACCAGCAGGGGATATGGGAATCCGCGGATGTGTCGCTGGGGGCCGTCCGGCTCAAGATCATCGACCTGGAACACGGCGACCAGCCCATGGCCAGCAACGATGGCGATACCATCCTGGTCTTCAACGGCGAGCTTTACAACCATAGGGAACTGCGCCAGGAGTTGGAGGCCGCCGGTCACCGTTTCCAGTCGCGATGCGATACGGAGACGGCCCTGCACGCATTTCTGGAATGGGACCTGGATGCGTTCCGCCGCTTCCGTGGGATGTTTGCGGCCGCCTTCTGGAAGCAATCGGAAAAACGGCTGGTGCTGGTGCGCGACCACATGGGCATCAAGCCCCTGTACTTCTCCCGCAGCGGGGAAGATATCTATTTCGGCTCGGAGCTGAAAGCGATCCTCCGCCACCCGGCAATCAGCCGGACGCTCGACCTGGCGGGCCTGGCGGATTACCTTTCGCTCAACTACGTTCCGGGGCCCCGAACGCTGGTGGAAGGCATCGAAAAGCTCCCGCCGGGCACGTGGCTGGAATGGCGCACGGGCAAGGTCGCCACGGGCGTGTATTGGCGGCTGCAGTTCGATCCCGATCCGCGCCGGGATTTGGCCTCGGCCAAGGAGGAATTAGACGGACTGCTGCGCTCGGCCGTGCGCGAGCAGCTGGTTTCCGACGTTCCTTTAGGCGTGTGGTCCAGCGGCGGCCTGGACTCCTCCACGATATTGCACTACGCCAGCGAGACGGCGCGCGGGCGCCTGAAGACCTTCTCGGTGTCCTTCCCCGGGCGCGCATTCGACGAGAGCCGCTACTTCCGCCAGATCGCGCAGGCCTACGGCACGGATCACCACGAATTCGAACTGAATCCGGAGACGGATCTGGCTCGCGCCATCGAGGAGATCCCGTATTATTCCGACGAGCCCAGCGCGGATGCCGGCGCTCTGCCGGTGTGGTTCCTTTCCAAGATGTGCCGGCGCTATGTGACCGTGGCGCTCTCCGGCGACGGGGCGGACGAGTTGTTCGGCGGCTACAACACCTATCTGGCGGATCGCTATTCCCAACGCCTGCGGGGTCTGCCGCCGGGAATTCTCAGATTCCTGGAAGGAACCGCCCGGCTGTTGCCGGTTTCCGATGAGAAGATCGGCCTGGACTATAAGATCAACCGCTTGCTGCAGGGCTCCCGGCTCGATCCCATGGAGGCCCACTTCTTCTGGAACGGAACGTTTTCGCAGCGCGAGCAGAAGGAGTTGCGAAACGGCTGGGACATCCCCTTCGATGTGAGGGGGTCGGGACGCCGGGGGCGCGTCCCGGGCCTGAACCGCTTCTTGCGGATGGATCAGCTGTGCTACCTGCCGGACGATATCCTGACCAAGGTCGACCGCATGAGCATGGCGCATTCGCTCGAAGTGCGGCCGCCTTTCCTCGATCACCGGATCGTCGAGTTCGCGGCCCGGCTTCCGGAGAATCTGAAAATCCGGGGCGGCTCGCTGAAGTTCGTGCTGCGGGAGCTCATGAAGGATCGCCTGCCGCCCGCCGTGGTGAGGCGCAGGAAAGAGGGCTTCGATATCCCGACCCATCACTGGTTCCGGACGATTCTGCGGCCCCTGCTTCTGGACACGCTCAACGAGCACAGCGTGCGGGAATCCGGCGTTCTCTCGTGGCCCGCGGTGGACGCAGTTATTCGCGCACACCTGGATCGCCGTGCTAACCTCGGTTATCACTTATGGGGACTCGTGGTTCTGTTCCTCTGGATGAAACAATGGGGGATCACAGCGCCATCTCGAGCGGAGGAACGTCCGGAAATTCCCGTGGTTCTGCCTACTTCGGCCTGATCGTTCTGGCCGTCGCGGCCGTGATTTTCCTGGGCTGCATCGTCAGCCCGCCGTCCCTGATGGACGACGTGGACGCGGTCCAGGCGCAGATCTCCCGCAACATGCTCGATTCCGGAGACTGGGTGACGGCCCGCCTGGACGGAATCGCCTACCTCGAAAAGTCGCCGCTCAAGTACTGGATGATCGCGAGCGCGTTCAAAATTCTGGGCGTGCACGACTGGGTGGCGCGCCTGCCGGTGGCGCTTTCGGCCGTGCTGCTGTGCTGGCTGGCCTACCGCATCGGCTGGTGGGCGTTTTCCCGGCGCGCGGGCCTCTATGCCGGTCTGGCTTTGGCGACCTGCGTGGGCCTGTTCCTGTTCACCCGCATCCAGATTCCGGACGTCGCGGTGACCGCGACCATCGCCCTGGCCATGTGGGCGTTCCTGCGGGCGCTCGATCCGGAGGAAGTCCGGCCGGGTCTGTGGAGCGCCGTGATGGCGGCCGCGATCGGGACCGGATTGCTGCTCAAAGGGCTGATCGCCGCCGTGTTTCCGGTGGCGGCGGCGCTGTTATTCCTGGCGTTCACGGGAGAATGGCGTTCGCGGGAGACACGTTGGGAGAGCTGGAAGCGCTTGCACGTATTTCGCGGCATTCTGGTGGCTCTGGCGATCGCGGCGCCCTGGCACGTTCTCGCCACCATCCGCAATCCGCCGTACTTCGATTTCACGATGCACAGCGGGCCGGGCGAGTACCGGGGCTTCTTCTGGTTTTATTTTTTCAACGAGCACCTGCTGCGGTTTTTGAATTTGCGGTATCCGCGCGATTACAACACCGTTCCCCGGCTGTACTTCTGGCTGCTCCACCTGCTGTGGCTGTTCCCCTTCAGCGTGTACCTGCCGGCCACCCTCAAGCTCAAGTACGGCAACGCCGACCGCGCCTCGCGGATGCGCCTGTTGTGCCTGTGCTGGGCCGGATTCCTGCTGGTGTTCTTCACCTTCTCCTCCACCCAGGAATATTATTCGATGCCCTGCTATCCGGCGCTGGCGCTGCTGATCGGGAGCGCCCTGACCGAGCCGCGGGCTTCGGCCTGGATCCGCAGGGGCAACCTCGCGCTGGCCGCGGTCGCGACGCTGGCCCTGGCCGCCATCGGCTTCATTCTGTCTCAAGTCTGGAATCTTCCCGCTCCGGGCGACATCTCGCAGGCGCTCACCCAGCATCCGGCCGCGTACACACTGTCCCTGGGCCACATGGGCGACCTGACCATGGCGTCGTTCGCGTATTTGAAAACCCCGCTCGTGCTCGCCGGTGCGGCATTTCTGATCGGAGCGATCCTGGCGTGGCGCGGGAAACTGGCCGGAGCCATCGCGGGCGCAGTGGTGATGATGGTTCTGTTTATCCATGCCGCCCGCCTGGCGCTGGTGACCTTCGATCCCTATCTGGGCTCGCGGCCGCTGGCGGAAGCGCTCAATCGCGCGCCGCGAGGCACGCTGATTCTGGACGATCAGTACTACACATTTTCCTCGGTGGTGTTTTACGCCGAGGCGTATCACGGCCAGCGCGTGCTGCTGCTGAACGGGCGCGTCAATAATCTCGAATATGGCTCCTATGCTCCCGACGCTCCGCGCGACGTGTTCATCGACGATGCGGGGTTCCGGGACCGCTGGCTCTCGGGAAATCTTTACTACATCTGCGTGGAAAAACCACAAGTGGAACGCCTCGAAAAACTGGTGGGCCGGGAAGCGCTCCATCCGGTGATCGAAAGCGGCGGAAAGTTCGTGTTCCGCAACCGCGGATAATGTAACGATCGAATCAGAGGCATGCGGATCACCATCGACGCTACGTCCGCCCTTCTCCGCAGCGCGGGAGTCAAAGGCTACACCTATCATTGGCTGCGTCATCTTCGCCAGGAGGCCGAAGCCCGCGGCGAAGGGGACGAGATTCGCGCGTTCCCGCTGCTCGGAAACTGGGACGTCCTGGATCACGAGCGCTCGGCGGTATCTCCGGCGGCCACCTGGGGCCGGCTTGCGTTGCTGCATTCCGTGAACGTTTTCGGCGCTCCGGTTCTGGACCTGATGTTGCGCGGAACCCAGGTCTTTCATGCCGGCAATCTGGTGCGCCGGGCACCGGGACGGGCGCGCCTGACCGCGACCATCCACGACCTCACCTCCTGGATCATGCCGGAGGTCCATACCCAGGGAACCGCACGCGCCGACCGGGCCTTCGCGGAACGCGTCCTCAAACGCGCCGACGGGCTGATCGCGGTCTCCGAGCACACGCGCCAGGATGCGATTCGCATGCTGGGGATCGATCCCGAACGCATCCGCACGATCCATTCCGGCGTCGCCCAAGAGTACTTCGACGCCCCGCCGCGCAAGCGGGCCAAGCCCTATGTTCTGTTCGTGGGGACGGTGGAACCTCGCAAGAACCTGGACACGCTGCTGGACGCCTGGCGGTCGGTGCAACCGGACGTTCGCGAACGCTTCGATCTGGTGATCGCCGGGCCGGAGGGTTGGGATTCCTCCGGCACCATGGCGCGCATCCGCCAGGAAGTGACGTATCTGGGGTACGTCGCGGAAGCGGAACTGCCCGGGCTGGTGGCGGGAGCGTCTCTGTTCGTCTATCCGTCGCTCTATGAAGGATTCGGATTCCCGGTGGTCCAGGCCATGGCGGCCCGCGTCCCCGTGCTCAGCTCGCGGACGTCGTGCTTACCGGAGATCGCGGGGGATGCCGCGGCGTACGTCGATCCGCGCAGCACTTCGGAAATGGCGGACCAGTTGACCCGGCTATTGGAATCGCCGGAGGAGCGGTCCCGGCTCGCCCAAATGGGCCGCGTGCGGGCCGAATGCTATCGCTGGGAGCGGTGCGCGCGGGAGTCGCTCGGGTTCTTCCGGGAAATCACCGGCACGTAAGCGTTTAAAGTACCGGGGTGAGGCCATGGCGCCGCATCACTTGTGCGATGGCGGCGGGGTCGGGCGGACCGCCGGCGGCAGCCTTGGCAACCGCGGCGATTTCACGAAAGTAGTCCGGGCCGAGGATGCCGGGGCTGACGACCGCGAGCATCTTTGCGTCGGCCGCATGACCGTTGTCGAAGCGGTGGACCGCTCCGCGAGGTATGCAAAGCACCTCGCCCGGACCGACTTCGATCCGTCTTCCGTCCACCGTCCAGGTCAGCACGCCCTGGAGACCGTAGATGGTCTCCTCGTAAGCGTCGTGACTGTGCGCAATAGGCACCTTGGCTCCGGCTGGGACATCAAATTCAAACATCGCAACGGAACCGCCCGATTCCTTACCCTCAAGCAGGAATCGTATGGCCAGTTGCCCGATCCTAATTTCTTCTCGTCTGTCCATCGTTACGAGTGTCGCACTACTTGCCGGCCGGCCCAATGCCGAAGTCCCACATCTGCCAGTTGAGCGCGCCTTCAGCATACTCCACCAGCGCGTATTCGCCGGGCTCCAGCGGCTGTTCCGGCCAGATCTTGTACGTTCTGTCCGACACCTGCTTCTTGAACGTGGCCACGATCTTCAAATCTTCCATCACTTCGTTGGTGACCGGCAGGACGGCGAAGTTTTCCGCCAGGCGCGCGTTCTTCTTCCTGGTCAGCCGGATGATTCCAAACCGCTCGTCGTCCGACAGGCGGAAGTAGAATTCGGGTTTGTCCCCGGCGGGGCGGTACGCAGCGTTTGCTCCCTTGAGCTCCACGCTGCTCTTGCCGGGCACGATTGGGACCGGCGTCAGGGCCTTCAAAATCGTCCGGCTCTTGCTGGAATTGACCTCGACGTCGGCGGGCTTCGAGCGCCTGGACCTTGTCTCCCGTGATGACGTAGACGCCGGGCCCCAGCGGCACGCGCGACTCTTCCTGACGCTCGGCGCGAATCGCCTTGTCCTCGACATCCTGCTCCTTGGCCTCGGCGTCCATCTCCGCCTGACGCTCGGCGGCATCCTTTTTGGTGCGGTCCAGATCGACCAGGTCGAGCGGGATCTCTTCCCACTCGCCGCGCTCCGTGCTGAAGTAGCGGACGCGGTCGGCCAGCACCTGGTATTCGCGCACGATCTGGTACTCGCCGTCCTTGAGATACAGGCGGCCCTGGGCCGCGAAGGCGGCCACAGCCAAGGCGAAGAGGATAACGAGACGGAACGACATACCGGCTCTGCTACTTCTATTATGGATGAACCGGAATGGATGAATCGTGCGCATAGGAATACACACGTCGATCGCGGGCGCCCTGGAGCGGTCCGCGCTCAAAGCCGCCGAACTGGGCGCGAACACGTTCCAGATTTTCTCGTCCAGTCCACGGCAGTGGAAGGCGTCCACGCCGAGTTTGCCGGCCATCCGCCTGCTGAACCGCGCCCGTGAGAAATACGATCTCTATCCCCTGGCGATTCACGACAACTACCTGATCAACCTCGCCTCCGCGCACGAAAAGATCCGGGCGCTCTCGATCGAGGCGTTCCGCGGCGAGCTGGAACGGGCCGCGGCGATCGGCGCCGAGTACCTGGTCGCGCATCCGGGCAACTACAAGGGCCACACGGTGGAACAAGGGATCCACCATTTTCTGGAAGGCCTCGGCGAGGCGGCACATGGGCTGAAGCTGGGGAATCTCATGCTGTTGATCGAGAACACGGTGGGCGCGGGCGCGCAGCTGGGCGGGCGCTTCGAGGAGCTGCACGTGATGCGCGAATTCGCGCCCAAGATGACCGATCTGCCCATCGGGTTCTGTCTCGACACCTGCCATTTATTGGCAAGCGGTTTCGATATCGCCACGGCTCGGCCGGCCTGCGCGACACGCTGGCCGAAGCGGACCGCCTGCTGGGGCTCGACAACGTGCGCGTGATTCACGCCAACGATTCCAAAGGCGCGCTGGGATCGCACATCGACCGGCATCAGAATATCGGCGAAGGGCATATCGGAGCAGAGGGGTTTCGCCGCATCCTGCGCGATCCGCGGCTCCGGTCCAAAGCGTTTATTTTAGAAACGCCCGTGGAGAAGGACGGAGACGACAGGCGAGATCTGGACACGCTCAAAGCGTTAGCGCGCAAATAGCAGCGTGCTTCCGCCTACTTGCCTTTGTTCGCGGTGGGGAAAAACGCGGCGACGCGGTCGGTCAAGGTGAATTCCATCCCCAGACCGGGGTACTGTCTGAGTACTCTCGCCCGCATCTCCGCCGCGTTCTTCGACCGGGCGACGTTCGCGTCCCAGTCGGCAATGTACTTCTTCATGAACGCGATGGCCGACATGTTGTGTTTCGCGCCCGGCCCCTGGTGGCCGGGAATGAGAATGGCGGGCTTCAGCGCAGAAATCTGATCCAGCGTCTTCATCCAGTCTTCCCGGGCTTTATCGCGGGGAACGCCGAAGTACACGCGATCGAAAACCGTGTCGCCCGCGACGACGGCTTTGAGCGACGGAATGTAGACGAAACTGTTTCCGGGTCCGTCTCCCCGGACATCGCCGGTGATCGGGAATTGCTCGCCTTCCAGGGTGAGCATGGGGGTCGAAAGGGCCTCGGGGAGGACCGGCTCGGGCCCGGGGATGTTGTTTCCGTAGGTCGGGAACCAGAACTTCTGGCGCGCGGGCCAGGCTCCCTTGGCGGCGTTCGCGGTGGCCGGCAGCGCGACGATTCGGGCGGACGGGAAGGCCTGGTGCAGCACCGCCAGCCCGAACAGATGATCGGGGTGGGCGTGCGTGATGTAAATGGTGGTCAGGTTCTTCTTCGACTCGAGAATCTCCGCGGCCAGACGATGCGCCTCGCTCAGCGTGAACTGCGGATCGATGAGCAGCATGTCTTTGTCGCCCGAAATCATGGTGGAGTTCACGTCGTATCCGATCGCGCCAGTGCCGGTGAAAACCTTCAACTGGAGCTTGGATTGCGCGCTGACGGCGGTGGCCAGGGCGAGAAACGCGAGAAGGGATCGTGTGCGCATATGGCAATTGTATCCGGGCTGAGCTTCAGTTGAACAGGGGCAGTTTCGTCATTTCCTCGGGAGGAACCGGCTCCATCGGCAGCCCGGCCTTTTTCCAGGCTCGCAAGCCGCCCTTGATCACCGCCACGCGCACGCCCTTCTCCAGGAGGCGCTGTGCGACGCGAACGCTAGTGGCGTCACGAAGGCAAGTGCAGTATAAGTAAACCAATTTTTCCGTGGCGATCTCATCTTCGAGAAGCGGGAGGGCATTGGGTTCGAGTCTCTTGGATCCTCGGGCTCGAGCTGCCTTGCGGTCGTAGTAACCATGGCTGCGGACGTCATAGATCACCGCGGCATCCGACGAGAACGCGCTGGCGGCATCCGCAGCGGTCACAAACGGTACCGATCCCAGCTTGCCGGCCTTGATCCACGTCCAGGCCTTAAATCCCAGGTAGCCGAGCACGGCCACGATTAGAATCCAACGCAGCGCACGGCTGAAGATCTGGTAGTCGTTGGTGATGGTTCCGAGCGCGTCACTAAAAAGAAAACCGACCGACAGGTAGGCAGCGGCATACAGAGAAGCACCCATGAGATCGAGCCCCACGAACTGCGCGAAACGCATATTCATGCTTCCGGCGAGCGGCACAGCCATGGTATTCACCCCGGGCACGAATTTCGCGAACACCAGCACGGTGCGGCCGCGGCGATGGAAGGAATCCGCCGAACGCAGGATGCAGGATTCCGGGTTGAGCGAAAGGCGGCACAGCAAGCCCAGCAGCCACCATCCCGTGTAGCGGCCCATCAGAAACATCAGCGTGTCGCCGACGATCAAAGCCAGAAGGGCGCTGCCCGCGGCCAGAGGCAGGTACAGCGATCCGCGCGCGCTGGCGCCTCCGGCGATCAGCAGAGCCAGTGCGGCGGGAAGCGGCAGTCCGACCGCCTCCAGGAAGACGATTGCGAACAGGATGGTGTAGCCGTGCTGCGAAAGTTCCGAGAACAACGATTCCAGAACGTTAGTCCTCTGTATCGGGCACGGCCACGAAGCGGTAACCCACGCCGCGAACCGTGAGCAGGTGGCGGGGATGCGCCGGATCGTCCTCTATATAACGCCGCAGCCGCACGATGAAATTGTCAATCGCGCGCGTATCGGTGTCCTCGTGAAGGTTCCAGACCTCCTCGAGCATTTTCTTCCGCGATACCGGCTTGCCCTGGTGCCGGATCAGGTGGCGCAGGACATTGGCTTCCATCAGCGTCAGCGGAAAGGTCTGGTCGCGGACGTGGAGCTCCAGACGGTCGAAGTCCACCGATTTGTCGCCGAATTTGAAGACGTCCTGAGGAGGCGGCGGCGCGGAGGGCGTGTTCAACGACGCGGTGAGCCACTCGCGCCGGCGCAGCAAGCCGCGGATGCGGGCAATCAGGATCGACAGGTCGAAAGGCTTGGTCAGGTAGTCGTCCGCGCCGGCGGCGAAGCCCTTGAGAATGTCGTTCGGATGGCCCCGGGCCGTGAGCATGAGGGTGGGAACAAACTGCCCGGCATGGCGCATCTCCGACATCACGCTGAAGCCGTCCTTGCCCGGCAGCATCACGTCCAGCACCACCACGTCGAAAGCCTTGGGGTCGGACGTCAGGACTTCGAGCGCGGACTCGCCCGTGTCCGTCACCTGGACCTGATACCCTTCCGCTTCCAGGTTGAAGCGCAGCCCGTCGGCCAGATGCTGCTCGTCTTCTACCACTAGAACTTTGCTCATCGGACGGTTCACGTCTCTTTTCATCGGGCGATGGGAAGTTGCAGCACGAAGGTGCTTCCATGTCCCGGGCCCTCGCTTTCGGCCCAGGCTCGTCCGCCGTGACGTTTGGCGACGGAGCGGACGATAAAGAGGCCCAGGCCGGTTCCCGGCACCCGCGGAGCCGCGGGCCCGCGAGCCCGGTAGAAGCGCTTGAAGATCTGCTTCAATTCGGTTTTCGGTATGCCCGCGCCCTGGTCGCGCACCCGCACGGCGACGAAGTTCGCATCGGTCGCGTTGATCTCCACGGTTACCTTCACATCCGGCAGGGAATACTTGACGGCGTTATCGATCAGGTTGGATACAGCCGCGCGAACTTCGTCCAGGTCGGCAAGAATGGTCATCGGAGCGCCGGGCTGATAGTGCAGCGATTCATCGGTCAGGTTATGCAGCGTGCAGGTGCGGTTCACGCATTCCTGGACCAGCGCACCCAGGTCGATCCGCGAAAGATTGGGCTTGCGGCTGCTGTGCCCGATCCGCCCGGTTCGCAGGATCTGCTCGATGGTCTCCAGCAGACGATTGCTGTCCTCCAGCATGATGCGGTAGAAGTCCTTGCGCTTGGCTTCATCGACAGCACGGGTCTGGAGGGTCTCGAGGTATAGCCGGATGGAAGCGACCGGCGTCTTCAACTCGTGCGTGACGGCGTTGATGAACGCATCCTGCTGTTCGTTGCGCCGGATTTCCCGCACAAGGAAGAAGGTATTGAGCACGATGCCGCTGATCAGCATCATCGTCAACAACACTCCCAGGAACAGAAGAATGCCGTGGCGCCAGCCGAAGAAGAACCAGCCTACGTACAAGAGGACAATGACGGAGATTAGAGCCGCGCCGAGGGCGATGAAGAACCCGATCGATTTGCGCCGGCCGGCGACCACCATGACTCCAGCTTACGCGAGCAGTGTGGGTCTTTGGAGCGCACAGGACGCCGCGGCGTCTTCGCCGAGGTCCGTAATGCTGCCGCGGCGTTCCGTTGTGCGCGGTGAAAGGGTTCTAAGCTGCTTCGCGGGCGGCGGATTCGCCGCGGATGCTCGCCACTTTGATGGATTTCGCGATGCCGAAAAACTTGAAAATGCTGATCAGGATCCAGGAATGGTCGAGTTCATACCAGGCCAGGCCATGGCGGGCCGAGGTGGGATGCGCGTGGTGATTATTGTGCCAGCCTTCGCCGAAGGTGAGAAGAGCGACCCACCAGCTATTGCGGGAGTCGTCACGGGTTTCAAACCGGCGCCGGCCCCACATGTGGGTCGCCGAATTGACCAGCCAGGTGGAATGCAGGCCGACCACGACTCGCAAGCATCCGGCCCACAGAAAGAGAGGCAGCCCGCCGATGGCGTAGAGTATTCCCCCTAGAACGGTTAAGGGAACCCAGTGATAGTTGTTGAGCCAAACGTAAAACTTATGCTTCGCCAGATCGGGCGCGTACTTGGAGAGGACCCGCGTGTTGTTGTGATTGGTCTCGCCCAGCAGGATCCAGCCCACGTGGGACCACCAGGCGCCATCGCGAGGAGAGTGCGGATCGCCCGGCTGGTCTGATTTCTGGTGGTGCAGACGGTGCGTGGCGACCCAGAAGATGGGCCCGCCTTCGAGCGTCATCGAGCCGCAAACCGCAAAGAAGTATTCCAGGAATAGCGGGATCTGATACGAGCGATGGGTATGCAGGCGATGGTATCCCATGCTGATGCCCAAACCGACGGTCATCCAATAAAGAAAGACGGACGCGGCGAAAACCCGCCAACTGAACATGAAGAGAGCGGCCACGGCTCCGATATGTAGAAATATCAGAACGATGGTGGTTATCCAGTTTAGTTTCTGTCGGTTAGGAAGGATGATAGGGTCGGTCACTGAATCTCCCGGAAAAGGTGCATCCCTACGTTACCAGGGATTTCCTCAACCGTTTGTCAGACTTATGTAATTTCGGGCCGGCACCGCCGCCGGACCCGGCCATCGGACCTAGTGAATGTAGGCCCAGCCCGCTTCCTGCTTGCGAGCGACTTCCGCCACGCCCGAATCCACCTGCGTGGCAAACGGGAACAGGTCCTCGGTCTTGATATTCATCATGCGCATCGCGTTCTGGCAAGCTGCCAGGGTGACGCCGCTGTCCGCCAGCTTCTTCAGGCGCGCCTCGTAGGCGGTGTTGGTCTTGCGCAGCATGTTGAGCCCGGGGCCGAAGAACACGACCTCCACTTCCGAGCCGCCGTCTTTCTCGAAGGCTTCGCGCATATTGGTCACGTGGATGATGAGCGTGCCCCAGGCGGGTCCCTCGGGCTCGGTCAACTGGAAGACCACGTGGTGCTTCGGTGGGGCAGGCGTTTGCGATACGGCGGCGAGCCCGAGCACCAGCGTCAGAGCGACTGCGGCAAGAATCTTCTTCGTCATGGCAAAATTCCTTTCAGCGAAGCACGTTCAGTTGTTCGATAATATCAAGTTCCATGAATGAGAGCCTTCGTCCGGCCGTCGGGCCTGCCGTTGAAACCCGGCTGGTGTACGCGCACGGCCTGGCCGCCCTGATTACGCTGCTGATTTCGGTGACGTTCGGCGTGCTGGCGTCAATCGAGCTGCTGGCACCGGACTTCGCGGCTGGGCACGGGGCTTGGCTGAGCTGGGGGCGCCTGCGTTACGACCACACGCAGGGAATCATGCTGGGGTGGCTCGGCAACGCGTTCTTCGCGTTTCTCTATCACTCGGTGCCGCTGCTCACCGGACGATCGGTGACCAGCGCGCGGCTGGGACAGTGGATCTTCGGGTTATGGAATTTCGCGGTGGTCGGGCCGGGATGGATTCTGGTGCTGGCCGGATTCAGCCAGCCGCTGGAGTGGGCCGAGTTCCCGCTGGTGATCGATGCCTTCGTCGTTCTGGCGCTGCTGCTGGCGATCGTCCAGTTTCTGCCGCCGTTTTTCTCGCGGGGTTTGGAAGACCTGTACGTCTCGAGCTGGTACGTCATCGGCGGGCTGGTGTTTACGCTGTTCGCGTATCCGATGGGGAACTTCGTCCCGGAGCTGGTTCCGGGGGCGCGCGGCGCGGCGTTCAGCGGACTCTGGATCCATGATTCGGTCGGCCTGTTTGTTACTCCCCTGGCGCTCGCCATCACTTATTTCGTGATTCCCGCGGCGACTCGCAAGCCGATCTTCAGCCACTTTTTGTCGATGCTGGGGTTCTGGCTGCTGTTCTTCCTCTACCCGCTGAACGGCACGCATCACTACATCTTTTCCGTCATACCGATGAGCGCGCAGATCGGGGCCATCACGGCGTCGACGCTGCTGGGGGTGGATGTGGTGATCGTGGTCGCGAATCTGCTCCTGTCGCTGCGGGGGTCGGGCTGGTTTCCGCGCGACATCGGCCTGCGCTTTGTGAGCACCGCGACCGTGTTCTATCTGATCGTGAGCATCCAGGGCTCGGTGCAGGCGCAGATGTCGGTGAACCAGAGCGTGCATTTTTCCGATTGGGTGATCGGCCATTCGCATCTGGCGATGCTGGGATTCGCCACCTTCGCGGCGGCGGGCGGACTGATCCACGCGTGGCAAAGAATTCCGTGGGCGCGCTACAACCCGAGGATGCTCGACTGGTCCTACTGGCTGCTGTTCGCCGGTGTGGTCGTCATGGTTTCCGATCTATCCGTCGCCGGACTGGTGGAAGCGCAGGTGTGGAAGTCGGCCGCGCCGTGGATCGAATCGGTCCGCGCGGCGCAGCCGTATTGGCTGGTTCGCAGCCTGATGTTCGTGCCCATCGGGGCAGGGTTCGTCCTGCTGTTGATGGGCTTGACCACCGGAGACCGGGGCGGCGGCCTCTCCGCGATTCGCGACAGCATCGGACTGGAGCCGGTTCAAGAAATAGCGCCGGTGTTTTCGGAAGCAGCTGCGTCGGAGCCGTTATGAAGCGCTGGCTGCGGATGTCCTACCTGGTCGCCGGCGTGGGCGGGCTGGGATTCTTCGTGATGTCGGTCCTGCTGCTCGCTGTCTGGCCCGGCCGCGTGCTCGAACAGCAGATCCGCGGGATGTCGCCCGACCATCCGCTGGCGTTGACGGCGAGCGAACAACGCGGGCGCGTCATCTACGGCCGGGAAGGGTGCGCCTATTGCCACACCCAGCAGATCCGCTACCTGCCGAACGACGTCGCGCGATTCGGCGCGGCCACTTTGGCCTGGGAGACGATCTTCGACTATCCGCATCTGTGGGGCACACGCCGCATCGGTCCGGATCTGTCGCGCGAAGGAGCGGTGCGTTCGGCCGACTGGCAGCTCTCGCATCTCTATTCGCCGCGAGCGCTGGTGGCGGAATCGGTGATGCCGGCCTTCCCCTGGCTGTTCGAGGGCGCTCCGGATCGTCCCAAGCAAGAGGCGCAGGATCTGCTCGCGTATCTGGAGACTTTGGGGCGGGACCGGGCGCTGGCGGGGCCGGAAGAAGAATCGCGCGCCCGTGCGGCCTGCAACTGTTCCGATGACCAGAAACGATTCGCGTTTGGTTCGCCCGTGTTGAATGCGAGTCCAGCGATGGCGCGCCGCGGGGGAGACTACCCGAAGCTTAATTCGGCTGGCGATCTGAATCGCGGCCGCGAGCTCTATAGCAGCGACTGCGCAGGCTGCCACGGCATGCGCGGCGAAGGCGACGGACCGGGCGCGGCCGGACTGCATCCTCGTCCGGCGAATCTGTCCGCACACGAGTACACGCCGGACCGGCTGGCCTCCTCGCTATGGAACGGCAGCGCGGGAACCGCCATGCCGGCGTGGCGCGATCTTCCGCTCCAGGATCTGTCGGCGCTGGCTGAAGTGGTGCGCGGCTTTCATGCGCCGCAACCGGAGCCTGCATTGCCCCAGGATGTGCTCGATCTGGGATCTCGCGTCTATGCGGCACACTGCGCCCAATGCCACGGAGACAAGGGAGCAGGCGACGGATCGGCCGCGGGCCAGTTTCCCATCGCGCCCACGAATTTCCAGATACAGCGCCCCAGTCTGGCCGCCAGCCTCCGCGCAGTGAGAAACGGCGTGGAGGGCACCCCTATGGCTCCCTGGACCAGTCAATTGTCGGAAGCCGAGCTATCGGCGGCAGCGTACTTTGTGCGGGGATTTTTCCAGGGAGGCGGCCAATGATCATGGATGCCATCGTGTCGCTGGCGCTGGGGTTCGCCGTGGTCTTCGCGGCGGCATGGGCCGTTTCTCCGCGACTGCGCGTGTGGATCGAGCGGCCCAAGTACCGCTTTCTCGCGGATGTGCAAAGCTATGACAGGGAAGATCATGAGCCAAAGCACACATAGTGGCGCTACGGTTCTCGTCATTTGCGGCGCGATCGGCGTGATCACCGTGGCCGGAACCCTGGCCTGGGCCGGCGGATACCTCGCCCCGGACCACGCTGGCCCCAAAGGGCCGCCGGCCATGGCGACCGAGGAATACGGAAAGCGGCTCATCGCGCAGACCACGGACTTACTGGGTCCGGATGTGGCCGATCCCAAGATGCGGTTCACCAACAGCCGGCTTGCCTGCGCCTCCTGCCATATCGGTGCGGGAGCCGAGCCGGGCACGCTGAGCCTGGTGGCGGCCATCAAACGCTACCCCAGAGTTGCACCCCGCAGCGGCGGGAACCAAACCATCCAGGGCCGCATCAACGGATGCATGATGCGCAGCATGAACGGCCGCCGCCTGGCCGACGATAGCCCGGAGATGATCGCCATGGTGTCCTATCTGCGGTTCCTGGAGGATCGGGATGCGGCGACCGGCGCCAGCGAGCGTAAGGCGCAAGAGCCGCCCGCCTTCAAGACTCCGAACCGTGCAGCCAATCTGGAAGCGGGCCAGCACGTATTCGAGCAGCGCTGCGCGGCCTGTCATCAGAAGGATGGTTTCGGGCTGCCGGCTTCCCGCAATCCGGCGGATGGCTACGTATTCCCGCCGTTGTGGGGACCCAACAGCTTCAACGACGGAGCGGGGATGCATCGCGTGCTGACCGCCGCGCGATTCATCAAAGCCAAGATGCCGCTGGGTTCCGCGAACCTCGACGACGACCAGGCGTTTGACGTCGCCGCGTTCATCAACTCCAAGCCGCGGCCGGAGATGAGCGGGCTGGAAAAGGATTTTCCCGACAAGTCGAAGAAGCCCGTCGACAGCGGCTACGGTCCCTATGCGGATTCCTTTCCGATCGAACAGCACAAGTTCGGCCCGTTTCAACCGATCGAAGCGTATTACAAGAACCTGAAAAAGCCGACCAAGTAAGATACGGCGTAAGATACGGCGCGATCAGTATCGGATGCCGAATGTCAGGGTCATGAATTCCGTCTTGGAGTGCGAAAGAAACCGGTTATAACGCACGTCGGTGAAGAACTTCACGCCGGACTCTCCCAGAGCGTAAGAGAATCCTCCTCCCAGATTGACCCCGCCCTTGTAGTTTGTGTAGGACGCAATGACGGGCGCTCCGGTGGATTGGCAGTAACCGTAATACGGGTCGCAATACTGCTGGATCTGGGACGGGTCCGTGAAGGCCAGCGTGCGGGAGTAGATTCCGTAGCCTCCGGTCGCGTAGACGTCATACTTGCCTTCGGGATTGAAATCGTAGCGGGGGCTGAGAGACAGTCCCCAGAAGCGGATGTAGCCAGCCGGCTGATTGAAATTCTCCAACGCGGCGTTGGAGAGCGAAAAGCGATTGTATTGCATTTCGAGGAGACCGGAAACATGCGAGTTGAAATTATATCCTCCGCCAAACAGAAGGTTCCAGCCGGTGTTCCACCGGTCCCGGGCGGAGCTCATCGGGATGGTGGGACCGACTCCACCCTCGAATGTGAACTTATGGAAATCCTGCCCGGCGCAGGACAGGCCCGTGGCTAGTATCAACAGCGTCGCTTTGGAAGATAGACTCATTAAAAATCCTTTTTTGATGGCACTGCCAATAGGCTTATGCCGGGCCAGATTCGCAGCCCAACACGCCTCCGCCCGAGTATATTCCGCGAATCCCCGGAGAAAAAATACCAGAGAGTCGTGATTTTTACGAAGGCACTGCCGCTGAATCACACTGCAGGATTCAAGCTGCTTTCTTGCGCGCCACCGTTCTCTTACGAACAACAAGGAGGCTCACGAGAAACAGGCTCACGCCGAACAAAATGATGGACGGGCCCGGCAGGAACCGGAAGGAGTCCGCCATCCACATCCCTCCCACGGAAATCACGCCGCCGAGCAGCGCGGAAAGGACGATGTATCCGCGCACGCTCCGGGAGACGTTCTTGGCGATGGAAGCGGGAATGATGGTGAGCGCGCCCATCAAGAGAGTTCCCACCAGCTTGATCCCCAAGGCCACGATCATCGCGAAAATCAGCAGGAGCGCCAGGTCGTACTTGCGGCCCAAGCCGTACACTTTCGCCAGGTCCGGAGAAACGATCAGGAACAGAAAACGCCTCGCCAGGAAGAAGCACAGTAGAGTGAGCACCAGAGCCGTGGTCAAAATCACGAACAGGAATGGCAGCGAGAGCACGGGGAACGCTCCGAACAGCGATTCGATGATCTCGGCATTCGGGATGATCAGGATGCCCACCGCGAGGCTGGCGGTAAACAGAAGCCCTACGATGGCGTCCGGCGGAACGCGGCTCCTTCCTTCCAGCCAAAAAATGAGAAACGCCGCCACCACCAGGAAAACGACCACTCCGTAGAAAGGGTCGACGCCGTACAGCAGCGCCAGTGCGATGCCGGGCAAGGCGACGTGAGAGAGCGCGTCGCCCACCAGCGCCATTCTCCGGAGGAGAATGAACGGACCCACGCTGCCGGAGGCGATCCCTACCAGCAGAGCGATCCAGAATGGAGCGGAATGCATCATAACTTGGTGCTTTCGCCTCAGTGCCTTCCGTGGGGATCGTGACGATAATAGCCGCCGTCACCGTACAGAACCCCGAGGGCTTCGGGAGTCAAGGCATCGACCGGCGATCCCTGGCAAACGACACCCGTGTTGAGGCACAGCACGTGCTGCGCGTAGCGGTAGACCACGCTGAGATCGTGCGAAATGAGAAGGATGGTGGTGCCGCGCTCGGTCTGAACCCGGTGAATGAGCGAGTAGACGTTATCTTCGAAGCCGGCGTCGACGCCCGCGGTCGGCTCGTCGAGAAGCAACACCTCGGGATGCTGCAGCATGGCCCAGGCGATCAGCAGGCGTTGCGTCTGTCCGCCGGATAAGTCGCCCAGGTTCTTCTGCAACACGCTCCGGTCCAGACCCACCAGCGTGAGCTCGTGGTCCAGGTGACTGATAAATTCGGCGCGGGGACGCCAGAAGCTCGGCGATTGCAGCAGAAAGAACTCCAGGACCGTGATGGGAGCCGAACGGTCGACGGAGAATCGCTGCGGGACGTAGCGGATCTTAGCGCCCGGCCGCCAGCTTACGGTTCCCGTGTGGGGAAGGAGTCCCAACAAGGCCCGAAACAGGACGGTCTTTCCCGCGCCATTGGGACCGATCACCGCCAGGGCTTGGCCTTGCCTGAAGTGAAGGATACGTCGTGCAGGATCTGAACACCGTCCAGCACTACGGAAAGATTGGTTACGGTCAGGACGATGTCGTCAGCCATTCGGAGAACGTTCAACTTGCATAGCCCTTGAGCGAACTCCACCCGTTCGACCGCGCCAGGGAAGGAAGGTGGTTCACGCAAAGAAGCAGTTTGAGCCCGCCAAATCTCATCCCTTCGAGGGCGGGGCGGCCTTGCTCACGGGTTTCATCTGCTCTCCACAGCAGATCTCTGAATGAGGCATGCTAGCGGAACACGGGCACGCTTTCTCGTAGACGAGTGTCGCCCCACATTTCTCACAGACGTAACGATCTCCAACGCTTCGCGGCATTTTCAAGCTCCTTTACTCGGGAATTTCCGTCGGGAGGTTCGATCCGTTATGAATGTCGACCTCCGACAGTTAAGAGTGTATAACTCATTGCCTCCAAACTCTAGCAAGCGCTTTGGGGGAGCACGCCCGATCCGGCGCCAACGCCCTCAGTCCGTGCTGAAGCCGCCTGCCAGATGATCGACCGAACCTCTGCTGTAATAGTGCGCAGCCAGGGGCGCGGACGGTTGCATCACGCCCCAAGCTTCCTGCTTGGTCTTCTCGATCGGGCAATGCACGAATACAAACCCTGCGCCGCGGCTGGCCAAATCGAGGTTGTGGTCGGTGGAGACTTGTTCCGCTCCCAGGTCGCGAGAGAACTCCTGCATCAGGCGGTTTCCCAGCCCCGTCTCCTCCTTCTCAAGTTCGATGAACTCGCTGCCCTCGACGGCGATCACCGCATCCTCGGCTAATCCAGCCTGCCGCAACTTCCTGGCGACGTTTTGGGCCGCGTCGAAATCCGGGAATGCCGCGACCAGACAATGGAGCGGATAAAAAATGCCCAATGCCGTGTGGGTTTCCTTGAAGAATTCGGAAAGTCTGCTCATGGTTAGCTCCCGGTCTCCTTCTCTGGCTCCGATCCCCCAACGGACTGCAGCGCCAGATAGTTCGGGCCAAACTCCTTGATGTTATTCAGTTGCTTTTCGAAGACCGCGAAATGGCTTTCCTCATCATGGATAAGCCGCTCGAAGAGTTGTTTCGATCCGGCGTCTTCATTCGAAGTGCAGTCTATCGCCGCCTTGTTGTAATCCCTGGCGCTGATCTCTTCCATCGCCACTGCTTTTTCCAGCATCTTTTCGGATCGCGTGATCTTTTCCACGGGCTCCGCGGGAGCCATGTCGACGTCGCCCTTGAGAAACAGAATCCGGTCTGCCAGGACTTCCACATGTCCCATCTCTTGAATCGCTGTCCGTTTAAATAGCCCGGCTAAGTGATCGTAACCTTGGTCGTCCAGATGGAAATGAAAGTACAAGTATTGATGAACAGCCGCCAACTCATCTCCAACGGCCTGGTTGAGCAGTTCAATGCTTTTTTCTCGGTCCATAGCGCACTCCTAACAGTAACGAGGCAATCGAGTCGCCGTAGCCGGTCGACGCTAACTCATTGATTATGGTACGAATCGATCCTTGCACGTGCGAGGTGGCGCAAACGCCTGGGGCATTTCCCTCATGCCCGGGCACTCCGGTAGGATTGCCGGGAAACGCGCTAACCTTTAGGTTTGCCGAAAACCGTGGAGACGGTCTCTATCGTTGTGGCTGACGAACTCTCAGTCTCGCTCACCGCCGGGAGGACCCGCCTGCCATGAGGCCCATCGACTGGGTGGTCATGGCCGCGTGGCTGGCGTTTATCGTCGGCTACGGACTCTATCGCGGGCGCGGCAGCAACACCGTCAGCCGTTACCTGCTGGCCGGCAGGACGATGCCCTGGTACGCCATGGGCCTTTCCATCATGGCCACGCAGGCCAGCGCCGTCACCTTCATCTCCACCACCGGACAGAGCTACACGGACGGGATGCGGTTCGTGCAATTCTACTTCGGGCTGCCGCTGGCCATGGTGATCCTCTCCGCCACGGCCGTCCCGATTTTTCATCGGGCCAAGGTTTACACCGCGTACGAGTATCTGGAAAAACGCTTCGATACGAAGACGCGCGCGCTGGTGAGCGGAATTTTTCTGATCCAGCGAGGCTTGGCCGCGGGCTTATCGCTCTACGCTCCCTCGGTGGTTCTTTCCGTGATCCTGGACTGGCCGGACCGCTGGACCACGGTGCTGATGGGAGTCCTGATCGTTACCTACACTTCCATCGGCGGCAACAAGGCGGTCATCTGGGCGGACGTGCAACAGATGCTGCTGATCTCCTGCGCGCTGGTGCTGGCCCTGTTCATGGCGGTCCATCTGATGCCGCCCGATGTTTCCTGGACGAAAGCCATTTCACTCGCGGGCGCCGCCGGAAGGCTGAACGCCGTAACCACGCACTTTGAATGGGACGACCGCTTCAACTTGTGGAGCGGCTTAATCGGAGGAATGTTTCTGGCGCTGGCCTACTTTGGCTGCGATCAATCCCAGGTGCAGCGGTATCTCACCGGAAAGTCGATCGCGCAGAGCCGGCTGGGCCTGCTTTTCAATGCCCTGGCGAAGATCCCGATGCAGTTCTTCATCCTCTTCATCGGGACCATGGTGTTCGTCTTCTTCACCTTCGAGAAGCCGCCGGTGCTGTTCCAGCCGGTGGATCTGGCCCGCATCCAGCAGGATGCCCGTTTCCCGGCGGTCGAGCAGCGCTACGATCAAGCCTTCACGGAACGCAAGCAGGCCGCGGAAGATTATCTCCAGGCGCGCGATCCGCAGGCGCAACAGGAGACCCGCGTCCGCTATCAGGCCGCGCAGCGCGATCTGACGCAGGCGCACGCGGCGGCCGAGCAGCTGGCCGGGAAGGATTTCGACGACACCAACTACATCTTTCTCTCGTTCGTGACGCACTATCTGCCCGCCGGCATCGTGGGGCTGATCATCGCGGTGATCTTCACGGCGGCCATGTCGTCGACCTCGGGAGAGATCAATTCGCTGGCCGCGGTCACGGTCATCGACCTGTACCAGAGACACGTTCGCCGGGACGCGTCGGATCATCATTATTTAAAAGCCTCGCGGCTGGCCACGGTATTTTGGGGCGCATGGGCGGTGGCCTTCGCGCAGTACGGCAGAAATTTCGGCGCGCTGATCGTGGCGGTCAACGTGGTGGGATCGCTCTTTTATGGCGGCTTGCTGGGAGTGTTCGTGCTGGCGTTCGGCTTCAAGAAAGTCGGGGGCAGAGGAGCGTTTTTGGGCGTCCTGGCGGGAGAAGCCGCCATCTTCTCCGCATTCTTTTTCACGACCATCTCCTTCCTCTGGTACAACGTGATTGGCTGCGTGGTGGTGATCGCCGTGGCCCTGCTGGTCACCCGGCTTTCGCCCCGTGAGCAGGAACGGGAGACCTTGGCATGATCAACTTCAATCGCATTCTGTACCCGGTGGATTTTTCCGCGCAGAGCAGGGCCGTGGCTCCGTCGGTGGCGGCGATGGCGCAGCGTTTCGGCTCGGAGGTGGTCCTCCTGCACGTCACTGGCGCGGGGACGCCGGAACACAGAACCCAGGCGCAGCTCGCGCTCGACCGGTTCGCCGCCGATGCGCTACCCCACACTCCCGTGGTCCGGGAAGTGGTGGAAGGGGATCCAGCGCACCAGATCGTGAGCTACGCGGACGCGCACAAGTTCGACCTGATCATGCTCCCGACCCACGGCCATGGCCCGTTTCGGGCGCTGCTGCTGGGGTCGGTCACGGCGAAAGTTCTGCACGACACGCACTGCCTGGTCTGGACCAGCGTTCACGCGGAAGAGCTGACGGCGCACTCGCCGGCGCGGTGGAAGCGCGTCTTGTGCGCGGTGGATACCGATGAGCACGGAGAATCCGTACTCAAGTGGGCCTGGGAATTCGCGCAGCAGCAGAGCCTGGAGCTCGAGTTGGTCCATGCCGTGGCCGGGGCCGACGGGATGTGGACCGAACAGCGCGACCCGAGCATGTACGAGTTCCTGGTCCACGCCGCGCGCGAACAGCTCGCGAAATTGCAAGCCAGGGCGGGAGCGGATCTCAAGGTTCGCCTGATGGGAGGCAACGCGGGACAAGCCGTGCACCAAGCCGCTGTGGATTACGATGCGGACCTGGTCGTGATCGGACGGGGCGCCATCCAAACCTCATTGGGACGGCTGAGAAACAACGCCTATGCCATCATTCGTGCAGCGCCCTGTCCGGTGATCAGCATCTAGCGCGGCTTTCGGCCCGGCCGCGCGGTGCGCCGTTGGTGCATGATGGAGGGCAGATGGACAACGCACTCGCGATCCACCGGCTGCATTTCGCCTTCACGGTGACGTTCCACTACATCTTTCCGCAATTGACCATGGGACTGGCGCTGCTGCTGGTTGTGCTCAAGACCATGGCGCTCAAGACGGGCAACGAGCACTACAATCAGGCAGCCCGGTTTTGGGTCAAGATCTTCGCGATCAACTTTGCGATGGGCGTGGTGACGGGCATTCCCATGGAGTTTCAGTTCGGCACGAATTGGGCGCGATTTTCGAAAGCCGCCGGCGGGGTCATCGGACAGACTTTGGCCATGGAGGGAATGTTTTCGTTCTTCCTCGAGTCGACTTTTCTCGGTCTCTTCATCTATGGAGAGGAACGGCTGGGTCCCCGGCTGCATTGGCTCGCCTCGGTCTGTGTTTTTCTGGGCTCCTGGCTGAGCGGCTATTTCATCATCGCGACCGACGCCTGGATGCAGCACCCCGTGGGCTACACAACGGGGCCGGACGGCGCGATCGCTTTGTCCAGCCTGGCAGGCCTTTTGACCAACCCGTGGATCCTGTGGCAATACACGCACAACATGCTGGCGGCGGTGGTGACGGGGAGCTTTGTGATGAGCGCCGCGGGCGCGTTCTACATCCTGGCGCGCAACAGTATCGCGTTCGGACGAACGTTTGTGCGCATCGGCGTGATCAGCGGGGCGATCGCCACCATATTGCTGCTCTTTCCGACGGGAGACCAGCAGGGCAAGATGATCGCATTCAACCAGCCGGTCACTCTTGCGGCCATGGAAGGCTTGTTCAACGCCGAAAATGGAGCGCCGCTGGCCTTGATCGGGCAGCCGGACACCGATCGCGGGCGCCTGGACAACGCCATCGCGATTCCGAGGATGCTGAGCTTCCTTACGTATGAGCGCTGGGAGGCGGAAATCAAGGGGCTGAATAGTTTTCCGCGCGATCAGTGGCCCGATAATATTCCGCTGCTGTACTTCAGCTATCACATCATGGTCGGTCTGGGCACGCTGCTCATCGCGGTCACCGCCCTGAGCGCGATTCTTCTGAAGCTGGGCCGCTTGTACCGTAGTCGCGCCATGCTGTGGATTTTGATGCTGGCGTTCCCGTTCCCCTACATCGCGACGACGGCGGGCTGGATGACCGCCGAACTCGGCCGGCAGCCGTGGTTGATTTACGGATTGATGCGGACCTCGGAAGGCACCTCCGCGCGCGTGTCGGCGGGCAGCGGCGTGTTCACCTTGCTCGGATTCCTGGGACTGTATGCCGTGCTGGGCGTGTTGTTCCTGTTTCTGATCTGGCGCGAGATCGAGCGCGGGCCGGAGCCGGCGAAATCGAGCGCGCCGCCGGTTGTCACCGCGTAGGAAAAAACAAGATGCCGACGCTTTGGTTTTGCCTGGTTGCCGTGATGCTCGCGGGGTACGTGATCCTGGACGGCTTCGATATCGGCGCCGGCATCATCCACCTGTTCGTCGCCAAGAACGATGCCGAGCGGCGCGCCGTACTCTCATCCATCGGTCCGGTGTGGGATGGAAATGAGGTCTGGCTGCTCGCGGCGGGCGGCACGCTGTATTTTGCGTTCCCGGCCCTGTACGCCTCCAGCTTCAGCGGCTTCTATCTGGCGTTGATGATCGTATTGTGGCTGCTGATCCTGCGAGGGATCTCCATCGAATTCCGCAGCCACATCGACAGCGAACTATGGAACACGTTCTGGGACGTGATTTTCGCGGGAGCAAGCATGTTGCTGGCGATCTTCTATGGCACGGCTCTCGGCAACGTGGTGCGGGGCGTTCCCATCGAAGCCGACGGCTACTTTTTTCTGGCGCTGTGGACCAACCTCCAGCCGGGGCCCAATGCGGGCATCATCGATTGGTACACCGTGCTGATCGGCGTCACCGCGCTGGCCGCCCTGACGATCCACGGAGCGCTGTGGGTGGCTCTGAAAACCGAGGGCGATCTGCGGGTCCGCTGCCAGGCGGTGGCGCGGCGCTTCTGGTTCCTCATGCTGCCGCTGGTCCTTTTGATCAGCGTGACCAGCTTCCGCATCCAGCCGCTCTTGCTGGTGAGTTTCGACGCACACCCCCTGGGACTGATCTTTCCGGCTTTATCCGCCACTGGTTTGATCGGCGTGCTGCTGTTCCTCAAGCGCCGGCGGGAGCGGGCGGCGTTCCTCTCCAGTTGTACTTTTATTCTGGGGTTGCTGTGCTCGGCTGCGATGGGCCTGTATCCCAATCTGCTGCCGTCCAATGGAGACGCCAGCCGCAGCCTGACGGTAGCCAGCGTTTCCGCCTCCGGCTACGGACTGCGAATCGGCTTGTTCTGGTTTATCCCCGCGTTCGCTTTGGCGCTGGCGTATTCGGTCTTCGTGTACCGGCACTTCGCCGGCAAAGTCGGGATCCAGACTAACGGGCGCTAGGAGGCTGTGGCGGCCGCCGCGGCGGGGACTACTTGCCGTTTGACCGGCTGAAGACCAGGAAGAGCTGGTTGGGAAGAAAGTCGTGCTGGGCGATCTGCTTGAATCCTGCCTTGGCCAGTTCCTGATGGATCTCTTCCGGCGTAAACCGGAACTCCTCGGGTGGGCCCATGGGTCCGCCGCGCCTCCAATCGATGATCGCCAGGCGTCCTTGCGGCTTGAGCGACGCCGCGAGCTTTCGCAGGTAAACTTCACGGTCCCCGATATGGTGAAGCGTATCCACGATCAGGATCAGATCCACCGGCTCGGGCAGGTTCGCCGATTCCGGAGAGGCCTGCACGGCGACGACGTTCTTCAGCCCCTCGCTCGCCGCGCGCTTCTTTAGATAAGCGATCATCGAAGCTTCGATGTCCACCGCGTAAACTTTGGGGGCCGCCGCCGACTTGGCCAGACGAACGGAGAAGTAACCGGTTCCCGCGCCGATATCGGCTACGGTTTGGCCGCGTTTCAGATCCAGGGCCGCCAGCACCTTGCCGGGCATCTGCCATTGGTCGCGGGCTGGATCGTCGAACTCCTTGGCCCACTGTTCGGCGTTGTCGAAATGCCGGTCCATGTGGCCGCCGGCCGCGACGCCTGGACCTGAAGCGTCCGCGTGCGTCATCTTGGTATGGTCCATTTTCGAGTGGTCCATTTTTGAGCGATCGGGCGGGGTTTGAGCCCACGCGCTCACGGCCAGGCCGAGAACCACGGAGCGAGCGCCCCAACTGCGAATTCGTTTCATCTATCTCCCTCGCGCGGCGGCCAACTTAAAGCAGGCCGCTCAACTGGCAAGATGCAAACCATCGAGAAAGGTGACACGGCGACTTGCGGAAAGAATCACTACGGCTGGGTATTGGCCTTGCCTCTTCCTCTTCCCGGGCCTCTTCCGCGACCCCTGCCTCCGGGGGGATTTTCGCTGGACGGCGGGACGATGTTCTTCAGGCGCATGTAAACGCCCATCACACCGTACATCTCGTTGTCGTGCGTGACGTTGTAATACAGCACGTTCAGCAGCGGCGTCATTCCGCTCATGGAGGGGACCATCTTGCTGGCCGTGGCGTCGGTGATGCCGGCGTACAGCGGATCGCAGGTTTCAAACGACGCTTTGAGCGCGGCTACCAGCTCCGCCTTGGTGGTCATACGCCCGGCGCCGAGGTTCTTCCGCTCGCCGGCCGCGGCCGAGCAGAAAAACTCCTGCACGTCGGCCGTGTGGCCGATCAACTGGCCGAAGTTGCGGATTTCCGGGGTCGGCTTGAAATCGTAGACGTCCGCCGGAACCTTGTCGGCGGCTTTAAGGATGTTGGTCTTGACGAACTCGTACCGGGTGCGGAGGTCGTCGCTCATCGGGTTTTGCGCCTGGAGGCCGCATGCGAGCACGGCGGCGGCCAGCGGGATGGAATAGCGGATCATTTCGGCTCCTTGATTACCTCTTGAAACTAACCAGCTTCCCAATTTATCACTACCGCCGGAGCCCGGCGAGCCGCCCCGGTAACATTGGCGCCAAGCGTGATACCGTGAAGCCATGGCCACCCGGACGCTGATCTCTGTGGAGGAGTATCTCAGGACCAGTTACCGCCCTGACTGCGACTACGTCGATGGGGAGGTCCTCGAGAGAAACTTCGGCGAAAAAGACCACAGCAGTTTGCAAAAGAAAATTCTTCTGTACCTTGCCGTGCGCGAATCGCAACTGGGGATTTGCGTGTTCCCGGAACAGCGGGTCCAGGTCAGTGCGACACGATTTCGCATTCCCGACGTCTGCGTCACATTGGGGGAGCCGGCTGAGCAGATTTTTACCAAGCCGCCCTTCATTTGCATCGAAATCCTGTCTCCCGAAGACCGCTGGCCGCGCGTCCAACAGCGCATCGACGATTACCTCGGCATGGGCGTACCCTACGTCTGGGTACTGGACCCCGCGACCAAGACGGCCTACTCCGCCACTCCCACGGAACGGACGCAGCAAGTGACCACTGGAAGTCCTCAAGACTCACCACCCTTCTGTCGAAGTTCCTCTTAGCGAGATCTTCGCTTTAACCAAATCGTAGGGGTCGAAATTTCGACCCTGTAGAATAGAAGTACAGTGCCCGTCGCAATCCAGGCCGTGGATCTATCGAAGGTGTATCGATCCGGCGAGTCCGAGCTGGTGATTTTCGACCAACTCAACCTCGAGGTCGAGCAGGGCGAGCAGGTCGCTCTGGTGGGCGAGTCGGGCGCGGGCAAGAGCACGCTGCTCCACTTGCTGGGAGGTCTGGACTTGCCGACGAAGGGTGCGATATACTTCGGGCAGAACAACATATGCCGGCTTCCGGCGGACGAACTGGCGAAGTTCCGCAACCGGGAATTGGGGTTTGTATGGCAGATTCAGTCTCTGCTGGCCGAATTCACGGCCGTGGAGAATGTGATGATGCCGCTGCTGATACGGGGTCAAGCTCGAGAAGAAGCGGAACCAGTCGCATTAGCGAGGTTGAATGAAGTGGGCTTACGAAACCGTGCGGAGCATCGCGCGGGTGAGCTGTCGGGTGGAGAGCAGCAGCGAGTCGTGCTGGCCCGCGCGCTGGTGGGCGACCCCCACGTCCTTCTGGCCGACGAACCCACGGGCAACCTGGATTTCCGGACCGGCGAGATGATCATGGACCTGCTCCAGGATCTGCATCGGTCCCGGCGGCTGACCTCTCTGCACGTCACGCACAATTTGAATTTCGCGCGCCGCGCGGACCGGATGCTCACTCTGGAACGCGGGCACTTATCTTCTTTGGAAGATCGGGAGCAAGGCAGGAATTATGTTTGAACGTTATACGGAAAAAGCCCGGCGTGTGATTTTCTTCGCCCGTTACGAGGCCAGCCAGTTCGGCAGCCCCTGTATCGAGACGGAGCACCTGTTGCTGGGGTTGCTGCGGGAAGACAAGGTTCTCACCAATCGCTTCTTACGTTCCAGCGCGGCCGTGGAATCGATTCGCAAGCAGATCGAGGCGCAAACCACCTTACGGGACAAGGTGTCGACTTCCGTCGACCTCCCTCTGAGCCACGAATGCAAGCGCGTGCTTGCCTACGGGGCGGAGGAAGCCGAACGGCTCAACCACAAGCACATCGGAACGGAGCATCTCCTTCTCGGGCTCCTGCGCGAAGAGAAGTCTTTCGCGGCGGATATTTTGCACGAGCGCGGCCTGCGCCTCACGCAGGTTCGCGAAGAGATCGCCCGGTCGAGCTCGGAGAAAATGTCATCCAATCGCCCCAAGGAAAGCTCATTACTGAGCGAATTCAGCCGCGACCTTACCCAGGCCGCGATGGACGGTTTGCTCGATCCTCTGGTCGGCCGCGACTACGAGCTCGAGCGTGTGACGCAGATCCTGTGCCGGCGCACCAAGAACAATCCGGTGCTGATCGGCGAGCCGGGCGTGGGCAAGACCGCCATTGTCGAAGGTCTGGCCCAGCGCATCGCCGACGGCGACGTTCCGTCGTTCCTGTCGGACAAGCGAATCCTGGCGCTGGATCTTTCTCTCATCGTCGCGGGCACCAAGTACCGCGGGCAGTTCGAAGAGCGCCTGAAGACCATCATGAAGGAGCTGATGGAGCACCAGAACGCCATCATCTTCATCGATGAGCTGCACACCCTGGTGGGCGCGGGATCGGCCGAGGGTTCGCTGGACGCCGCCAATATTCTGAAGCCGGCGCTTTCACGCGGGGAAATCCAGTGCATCGGGGCGACCACCCCCGCCGAGTATCGCAAGTCCATCGAGAAAGACCGCTCGCTTGAGCGCCGCTTCCAGGCGGTGAAGGTTCCCCCGCCCAACGAAGAAGACGCCACGCGCATCTTGTTCGGCATCAAGGAACGCTACGAAAAATTCCACGCGGTAGCCTATACCGACGAGGCCATCGAGAACGCGGTCCACGCCTCCACCCGGTTTATTCCGGACCGTTTCCTCCCGGACAAGGCGATCGATCTCATTGACGAAGCCGGCGCGCGCGTGAAGCTGCGCCAGACCACGCTTCCGGGCGAGGTCGCCGACATTCAGAAGAGCATCAAGTTCATCGTGCACCGCATGGAGAACGCTATCGCGAATCATGAGTTCGAAAAGGCCCGCTTCTACTCCGACGAGGAACGCAAGAAGCGCGAAGATCTGCGGGTGCTGCGCGAGAAGTACAACCTGGACGACACCTCGACCGGCGTGGTCACCAAGGACGACATCGAGGACGTGGTGGCGCGCTGGACGGGCATCCCCATGACCGCGATCCGGGAGGAGGAAGTCTCCAAGCTCCTGCGGATCGAGGATGAGCTGCATCACCGCATCATCAGCCAGGAAAAAGCCATCTCGGCGCTGTCGCGGGCCATCCGCCGCTCGCGGGCCGGGCTGAAGTCGCCTACGCGGCCGGCCGGATCGTTCCTGTTCCTGGGGCCCACCGGCGTCGGCAAAACCGAAGTCGCGCGGGCTCTGGCCGAGTTTCTCTTTGGCAGCGAAAAGTCGCTCATCCGCTTCGATATGTCCGAGTTCATGGAGAAGCACTCGGTCTCGAAGCTGATCGGCTCGCCTCCCGGATACGTGGGTTACGAAGAGGGCGGGCAGCTGACCGAGCGCGTCAAGCGGGCTCCCTATTCCATCATCCTGCTGGACGAAATCGAGAAGGCGCATCCGGATGTGTACAACATCCTGCTGCAGGTGTTTGAAGACGGCCAGTTGACCGACGGGCTCGGCAACACGGTGGACTTCAAGAACACCATCATCATCATGACTTCGAACCTGGGAGCGCGGTTCCTGGAAAAGCGCAATCCCATGGGCTTTTCGGCGGCCAGCGGCGTGCCCGCCAAAGTGGAAGACCAGGTGATGACGGAGGTCAAGAAGGCCTTCAATCCGGAGTTCCTGAACCGCCTGGACGAAGTAATTCTGTTCACTTCGCTGACGGACGACGATCTGCTGAAGATCGTCTACCTGCTGACCGAGCAGATCAACAAGAATCTGACGGCCAAGCAGATCAAGATCCGGATCCGCGAGGACGCGGCCCGCTACATTCTGGAGAAAACCTGCACCGACCGCAGCTACGGCGCGCGGCCGCTGCGGCGGGCTCTGCAGAAGTACATCGAGGATCCGCTCAGCGAGGCGCTGATCCAGGGTTCGCTGGCCCGGCCCGCCGAATTCGAGGTGTACCTGGGCGAGGGCGGGATCTACTGCCGCCAGCTCCAGCCGGTCGATCAGCCACAGCCGGTCGCCGCGGGCGAGGGCGCGCCAGAGGCCGCTGAGGAAGCCGCTCCGGACGCGCCGGGGATTCCGCTGTACATGTTTGAATAATGGCCGCGAATGAACGCGAATACACGCAAATAAGCTAGATCTTCATTCGCGTTGATTTGCGGCCATCGGCTGCCAAATGTGGGTTGATTGGCGGGCGCTGATACCCGAGACTTGAGTGGGGCACCCTTCTCGCTACGGCACACCCGCCATGCGGACCGCAGACCAGCACTAAATTCTAAAAGAAATTACGCCAGCAGATCCGACACGAGATCCGTGATGCAAATTTCAGACACTATCAGAATTCGCGCGGCTACTGGCCCAGCCACCGATTCATCCGCAGTTCAACCTCACTCTGATCGATAAATTGGTCCTGATTGGCCTCACGCGGCCCCTCTCCACGCGCTCGCGAACATAGATAGAGTATTGAACGTCTTCCCAGGTTGCATCGTCTGGGAGGGCGTCGAGTATCTTTCGGATCTCTTCCTTAGTGTTCGCCATCGAAAGCCTCTGTCTGCCAGTATACGACTGCTCTCCCGCGCTACTCTAGTCTCTTAATGCCCGACAGATTGGAAGAACTGCGCCGACGCCATGCCCGCGCGGAAGCCGGAGGCGGCGACGAACGCCGCGAACGCCAGCACGCCGAAGGGAAGCTCTCCGCCCGCGAGCGCATCGATCTGCTGCTCGACGAAGGCACCTTCGTTGAAACCGACAAGCTGGTCCGCCACCGCTGCACCGATTTCGGCATGGAGGAGCAGGTGGTCGACGGCGACGGCTTCGTCACCGGCTACGGCCTGATCCACGGCCGCACGGCGTATGTCTTCGCCCAGGATTTCACCGTGTTCGGCGGGTCGCTGTCGGAAACCAACGCGAAGAAGATCGTCAAGATCATGGACCTGGCGCTCAAGACCGGCGCTCCGGTGATCGGCCTCAACGATTCGGGAGGCGCGCGCATCCAGGAAGGCGTGCTGTCGCTGGCCGGGTACGCGGATATCTTCCTGCGCAATACGCTCGGCAGCGGCGTGGTCCCGCAGATCTCGGCCATCATGGGGCCCTGCGCCGGCGGCGCGGTCTACTCCCCTGCCCTCACCGATTTCACGTTCATGGTGGACGGCAGCAGCTACATGTTCATCACCGGGCCGGACGTGATCAAGACCGTCACCCACGAGGACGTCACCAAGGAACAGCTCGGGGGCGCGGTGACGCATAACACCACCAGCGGCGTCGCGCATTTTCTGGCGCAGGACGATGCCCAATGTCTTCAGATGATCCGCGAGCTGCTGAGTTATCTGCCGCAGAACAATCGCGACGAGTGTCCGCGGCACACGACCACTGATCCCATCGATCGGGAAGATGCGGCTTTGGATACCCTGGTGCCGGCGGCCTCGAATCTCCCCTACAACATCAAAGACGTGATCCGCCGCGTGGTCGACGACGGCAAGTTCTTCGAAGTTCAGGAGCGCTGGGCGCGCAATATCGTGATCGGCTTGGCCCGCATGGACGGCCGCACGGTGGGCATCGTCGCGAACCAGCCTGAGCACCTGGCGGGGTGCCTGGATATCGATTCCTCGGTTAAGGGCGCTCGCTTCGTCCGATTCTGCGACGCCTTCAACATTCCGATTCTGACGCTCGAGGATGTTCCCGGATTCCTGCCCGGCACCGCCCAGGAGTTCGGCGGCATCATCCGGCACGGAGCGAAACTCCTGTACGCCTATGCCGAGGCGACCGTTCCCAAGATCACGGTGATCACGCGCAAAGCCTATGGCGGAGCGTATTGCGTGATGGGATCGAAGCACTTGCGCTGCGACGTGAATCTGGCTTGGCCCACGGCGGAGATCGCCGTGATGGGGGCCGAGGGCGCGGTGAATATCCTGTACCGGTCCTTGCCCGAGGCGGAGCGGCGCGCAAAAACCCAGGAGCTTCAGGAGCGCTTCGCCAACCCGTTTGTCGCCGCCGAGCACGGATTTATCGACGACGTCATCGAGCCGCGCCAGACCCGCCCGCTGGTGATCCGGGCGCTGCGGATGCTCGCCACCAAGGTGGACACCATGCCGCGCAAAAAGCACGGCAACATTCCGCTGTGAGCTGACTGAAACGCCTTACGCGGCGACTTTGTCGAAGAAACGCTTGATCATCATCTTGGCGGTCCCGTCGATCAGGCGCTGGCCCACCGCGGCGATGGTTCCGCCGACCTGCACGTCGCCCTCGTAGGAGACGTCGGTGCCCGCGTCCTTGGGCGTGAACTTCAGGACGCCCTCGCCCTTCATGAAGCCGATCTTACCCGAGCCTTCGACCATCAGCTTGAAGCTGTGCGGCGGCGACTGCTCGGTGATCCGGACTTTGCCGTCGAAGTTCCCCGAGAGACTGGCCATCGCCATCTTCATCTTCATGCGGTATTCGTCGTCGCCGATTTTGTCGAGGCTCTCGCAGCCCGGCATGGCGCCCGCCAGAACCTCAGGGTCCTGGAGCCTTTGATACGCCTGCTCGGGCGGGAGCGGGAGAAAGTACGATCCGGATATCTTCACGCGCAGCTCTTATGCAATGCGGCCCAGCGCGGTGGCGAGAGCGCGCGCGGCGTACACCGCGGCCAGATGCAGACGGTATTCCGCGGAGGCATGCAGATCGGAGTTGGCGTCCACTCCCTGCCCGACCAACGCCGCGACGGCCTGAATCTCAGCCGGTGTACCGGTTCTGCCCTCCAGGGCCTTTTCGGCTTCCCGCGCCCGGAAGGCACGGTTCGAAAGTCCGGTGACCCCGATGCGAGCCATGGTGACCTTATCACCCTGCTTGCGCACACGCACGGCGATGCCTACGATCGCAAATCCGCTGGCCGGCTGGAGCACCTTCTGGTAGCTGGTCCCCGTACCGTCGCCATCGACAGGCACGATCACTTCCCGCACGATCTCGCCGGGCTCGAGCGCGGTGGTGAACGTATCGACGAAGAAATCGTCGGCGGAGACGGTCCGTTCCGATTTCGCGCCTCTCAGGATAATTTTCGCTTCGAGCGCCTGCAGCGCGGCCGGATAATCGGCCGCCGGATCGGCATGCGCCACGCTGCCGCCGATGGTGCCCATGTTGCGCACCTGCACGTCGCCGATGAAGGAAGCGGTCTCGGCCAGCAAGGGACACTTGCCGCGCACCAGCGGCGAGCTTTCGACATCGTGATGCGTGGTGGTCGCGCCGATATGGAGCACGGTGCCCTGCTCGCGGATGTAACTCAGATCCTTGATGCGGCCCAGGTCCACCAGATGCTCGGGCGCGGCTAGGCGGAGCTTCATCATGGGGATCAGGCTCATTCCACCCGCCAGCGGCTTGGCGCCTTCGGCCAGCAGGCCCAGCGCTTCGTCCAGCGTCTTGGGAGCGGAATATTCGAACTGTTGGGGGATCATGCGGGCCTCCCTGCGGATATTAACTTCCAGAGTTTCTCCGGAGTGAGCGGCATATCCAGATGGCGCACGCCCAAAGTCGACAGCGCGTCGACCACCGAATTCACCACGGCCGGCGACGCGCCGATGGTTCCAGCCTCACCCACGCCTTTCACCCCTAAAGGATTTACAGGTGTGGGCGTGATGGTGTGGCCGCTTTCGATCCACGGCATCATATGCGCGCGCGGCATGGTGTAATCCATGAACTCGCCGGTGACCAGCTGGCCGTTATCGTCGTAGACGGCCTGCTCCCACAGCGCCTGACCGATACCCTGGGCGACGCCGCCGTGTACCTGGCCGTCGACGATCAGCGGATTCAGAATGTTGCCGCAGTCATCGATGGCGATATAGCGCTTGATGGCCACATCGCCGGTCTCCGCGTTGACTTCGGTCACCACCAAGTGCGCTCCGAAGGGGAAGGTGAAGTTGGGCGGCTCCCAGAAATGGGTAGCGACCAGGCCGGGCTCGGTGTTGGGCGGAAGCTTCATGGCCCGATACGCCGCGGCCGCGATTTCCTTGAACCCGACCGATTTGCCGGTCTTGTTATCGGTGCACTTGCCGTCGGCGAGCGTGATGTCTTCGGATTCGAGCATCATCGCGCCGAACTTCTTGACCTTGGCCTTCAGCTCCTGCAGGGCGTAGTACAAAGCCGTGCCGCCGACTGCCGTCGAGCGGCTGCCGAACGTTCCGATGCCGTACGGCACCAGTTGTGTATCGCCGTGCAAAACCACTACGTCGTCGATACCCACTCCCAGTTCGTCGCCGGTGATCTGCGCAAACGTGGTTTCCTCGCCCTGGCCGTGCGGGGAGATTCCGGTCAGCACGGTGACCTGGCCGGAGGGCTCGATCTTCACCGTGGCGCTTTCCCAGCCGCCCGCGGGCGTCGCCGGCGAGGGTCCGAACGCGCAAATCTCGCCATAGGCGCACAGCCCGATGCCCATGAACTTGCCCTGCTTGCGGGCCTCGACTTGCTCCTTGCGAAGCTTGTCGTAACCGGCCATCTCCATGGCCTTCTTGAGCGGCGCGGAATAATCGCCGGTATCGTAAACCAGGCCGGTGGCCGTCGGGAAGGGGAACTCCTCATTGCGGACGAAGTTCTTCAGGCGGATCTCCGCGGGATCCATCTTAAGCTCGGCCGCCAGCATATCCACCATGCGTTCGATGCCGTGCGTGGCTTCCGGGCGTCCCGCGCCGCGATACGCATCGGTCGGCGTGCAGTTGGTGAACGTGCCCACGATATCGGCCGAGATGTTGGGCGTGCGGTACAAGCCAGGCATCATCAGCACGCTGAGCGTGGGGACGCCGGGAGTCAAGATGGTGAAATACGCGCCGAGATCCTGGATGAGCTTGAGCTTGATCCCCAGGATGGTGCCGTCACGTTTGGCGGCGATCTCGTAGAAATCGACGTGGCCGCGCCCGTGAATGGTGCACAGGAAATTCTCGCGGCGCGTTTCGATCCACTTCACCGGCTTCTGCAGCTTCATGGAAATCCACGCCAGCAGGATTTCCTCGGCATAGGTCTGGATCTTGGCGCCGAAACCTCCGCCGACCTCGGGAGCCACCACGCGGAACCGGTTTTCTTCCAGGCCCAGAATCTGCGCCACCAGCGAGCGCACCAGATGCGGGGCTTGCGTGGAGGTGTACAGGTTCATGGTGCGATCGGCCGCGCGCCAGTCCGCCACCACGCCGCGCGTCTCCATGGAATTGGGGACCAGCCGCTGGCTGACGATGCGCTGCTTCACGATCACGTCGGCCTCTTTGAAGGCCTTCTCCACGTCGCCGCCTTCCTGGTGAAACGTGAAGGCGACGTTATCTGGCCACTGCGGATGCACCGCATGTGCGCCCGGCGCGAGCGCTTTCTCGGGATCGGCGACGGCTGCTTCGGGCTCGTAATCAACTTCGATCAGATCGGCGCCGTCGCGCGCGATATAGCGGTCGGTGGCGACCACGACGGCGACGGGGTGCCCGGTGAGATATACGCGATCGATCGCAAGAATATTGTGGTGCGGGACGCGCAACCCCGGCAGCGAAGAGGCACATGGCACGGCGCCGGCATCCTTGGTGTCCTGACCGGTGAAGACGGCATGGACGCCCTTGAGCGCCTTGGCTTTACTGATGTCGATCGAGCGGATTTTCGCCGCGGCGTGCGGACTTCTGAGAATGGCCGCATAGAGCATGCCGGGCATCTTGATATCGTCCACGTAGGTGGCGGTGCCGGTAATCAGGCGCGGGTCTTCCCGGCGGCGAAGGCGTTTGCCAACCAGCTTTTCGGTTTTCGTGATGGTGGTGGTGGCCATGGTTTATGCTCCTGCGGCAACTCGGGCCGCGGCTTTGACCGCTTTCACAATGTGCTGGTAGCCTGTGCAGCGGCACAGATTGCCCTCCAGGCCATGCCGGATTTCCTGTTCGCTAGGATTCGCGTTGCGGTCCAGAATCTGCTTGGTCACCATGATCATGCCGGGAGTGCAGAAGCCGCATTGCAGGCCGTGCTCGTTCCAGAAGGCTTCCTGGATCTTGTGCAGCTTGCCGTTGGCGGCCATGCCTTCGATGGTCAGAATCTTGGCGCCGTCGGCCTGGATCGCGAACACGGCGCAGCTCTTGACGGCTTTGCCGTTGAGCTCGACGGTGCAGGCGCCGCACAGCGACGTCTCGCAGCCGATGTGGGGACCGGTGAGTCCGACCACCTCGCGCAGGTAGTGAATCAGGAGAAGTCTCGGCTCTACTTCATGGGAATAGGTCGTGCCGTTGATATTTACGTTGATAGTTTCGGTCATGGCGCTCACAGCCGGCAGAGGGTACCGGCGACCATTTACGTTACCAAAATCGAAGGCGAAAGTGCAGCAAGGGTGCCGGAGCTAGTCGACGGGAGGCCACTCGCGAACGAGACCGGCCTTTCGGGCTTCCCGAGCTTCATCGCGGAGAAAGTCCAGCTTTCCGGATGCGGCATCGCGATCCATTTGGTCGTCCCAAACCTGCTGGTCGCGTTCCCGGAACCAGTCCAGAAACCGAGCGTAGTCTTCGGCGCTTAGCTTAAGAATCGCGTTTTCGATGTCCTCAACAGTCGCCACGATCTGAGATTAGCATCTCACTCATCGGACCGGCTTGACGATACCTTAAGGTTCCGGTACGATACCTTAAGTAACTAACCCAATGGCCATCAAGTTTAAACACGGAGGACGTGAGTGGGAAGCGGATACTCCGGCTGAAGCAATTGCGTTACGCGACCAGCTTGAGGGTCGCGACCAGGAAGCGATGGAGAATGGGGAGGATCTGGACTGGCTCACAGAACCGGTGTGGACGCCCGACCGGATTCAGGAGCTACGAGCTGGCTTGGGAACTCAGCAAAAGATGTTTCTGCTACTCCTTTTTGAAAATCCTGAGATCACAAGCCTGGAGTTGAAGGACAAGATGAGGTTAGGCTCCGAATCAGTATTGGCCGGGATTGTTAGCGGTCTATCAAAGCAACTAAGAAAATTGAAATTCCGACCGGAACACCTGTATTCGGTGACAATCCGTTGGACAGGTAAGGACAAGATCCGCACTTTCCGCCTGTCGAATAACTTCCGATGGGTAGCTGAATCGCAGATGGGCTGGCCCGAAGCACTGCCCGCAGAAGAAGCCCAGTTGCGCACCCGGCTGCTAACGCCACCACTAAAGAAACTAACACCGTCTAGTTCGCGGATTTCCAAATGAAGTCGAATGTCGCGCCGAGGTTCTGGCAACTCTTCGCGGCTCTCCCTCCAGAGGCGCGGAGGATTGCGGCGAAGAACTATCAGCTCTGGCAGCAAGATCCGCAGCATCCATCTCTTCGCTTTCGAAAGCTCCAAGGCACGGATGATCTCTATACAGTCCGGATCGGAGATCGATATCGTGCTATCGGTCAGATGGAGTCCGGAGAGATTACCTGGACTTGGATTGGCACTCACGCCGACTACAATAACTTGGTCTAACACTGAGGCACGCGCCTGTTAACATAAAGCAGCAGTTGCGGGCGGGTCATAATAGCAGCGGATGAAGCGGGACACGCTGCTCGATTTCTTCGCGGACTTCGCCGACCTCCCCGACTTGTTCCTGGTCTATGACGACGGCTTCCGCGTCGAGCAGCGCAGCTATCGACAGACCGCGCAAGCCGCTCGCGCGCTAGCTGTACGGCTCCGCGAAGCGGGCGTTCGCAAGGGCGACAAAGTCGTTCTGTGGAGCGAAAACCGGCCGGAGTGGGTGGCGGCGTTCTGGGCCTGCCTGCTGGTGGGCGCGATCGTCGTCCCGGTGGATTTCCGCGCCTCGGCCGCGTTTCTGTTGCGCATCCGCGACCGCGTGGAAGCCCGCGTGGTGTGGATCGGCGACGAAGTCGTGTGGCCCGAAGGAGGCGATCCCCAGCCTTGGCGCCTCGCCGAAGTCGACTGGTCGGATGCGCGTACAACTTCCATCGAGGCCGTGAGCCGCGACGATATCGCCGAAATCGTCTTCACCTCCGGAGCCACGGCCGATCCCAAGGGCGTTATCATCACGCACCGCAATATTCTCGCCAACGTAGTGCCGGTAGAAACCGAGATCCGGAAATACCGGCGCTACGGCCGTCCCTTTTTTCCGCTGCGATTCCTGAACCTTCTGCCGCTGAGCCACATGTTCGGCCAGGCCATGGCGACGTTCATCCCGCCGATTCTGCCGGGGGTCGTCGTGTTCATGCGGGGTTACAGCCCGGAGGAGATCCTCCGGCAGATTCGCGGGCGGCGGATCTCGGTGCTGGTATCGGTGCCGAAGATTCTCGAGATTCTGCGCGAGTATATCCTGCATCAATTCCCCGAAGCCGGCGCACTCTTGCCCCCGGGCACGCACTGGCTGCGGCTGTGGTGGCATTACCGCCGCATTCATCGCCTGTTCGGCTGGAAGTTCTGGGCGTTCGTGGTGGGCGCGGCGCCGCTTGCGCCGGATGTGGAGGAGTTCTGGTCGCGCCTCGGGTTTCTCACGATCCAGGGTTACGGGCTGACCGAGACCGCGCCGATTGTCACGCTCAATCATCCCTTCCACACGCGCCGGGGCACCGTGGGCAAACCGATCGGCGGCGTGGAAGTAAAGATCGCGCCCGACGGCGAAATTCTGGTGCGCGGAGAGAACGTCAGCTCGGGCTATTTCGGACAGACCGCGGAAGCTGCTTCCGAGGGCGGCTGGCTGCACACCGGCGACATCGGGGCATTCGACGCCGAAGGCAGGTTGTCGGTCAAGGGCCGCAAGAAAGAAATGATCGTCACGCCGGAGGGACTCAATGTTTTCCCGGAAGACGTCGAGCGCGTGCTGAACGAAACTCCCGGCGTCAAGGAATCGGCGGCCGTGGGCCTGGACCGGGTTCACGCCGTGCTGGTGCTCGAACCGGGAGCCGATGCGGACGCGATCGTCCGCGAAGCCAACGGCAAGCTTGAAGATCATCAGCGCATTCAAGGAGTGAGCCTGTGGCCCGAGCGCGAGTTGCCGCGCACCGAGGGCACGGCCAAGCTGAAGCGCGCGGCGATCTGGCAGTGGGTGAACTCCGGAGGCCAGGCAGGGCACGTCGAGCCGTCACGAAGCGGCAGCGGCCTGGATCAACTGCTCGCGCAGTACGCGCATGGGCGCAGGCTCACGCCGGAGACCACGCTCGAAGAGCTGGGCCTCAGTTCCCTGGAACGCGTGGAAATGATGATCCAGTTAGGCGTGAGCGAACCGGATTTCCAGGCGGCGCGAACGGTTGGTGATCTGGCGTCCATCCGCGAACATCCAGCGGTGCGCGGCGCCCCCCGCGCAGGAGATTCCGCGTTGGCCGCGGTCGCGGGTAGCTTCTTTGGTGCGCGATATCGGCCTGGCGGTGGTGATCCTGCCGCTGGCCCGCGCGTTCGCGTGGCTGAAGATCGAAGGCCGTGAAAATCTCGAGCACCTGGACGCTCCGGTGATCTTCGCGTCGAATCACCAGAGCCATTTCGACGGCCCTTCGATTCTCATGGCGCTGCCCTATCGCCTGCGCCGGCGGGTGGCGATCGCGGCGTCGCGCGAATTCTTCGCGGGACACTTCCATCCCGGCAATTTCCCGCGCCGGCAGAGATTCTCAAGCGGCCTGAACTTTTTCCTGGGGTCGTTGTTCTTCAATATTTTCCCGCTGCCGCAGCGCGAAGCCGGCGCCATGGAAGCACTGCGCTACGCCGGACGCCTGATGAGCGAGGGCTGGAGCGTGCTGATTTTTCCGGAAGGCGACCGGACCAACGCGGGCGAGATTCATACCTTCCAACCGGGGGTGGGGATGATGGCATCCCGGCTGGCGGCACGGGTGGTTCCGGTGCGCCTGGAGGGCTTGGAGAAGATCCTCCACAAGAGCTGGCGCATGGCCCGGCCGGGGCGCGCGCGGATCAAGTTCGGCGCGCCGCTGAGCTTAGACGGCGACGATTACACTTCTCTCGCGCGGCGCGTCGAAGATGCTGTGCGGGCGCTCTAGAAGCGTCCCGTGATCCCTTCCAGTTCCGCTTCGTCGCCGGCGTTCTCACCGCCCATCCACAACACTCGGGCGCGCTGGCCCTCGGCAAGGCGCTGCAACAACAGTTCCTGGTTGTTGCGGAAGCGGACCGCGTCCCGATGCCGGCCTGCATCCATGCCGGTCTGGACGAAGACCACCTCCTCTTCCACTCCGAGACCCAGTCCGGATTGCAGGCGCGCGGGAATATCCCGCAGCACCAGTTGCGCGCCCGGAGGAATGCACACGGCGCACGGCACTTGCCGCGGACTGAACCACGAGCGCCAGCCGCGCAGCTCCGGATGACGCTCCAGCTCGGCCGGCGACGTAAATCCAATCGTCCCCGTGGGGAAGCGGTAGGCGGTGAGCTCTTCACCTTCCACCGCGAGACGGGTTCTCACTTCTGCAAGAGAATAGTCACACATAGGGGTGTCTCTCCGACTAAATAGACACCCGCCGCCGCGAGTTCGTTTCTACTGTGCGGCCAGGATCTTCTCGAGCTCGTCCGCGCCGGCTTTCGCAACGATACCGTCCTGAGGGGACGTGGCGCCGCTGATGCCGATCGCGCCGACGATTTGACCATGGGCGATCAAGGGAAGTCCGCCTTCCACGGGCACGATGTTGGCGAGCTTCATCATCACGATGCGCCCCCCGGACACCGCGTCTTCGAGCGCCTTGGTGGGGCGCTTGAACAGCAGAGCGCAGCGGGCCTTTTGCACCGAGACTTCCTGGCTGGCGAGCTGGGAATCGTCCATGCGCTCGAGATACATGAGATTGCCGCCGTCATCGACGATGGCGATGAACATGTTCCAGTTGTTCTTCTTCGCCTCCTGTTCGGCGGCGGCGGCGATGCGCTTGGCTGCGGCCAGAGTCAGAGCCTTCTTGTCGGCGAGCATGTCGCCAGTGTAGCAGGGGGCTACTGGGCCACCGGCGCGGCGAGCGAACTCCGTCCCGGCTATAGAATAGATCCATAAATGCTCAGGGCGATTACCCGTGAGGTCAGTCCGTCGATCGCGAACTGCGAGCTGGAGTTCCTGGATCGCCAGCCCATCGACCTGGCGCTGGCCGTCGAGCAGCACCGGCAATACCAGGAGTGCCTGGCCGAACTTGGGGCCCAGGTTGAAATACTGCCTTCGTCACCCGACATGCCGGACGGAGTCTTCGTGGAGGATCCGGCCATCGTGCTGGATGAGATCGCGGTGATCACGCGCATGGGCGCGCTGTCGCGGCGAGGCGAGGGCGAGAGTCTGGCGCGGGCGCTGGCGCCGTATCGGGAACTGCGCCACATTGTCGAGCCGGGGACGCTCGAAGGCGGCGACGTGATGCGCGTGGGCAAGACGCTATACGTGGGATACTCGCGGCGGACCAACGTGGCCGGCATCCAGCAGCTGGCCGGAATCCTCCATCCGCTGGGATACTTCGTGGTGCCGATCGAGGTCCGGGGCTGCCTGCATCTCAAAAGCGCCTGCTGCTACATCGGGGACGATACGGTGCTGGCGAATCGCGCCTGGATGGATCCGGACGGGTTGTGCGGGCTCAGGCTGTTGGACGTCCCGGCGGAGGAGCCTCGCGGGGCGAACGCGTTGCGGATCGGCGATACGGTTCTGATGCCGGCGGCGTTCCCGCGTGCCTGCGAGTTGCTGGAACGGTCGGGCTTCCGCGTGCGGACGGTCGATAACTCCGAGCTGCTCAAGGCCGAGGCGGGGGTGACCTGCACCAGCCTGTTGTTCGAGGGATTCTAAAGGTGTCAGACACAATTAGAAAGTCTTAATTGTGTCTGACACCTTTAGAAGGAGGATCTTTGGTGACGGGTCAGCAATTCGTGCTAGCAGTATTAGTCGCCATTTTCTTCGGGGTGGTCGGCAAGCGAGCTTGGTCCGAGCTTGGTCCGAGGTTCAGCTGCGACGAAAGCGACGAACGTCCGCCAGTTGGCCCCTGACGAAGGCAACTATCCTTCGCGGCTCAGTGGATGAAGTGGGTATGGGGGAAGCTGGTATCGTATATCGCCTGGAACTGTGGTTTTCCTACGCGGTAGCCAAACGCCAGTACCAAGGAAGTTATAGCGAGCAGTTTCCCTATCGGAGCGAGGCCGAACACATGCTTGTATCTCTCAAGGAAGGTCCTCTCTTAGTCCGCTATAACCCGGCGGTTCCGAGCGATTATTTTATAGATCCATACCGTGACGTTCATTCTAATTGTGTCTGACACCTTTAAAATTTCACCAGGGAGCCTTCCAGCTGTCCGATCGTTTCCGGGGAACCGGTGAACAGATCGGTCGGGAAGGTGCGGGCGCGCGCGATTTCGCTGCCGATTTCTCCCGCGTCGTAATTATTCACGCCCATGCCGGCCAGATATTGCAGGCGCAGGTCGATATCGCGATTGATCTGCGCCCCCGCCAGCCACTCGCGCAGGTCGGAAGCGCTGCCCAGATAAGTCTCCAGCAGGCTCAAAGCGCTGGGGAACCCGACATCCTGCAACGACTGGCGCACTTTCGCATAGTCCGCGCGATCCAGGCGGGCCTGCATGGCGTCCACGTCGATCTTGGTCGGCTCGGCTTGGCCCAGCAGGACCACGTCGTAGCCTTGCCCGTTGTTATCGTTGGCCCAGATGGTCCCGTTGGGGAAAACATCGAAGAACGTCGCCATCTCGCTCTTCACCGTGTCGGGATCGCTTTCATAGAGCGGGACCCATTGCGTGATCACGCCGCCCGGCTTCAGATGCCGCTTGCACTCCTCGAAGTATTCTTTCGAGTACAAGGTCGCCGCGCCCTTCACCCAGGGGTGAATCGGATCCGAGGTGATGATGTCGAACTTCTCCGAGGTGGTCAGGATGAAGTGGCGCGCATCGTCATAGTGGATGTCGGTGCGGGGATCGTTCAGCACGTGATAGTTCTGGTCGCCGAAATACCGGGTGGTCGCGGGCGGGATCAGTTTTTCTATTTCGCAAATCACGATGCGCATGATCCCGGGATAGGTGGTGAAGGACCCGGCGGTGACGCCCGCGCCGAAGCCCACCACCAGCACCGAGCGCGGGTCTTGATCGACCAGCGCGGAAATGTGCCCCAGCATGCGCTGGAGGCGCATATCGAACGGTTCCGTCGAAGCTTCCACTTTCCCGCTGACGTGGAAATAACGCTGGCCGCTCGGGAGCTGCGAAACCACAATGGATGAGTTCCTGCCTTCGCCGATGTACAGCGGCTGGCCGGCGTCGGTGGTGGTGATGGCGCGGCGTCCGTACGCCAGCGACAGCCAGGGAACGTCATCGACGGTGCGGACCAGAAATGAGATCACCACGCAGCCCGCCAGCAGGTATCCGGCAAAGGTTTTTCCCAGATACACCAGCGCCACCAACGCCGCGAAGGCCGAGAGGGTCATCAGGATTCGCTCGGCATTCCTGGTTCCGGCCAGCGGGATAATCACGATGCTGAACGCCAGCGCGCCGAGAATCGCGCCCACGGTATTGGCCGCGTAGGTTTCCCCAGCCAGACGCCCGGGATCTTCGCCGGGAGCCGCCACGGCCGCCAGCGCCAGGGGGAAGCTCGCGCCCCACATGAGCGTGGCGGGCAGCACGGCCCAGAAACGTTCGCACCAGATCGATCTGGAAGTTGAACCAAGGGCTGGTGGACAGAAGCGGATTCACGGGCCAGTAAGGAATCGAATCGGCCAGCATGAAGGCGGTCCACCCGACGCCGGCGGCCGCCAGGAGCTGGCACAGTCCCAGCGCGACTCGCGGCCGGCGTATGGATCTGGCGGCCAAAGCGCCCGCGCTGCTGCCGATTCCCAACCCCACCAGGAACACCGCGAGAATCACCGAGAAGGTGTAGACCGTGGCGCCCATCATGATCGCCAGCAGCCGGGTCCATATGACTTCCGCTCCCAGGGCGCACAAGCCCGAGATTCCGATCACGACATAAACGATTTTGGCGTCCTTCGCCCGAATCGGGGCGGAGGTCGAGGCCTCCGCCGATGGTTTGTATTCCACGGAGCGGGCCAGCAGGAGTGCGATTCCGCCCACGGCCGCGTTGATGAAGACCGCGACGTAGGTGGCAAACGCCATGTCGTAGACGCGCAGCAGGTAGAATCCGGCCAGCAGCGAGCCGAACACCGCGCCCGCGATATTGCCGCCGTAGAAGAATCCGAGCCAGGAGATGCCCTGCGGCGTGGTCTCGATCCAGCGCGCGATGGCCGGGAGCGATGCCCCCATCAGGAGCGTCGGCGGCAACAGGCATATCGCCGCCACTACGGCTCGCAGGAAGACGCCCTGGAGTCCGACTTTCGCGACGGCGGCGTACACGCTGTCCAGGACCGGGATCGCCCACAGCACCAGCAGGCCCAGCACGCCGATCCCCAGCTCGAGATAGGCGTACACGCGCAGCGGATGATGCCGCGTGGAAATTTTCTTCGGCAGCAGGAGGCTGCCCAGGCACATCCCGCCCATGAAGGTCCCCAGCAGGGCCCCGAGAGAGACGGCGGAGGAGCCGATGGCCAGCTGCAGCAGCTGGAACCAGACGATTTCGTAAATCAGCGCCGCGCAACCGCTTCCGGCGAACAGGATCAGCAGGAGCGGCAGATACGGCCGGGAGGAACTTTGGTCTTGTTGCATGTGAACGGACTATGATACCTTGCTGTGACGACCTTCACTGCGATTATCGTTACTCAGGACGACGGGAAAATCTCGGCGTCCCTTCAGAAACTGGACCGCTCGGCGCTCCCGCCCGGGGAAGTTCTGGTGCGGGTCGCCTATTCCAGTTTAAATTACAAGGACGGTCTGGCCGTCACCGGACGGCCCGGCGTGATTCGCACGTTTCCGATGGTTCCGGGCGTCGATTTCGCGGGGACGGTGGAAGAATCGTCCTCGGCGGAGTTCCAACCGGGCGATCCGGTGGTGGTGACCGGGTGCGGAACGTCGGAAACCATGTGGGGCGGGTACGCGCAACTGGCGCGGCTGAACGCCCAGTATATCGTCCCGCTTCCCCAGGGAATGACGCTGGTGCAGGCCATGGGCATCGGAACGGCCGGGTTCACCGCGATGCAGAGCCTGCTGGCGCTCGAAAAACACGGGCTGAAGCCGGGAGGCCGGGAAGTGCTGGTCACCGGAGCCGCCGGGGGAGTCGGCAGCACGGCGGTCGCGCTGCTGGCGAATCTCGGATATAAGGTAGCGGCCTCCACCGGGCGTCCCGAACTGCATAGCTATCTGCGGGGCCTGGGAGCGGCCGAAATCCTGGACCGAACGGCGCTGGCAGCCCCCTCCAAGCGCCCTCTGGATACAGAACGGTGGGCCGCGGCGATCGACTCGGTGGGCGGCGATACGCTGGCGTCGGTGCTGCGCTCCCTGGCACAACACGGGAGTGTCGCGGCGTGCGGGCTGGCGGGCGGCGCCGCGCTCAACACGACGGTTTTCCCGTTCATCCTGCGCGGCGTGAACCTGCTGGGGATCGATTCTTCGAAGGCGTCGAAGGCCCTGCGCCTGGAGATCTGGTCGCGGCTGGCGAAGGATCTGCCGGTGAAGCTGGTGGATTCGATGACCGACGTCGCGCCGCTGGGAAAGGTGTTCGAGCTGGGCGAAAAGATTCTCGCCGGGAAGATTCGCGGCCGCATGGTGATCGACGTAAACGCTTGAGAAAGAAAAAGGGGACAGGCAGCTCTGTCCACTGCCACGCTGACCAGGCGAAGGCAGGAGCTTACGGGAGGGGACAGAGTAGCCTGTCCCCTTTTTCAGCGATGTTAGCCTGAAGGTAATGCGCGCACAGCTCGCCTTCGGCCGCCAGGGCCTGGAAATCGACCTTCCCGATACGTACGAATACAGCCTGCTCCAGTGTCCTTCGATCGCGCCGCTGGCGGATCCGGTCGCGTCGATCGAGGCCGCGCTGGATCGGCCCGTGGCAGGACCATCGCTCGCGGCGCTGGCGACCGGCAAACTTACGGCGGCGATTTCGGTGTGCGATATCACCCGCCCCGCCCCGAATCCCATAGTTCTGCCGCCCTTGCTGCGGCGTTTGCAGGCCGCGGGCATTCCGAAGAGTGGCATCCGCATCCTGATCGCCACGGGCCTGCACCGCGCGGCAACGCCAGCCGAGATCCGGCACATTGTGGGCGAAGAGACGGCTGCGAATTTCGAGGTGCTCAACCACGACGCGCGCAATGCCTCGCAGCATCGCCGGCTGGGCACGACGAAATCCGGCACGCCGGTATTCGTCGACGAGCGCTTCATCGGCGCGGATCTGCACCTGTCGCTCGGATTTATCGAGCCGCATCTGATGCTGGGGTTCTCGGGAGGCCGCAAGCTGGTGGCGCCCGGCCTGGCGGCGGAGGCGACCATCAAGGAGCTGCACAGCTCGCGCTTCATGCGCGATCCGCGGGCGCGCGAAGGGTCGGTCGACGATAACCCTCTGCATGCCGAGCTGCTCGAGATCGCGCGCATGGCCCGGCACGATTTCATCGTAGACGTTTCGCTCACGCGGGATCGCAAGATCGCCGCGGTGTTTGCCGGCGAGCCCGAGGCGGCTCATCGCACGGGGTTTCAGTGGGTTTCAAACGCCCTGATGCAAACGGTCGACAAACCGTTCGACGCCGTGATCACCACCGGCGCGGGCTTTCCGCTGGACATGACGTTTTACCAGAGCATCAAGGGGATCACGGCCGCGTCGCAGATCGTGCGGCAGGGCGGGAATATTCTGCTGTTCGGGGCGTGCGATGAAGGCGTCGGCGCGCCGGAATTCTCGCGCATGGTCTCCGAGCATCCTTCTGACACCGAATTCCTGAAGTCGATCGAAGGCGTACCGGTGACCATCGACCAGTGGCAGCTCGAAAAGCTCGCGCTGGCGACGCAGAAGGCCAAGGTGTCCTATTGCGTGCCGGGCGTGCCGGAGAAATTCATCGGCGGGCTGTGGGGACCGGGCTTTCGAGATCCTTCTGAAGCCGTTCAGGCGCTGTTTGCGGAGCTGCCGGTGAACAGCCGGATCGCCGTGGTTCCGGAAGGTCCGTACGTGCTCGCGGGAGTGCCTGTGTTAAGATAACCGGCGGCAGAGTGCTCCAAATAGAGGCAGGCTTCCCTATGATCAAACGTGCTTTTGTATTCGTCTCGCTGGCTGGTTTTCTCTTCGCGCAAGGCCGCGGAGGGCCCGTGAACCGGGAAGCTCCCGTCACCAATGTTCCTTTCGAGCGGATTCTCAAATCCAACCAGGAGCCGCAGAACTGGCTGAGCTACAGCGGCGGCACCAAGAGCCAGCGCTATAGCGCGCTCACCCAGGTCACGCCCGGCAACGCCAAGGATCTGACGCTCAAGTGGGTGTTCCAGACGCACACGCTCGATAAGCAGGAGAACACGCCGCTGGTGGTGGATGGCGTCATGTATACCATCCAGAGCCCCAATGACGTGATCGCACTGGATGCGGCCACCGGCAAAACCATCTGGACTTACCTGCATAAGCCCGCGCCCGAGACCAAGAATCCCTGCTGCGGCAACCTGACGCGCGGCGTGGCGATTCTGGGCGACAAGCTGTTCCTGGCGTCTCTGGACGCGCAGATGATCGCGATCGACGCCAAGACCGGCAAGGAGCTGTGGAAGACGCAGGCAGCCGACTACAAGCAGCAATACTCCTTCACGGTCGCGCCGCTGGTGGTCAAGGACAAGGTGATCACCGGGGTCGCCGGCGGTGAGCATGGAATCCGCGGCTTCATCGCGGCCTACGACGTCAACACCGGCAAGGAAGTCTGGCGCTTCAACACGGTTCCCGGACCCGGCGAGCCGGGCTATGAAACATGGCTCGGCAAGGACGGCAAGCCCAACGATTCCTACCTGCACGGCGGCGCGCCCATCTGGGTGACGGGCTCCTACGATCCGGATACCAATCTCACCATGTGGGGCACCGGCAATGCGGGCCCGGATTGGGACGGCGACGCGCGGCTGGGCGATAACCTGTACAGTTCCTCGGTGGTCGCGCTCGATGCGGATACCGGCAAGCTGAAGTGGCACTACCAGTTTTCGCCGCACAACGAATTCGACTGGGATGCGACGCAGGTCCCGGTGCTCGCCGATATCCAGTTTAAAGGCCAGCCCCGCAAAGTCATGCTGTGGGCCAACCGCAACGGCATGTTCTACGTGCTGGACCGGACCAGCGGCGAGTTCCTGCTGGGCAAGCCGTTCACCAAGGTGAACTGGCTCACGGGATTCGACGAAAAAGGCCGTCCCATGAAGGCGCCGGGCATCGCTCCCACCAAGGAAGGCACTTTGGTTTACCCCGGCAACCAGGGTGGAACCAACTGGTACAACCCGTCGTTCAGCCCCTCCACGGGCCTGTTTTACATTCCGACGTGGCAGAACAGCTCCAGCACGTATGTAAAGGGCGAAGCGCCGCCCGAGTTCCACGAAGGCCAGAGCTACACGGGCGCCTTCCCGCGCGGCGGAGCCACGAATGACGATGTCTACAGCGCGATCGTGGCGATGGATCCGAATACCGGGGAACAGAAGTGGAGCTTCCGCATGGCCGCGCCTTCGACCGAAGGCGGAATCCTGACCACCGCGTCGAACCTCTTGTTCAGCGGCGGCCGCGACGGACAGTTCGTCGCGCTGGACGCGCGCACCGGCAAGCTGCTGTGGCAGACCAATCTGGGGCCTTCGGTCTCGGCCGGACCGATGACTTACGAGGTCAACGGCAAACAGTACGTCAGCATACAGGCCGGCAATTCGCTATTCACCTTCGGGCTGCGGTAAACGCGCGATCAGACGCTGGAGATCTCGCCGCTTATTTGTTCACCGCTTATTTGCTCAGTGATACGCTGCGCGGTCACCGGGGTCAGCAGGATGCCGTTGCGATAGTGCCCGTAGGCCAGCCAGACGTTGGTTCCCTCAACCCGGCCGATGTGCGGATCGCCGCTCGCCGAGCGCGGGCGGAATCCGATCCAGCGCTTCACCGGCGTGGCGTGTTCCAAGGGCGGAAATAGCTGGGCGGCGCGGCGGTGAATATCCTCGCAGATTGCCAGGTCGACGGTGCGATCGAAGCCGATATCCTGTTCGTTCGATCCGGCGATCAGGAATCCGTTGGACCGCTGGAGCACATACGTTTCAGCGTGCCGCCGCACGGGGCCCAGCGCGCCCGGCTCGAACTGAAAACCAATCAGGTGGCCTTTGATCGGGACGACCGCCGGAAGAGTCACGTTCCGCACTCGAATTTTTCCGGACCATGCGCCCGCTGCGATCACCACCGCGGCGTACTCGCGCGGATCGACCTCGGTTACATGCTCCCGTCCGACCCGCACGTGACGCGATTCGCAGGCACAGTGGAGGGACTGTAGCAGGGCCTTTGGATCCACGATGCCGTCTTGCGGGTGGAACAGCTGGAAGTCGGTATCGATGCCCGTCTCCGCCTGCAATTCTTCGACGAACGACGGATAGAGGCGCATGCTCTCGATCCCCAGATCGAGCCATACGGACGGCTGGCCGAATTCGCTTCCGGGCGAGAGCATGCCGGCGCCGGCGGGGCTCGCTTCGCCGCCCAGATTGGCGGCATCGGCCATCGTTACCCGCGCGCCTTTTTGGGCCAGCCGCCAGGCGATGGAACTGCCGATGAGTCCCCCACCGACGACCAGAATCTCGCCTTGCATCCTTAAATGGTAAACGGCAGGCCGGTATAGTGCTCCGCCAGCACGGTCGATGCGGCGGCGCCCACGCCCATTTCGGTGAGCAGTTCGACGGTGCCCTGATCGAGCACCCCGGCCCGCACGCGCTCCTCGATGTGCTTGCGCGGGTGCATCTCGAGCACCACCGAATCGATTCCCTTGAGATGCAGGAGGTGTGAAAGAATGAGCCCGGCGGGTCCGGCTCCGACGATTCCGACCTGCGTGCGTTCAGTCACCGGCTTGCTGATTTTAGCAGACCGGTGTGGCGGGATTCTGAGGCGTTCAGGCCGTCTGCGAGACGGCTCGCGGCGGTTCCTCGGTGGCGGGCTTGGCGGACGGTTCCGGTTTCCGCAGCCCGATCTTCTCCCGCAGCCCGGCATCGATGCGCTGGCGGATTTCGGGATGCTCCTTCAGGAACGCGCGCGCGTTGTCGCGGCCCTGGCCCAGCCGTTCCCCGGCAAAACTGAACCACGCGCCCGACTTCTCGACCACCCCCTGCTCCGCCCCCAGGTCGATCAGGTCGCCTTCGCGCGAGATGCCCTCGCCGTACAGGATGTCCACTTCGGCCTCGCGGAACGGCGCGGCGATCTTGTTCTTCACCACTTTGATCTTGGTGCGGTTCCCGACCACACGGTCGCCGTCCTTGAGCGCCGACATACGCCGGACTTCCACCCTGACCGACGAGAAAAACTTCAGCGCGCGCCCGCCGGTGGTAGTTTCCGGATTTCCGAACATCACGCCGATCTTCTCGCGGACCTGGTTGATAAAGACCATGCAGGCGTTGGCCTTGGCCACCGCGCCGGTGATCTTGCGCAAGGCTTGCGACATGAGCCGGGCGTGCAGCCCCATGAAGCTATCGCCCATCTCGCCTTCAAGCTCCGCCTTGGGAACCAGCGCTGCCACCGAATCCACCACCACCACGTCGATCACGCCGGAGGAGACCAGCGCGCTGGTGATTTCCAGAGCCTGCTCGCCGTAGTCGGGCTGGGACACGATCAGGCTGTCAATATCGACGCCCAGCTTGCGGGCATAGGTGGGATCGAGCGCGTGCTCGGCGTCCACGAAGGCGGCCGCGCCTCCCGCCGCCTGCGCCTGCGCGATCACCTGTAGCGCCAGCGTGGTTTTGCCCGACGACTCCGGCCCGAACACTTCCACCACGCGTCCCCTGGGGAATCCGCCCACGCCCAGCGCCGCGTCGACCGAGATCGATCCGCTCGAAATCACGCTCACCGGCAGCGCGTTGCGGGAGCCCAACTGTAGCACCGAACCCTTCCCGAACTGCTTTTCCAGTTGCACGATGGTCTGCATGATCAGGCGATTGCGCTCGGCAGGCTGCATGATTACACCTCGCCAATAGTGGTGTACGGGGCGGGCGGAAATTCTCAGAGGTTGTGGGGCAGAAGCCAGCTACCGCGTGAGATCGCTGAACTCCGTGCCCTGGGGAGGCTTAAACTCAAACAGCGCGCCGGTCAGCAGCGGATTTTTCTTTTCGTCCTGGAACGTGAACACCATCCGGTCGTTGTTTTGCAGCTTCACTTCGAGCCGGCGGATGGTCGAATCCGGAGCGACCAAAAACGTCACTTCGGTATACGGAAATTTGTCCGACTTGGGCAAAGCGGTGATCAGCAGACCGCCGTCCTGAGGCTTGGAATCGTACCGGCCAAAGTCCCGCTCGAAATTGACGTCCCCCAGCAGGAACGCCAGGGGCGCGCGCATGTCGTCGGTTTCCTTCATGCTCATTTTCTCGGCGCGATGCTCCTCCGGGTAGTACGAATAGATGAACTTGCCGTCGGAGATGAACAGCTTTCCGGACGAGTACTCCCAGCGCATCTTGCCCTTCTTGCGCAGGTACAGTGTGCCCGATTCGGTGCGGGTGCGCCCGCGCGAGGTGTAGCTTTCCGTGAATTTGACCTGCAAGGTCCGGATGTTGTTATAGCGGTCTTCCAGGCCCTTCAGGGTGCGCTGGAGGTCGACCGGTTCGGCCGCGGCCCCCAAGGCCACTGCCGCCAGCAGAAACGAAAGGAGCCCGGCACCGCATATCCGCTTCATCATCATTATCTTAGATGCGCTATACGGGGACTACGTTACCCTAAAGCCGCCCGTCGAAGGAACCGATCTATGGGCCTGGAGGACCCGGTATGGACTTCGCAGGCGCCGCGCTATCGAGCGTGGCAAGCATTCTCTTCTTGACACTGGTGATCGCGGGCGTCGCCAAGATTTTCCAGATGGCGACCTCACTGTCCGAGATAAAGGACCTGCTCGCCGACATCAAGCGAAATACCAATAGTCAATCTTTCGCCGGGCCTTCCTCCGACCCGGCAGCCTCCTCCGCGGCAGCGGCCGAGAACCTGCTCCGGGCCGTGGCGGAGATGGACCATCCGGTGCCTCCCGCCGCGGACGACGAACTCGAGCACCACGACGAAACCGCCCACACCTAGACGGCCCTCACGACGGCGCTCACCGGCCGGGAACCCACGGGAATCACGGTAAGCAGCGCGGCCGTCTTGTAGCGGTTTCTCTTCTGCAGGATCGCGGGCACGCTCAGGATCGCCATATCCCCCGATTTCCGGTTGAGCACCAGGGCGTACTGATCGTTGGCCGTGACCCGGACGAATCCGGGGTCGCTGCCCACCGGCACCACCGCGATCACCTTGCGCGTCGCAATGCTGAGAATACTCACGTCGCCCGATTGCGGGCTGGCCACGAACAGCAATTCTTCCGACACGTCCATGGCGCCTGGAGCGTGGCCCGCCAGCACGGTGTCGCCGACCTGGGGCGTGAAGAAGGGGTACACCACCACCACGGCGTCCATCCCCTCTCCCGTCACGAAGAGCTGGCCGCCATCGCGGCTGAAGCAGAAATGGTCGGGCCGCACCGAGAGCGGCAGATGCGTGATCAGGCGCTTTGCCGCCACGCTGTAGGCCGACAGCCGCCGCTCCCCGCGATCGCCCGCCAGCAGGGTCTTGCTGTCGGTCAGGAATCGGACCGGACCATAATCGCCCTGTCCCAGCGGCGGGCTCAGCCGCCGGGCTTCCAGATCCACCAGATAGACCCCGCCAGCCGAGCTGACGGCCGCCGTTTTTCCGTCCGGGGATAGGGCCAGCCCGACCGGGTCGTCGGGAAGTGGCAGCTTCCAGGCCGTCTTGAAGCTATCCAGGTCCACCGCGACCAAGGAACGCGGCTCGCGCGCCAGAACGTATAGCGACCGCTCGCCGGCGGCCAGGGCCATGGTGATGGCCTTGGACACCGCGGCCAGTTTACGGCCGGTCCGGAGAGTATCGATCTGGATCTCGTGCACCGAGCCGTTTCCCGGCGTCAGGGCGTAGACCGAGGGGCGTTCTACGGCGGCGGTGACCTCGGTCGGGGCCCCGTCCAGCGGAATATGCCGGGCCACGGCCAGGACGCCCAAATCGACCGCGGCGACGGCAGCGCCCTCCTGATTGGCGATGAAGGCATAGCCCCGGAAGGCTTCCTGAGGACGGGTGCAGGCGGCCGCCAGAGGCAGCGCCAAAAGGGTACGGCGGGAGATCACTTATTCCAGTCTAGCGCGCTGAAAACAAAAAACCTTGCCGGCGTCAAACCCGTATGGTACCTTCAGAGTTAGCTTGGCCAGGCCAACCTTCCCAGGAGTCCCTAGCACGTCGAGTTCTTTCTTATGAATCTGCGGTCGCTGTTCAGTGTATTCTCGTCCGATCTGGCCATCGATCTCGGCACGGCCAACACTTTGGTGTACGCCAAGGGCAAAGGCATCGTGGTGAACGAGCCTTCGATTGTCGCCCTGAATAAGAACACCGGAGAAGTGGAAGCGGTCGGCAAAGAAGCCAAAGAGATGCTGGGCCGCACGCCCGGCAACATCGTGGCCATTCGTCCGATGAAAGACGGCGTCATCGCCGACTTCAAAGTCACCGAGCGCATGCTGAACTACTTCATCCAGAAGGCGCACGGACGGAAGATGCTGGTGCATCCGCGCATCATCATCGGCGTGCCCAGCGAGATCACCCAGGTGGAGAAGCGCGCGGTCATCGATTCGGCGTATCACGCCAAGGCGAGCGAAGTGTATCTGGTGGAGCAGGCCATGGTGGCGGCCATCGGATCGGGTCTGCCGATCACCGAACCGGCCGGAAACATGGTGGTCGATATCGGCGGCGGCACCACCGATGTCGCGGTGATTTCGCTCTCCGGTATCGTCTACTCCCGCTCGGTGCGCGTGGCCGGAAACGCCATGGACGACGCCATCGTGCAGTACATGAAGCGCAAATACAATCTGCTGATCGGCGAAACCACGGCCGAAAAAGTCAAGATGCAGATCGGCTCGGCGTTTCCCCTGGATAAACCCCTCACCATGGAAATCAAGGGCCGCAACCTGATCGAAGGCGTGCCCAAAACCATCACCGTCGAAGACTCGGAAATCCGCGAGGCGCTGTCGGAAGGCATCGCCACCATCATGAACGCCATCCGGGTGGCCCTGGAGCGTACACCTCCGGAACTTTCCGCCGATATTAGCGACCGGGGGATTGTGCTCACGGGCGGCGGAGCGTTGATTAAGAATTTAGACAAGCGCATCCGCCATGAAACCGGCCTGCCCGTGTCGATCGCCGAAGATCCGCTGGCGTCGGTAGTCCTGGGAACTGGGAAAATGCTTACGGAATTCGCGCTTTTGCGCCGCATCGCTGTTGAATAAAGCCGTGGAATAAGAACGGGAATAAATCCCGGGTTGTTATGGATTTGATTCTTCATCGCTACCGCAACCTCACGGTGCTGGTGGCGGCGATTCTCGCCCAGCTGGTGCTGCTGGCCTACCAGGTCAAGAGCAACCAGGAAGTCCGCCTGATCCGGGTCTGGGCGGTCAGCGCGGTGACGCCTCTGGCGCGGCTGCTCGAAAGCGGGCGCAGCGGCACGGCCGGTTTCTTCAAGGATTACTTCGTTCTGATCGACGTGCGCCAGCAGAACGAACGCCTGCAAACCGAACTGAACCGCATCCAGCTCGAGAACCAGTATCTCCGCGCCCAACTCGATACCGCCAACCGCGGCCAGGCCTTGTCCTTGTTCAAGGAACAATCCCGGATGAAAACGGTGGCGGCGCGCATCATCGGAAACTCGCCGGGATCGAACGGCCGCGTGGTCCTGATCGACCGCGGCACCGGCAGCGGCATTCAGCCCGACATGGCGGTCATCACCCCGGATGGCATTGTCGGCAAAATCGTCAGCTCCTATCCCACCGCGTCGACTCTGCTGCTGATCACCGACTCCTCGTTCGCCGCCGGCGTCCTTTCGCAGAAAAACCGGGTTCACGGAACGTTGAAGGGCACCGGAAACAGCACCGCGATCGTGGATTATGTCCAGAACGAACAAAACGTCGAGGTGGGGGAATGGTTTTATACCGCCGGGGACGATCGCATCTTTCCTAAGGGGCTGCCCGTGGGAACGGTGACCGCCGTACGGCCGGGCCGCACGTCCAAACAGATCTTCGTGAGTCCCAGCGGATTGCAGCACGGGCTGGAAGACGTACTGGTGATCCTTCAAGGCGACCATCAGCCGATTCCGGAGCTGCCCGCACCCAATCAATCCGTCCACCTGCAACCTTTGCCCCCGGCCGAAGGCGGTTCGCCGGACGCCCCCAGCGCGTCCCCCAGCGGTCCCGAGACGGACCTGGACCGCGAAGTGGAACATACCCGCCGGATCGGCGAAGACCAGCACCATGTTTTCGGAGAACGCGGACGGGGAGCGCCGGACTTCAACCGCGTACCCGATCCAGGCGCGCGTCCGCAGGCGTCCGCAGCGGTCCCTCCGGCCAAACAGGCTGCACCAGCGTCGCCTTCGGCAACCCCTTCCGCAAACCAGCCCCGTCCATGAGCGACATCCCCGCTGCCTACAGCGAACCGCCGCGCCGGAAAAGCGTCTCCAAGTTCAGGTGGATCTCGATCATCGGAATTCCGCTGGCCGCCATTCTGTTCCAGGTGTATGTCCCGCGCTTCTTCACGTATCTGGCGTACCTGGAACTGCCGCTGCTGGTGACCGTATATTTTTCGCTGATGTGGCGCTCGCCCCCGTCCGGAGTGATGTTCGGCATGTGTATCGGGCTGGCGCAGGATTCCCTGTCCAACCATCCTCTGGGGATGTTCGGGATTACCAAGACGCTGGTGGGGTATTTCGCGGCGTCGGTCAGCCAGCGTTTTGAAGCGAATAGCGCTCTGCTGCGCCTGGTGCTGGCGTTCTTCTTCTACTTCTTCCACCAGTTCTTTTATTGGGTGCTGGCTCGCTCCCTGCTGGGGGAGGCGCTGTCCTTCGAGCCTCTCCAGACCCTGGTCCTGGCGGTCCTGAACGCCGCCGTGGCCGTGCCTTTGTTCCACATCTTGGATAAACTGGTGGTCACAGACTAGTCTGACGATGTTTACCGTGACGATGACCAGTCTGAGGGAAGGTGCCTGGTGAGCGATCCCGACCGCCCGGAGAAAGTATCCTCAAGCCGGCTGTTTCACGACGATACCAAGTTCGCGCTGGGCCGCATCGCGATCTTCCAGTACGCCGCCGTGGCGGTGTTCCTGTTTCTGATCGCCGGGTTCTGGGTACTGCAGATTCGCGACCACGAAGCCAACAGCACGCTGGCCGAGCGTAACCGCATCCGGACCGTCCCGCTGCTGGCGCCGCGCGGCAAGATTCTCGACCGCGACGGCCGCGTGATCGTGGACAATCAGCCCGCCTTCGTGGCCGAACTTACTCAGGAAAACCTCAAGCCGGAGCACCTGGCGCCCATCGCCGAAGGCCTGCATCTGGATCTGGACGAATTGAAGGCCACCGTAAAACGCTACGCGGCGGGAAAGCGCTACAGCCCCATCCCCATCAAGCGCGACCTCACACCTGCTGAGTTGACCTTTATCGATTCGCACCGCGATCCGGGCACGTTCCCGGAACTCGAAGTGGTGCAGGAGCCGCGGCGGCTGTATCCCCAAAACGGCCTGGCCGCGCATGTGATCGGATACGTGGGCGAAGTCAGCGAAGACGAGTTGAACACCGCCGAGTTCGCCAGCTACTCCCAGGGCGATCTGGTGGGCAAGTCGGGACTCGAGCGCCAGTACAACGAAATCCTGAAGGGCGTCGACGGCGAGCGGCGCGTGGTGGTGGACGTCGCCGGGCGCGAGCACCAGGTGCTCGATAGCACCGAAGCCACTCCGGGACAGAATCTACAGCTGACCCTCGATCTGGACCTGCAGGCGGTGGCGGAGCTGGCCCTGGACGGCAAAGAAGGTGCGGTGGTTGCATTGGATCCGCGCGACGGCTCGGTGCTGGCCATGGTGAGCCGCCCGGCCTTCGATCCGAATCTGTTCGCCGGGCACATCAGCGCCGCCGACTGGAAGGCGATTACGTCCAACCCGGCCAATCCCCTGCTCAACCGGGCCATTCAGGCGCAGTTCGCGCCGGGATCGACGTTCAAGCCGCTGGTGGCCATGGCGGGCCTGGAAACCGGCACCATCGACGAGAATTTTACGGTCCGGTGCAATGGCGGGGCCACTTTTTATGGCCGGTATACCCGATGCTGGGTGAAGGGCGGCCACGGCCTCGTCAACGTGCATGAAGGAATCGTGCACTCCTGCGACGTGTTCTTCTATACCGTCGGAGACAAGCTGGGGATCGACAACATCGCCGCGTACGCGGAGCAAGCCGGCCTGGGCCAGAAAACCGGCATCGATCTTCCGGGCGAAGCCGAGGGATTGATGCCCTCCACCAAGTGGAAGCTCCGGACCCAGCACCAGAAGTGGTACGCCGGGGAGACGATTTCGGTTGCGATCGGCCAGGGCGCGGTGACGGTTACGCCCATTCAGCTCGCTTCGGCGATCGGCGGGATGGCGAACGGCGGCGTGTGGTATCGGCCCCACCTGGCGAAGTTGACCTCGCAGCCCGACCCGGTGCGGCGCGAAAACTGGAATCCCGCGAACATCGCCAAAGTCGTCTCCGGGATGTACGGCGTGGTGAACGAGAGCGGCGGCACCGGTACCGCGGCCGCGATCCCCGGAATCACGGTGTCCGGCAAGACCGGCAGCGCCCAGCGGGTTTCGAATGAACTCAGAAAGTCCGGCAAGCTGGCCAGCGATGAGCTGGAAGACAACGGCTGGTTCGTGGCGTTCGCGCCGCGCGAGAATCCCGAGATCGTGGTAGCCGTGCTGGTGGAAGGCGGCATCCACGGCGGCCTGGTGGGCGCACCCACCGCGCGGGATATCATCAAAGCCTACTTCGACAAGAAGGCCCGCCTGTCGCAAAACACCGAGCCGAGTCTGGCGTTCATTCGGCGGCCCGGCCGATAGCGCCGGCGCCTCCAGCATCGCGGCGCTGGGCCGCGGCGCTACACTGGGAGTTCACGGATGTCCCGCTACCGATCGTTCCGCGACCTGGACTGGTCGCTCCTCGTCATCACGCTGATTATCTGCGCGCTGGGGATCCTGCAGATCTACTCCGCCACCCACGACACGAAGTGGTCCGACGCCTGGTGGAAGCAGGCCATCTGGGTGGTGGCGTCGATCGGGGTGATGTGGGTGGCCTCGTCGATCGACTATCACACGCTGCTGGCGCAAGTTCCCATCCTCTATGGGCTTTCGATGGCCGTGCTGCTGGCGACGTTCGAATTCGGGAAACTGGTGTTCGGCTCCCGCCGGTGGATCGGCATCCCCGGGACGGGTTTCAATTTCCAGATCTCAGAATTCATCAAACTGGTGATAATATTAGTGGTAGCACGTTACCTCTCGGAGCTGAAGCGCGGCGAGGTCGGGTGGCGTGATCTGTTGAAACTAGGAGTTTTAGTCGGGATTCCGACGGCGCTGGTGATGAAGCAGCCGGATCTGGGAACGTCGCTGACGTACCTGCCGGTTCTGGGCGTTGGGGTTCTGTTGGCAGGCATTCGATGGCACTATCTGGCGATCATCGCCGTAGCGGGTGGACTGGCACTGCTGGTCCGCTATCCCTATTTGCAGGATTACCAAAAAGCGCGGTTGACCTCGTTTGTCGATCCTTCCCAGGATCCTCGCGGAAGTGGCTACCAGGTGATCCAGTCCAAGATCGCGGTAGGGGATGGCGGCCTGTGGGGGAGGGGCGTGACCCACGGCACCCAAACTCAAGGCGGGTTTCTGCCGGTGCCGCACACCGATTTCATCTTCTCGGCATTCGCGGAGGAGCACGGATTTGTGGCGGTAGTCGTGGTTCTCGGGCTTTATTTTCTGTTGCTCATGCAGATCGTGCAGAACGCCCAAATGGCTCCAGATCGGGCGGGAATGTATATCTGCATGGGCGTGGCGACCATGCTGTTGTTCCATGTGCTGATCAATGTCGGCATGGTAGTTGGCAATATGCCGGTGACGGGGATTCCCTTGCCGCTGATGAGTTACGGCGGCTCGAATCTGTTTTCGATATTCCTGATGCTGGGGCTGGTAAACAACGTCCGGCTCCAGCGGTTTTCGAGTTAAGCGCACAGCGCTGTTTTGGGTTTAAGCGCACAGCCCGTACGTGGCGTTGTGCGCGATTAGATTTTAGATTAATGAACGGACCCGCGTGCAGCATGGGCGTGGGGACGGAAGGCGAGTTTCGGTAAACGAGTTTTGAAGCCTATCGGGGAAGAGTGGCGGTAGTTTGCAGTGGCCCCTTTCTCCGGTGGCTTTGCTGGGCTGGTTGAGTCGGGAGTGTTCGAGATTTAGACTCCACTCCCGTGTGACAAGACGGCCGCATACCCGAATCGCCTGAGTTCTGTCCCACCCAAAGCCTGGGTCCTGAGAACCCCGCGCATAAGCCGCGGGAGGGAGGCTTAGGATGAGCAAAGAACTGGTGATTTCGTCCAATCGGCACGAAACCAGAGTGGCGCTCCTGGAAGACGATCAGCTGGTGGAGGTTTACTTCCAGCGGGCGAACGAGTACTCGCTCGCCGGAAGTATTCACAAGGGCCGCGTGACGCGCGTGCTGCCAGGCATGCAGTCCGCCTTCGTCGACCTGGGCCTGGAGCGCGACACGTTTCTGTACGTGTCGGATTTCCTGGAAGAAGAGCACGAAGACATCGATCGCGTCACGGGCGACGAGGGCCTTCCGGCCTCACGGGAACGGGGTCGGGGCCGGGATCGGGATCGCCGCCCCGCCAGACACGAGCCGCGGGCCGCCACGGATGCTTCGCCTGCCGGGACCGCGCCGCCTGAAGGCATCCCGGCCGAGCAAGCCCCCTCGGCACCAGCGACGTCGGAGCAAGTCGCGTCCGAGCAAGCCCCCTCGGCACCAGCCACGTCGGAGCAAGTCACGTCCGAGCAGGCGACATCTGAGCAAGCGACGTCTGAGCAAGTCGGGGATCGTTCTTCGGAGCGGCCTGGGGACCGTTCTGAGGATCATGGCGACCGGCGGGGACGCCGCTCGCGCCGCCGCCGCAATCGCGGACGCGGATTCCCCGAGTCGAAGTACGCCGATGTCAGTCCCTCGGCTGTTCCCGCCGCCGCGCCGGATGTCGCGCGATCCACTGAATCCGGAGCCGAACCCGAAGCCGCGCGTGAGCCCGAATCGGAGGCGCCGGCCATTGGTTCCGCCGCCATCCCCGCGGAAACTCCCCTGGTTCTGCCGGGCGAGTCGCTGGCCAAGTATCGAGGGGCGCCGCGGACCGCACCGGAGCGCGCAGCCATCGAGCGTACCGCGGAGCCCGTTGCGATCCGGCCCGAAGCCGTTCCGCCGCCTCTGCCGGCCGAGGAAGAGGGCGACGTGCAGATCGAACAGAGCGTCTACGAGGAGCCCATTCACTATCCTCCGGACAACACCCTGCCGGACGCTCCCACGCATTCCGCGCCAGACGGATCGCTGTCCTCCTCCGAGAAGCCGCCGCAACCGCCGCCCCTGCCCGCGGAAGCCGTAAGCGCGCAGGAAGCCGCCGACCTGGAAGACGCGGCCCAGTCGGGTCCGGTCGCCGCGCCCATGCTGGATGAAGATGAAGACCTGGATATCCAGGCGATGATCCTGGGCGAGGCGGCCGCGGGAGAAGAGGAAGTCGCCACCGCCGAAGAAGAAGCCGAAGCAACCGAAGCAGCCGAAGGAGAAGAAGAATCCCCTGCAACGGAAGAGGCTGGGGATGGGTCCGCCACGGCCGAGCCCGCCAGCGGAACGGCGGAAGTTCGCGAACGAGGCGGGCGCTTTCCGCATCGTGTCTCCTCGCGCCGCACGCGCCGCCGCGGCGGACGAGGGTCCGAGGCGCGGGGCCCGCGTGAAGCGGAAGCCAGCGGACCGGCCGCACGCGACCAGCGTGGACCCCGGCCCGAGGGGGACCGTCCCCACGGCCGCGAGCGCGCCTTATCGGCGCAAGTACAGCAGATTTCGATCGCCGACCTGTTGAAAGAAGGCCAGGAGATCCTCGTTCAGATCGCCAAGGAGCCCCTGGGGCAAAAGGGCGCGCGCATCACCTCGCATATCGCCCTGCCCGGGCGCTTCGTGGTCTACATGCCGACGCTCGAGCATATGGGCGTTTCCCGAAAAATCGCCAGCGACGAGGAGCGCCTCCGGCTCAAGCGCATTCTGCAAGGCCGGCGTCCGGGACCGGCGGGCGGTTTCATTACCCGCACCGCAGCCGAGGGCCGCAGCGAGGAAGAGATCGCCGCGGACATGCAGTTCCTCTATAACCTGTGGGCGGACATCAAGAACAAGGCGGACAAGAAACCCGCCCCGGCGCTGCTGCATCACGATCTCGATATCGTGCAGCGGATCCTGCGCGACCAGCTGGGCGACAGCTTCAAGGCCATCTGGATCGACAGTGAAGAAGCCTACGAGAGCGTCCTGCGGTTCGTGGAACGCTTCCAGCCCGCCCTGGTCGGCAAGGTGAAGATGTACACGCGCGAGGCGCCCATCTTCGACGCCTTCGGGGTGAGCAACGAGCTCGAAAAAGCCTTGCGGCCCAAGGTGTGGCTCAAATCCGGCGGCTACATCGTCATCAACCAGACCGAAGCGCTGGTGGCGATCGACGTCAACACCGGGAAATTCGTGGGCCGGTCCAACCGCCTGGAAGACACCATCGTCAAGACCAACACCGAGGCGATCAAGGAAATCGTCCGGCAGGTCCGGCTGCGAGACCTGGGCGGCATCATCGTCATCGATTTCATCGACATGGACGAGCGCAAGAACCGCCAGAAGGTGATGCAGACGCTCGAAGAGGCCATGCGTGCCGACCGCGCTCCGTACAAGATTCTGCAGTTCAACGATTTCGGTCTGGTGGCGATCACCCGCAAGCGCGTGAAGCAATCGCTCGAACGCACGCTGTGCTCGCCCTGCCCCCACTGCGACGGCGCCGGCTACATCAAGAGCGTCCAGACGGTGGTCGGCGAGATCCTGGCGGAGGCCCGCAAAATGGCCTCAAGCGTGGAAGGCAAGGAAGTTGTCCTGCGGGTTCACGCAGATGTAGCCAAAGTGCTCAAATCGCATCAAAACAAGTATCTGGAAGAATTGGAAGAGGTGCTGCGGCGTCCGGTGCTCATCAAGAGCGACTCGCAACTGCACCACGAAAAGTTCGATCTGGCATAATCGACTCTGACCACGAAAGGTGAACCATGTCCATACGGATTAACGACGTAGCGCCCGATTTCACGGCCGAAACCACCCAGGGGCCGATCCGCTTTCACGAATGGATCGGGGACGGCTGGGCGGTGCTGTTCTCGCACCCGAAAGACTTTACTCCGGTATGCACCACCGAGCTGGGCTATATGGCGGGACTCGAACCCGAATTCAAGAAGCGCAACACCAAGATTATCGGGCTCAGCGCTGACCCGGTCGGCAGCCACGGCAAGTGGGCCATCGATATCGAAGAGACGCAAGGGCACAAGGTGAATTACCCCATGATCGGCGACCCCGCCCTGGCCGTCGCCAAGCTCTACGACATGCTGCCGGCCGATGCCGGCGATTCGTGCGAGGGACGCACGCCGGTGAACAATCAGACGGTGCGCACGGTGTTCGTGATCGGTCCGGACAAGAAGGTCAAGCTGACGCTGTCCTATCCCATGAGCACGGGCCGCAACTTCGACGAAATCCTGCGGGTGCTGGACTCGATGCAGCTCACCAGCAAGATGGGCGTGGCGACGCCGGTGAACTGGAAGCCCGGAGACGACGTCGTGGTCCCCTCGGCGATGCCCGAAGAAGAAACCAAGAAGAAATTCCCGGGCGGCTTGAAAACGTTGAAGCCTTATTTGCGGCTCGGATCGCTGCCCAAATAAGGGGAGCAGTATAATCGTGGCTGAGAGGGAAATGACGATGCTGAAGTCTTCTCAGCGAAGCAAGATCCTGGTTGCCGGGGCCGCCGCACTGTTCATCGGGCTGGGGTTGGTCCAAGGCGCGGCACCCGACCCCAAAGACGTGGCCTACAAGCTGCCCGATCAGATCCAGTGGAGCGGCAGTCCGGGCGGCCCCCAGCAGGCGATTCTGGAGGGCGATCCATCCAAGCCGGGTTTGTACGTGATGCTGATCAAATGGCCGCCGCACCACATGAGCCGCCCGCATTTCCATAATACGGCCCGCTACGCGACCGTTCTTTCCGGGACCTGGTGGGTCGGGACGGGCACGAAATACGATCCCGACAGCACGTATCCCATGAAAGCAGGCTCGTTCGTGACGGACATTCCGAATGGAATCCACTACGATGGCGCCAAAGACGAGGAGTGCGTGCTCGAGATCGTGGGGATGGGCCCGGTGACGACGACCCCGGCGGAGAAGAAGTAGTTACGCGGGCATTCTTAGCCCTTGAGAAGCCGGACAAACTCCTCGACGGCCATGCCCGCGCTTCGGATAATGGTCCGCAACGTTCCCCTCGGAACAGTCTTTGCAAAGTGCATCGGAACCGTCAGGACCCGCTGGTCGGCCGCACGATACATGGTGAGGTGGCTTCCCTTCTGGCGCCACCGAGTGAAGCCGGCTTTCTCCAGGGCGCGCACGACTTCTTTCGCGCGAACCGCCGGAAGCTTACTACCTGCCATTCGAGTGATTCACTCGAACTAACGTACTGAGAACAGGGGCCAACTCATGCCCTTGCGGAATCGGCTGCTTGTGGGCCGTCAGGTTCGCCAAATGCAATTCGATCGCCTCGCGAGCGTGTCGGGTGGCGTCTACGACCGATTCCCCGTAAGAAATGCAGCCCGGCAGCGCGGGCACGACCACGATGTAGCCACCGTCTTCGTCGGGGATGAGGTCAATCTGGTAGGAGAGTCCCTTTGGCGTCGATCGCATGTCTACATTGTCCTATGCCAGCCACTCGACGGTGACGTCGACCAGAGGGACCCAGCAGAGCCGCAGCTTCCTATTTGCGGCTGAGATCGCTGCCGAAGTAACTCCTCAGACCGCCTCATTGAAGCGGACCGTTGGCGCGTTCCTCCGACCACGGGAGCTTGACGTTAGCCGCCACACGCTATGGCGTGCGCTGTCTCGGACAAAATGAATCGAGAAGCCCTTGATGCGGCCCCAGCGTCATTTGCCGATGTGATACAAAGGCCCCATGGGCTGGCGACACTGTGCACTCTTCGGTATCAGTCTCGCCGTAAGCGGGCAAACCGATCCCACCTTCAATACCACAACCAAGCTCGTGCAGGTGAATGTGGTCGCACGCGACAAGGACGGTGCTGCCGTTGCCGATCTGCGGCGTGAGGACTTTGAAATTTTCGACAACGGCGCGCCGCAGGAGATTCGCCTCTTCATCGCAGATGCGGCCAAGCGGACTGCCGTCCGGGAGAGCCTTCCGCCGAATACATACACGAACCGGATGGCTGCCTCCGATCCTGCCAGCGGGTATTCGGCAATTCTGTTCGACAATCTCCTGACGGATTTCGGCGAGGGGGATCTAGACGGCACCGGTTTCGGGGTGCAGAAAGTGCTGCAAGCGCTTCAGAGGATGCCCCGGGGCGAACAGATTGCAGTCTACGCGATCGGCCGGAAGCTCAACATGATCCACGAGTTCACGACGGATCGCGAATCGATCGAGGAGGAATTGCGCAAATGGAAGCCGTCGCCGGACGACTCGGTCACGGGTACGGCTCTCTGCATTGCTCCTTCCGACGGCAGGTCATTGCTGACACCGGGCCAGGCCGAGTCGGTGACGTCCTGCTACCGCAACGATCATCTCCAGCGGGTAGCGCCGTTTGATGAGGAGTTGAATCAGGTGGCGGATCACTTGGCCGGCATCCCCGACCGCAAAAAGTTGATCTGGATGGCGAACCAGTGGCCCGCGGTCGCACCTTCCACGCTCAGGAAATTTGTCGACGCTAGAATCTCCATCTATCCCGTCGATGAGGGCGGCGTGAAGGGTGGCGGCGGCCAGCCTGATCTTGCGGCGCTCACCGGGGGCGTGAATTTCGCGAGACGCAACGATTTGGACGTCGGGGTCCGCGAGGCAGTCGAGGATGGGCGAGTGGGCTACACGATCGGCTTCTATCCATCCAGCGACGCTACCGAACCGCCATCCGGAGTACAGGCCGGCGTTCACCGGCTCACGATTCGCGTCACGCGGCCCGGCCTCACGCTGCGATACGCCACCAGCTATCAGGCCGATCTCGCGCCGAGGCGGGCCCCTTCGCTTCAGGATCTGATCGACGCGTTGAATCGCCCGGTGGACTCGACGGCCATCAGCATTACAGCTACCGCGACGCGCAACGGGAACGTGCTCCATCTGATCGAGTCCATCGATCTTTCCAATCTCGATCTCGAACTGAAAGAAGGTGTATGGAAGGGAAAGATTGAGGTGGTGGCGAAATTTATGGCCGCGGCGGGAACTTCGGCTGGAGAAGTGGAGTCTGAGGCCATAATGCTCAATTTGCTTCCGCAGATGTACCAGGCGCTAGCAGGGGGGTTGCCGTTTCGCCAGGAATTTATGATCCCGGAGCAGGCCGTAGCGTTGAGATTGCTCGTCGGCAATTTAGCGTCCGGCAAAGTCGGCACGCTCACATTCACCCTCCCGGGAGCAAACGGGAAATAGTTTAACCGGTTTTCGTAAGCGAGGTTATTCTGTGTTGAATAAACGTTTGCTGGTAGGTATCACCGTCGGAGTTTTCACTTCCGGATTTGCTCTGTGGGCCGCTGACGCTTGGGTCAAGAAGCCTTACACGGAGTGGAGCGATAAGGACATTCGGAAGATCATGACCGATTCGCCTTGGGCGCGGCCCGTCTCAGTGAAGTGGGAATTTCGGGGCTCACGGAACTCATTTCCGAGCCCGCGCAATCGACCTGGACCTGGGATTGCGGAAATAGCCGCCCCCAATCCCACGGCTCCAGTTGGAGCGGTGCCCCAGTCGGCATCCCAACCGATACCGCAACTGTCGACCGGTGGCGGGCTGCTGCCTGGCACGGTCGTCCGATGGGAATCCTCATTAGCTGTTCAACAAGCTCTGATGAAGATGGAGTACGGCGAGAAAGTGGGCAGTTCGCCGGAGGCGCAGAAACGGTTGGAGGCCAATAGCGCCTACTATGTCATCGCGGTAGCGAACACTTTTGCAGCTCAACTTCCGCGTGATGACGAGGAGCGCAAGACGATGTTGCGGTCGACAACGCTGACCGTGCCTGGCAAGGACCATGCGATCGTTGCAAGCGACATGGTTTTTGTGGGTGGCACCGATGCTTGGGGACTAGTCGATGCCCGGTTTCTATTCCCGCGAGATTTCGCTTTGACGGTGGACGACAAGGAAGCCGAATTCGCAACCAAATTCGGCAAAACTAAGGTAAGGGCTCGTTTCAACCTGAGGAGCATGGTGATCAATGGCGCGCTGGGACTGTAAGCACTTGAACGGAGAACGCTACCGCGAATATCCTACGCCAGCCACTCGACGGTGACATCCACCAGCAGAGGACCCAGCAGCGCCGCGGCTTCCTTCTCCGCGCTTTGCAGGATTTTTTCCGCATAGGGCTTGTCGGGCGACACGGTCACCGCGGCGACCAGGCCCTGCGACCAGGAGTCCTGATAGTCGATCTCGGCCACGGCCACGTTGCAGCGGGAGCGCAGGCGGTCTTTCAGACCTTTTACAAAATGCCGCTTGTCTTTGAGAGAGTGCGAGCCTTCCAGCCGCAGCTCAAAGGTAATGACGCCGACGGCGGGCACGGAACGCTTTACGCTACGGCAGCCGTCTCGTCGCGCTCGGTGGCGAAGGCTTCGATCACGTCGCCGGGCTTCAGGTCGTTATAGTTGGCGATCGAGATCCCGCACTCGAATCCGGCCTTGACCTCGCTGGCGTCGTTCTTGAAGCGCTTGAGCGACAGGATCTTGCCGGTGTGGACCACCTTGTTGTCGCGCAGCAGCCGTATTTCGTTGTTGCGGCCGATGACGCCGTCGTCCACCGTGCAGCCCGCCACGGCCCCCACCTTGCTGATGCGGAAGACTTCGCGAACTTGCGCCCGGCCCTTGTAAACTTCCTTGAAGACCGGCTCCAGCAGGCCCGTCATGGCGCGCTTCATCTCGTCCACCAGCTCATAGATGATGGTGTGCAGCCGGATATCGACCTTCTCCTGCTCCGCCAGGCGCCTGCGCATTGCGCTCCGGCCGGACGTTGAAGCCGACGATGATGGCCTCCGAGGTGGTGGCCAGCAGGACGTCGCTCTCGGTGATGGCGCCCACGGCCGCCCGCAGCACGCGGATCTTGATTTTATCGGTGGAGAGTTTTTGCAAGGTGTCCGCCAGCACCTCGGCCGTACCGCCCACGTCGGCCTTGAGGATGATATTGAGATCCTTGACCTCGCCCGCCTTCAACTGATCGTGCAGCTGGTCGAGGGTGAGGCGCGAATTGCGCGCCATGGATACCTCGCGCGCCTTGACCTCGCGGTACAGCACGATCTGCTTGGCCTTGGCCGTGTCGGTGACCGCCTGGAAGGTGTCCCCGACCTCCGGAACCGCATCCAGACCCAACACTTCGACCGGAGTCGAAGGCTCGGCTTCGCGAATCGGCTCGCCGTGGTCGTCGAACATCGCGCGGACTTTTCCAAACACTGAGCCGCAGATGAAATGGTCCCCAACCTTGAGCGTGCCGTTCTGCACCAGCACGGTAGCCACCGGACCGCGCGCGCGGTCGAGCCGGGCTTCGAGCACGTTGCCCATGGCGGGCCGCCCCGGATTGGCCTTGAGATCCAGCATGTCGGCCGAAAGCAGAATCATTTCGAGCAGCAGATCCAGACCGATCTTGGTCTTGGCCGAAACCGGGACCATGACTACGTCGCCGCCCCAGTCCTCGGCCAGCAGTCCGCGGTCGGCGAGTTGCTGCTTGATGCGCTCCGGCTGCGCGTCGGGCTTGTCGATCTTGTTGATCGCGACCACGATCGGAACTTTCGCCGCCTTGGCATGGTCGATGGCCTCGAGCGTCTGCGGCATCACGCCGTCGTCGGCGGCCACCACCAGCACGACGATATCGGTGACCTTGGCGCCGCGGGCGCGCATGCGGGTGAAGGCTTCATGGCCGGGCGTGTCGATGAACACGATCTTGCGGCCGTTCTTCTCGACGTGATAGGCGCCGATATGCTGGGTGATCCCGCCGGCTTCCTTGTCCGCCACGTTGGCCAGGCGGATGGCGTCGAGCAGCGAAGTCTTGCCGTGATCGACGTGGCCCATGACGGTGACCACGGGAGCGCGTCTCACGCGATCCTCGTCGATTTCCGCCTGCTGGATCTCGTGCGTGGCTTCCTCTTCGTAGCTGAGCTTGTTGGTGGACGCTCCGAAGTCGCGCGCCAGCTCCTCGGCCAGCTTCACGTCCAGGGTCTGATTGATGGTGGCGAAAATCTTCTTATCGAAGAGGCGCTTCACCACGATGTTGCCCTTGATGCCGAGTTTTTCGGACAGCTCTTTTACGGTGATGCCTTCGGCGATGGTGATCTCGCGATCGATCGGCGGCGGCTCAAAGGCCTGCGCCTTGCGCGAAACCTGGCGGATACGACCCTCTTCCGGATCCGCGTCGCGGCGGCGGTCGCGGGACCCCGGCTTGATCGCATGACGCCGCCCGGGATCGGCGGGCAACGCGGCGGGTTCGGCGCGCAGCGGTGAAGTCGGATGCATGGGCCGGCCGCGCCCGCGCAGGCCGCCGGGGCCTCCGCTGGAATACCCCCCTTGGCCGGGAGCACGCATCATCGGCTGACCCGGACGAATCGGACCACGATAAATCGGCTGGCCGGGAACCGGGCTCGGGGGACGCGTCGGCATTCCGGGCCGCGGCAATCCGGGGGCGGCGGCGCCCGGCGGACGGGTTAATCTCGCAGCCAAATCCGGGCGCGGCGGGACAATCGGCCGCGCGGCCGGCTGTCCGGCCAAATTCGGTTTTGCGGGAGGCCGCAGCGGACTTCCGCCACCCATGGGAGCTCCCGGCACGATGGTCGCCGACGGGGGAGCCGCCGGCCGGGGCGTCGGACGAGGCGGCGCCGGCATGCTGGGGACTACTCCGGAAGGTGCAGGTGGACGCAGGATTCCCCCTGTTTCACGCGCGGGCCGCGCTTCACGCGAGATGCCCGGCGAGGAGACGCCCGGCAGAGGCTGGCGCGGACCGGAAAGAATCTGACCTGGCCGGGGAGCCGGAGGAGCGGGCCGGGCCGGAATCGGAATGCCACGCGGCGCCACCGGAGGCGACAGAGGCGGTCCAGATGCGTGTCCCGTGGCCAGCGGCGGCCGCAGCGGATGCACCGGCCGGGGAGCGGGAGGAGCTTCGCTCGAAGTCTCACGGGCCGGTTGCGGCACCTCCGCCACCGCCTGTTCGGGCTGGGGAGCGGGAGCCGCGTGCGGCGGCTCGTGCGAAGGGCCGGCCTGGGCAGCCGGCTCCGCCGCCGTTTCCTGTTCCGGCGGAGCGGAGCGGGGAGCCGGGCTGGATTCCTCTGTCAGCCGGCGCTTGATCTCGACCGCTACAGGTTCATCGACCGAACTAGAGTGGGTTTTCTTCTCGGTGACACCCAGTTCCGGGAGCAAGTCGAGGATCACGTTCGGTTTCACCTCAAGCTCGCGGGCCAGTTCGTTAATGCGGATTTTCGTCATATCCTGTGTGCCCCGCTATCGAACTGCGACACCGGGGTTGTGAGATCTAACCCTGCTCCTTATCCAGAGTCTCCGCGCCTTCCGGGGACTCTACAATTTCTATCGTAACAGATTGCTCCTGCGGTTCTTCCGTCAATGTACTCCCCGCATCGGCGGCCGTTTCCGCGGGCGGCGCTTCCGTCAACGCACTCCCCGCGTCGGCGGCTGCTTCCGCGGGCGGCGCTTCCGCCTCGCCGGCCGATTCGAACTGTCCGTAGTAGCTCACCACGGCTTCCTGGATTTTTTCCACCATCTCGTCGCCGATATCGGGGATTTCTTCCAGCTGCTCGGGAGTCATCCCGCCCAGCTTCTCCACGGTGCCCACGCCCGCTTCCATCAGCTTCCCGACCAGCGCGTCGGTAATCCCGTGATCGATCAGCACGGAAACCGGAGCGCCCGGGACCACCAGCGCCTCCATCTGCGACTCCACTTCCTGGCGCTTCTCTTCCTCGCTCTTGATGTCGATCCGCCAGCCCAGCAGCTTGGCCGCCAGGCGCACGTTCTGGCCTTTCTTGCCGATGGCCAGCGACAACTGGCTGTCGTCGACAATCACTTCCATGTGCTTTTCCACCGGGTCCAGAATGGTCACGCGCGAGATCTTGGCCGGGCTCAGCGCATGGGTGGCGAACACCACCGGATCGTCATTGAATTCGATAATATCGATCTTTTCCCCGCGCAATTCCCGAATAATCGACTGCACCCGCATGCCTTTCATGCCGACGCAGGCGCCTACGCTGTCCACATCGCGGTCGCGGCTGGACACGGCGATCTTGGTCCGCTCCCCGGCTTCCCGGGCGCAGCCTTTGATCACCACCGTGTTGTCGTAAATCTCGGGAACTTCCTGCTCGAACAGGCGCATCACCAGTTCCGGAGCCGCGCGCGAAACGATCACGCCGGCGTTCTTACCGGCTTTCTCCACGCTGCGGATCACGCAGCGGATGCGGTCGCCGACGCTAAAGCTTTCCAGGCGCGATTGCTCTTTCTTGGGAATGCGCGCCTCGGTCTTGCCCATGTCCGCCACCAGATCCGGACCTTCCAGGCGCTTGACCACGCAGGTCACCAGCTCGCCGACGCGTCCGGAAAACTCCGAAAAAATATTTTCGCGCTCGGCTTCGCGCACCTTTTGCAGAATCACCTGCTTGAAGGTCTGGGCGGAAATTCGCCCCAGCGCATCCAAAGGTTTGGCGAAGCGGACTTCTCCGCCGATCTCGACCGCCGGATCGGTTTTCCGGGCTTCTTCGAGCGAAATCTCCTTGTCCGGATCGGCGACCGGATCCGTTACCTTCTTCACGCCGAAAATCTGGATCGCCCCGGTGCCCTCTTCCATTTCCGCCACCAGTTCTTCGTTAGCGTGGAAGTGCTTACGGGCGGCCACCAGCATGGCGTCCTTCACCGCATCCCGGATAATCTGCGGATCGATCCCTTTCTCCTTGCTCAGGATTTCGATGGACTGATAAATGTTACCCAGGCTGGTCATGTCAGTAATGGCTCCGATTCGGGGAATTACAGCTCGAACTTAAGATTGGCCCTCTCCACCAGTTCGAAGGGGAACTGGATGCTCCTGCCAGGAGAGGGTTCGAGTGTGACGATTCCTTCGGTGAGACTTCTCAGGGCGCCGTCCCAGTACTTCTGGTTTTCCACGGGCTGGCTGAGAACGACTTTCACTTTGCGGCCTACGAACCGCTCAAACTCCCGCGGCCGGGACAGCTTCCTCTCCAGGCCGGGCGAGCTGACTTCGAGCGTATACCGTCCGCCCGGAATCACATCTTCAACGTCCAGGACGGTACCCACGTGCTGCGAAATCCGCTCGCAATCGTCGTGGGTGATGCCTTCGGGCTTGTCGATAAAAATGCGCAGAAGGCGGGCCCCGCCGCCGCCCAGGAACTGGACATCGACGATCTCCAGGCCCGTGTCGGCTCCGACCCGTTCCGCGATCTCGCGAATTTTTTCGATAACGGCTGTCCGGTCCGCCATGTTTATTTCCGGGGCGAAAGCAATAAAAAAGTGGGCTTTCGCCCACTTCCATAGCTCGTCCCTAGAACCTAGTATACACCCTTAGTTGAGGAGCCCCCCAGCAGCCGGCTGGTCGGCTAAATGTCGCACCGGGTTTTAGCAGGCCGGCCTGCGCTGCCCTTCCGCGATCAGGAGCGTGCGGCGGTTCGTCGTCTTACCCGTACGGGCGCGTGGCTACGCGTGCTGGTGCGTTTCGGCGCGAAACGTGTTGTTGGAGTGGTGGTCGCCGGCCAGCCAGCGCTTGAGATCGGCGTGGGCCGTGGCGCGGCGCCGCTCGTTACCGGAGGCGGCCGCGGGGTTATCGACCGTCAGTTCCAGGATCATGCCGTTCGGATCGGTGACGTAAATCGAGCGGCAATAGCCGTGATCGAGCACGTAGAAGTTGGGTTCTCGAAAGCCGGAATTCTTGAGGCGCTGCTCCACCAGCGCCTGCGTCTTGTCGTCCACGTTAACCGCGATGTGGTGGAACGGGGATCCAGGCATCGCGGGCCCGAACAAGTTCTGATCCTCGGCTTCGGCGAACTGGAAGAACGCCAGTGCGCTGCCGTCGGCCAAGCCGAAAAAGCAATGGCAGTAGACGCGCTCCTTGCCGAAAAGCTCGTCCGCTTCGCACCAGGTAGCCACCATCGGCATGCCGATCAGGTCTTCGTAAAAATGGCGCGTGGCCTCCATGTCGCGGGTCACGTAGGCATTGTGGTGAAGGCGGGTGGGCAGATTCTGGGCCATAATTTTCTCCTGGGCCTCCGCTAGCACGTAGCATGCCAGCGCGAAACACGCGAAATCCACAAGTTGTGAGTTTCAAGATGCGCGCTTTCGCGCGGGAGCGCCGCTCCAGCTGCGCGGTTAGACCCACCGCGATATACTAGCGCGATATACTATATCGAGTCGCCCAGACTACTGGTTCGCCAAGCGCCCGACATCTTCATCTTAGGCCCCTCACTGGGGCTCCGTAACTGGCGCGCGCGAGGCAAGGAAAGTCCTGGCGGCTGAACAGGAGATCACAACATGAAACGCACCCTACCGATCGTTCTCAGTCTTCTGGCCGTTTCGGCCAGCACGTTTGCGCAAGCTCCCAACCAAGCCGCCATTGACAAGGCCCTGATGGCCGCCCCGGGCAATTTGAAGAAAGACGCCACCGTCGTCAAGTGGAAGCCCGACCACACCTATGAAACGCTGAAGAAGGGCACCAACCGCCTGGTCTGCTACGACCGGTCGGGTTTTCCCGGACAGGCGGCGTTCTCGGTTGAGTGCACCAGCATCGCCAACCTCCCGCGGGAAGCTCAGAACCTGAAGTTCGAGGCGATGGGCGCCCAGAAACAGGCGATGATCGACGCCGCGGAGAAGGACGGAACCCGGGTGAAGCCCGAGTACGGATCGGTCTGGTACCACCTGATGGGCGCCGACGCCGAGCACACTCGTACGCACATGACCATCGCCCTTCCGGGCGCCACGACGAAGTCCACCGGCCTGCCCGAAAACGGCAAGGAGGGTGGCGTGTGGATCATGAACGCGGGCACGACCACGGCCCACCTCATGACGCCGGGCGAATAACACAAGCGGAGCGGGATAGAATCGGCGGGCGGCTTCACCAGCCGCCTGCCCCGCTTCTCGCTTACAAGGAACCTTATGAGGCCTCTGACCTTAAGCCTTTTCGCGCTTCTGGCGGTCACAGCACTGGTCAGCGGCCAGGGCAAGCAGAAGTTCACCGGCACTATTACGGACAGTATGTGCGCCAAGGGGAATCATTCCCAGATGCGCATGGGGCCGACGGATGCCGAGTGCACGATAGCCTGCATCTTCGCGCACGGCGCCCAGTATGTTCTCTATGACGGCAAGGAAGCTTACACGCTGAGCGACCAGAAGACCCCGGAAAAGTTCGCGGGGAAGAAAGTGACCGTGATGGGCACGCTGGACGCGAAGAAAATGACGATCCAGGTGGCCTCGATCGCCGCGGCAAAGTAAGCCGGGCGCCACCGCCCAGCGTCAGGAGCCTTGGTTATCGCCTATGCAAGAGCAAAACTACGCCAAACATGCGAAGTTCGTGCCCATGTTCCACGGTGTGCTGTTTGCCATCATCACACTGTCTTTGATCGGCTCCTTGGTCAACCTGTGGCAGTCACTCGGCGATCACGAGCGCCTCTACAGCGCGTCGCTGATTACAGCGCTGTCGATGGCGCTGTTATTGCTGTCCTTTTTTGCCCGGTCTTTTGCCATGGGCGTACAGGACCGGGCGATCCGTGCGGAAGAGAATCTGCGACATTTCGCGCTGACGGGTAAACGGCTGGATGCGCGCCTCACCCTGAAGCAGATCGTGGGCCTGCGTTTTGCTTCCGATGCCGAATTCGTGGAGCTGGCGCAAAAAGCGGCCGAAGAGGGCCTGCCGCAGGACACGATCAAGAAGTCCGTAAAGAACTGGCGCGCGGATCACGACCGCGTTTAACCGTCCGCCTGGCTTATTTGAGCGGGCCGCCGGATCTGGCCGATCAGGCGGTTGGTAGAATTGATTGGAGCCTCCATGAAGAATTCCTTTCTCCTGCTTATGCTCGCGGTGGCCGCTTGCGGATTCGCGCAGGCGCTCAAGCCCGTTGCCGTTCCGAACCCCTCCGTTGCGGGCAGCATCCAGCCCAACTGGGCGGTGGCCGCCGACGGGAGCGCCCTGCTGAGCTGGGTCGAGCCCGTGAAAGGCGGCGGATACACCTTGCGCTACGCCGTGCGCCGCGGATCGGCGTGGTCGGAAGCGCGCACCATTGTCACAGCACGCCCCTTCTGGCGCCATCCGGCCGAGGTGCCCGGACTGGTCAGCCTGAGCAATGGCACCCTGCTCGCCCACTGGGTCGAGAAAGGGAAGGATTCGAGCGACGCCGAATACCTTTTCGTTTCCAGCTCGCGCGACGGCCTGCATTGGACCACGCCCCTGATGGCGCACCACGACCACAGCCCCGTGCAGCATGGATTGGCCTCCATGGTCGCGAGCGGCCCGCAGGAAGCTTCCCTGTTCTGGCTCCAGGCGCTCAAGGGCGAAGACGGCCCGGTGTCGCTGATGCGGACCGTGGTCGGCGCCGACGGCAAGGAGATCAAAGAGGAAGAGCTCGATAAGGACACCTGCTCGTGCTGCCCGACTTCCACCGTCAAAACCGCGAAGGGGCTGCTGGTGGCCTACCGCGACCACACGCCCAAGGACATCCGCGATATCGCCGTGCTTCGTTTTGAGAACGGGCGCTGGTCGGATTCCAAGATCATCAACCCGGACAAATGGGAGATCAACGCCTGCCCGGTCAACGCCGCCTCCGCCGCGGCCAAGGACAATCGCGTGGCCATCGCCTGGTACACGGAAGCCGACGATGCTCCGCGGGTCCAAATCGTGTTCTCTTCGGATGCAGGCACGACGTTCAGCAAGCCCACCAAGGTCAGCACGGGAGACGCGCTCGGTTACGCCTCCACGGCTTTGAACAACGACGGCGGCGCGCTGGTTTCCTGGATCGAAGAGGGGGAGAGTTCCTCGAGCGCCCTGGTCCGCTCGATATCGCCCGCCGGTGTGGCCGGACCCGTGGTCAAAATCGCCGAAGGCTCCCGGACCAGCCTGGGATATCCCAAGCTCCTGCACGCGGGAAGCGATACCTGGATCGCCTGGGGCAATGCCAAGACCGGCGTCAAAACGGCGCAGCTAAAGTAACAGTCAGGGCGCGTAGCTCAGTTGGTTAGAGCACCTCGTTTACACCGAGGGGGTCCGGGGTTCGAATCCCTGCGCGCCCACCATCCGCCTCTAGAGTGTGGGCGAAGAGAGTGCCGGCGAAGGCGGCGAGGCGTCCCGCACGTGGTCCTCAAAACTCTCCCATTCCACGCCGCGGAATTCGACCTGGTGGGTGATGTGGTAGTTCTCTCCGGTCAAGCCGTGCGAGATCCGGGTCCGGTCTCCCAGCCATTGCGTGTAGAGCTTGAGAAATCCCAGGGACACCGAAAGGCCGACGAACCGGTCGGAGGGGAGAATGTCGGAGGAGGAGGCCCGGTCCTGGTCCAGATAACCTTTGCGCTCGTCCTGAAACGTGTCGTCGTTCCAAAAAGCCCGCGCCAGGACAGGCTTCCCGTACGCATCCTTCAGCAGCGGATCGAGCGTCCTGAAATCCCGGATGAACTCGTTCGGATCGTCGTGGTCCGCGTCGAAAATATACTTCGCCCTTACCAGCTTGTCGTTCGCGAAGATGTAGACCACCCGGCACGGCAGTCCATCCAGCTGAATCGAATCGTAGCGCAGGATGAGTTCGCCGCTGCTTTCCCGAACCTCGGCGGGCTGGGCCGTTTCGGTGGCGAGAACCTGGGCACGAGTCATGCCCCAGGTGGCCCCGCGAAAATCGCGCGGGGCGGGGCGAGGCTTACTCTGGCCGGCAGGATCGCTCGCGCGTCCGACCGCCAGAAAAGCGCAACCGCCCAGCAAAAACAACCGCCACATGGGTACGGACTCCCGCCTTCTATTCTAATTCTCTCCTGGCCGGCCCGCGAGCCCCCCGGGACCTAAGCTATCATCAAAAACACTGCATCCAATTCCAAGGAGACCGAACATGAACATATTTGGCTACACCCTCATGCTGGCCGCCGCGTGCGCGCCGGTATTCGCGGCGCTGCCGGTAGTGCCGGGCAAGGATCAGGCCGCGATGCTCAAGAGCCCCGATCCGAAACTGGCGGCGAACAAGAAGCTGGTGTACGACTTTTTCCGCATCGTGCTGCGAGGCTTCCGCGTGGATGAAGCCCCCAAGTACATGGCGGTGGACTACATGCAGCACAACCCCAATGCGGAAACCGGACTGGCGGGCTTCCAGGCGTACTTCAACGCGATCAAGCCGAAGCAGCTGCCGCCGATTCCGGCGACGCTCGACGATCTAGTGGCGATCCAGGCCGAGGGCGACTACGTGACGCTATCGTTCGTCAAAGAGTACCCCGATCCGTCGGCTCCGGGGAAGAAGTACACCACCACCTGGTTCGACATGCTGCGAGTCAAGAATGGAAAGCTGGTCGAGCACTGGGATTCGGCGACCAAGGGCGCGGTGGGTCCCGCAGCGGCATCGGTGAAAAAGTAAGGGAATCTTAAAGGTGTCAGACACATTTAAACAAAACAAATGTGTCTGACACCTTTTTTACATTAAGCAATCTTGGCGGGGCGCGTCGCCTTGCGCTTGGCCAGCGATTCGATGTCGGACGCGGCCACGATCTGGTAGTCGTGCGTGTACGCTTCGTGATTCCGTTCCAGGTCGGCGAAACGGTACAGGTAATTCACCATCAGACCGGCGGAGCGCTGCATCCCGGCGACGGAGGTATCGCCCAGCCAGTTGATGCGCTCCAGCCGCGCTCCATTGCGAAGATGAAAGCGCGCCACCGGATCGATCGGCTCGCGGCCGTGTTTGGCCTGCAGCAGATAGCGGGCACATAGGGGAACCAGGCGCTCGCGCAGTTTCTCGGAAGTTTCCTTGCTCTCCCACCAGCGGGGCTGCTCCAGTTCGGCCCGCACATCCTCCGTTTCGGGATCCGCCTCCAGCCAGTCGCAAAAATTCGGAACCGGGGAAACCGTCGCGAATTTCCGGATGCGCGGGAATTCCCGGCCCAGATCCTCCACCACCCGCTTGATCAGGAAACTGCCGAAAGGCACGCCGCGCAGGCCTTCCTGGCAGTTGGTGATCGAATAGAACATGGCGCAGTCGGCCGATTCCGCCGGCAGGACGGGAGAGTCCGGATCGATCAACGGCTGCACTTTCGCGCTCATGCCGCGCGTGAGCGCCGCCTCGATGAAGATGATGGGATCCTCCGGCAGCGCCGGGTGGAAGAACGCATAACAGCGGCGGTCGGCTTCCAGGCGCCGGCGCAGATCGTTCCAGCCCTGGATCTCATGCACCGCCTCGTAGCGGATGAGCTTTTCCAGCACCAGCGCCGAAGTGCGCCAGTCAATCCGGCGCAGCTCCAGGAATCCACGATTGAACCAGGCGATCAGCAGGCGCTCCAGATCCGCGACCAGAGGCTCCCAATGGGGGTTCTGATCCAGTTTCCGCAGCAGCCGGCCGCGCAATTCCACCAGCAGGCGCGTCCCGTCTGGCGCCAGATTCAAGCGGCGGAACAACTCTTCACGGGGCGACTCGACGGAAATCTGTAACCGCAGCAGACTCTCCGGAGAAGGGTTGGCACGATAGTCATCCCCGGCGCGTCCGACTTGCTCGGGATCGGGAGAGAACTCCCGGACCAGCAGATCGAAGAATCCGGCGCGGGAGGCCTCGTCCAGCGACTGATAGGCCGCCAGCGCCTCGCCCGCCAGACGCGTGCCCGAGACTTCGCCGCGCTCCGACAACAGGTGGTGGCAGAGCGAGATCGCCTTGCGGGCGGCACGTGACGTATTGTGAGGTCCCGACCCGTTCAGCCGGGTGGGCCAGCCGAAAAACCCCGCCAAATTCACGGAAGCGCTCCCTAGCTATTATTATGAACTAACGCCGCGCCCGAACGCGCTTCTATCGGACGAAACGGTGGGCTTCTGTAGGTGCGTGCCGCGAGCGGCCGAGCCGCCAGCCTCGCACGAACGCCGCATCCAGGCGCGCCGAGTAATAGCGGTGCAGATCCTCGGCCTTGCGGCGGCAGAGATAGATGGCGCCCCACAGGAAGGCGTCCAGCTCAAGTCTCCAGGGCGGCCGCGCGCAGCTCTTGCTCCAACCGTACGGACCCGGATATTTCTTCTCGAAAACCGCCGCGCTTTCGCCGGATCGGAGCATGTAGACCTTGCGGTTGGCGAGCGTGACTTCCTCATCGTGCTGATGCGCGGCCAGCGCGCCGGGAAGGAAATAACTGGTCATGCCGGCGCGGCGCAGCCGTTCCCCCAGTTCAAAGTCATCCATCGCGTCGTAGGGAAAGTCCTCATCGAACCAGCCGGTTTCGCTCAGAAACTCGCGCTTCAGCGAGGCGTTGCCGGCGTAAAAGAATCCGCCCGCGTCTCCCTCGCCCATCCGCGCTCCGAATAACCCGCCGCTCTGTTCCAGCCAGCGGACGATCGTTCCCTGGGCCTGCTCGGCGACGAAATTCGACGATCCTATGGCGACGTGCTCGCGCTGGGGATGCTCCGCATGGAACCGGCGGTGCGCTTCGACAAAACCCGGGCCAGCCGTGAAATCCCCCGCCAGAAACACGACGATCCGACCGGAGGACGCCCGGAGCCCGTCGTTGAGGGCGCGCGCGCGCCACGGCCCTTCGCTTTCCGACTTCACATAGATGACGGAAACGTCCGGATGGCGCTGGGCTTCCCGGCGGACGGCCGCCTCCCATTTTCCGGCGCGGGAATCCGCGACCACCACCTCGTAACATCCGGCCGGCGCGCTTTGCGAGAGAAGCGCCGCTACGCTTCCTTCGATGAGCGGATATTGCAGAGCGGGAACAACGATGCTTATCTCCGGGACGGTCACCTCTCGGATTGTAAACCAAGATGTTAGGCTAGGGAAACGCACGTAGGTGAACGATGATCTTCCGATCCTTTATCGCCGTTCTTGCCTTCGCGTCCCTGGCGACCCTGGAGGCCCAGGCACCCGCGCCGCGCCCGTTCAAAGTCGTCCGGCTGGACCCGGCGCTGGATGCGATCATCTCCACCGACGCCAAGATCGAAATCCTGGGCGAACATTTCGGACTCACGGAAGGGCCGGTCTGGATTCGGGAGGGCGCCGGGGGCTATCTTTTGTTCAGCGATTGCGCCGCGAACGTGATCTATAAATGGATGGCGGGCAAGCCGCTTTCGGTGTACCTCGAAAAGAGCGGCTACACCGGCACGGATACCTTGCACGTCGGCCAGCAGACGGTCAGCGGACGCCTGGCGATTCTGCTCATCGGCTCCAACGGACTGGCGCTTGACCCGCAGGGCCGCCTGATCATCACCGCGATGACGGATCGCAACGTGGTGCGCCTGGAAAAAGACGGCAAGCGTACGGTCCTGGCGGATCGCTACGAAGGCAAGCGTTTCAGCGGTCCCAACGATGTGGTGGTCAAGTCGGACGGCGCGGTGTACTTCACCGACAGCGTGAACGGACTGCGCGGCGGCGCCGACGGACCGCTGCGCGAACTGCCCTTCAACGGAGTCTACCGGATCAAAGACGGAGCGGTCACGTTGCTCGATAGCGACCGCGACCGGCCGGGCGAGTTTCCCAACGGCATCGCGTTTTCGCCCGACGAGAAGTATCTCTACGTGACCGCGGGATTCGGAAAAACGCTGCGCTGGGACGTGCAGCCGGACGGCAGCATCGCCAATCCCGCGCACGTTCATCCAGGCGGGCAACGACGGCATGAAGGTCGACCTCAAAGGGAATCTCTATTCGGTCAACGCGGTGGGTCCGGGCGAGGTCTGGATTACGTCGCCCGAGGGCAAGCATCTGGGCACCCTCCAACTGCCGCAGATTCAGGGCGAGCCGCGGCCGCGAATCTGTGCGAGCAACGTGGCGTTCGGCGATCCGGACGGCAAGGGTCTCTACATCACCGCCTGCACGCACCTGTTCAAGGTCCGGCTGAAGACGGCAGCGCGCTAGATCGCGGCAGGCCAATGTTACCCTGGACGAATGCGTGCATTCTTATTCCTTTTACCGGCGATCCTGATGGCGCAAACTCCACCCGCAAAATCGCCTTCCACCCTGACCACGAACGACCAGAAGACCATCTACGCCGTCGGACTCAGCTTGGCGCAGCAGCTTTCCCAACTGGACCTTTCGCCCGCTGAGATGGAGATCCTGAAGCAGGCGCTCACCGATGCCGCGGCCGGGAAACCCGCCATCGAACTGAGCACCTGGGGGCCGAAGATTAACGACTTCGCCAAGGCCCGGATGGCTCGCGCGGCGGTGCAGGAAAAGGCCCGCGGCAAAGTCTATGCCGATAAAGCGGCGGCCGAGCACGGGGCCACGCGCACCGCAAGCGGGTTGGTGTATCGCGAACTGACTGCCGGCAAGGGTGTTTCCCCCAAAGCGACCGACAAGGTGAAGGTCAACTATCGCGGGACGCTAATCAACGGGACCGAGTTCGACAGCTCCTACAAACGCAACGCGCCGGCGGAACTCCCGCTCAATGGCGTGATCCCATGCTGGACCGAAGGCATGCAACGGATGAAGGTCGGCGGCAAATCGAGGCTGGTGTGTCCGTCGGACATCGCCTACGGGGACCAGGGCCGCCCCCCGATTCCCGGCGGCGCGACGCTGGTTTTTGAGATCGAGCTGCTGGCGATCAATCCCCCGGCGAGCGCAAAATAATGAGCGCAAAAGCGTATCTCGATCAAGCCGCCGCCGAACCCGGCGCCATCAAAACCGCCAGCGGCCTGGTGTATCGCGAGCTGCGACCCGGCACTGGAGAGTCGCCCAAGGCGACTGACACCGTAAGAGTCCACTACCGCGGCACGCTGACGGACGGAACGGAGTTTGACAGCTCGTTCGGCGGAGAGCCTCTTGAGTTTCCGCTGAACAGGGTGATTCGCGCCTGGACCGAGGGCGTCCAGATGATGAAGGCCGGCGGCAAATCGCAGCTGGTATGTCCCGCGAGTATCGCTTACGGCGACAGGGGCGCTCCCCCCGATATTCCCGGCGGCGCGACTCTGGTTTTCGAGATCGAACTGCTGGGGATTACCCACTAATCCGCGCCATGCGAGCCGGGACGATTTTTGTTCTCCTCGCCATTCTCCTTTCCGCCTGCGGGGAGAAGAAGGTCGTCGTCCCGGAAGTCTTCCGGGTGAAGTTTGAGACCTCAAAAGGGGACATCATCGTCGAAGCGACGCGGTCCTGGGCGCCGCACGGCGTGGACCGTTTTCACGAGCTGGTCCGCATGGGTTACTTCACCGAGAGCCGCTTCTTCCGCGTGGTTCCCCAGTTCGTCGCGCAGTTCGGCGTGCATCGCGACTACGATGTTCACACCGTGTGGCGGACGCTCTTCATCGTCGACGATCCTCCGCAGCAGAAGAATCTGGTGGGCACGCTGGCGTTCGCGCAATCCGGCCCGAATACGCGCGCCACGGAGATCTTCATCAACTTGAACAATAACGCGGCCCTGGACGAGCAGGGCTTCGTGCCTTTCGCCAGGATTGTCGAGGGCCTGGACGTGCTGAATAAGTTGTACGCGGGCTATGGCGAGCTGCGGCCGGTGGGCAAGTTCATCGATCCGGGCGCGCTCGAAGAAGGGGCCAACGCATACCTGGTTCCGCGGTTCCCCAAGCTCGATTACATCAAGCGGGCGACGATTCTGAACTGACAGCTAGTGCGTGCGCGGACCGGTTTCCTTGGCTTTTCCGCCCACACCCTCGGTGTAGTGAACCAGATCCTGGTTGCCTTCGTCGCAGGCGAACTCCATCAGCTCCATGTTCTTGTCCGGATGCCGCCCGAGTTGCCCGGCGATCTTCCAGGGACGCGTGTAGATGGTTGGATCCTCCACCACGGCCTCATAGTCGATGTTGTTGGTATCGACGGGGGTGATGCGCTCGACCACGTGGATCGCCGGCGTGGTGAAGTTTCCCGCCATATCGAACCAGGTCTTGCCGTTCTGATTGGTGGTGTCGATCACCAGCGTCCCGCCTTCCCACTTACCCACGGAATCGCCGCGGAAGAGCTTGATGTTCGGCGAAATGTGCGGACGGCCGTCGGTGGGAACGGCGCGGTAGGTGTGCGCGTACTCCGTCAGGAACAGAACGTATCCAGGGGACTGGACGATCTCGTACCCGAATTGCTGGTACGCGGCGTGCGGCACGCCCGAAACGTAGCAGTGCGCCTCCGGCTCCAGGTAGATATTTTTCGCCACCAGTTCCTTGGCCTTGGCCGCCGCCTCCGGCTTGTAGGGAATGAGCCCGTCGGCCGGATCGACAATCGCGCCCTTGCCGGGACCGATTCCGGGCTGTCGCGTGGGGTGATCCTCTACGTCGAAAATCGCCTGGTTGAAGCGGGGGGTCCAAAAACCCTGCATGTCGGGCTGTCCATCGGGGGTACGGCCGACGGGACCGCCCGGTTGCAGCGGCGCCTGATAGTAGGGACTATACGGATCGCCGAAGGGGCCGCCGCCCCTCCCGCCCTTGCCCTTTCCGGCTTTTCCGCCTTTGACGCCTTTTGGCTGGTTCTGCCCCGCGCCGGGGATCGGCGCGAACGCTATCAGGGCGGCGGCCGTGACAGCCGCCACCAGCAAATTCAGTGTGTTCCATTTTTTCATTTGTTCTCCTTGGCGGCATCCTCAAGATACGCGTTGCACTCGTATTCCAGCAACTTGAAGTTCGGCTCCTTATGCCGGTAAAGCAGCATGCGGATGGTCCAGGGCCGAGTGTACACCTGGGCATCGTCGAGAGTGGCCTGGTAGGTGAGAAGGTCGGGTTCCGTACGGGTGATGCGCTCGACGATGTGCAGAGCGCCGCTGTGAAAGTTTCCGGACCGGTCGAGCCAGGTTTCGGCATTGTTGTTGGCCACGTCCACCACCAGGGTGTCCCCTTCCCAATGCCCGCGCGAATCGCCGATCCAGAAATCGACGTCCCCGGGATGCTTGCTGCCGTCCATATAAATGGTGCGCACGGTGTGGGCGAATTCCGAGGCGATCACCACATACTTGGGCGTCTGCACGATCTGCAGCGGGAACGGCAGGTACATCACGCGCGGAACGCCGGGAATGAAGCACTGGTTGAGCGGATCGGCCTTAACCCGGTTCTTGAAATTCTCTTTCTGCTTCTGCGCCGCGGCGGGCGTATACGGGATCTTGCCGTCGGGCGGATCCACGATGACGGTGCGGCCCGCGGGCATATCCAGCACCGCGATGTGATCCTCGAGATTCACCGCGGCCGTATTCAGGCTCTGCCAGATGCCTTGCAGATCCGGATGGCCGTCGACGGTGCGCGGCGCGGTATAGGATTGAGCCGCGAGCGGTACGGCGGCAACCAGCGAGAAGACCAGCGAGAACAGGACGGCAGCGTGCGTTCGCATAGTTAGGCGTTTTGCAGAATCTTGGCGGGCTTCAAGAATTTTAGCGCGTTGCCGCGATAGATTTGGTCTCGCTGCAAACTGGTGATGTCCAGGGAGTCCAGAATACGGATGGTCTCGCGGATGTACAAGCCCGGAGAAGGCTCAAACGGCACGTCGGAAGCGAACAGAACTTTATCGAATCCGAAGAACTTGATGCCGCATTCGGTGGCGCCATCCGCGCCGAACAGCGCCGTATCGGCATAGAACATGCGGAAGTAATCCACGGGCCGCTTCTTCATGGATTTGAGCAGCGACACGTAGTCTTCATCGGAAGTGCGCGTGCCGAGCTGGTCCCAGCCATGGCCGACGCGGCCTTCAAAATAGGGGATCATGCCGCCCAGGTGATGCGTCAGGATCCGGATCCCGGGGTTCCGGTCGAGGAGGCCCGAAAACACCATCCGCGCCATGGCAGCGCTGGTTTCGTAGGGCCATCCCAGGGTCCACCAGATCTCGTACTTCGATTTCGTCTCGGTGATGTAATCCGGGACATTCGCGCCGCGCGACGGATGCATCCAGATGCCGATATCGCGCCTGGCCATCTCATCGAAGAAGGGCTGGAACTCGGGCGCATCGAGCGGCTGGCCGGTGACATTCGTGTAGATCTGGACGCCGCCCGCGCCCAACTCGGTCACCGCGCGAATCGCTTCCCTGGCGGCCTCGTCGGGATTGTTCATCGCCAGCGAAGCGATGAAGGTGGGGAAACGCTTCGGGTGCTTGCGCGTGAGCTCCGCCAAGCCGTCGTTGGCGAGCCGGGCGATTTCCGGAGTGTGCCGCGGATCGCCGAACGCCTCAATGGGAGGGGCGGGCAGCGAGATCACCTGGCAATAATCCCCGAACTCGTCCATTACCTTGAAGCGCGCGTCCAGGTTGACGATGGTCGGCATGTTGCGGACGCGTTTGCCGATGTCGGGCAGCGCTTTGGGGCCGGCGATGTACTCGTCGAAGTACTTCTGGGGGAAGATGTGGTTAAAAATATCGATCTTCATGGACTCCCAATTATACCGGCCCGCGCGAAGGCTCTAGCCTCCGGGTCCACGCGGGTGCTGAAGCACCCGTTGCAGGCTCAAGCCTGCTCCACGGGTCTAGTGCCCGCCGGCCAGTTCCTTGACGATGCCGGACACGAAATTCTTCGCGTCGCCGAACAGCATGAGGGTGTTGTTCATGTAATACAGCTCGTTGTCGATGCCCGCGAAGCCCGGGTTCATGCTGCGCTTGATCACCATGACGGTGCGCGCGCGATCCGCGTCCAGGATGGGAGTGCCGTAGATGGGGCTGGTCTTATCGGTGCGCGCCAGCGGATTCACCACATCGTTGGCGCCGATCACCAGCGCCACGTCGGTGTTGGGGAAATCGCCGTTGATCTCGTCCATCTCGAACAGCTTGTCGTAAGGGATGTCGGCTTCGGCCAGCAGCACGTTCATGTGGCCGGGCATGCGTCCCGCCACCGGATGGATCGCGAAGCGGACGTCGATCCCGCGCTTGGTCAAAGCGTCGTACAGTTCCCGGATCTTGTGCTGCGCCTGCGCCACGGCCATGCCGTAGCCCGGGATCACGATGACGGTGCGCGCCGAATCCAGAATCGAGGCGGCTTCATCCGGGCTCGCGGAGCGGACCGGCCTCTGAGCCGTGGTCCCCGCTACGGCGGTCGCCAATTGCCCGAACGCTCCGAACAGCACGTTGGTGAACGACCGGTTCATGGCCTTGCACATGATGATGGACAGGATCAGGCCGGCCGATCCGTTGAGCGCGCCGGCGATGATCAGCAGCCGGTTGTTCAGCACGAAGCCCATCGCGGCCGCCGCCACGCCGGCATAAGAATTGAGCAGCGCGATGACGGTGGGCATGTCGGCCCCGCCGATCGGCATCACCAGCATGATGCCAAACAGCAACGCGAGCCCGACGAACACGGGAAACGCCCATACGGGCGCGGGCGCGGCCACCATCCAGCCGCCGATCACCACGGCCGCCGTCAGCATGCTGAGGCTGACCACGTTCTGGCCCTTAAACGTCAGCGGGCGCGTGGGCATCAGCTCCTGGAGCTTGGCGAAGGCGATGATACTGGCCGTGGTGGTCAGGAATCCCAGCAGAGTTTCGAGCACCAGGGCGCCCATGGGGAAGCCCAGCGGGATCACCCCCTTGTAGAATTCCGCCGTGCCGATCAGCGCCGATGCCAGCGCGCCGAACGCGTGCGACAGCGCGATGAGCTGGGGGACCGCGGTCATCGGCATCAGATACGCCAAAGGCGCGCCGATGGCGGAGCCGATCGCGATCCCGATCAGGACCCAGCGGTATTCGGCCACCTCGGGCTGGAGCAGCGTCCCGATCACCGCCAGCAGCATGCCGATCTCGCCGATGATGACGCCGCGGCGCGCGGTGGCCGGGTGGCTCATCCACTTGACGGCGAGAATGAAGCCGGCCGAAGCGAGCAGGTAAATCGCGGGGAGAACGTTCTCTATCATTATCTTGACGATTTCCTGGCTATTTCTTCTCGTCCCGCTTGCGGAACATCCGGAGCATGCGGTCCGTGATGAGATAGCCCGCGACCACGTTGAGGCTCGCGCAGACCACCGCGATGAATCCGAGCACGCGCGTCAGGGTGGTGGCATCTTTCTCGCTGGTGATGAGAATCGCGCCGACCACGGCGATGGCGGAGATCGCGTTCGATAGCGACATCAGCGGCGTGTGCAGAAGCGGGGAAACCCGCTTCACCAGCTCGAATCCGAGAAACGCCGCGAGCATGAAGACGTACAAACCAAATTCGTAGGAGTGCATCTATTTAGGAAACCTTCCCGGAAGAAACAGGTTCAGAGACAGGCAGTCCGAGCGCTTCCCGGACGCGCGGATTGGTCACCTCGCCGCCATGCGTGACCAGAGTCTCGCCGACGATATCGTCGGTCACATCGCCAGACAGCGGCAGGAAACCGATCAGGTGCTTGAGAAACGTGACCGCGTTGGCCGAGAACATCTGGCTGGCGTGGTAGGGCGCCAGGGACGCGAAATTGGTGGGGCCCAGGATGGTGACGCCGTTGTGGATCACCGTTTCACCGGGGCGCGTAAGCTCGCAGTTACCGCCGCGCACCGCGGCGATATCCATGATCACCGACCCGGGCGCCATGGCTTCCACCATTTCCTTGGTGATCAGAATCGGAGCCTTCTTGCCCGGCACGGCGGCGGTGGAGATCACGACGTCCTGTTCGCGGATCACGTCGGTCATCAGCTCGCGCTGGCGGCGGTAAAACGCTTCGTCCATGACCTTGGCGTAGCCGCCCTTATCCTCGGCGGCCGTGGCCTCGACATCCAGGCTGATGAATTTCGCGCCCACACTGACGATCTGGTCCTTCACCGCGGGACGGACGTCGTACGCGCTGACGACCGAGCCCAGGCGGCGGGCCGTGGCGATGGCCTGCAACCCGGCCACACCGGCTCCGATGACGAATACCTTGGCCGGAGTGATGGTCCCCGCGGCGGTCATCAGCATGGGGAATATTTTCGGCAGCGCCTGAGCGGCCAGCAGCACGGCTTCGTAACCTGAAATGGTGGCGAGCGACGACAGCACGTCCATGCTCTGCGCCCGCGTGGTGCGCGGAATCAGCTCCATCGCGAAGAACGATACGCCGGCTGCGGCCAGATCCGCTGCTTCGCGCACGGCGGTCAGCGGCTCGCCCAATCCCATCACGATCTGGCCCGGGCGCAGGGAGGCAAGATCGGCGCGGCCGGCTTCGGGATTCGCGCCCAGACTGCGGAACTGGATCAGGATGTCGGCTTCGGCGAGAATCTCCGCGCGGCTCGCCGTGCGCGCGCCCTTGGCGACGTACTGATCGTCGGTGTATCCGGCTCGGGCGCCGGCCGACGGTTCCAGCATCACCGCTACGTCTAATTTTTTGAGAGCTTCCACCGAGCGCGGGACAATCGCCACACACCGCTCGCCGGGGAAGGTCTCCTTCAAGACCCCAACTGTTCTGGCCACTTATATTATTCCGTCCACTCCAGGGAAAATATTATGATAGCGTCCCCATCGGGGGTGCGCGCAAGTGCGGTCTGAAAACCTCTAAGATAAAAGAGCCTGTGAAGCAGTCTCGCATCATCCTCGCAGGGTGCCTGGCGGGGCTCCTGATGTCCGGTTTCACGCTGTTTGGACAGCTTGAGGCCGGCAAAATCCGGGTCGAGGTGACGGATCAGTCCGGCTCCCCGATGGAAGCTTCAGGCACCATCGAGAGCCTCTCGGCCGGCGTACGCCGCACCTATCAGACGGATGCCCAGGGAGCGCACACCTTCGGATCGCTGCCCTTCGGACGCTACCGGCTGCGGGTGGAGAAACCCGGGTTTGCCCCCCAGGAAGCGATGATCGAGGTGCGCTCGGCGGTCCCGGTCGAGCACTCGTTCACGCTCATGGTGGCGTCGGCCAAGACCACGGTGGAGGTCCGCGAACAGGGGACCTTGCTGGACACACAAGCGACCGGCGCGGCGCAGCACCTGGGCCCCGATGTGCTCGAATCCCGCAAAAGCTCGGCGCCCGGGCGCTCGCTGATCGACCTGGTCAACCAGCAGCCCGGCTGGCTGCTCGAAGCCAACGGCATCCTGCATCCGCGCGGCTCGGAATACGGAGTGCAGTACGTGATCGACGGGATTCCGCTGTACGACAACCGCTCGCCGGCATTCTCCCAGGGCCTGGGGGCGGATGAATACGAGTCCATGACGGTACGCACCGGCGATTATCCCGCGGAGTTCGGACGCAAACTGGGCGGCGTGATCCAGATCAACACGCAACCCGACCTGCGCAGCGGCCTGCACGGCCAGGCGAGCTTACAGGGCGGCAGCTTCTCCCAGGTCTCGGGGTTCGGCACGGTTCAGTACGCCCGCGGCCATAACGGCTATTCCCTGAGCAGCGACGGGATGGCCACGGACCGTTATCTCGACCCGCCGGTTCTCGAAAATTACACCAACTACGGCTCCGGCGGCGGCGGATCCGCCGGCTTCGACCGGGAATGGTCCGCGACCGATTCCACGCACTTCTACGCGCACTCCACGCGCACGGGATTCCAGGTGCCCGACGAGTTGCTGCAGCAGGCCGCCGGGCAGCGCCAGGACCGGACCGCCGCGGAAACCATGGGCCAGGTTTCGCACACGCATCAGTTCGGCCCGCATGTGGTGCTCCAGGTGCGCGGCATGGCGCGCGACACGTCGGCGCGCCTGTGGTCGAACGCGCTCTCCACGCCCATCCTGCCGGATCAGGATCGGGGCTTCCGCGAAGGATACACCGGCGGCAGTGTTTCCGTCAGCCGCGGCTCCCACGATCTCAAGTTCGGCGCGGACGCCCTGTTCACGTCCCTCCACGAAAACTTCGGGTATCGGATCGTCACACGCCAGATCGACGGGGTGCCCATCTTCGACGACACGGTGCCTCTGAATTTCCGCTTTCAGCAAAACGGAAGCGGGCGGGAACAGGCTTTTTTTGCCCAGGACACGTGGCATCGCGGCGGGCTGACGGCGAGCGCGGGCCTGCGTTTCGATCACTATCGGGTGGTCGCGGATGAAAGCGCCTGGAGCCCGCGGCTGGGAATCGCCTACAGCATCCCCCGCGCCGGACTGGTGCTGCGCGCTTCCTACGACCGCGTCTTTCAGGATCCCGCGGTCGAGAATATCCTGCTGGCCAGCGCGAACCTGGTCGACCAGCTGGGGGGCGCGGGCTTCTTTATCCCTCTGCGGCCCAGCCGCGGGAATTTTACCGAAGCCGGATTCAGCAAGAGCCTGTCGCGCCGCCTGCGGTTCGACGGCACCTGGTATTACCGCCAGGTGGACAATTTCGCCGACGACAGTCTGCTGCTCAACACCGGCGTGAGCTTCCCCATTGCGTTCAGCGAGGCCAAAATCCACGGTTACGAAGCCAAGATCGAAGTGCCGCGCTGGGGCATGTTCTCGGGGTACGCGAGCTACTCGAACATGGTCGGCACGGGCTTTCTTCCGGTGGCGGGCGGGCTTTTTCTGGGCGCCGACGCGGCCGACGCCGTGAGCGGACAAGGCTCCTTCCCCATCAGCCAGGATCAGCGCAACACGTTTCGCTCGCGGGTACGAATCCAGCCTCATCCTCGCGTCTGGTTCGCCTTCGCGGCCTCCTACAACAGCGGGCTGCCGTTTGAGATCGAAGGCCCCTCGGACCTGGGCTTCCTCCAGCAGCAGTATGGTCCGGACATTCTCGCCAAGGTGAATTTCGACCGGGGCCGAGTGCTGCCGTCGGCGTCGCTGGATGCATCGCTCGGCCTGAACCTGTTCGAAGCCGACCGCAAGACGGTACGATTGCAAGCCGACGTGCTGAACCTGGCCGACCGGCTCAACCTGATCAACTTTTCGGGAGTCTTGTCCGGCACGGCGGTCGAGCCCGGGCGTAATTTCGCCGTTCGCCTGAACGTCGGGTTCTGATGCGGCGGGGAAACTTAGCCCGTTGAGTGGCTACATGCGTGCAAGCTACATGTCATCCGGGAGGAACTTGCCTTGAAATCATGGCAGGATGAGCGGCCGGAGGGGTCGGAACGTCTCCGAGGTGGGGCGGTACGACTCATCGCCCTGATTCTCGTGTCTGCAGCGGGCGCACTTGCGCAACCGGTTCCTGCAAGTATCAGCACGATCGTGCGGCCCAGCAGCGATCGCCCGTTTTTTGATGCTTCCGGAAACACTTACTACTTGAGTGGACAGCCAACCGCCGGCGCGGCGCAAACCCAGCCCGGAGGGGGTGCCTGTTCCATACCGGGCTTTCATGGCATCCCCATTCCGGCGTCATGTCCCGATGCGTCGGTGATGAAAGTCGACCCTTCCGGCAATCAGATTTGGGGTACGCTGCTCGGCGGCCCGACCGCCGACAAAGGAACCGCACTCGCGGTCGATGCCAATGGAAACGTCGTGCTCACGGGCTCGACGGACGGGCAGTTTCCCACCACCCCCGGCGCGGCCATCGAGTCGAGTACCGACGCCAAGGTGTTCGCCGCCAAGATCACGGCGGATGGCAGCAAGTTTCTTTATTCCACTTATCTTCCAGGTCGCTGGCTCTTCTTCGGCCATCGCCGTGGATACGGCGGGCAGCGCGTACATCGCGGGTAAGACAATTGGCGGGCCATGTTTTCGTCCTGAAGTTGAGCGCGGACGGCTCTACCATCAATTACAACGTCACTCTGGCCGGCAGCGGTGCGGACGCTGCCACAGCCATCACTGTCGATCCGGCGGGCCATGCTTTTGTCGCGGGGCAAACCACTTCGCCAGATTTTCCGGTAACGGCGGGCGCGTTCCAGCAGCGACTAAAGGGAAGCCAGAATGGTTTCCTTGTCAAGCTGAGTCCTTCCGGTAGCGTCCTGGCCAGCACCTACTTCGGCGGGAGCGGATCGGACAGCCCGTCGTCGATCGCCGTGGACGGCGCGGGCAATATCGATTTGGCTGGATCCACCAGTTCCCTCGACCTCCCCGCGACGCAGGGAACCATGCAGCCGTCCGCGATCGTGCCTCCGTGGAACAATTCCTCTCCCGCCGGCTTCGTGGCGCAGTTCGCCCCGGACGGCGTTTCGTTGAATTGGGCGAGTTACGTGATGAGTTCTGATCTCGTCCCGAGTGGTGCGAACCGGGACGTCGGTGTCAGTGCGCTTGGGGTCAGCTCGGCGGGCGATATCTACATCGGCGGGCTGACGGGCCCAGGATTTCCGGTCACCCCTTCGGCTCCTGAGATTTGCTTCCAAGGTTCGACCAATCGCACCAACGGCTTCCTCGCTCACCTGAACTCAAACGGTTCGCTAATGGATGCCACCTACCTGGGGGATACCGCGGGAGGCGATGTGACCTTCATTGGAGGATTAGTCCCGCTGTCCGACGGTACGGTGCTGATCGCGTGGCGCGATTCCCCAATTGGCGTGGTCTCCAAGGTCCAATTTGGTGCAGGTGGTTGGACGTCTCCAGCCTGCCTTTCCAACGATATACTCAGTTCCGCAACGCTATCCGGCAGCGGCGGGATCGCGCCAGGACAACTGGTTACACTCACCGGTTTCGGAATCGGGCCTGACATCGGTGTCGCCTACCAACCCGACGCGCAAGGAAACGTTCCCACGCAGTTAGCCGGTGTTCAGGTGCTCTTCGACGGTGTGCCGGTGCCCATACTTTACGCGCAGTCGAGGCAGATCAATGCCATTGCGCCCGTTGGGTTGGCCGTAAACGGGACAAGCCAAGTTACGGTGACTTACAACAGCCAGCAGTTCGGACCGGCGATCGCGGAGGGGACATTCGGCAACCCTGGGATTTTCCGGCTACAGATCTGGCAGTCGGCGCAGGCCGTGGCAAAGAACCAGGACGGGACGCTCAACGGGCCAACGAATCCCGCGGCCCGGGGCTCTATCGTGACCGTGTGGGGCACGGGCTACGGGCAGACCGATCCCCCCTGCCAAAGCGGTGGGCTTAACCTTCCTCGCGCCGTGCCGCTGAGCCCCGGTATCAGCGCAGTCATCATTAGTGGCGACCCAGGGGCGCAAAAACCGGCGGTGTGGTATGCAGGCAGTGCGCCAACCCTGGTGTGCGGCGTGGTGCAGATTAATTTTCAAGTGCCGGAGAATGCCGCTCCAGGAACATTCTTTTTCTTGCCATGGATCCAGTTTGTAGACGAAAATACTACGTCCGGATACGATCCGCAGATCGGCGCCACAATCGCGGTGAAGTGAACGATCGGAGGGCGGCGTAGGTTCGTATGTTTATGCCGGACGCTCGAGCCACGCCCGCATCGCCGCGGTCACTTCTTCGGGACGCTCCATGGTCGACATGTGCCCGCACCGGGGAATGACCACCAGCTCGCTCAGCCGGATGGATTGCGCCATTTCCAGGTGGCGCGCCGGGGGGCTCCAGGCATCGTCGAAGCCCGTCAGCACCAGCGCCGGGCAGAGGATGTGCCGGAGCAAGGGCGACGCGTTCGGACGGCCGAGCAGCGCCCGCATCTGGACTTCGAACAGATCCGGCGACTTGCGTTCGAACATCCCGATGATTTCCTCAACCAACGGCGCATCGGTTTGCCGATAGGCCGGGAGCATGCCCTTGAGCCACTCCACCGTCATGGCCCGCATTCCTTGGGATCGGGCCATCTCGAGCAGCTCGCGGCGGCGGCGTTCTTCGGCTTCCCCGGCGGGACCCGGCGGACGAGCGTCGGCGCCCGTGTTCATCAGCGCCACTTTCGTCACGCGTTGGGGAGCGAGGCGCAGGATCTGGAACGCGACCCGGCCGCCCATGGAATGCCCCGCGAGCGCGAACGTCGGCGGCGCCCAGCGCAGGACGGCCTCCGCCATGGCAAGGATGGAATCATGCTCGGGGGCCCACTCCATACAGACCGGCTCGGTTAGGTCCGATAGCTCCGCTATCTGGTGTTTCCAGACGGTTTGATCGCACAGAAAGCCGGGAAGAAGTACGAGGGAGTCCACGGTGTATGAAATTGTCGCCCACAAGTTGTTGTAAAATCAAATCTCAGGGGAAAGACTCTGAAGACCAGCGACGTTCGCAACCCTGATTACTTCCACCAAGTAGTCGATTGCCAGTGGGCCTGCCCTGCGCACACCAACGTGCCGCAGTATATCCGTCTCATCGCCCAGGGTAAGTACACGGAAGCCTACATGGTGAACCGGGAATCCAACGTGTTCCCGGCGATTCTGGGCCGCACCTGCGATCGACCGTGCGAGCCGGCCTGCCGGCGCGGACGCCTGGATGGCGCTCCCGTCGCGATCTGCCGCTTGAAGCGCGTGGCCGCCGATCTGAAGGGCGATATCTCGCACCTGCTCCCGAAGATTCCGAAGGAGTCGAACGGCAAGCGAGTAGCGTTGATCGGAGCCGGTCCGGCATCGCTCACGGTCGCGAACGATCTGCGGCCGCTGGGCTACGAAGTCACTATCTTCGAAAAGCAGAACAAACCGGGCGGGCTGATGCGGTCGAATATTCCGTCCTTCCGGCTGCCCGAAAAAGTGTTGGACGACGAGGTCGGGACGATTCTCGACATGGGCGTCGAGATTCGCTACAACTCGCCGGTGACCAGCCTCTGGAGCGCTGGTGAAAGATGGCTACGACGCGGTGTTCGTCGGCACGGGCGCGCCGCGCGGCAAGGAGCTGGATCTTCCGGGCCGGAAAGATACCGACCGCATCCACATTGGCATCGACTGGCTGGAATCGGTCGCGTTCGGGCACATCGATAAAATCGGCGAGCGCGTTCTGATCATCGGCGTCGGCAACACCGCCATGGACTGCTGCCGGTCGTCACGCAGGCTGGGCGGGAAAGATATCAAGGTCATGGCGCGCCGCCCGCGCGGGTTCTTCAAAGCCTCGCCGTGGGAGTTGGACGACGCCGAGGAAGAAGGCATCCACATCGTCATCAATCACGCGCCGAAACGTTTTGTAGTCGAAAACGGCGTGCTCAAGGGCATGCAGTTCGAGCGGCTGGAATGGGACGCCGCGGCGAAGAAATCGCGCGTGATCGACGAAGTGTTCCTTCCCGCGGACGACGTGATCCTGGCGATCGGGCAGGAGAACGCATTTCCCTGGATCGAGCGCGATCTGGGGATCGAGTTCGACAAGTGGGGCATGCCTACCGTCGATAAGACCACGTTCCAGTCGACCCGTCCGGGAGTCTTCTTCGGCGGCGATGCGGCCTGGGGACCCAAGAACATCATCTGGGCGGTCGCGCATGGACACCAGGCGGCCATCTCGATTCACAATCATTGCCAGGGCGTACCGGTCACTGATCGCCCGAAGCAGGGCTCCAGCCTGATCAGCCAGAAGATGGGCATCAGCGAGTGGAGCTACCACAACGACTACAACCCGTCGAAGCGCCAGAAGATGCATCACGTGGATCTGACGCGGCGCTTCCAGCAGCTCAACATTGAAGTGGAGATGGGCTTCGACCCGGAGCAGACCGCTCGCGAGGTGCAGCGGTGCCTGAACTGCGATATCGAGACAACCTTTAGTGAGAATCGCTGCATCGAGTGCGACGCCTGCGTGGATATCTGCCCGGTGCAGTGCCTGACGATCACGCGGGACGGAGACGAGGCGGATCTGCGAACCCGGCTTTCGGCGCCGGCCACGAATCTCGAACAGGCGATTTACGCTTCCAATCCGCTGCCGCAAACCGGACGCGCCATGGTGAAGGACGAAGATGTTTGCGTCCACTGCGGCTTGTGCGCGGAGCGCTGTCCTACAGCCGCCTGGGACATGCAAAAATTCGATTTACTCATTCCATACGCCGGCGCACCTAACTCTGGAGCCCCATGCACGACGTCCTCCGTACTCGCGTAAACGATTTCGCGGTTAAGCTCGCCAACGTCAACGGAACCGGCTCCGCCAGCGCCAACGGCCTCCTGATGCAGGCCATCTTCCGCATGGGCATTCCGGTGTGCGGCAAGAATCTGTTTCCCTCGAACATTCAGGGCCTGCCCACCTGGTATGAGATCCGCGTAAACAAGGACGGCTACGGGGCGCGGGCGCTGGATTACGATCTGATGGTCGCGATGAACTCGCAGACCTACGATCGCGATATCGAGGAGGTCCGGCCGGGCGGGTATCTGCTGTACGATTCCTCCTGGCCGCTCGATCCCAATTTGCGCCGCGAAGACATCACCTTCCTGGGCGTGCCGCTGGCCGAAATGTGCAATCAGAATTTCGAGGATCCTCGGACGCGGATTCTGATGAAGAACATCGCCTACGCCGGAGCGATGGCGGCGGCGCTCGATATCGACATGGACGTGGTCAATACGCTGCTGGACGAGAAATTCGCCGGCAAGAAAGCGTTGCGCGCGGCCAACCACAAGGCGCTGCATCTGGGCTATCAGTACGCCAAGGAACATTTCGAATGTCCTTTGCCGTTCCGCCTGGAAAAGATGGACGCGAATCACGACAAGATCCTGATCGACGGCAACACGGCCACGGCGCTGGGAGCGATCTACGCCGGTTGCACGGTGGCGGCCTGGTATCCGATCACGCCGGCCACGTCCGTGATGGACGGGTTCAAGGGATTCTGCGAGCAGTACCGGAAAGATCCGGAAACGGGCAAGAACAACTACCTAATTATCCAGGCCGAGGATGAACTGGCGGCCATCGGCATGGTGCTGGGGGCGTCCTGGAACGGCGCGCGTGCGTTCACCTCGACCGCGGGACCCGGCTTGTCCCTGATGAACGAGTTGATAGGATTCGGATACTACGCCGAGATTCCGGCGGTGGTGGTCGACGTCCAGCGCGTGGGTCCGTCCACAGGGATGCCGACGCGCACGCAGCAATCCGATCTGATGATGGCGGCCTACGCGTCCCATGGGGATACCAGGCACATAGTGTTATTCCCGGCGAATCCGCACGAGTGTTTCCATTTCGCCATCAAGGCGTTCGATCTGGCGGAGCGTTTCCAGACGCCGGTGATCATGCTGTCGGATCTCGACATCGGCATGAATGACTGGGTGGTACCGAGGCTGACCTGGGACGAGGCCTATCGTCCGGACAGAGGACGGGTCCTGGACGCAGAAGACCTGGAGAAGAAGATCGGGAAATTCCAGCGCTACAACAACGAAGACGAAAACTTCGTGGCGGCGCGGACCTTGCCGGGCGTCAGCGAAAAAGGCTCGTATTTCACGCGCGGATCGGGGCACAACAAGTTCGGCGGCTATACCGAAATTCCCGACGAATACCGGGAAGTGATGGATCGTCTCAAGAAGAAGCACGCGGCCGCGGCGAGATTCATCCCGGAGCCGGAGTTGGTGCCGCGGGAAGGCGCCCGGTTCGGCGTGATCGCCATGGGCGGCTGCGATCCGGCTGTCCGCGAGGCGCTGGATGTTCTCGATCGCCAGGGCACTCCCGCCGATTATCTGCGTGTGCGCGGATTTCCCTTCGGCGAAGTGGTGGAACAATTTTTAGCCAACCACGACTTCTGCTTCGTGGTGGAGCAGAGCCGCGACGCCCAGCTGCGCTCGCTGCTCACTCTGGAAACTGCCGTTCCAAAAGAAAAGCTGCGAAGCGTTCTGGTGTACGGAGGATTCCCGCTGAGCAGCCGCCACGTAGTGCAGGGGATTCTTAGCCAACTTTAGAAACGGACACATAGATAAAGGCCCAAACGACCATGCCGTCGATCGCAAAACCCGTCGCCACGCACCCCACTTTGCAGCGCAACGCTCTGGGGCTGACCATCCGCGATTACGAAGGATCCATGTCCACGCTGTGCGCGGGCTGCGGGCACGACTCCATCACCGCCGCCATCATTCGCGCGCTGTGGGAGCTGGATACCCAGCCGCACATGGTGGCCAAGCTGAGCGGCATCGGCTGCTCCTCGAAGACTCCGACGTACTTCGTCAGCGGAGCGCACGGATTCAACTCCGCCCACGGGCGCATGCCCTCCATCGCCACGGGAGCCTCGGCGGCCAACCGCGACCTGCTGTACATCGGTATTTCAGGCGACGGCGATTCGCTGTCCATCGGCCTGGGGCAGATGTGCCACGCGATCCGGCGCAATATTCGCATGGCGTACATCCTGGAGAACAACGGCGTGTATGGGCTGACCAAGGGCCAGTTTTCGGCTTCCTCCGACATCGGATCGAAGAGCAAGCGCGGCGAGTCGAACCGGATGGCGCCCATCGATCCAGTGCGGTTGGCCCTGTCGCTGGGAGCGACCTTCATCGCGCGCAGTTTTTCGGGAGACAAAGAGCAACTGGTCCCGATTCTGAAAGCCGCGCTCACGCATCGCGGCTTCGCCCTGGTGGACGTGGTGTCGCCCTGTGTGACCTTCAACGATCACGAGGGGTCGACCAAGAGCTACAAGCAGACGCGCAAGCACACGCTGCGGGCGACGCAGGCGGATTGGGTACCGCCGCAGAGCGAAATTCTGGCGCAGATCGGCAGGAACGGCACGACGTCGGTAACCATGCACGACGGCAGCGTGGTCAACTTCAGCGCGGTTCCGAAAGGCTACGATCCGACCGATCGCCGGAAGGTGATGGCGTACCTCGACGACCAGCCCGCGGATGCTGTGGTCACGGGGCTGCTGTTCATCGACGAGAACGCGCCGGATATGCACGAGCTGGGCCAGTCGTCGCTCACGCCGCTGCGCGATCTGGCGTATGAGAAGCTGTGCCCGGGGTCGGCGGAGCTGGAGCGGATGCAGGAGGAGTTCCGGTAATGTGGAGCGGGCTTTAGCCTGCAACGGCGGCTTTAGCCGCCGCACAGCACCAGGATTATTGCAGAAGACCAGGGACTGAAGTCCCCGTGACAGGCTTAAGCCCGCTCCACCAATCGTGCGACTTTCCGATCTCAAGAAAGAACTCGCTGCCGCGGCCGATCCGGCACGCGCCCGCAATCTAGCGAGGTTCTTCAAGACCGGCAAAGGCGAGTACGGCCACGGCGATCGCTTCATCGGCCTCACTGTCCCGACCGTGCGACGGATTGCCCACCGCTACCTCCACTTGCCTCTGACGGACGTCGCAACTCTGCTCGCCTCGCCGATTCACGAGCATCGCTTCGCAGCGCTCGAGATCCTGGTCGCCCAGTACGAACGGGAACCCAGCCCGGCGATTTTCGACTTCTATCTAAAACACACCAAGTTCGTGAACAACTGGGACCTGGTGGATACGTCCGCTCCCTACATCGTCGGCCGGCATCTTTTGACACGTCCGCGCAAGGTTCTGTACCGCCTGGCGAAATCGCGCAATCTCTGGGAACGCCGGATCGCGATCGTCTCCACGATAGTCTTGATTCGGGCCGGCGAAATCGAGGACACCTTCGCCATCGCCAAGGTTTTGCTGGCGGACGACCACGATCTCATTCACAAAGCGGTCGGCTGGATGCTGCGCGAAACGGGGAAACAGTCCACGCCGGACTTATTGCGGTTTCTGAACGCGAACCACGCGGCGCTTCCGCGAACCACGCTGCGCTATGCGATCGAAAGATTTCCAGCGGCCGAGCGGAAACGACTGCTGGCCGGCTAGTGCGACATCGCGTAGACGATGTAGTTCAGCATGATCCGGATACCCAACGCCGAGTACTTTTCCGGATACGACGGATCGTCAGCCCACTCCCACGAGTCGCCCGTGTCGTTATTGAACCAGGCCGCCATGGTCATTCGTCCCTTCTCGTCGAAAACGCCCTTAAAGTGCGGGTCGAAGGAAACTCCGTCGAGCGGCTGCATCCCGTTGAATCGGGCCCACTGGCCGAGTATCTGATAGCGTTTGTCGAGATCGAACAGCATGTGGAAGGGCGGCGAATCGTCGGCTAACTCGACGAAGTCGCGGTTGGGGTAAAGCTGGTGAAAAGTGTCGGCAATCGCTTGCTGTTCGCCGGGACCCCACATGTCGTCGGCGACAAAAAAACCGCCGCGGTCGAGATATTCGCGCAACTTGGCCGTCATCTCCCCGTTGAGATCGATGCTGGTGGTGCGGGCGGCGAATAAGAACGGCCAGTTGAAGATATCGTCCCCGTCTTCGAGATTGATCGGCTGCTCAACGGGACGCGCGTCGATTCGCGTGAGCCGGCGAACCGCTGTCATGAGGTGGCGGTCTCCGGCCGGATAGTCGTTCGTCCAGTTGGTACGGCCGCCCTGGCGCCAGTCCCGTCCGAAGCCTCCAAAACGGCGGCCTCCCCCGCCCCCGCCCGAAGGGTACATCAGACGTCCGAAAACGAACTCAGATGGTTTCAGCTGATCCGGCGTCACTTGCCCCATCTCATCTTCGCCGGGGTACTCCCGGAATTTGCTCTGGAAGGCGTACGCAGCACTGATGCAGACGGCAACGCCCGCGGCCACCAAGAACGCCCTCGGCCAATTCACACCCCGAGGATACCACCGGCCGCTTGGTAGAATTGAGGTGGATGCCAGTTACAGGTGCGGGATTAGAGGGAATTGTCGCGACCGAATCGCGGCTGTGCTTTATCGACGGCGACGCGGGGCTGCTGAGCTACCAGGGTTTCCGTATCGAGACGCTGGCCGAACACGCCACGTTCGAGGAAGTCGTCTATCTGCTGTGGCACGGGCGGCTCCCCAAGCAATCCGAGCTCGACGGGCTGAAGGCCGCGCTGGTGGCGAATCGGGCGATTCCGGCGGAAGTCGAGGCGTTTCTAAAGAGCGAGCCCAAAGGCTCGCCCATGCATGTGCTGCGAACCGCGGTTTCCATGCTGGCGCTGTCGGATCCCGACGCCAATGACGTGCAGGCGGAAGCCGCCGCGCAGAAGGCCGTGAGGCTGATGGCGCAGACCGCGACCATCGTCACCAGCTTCGACCGGTTGCGCAAGGGTCATGCGGTGGTGGCGGGCGATCCCAAACTGGGGTTCGCCGCGAACTTTTTGTACACGCTCACCGGGAAAGTGCCCGACGAGGTGATGGCGCACACCTTCGACATCGCGCTGATCCTGCACGCCGAGCACGAGCTGAACGCATCGACGTTCGCGGCGCGCGTCACGGCGGCCACACTGTCCGACATCTACTCAGCGGTAACCTCTGCCATCGGCGCGCTGCGCGGTCCGCTGCACGGCGGGGCCAATGAAGACGTGATCAAGATGCTGCTGGAAGCGGGCACGGTCGACAAGGCTCTCAAGATGGTCAAGGACCGGCTGGCCAACAAGATCAAGATTCCGGGCTTCGGGCATCGCGTGTATCACACGGTGGATCCGCGCGCGGCGAGCCTGAAGGGGATGGCGGAGGAACTGGGCAAACGCACCGGACACGTCGAGCTGTACCAGATCTCGCGCGAGATCGAGAAGTACATCAAAGAAGCCAAGAATCTGAACGCCAACGTGGATTTTTACTCGGCTTCGACCTACTACTCGCTGGGCATTCCAGTAGACCTGTTCACGCCCATCTTCGCGGTGAGCCGCATGTCGGGCTGGACGGCGCACATTATGGAACAGTACGCCCACAACCGCCTGATCCGTCCGCGCGCCGAGTACCTGGGCCCGGCGGTGGGACAGAAGTGGGTCCCCATCGCAGCTCGGCAATAAGGACCAGGGCTAGGGGCCGGACGGCAGAAATCACCCGCAGCCGGAGGAGTTTTCTTGGACAGAACGCTGGCCATCGGGCTGTCGGTTGTCGTCGTTACGGCCCTGATTCTTCTCGCGCTGCGCGATCCTCGCATCAACAAGCTGTTCCGGACGAAGATCCCCGCTTATCCCAAACGCCGTCAGTTCCTCGCCGCCCTTAGCTTCTTCTTCACGTTTGCCATTGCCAGGTCCATCTCCTACGCCAATTTCCACCAGATCGGCCCTTTTCATGACGTCTATATTGACGGACGGCACGTTCATCACCTGGTCTGGGGGATTTTACTGCTGCTCGGCGTCGGATATAGCTGGCTGATTGGCCTAGGCTCGACGTCCAAGCACTCAGGGACGCTCGCTATCCGGTTGATGGCCCTGCTGTACGGCGCCGGCGCTGCCCTTACTCTCGACGAATTCGCGCTCTGGCTGAACCTGGAGGACGTTTACTGGGCGCGGCAGGGTCGTGAAAGCCTGGATGCGGTCATCCTGTTCGGAACGCTGCTGCTGCTCGGCATCTGGGGGCGCGAATTCTTCCTGGCCCTGGGACGTGAGCTTCTCCATTTCCGCAAGAAGCCTCAGTGAGCGAACTCTACCTCTATGAGTACTGGACGGGCGGCTCCTGAATCAGACCCCTGGCTAAGAATACTGTCTGCAAGCTATTGAAAGTTGACCAAAAGCCTCCCACTGTGATAACTTCATCTGTTTAAGAACAGTCTGCTCGTTTCTTAAGCTTCAGGTTCCCTGCAAAAGTTTTGAACAATGCACGAAACGCTACAAGCCCTAGGTGGGCTACTGCTGAAAGCTATCCCCACCGTCATTCTTCTGATCATCCTGCATTTCTATTTGAAGGCCGTCCTGTTCGGGCCCTTGGATCGAGTGACGGAGAAGCGGCGCGAACTGACCGAGGGAGCCCGCAAGCTCGCCGAAGACAGCCTGGCGGCCGCCGCTCGCAAGGCCGACGAATACGAGGCGAAACTTCGCGACGCCCGCGCGGTGGTTTACAAGCAACAGGAAGAGATCCGAAAGCGCTGGCTGGAGGAGCAGTCTCAACAAATCACGGAAGCACGGGCCCGCAGTGAAGCGGCGGTAAAAGTAGCGCGGGACGCGATCGCCTTGGATGCGACCGCCGCCCGCAAGACCCTTCAGGACACCAGCGCCGCGGTCGCCGATCAGATTGTGGCCACGGTTCTGGGCAAGAGGGCCGCATGAAACGACTGCTGCTGGTCGCTGCTTTCGCCATCGTGACGGTGTATGCTCAAGAACCGGCCGAGCAGAAGGCTGGCGAGCCCGCTGCGCAGTCCGAGGGAGTTTCGCCGATCTGGAAGTGGGCGAATTTCGCCATCCTGGCGGTGGGCCTGGGATACCTGATGGCCAAGCACCTGCCCGGTGTCTTTTCTTCGCGGACCACGGAAATCCAGAAGGGCATCTCCGAATCGCAGCAGATGAAGATGGATGCGGAGCGGCGTTCGGCCGAAATGGATGCCCGTCTGAACGCACTGGGCGCCGACATCGAAAAGTTCCGGACGCAGTCGGCGGCCGAGATGCAGCAGGAAGGCGATCGCATCGGCCGGGAGACGGCCGCGCAGATCAAAAAGCAAGAGCAGCAGGCCGCGGTGGAGCTCGAATCGGTCGGAAAGACCGCGCGGCGCCAGCTCAAGGAATATGCCGCGGAGCTTGCCATGGGCCTGGCGGAAGAACGCCTTCGGGCGAGGATCGACGGCGCCACGGAGTCGGCCCTGGTGGACGATTTTGTGCGCGACCTGGAACATCAAGCCTCTCAGAAGACGGGGTCGAATCACTAATGCTATCGGTCGTCTCGGCAAGGTACGCGCGGGCGCTGGTGGACGTCGTCACCGAACCCGGATCGAACGCCGATCCGGCCCAGGTGCTTTCGCAGTTGCGCGCGATCGAGGAACTGATCCACGGGTCGGCCGTTCTGCAGAACGCGCTCAATTCACCCGCGGTGGCGCCATCCCGGAAACGGGCAGTGATGCGCCGGCTCCTGGAACCGATGGGAGTGCTGGAGAAGGTTCGCAACTTCGTGTACGTGGTGATCGACCATCGCCGCGCCCACGATTTCGCTTCCATCGTGGACGGATTCGAAACATTGCTGGACGAGCGTCTCGGGTTTATTGCGGCGGAGATTCGCAGCGCCATGCCGCTTACGGATGCGCAACGGGCCACCCTGGAAACCCAGGTGTCTCGTTTAGCGGGGAAGAAAGCGAAACTCAAGTTCTCGAGCGATCCTACGCTGATCGGCGGCGTGATCGCGCACGTGGGGTCTACCGTCTACGACGGCAGTGTGCGGGGGCAGTTGGAAAAGTTACGAACGAGGCTGGGAGCCAATTAAGCTCCCGGAAATGAAAGTTACCTATGGCTCAAATTAGGGCGGATGAGATCTCGCGCCTGTTGCGCGAGGAAATCGACAATTACGACCGCGCGGTCAACGTAGCGGAAACCGGCTCGGTCATCTCGGTGGGCGACGGTATCGCCCGCGTGTACGGCCTGGAAAACGTCATGGCCGGCGAGCTGATCGAGTTCAAGGGCGGCATTTCCGGAATCGCGCTGAACCTGGAAGAAGACCAGGTGGGCGCCGTGCTGCTGGGCGAATTCTCGGGGATCAAGGAAGGCGACGAGGTTCGCCGAACCGGCCGCATCATGTCGGTGCCGGTGGGCGAAGCCATGGTGGGCCGCGTGGTCAACGCGCTGGGCCAGCCGATCGACGGCAAGGGTCCCATCGAGACCACGCAGTTCAACGCCATCGAGCGTCTGGCGCCCGGCGTCGTCGACCGCCAGCCGGTGCGCGAGCCGCTGCAAACCGGGATCAAAGCCATCGACGCCATGATTCCGATCGGCCGCGGCCAGCGCGAGCTGATCATCGGCGACCGCCAGACCGGAAAAACCACGGTGGCGCTCGACACGATCATCAACCAGAAGGACAGCGGCGTGATCTGTATCTACGTCGCCATCGGGCAGAAGCGTTCGACCGTCGCGCAGGTGGTGAAGACGCTGGAAACCTACGGCGCCATGGAGTACACCATCGTGGTGGCCGCCACGGCGTCCGATCCCGCGCCCATGCAGTACATCGCGCCTTATTCGGGCTCTGCGATGGGCGAATACTTCCGCGACACCAAGCGCCACGCGCTGTGCATCTACGACGATCTTTCCAAGCACGCCGCGGCGTATCGCGAGATTTCGCTGCTGCTGCGGCGCCCGCCGGGCCGCGAAGCGTTCCCGGGCGATGTGTTCTATCTCCATAGCCGCTTGCTCGAGCGCGCCTCCAAGCTCAACGACGAACTCGGCGGCGGATCGCTGACTGCCCTGCCCTTCATTGAAACCCAGGCCGGCGATGTTTCCGCCTACATTCCGACCAACGTGATCTCGATCACGGACGGCCAGATCTACCTGCAAACCGACTTGTTCAACTCCAACATTCGTCCCGCCATCGACGTCGGCATCTCGGTCAGCCGCGTCGGCGGCAACGCGCAGATCAAAGCCATGCGCCAGGTGGCCGGCGGCTTGCGATTGAGTCTGGCGCAATATCGCGCGCTGGCGGCCTTCGCGCAGATGGGCTCCGAGCTCGATAAAGCGTCGATGGCCCAGTTGACGCGCGGCGCACGCATGGTCGAGATCCTCAAGCAGGGGCAGTATTCGCCGATCCCGGTGGAGAAGCAGATCGCGATCATCTTCGCCGGCACCAACGGGATGCTGGACGACCTGCCGCTGGATCAGATCAAAGCGTTCGAGCAGGAGCTGTACCGGTTCCTGGAGAACGCCCACCCGGCGATCCTCGCCACCATCAAGGAAAAGAAGACCATCGACGACGATCTGAAGAGCAAGCTGAACTCGGCGCTCCAGGAATTCAAGGCGCGGTTTGTTCAGGATCAAGCCCACAAGGTTGCCGCAGCGCGCAAGTAAATGCCCAGCCTGATTGACATCCGGCGGCGTGTTCGCTCGGTCAAGAACACGCAGCAGATCACCAAGGCCATGAAGATGGTCTCGGCGGCCAAGCTGCGCCGAGCGCAGGATCAGGCCATCGCCGCGCGGCCGTACGGCGCGATGCTGCGCCGGATTCTGGCCAATGTGGCGGAGGCGGCCGCGCAGGATCCCGATGCGGGCTCGCATCCCCTGCTGGCCGTGCGGGCCGAGCAGCGCATCCTGTTAGTTGTCATTACCGCGGACAGCGGACTGGCGGGCGCGTTCAACTCCAACCTGATCAAGCTGGCTCACCGTTTTGCGGATGATCATCGCAGTGCGACGCTGAGCTTTGAGCTGATCGGCAAAAAGGGCGTGAACTACTTCCGCCGGCGATTCAGCAACATCGCGGGCACGCACACCGACCTCTTCCGCCGCGTGAAGTTCGAGGACGCCGAGCGGATTGCGAACGCCATCATCGCCCGCTTCGAAGCCGGCGAGGTGGATGCGGTGTATCTGTTCACCAACGAATTCAAGAACGCCATGGCCCCGGCCCTGACTTCGACGCGCATCCTGCCGATCGAGGTGCCCCAGTCGGCCGCGCCGGTGGATTATATTTACGAGCAGAATCCCGGCGAGCTGCTGGGCAACCTGCTGCCGCGATACGTCAAGCTGCTGATGTACCGGGCATTCCTGGAATCGGTGGCCGCCGAGCATGCCGCGCGCATGGTGGCGATGGAAGCGGCGACCAAGAACGCCGGCGAGGTGATCGACAAGCTGACCTTGCTCATGAATCGCGTCCGCCAGGCCAGTATTACGCGCGAAATTATCGAAATCGTAAGCGGGGCATCTGCCCTGGAATAGGGCGCTCTGGAGTAGGAGTTTTCTATGAACGAAGGCAAAGTAATCCAGGTGGCCGGACCGGCCGTCGACGTGGAATTTCCCGAAGGGCACATTCCCGTCATCCGCACGGCGATTCGCATCACCAGCGAGGGATTCAACGTTCCCGACCCGATCGACATCATTTGCGAGGTGGCGCAGCACATCGGCGAGAGCCGCGTGCGCACCATCGCGCTGCAGCCCACCGACGGCCTGGTGCGCGGCATGAAGGCCATCGACCTGGGCGAGCCGGTCATGGTGCCGGTGGGCAAGGAGACGCTGGGCCGAGTGCTCAACGTGATCGGCGAGCCGGTGGACAAGATGGGTCCGGTGAATACCGCCAAGCGTAGTCCCATTCACCGCATGGCGCCGGCCTTTGAAGAGCAATCCACCGAATCGCAGATGTTCGAGACCGGCATCAAGGTGATCGACCTGCTGGAGCCCTACGTGCGCGGCGGAAAAATCGGCTTGTTCGGCGGCGCGGGCGTGGGAAAGACCGTCATCATTCAGGAGCTGATCTCGAACCTCGCGACCAAGCACGGCGGTGTTTCCGTGTTCGCCGGCGTGGGCGAACGAACCCGCGAAGGCAACGATTTGTGGCTCGAGTTCCAGGAAGCCGGCGTCATCGATCCGCACGACTGGAAGAAGTCCAAGTGCGCTTTGATCTACGGCCAGATGACCGAGCCCCCCGGGGCGCGTTTGCGCGTGGCGCTTTCGGCTCTCACCGTGGCCGAATACTTCCGCGATGAAGAAGGCCAGGACGTGCTTCTCTTCATCGACAACATTTTCCGTTTCACGCAGGCGGGTTCTGAGGTGTCGGCGCTGCTGGGCCGCATGCCCAGCGCGGTGGGCTATCAGCCCAACCTGGCCTCCGAGATGGGCGATTTGCAGGAGCGCATCACCTCCACCAAGGCCGGCTCGATCACTTCGGTGCAGGCGATTTACGTGCCCGCCGACGACTACACCGATCCGGCGCCGGCCACCACCTTCGCTCACCTGGACGCCACCACGAATCTTTCGCGCGCCATTACGGAGCTGGGCATTTATCCCGCCGTCGATCCGCTGGCGTCCACTTCCCGCATCCTGGATCCGCTGATCATCGGACAGGAGCACTACGACACCGCGCAGGCGGTCAAGCAGATCCTGCAGCGCTACAAAGACCTGCAGGACATCATCGCCATTCTGGGCGTGGACGAGCTGTCCGACGCGGACAAGGCCACCGTGGCGCGCGCCCGCAAGATTCAACAGTTCCTTTCGCAGCCGTTCGCCGTGGCCGAAGCGTTCACCGGCCGCAAGGGCAAGTACGTCAAGGTGGCCGACACCGTGCGCAGCTTCAAGGAAGTCATCGAAGGCAAGCACGACGAGATCCCCGAGCAGGCCTTCTACATGCAAGGCTCGATCGACGACGTGCTGGAAAAATACGAAGAGCTAAAGAAGCAGGGATAACTACGTGATTGCGCACAAGACGCGGCGGCGTCATGACCAAGTGAAGACCGCTGCTGCCGCGTTCCGTTGTGCGCATTAAAATATGGACACTCTCCACATCGAGATCACCACGCCGGAAAAACTGGTGGTGGACCGCCAGGTCGACTACGCCGAGATCCCCGGCAAGGGCGGCTACATGGGCATCCTGCCGGGCCACGCCGCACTGCTCAGCGAGCTGGGCGAAGGCACGCTGACGCTCACCAACGGTTCGAAGACCGAGAGCTTCACCATTGCGGGCGGATACGTCGAAGTCCGGGACAATCACGTCCGCGTCCTGGCCGACCGCGTGGAATAGCCTTCCCGAGCAGCCATACTTAGAAGAGTGTCCCCCGCCCGCGAAATCGCCTTCCGCGTGCTCCAGCGCGTCCACGGAGGCGGGTACGCCACCGACCTGCTCCGCCGCGAATCGGGCGACCACCGCGATCTCGCCCTGGCCGAAAGCATTGTGCTGGGCTGCCTGCGGTATCAGGCCCAGCTCGATTACCTCATCGAGCATTTTTCCGGCCGCAAACAACTCAAGCTCGACGACGTAGTCCGCATCGCCCTCCGCATGGGCATGTTTCAACTCCGCTATCTCGACCGGATCCCGGCGCACGCCGCCGTGGCGGAAAGCGTCGAGCTGGTCAAGCAGGCTCACAAGCGCTCCGCCGCCGGATTCGTGAACGCGGTGCTGCGCAAAGTGAATCGCAACCCCATCACTTGGCCTGATCGCGCGACTGAACTCAGCCTTCCCGCCTGGATGCTCGAGCGCTGGCAGCACCAATATGGCGAGCCGGCCGCGGCCGGGATCGCCCGCGCCGCGCTGGAAGAACCGCCGGCCGCGATCAACCCGGTCACCGGCCGCCAGCAGGACCCAGGGGCGCAGTCGATCGTGCCGCTGCTGGAGATCGAGCCGGGCATGACCGTGCTCGACCTGTGCGCGGCGCCCGGAAACAAGACCGCGCAGATGCTGGCGCTGGGCGCGCAGGTGGTCGCCTGCGACCGGTACCTGCGGCGCCTCCAGGAGGTTCCCGCCGAGGCTCAGCGCCTGGTCCTGGACGCCGCCACGGCCCTGCCCTTCCGCCTCAAGTTCGACCGGATTCTGGTCGACGCGCCCTGCTCGGGAACCGGCACGCTGGCGCGCAATCCCGAGATCAAGTGGCGGCTGCGCCCCGCGGACCTGGCGCGCTTCGCCCAGCTGCAACGCGAGATCCTGGGAAACGCGCTCCCGCACCTGAAGCCGGGCGGGAAGCTGATCTATGCCACCTGCTCGCTCGAACGGGAAGAAAATGAGGACGTTGTTACAGGCCTGCCGGTGGCCTCCGTGCACCTCCGGTTGCCCGGCCGCGACCCGGGGGATGGGTTCTTCGCCGCCGTTCTCTCGCCGCAACGATAAGCGTTTGCTAACATTGAGGATGGTCGCTCATGGTTGAGATCCTGCCATCCATTCTTTCGGCCGATTTCGCGCGCCTGGGCGAGCAGATTGCCGCGCTGGAGGCGGTGGGCTGCCGCATGCTCCACGTGGACGTTATGGACGGCCATTTCGTGCCGAATCTCACCATCGGGCCGCCGGTGGTCGAATCGCTCCGAAAAGCCACGCGCGCGATCCTGGACGTACACCTGATGATCGAGGATCCCGACAAGTACGCGCCGGTATTCATTCAGGCCGGCGCCGACCAGGTTCTGGTTCACCAGGAAGCCTGCCGGAACCTGGACCGGACGCTGCGCATGATCCGCAGCGAAGGCGCCAAGGCGGGCGTAGTGATTAATCCGGCCACGCCCGTGGCCACGCTGGACGAGGTTCTGGAGGTCGCCGACTACGTGCTGGTGATGAGCGTGAATCCCGGTTTCGGCGGCCAGCAATTCATTCCCAATGCGCTCCACAAGGTGCGGCAGCTGGCCGGGCGGCGCAAGGAACGGGGATTGCATTTCCCCATCGAGATCGACGGTGGCGTAACCACGGAAAACCTTGGCAAGATTATAGATGCGGGGGTGGAGTGGGTGGTGGCGGGGTCGTCTATTTTTCACACTGTGAATCCCCCGGCCGCCTTCGAGGAAATGCGCCGGATCGCCGGGAATGCGCAGACTGCCGCGACGGCCATTCGAGTATAGCCAGAGAGGTTCTAATGCGTCTTTCGAAATTATTTAAGCTCTCCGCGACGGTGGTTGTGGCGCTGGCCGTGGGTTCCTGCGGGTTCAAGCACAAGAAGTACGAGAATCCCATCACCGCGCAAACCGAGCAGCCGGACAAGATCCTGTACGACAAGGCCATCAAAGACCTGGAGAAAGGCCACTACGAAATCGCCCGCATCACGCTCAACACGCTGATCAATACCTACGAATCCAGCGAATATCTGGCCAAGGCCAAATTGGCCATCGGCGACGCGTGGTTTCGCGAGGGCGGCGCGCGCGGCCGGGCTCAGGCGGAAGCCGAGTACAAGGACTTCATCCTGTTCTATCCGACCATGCCGGAAGCCGCCGAGTCGCAGGAAAAGCTCTGCCTGATCCACTACAAGCAGATGGACAAGCCCGACCGCGATCCCAATGAAGCGCTGCGGGCCGAGCAGGAATGCCGCCAGGTTCTCAACCAATTCCCCAACTCCAAATTCGCTCCGGAAGTGGAGCAGGTTTTGCGCAATGTCCAGGAAGTCCTGGCCGACGGCGAAATGCGGGTGGGCGATTTCTACCATCGCCGCGGGAGCTTCGCCTCGGCCGCCAACCGGCTGGGAGGCGTGGTGGACCAGTATCCGCTGTACAGCCGCGCGGATGAAGCGCTGTGGCTCGAAGGCGATTCCTACACGCGCCTGGGGCCGCGTTTCCGCCAGCAGGCCGGCGATTCCTACGCCCGTCTGGTTCGCGATTATCCCCTCAGCGAGTTTGCCGAGCAGGCCAAGTCGCGGCTGAAGACCCTGGAAATGCCGGTGCCCGCGGCCGATCCGGCGGCCGAGGCCCGCATGCGGTTTGAACAGGAGAATCGCACCCAGCCGGGCCTGTTCCGCCGCCTCACCGGCTTTATACGGACCAATCCGGATACCAGCGCCGCCGCGAAATCCGGCACACCGCAGATGAATCCGCCCAAGCAGAATATTCCGGTCACCGTTCCGGTTCCAGGCTCGCAGGCGGGATTCCAGGGAGATGTCACGGTGACGCCGGTCACCGATCCCTCCGCGCTTGAAAATAATCCGGATGCGCGCAAGCAGCCGCCGCAGCCCGCGAAACCGAAACCCTGAGAATGGGCACCATCCTGCTGGCGGACGACAGCCCGCACGCCCAAAGAATGGGCGAGCGTATTCTGCGCGAGGAGGGCTTCGAGGTCTGGAGCGTAGCCGACGAGCCCACCGCACTGGCGCGCCTGGCGGTTGCCGATCCGGATCTGGTCATCGCGGACGTGTTTCTTCCGGGGGGCGGGGGCCTGGATCTCTGCCGCCAGATCAAGAAACTCCATCGCCACATGCGGGTGATCCTCACGGCGGGACTGCTCGAACCGCTGGACGAGGAGGAAGCCCGCGCGGCCGGTTGCGACGCGGTGCTGCGCAAGCCCTTCGAGGCGTCCGTGGCGATCGGAACCATTCGCCCCCTGGTACAGGAGGCGAAGCTGGCGCGCGGACTGTTTGGCGAAGCGCTGGCGGCGGTTCCGCCCAAGCCCGTTTCCGATGCTCTGGTTGCGGACGCGCCCGCGGCTCCCGTTCCAGCGCTTCCTCCCGATCCGGAGCGGATCCAGGCGGCGGTCACCCTGGCCTTGGATGCGGCGCTGCCCAGCCTGGTGCGTGAAATTACCGAGAAGGTTTTGGTAGCCTTAGGTCACTGACCACTCCATCACGGTCGCGGCCCGGCACGCTGCGAGACTCACGATTATGCCTGACAACAGTTTTGACGTAGTATCGAAAATCGAGCTGCCGGAAGTGAGCAACGCCGTGCAGCAGGCGCTGAAAGAAGTCCAGCAGCGCTATGACCTGAAGAACTCCAGCTCGGACATCGAGCTGCAGGAAAAAGACAACAAGATCCTCCTGAAAAGCCGGGACGAATTCAGCCTCAAGGCCGTGACGCAGATCCTGGAACAGAAGCTGGTGAAGCGCAATGTCCCCCTGAAGGGCCTGGTCCACGGCAACATCACCCCGGCCGCCGGATCCACGGTGCGTCAGGAGATCAGCCTGCAACAAGGCATCCCCATCGAGAAGGCGCGCGAGATCGTGCGCGTCATCAAGGACAGCAAAAAGAAGGTCCAGGCGTCGATTCAGGGCGACTTCGTGCGCATCGCCGGCAAGGATCGCGACACCTTGCAGGAAGTAATGCACCTGCTGCGTTCGCTCGATCTGGGGATCGACATGCAGTTCACGAATTACAGAACCAATTAACTTTCGCATGCACAACGGAGCCTGGCGCAGCGGGACAGGGCAGGAGCACTCTCGATCTGGAGAGCTGCGCCGGCCCTGTGCATGCTGACGTGGCCCGTAAAATCGAGTCGCTGTTTTTGGATGGGCCCGCCGGACGCCTGGAGGCGCTGCTTGAAGAGCCGGAGTTTGAGGAAGGTGACGGGGAACCGCGGGAAGCGGCCCTGGTGTGCCATCCACATCCCCAGCACGGGGGGACCATGCACAACAAGGTGGTCTACCGCATCGCGCGCGGGCTGCGAAGCGCCGGAGCGGTCGTGCTGCGGTTCAACTATCGCGGCGTGAATCTGAGCGAGGGCGAATACGCGCACGGCGAAGGGGAACTGGAAGACGCCCGCGCCGCGCTGGCTTATCTGCGCGGCCGCTATCCCCACCTGCCGTTCACGCTGGCGGGGTTTTCCTTTGGATCGCGCATCGTGCTGCGGCTGGGTTGTGAAGGAAAAAGCCGTGAAGGAGAAAGCCGTGAAGGAATTGGCTTGCGGCGGGTGATCGCGGTGGGCTTTCCCACCGTTTACAAAGACCGAGACTACTTGAATAACTGCGTTGCACCCCGGTTCTTCATTCAAAGCACCCACGACCAGTACGGCCCTGTCTCCGAACTACAGCCGCTGGTCGCGTCACTCCCCGGTCCGAAGAAGTTGATCCTGGTGGATGCCGCGGATCACTTCTTCGCCGGGGCGCTGCCTGAATTAGAGCGCGAAATCGCCGGTCTGGACTAGATCTTCGCCCGAGTGCGGCGGCGAAGCAATCCCAAACCTGCCAGGGCCAGACCCGCCATGCCGAAGGTTGCGGGCTCGGGAACCGAGGACACGGTGTCGAAAGTCAGGCTCTCAATCTTGAAGTAATCGTAGTATTGATCCGCGCTGTTGTTGGGAAGCCGCGCGGCGATGAGCAGTTGGTTCCCGGTTCCACCGAGCAGGCTCACCGTGCGGGCGGCGGTGCTGGAGCCGTTCGTAGGATCATTGTTGTTTTGTTGGGAGCCAAAACCGGCGCTACCGAGACCGGCCAGCGCGATGGTGGCAAGATCCGTGTTGCCGTTGCCGATCCAGTAGGAGATGTCAGAATCATAATACCCGTACGGGTTGATGCGAATGCTGGCGGGATCCACCACCGTGTTGAAGGTGAACAGCACGAAATCAATGTTGCCCTGGTTGTCGACTTGATGATTCGGATTGCCGCAGTTGGCTCCCTCACCCTGATTACAGGATGCCAAGCCGAGTCCGTTATATTGGTTCAGTTGCGCCGTGGTGAAATTACCCGTGAGGGCCTGCGGCAGTGAGAAGGAACTGGCCGTCACCGAGTAGATGCCGTTGGTGTACGTCCGCGTATCCCCGAACGGGCTGGTTCCGCCCAATGTTCCGCCGCTTCCCGTGAAGCTGTATGTGACGGTTGTGGCTCCCGCGGTAAACGCGAGCGCACAGACCATGCCTGCGAGCTTGTGAATTTTCATAAAAACTGAGTCTCCTCCGACCTAGTCGTTTTGGTCAGCCGCCTCTTTGTGTGCAGCATGATCCTACTCGTTAGTATAAGGGAAAAAAGCCGATTTGCAGGTACTGGCGAGCAGAATGTGACGTCTAGTACTGCGCTAGTACTGCGGGTGCATCATGCCAAACATTTTGGCTTTAGACGCCCGCCAACCGCAGTTCGCGCCGCAGACGGCGGGTGGCGCGCTCGGCGATCAGATCGGCGATCTTGCCCAGCAATCCGGGAACGTCTTCCGGGCTGATCAGCATGGACTTCTGATGCCGGGCCGGATCGGGGTGGGAATCCTGATAGGCGGTGATCAACGCCGTGGCGGGCTTGTAATCCATCATCCGCGCGTGCGCCAGCACCTTCAGGCCTGCCTCGGGCGATTCCATCTGGAGATCGCTCAAGACCAGCTCGTACTCGCCCTCATCCAGCTTCCCAACCGCTTCGGCGGCGCTCGCGGCCACATTAACCTTGTACCCGCCAGCTTCAAGCACGGTCTTGAGGGTCAGCCGACTGGCTGGATCGTCGTCCACCAGCAAGACTCTAGCTAACTCGTACTCTGTTATATGGAAAGCAGGATTCATCCGTTGGCCATCTACAGTTTACCCCAGAAGCCCTATTTCGAATCCCGAGATTTTCTTAGTACTCCCCTGGTTTTAGGTAAGTTATTAGTTATGAGCGTCTTGGCGGAAAACCTGGCGGAAGATACGATCGACGTGGATGAGATGGCGGTCCACGGAAAAAGCCGCCCGAATCTTTTCAATGGAAAGAAAAGAAAGGACTTCCTTGTCCGATTCGACGGCGGCGCGGAAGTTCCCTCCCTGCTCCCAGGCACGCATGGCGTGTGTTTGCACTAGTTTATAGGCCTGTTCCCGCAGCATGCCGGCGGCGGCGAGGTCCAGCAGCAACTGCCCCGAGAAGATCAGCCCCTCCGTGGATTCGAGATTGCGAAGCATGCGTTCCGGGTAAACCCGCATGCCGTCCACGAGCCACCGGGTCTTTGCCAGCAGGTAATCGGTAAGGATCGCGGAATCAGCCAGAATCACACGCTCCACCGAAGAGTGGGAGATGTCCCGCTCATGCCACAGCGCGATATTTTCAAACGCCGCCTGGGCGTTGGCGCGGACCACCCTCGCCAACCCGCATATCTGCTCGGAGACGACGGGATTGCGCTTGTGGGGCATGGCCGAAGATCCCTTCTGCCCTGCACCGAACGGTTCCTCGGCTTCCCGCACTTCGGTACGCTGCAAGTGGCGGACTTCGAGAGCGATCTTCTCGAGCGTGGCGGTGACGATCGCCAGAGACGACACCCAGGCCGCATGCCGGTCGCGGGCGATCACCTGCGAGGAGATCGCGGCCGGCTTCAAGCCCAACCGCGCGCAGATCCGTTCTTCGGCTTCCGGTCCGATATGGCCGAACGTTCCGACGGCGCCGGAAATCTTCCCGACGCGCAGGTCCTCGGCCGCCGCTTCCAGGCGCGCGGCGCCACGGGCTACTTCGTCATACCACAGGGCCAATTTCAAGCCGAAAGTAATGGGCTCGGCGTGGATTCCGTGGGTGCGGCCGATCTGCACGGTATTCTTGAATTCGTAGGCCCGCCGTTTGAGGATCTCGGCCAGCGCCCGCACACCCTCGAGCAGGAGCTGGGACGCCTGTTTGAGCATCAGCGCCTGGGCGGTATCGACCACGTCGTTCGAGGTCAGTCCGTAGTGCAGCCAGCGGGACGCATCGGCGGCGCCGGCCGCGGCCATTTTCTCCGCCACCGCCGTGGTGAAGGCGATCACGTCATGCCGGGTCTCCCGCTCGATTTCATCGATGCGGGCGATGTCGAATCCGGCGTGGGCCCGCAGCGCGCGCGCCGCCTCCGCCGGGACTTCACCCGATTCGGCCAAGGCCTCGCCGGCCGCCAGCTCTACCGCGAGCCATTGATCGAACTTGTTCTGTTCGCTGAAGATCCGGCCCATCTCGGGCCGCGTGTATCGATTAATCATTCGGAGGAATCATGACGTGGGATCAATAACAAAATGCTTCCAGCAGTTGCCCTGGTTCGGCGATCAGCAACTTGGTAAACAGGCCGCGGCCGTCCAGGGCGCCCAGGGCGGCCTGACGGACCAGCTCGGGATGATTGTTGTGCTCGCTCAGATGCCCCAGGATGAGCGTCGAGGTGCGGGTGTCCAGATCGTCGCGGACAAACGTACACGCGGCGTCGTTCGACAGATGCCCCATACGCCCCATGACCCGCTGCTTCACCGACCACGGGTACGGTCCCACCTTCAGCATATTCAGATCGTGATTGGATTCAAGCAGCAGCGCATCGGAACCGCGCAACTGGACGCGGACCGAATCCGGCAGATACCCCAGGTCGGTGGCGATCGAAATCTTGATGCCCTCGGCCCGGAAGGAGAATCCTACCGGGTCCGCCGCGTCATGGGGGATGGTAAAGCTGGTGACTTCGATATCCCCGATGGTGAAGCTCGCGCCGGCCTGGAACAGCTCGAGATTCGGAACGCAGTCGCCCCAGGAGATGGCGGGCGCGGTGAGCCGGGAGACGTACACCGGGATCTGCACGCCCTCGCGGGGCTTGGCCAAGACCGGCAAGCCGGCGACGTGATCGCTGTGCTCGTGGGTGATGAGGATGGCCGTAAGGGATTCAGGAGAAATGCCGATCTTTACTAAGCGCTCGAAGGTATCCTTGCGACTCAGGCCGGCATCAATCAGGAGACGGGTCTTCTCGGTCGCCAGCAGTGTGGCGTTCCCAGTACTAGACGACGCAAGTACCCAACCTTTTACGATAAACGCTCTCCCCTAAGACTGCATGATAACCCACTACAATGGTCTTAAGTTATGAAAGCTCGCGTCTACGTCTCTTATAAGTCCACCGTGCTCGACCCGCAGGGGCAAACCATCCAGAGCGCGCTGAACGGGTTGGGGCACAAAACCATTACTGCGGTGCGGCAGGGCAAGTTTTTCGACATTGAAATCCAGGCGGGAACGGCCCGGGAACAAGCCCAACAGGAGATGGATCAAGTGGCTCGGGACGTGCTGGCCAATCCCGTCATGGAAGACTACCGGGTGGAGATCCTGGACTAAGCTTATGTGCGGAATCGTTGGGTATATCGGAGATCAGAAGGCCGTCCCCATCATCCTGGACGGGTTGAAGCGCCTGGAATACCGCGGCTACGACTCGGCGGGGATCGCGGTGCTGGAAAACGGCAACTGCCTGGAGGTGCGGCGGGCTCAGGGAAAGCTGCGCAACCTGGAAGACGCGCTGCGGCTGAGTCCGGTGGAAGGATCCTACGGCATCGGGCACACCCGCTGGGCCACGCACGGAAGGCCTACCGAAGAGAATGCCCATCCGCATCGCGATTGCCACGGGGACATCGTGGTGGTGCATAACGGCATCGTCGAGAATTACCTGGCTCTGAAGCAGCAACTGGTGGATGAGGGGCACCGCTTCGTCACCGAGACCGACACGGAAGTGATCGCGCATTTAATCGAAAAACACTTTGACGGGAATCTGGAGAACGCGGTGCGCGACGCCGTGCGGCAGTTGACCGGCGTGTTCGCGCTGAGCGTGATCTCGCGGAAGGACCCCGACAAGATCGTGGCGGCGCGTTCTGGACCGCCGGTGGTGGTGGGCCTGGGCGACCATGAGTATTTCGTCGCTTCGGATGTTCCCGCGATCCTGGGCCACACGCGCGACATGTTTTTCCTGGCCGACGGCGACATGGCCATCCTCACCCGGGACGGCGTGCATCTCACCGATTTCAACGGGCGCCCGGTGAAACGCCAGGTCTCCCACATTCTGTGGGATCCCATCATGGCGGAAAAGGGCGGCTACAAGCATTTCATGCTCAAGGAAATCTATGAGCAGCCGCGGGCGGTGCGGGACACCACCCTGGGCCGGGTGGGACAAGAGTCCGGCCGCATCTTCCTGGACGAGATGGACATCTCCGCCAAGGAGTTCAAGGAGTTCCGGCAGGTGCGCATCGTGGCCTGCGGAACCAGCTGGCATGCCGCTCTAGCGGGCAAATTCATGATCGAGCGGCTGGCGCGAGTCCCAGTCGAGGTGGATTACGGCAGCGAATTCCGCTACCGCGATCCGCTGGTCGGCCGCGACACGCTGACGGTGGTGATTTCGCAATCCGGCGAAACCGCCGATACGCTGGCGGCCCAGCGCGAGGCCAAGCACAAGGGGTCGAAGACGCTGGCCATCTGCAACGTAGTGGGCTCCATGATCACGCGCGAGGCTTCCGGCACCCTGATCACGCACGCGGGTCCCGAGATCGGCGTGGCCTCCACCAAGGCCTTCACCTGCCAGTTGACCGCGCTGTTCCTGCTGGCGATGTACCTGGGCCAGCAGCGCGAGACGCTGAGCGAAGAGCTGTCGCGCCATTTAGTGGAGCGGCTGGTGCACCTCCCCAGCCAGATGGAAGAGATCCTGCGCCACGACCATATCTACGACGATCTGGCCAAGGAACTCTCCAAGTCCACGGATTTCCTGTACCTGGGCCGCGGCATTCACTTCCCCATCGCACTGGAAGGCGCGCTGAAACTGAAAGAGATCTCCTATATCCACGCCGAAGGGTATCCGGCGGGCGAGATGAAGCACGGACCCAACGCGCTGATCGACGAGAATCTTCCCACCGTGGTGCTGGCCACGCGCGATTTTTCGGATGAATCCAGCCGCATGCTGTACGAAAAAACGCTCTCCAACCTCCAGGAAGTGAAGGCTCGCGAGGGCAAGGTGATCGCGGTGGCGTGCGAAGGCGACGACGAAGTGGCCAAGATCGCCGACCACGTGATCTCCATCCCCACGACCCACGAGCTGCTGCTGCCGATTCTCGAAGTGGTGCCGCTGCAGCTGCTCGCGTATCAAATTGCGGTCCGCAGAGGCTGCGATGTCGACCAGCCGCGCAACCTGGCCAAGAGCGTCACCGTAGAATAGCCGCTTGCATCACACCTTGGAAATCCGCACGCGCGGCAAGGGCCTGTACCCCTGCACCCGCGAAGTCGCGGCTTGGGTGGCTTCGACGGTGGCTTCGACCAAAACCGAAACCGGGCTGCTGACGTTGTTTATCCAGCACACTTCGGCGTCGCTGGTGATTCAGGAGAATGCCGATCCGGACGTTGTCTTAGACTTGGCAGACTTTTTCGAGAGAGTCGCTCCGGAGAATTTCGGCTATAGGCATGACACCGAAGGGCCCGACGACATGCCGGCGCACATTCGTTCCGCACTGACGCAAACGAGCTTGTCGATTCCCGTAATCGGCGGGCGGATGGCGCTGGGAACCTGGCAGGGAATCTACGTCTTCGAGCACCGCTCGGGGCCGCAGCGCCGGAGCGTCGTCCTACACCTTGCTTAGCCGCGAATGAACGCGAATAAACGCAAATTATAGGTTGGCGTAGACCGCCCGCTCGAAGTCGCCCAGCAGCCCGACGGCTTCCTTGTCGACGAACGGCAGGTACTGCATCATGATCACGGCGCAAACCCCGCGCGGCGGATCGATCCAGTAAAACGTGTTGTACACGCCCGCCCACGCGAGGCTCCCCGCGGACCGGCCACCGGGATACGCAACGGTGTTGATCAGGAAGCCCAGTCCCCACTTATCGACGAATCCGGGATGCATATCCACGTCGCTCGATAAGTTGGGCTGGGTGGTCTTCAATTTTCCCGCGCCCAGATCGCCGATCTGGTTTACGCTCATCATCTCCACCGACCTGGCCGTGAGAATCTCGTCGCGCACGCCTGAGCGGCCGTAGCGCAGGATCATCTGCATGAAGCGGATGTAGTCGGGAGCGGTGGAATTGAGGCCTCCGCCGCCGTTGTAGGCGGTGGGTTTCGCCGGCAGCGCGCGCGGAACCTCCTGGAGCGGGCCCCCGTTCTGCCGCCGTGACTGGCTGACCAGGCGATCGAACTTCTCGGGCGGAAAGAGGAACGACGTGTCGTTCATTCCGAGCGGCTGGAGGATGTTGCGCTGGAAATATTGTTCCAGGGTCAGACCGCTCACGGTCTCGACCAGCCGGCCGACCCAATCGGCGCTATAGCCGTACTGCCAGCGCGTGCCGGGATCGAAGACCAGCGGCACCAGGGGAGCCACGGCACTGATCGGGATGGGCACGCTCTGCGTGTACTTGAACATCTCCTCGGACCAGGTGGGATACGCGAATCCGGAGGTGTGGGTGAGCAGGTGGCGCAAGGTGATGGGTTTGCTGGCCGGGCGGAGCACGGGCATGCCGTCGGGGTTGAACCCTTCGATCACGCTGGGCTTGGCCAGCTGCGGAAGGTGCCTCGCCACGGGTTCGTCGAGCTTCAGTCTTCCCTGCTCGACCAATTGCATCGCGGCGACCGAAGTAACGGCTTTGGTCATGGAGGCGATGGCGAAGATGGAATCGGGCTGCACGTCGATGCCGGAGGCCGAATCGCGCTTGCCGAAGGCCCCGCTGTAGAGAATCTTGTCGGCGGAGGCGACCATCGCGGCGACGCAGGGGATCTTCCGGCGCTCGATGCCTTCCCGGAGCACACGGTCGATGGCCGGGGCGGAGCCGGACGCCCCGAACAGCCGTTGCGCCTGCGAACCAAGGAGGAGCATTCCCGCGAATGGGCCTCCGAACTGCCGCCGGGTTAGCTGGGTCATGACTCTACTTGAATACCACAGACAGGCCCACGGTCTTTACCTCGGGAATATTTTCCCTCTCCGGAAATTTCTCCCGCCCGGCGGTTTCCGCGGGGGAACGACGAACCCAACCCAATTGGTGCATTCAGAGAACTTAGGTTTCATGCAGATTTCTTAGTCGTGTGGCCAGCCAATTGCTGTATTCCGCACTCCGCCAAGGAGTGTCCGAGTCATCGTAATTGAAGTGAGTAATTCCTTTTGCACGATCCACGCTTTCACAATCAAAACCTTTCCGAAGAAGAGCGTCACTGCCTGATTCTGGAGCACCTGCCGCAGGTCCGCCAGCTGGCTCGCAGAATTCATCGGCGGCTGCCCGAGACGGTGAGCCTGGACGATTTGGTGTCCATCGGTGTGGTGGGCCTCATCTCGGCAGTCGACCGTTTCGATCCGTCCCGCCACATCCAGCTGAAATCGTACGCCGAGCATAAGATCAAAGGTGGGATTCTGGACAGCCTGCGCCGTCTGGATTGGGCATCCCGCCCGCAGCGCAAGCGCGCCAAGCAGATTGGAGCCGCGATCGCCGCAGTGGAGCAACGCGTGCAGCGTGCGCCTACGGAACAAGAGATCGCCACCGAACTCAACCTCACGATCCCTCGCTATCGCGAGTGGCAGGTGAATGTCCGCGGGCTGAACCTTGGACAGCCGGATACGCGAGAATCTTCTGATGACTACGAGAAACGCGACCTTCTGCGCTCCCTTCCCGGCGATCCCAGCGAGCTGCCCTCCGCCGTGCTCGAACGTGGCGAACTGCGGCGCACCTTGGCTGCGGCGATCTCCGGACTGCCGGAGATCCAACGAACCGTCTTAACCTTGCACTACCGCGACGAACTGAGGCTGCGGGAAATATCGAAGGTCACCGGCCTGCATGAATCGCGAATCTCCCTGATCCGGTCGCAAGCGATTCTGAAGCTCCGGGCTTGTATGGCTCACCTGTGGCCCGCTGCCAGGCGCCGCCGCTGTCCCAAGGGACAGCCCTAACGCCGTCGCAGTGCCCAAAGAGCAACGCGGCACATTCCTTCTAATCCCATTTACTGCACGAATTTACTGCACAAAGCGCCGGTCGCGCTTCAGGATCGGCGGGACATCCAGGTCGTCGAACAGAGGCTCGGGCGGTCCGCCGGCGTGAGCGGCCGCGGCCATCGGCGGCTCTTCATACTGGGGCTGGGGCGGCTCCGGCTCGGGCACGATTTCCGCGGGTTGCGACACGGGCTCGGCCGCGGCTTCCACGACTTGCTCCGTACGGGCCGGATCCGCGCGGGGAGGCTGGGGAGGTATCCCTAAATCCACGGGAACGGACCGGCGGGTGATCTCAAACGCCGGCGCTTCCGTGGTCCGCGGCCGCCGCGTGATGGTGGGCAAGCCGGCGCGCTCGAAACCGGTGGCGATCACGGTGACTTTCACTTCGTCGCCCATGGCCTCGTTCAGCACCACGCCGAAGTTGATCTCGACGTCTTCATTACCGGCGGCGTTGCGGATCAGAGTGCAGGCCTTGTTCACCTCGTGCAGGCCCAGGCTGCGCGAACCGGTGATGTTCACCAGCACGCCGCGCGCGCCGCGCACTCCGCCTTCATCGAGCAGCGGGCAGCCGATGGCTTTCTCGGCAGCAGCCGCCGCCGCATTGGGCCCCGAGGCGGAAGCCGTGCCCATCATGGCGTACCCCATGCCGACCATGATGCTGCGAATGTCGGAGAAATCGCGGTTCACCAACCCGGGCGTGGTGATGATGTCGCTGATGCCCTGCACGGCCTGCCGCAGCACGTCGTCCGCCAGGCGGAATCCGTCGAAGATGCTGGTGTCCGGAGATGCCTGGTCGAGCAGACGGTCGTTGGGAATGGCGATGACCGTATCGGCCACGCCGCCGAGCTCGGCCAGACCCTGCTCGGCTTGCTTGCGGCGCTTGGATCCTTCGAAGGCGAACGGCTTGGTGACCACGGCCACGGTGAGCGCGCCCAGTTCCTTGGCGAGCGATGCCACTACCGGCGCGGCTCCGGTACCGGTTCCGCCGCCCAGTCCGGCGGTGACGAACACCATGTCGGCGCCGTCCAGAAGATCGATGATCTTCTCGGTGTCTTCGAGCGCGGCTTGCCGGCCGACGGACGGGTCCGACCCGGCGCCCAGGCCGTTGGTGATTTTCGAGCCGATGGCCAGCTTGCTCGGCGCGGGCGAAGAGGCCAGCGCCTGCACATCGGTATTCAGGACGCAGAACTCGACTCCGGCGAGCCCCTCCTGCAGCATGCGCGCGACGGCGTTGGAGCCGCCTCCGCCCACGCCGAAGACGCGGATCCGCGTCCGGGGCGCGACTTCTTCCTGGATCACGAACTTCAATGCATCGAGTGACATGGATTCCCTCCCCTGTACGTCTTGCTTTGCGCGTGGTTTTGTCATCGCGTCACCAATCCGATCAGCCCCTTGTTGCGCCGCGGCGGCGGCCGGTGGAGCTTCAACTTCGCCGAATACATCGCCAGGCCGGCAGCGGTGGCCCACACCGGGCTGCGCAATTCCTCCGGCCAATCCCCGATCCCTTTCGCCAGGCCCAGACAAGCGGTGCAGTCGAGTTTTTTCTCGGCCATGTCCCACATACCGGGCAGCAACGCGCCGCCGCCGGTGAGCAGGACGCCTTCGAGCAGACTCCGGTCCATGCCGGCTCTCTGGATTTCGGCCCGCACGAAGCCGAACAACTGGTCGGCGCGGGCTTCGAGCACCTCGATCAGCTCCCGGCGATGCGCTTCCCTGGGCGGGCGGCCTTCCGGCGACGGAACCTCGATCAGCGTCGACTCGGCGGTCAGGCCCAGCATGGCGCAGCCGTACTGCTGCTTGAGGCTTTCCGCGTCCTCGTAGTCCACCTTCAGCATCCAGGCGATGTCGCGCGTGAAGTGATCGGCGGTGACCGGAAGGCTCGACGCCAGGATCAGCTTTTCGCCGTCGTAGACCACCAGGCCGCTCGACTCCAGGCCGATGTCGACGATGGCGACGCCGCGCGCGCGCTCCTCCGGTCCGACGCAGGCGTAGGCCGCGGCCATCGGCTCGAACACGGTTTCTTCCACGGGCAGATGGGCCAGATGGGCCGCCGAGATCAGCGCCTGATGCTCCTGGAGGGAAGCGGTCACCAGATGGACATTGGCTTCCAGGCGCGAACACACACCCCGGGTCGGCTTACGGAAGCCGGCGCGCCCGTCCAGGATAAAATCCTGCGGAGCGACGTGCAGAACCATCCGGTCGCGCTCGAGCGCCACCTCCGAGCCGAGTTCCACCGCGTAGGCCAGATCGTCCGCATCGATTTCGCGCGGGCGGCCGAACTCGTACAGCCCGCGTCCCTGCGCGCCCTGAATCGCGCGGCCTCCCATGCCGAGAGTGGCCGCTTCGACGGAGACCTTCGCGCCCCGCTCGGCGTCGGCCACCGCGGCGCGAATGGAATCGGCCACCGCGTCCTGATCGGTGACGCGGCCTTTGGTCCAGCCGCTGGAAACCGCCAGCCCAAAGGACAGACAGCGCAGGTGCTGGCCGTCGAGCGCGCAGATCACGCAGCGCGTACGCGAGCTGCCCACGTCCAGTCCCACCGCGAGCTGTGTTTTACCAGACATACGTACAAACCATCGGTTTACTCCACCACCGTAATGCGATCTTCCAGGCGCAAATCCAGGACTGCCGCGCCGGGCAGGCGCTGCTGGATCTGCCCGTAATGGCTCACGAAATTCCGGTAGCGCGCCGCAAAGTTGCGGTCTCCCAGCAGCAAGGTGAGGCTGCGCCCGCCGTCGGGCTGGGACACCTTGAGATTGTCGCCGTCGGATACGTCGATTTCAGAAATGTTGGCGGTGGCGTCGCCCAGGTCGGCGGTCAGGCGGAGCATGCGCTGGACGCCCAGGCGCCGTTTGGCCACCGGGTCGGACGCCCGCACGCCGGTCAGCACCGGAAGCTTGAACCGGTCCGTGGCGGGCGGCAGAATGACGCCCTCGGCATCCATGAGTCCGAAGCGGGAGGAACTCACGCGGATGAAGGCGACCGGCGTCCGTTCCTGCACGCGCACGATCACGCGATTGGGCCAGACACGGGCGACCGAAGCTTCCCGGACCCAGGCCACGTCGCGCACCGCATCGCGGCGCTCCGCGAGCGGGATCAGATAGACGCTGACACCCTCATCGTCAGAGAAAATCTTTTCGATCGCCGGGCGCGAGGCGTGGGCGGCGCCTACGATCTGCAGTGAGGAGTCGTCATCCGGTCCGCCCAGCGCGAAGCGGGAATCCGTAATCAGGAACTGCTCCGCTAGATGGAATCCGAACAGGCTCACGCCCAGAACCACAACGGCGGTTACACCAGTGGCGACCAGGCGCGGCGTCGAAAAACGCCGGGTGCGCGCGGAGTTCCCGGCAGCTCTCCTGGACGCCGGCCGCGCGGACTCTTCCATGCCCGGAAGCACACCCGTTCCTTGGTATTTGCGGCTCACGTTAACGTCCGCTCCTTAGCGTTTCCACGATCCTGTCGCCGGCCTGCGAGACGTTCCCCGCGCCCAGCGTGACGATCGCGTCGCCCGATTCCGCGGCTTCCAGAACCGACTGGATGCCCGCGTCCATGCTTCCGGCGTATACGGCGCCGCGGTGCCCGAAGGTCTGCATCCGCTCGGCCAGCACTTGCGAACTCACCCCCTCGATCGGAGATTCCGACGCCGCGTAAATGTCGATCAGGTGAACGGTATCGGCCTGGTGAAAAGCGCGGGCGAAATCGTCCATCAGCGCCTGCGTCCGGGTGTAGCGATGGGGCTGGAAGAGCACATGAATGCGGCGGTAGCGGCAGGCCCGGGCGGCGGCCAGAGTGGCGCGAACCTCGGTGGGGTGATGGCCGTAATCGTCGATCACGGTGACGCCGCGCTCGGCGCCGCGCACCTGGAAGCGGCGGTCGACCCCGCTGAAACCCGCCAGAGCCTCGCGGATGGTCTCGACGGGGATCTCGAGCTCCAGGGCGATGGCAACTGCGGCGGCCGCGTTACTCACGTTGTGCGCGCCCGGCACGGGCAGCCGGAAACATCCCAGATCGCGCTCGCGCATGGATGAGATGGAATTCGCTGGCCATGTGGCCGGCGGAGCAGGACGTGATCCGCAGATCGGCCTGGGCGCTCACGCCGTAGGTGATCACGCGGCGGTTGATGCGGGGGAGGATCCGCTGGATGTTTTCGTCGTCCAAACACAGGATGGCCGCGCCGTAAAACGGGACGCGATTCACGAATTCCACGAACGCCTGACAAATCTCGTCGAGATCCTTGTAGTGATCCAGGTGCTCGCGGTCGATATTGGTGACCACGGCCAGAATCGGGGCCAGCTTCAGAAACGATCCGTCGCTCTCGTCGCTTTCGACCACCAGATAGTCGCCCGATCCCACGCGCGCGTTGGAGCCGCGCAGCACGGCGGCACGTCCGCCGACCATCACGGTAGGATCCAGACCGGCCTGGATCAGGACGGCCGCGACCATCGAGGTGGTGGTGGTTTTCCCGTGGCTCCCGGCGACGGCGATCCCGAATTTCAGGCGCATCAGCTCGGCCAGCAGCTCGCCGCGCGGGATCACCGGAAGGCCCCGGCGGCGGGCTTCGACCACTTCGGGATTGTCGGGGCGAACCGCGGAGCTCACCACGATCGCGTTGGCGCCCTCAACGTTTTCCGCGGCGTGGCCTTCGTGAATCACGGCTCCGAGCGCGGTCAGACGCTCGGTGATGGGGGTGAGCTTCACGTCGGATCCGCTGACGCGATAACCCAGTTCCAGGAGGACTTCGGCCAGTCCGCTCATGCCGATTCCACCGATACCGACAAAGTGGACAGGCTGAGGCTTGAAGAACATTTTAATACCGTATTGTTTCGGCTTTTGCGCGCGGTGTCAACATCACGTTCGCCCGAAGGACTCCAACACGTCCGCCGCTCGACGGGCCGCGCCCGGTTTCGCGAAACTCCGGGCGGCTTCGCCCATCCCATTGAGCAGATCCGGACTGTGAGACAGACGGAGCACTTCCTCCACCAGACGCTGTCCGTTGCACTCGGCATCCAACACCATGCGCGCCGCGCCGATCCGTTCCATCGCCTCGGCGTTGCGCAACTGATGCTGATCGGCGGCGGTGGGCAAGGGCACCAGAATCGACGGCTTGCCCGCGGCCGCCAGCTCGCTGACCGTGCTCATGCCCGCGCGGCTCACCACCACGTCGGCGGAGGCGAAGGCCGCCGGCATATCGGGGAGAAACGCGGCGATCTCCCCGCCGATTCCAGAAGCCTGAAAGCCCGGCGCCAGTTCGTCGTAGGCAGCCGCGCCGGTCTGATGAATCAGCCGGACGGCGTCCTTGGGCCACAGCGGCCAGCTCTCCTGCGCGGCGCGATTCAGCGTCCGCGAGCCCTGGCTGCCGCCGGTGATCAGCACCGTCAGTTGGTCGCCCCGAGGCTTGGGCGGGATCGCAAAGAATTCGTCGCGCACCGGAAGCCCGGTGACTTCGGTGACCGCGGCCGGAAACCATCGCGCTGCCTCGGGGAAGCTCACCAGCGCGCGCGCGACGAAACGAGCCAGCTTGCGATGCGTAAATCCGGGGACCGCGTTGGGCTCCATCACCACCACCGGCAGCCGTTTCCAGAGAGCCGCCAACAAAACGGGACCGGCCACGAATCCGCCCGTGGAAAAGACCGCCGCAGGACGATCGCGGTCGAGCATCCGGGAAGCTGCCCACACACTGAACGGGAGTTCCGCCAGCGTGACCATGGTTTTCCGCCATCCCACGCGCATCAGCCCGCCGATCTCGATCCAGTCGATGGGAAAACCTTCGGCCGGCGCCAGCTTGGCTTCCAGACCGCGGCGCGTTCCGATAAAGCGCACGGCGTGCCCCCGCGCGCGCAGCTCGCGCGCCACGGCCAGAGCCGGCATCACATGCCCGCCCGTACCTCCGCCCGCCATCACGAAGGCCGCCGCTTGGTGCGCCGTCATCCTTCATGTTCACTCACGCTGAGCAGCATTCCCAGGCAAGTCAGCGTGCTCAACAGGGAGCTGCCGCCCAGGCTGATCATCGGCAAAGGGAATCCCTTGGTGGGCCCCATGTCCAGAACGACGCTCATATTAATGAAGGCCTGCACCACGATCGCGACGGTCACGCCCAGGGCCAGGTACTTGCCGAAATCGTCGCGGGCCAGGACGAATAGCCGCGCGCCACGCCATAGGATCACCAGGAATCCCAGAAGCACGGCGGTGGCCCCCCACAGGCCGAGTTCCTCGCCGATAGTGGCGTAGATGAAATCGCTGTCGGCTTCCGGCAGAAACATGAGTTTCTGTTTCCCCTGCGTGAGGCCGACCCCCAGTACGCCGCCGGTTCCCACGGCGATCTTGGATTGCAGCGGCTGATACGTAGGATCGTGGACGCTGGTGGACCGCTGAATCCACGCGCGCAGACGGCCACTGGTGTCGATCTTCTCGATCTTGGTGTAGTTCGGGTCCACATACCCGATCACGCGCTGCAGCCGGTAGGGACTCGAAATCACGGCGGCGGCGCACAGGGCCGCGCCGATGAGCCCGGCGCGGATCATGTATTTCTTCTCGAGCCCAGCCACCCAGAAAACAATCACCGCGGTGATCACCGGGACCAGAGCCGTCCCCAGATCGGCGACCACCACCACGCCGGCCAGCATGGCCACGGCGACGAAGGCTTGCTGCAGCGTGCGGCGATCGTTGATCACACGCGCGCGCCGGTCCAGGAAGTAGGCCAGGAACACGATCAGAACCGGTTTGGCGAACTCGGAAGGCTGGAACGAGCCGATGCCGGCGAAACGGAACCAGCGGTGGCGCGAGCCGAAGAAGTATACCATCACCAGCAATCCCAGCACGATTCCGAGGCCGGAAAACGCCCACGCCGGAGTATTCAGGCGGCGGTAATCCAGGCGCTTGAAGTACATCAGCACGAAGAACGACAGCAGCGCCCAACCCAGCTGGCGGACCGCGAAGTAATAGGGCGCGACACCGTTGCGAAGCTCGGCAATCGCGCTCGATGCGCTGTAGACCATGACCAAACCGAACGCGACCATCGCCAGGATGGTCAGAAACAGGATCCAGTCGGTCTTAAGTCTCGCCATCAGTTCCTTCCCAGTTCATTTACGAGACGTTTGAATTCCCGGCCGCGGTGTTCGAAGTTTTGAAATTGATCGAAACTGGCGCAGGCGGGAGCCAGCAGGACGGTGTCTCCTGCGTGCGCCGACGCACGAGCATGGCGCACAGCGCCTTCCAGCGTCCCGCACTTCACCGTGGATACTTCTCCGTGCAGATGATCTCTAATTTTATCGGCCGCAGCGCCGATTAACAAGGCTCCGCGCGTTTTTTCTTTCATCGCCGCGGCCAGAGGACGATAGTCGCTGTCTTTATCCTTGCCCCCGAGAATGATCCACAGCCCTCCGGGAAATGCGGCGATCGCCTTGAGGGTGGCATCGACGTTGGTGGCTTTGGAATCGTTGTACCAGGCAACGCCATCCAGCTCGCGCACGAATTCGAGGCGATGCTCGACGCCCGGGAAACTCATTGCGGCTGCCCGGATTTGCTCGTGAGTGGCGCCGGCCAGTTGCGCGATGATCGCGGCGGCCATGGTGTTCTCCAGGTTGTGAATCCCGCGCAAGGGGACCTCCGGGGCGGACATAAGCACCGAGCCGTCCAGCACAATCCGGCCGTCGTCGAGCCAGGCGCCTGACTCGACTTCCCGGGTCGCGCTGAAGAACATGGGTTTTGAGGCGGCGTGCTCCACGTACCCGCGGGTCACCGGGTCGTCCGCGTTCAGCACGGCGAAATCGTCGGGACGCTGATTTTCGAACAGGCGAGCCTTGGCGGCGGCGTACTTCTCGAAGGTATAGTGGCGGTCCAGATGGTCGGGGGTGACATTTAGAGCCGCTGCTATGTGAGCGCGGAAAGAAGAGATCGTTTCCAGTTGGAAGCTGGACAATTCGAGCACGTTCCACTGCTGGGGGCGCGAAGTCCGCACCATCGACGCTGGCGGAGTGCCGATATTGCCGCCGACCTGCGCGGGAATGCCGCTGGCTTGCAGAATGTGTCCGGTCATGGCCGTGGTCGTGGTCTTGCCGTTCGATCCCGTGATTCCGATGATGTCGCCTTGCAGAAACCAGCTGGCGAGTTCCAGGTCGCCGACCACCGGGACGCCACGCCGGCGCGCGTTTTCCGCCAGATCCAGGTCGGCGGGCACGCCCGGCGAGAGGACCACCAGATCCGCTCCCTCAAACGCGGCAGCTTCCTGCGGCTGGACGGAGACGCCCAATTCGACAAGTTTCGGATTTGCCACTCCGGCCTGGTCCACTGCCGTCACTCGCGCTCCTTGCTCCAGCAACAACTCCACCGCCGCCACGCCGCTCCGCGCCATCCCGACTACGACCGCTCGCGCACCTTGCACCTTCATCGAAGTTTGAGCGTCGTCAGCGCGAACAAGGCCATCACCAGCCCGGCGATCCAAAAGCGAATGATCACCTTGGATTCGGCCCACCCCAGCGCCTCAAAATGATGGTGCAAGGGGGCCATCTTGAAAATTCGTTTTCCTCTCAATTTAAAGCTGCCTACCTGCAGGATGACCGAGAGTGCCTCCAGCACGTACACGCCTCCGATGAACAGCAGCAGCAGCTCCTGCTTCAGCAACACCGCAACGGTTCCGAGTCCGCCACCGAGGGCCAGCGACCCGACGTCTCCCATGAAAACTTCCGCCGGATGCGCATTGAACCACAGGAAACCAAGCGACGCACCCGTCATCGCCGCGGAAAAAATGGCCAGCTCAGCGGCGTCGCGCGGGCGCGACAGTTCGAGATACCGCGCGAATTCGGCGTTGCCCTCGAGATATGCCAGCACCGTCATGGCTCCCGCGGCGATCAGCATCAGGCCGATCGCCAGGCCATCCAGTCCGTCGGTCAGATTCACGGCGTTGGACGCCCCCACCAGCACCATGGCGACGAAGGCAAAGAAGAAACAAAACGCCAGCGGATAGGTCCACGGATTGTTCAGCCAGGGATGAATCAGCAGATCCGGCTTGAAATCCTTGAAGAACGGCACATTGAGTTGCGTGGTGTAAAGACGTTTGGCGTTCATGCCCAAGAGCAGCACGGCCACCACAATGGCCGCCAGCGCCTCCAACATGAACTTGTGGCGCGCCGTGAGTCCCAGATTTCGCTTGCGCTTGGTCTTGGCGTAATCGTCCCAGAATCCGATGGCTCCGAAGCTCACCAGGCCCGCCAGGGCGACCCACACCGCGGGCACGCGCAGATTGGCCCACAGGAGCGTCGAAATCACGATCGCGGCGCAGATCAGCAGGCCGCCCATGGTCGGAGTCCCGGCTTTCTTTTGGTGCGACGCCGGACCTTCTTCGCGAATATGCTGGCCGATCTGGAATTCGCGCAAACGGGCGATGAACCAGGGGCCGAATACCACGAAAATCAGCACGGCGGTCAAACTTGCCATCGCCGTACGGAAGGTCGCGTACTGAAAAATCCGAAACGGCGAGAAATGACGATACAGGTGTTCGTAACCGAGCCAGTAGAACATGGGTCAGTTTCGTCCCCCTTCCGAGGAGGCGAGAAACTGCTCCAGGGCGAGTTCCACGTGAACGCCGCGGGAACCCTTGAATAAGACGGCATCTCCGGGCTGGGCGAGCGAGCGCACCAGCTGGCCGGCTGGGACCGGATCGTCGAAAAAAAACGCGGCGTCGGCCCGAAGGCCGGATCGCTTGGCTGCGTCCAACAGGTAACAGGCCGCGCCGCGTAATCCAACGAGCACATCGATTCCGCACTCCGCGGCGTAGTCTCCCACGGCGCGGTGAAGCGGCTCAGCCCAGCGGCCGAGTTCGAGCATCTCCCCCAGAACGGCGATCCGGCGACGCGCGGGAGTATCGCGCAGCACCGCGAGCATGGCTCGCGCCGCATCTGGATTGGAGTTGTAGCAATCGTTAAAAACCAGAATTCCCCGGTGCCGGAAGCGCTCGCCGCGCATTTTGCCGGGACGAATGTTCCGGACCCGCTCCGTCAGGCGATCGGGAGCGATGCCGTAGATCCCGGCGACCGCAATTCCGGCCAGGAGATTCGACACGCTGTGGCGGCCGGTCAGGGGACTTTCGAATCGCACCGCGCCCACCCGGAACGCCAGTCCGTCTTCGGTAAACTTCACGTCTTCGGCGCGCACATCGGCGCCTTCGGATTCGCCAAAAGTCACGACCTTGCCCTTGGGCACATGAGTGCGCGCGCCGGCGAACGCGGCCACATGGGGATCGTCGGCGTTCAGGACGGCAGTTCCATCGGGAGGCAGCGATTCGATCAGCTCCCGTTTGGCGGCGGCGATGCCCTCGATGGAATCGAAGTTCTCCATGTGCGCGTAGCCGACGTTGGTCACTACGCCCACGTTGGGCTGGGCGATCGCGGCCAGCGCGCGGATCTCGCCGGCGTGGTTCATCCCCATTTCCAGGACCGCGACCCTGGCGTGCTCATCGATGCGCAGCACCGATAGAGGCAGGCCGACATGGTTGTTCAGGTTCCCTTCGGTCTTGGCCGTTTTGAGTCCTTCCGATAACATCTCCGCGATCACATCCTTGGTAGTGGTCTTCCCGGCGCTTCCCGTCACGCCGACCACGTCTCCGGGCCACTCCCGGCGCGCCGACGCAGCCAAAGTCTGGAGCGCCACCAGCGAATCCTTTGCTTTGAGAATCAGCGGAGCTGATCTACTTTTTTCTATGGCGCCTTCCACATCCCTGTCCACGACCGCCCCCACCGCGCCCTTCTTCAGGACTTCGGCGACGTAAGCGTGGCCGTCATGAGTGGGGCCGCGCAGGGCGAAAAACAGGTCGCCGGGCCGCAGGGTCCGCGAATCGACGCTCCAGCCGGTCACCTGCGCGTCGCTTTCATGATCCAGCCCGAGCTGCGCCGCCACCCACTTCAGCGGCTTGTTCATTCGACTGCTCCTTCTGGCTCCTCGTAACCAAATGATCGAAGAACCTCTCGCGCCGTTTCTCGATCGTCAAAATGAATGGTCCGGTCCTTCAGGATTTGGTACGTTTCGTGGCCCTTGCCCGCCAGCAGGACTACGTCGCCGGGCTGGGCCTGCTGGATCGCGAGCTGAATCGCCCTTCCGCGGTCGGGCTCGGCCACATGCGGGGTGTCGAAGCGCCGCAGGCCGACCATCGCGTCGTTCATGATCGACAACGGATCCTCCGAACGCGGGTTGTCCGACGTCAGCACGACAAAATCGCTCAGTTCGGCGGCGGCCATGCCCATCAGAGGGCGCTTGGTGCGGTCGCGGTCGCCGCCACAGCCGAACAGCGTGATGACTTTGCCTTTCGATAAGCTGCGAGCCGTCTGGATCGCGTTCCGGAGCGCGTCGTCGGTGTGCGCGTAATCGACGGCCACCAGGAAGGGCTGTCCACCCGCGACGGGTTCGAACCGGCCCGGAACCGCACGGCAGGCGGGAACGGCGGCCGCCATCGCTTCCAGATCCAGGCCGTAACTCAAGCCGGCGCCCAGGGCGGCCAGAATATTCGATACGTTCACACGCCCGAACAATGGTGATTCCACTTTCGCACGGCCGGCCCTTCCAGGTCACGTCAAAAGCCAGACCGCTGAATCCGGAAACTAATATTTTCCGCGCGTAAAGCAGCCTGATCCGAGAGCCCGTACCAGAGGGCGCGCGAGCCTGCATCTTCCCGATTCAATGTCTCAAAACCGGGCGGCTGCATGGTTTTAGACACCGGATCGTCGGCATTCAGCACAGCCCACCGGGGACCGGGCTGGCCGGGAGGCACGAACAGGCGCCGCTTGGCCGCCCCGTACTCTTCCATGGTCCCGTGAAAATCCAAATGGTCGCGCGTCAAATTGGTGAACACGGCGGTATGGAACTGGAATCCTTGAACCCGCCCCAGCGCCAGAGCGTGGGAGGAGACTTCCAGGACCAGGTGAGTGCCGCCGCGCGCCTCCAGCTCCGCCGCGAAGCGCAGGATGTCCAACGATTCCGGCGTGGTGTTGGGGGATGGCCGGACCTCTCCCGCCAGCCGGTATTCGATGGTCCCGATGAGGCCGGTGATCTTGCCCGCGGCCCGCAGAAGGGTCTCGATCAGATACGCAGTGGTGGTCTTGCCGTTGGTCCCGGTGATTCCTGTAAAGAGGACGCGGCCGTCCGGGTGTTGATAGAAGTTGTTCGCGGCCGTCGCCAGCGCATGCCTGCCGTGTTCGACCTGAATCCATGCGCCTGAAAACTCCTCCGGGCGGGGCAATTCGCTGACCACCGCAAGCGCACCGCGGGCCAGCGCGTCTTGCGCGAACTGGCGGCCGTCGACGCGGGACCCGGCGAATGCAAAAAACACGAAACCCTTCTCCACCCGCCGCGAATCGTATTCGACGCCGGTAGCTTCCAGGCCGGCCAGCGCCGGCGTGAGCGCTTCGCGGAGCGCCACCCCCGCCAGCAGCTCGCTGAACTTCATCTTCCGAATTGAACCCGAACCGGAATGCGGGGACGAAGAGGCGTTCCTGGCGGCGGATCCTGGCTCCTGGCGAGACCATCGCCGTGGACTTCCACCGGCACGCCTGCGGCGGTCGACTCCTCGAGCACCTCGCGCAGAGATTGCCCGAGGAAATCCGGCGCACTGGCTCCGCCCCGCGCGTCCACGCTCGCGCTTAAAAAAGGCCGCCGGTCCGGGGAAGACGTGCCGGCCGAAGCCGAAGCGTCCGCCCGGACCGGCGGCGGAGTGACGGAGGATACAGATCGTTGTCCGGGCGAGGCGAACAGCCCCGCCCTGGATAAATCGCTAGATAGATCGTTGGATAAATCTTTCCCGCGCGCCGGTCGGGCATCCGCCGGTTCGCTCTCCGGCAGATCCTTGGGCACGTCGAGCATACGCAGCGCGTCCATGGCGACCTCGCGAAAAACGGGTGCGGCCGCCGGCCCGCCATATCCGGCAGTACCGGTGGTGGTGTGGTTCAGCGTCACCGCGATCACGATTTGCGGATTGGCCACCGGCGCGAAACCCAGGAAACTCGCGTTGTAGGTGTGGGTGTAGGTGTGAGCCTTAGCGTCGTAGATCTGCGCCGATCCGGTCTTTCCACCCGAGGTATACCCCCGCAGGTTCGCGTGACCGCGGCCGGTGCCCCGCAACACCACGCCCTCCATCAACTGGCGCATGGTGATGGCGGTCTCCGGGCGCAAAATCCGCACCGGCGGCTCGGGAGCGATACGCTGCATCGGCTGCCCGGGCTTTTGACGGGCGATGACCAGGCGGGGCTTTACCTTCAAGCCGCCGTTGGCGATCACCGCTCCCGCCACGGCCAGTTGCAAGGACGTCACACTGACTTCGTGGCCCATGGCCAGGGATCCGATGGAACTCGGCATCCACTGCTTCACGTCCCGCAGGGTGCCGCTCGATTCGCCCGCCAGCTCGATTCCCGTCTTCTGGCCGAATCCGAACAGCCTCTGGTATTTGTAAAGCGGCCGTTCGCCGGTCTTGAGGGCGATTTGAATCGCGCCGATGTTGCTCGATTTCGCCAGCACGTCGGCCATGCTGAGCACCGAGTAGTTATGGTCATCGTGAATCACGCGGCCGTACAGGTTGATCTTCCCGTTGCCGCAGTTGATGAGCGAGTCGGGCGTCAGATTGGTGGTTTCCAAAGCGGCCGAAAGCGTGACCACTTTGAAGACGCTGCCGGGCTCAAACGGCGTGGAAATCGCCAGATTGCTGCGGACCGCGGGATCCTCGCCCCGCCGGGGAGGGAAATTGGGATCGTAACGCGGATAATTCGCCATGGCCAAGATGTCGCCGGTGTAAGGATCGATGGCGACCAGGGAGCCGGTACGCGCGTGACTGGAAGCGATCGCCTTGTCCAGTTGCTGTTCCGCCTCATATTGCAGATTGGGATCGATGCTCAAGGTGAGATTGGACCCTGCTTCGGGAGCGCGCGTCACGACGGAATCGTAGGGAGTCTGGTGGACGTCGGTCAGTACGCGCGCCACGCCCGGACGCCCCGCCAGATCCTCTTCGAAGGAAGCTTCGATCCCCCCACTGCCGCGTTCCGCATCGCTGCCGTCCACGTACCCGATGGCGCCCACCACATGCGAGGCCAGCGTTCCGTGCGGATAGAAGCGGCGGAGTTCGGTGCGGAACTCGACGTAGGGGAGTTTCTTGCCGCGCAGACGCTCGGCCGGCTTGGCGTCCAGCTTGCGCGCCACCCACATGAAACGGCTGCCACGCGCCTGGTACGCACGAAGCCGCTGGTATAGCTGGGACCGGTTCAGGTCCAGGGTCCGGGAAAGCAGATCGGCGGCGATCTTGAGGTCGGGAATCTTCTGCGGATCGACGGCCACGGAGTCGGCCGGCAGGGTCTTGGCCAGAGGCTGCCCGGTGCGGTCCAGGATCGACCCGCGCAGAGCTTGCACCTCCACGGTTTTCTGCTGTTGCTGTTCAGCCTGGCGGAGCAGGTCGTCGTGGCGGATAACCTGGAGCCAGACTAAGCGCCCGAAAATGATGCCGGCCCACGCCAGCAGCGCCCAGAGCAACCACTGAAAACGCTGGGTGGTGGGTTGTGGCAGGGGCATCGCACGTCTTCCGCCGGATTATTTCCCGCTCTCCACGGCTGAGCCGGCAGGCGCGGAGGCCAGAGGGAGCGCCCCATGCCGTCCGCCGTTCTGCGCTACCTGGACATCGGATTGAGCATCCAGGTACACCACTGTCTGAGGCGCCGGATCGACGAACTGCTGAATGCGCGCCAGTTCCTCCATGCGAGCCGGCGAGAGCAGCTTGGCTTCCTGCAGCTCGAGCGAAGCCTGTTCGTTGGCCAGGCGGTGCGCCTCCGCACGCAGAGTCTGAATCTGGTAACCCGCCAGCAGGCTGTAGGCGCCGGGAAGCAGCACGGCGATCAGCAGCACGGCCGCGACGACCACCGAACCGATCATCTTCCAGCAATCCTGGCGGGCCTGGGGATCGGCCGCGCGCACCACGCGGCTGTTGTCGATCCTCTTGACGTGAAAGAAAATGTCTTCGTTGGCGAAGGGGCGCACCGGCGCGCTCGCCTCACCGCGACGGACGACCGCCCCGGCGCGATGGTTCTGGTTCTCAAACAGCTTGTCTAATGCAGTCGCTAGCGTAGCCATCTTGCCCGACCTTGCTCCCTCTCTACAGCAACCCTGCCCTTACAAGAGCTCAAGCGCGCGCAGCTTGGCGCTTCGTGACGGCGGGTTGTTCCAAATTTCCTCTTCCGCAGGCCGAACGACATGGCGCGTAAGCAGCCGTGCCTGACCGGCTTTCGCCAGGGCCTGAAAACTGTGCTTGACCTTGCGGTCCTCGAGCGACATGAAGGTGACGATCACTGCGCGTCCTCCCGGCTTCACCAGCCTGGGAATGGATTCCAGCAGCGCGTCCAGTTCCTCCAGTTCGCGGTTGACGGCGATGCGCAGAGCCATGAAAGTGCGCGTCGCGGGATGAATTTTTTCCGTGCGGGGCACGACCCCTTCGATCAGCTTGGCCAACTGACCGGTCGTCTTTATGGGGCGTGCCCGCACGATTGCTCTGGCTATTCTTCGGCTCCTCCTTTCCTCGCCCAGCCTGAAGATCAGGTCGGCGAGCTGCTTCTCGGATTCGAAATTGACAAGATCGGCGGCGGTCCCCCCAGTGTCGGCATGCGCGTCGCGAGACATGCGCATGTCCAACGGACCGTCCGCCATCAGCGAGAAACCCCTCCCACCGTCGGTAAGCTGGTAGCGCGAAACACCCAGGTCTGCGAGCAGTCCATCCAGTTGTGAAACCCCTTCTACCGTCAGCCTCTCTCCCAGCTGCGAGAACAAACTCTGATGAAAACGAATCCGGGATGAAAAGTCCGCTGTGCTGATCTTGGCCAGCTCCAGACTTTCCGCATCCCGGTCGCACGCCAGCACCCGGCCGCTGCCACCCAGTTCTGCCAACTGGCGCGCGATAGCTCCGGTGTGCCCCCCTAAACCCGCAGTTGCGTCCAGATACACACCGTCCGGTTTCAGCGCCAGGTACTCCAGGCACTCGTTGAGCATGACCGGCGTGTGCATACATAACCGCTACTTCAATCCCATCCTTTACTTCAAAACGATCGCTTACTTCAAACCGAGTTTTTCGAGCGTCTTCAAATCCTCGGACATGTTGGCTTGCGCCAGCTGCATGCGCTCGTCGTAGATCTTCCTGCTGACCACGTTGATCCGGCCGTGATACACGTCCAGCCAAACCGGCTGTTTTTCCAGATCCAGGATTTCGCGCAGCTTGGCCGGCAGCAGCACGCGCCCCGATTTGTCGATCTCCGCGTCGCCGCCGTAAACCTTCGCCAGAAAAGCCATCCGCTCGGCCGCCCCCGCGTTGTCCCCGGAATTCTCGAACAGAGCTTCGTTGACTTTCCACACGCCGATCGGATAGATTCGAGCCTGACGCTGATCGAGCGTGGTGATGAAAACTTTGGTGACCTTGATCGCTTCCAGATACTCCAGAAACTCGGCGGGGAGTTTCAGACGGCCCTTTTCGTCGACGCTCGCCTGGGCGATCGAATGGGGAGGCTCCGCCGTCACCAGATTGTTGCCCCGCGCGTCTTCCATTGTTTGACACTTTAGCCCACATCAGGCCACTTGAGCGAGTTTATAACGGCTTCTTGCTGATTGCAAGACATTTGTTGTCCCGATTTGAATACGCTTTTTATTCGCCCCGCGTTCGCCTTAGCCGTCGGCGGAAATCGGGGGAAGCGCGAACGTTTTAATTCACGCCGCTCTTCTGGCGGGCGGGCAGAAACTCATCGCCGGCTCGCCAGGTGGGCAGCTTGGGCGCGTTAGCGACGTTCACGCCGATCAGCAGACCGAATTGCGCGTACTGCTCCATGCCTGAAAAATCCCAGTCTTCGTGGTATTCGTCCGAAGGCTGGTGATAGTTCTTATCGTTGAACTCTTCGATCAGCTTGTGACCGGTGCCCGGAGGCTTACCGACCAAGTCTTCGCCCGGCTCCACCGAAAAAGAAGGAATACCGACGCGCGCGAACGAAAAATGATCCGAGCGGTAGTAGAGTCCGGCTTCCGGACGCGAATCGGGCGAAATCGTGAGTCCCATGCGCTTCGCGGCCTCCTGCACGATGGGGAAAAGCGTGGTGCGTTCCGCGCCGTTCACCGTGACATCGCGCGCGCGGCCGTAGGGAAGGAACATGTCGAAGTTGAGACCCACGGCCGTCTTGCCGGCGGGAACCACCGGATGCTGCCCGTAATAATAAGACCCGCGCAAGCCCGCCTCCTCGGCCGCCGCGGCCAGGAAGATCACCGATCGCCGCGGTTTCTGCGGCAACGCCGCCCACGCCCGCGCGATTTCGAGCAGCATTCCGCAGCCCGATGCATTGTCCAGCGCGCCATTGTAGATGCGGTCTCCCTTCACCGCTTCGCCGACGCCGAGATGATCCCAGTGCGCGCTGAAGATCACGGCTTCTTCTTTCAGTTTGGCGTCGCTGCCCTCGATCTTCCCGATCACGTTGCGTGTTTCGACGGTGCGCACCTTGGCGGGCGCGCGTCCGCGAATCCGCATGGGAAGCTCCATGGCGCGAAAACCGGGAGTATCCGCACGTTTTAGAAGCTGTCAACCGTGCTGCCGACGCTGGCCGCGATCTTCTCGCCCACGTCTTTCGTGACCCAGCCGGCGAAAGCCAGCGCGGGCTCGCCGGGAGCCAGCTTCACTTCCTGGTCTTCGCGTCCCCATGACGACCGGACCACTTCCCATCCATAGCTCGCCGTGGGAGAGGTGTGGATGATCAGGACGGCGGCAGCTCCATGGCGCGTGGCTTCTTCGTATTTATAGGTCCAGCGCCCGTAGTAGGTGAGTGCGCGCCCGGTGAAGAAGTTGGGATCGGTCGATGGCGGCTCGCCGGTGAACAACACCACCACTTTGCCGCGCACGTCGATGCCTTGATAGTCGTCCCATTTGTACTCGGGCGCGACGATGCCGTGGCCGACGAACACCGCGGGCGCATCGAACTGCGCATCGGTACGCTGCTGCGAGGTGACGCCGACGAACTCGTCGAGCCACTTTAGAGACGTAGCAGTGCCACTATCGGGAGTGATGACGATTTGAGAATCCGCCTGCGGCTCGACTCCGACCAACTCGAAATTCTGAAAATAGGTCCCCTTATCGCCGGCCGGCTTCAGACCGAGCAGGGCGTACTGCGTGGCCATGTATTCGGTGGCAAGATCGCCGCCGCGCGAGCCGGGGGCGCGGCCTTCGAGCAGATCGCTCGACAGAAACTTGACGTGCGCGCGGATGCGTTCGCCGGAGATTTCCGTCATCTGCGCGGAGGCGAGGAGAGCCATAAAAGGAAGGAGGAGTGCGAGTTTCATGAAAATAATCAGTGCCGGAGTCCTTTTTCGGTCTGGGCAAGGCGGATCTGGCAGGCCAGGCACAGGTCTTTACCGTCTTGCCGGGTCGCCAGCTTGGACATGGGCGGGATTCTCTGGCCGCAGGAATCGCAAGTTCGAATACCGCCTTGCTCCATATTGCGATGGTAGCGTACGGGAAACTAGGAGCGAGGTGCTAGACTGATACATTCGGGCTGTGGCGCAGCCTGGCTAGCGCGCTTGCTTGGGGTGCAAGAGGTCCCGGGTTCAAATCCCGGCAGCCCGACCAAATACCTCAAAGACTTACAGCCAGGGGTCCTTCCCAAACTCCCGCCGTGGAGTCCAAAATGGACGCCGCCGGGTTGCTTCCAGACGCCCCGCTACTCGACCGTTTCCGATTTCCTACGGCCTCTCTACTCCTACAGAAACCCGACAAAACTCCAGGCGCACCTCTTGGTACAGAATCCTCACAATCCTCAGAATTGAATCGCCATCGAGTGTTTAGGTCGTATGTCACTGTTTCGCGTCGAGCCTTCAACGCCGGAACTGAGGTCGAAACCCGCAATCCAAGCGCAGCCCTGAAAAGGCTGGCGCCGGCGGTTCGATTCCGTCCCTTCCATGAGAAGGCCGGTCGGTGTCAAGCAAAACCCGTTTCGCTACCTGGCATTTCCTCCTTATTAGTAGTCCTGTCGGCATCGCGTCCGGGCCCAGTCCAGGCCGAGTACCGCGAGCCGAAGGGAAGCCTGGACGGGTGGCGCGATGCCAGATCCTGTATTGAAGGAGGAAATGGCAGGCTGCTGACCTCATCCTTAGATACTGCTTCCGCTAATCGAAGGTGCTCGCCTCTGTCGCCCTGCTTCCATCCGCATTGATCGTGAGCCAAACGGCTCCATGCTAGTTGGGGTCCTTGATTCAGTAGGTGCTGCTATCTGGCCAACGGGCTCAACTACTCCCCAGGGACGGCCGCAGTCACCTGAACTCGGCGAACTCCTTCTTTCAACAAATTCTTATGCTGCGACTTGTGCCTGGCGGTTGGCTACGCGCAACGGTTCGTAACTTTCTCCACTGACCCACAGCTTGTGCAGCAACACCGCCAGTTTCCGAGCCACGGCTACGATGGCTCGTTTCTTCGCGTTCTTCCCGCCGCGGCCGGCCAGTTTCAGACCCCATCGGCGTAGGTCACTGTCAGCCCCAAACGGGCCCAAGGCGTGGTGCGCTCCTTGCACCAGCAGCTTCCGCAAATAACTGTCGCCCTCTTTGCTGATTCCCAGTTCCGGCCGGCTTTGCCCAGACTGCCTGCGTTTCGGCCGCAATCCCACATAGCAGCCCACGTCCCGGCTCCGACGGAATCGATGTGGATCTTCCACCGTCAGCACAAACGTCAGAGCAATCAGTATTCCTACGCCGTGGACCTGGGTGAGCAGATCCACTTCCGGGTATCGCTCCTTGGCCAACTGTCCTAGCATTCGGTCGTATTCGCGGATCCGTTCTGTTATTTCCTCCACCTCTTCCAACAACGGATCAAGCGCGGTCCGCAGATTAGGGCTGAGCGATTCCGCCACGTCTCGCCCCATTTGATTGGTCCCGCAGCTCGGCAACCGTTCACCAGAGGATTTCGTCAGTCCGCGCGCCGCATTGATCAGGGCTGTGCGTGCCTCCACCAGCACCGCCCGCGCGCGCACCATGGTCAGATCCGCCTGCCCTTGTTCGCTGCGGTGGCGAATCGGCGACAGTAACTGGGGATCGATGCGAGCCAGGCGCGCCAGTGTTTTGGCATCCAGCTTGTCGTCCTTTCGACTGCTTTCGCTGATCAGCCGCACCCGCCGCGCATTGGCCACGATTACCTCGTATCCGAGTCGCACCAGATGCCGGCTTACCCACGGTGAGTGCGTTCCCACCTCCAGCGCCATTCGGCATCGAGTCATGGCTCCAAACACTCGATCCAGACCCGTTCCAGTCGTGGCCACACTTCCTTCTAGGATCACATCGCCCTGCTCGTCCAACACGCAGTAGCGGCTGCTGCGATCTCCCAAGTCCAACCCGATCGTGAGCTTCTCTCGCCGGGTCTTCTCTCCTGTCAATCGAGTCTTCACAGTGATACGCTTTTTCATGGCCGGTCTCCTTTTCGATTGCACCTTCGAGTGCGATTCTCATTGGGAGCGTAACGCATCCCGCCGAGGGACCGGCCTTCTCATCCCATCTGGCCACCACATTCTAAACAACTTAGCTAGTGGCCAAAAACATCAGTTTCTAACCGAGGGAACAATACGGGAACATCTAAACGGCTTCCGCACGCTCCCCATTCACTTTTTCCATCAGCTTCCACATACCGCGCGCCGTATCTCCGGTCCTCTCCATATGCGTTTTGCCCAACTTGGCTTATCGTTCCGTCATCCGAATGTTCGAATGACCGAGGATCTTGGCCAACTCGTACCCTGGCTCAGAAACTATTGGAGAAGGGGGCCAATCCCAACGCGCGCATCGCCTGGAAGGAAATGACGATGACCAAGGGTCTCGGCACCACTAGGAATCCGCCCAACATCAATCTGGGACGGCACTATTTGAGTTTCGTGGGATCGACGCCGTTTTACAACGCGGCGCGAAATGGCGACCCCGAGATGATGCGCCTGCTGGTGAAAATACAGAGCCGATCCGAACATCAGCACCGCCGTCGGCGTGACACCCCTGATGGCCGCCGCCGGGCTGGACTATTACGAAGGCGAAAGTCCCGGCCCCTTGACCGGAGTTCCCGAGCCGGAACGGCTGGAAGCAGTCAAGCTGGCGCTCGAACTGGGCAACGATATCAACGCCAAAACCCACCTGGGAGATTATCCGATGACCGGAACGCCGGAGTCCATGCTGGGGCAGTATCCGGACAACTTCGAGGATCTGGCCAATCTCGGTGTCGGCGACCCGCGTTGGGATGGCATGACGGCGCTGCATGGCGCGGTGATTTCCAACCAGCCCTCCATCGTGCAGTTCCTGGTCGATCACGGCGCGCAAGTGGATGCCAAGAGCGGGCTCGGCTGGACCCCGCTGACCATCACCAAGGGCATCTTCATGGCGAACTCGAAGAAAGAATTCCCCGCCGCCGCGGAGATCCTCCAGAAGGCGATGGCTGAAAAAGGTCTAGTCGCCGCGAATAATCAGAAATTGGCCCAGTCCCGCTCAAAGCGAAATACTTCTTTCGCCGGAGGCAGCGGGGCTTGCGTCTCGATCCACCGCACGGGCTCGTCGCCTGCATTCTCAAAGCTGTGGATGCACCCCACGCCGGTCCAGACCACATCGCCCGGGCCCAGATCGTAGGTCTTGCCATCCGCGATGGCGCGCACACGTCCGCTGACGATCAGGTAGGACTCTTCGAACGTATGGTCGTGCGGATCGATCTTCGCGCCCGGCATGTACTGGATCAGGAACAGCGACTGATGGATCGCCCCAAAGGAACGGTCCACGAACATCTTGATGGCGACACCGGTGGTCGGGTTGAATCCTTCCATCTGGGAAGGCTCGCCGGGACGCGGCAATTGGGATTCGTCGAAGTGGCCTAGAAGCGCCTCCTGGGGCACATCGGACGCGTCGCTCGCGACGAAGAACGTATCCTTACCGTATTCGATGGGGCGCGGCTGGGGCGCCTGCATCTCGAGCCATACGGCGGTCCGATCCCCGGTGTTGTGCCAGGCATGACGCACTCCCGTATTGATTAATCCGAAGTGGCCAGGCCCAAGCGTGTGGCGCTGATCGCCAATCTCGACGGCATTACTTCCTTCCAAGCCACCTTCCAGGATGTAGAAGCTTTCCTCGAAGGAGTGGACGTGGGGCTGAATCACTCCGCCCGGATCCAGGTAGCAGATGCCTACGCCCATATGAACTGAGCCCATGGCGCGGTCAACGTACGTGGCGCGGCGGAAGCCCGTGCTGTGCTGCAGGTAGAGCGGCGGCGTCTTGGCGGTGGATGGGTTGATTCTGGAAACGTGGTGCATCCCGGTCATAATAACTCAACCGACGCGGCGGCGAAGGTCTGTAAGATAGTTCCTCAGGAACACACGCCTCTGCCATCCACCCTCACAAAAACAGAACGGAGAGCGTTCGTGGCCTGCGCGGGCGGCTGGGCGCTGGACGCGATGGACGTCCAGCTCTACAGCTTCGTGATTCCCACGCTGATCGCGATCTGGGGCATCACGCGGGGACAGGCCGGGGAGCTCGCCACCGCGGCGCTGCTGGTCTCGGCCGTGGGCGGATGGCTGGCAGGCTGGCTGGCGGATCGCTACGGACGCGTGCGGACCCTGCAAGTGGCGATCCTGTGGTTCGCCCTCTTCACGTTTCTGTCGGGATTGGCGCAGAACTTCGAGCAGTTGTTCGCCGCGCGCGCCCTGATGGGGCTGGGCTTCGGAGGCGAGTGGGCCGCCGGGGCCGTTCTACTGGGGGAAGTGATCCGTCCCGAGCGTCGCGGGAAAGCGCTGGGGATGATGCAGGCGGGCTGGGCCGTGGGATGGGGCACGGCTGCGCTGCTTTACGCCTTCTTCTTTTCGGTACTGTCGCCCGAGATCGCCTGGCGGGCGCTATTCTTGGTCGGGATCTTGCCGGCCCTGCTAGTGTTCTTCGTGCGGCGCTACGTCGAGGAACCCGCGGTGTATCTGGAATCGCGATCTCAACTGGCCGCGCAGGGCGACCGGCCTTCGCCGCTCGAAATTTTCCGGCCGCCGCTTCTGAGAATCACGGTCCTGGGAGGACTCATGGGAACCGGCGCCCAGGGCGGCTATTACGCGGTCACCACCTGGCTGCCGACGTTTCTTCGCACCGAGCGAGGGCTCTCCGTTCTCGATTCCGCGGGCTACCTGGCGGTGTCGATCGCCGGGGCCTTCTGCGGGTACCTCAGCGGCGGCTATCTCGCGGACCGGATCGGGCGGCGGCTGACGTTCCTGGTGTTCGCGGTCGGGGCGGGCGTGGTCGCGGTGACCTACACCATGGTGCCGTTCGGCGATCGAGCCATGCTGGTGCTCGGATTCCCGCTGGGCTTTTTTGCGTCGGGAGTGTTCAGCGCCATGGGGCCGTTCTTCACCGAGCATTTTCCGACGCGTGTGCGCGGCGTCGGCCAGGGATTCGCGTACAATCTTGGCCGCGCGACGGGCGCGCTGTTTCCCACGCTGGTGGGCCTGCTTTCCGCGCACATTCCCCTGGGCCAGGCCATCGGCCTGTTCGCCGGGCTGGCTTATGCCACCATGGCTGTTGCCGCGTTCCTGCTGCCCGAAACCCGAGGTAAAGTCCTCACACCTTGAACCCATGATCTTGAGCACAGAACGCATTTTTTGACCACTCACGTCGGCAGCCTGCCGCGCTCGCTGACTTGTTACTTATCCTAATTTCTGAAGCGGCTTCTCCAGCGCGCCCGTAAGATCGTTCAAGAACACGGCCGCCTGGGCGCCATCGACGACGCGGTGGTCGCTCGAAAGAGTGATGGTCATCATGGGACGAACGGCCGGCTGCCCGTCGACCGCAACCACGCGATCGGCGATTCGTCCCACGGCCAGAACCGCGGCCTGCGGCGGTGTGATGATCGCGCTGAACGCGTCCACGCCGAACATCCCCAGATTGCTGATGGTGAACGTCCCGCCGGCGATATCGGTGGGCCGAAGGCGCCCCGACTTGGCGCGCTCGGCCAGATCTTTTCTTTGCGTGGCGATTTCGGCGAGGGCTGCCGCGGCCGCGTTGGGGATCACCCCGCCGACCACACCCTCGGGAACGGCGATCGCCAGCGAGATATTGACGGCAGGGTTGAGACGAATCGCGCTGCCCGTCCAGCTCGCGTTCATCTTGGGATGATCGAGAAGCACCCGGGCGACCAGGGCGATCAGGAAGTCCGTGTGCGTGAACTTGTCGCGTCCGAGTTGCTCGCGCGCGGCCAGCAATGCACCGGCATCCACCTCGCGCGCCAGGAAAAAGTGCGGCACGGTGGTCCAGCTTTGCGTAGTTCGCTCGGCCATCAGGCGCGCGATGGCGCCCAGAGATTCGGAGGCCGCAGGAGTTTCCGCGGCTTTCAGCACATCCTCGCCGGTAATCTGCCCGTCCGGACCCGTCCCGCGGATCTTGGTGATGTCGACGCCTTTTTCTTCGGCAATCCGGCGGGCCTTGGGCGATATGCGCGGTCCTCGCGCGGCCGCAGTCGATGCGGAAGCGGGCGCTGCTGCCGCGGCTGGAGCACTCGCAGCCGTCATGGGACGAGCTTGCTCCGCCATACTTCGCGCGGCGGAATCGGAGGATTCCACGGGCGGCTGCTCACCGGGCGCAACCAGCCAGGCGATGATCTGGCCCACCGGCACAACGTCGCCTTCCTGCGACCGGACGCCGACCAGAATCCCGTCGGCTTGCGCTTCCAGCTCGAAGGAAACTTTATCCGTCTCGATTTCGAGCAGCGGTTCGCCCTTGGCGACCTGATCGCCTTCCTTCTTGATCCAGACCAGAACCTTCCCGGTTTCCTGTGCCAGCTCAAGAGCCGGCATCACCACGCTGATGGCCATCTATCGCGAGACCTCAGCTTCCGTACGCGCGCTGGCCTCGACCATCTCCACCACCCGCATGCTCGGGGCCGGATCGTGTTCGCGCGTAGTGGCGAGCGGTCCGTCCACGGTGATGTATTGCGTGCCCGCGACGAGAAGTTTCTCGGCGGGGAACCGCGTGATCACTTCGTGACCGGTTTCGGTGACCACGATTTCTTCTTCGATCCGGGCCGCGCTCCAGCCGTCTTTCGAGGGCCAGAAGGTTTCGAGCGCGAACACCATGCCGGGCTTGAGTTCGTAGGAATGCTCCAGCGAAACCAGGCGGCTGATCACCGGTTTTTCCCAGATCGCCAGGCCGATGCCATGGCCGAACTGCAGTGCGAAAGCCGCTTCTTCATTGGCGAATCCGAACTCCTGCGCCTTGGGCCAGACCGCGGCGATCTCGGCCGTCGTGCGTCCCGGGCGGATCAGAGAAATCGCGGCGTCCAGATAATCGCGGCAGCGCGAGTAGGCGTCGACCAGCGCGGGCGATCCATAACCGATCGCGAAGCACCGGTAGTAACAGGTGCGATAGCCCATGTAGGAGTGCAGGATGTCGTAGTACACGGGATCGCCGGGACGCAGCACCCGGTCGGAAAACACGTGCGGATGCGGGCTGCAGCGTTCGCCGGAAATGGCGTTCACGCCCTCGACGTACTCCGAGCCCAGATCGTACAGCACCTTGCTCGCAAGCCCGACGGCTTCATTCTCGCTGAACCCCGGCCGCATGGCGCGGTAAAGCTCCTCGTAGGCCGCGTCCACCATCATGGCCGACGTATTGAGCAGCGCGATCTCATCCTGGGTCTTGATGACGCGGGCATCCGACATGAGCTGCTGGCCGTCGACAACCGTAATGCCCTCGCGCTGCAGCGCAAACAGAATCGGCGGCTCCACCACGTCGATTCCCACCGGCTGATTGTGCAGACCGCGCATTTCGAGCTCGATCTTGATCTTGCGCGCCACGTCCTCGGCGCGTCCCATTTCCGGGGACATCGCGCCGCGCAGCAGCGAAATTCCCGGCCGCGAGCGCTCGCCCAGCCAGGGGCAATTGAGCTGATGATGCTTGGCGGCCGAGCCGAAGTCCCACAGGATCGGCTCGTCATTCTGCGGCAGCAGCGTAAAGCGGCTGATCTTGTCCTGCGCCCAGCTGCCGATATGCGTCGCGGTGATATAGCGCACATTGTTCATGTCGAAGCACAGCAGCGCGCCCATTTCCGACTTCGCCAGCAGAGCCTTCGTGCGCGCGAGCCGCTCCTTGCGGAGCCGATCGAAGTCGATCCGCTGCTCCCAATCGACGGCCATGGTTCCGTGAGTTCTTAGCGCCACGACACACCTCCCGTTTCCAAAATCACGATTACTTGCCGCATAACGCCAGCGCCGCATCGGCAACCGACCGTTCGGTCGGCACGGTGGCGTCCTCCAGCGGCGGCGAGAACGGAATCGGCACGTGCATCGCGCCCATTCTCTTCACCGGCGCTTCCAAATCGAAGAACGCGTTTTCCTGGATCACCGATGCGAGCTCCGCGGTCACTCCATAGCGTCCGTATCCCTCATCGACCACGATCACGCGCGAAGTTTTGCGCGCGGACTCGATCAGCGTCTTCTCGTCCAGCGGCCACAACGTCCGAGGATCCACCACTTCCGCGCTCACGCCCCGCTCTTCGAGGAGCTTGGCGGCGCCCAGCGCGACCTGTACCATGCTGCTGGTTGCGATGATGGTGATATCGTCGCCGGCCCGCTTGATATCCGCCACACCCAATGGGATCGTGTAGTCTTCCTCGGGCACGGGCCCCTTCAGCTTGTACATCATCTTGTCCTCGTAGAAGACCACCGGATTGTCGTCGCGGATCGCCGATTTGAGCAGCCCTTTGGCGTCGTAGGGCGTCGAAGGCATCACCACCTTCAATCCCGGTATGTGGCAAAACCACGCATGCAGCGATTGCGAATGCTGCGCGGCCGACCTTCGTGTCGCGCCCAGCGTAGTCCGCAGCACCATGGAGCATTTCCACTTGCCGCCCGACATGTAGTGAATCTTGGCCGCCTGGTTCGCCATCTGGTCCATGATCAGTCCGGCGAAATCGCCGAACATGATGTCGACCACCGGACGCATGCCGGTCATCCCGGCGCCGACCCCGATTCCGGTGAAGCCGGGCTCAGAGATCGGCGTGTCCAGAACCCGCTCGGTGCCAAATTCCTGGACCAGACCGCTGAGGACCTTGAATGTCGTGCCTGCCTCGGCCACGTCTTCGCCCAGGATAAAGACCGTCGGATCGCGACGCATTTCTTCCGCCAGCGCTTCTCGGACGGCTTCGCCCAACGTCAGTTCGCGCACGGCTTCTTTTACCAACAGCGCAGTCTCAGGCATACACGTCCTGCTCCACTTTGTCCACGTTCGGATACGGAGCCGCCATGGCGAACTGCACGCCTTTGTCGATCTCCGCCTTCACTTCCGACTGAATCTGATCCAGCGCGGCCTGGTCGGCGATCTTCTGCACGAGAATCGCGTCGGTCGCCACCTTAATAGGATCGCGCTCCGACTTCCATTTCTGTTCTTCCTGTTTCGAGCGATAGTATTCGCGGCTGATATCGCCCACGTGGTGCCCCATGAAGCGATAGGTGTTGGCCATCAGGAACGCGGGACCCTCGCCCTTACGCGCGCGCTCCACTAAACGCTTCGTGACGGTATAGACGGCCCGCACATCCTGACCATCCACGCTCTCCGAGTGCACGCCGAAGGCGGGACCGCGCGCCAGAAGGTCGCCCGCCGCAGCCTCGGAAAAATGCGTGTACTCGTTGTACAGGTTGTTCTCGCAAACGTAGATCACGGGCAGCTTCCACAGCGCCGCCATGTTCATTACTTCGTAGACCACGCCCTGCCCCATCGCGCCTTCGCCGAAGAAGCAGACGGTGACTCGGCCGTTCCCCAGACGCTTCGACGAAAACGCCGCTCCCGTCGCGATTCCCGCGCTGCCGGCGACGATCGCGTTGGCTCCCAGGTTGCCCGTATCCGGATCAGCAATGTGCATCGAGCCGCCCTTGCCTTTGCAATACCCGGCTTCCTTGCCGAGCAGTTCGGCGAACATCCGGTCGATGGCGGCGCCCTTCGCGAGGCAATGCCCGTGGCCGCGATGCGTACTGGTGATGTAATCGTCGGCGCGGAGCGCTTCGCAGACGCCCACGGCGATCGCTTCCTCACCGATATAGAGGTGAGCGAGCCCGGGCATCAGCGCGCGCGTATAAAGATCGTTGACCTGCTCCTCGAACAGACGGATCATGACCATCCGGCGATACATCCGCAGGAACAGCTTGTTGTCGATAGCGGAATCGGGCGGCGAGCCCGCGATTACTGTGCTCATTTGCTTACTCCAGACATTCGAGCGAGTACTTCGAACAGGATGGCGAAATCCCTCTTCGCCAGGCCCATGCCTCGCGCAGCCGTCAGCATTTCATTGGTCGCGGCGGTGGTCGGCAAAGGCACGTCCACCTGGCGGCCCAACTCCAATGCTAATAGCATATCCTTCTGCATCATGGTGACATCGAACCAGGCTTCTTCGGGCATCTTGAGCACGAACGGGCCACGGTATTGCACCATGGGCGACCCGATCACGCTATGGGTCATCACGTCGACCGCCGTCTCGCGCGCGATCCCGCTTTTCTCGGCGAGCAGCACGCCTTCCGAGAACGCCAGCATCTGCACGGCAAGACTCAGGTTGGTCGCGATTTTCATCACCAGCGCGAGCCCGTTGTCGCCCACGTGCGTCACTTTCGGGCCGATGTCGAGCAGCAGCGGCTTCAGGCGCTCGAAGGTATCCGGACGGCCGCCGACCATCACCGACAGTTTCCCTTGCTGGAGGGTAATCACACTTCCCGATACCGGAGCGTCGGCCATGTCCGCGCCTTTTTCGCGGACGCGAGCCGCGAACGCGCGGCTGACCGCGGGGCTCACGGTGCTCATATCGACCAGAGCCTTGCCGGCGCTCAATCCGGCCAGCATGCCATCGGGCCCATCGAACACCTGCGCCAAAGCCGCGGAGTTCGTGACCATCGATAACGTGACGTCGGCCGCGGCGCAGACCCCGCGCGGCGAGTCCGCCCATTTCATGCCGCGGTCGATCAGCCGCTGCGCCTTCGATTTGGTGCGGTTGTAGCCGGTAACGGTGTGGCCTTTGTCCAAGTAGCCGCCCGACCATCTCGCCGCCCATGACCCCCAGACCGACAAATCCCAAATTCGCCATCGTTCTAGTCTAACCCCTATCCCTATTTGATCCAGACGGTTTTCGCGTTCATGAATTCCCGGATTCCCTGGACCCCCAGTTCGCGGCCGTGGCCCGAGTGCTTGACGCCGCCGAAAGGAATACGGGGATCGGACGCCACCATCTGGTTAATGAAGACCATGACCGCATCGATCTCATTGGCGAAGCGCTCGCGCTCGGCGGGATCGTTGGTCCAGGCGCTGGCGCCCAGGCCGAACCGGCTGTCGTTGGCGACCTCGCGGCGACAGTCTTTTGAACGTCGGCGTGCAGCGTCGCGACGGCATCGGCTTATCACCGAGATTCCTGGTGGAAGGGTTGGAGCGACCTGTAGACTTGAAAAGACCGCGTCCCTTCCCCTAAGGAGGTGAGGGGACCGCGATCCAGTTCAAATTCATCGTGAGTGGTGGAGTCCACCTGGAGTCCAATCTGCCCACCGGCGTTCTGGCGTCCAGTTGGCGTCCAAATCGGTCGGCCCTAAGCCCCGTGTTATCATACAGAGGCACTCGCAAGTGATTGATATGTTTTGCTTGGGGTGCAAGAGGTCCCGGGTTCAAATCCCGGCAGCCCGACCAAATACCTTAAAGCCTTTTGGATCTAATCAATGTCCTACCATAGCGGTCGTCAATTTATTCAGCTTCCCGGGCCTACCAACGTGCCCGAACGTATCCTGCGCGCCATGTCGCGGCCGACCATCGATCATCGCGGCCCGGAGTGCGGGCTTTTAGGCCTGGAAGTCCTCGAGGGGATGAAAGAAGTTTTCCAGACCTCGGGGAAAGTAGTCATCTTCCCTTCCTCCGGATCCGGAGCCTGGGAAGGCGCGCTGACGAATACACTTTCGCCCGGCGACAAAGTTCTGATGTTCGAAGTCGGCCAGTTTGCCGCGTTGTGGATTCAGGTGGCCACCAAACTGGGCCTGGATGTCGATGTCGTCCAGACCGACTGGCGGCATGGCGTCGATGCGCAAGTTGTCGAAGCTAAACTACGTGACGATCGCGACCATAAGATCAAAGCGGTCGGCGTGGTGCACAACGAAACCTCCTCGGGCGTCACCAGCTCGGTAGCCGCGGTTCGCGCCGCCATGAATCGCGCCAAGCATCCGGCGCTGCTGCTGGTGGACGTCATCTCCTCGCTTGCGTCCATCGATTACCGGCACGACGAATGGGAGGTCGACGTTTCGGTCGGCGGCTCACAGAAGGGCATGATGTTGCCGCCGGGCCTGGGATTTAATGCGATCAGCAGCAAGGCGCTGGAGGCCTCGAAATCGGCGCGGCTTCCCCGGTCGTACTGGGAATGGCAGCCGATGCTCGCGCAAAATACGAACGGTTTCTTTCCCTATACGCCTGCGACCAATATGCTCTTCGGCCTGCGCGAATCGCTGAACATGCTGCGTGAGGAAGGGCTGCAGAACGTATTTAAGCGGCACGAGCGTCATGGCGAGGCGACGCGGCGGGCCGTGAAGGCCTGGGGGCTGGAGAACGTGGCTCTCGACCCGAAGGAATACAGCAACTCGGTGACGGCCGTCTACATGCCGGCCGGTCACTCCGCGGACGGATTTCGCAAAGTGGTTCTCGAAGGGTTTAATATGGCGCTGGGCAGCGGACTCGGCAAGCTCGCGGATAAGGTTTTCCGCATCGGGCACCTGGGCGACCTCAACGACTTGATGCTCGCCGGAGCGCTTTCGGGCGTGGAAATGGGGTTGGACGTCGCCGGCGTTCCTCATCGCAAGGGTGGCGTCGCGGCGGCGCTCGATTTCCTGACGGAATCGCTCAAAGAGGCGACTGCACCAGCGCGGGTTTAACGTCAGGCAATAATCCCCGGCGCCTCGTGCCCGACCGCCTGGACGTACTCGACGTACGATCCCGGATAAACCACGGGCGTGCGATCCCTGCCGCTTTCGCCTCCCAGTTCGAGCACCCGCGAGCCCAGGCCCCGCAGGAACATGCGGTCGTGCGACACGAAGATCATCGTGCCTTCGAAATCCTTGAGCGCCTCCACCAGCATCTCCTTGGTGGCCAGATCCAGGTGATTGGTCGGCTCGTCGAGCACCAGGAAAGTTCGGCGGGTTATACAGCATCCGCGCCATCGCCAGCCGCGATTTCTCGCCGCCCGATAGCGACCGGATCTTTTTATCCACGTCGTCACCCGAGAATTGGAACGCCCCGGCCAGCGTGCGCAACGAGCCGAGCCCATCCTGCGGAAAATCCTTGATGAGCTGTTCGATGACGGTCAGATCCGGATCGAGCACGTCCAGCGACTGCTGCGCGAAGTATCCCATCGTAAGGCTGGCGCCCAGCCGCACGCTTCCAGCGTCGGGAGCGCTGGCGCCGGCGATCATCTTGAGCAGCGTCGTCTTGCCCGCGCCGTTCCTTCCCATCACCGCCCAACGCTCGCCCCGGCGAACCGTGAGACTGAACCCGTCGTAGATCACCCGCTTGCCATAACTCTTGTGCAGATCCTCGATCACGGCCACCTGATCGCCCGAGCGCGGAGGAACGCGGAACTCGAACTTCACCACCTGGCGTCGTTTCGGCAGCTCGATTTTATCGATCTTGTCCAGCGCCTTGATGCGGCTCTGCACTTGCGCCGCCTTGGCCGCGTGCGTCCGGAAGCGGTCGATAAAGCGCTGTTCCTTGGCCAGCATGGCCTGCTGCCGGGTGAAGGCCGCCTGCTGGTTGGTCTCGCGGATGGTGCGCTCGCGCTCGTAGAAATCGTAGTCGCCCGAATACGCGACGATCTCCCCCGCATCGATCTCCGCGATCTTCGAGACGATGCGGTTCATGAACTCGCGGTCGTGCGAAGTCATCAGAACCGCGCCCCCATAGGACTTGAGGAACTGTTCCAGCCAGACGATCGACTCGATATCCAGGTGATTGGTCGGCTCGTCCATCAGCAGGACATCGGGCCGGCCCAGCAGCACGCGCGCCAGCGCGACGCGCATTTTCCATCCGCCCGAGAGCGCGCCCACATCGCCATCGATCTGGTCGTCCTCAAAGCCCAGACCGTGCAGCACCTCGCGGGCTTGCGCCTCCAGTGCGTAGCCGCTGAGATGGTCGTACTCTTCCTGCACGTGGCCGAAGCGGTCCAGGATCTTGTCCATCTCGTCCGCACGCTCGGGATCTTCCATGGCCCGCTGGAGATCCTCCAGCTCGTGGTGCAGATCGCCGGCCCGGCCGCTGCCCGCGATGGCTTCGTCCAGCACCGACCGGCCTTTCATCTCTTCCACGTCCTGACGAAAGTAGCCGATGGTCAGCTTCTTGGGAACCGAAACCTCTCCTTCATCGGGCGATTCTTCGCCGACCACCATGCGGAAAAGAGTGGTCTTGCCGGCGCCGTTAGGCCCGACCAGACCGACCTTCTCGCCGGGGTTGAGCTGAAAGGAAGCGTCCACGAAGATCAACTGTTTGCCGTACTGCTTATGGATGTTGGAGAAAGAGATCATCAGGAACGCTCAGAGAGGCACCACATCGCCTGTGGGATGCTCCAGCGCGAGCATTGCCAGCAGGTAGTCCTTCACATGCCTGGTGATGATGAAGTTCTGCTTCACGTGCAGTTGTCCGTTTTCACCGAGCCGCCGGCACAGCGCGGGATCGGCCAGCAACTCCACGATTCGCTGCGCGGCCCCCTCCGGCGAGTGCACCACGTACCCGGTGAGATGGTTCAGCACCTGCACTCGAATGCCTCCCACGGCACCGCCGATGACGGGCTTCCCCTTCCACATCGCTTCGGTAACCGTCAGACCGAAGCCCTCGCGAAGCGATTTTTGCAGCACGATGGTGGATCCCCGTACCAGAGCGTTGATTTCCAGGTCGCTGTACGGCGGAAGCAGCAGAATATGAATGTCGCGGTCGCCCGCGGCCGCTTCCCGGACTTCCTGCAGGACCTGCTGTCCCTCCGGGTCGTCGTCGGCGCCGCCTCCGGCAAGCAGGAGCTGGCAATCCATACGCTTTCTGGCCAGGCGATAGGCGGCGATTACGCCCACCGGATCCTTTAGCCGGTCGAAGCGCGAAATCTGAGTGATCAGGGGCCGCGCGGGATCGATGCCGTATTTCGTCAGCGCCGCATGAACGGCTTCCTCCGGCAAGTCCTTGTTCTTGTCGGCGAGCGGATCGATGGATGGGAAAACCTGATACTGCGGGCTGGGCAGGTGCTGGGCGAAGCTCGGCATGGAAAAGATCGCGGCGTCGTACTTTTCGATGGACGGCTTCAGAAAGTCCCACACATCCCGGTTCGGACGGGAGATATCGATATGGCACCGCCACATCCACCGCCGGCCCGCCGTTTCCCGCAACTCCACCAGTCCCGCCGGTTGCGGGTCGTGCACCAGAACAATGTCGCCGGTGACCTTCATCAGCTTCAGATTCTCCGCTGTGGTTTCGCGAAAAACCTCGAACATCTGCGGCGTAATCGTTTCCGGGTACCCGTGCAGGGCGTTGTGGAACGCTTTAGTCACGGCGAAGAACGCCTCATTTCCCTTGATCACGTCCCAGGTCGCAACGACGCCCAGCTGATTGAGCAGCGGGACCATGCGGGTCAGAATTTCGGCGACGCCTCCCCCGACCGGCGTGGAGTTGATGCTCTGCAGACTCAGATGGCGCACGCGTTCCGCCATCTTCCAGAGCTCGTCGATTTCATCGTCGCCGGCGATCGGACGATAGTCGTCAATGTGAACCATCAGCCCGCTCCTCCGAAACGCGCCTGGCCCAGACGGATGATCGCGGCTCTCAGTTCCTCCAGCGTCTGCGCATAAGGGTTGAGCATCGCGACGGATCTGGCCAGATCCCGCTCCCCGTTCCCCGTCAGCCAGTGCGAGAAGTCATTGGTCCGATGCTTGAGGCGCAAACGCGCCTCGAAAAAATGGTAGAAGATCGAGGCGGTCGTGACGTGGGGCAGTACGCGGAAAAACTCCTCCGGAGTGTGGGCGACCACCCCGCTGGTCATGAAAAAGCTTCTCGCCCGGCAGAAGTGAAATTCGTCTCCTGGCGGGCAGCGCCTCAGTTCATGTTGGCCGCTCTGGAGCGACATCTCCGTGAGTTCCAGGAACCGTTCCCGAAGGCTGCGGATCGAGGTATGCTCCAGCAGATCGACGGCCGCCATCTTTTCGGCTAATTCTTCCTCCTGAAGCGCCTCGCCGACCCAACGGGCGAAATCGTTAGTGAATGTCGGCCGCTCAAAATGGTGGGCGAGATAAATGTGGTGCGTGTGATAAAAGATGGAAGAGCCAGGCACATGCCGCATGAGCGTCAATAATTCCGGAAGCGTGCTGGCTCGCATCCCGGTGAGCGCGATCAAACGCTGTTCGGTGTAAAAAACGAATGGCTCGCTGGTCTTCACCGGACGTCCTGTCCGGAAGGCGCCGGCGCGGCCGCTGCGGCCCGGCGCTTGATCTCGAGGGTCCGTATGGGAAAGGGAATCTCGATCCCCTCCTGGCGAAACCGCCGCAGGATCCGCTTGCGGAGTTCATGCTGCGCCAGATACTGATCCGTGTACTCTTCCACCTGGCAGATCAAGGTGAAATCCAGGGAAGATTCGCCGAATCCCGGGATGAAGCGCACGAACGGGGCCGGATCCTTCAAGAGCCCCTTCACCTCGTCCGCGGCCGCCAGGGTGACGTCGATCAGGACTTGCTCGACATGATCCGGATCGCTGTCATAGCTGACACCGACGTTGATCAGCAGCGACATCCGCCTTTCCGGAAGATAGAAGTTGGTGACGATGCTCTGCGCCAGCTTGTTGTTGGGGATCACGATCAAGTTATTGGGAAGCGCCCGCAGCGTGGTGCTTCGCCATCCGATGTCGGTCACAAAACCATCTTGTCCAGAGTCCAGCTTCACAAAATCGCCGACGCGGACCTGGCCGGCCAGGCTCACATAAAATCCGGCGAAAAAGTTCGACAGCGTGTCCTGGAGCGCGAGAGCAACCGCCAGGCCGCCGACCCCGAGTGCGGTGAGGATCGGCGTGATGGAAATATCGAAGGTGTTCAGCAGGGCCAGCAGTCCCGAGCAGCCCGACCAGCAGGCTCGCCAGCCGTTCGGTCAAGGTGCCCATGGGCAGGGCGCCCTGCAACCGGTTTCCGTACATCCTGACCATCCTGCCGGACAGCCGTGAGAATACCAGCGTGAGGGAGATGATCCACAGCGCGAGCAGAATCTTGCCGGACCAGAGCGTGACCTTGGGTGGAAGCCGCGAGACGTGCGTCGCCACGGATATTCCCAGGATGACAACGCCCAGCAGGAATGGCCCACGCAGCGAATCGATCAGAAGATCGTCAAACTGCCCCTTGGTGGACGCCGCCCAACGGCTCAGGCGGCCAAACAGCGCGTGGCGGCCGGCCCATCCCGCAAGCAGGATGACAAAGAATGTTCCGATCGGCAATAACAGGCTGAACCAGTTCCTGGTGACGTAGTCGAGAACACTCTGTAGATTCATCAGCTCTCCCTCTTCAGCTTACGACCGCCACTCTTGAATTCGCTACTCGCGGGAATTCATCGGCCAGGGAGCAAACCTGTTACTTGTCGGCGTCCGCCGTTAAACTAGCGGAAATCGTCTGAACGCAGCTGGGTCCGCGGTCAGCTATTGGAGCCGCTCAGCCCAGCGCTGGAAAGCGTGTTGAGAATAATCGCCATCGGATCCAGGGCGGTGTTCGGCGTCCCATTTGGCTGCAAGTCTGACAGGAATTGACTCACCGACTGGTCGGTGCCGGTGCTGTTGGAAACGCTGCTCGAACTGCTGCTCGAGCTGGAACTGCTATCCGGATCTGCGGAGGCAGAATGCGAGTGATGGTGATGATGATGGTGATGGCCAGCGGTAGCCTGAGCCAGATCCTGGATGTTGGGGAGTTGGCCGCCCTGCGAGGCGTTCGTGAAGTCCGTCGCAAGCAGGTTGAGCTGAGTTGCCGCTGTCGAATTACCGTCCGCCTGAGCAGTCTGGGCGGCGCTTTGGAGCTTCGTGGCGATTTGCTGGGTTACTTGCTGGTACTTGGCGGGGTCCGATTGCTGAAGCTGCTGGAGCGCCGACAGCAATTGGGCGAACGGTGAAAGCTGCTGGTTATCTGTCTGCAGTGCGACGGAAGGCGTGCCAATGCCGTTTGGACTGTTACCGGTTGTGCTGGCGGTCAAGCCGGAATTCGGCAGAACATTGCTGAGAGCCGACTGTAGATAATTGCTGGAAAGGTTGTTTATGAAGCCCATGCTTCCGCTATGGCACTTTTATTTCCCTTTTTTCCACACCCTAAACGATTGAAAAGGCAGGGCCGATGCATCCTTGCCCAGCTTCCCATTCGGCAGGGATGGTGTCAGGAATCCCTTTGCCGCCGTCGGAATTTCGGCAATGGGTTGAATTCTTTCCGCTTAACATGAGCAAACCTGTCACTTGCCGGCGCCCGCCGTTAAACCGGCCACGATCCTCTTCTGGAAGATCACCACCAGGGCGATCAGCGGAAGCGAGCTCGCGATCACGCCCGCGGCCAGCAAGCCCCAGGGAATCTCAAGGGCAAAGGCTCCGCTCAAGGTGGCGACTCCGACGGTGATGGTTTTGGCGGATTCCACGTTCATGAAGGTCAGTGCAAACATGAACTCGTTCCAGGCGAAGATGAAGGCGAGCAATCCCGTGGTCGCCAGGGCCGGCGTCGAAAGGGGCAGAACAATCTTGACGAGCGTCTGGAACCGGGAGAGCCCGTCGACAGCCGCGGCCTCTTCGAGTTCGTAAGGAATCTGAGAGAAGTAGCCAGTAAGGAGCCAAACGGAAAACGGCAGATTGAGCGCGGCATAGGGCAGGATCAACCCCCATGGATGATTCAGCAATCCTGCCGTGCGAATCAGTTCGTACAGAGGAAACAGCAGCACGATGGGCGGAAAGAAAGCCAGCATCAAGAGACTGGACGTGGCGATTCGCCGGAGGCGCGGGCTGGTTCTGGCGAGCCCGTACGCGCTCAAAGACGCGGCCGAAAGGCACAGCAGGCTCGACAAGGCGGCGATGACAAAGCTGTTGGCGTAGTAGCGGCCGAAGGGCCGGCGAGTGAACAGTTCCTGATAATTGGCCACCGTCGGATCGTGCGGCAGCAGTGTGGGCGGGATGCTGGTCAGCTCGGCGGGCGTCTTCAGCGAGGAAATGGCGTGCCAGGCCAGCGGGGCCATCGCGAGGACGCAAAACACCGTGAGGATGATGCTAGAAAAGACGCGCATAACGCCTCAGGAGCAGATGATACAGCCCGAATGCCAGAGCGGCCAGGATCACGACGGTCGCCGCCACCTGCGCTGATCCGTAGCCGATGTCCAGATATCGCATGAAGGTCTGGTAGGAATACACGGACACGGTCTCCGTCGATCCGCCCGGCCCGCCTCCGGTCATGACCCAGACCAGATCGAAAATCGCGAACGCCTGGATGATGCGAAACACCAGCGCGATGAACACGAAGGGGAGCAGAAACGGCCAAGTCACGTACCGGAACTTCGCCCAAGCTCCGGCGCCGTCGATTTCCATGGCTTCATAAAGATCCGCCGGAATGTTCTGGAGACCCGCCAGCAGCACCAGGAAAACGAAGGGCGTCGTCTTCCAGACATCCGCAATGACGATCGCCCCCATGGCGCTCACAGGCGTCGCCAGCCAGGCAACCGGCGACGAAATGAGACCGGTCCTTTGGAGAAGCGCGTTCAGCACTCCGTACTGATCGTTAAAGATCCAGGCCCACAGCACGGCGATGACCGCCGTCGGCAGGGTCCACGGCGCCAGGAAAATGGAGCGAACCAGCGCTCTTCCCCGAATGCAGTGATTCGCCGCGAGGGCCAGCATGAGCCCCAATCCGAATTCCAGCGCCACCGAGACGATCGTAAAAACGCCGGTGATCCGCAGAGTATCGAGGAATCTGGAATCGGAGAGCAGGCGCCGGTAGTTTTCCCAACCGGCGAATTCCAGCCGGAACGCGGTGGAGAGGTTCAGGTTGGAGAAACTCAGCGCGACGGTGCGCGCAATCGGGTACGCGAACACCACCAGCAGCAGAGCCGCGGCCGGCGCATAAAAGAGCGCGTTCCGATAACTCGACCGGGTCACCGCTGACCTCCCGCCAGGAGCAGCCGGGTTTCCTTGGCGATTTCCGCAACGGCCTGGGAGGGACTGACGCGGCCGGTTAAGGCCGAACTGAGCCACCGCTGCAGGATGTCGGACGCCTGCGCGTATTCCGGAATCGGCGGGCGCGTCCGCGCGCTGGCCAGGATCGGCAGGAATTCAGCGGGGATCATGCTCCGGCGGGCCGGGATTCTGCCCTGCCGCTGTTGGACTTGACGAAGCTGTTCGGGGCGCGTCAGGAAATCGATAAACTGCCACGCCCGTTCAGGATCTTTGGAATACCGGGAGATGGCGAACCCCCAGCCGCCCAGCGTGGCGGCGCTCGATTTACCAGGAGCGTGCACCATGGGCGCCACCCCGACTTTATCTTTCATCTCCCCGCCCGATTGCTGAATCAGCGTCCAGACATAGGGCCAATTGCGCATGAACACGGCACGGCCGTTCTGGAAAATGTTGCGCGTATCTTCCTCGGCGTAGGTGGTCACGGCGGGCGGCGAAACCGTGCCGATGGTGTTCTTCAGAAACTCGATCGCGTGGATGGCCTCGGGGCTGTCGATCCGGACTTCACGCGTTCCGGCATCGATCCAGTCTCCGCCGTAGCCCCACAGAACCTCCAGAAACGCCGTGACCAGCCCCTCGTATTGCTTGCCCTGCCACAGAAACCCCCAGCGTTCCGGAGTCTGCAAGGAGCGCGCCAGACGCATCAGGTCGTCAAAGGTTTCAGGCGGCGTCGGGACCAGATCCTTGCGGTAGAACAAGACACCGGCGTCGGTGAGCGCCGGCATCCGGTACAACTTTCCCTGGTACGAGCCGGCCTCGAACTCCGCCGGCAGGAAGTCTTTCCGGTCTTCGGCCGAAGGCCGCGCGGACAAATCCTCCAGCCAGCCGGCGGCCGCGAATTTAGGGACCCAAATGCTGTCGCAGTAGACGATGTCATATGCGGAATCGCCGGACAGGAACGACGTGGAGTACAAGTCTTCGCGGGCATCCGTCGCGGGCGGACCCTCAATCAGGCGGACGGGCGCACCGGGATACTGACGGTTGAACTGGGCCACCAGGTCGCGCCAGACTCCCGTGCCGTCCGGCTCCATCAGGACGGACAGTCCCGAATCGGCGCCGGAACCCGGGCCGCGGATGCTATAGACGAGCAGGGTCGCGAGCGCGGTCCAAAGAAAGATTTGCGCCGCTACCTTTTTCAAAGACATGTATGTTTTCGGGTTCGATCCTCAGGTGAACGGCCTCCGACGACGGCCGCCTTGCGTTCGTCACGGAAAGCGAAATCCCTCCCGCCTGCACACCGATCAGATACTGCGCTCCCAGGTTCTCAATCCATTTGACGCCGGCTGGAATTCCGGAATCGCCGAGCACGATATGCTCGGGACGCACGCCCACGACGGCTTCGCCGGACCAGTCCAACGACGTCCGTACGGTGGCGGGGCCGAGTGGGAACCCGCCTCCGGTGAGCCGGGTCTCGAACAGGTTCATGGACGGGGATCCGATAAAAGACGCCACAAACCGGTTGGCGGGCCGGCGGTAGAGTTCCTCGGGCGTGCCGATCTGCTGGACCCTGCCGCGATCCAGAACCACGGCGCGGTCGGCGAGCGTCATCGCTTCCACCTGATCGTGCGTCACGTAGATCACCGTCGCCTCGATCTTTCGAAACAATTCTTTGAGCTCGTGGCGGACGCGCTCCCGGAGCATCGCATCCAGATTGCTTAGCGGCTCGTCGAACAGGAACGCCTCGGGATTTCGAATCAACGCGCGTCCGACCGCGATTCTTTGCCGCTGTCCGCCGCTCAATTCCTTGGGTTTTTTGCCCAGCAGCTCGCCGATCTCCAGAAGTCGGGCGGTCTCTTGCACCCGCCGCTCGATTTCTCCCTTGGGCACGTTTTTCAGCTTGAGATTGAGCGCCATATTCTCAAAACAGGTCATATGCGGATAGAGCGCATAGGACTGGAACACCATGGCGATGTTCCGCAGCCGCGCCGGCACCGAATTGACGACTTTGCCCTGGATCTCGATCGTTCCCTCGCTGGGTGAATCGAGACCGGCCACGATCCGCAAGAGCGTAGACTTTCCGCAGCCGGATGGTCCGACAATGGTCACGACCTCGCGCGGTTGCACCTCGAGCGACACGCCGTCCAGGGCGTTCACGGAGGCTTTGGCGGTTCCCGTGTAGCGCTTAGCGATGTCGCGCAATCGAATGCAGGGAGTCATCGATGTTCCCGTGTGCCGGCTGGATGGTCCCGCGTCGCCTGCACCTCAAGGGGGATTGTATCGCGCCCGACAGGCTTGCTATGCCGCGGCCCGCCGTGATAGCGTTCAACCTGTTGGCTTCATTTGGAGAGATCCGCTCATGAAAGTCTCTGAGTCACTGAAGCGTTTGTTTACCGGAAGGCCGCGGACCGCGATCCCGTTCCTAGCGGTTTCACTGGGCGTCCTGGTGGCCGTCGCCACTTTGCCCATCGACGTCCAGGGACAGCCGCAGGTTAAGGGAAAGACCAAGCAGAAGGCCAAGGCGACTCGCATCCGCACCACCACCATCGCCACCGGCCTGTGGCATCCCTGGAGCCTGGCGTGGCTGCCCAACGGCGACATGCTGGTCACCGAGCGCAACGGCAAGCTGCGCACGGTGCGCGACGGCAAGCTCGATCCGGATCCCATCGCGGGCGTCCCCCCGGTGCACTCGGTACGCCTGTCCGGGCTGATGGAGATCCTGCCGCATCCCAACTTCGCGCAGAACCACTGGGTCTATCTCACCTACACCAAGGATGTTCCCGAGAAAGGGAAAGGCCAGGTGGCCACCACCCTCGCCCGCGGGAGACTGGAAGGCAAACAACTCGTGGACGTAAAAGATATTCTGGTCTGCGACTCATGGGCCGGCGACGGAGGATCCGGTTCGCGCCTGGCCTGGGGCAAGGACGGGATGCTCTACATGACCACCGGCGCGTCCAATGGCATGGCCGCCCAGGAACCCGGAAGCCTGCGCGGAAAAATCCTGAGGCTGCGCGACGACGGCACCGCGGCCCCCGGAAATCCCTTTGAAGGCAAGGCTGGATACAAAGCCGAGATTTACTCGATGGGGCATCGCAATTCACTGGGCCTCGCCTTGAACCCCGTTACCGGCGATCTGTGGAACAACGAGAACGGTCCTGCCGGCGGCGACGAAATCAACGTCATCAAGCCCGGGGGCAACTATGGCTGGCCCCTGGTGAGTTACGGCCGTGATTACTCCGGACCGCAGATCGTCAGCTTCAAAGAAGGCATGATCGAGCCCATCGTGTTCTGGGCCCCGTCGATCGCGCCTTCGGGGATGGCATTCTATACCGGAGACAAGTTCCCGGCTTGGAAGAACAGCGTTCTGGTGGGCGCCCAACTGGGCGGCACCGTTCCCGGCTATCCGCACCTGGAGCGGCTGGTGTTCAACGAAAACTGGGACGAGACCTCACGCGAATCCCTGCTCGTGGATCTGCACCAGCGCATCCGCGACGTACGCGAGGGTCCGGACGGGCTGGTCTATGTACTTACCGACGAGGAGAACGGCTCCCTGATCCGCCTGGAGCCGGCGCAATAGCCGTGGGCGTTCGACTTTTTCTGGCAGCTCTGTTCGTTGCGACGGCGGCCGCGCAATTCAACGACCAAGGTCCGCAAGTTGCTAAAGGCTTGCCGGCGCCGCGCACCGCGGATGGGCACATCGATTTCTCAGGGGTCTATCACGCGCCCGGCTACGGACCCGGCGACCCGCCCATCCGGAAAGGGGAAACCATTGCACACAACATCGCGCGGGGCATGAAGCCCGAAGACGTGCCCCTGTTGCCCTCGGCCGTGGAACTGATGCGCCAGCGCGCCGCGACCAACAGCAAGGACGACCCCGAGGGCCTGTGCCTGCCCATGGGCACGCCGCGCAAGGATCCGTATCCCTGGAAAATCGTCCAGACGCCCACGCTGTTTCTGATCCTGTACGAAGGGAACGTTCACAGCTACCGGCAAGTGTTCCTGGATGGACGGCCACACGACCCAAATGTCGTCGACACCTGGTGGGGCGATTCCATCGGGCACTGGGACGGCGACGCTCTGGTGGTGGATACGGTGGGCTTTAACGACAAAGCGTGGCTCGATTTAGTCGGACACCCGCGCACGCACCAGGCCCACATCATCGAGCGTTTCACGCGCCCGGAACTCGGCCGGGTCAACATCGAAATCACCATCGACGATCCCGGCGCGTATTCCCGGCCCTGGAAGGTTTTCGAATCGGCGCAGCTGGCTCCCGGCTGGAAAATCGCCGAGTACATCTGCAATGAAAATAATCGCGACGTGCCCCACCTTGTGGGTAAATGACGTAACGCCGCCGTCAGAAATCTGACAGTTCGCGGGACGAACCGCAATCGGATTCTCAGTCGAATCAATTCCTTACCTCTGGAAACCCGCGTGCATTGGCCAACTTGGCATCGCTATGGCCACTCACATCTATACCAGCATCATCGCCAACTACATTCCCAAGGCCCGCGTACTGGCGCACAGCGTGAAGCAGCGCCATCCCGAGGCGATCTTCCACCTGTTTATTTCCGACGCGCTCCCCGCCGGGTTCGATCTCGCCGACGAGCCGTTCGACCGCGTTTGGACCATTGAGGACCTGGGTCTGGAGAACGCCGAGCAGTGGATTTTTGAACACTCCATCGTCGAAGTGAGCACCGGGATCAAAGGCTTCGCGCTGCTCCATTTGCTGAATCTTCCGGGCTGCACCGAGGTTCTGTACTTCGACCCGGATATCGCGGTCCTGCGGCGCCTGGACGGGTTGCTCAAGCACTTCAATACGGCGTCGATTCTGCTGACGCCGCACCTCACCGCGCCGGAAAAAACCATCGATGCGATCCTCGACAATGAGTTCTCCGTACTCAAACACGGCATTTATAACCTCGGGTTCGTGGGCGTGAAGAATTCGTCGGAAGGCCAGCAGTTCGCCCGCTGGTGGGCCGCGCGGCTCCAGTATTTCTGTTTCGACGATATTCCCAACGGGCTGTTCACCGATCAGCGCTGGGTGGATCTGGCTCCGGCTTTCTTTCCGGGCGTCGCGATTCTGCACTATCCGGGCTACAACGTGTGCACCTGGAACCTCACGCATCGCACCGTGGAAGGATCGCTCAAATCCGGCCTGACCGCCAACGGCCAGCCGGTGGTCTTCTATCACTTTTCGGGGCTCGACAGCGGCGCGCAGGAGGGCATGCTGAACAAGTACGGCTCGAAAATGCCCGCGCTGCGAGAGCTGCGGGAGTGGTATCTCGCCGAATGCGAGCGCATGGGACAGACCGCGATGTCGGCGATCCCGTGGAAATACGGCCGCTTCGACAACGGCGCGCCCGTCACGCAGGCGCATCGGACCCGCTACCGCGAGCAGGCGGACCTGCGCAGAGCATATCCGCAACCGTTTTCCGCGACGGAAGCCAGCGACTCCTACTATCACTGGTTCGAGGCCAACGACGAAAGCCGCAAACCGGCGCGGGCGTGGAAGTTTTAGGAAGCCTTAGGCGGCCTCGAACACCAGAACCTGTTGTCCGTAGACGTTGCCGACCACCTGCAAGAGCTGTAGTCCCGCCTGGCTCGCTAGCTCGACAAAGTAGTCCTGATCGATATCGATGCGGGCTTCGTCTCCGGAGAATCGCGTGCCCTCGGCCGGCTTGATGTGGATGGAAATGATCGCCCGGCCCCCGGAAGCGAGGAGGCGAGAGATTTCAGACAGGTAGTGCACGCAGTCCGGCTCCAGCAGGTGCGTGAACAGCGACGCGCACACCACGGCATTGAATGCCCCGTCCTGGTGCGGGAAGCGATAGTCGCGCGCCTGGATCTGGCCTTGCGGGTTGTACACCGCCGAGTACGCGTCGAAATGTTCGAATCGGAAGCGGTCCCCCGCCAGCGGTGCGAACGCCTTACGGCACCACTCAATGGCGGGCAGGAAGATGTCCGTGCCCACGTAGCGCAAAGCCGGATTCATATACAGGAATCGCGCCAGCTTTCCACAGGAGCAGCCGATGTCCAGCACCACGGGATTTTCCGGCAGGAAATGCATCACCATATGGCCCCAGGCTTCGGCGATCGCGTAAAAGATGTCGAGATGGCCGACGCTCGATGACTCACGCAGCACCGCATTGGGGATCGGCAACGCGAAGGGCTGCGCGGGGAACCGCGATTCATTTTCCAGCGGAGCGCTCTCGCCATACTGGCGCCACATGACGTCGCCGCTGTCGATCTTGGGCGTAGCCGCCGCAGGAGTGTTCCTCACGTGGAACGCCAGGCCGGATTCCCAGATGAACTTATCCTGTTTGGCGGTGAATATCAGGGCCGCCGGTCCGTCCGGCAGGAGATCGGTCTGGACGCCAAACTTGACCTGCGAGATCCCCGCTTCCGCGATTTCCTTACCCAGAATCATGCCGCCGTTTTCGACAGACACTTCGAGCATCACGGGACCCAGACCGGGATTCGGCTGCACCTCGACCGTGATTTCCGCCAGCCCGCTCCAGGGCTGCGAGACATCGGCGTGGTGGGCGCTGATCAGAGGGGATTCGACCGTGGGCAGTTCGAGCGCTGCATTCAGCGCCATTACTTCATCGCAATGTCTGCGACATGCTTGGCTCCTTGCTGGCGGGAATTTGCTCCGGCGCGCGGCGCCAGTACACCGCCGTCCAGTCCACCTCGTGGATCGGTTCGGTGATGCCGTGCCTCTCGCGAAACTCCGTTACGGCACGGCGGCACGGCTCGAGGCATCCATAGTCGTCGATGATCACGAATCCCCCAGGAACCACCTTGTGATAGAGAGCTTCCAGCGCGTCCATGGTGGATTCATACAAATCGCCGTCCAGCCGCAATAGCGCCAGACGCTCGACGGGAGCTTGCGGCAACGTGTCCTTGAACCAGCCTTTGAGGAAGCGGACTTTCTCATCCAGCAGCCCATAGCGTTCAAACAGGTTGCGAACCGTCTCCAGATCGATGGCGAGCATCGGGTGGGTATCTTTGCTCAGATTCAATCCACCTTCCTGCGGGAGGCTGGGAGCGGGGATGCCCTCGAAGGAGTCGGCCACCCACACCGTGCGATCGGTCACCTGATGTGCGGCCAGATAGCCGCGCATGAAGATCACGGCTCCGCCGCGCCACACGCCACACTCCATGCAATCGCCGGGTACGTTCTCTTTCAGGATGGTATCCAGGCAGAATTCGATATTCTCCACTCGGCGCCGGTTCAACATGGTGTGCGGAAACCCCAGATGTTGCATGGGCCGGTTATACGCCAAGCCGAACTCCCGTAGCCTGACATATTCGCCGTAGACCTCCGGCCAGCGGCGCCGGACATCCAGGTAGAGATCCTGTTGAAAGGTCTCCTTTCCCTCCAGGCACGATTGTAAGTAGAGCAGCCGGACTTCGTTTTCCGTATAGAGATCTTCGAGAATGCTTTTCTTCAGGAGATCCACATAGAGAGATGCCGGCGACGGTGTTGGCACCGGAAGTGACGAAGAAGGTACTGCGGCGGCCACCGCAGCGGGGCGATTCCACATGTCTAGCGAACGGCCCAGGAACTCTTCCAGAGCATGGTTGTAGGGCTTGTAGTGATCGACCAGCCACTGCCAGACCTCCGGGGTGACCTGCTGGTCTTTGCCCACCGGTGCATCGTTGAAGACTCCATAGTTCTGGGTGGCTGCGAAAGAGGGATCCACCTCCAGAAAGGAAAAGATGCCCCTCATGGTTTTCTCCGGCTCGCGGAACAGGTCGTCCGCCAGTACGACATGCATTTTCGAGCGGCCGAAAAGCGCTTCATAGCGCGCGAGCTGTTCGAGATAGTAGCCCGTGTCCAGATACGTCCGATGGTACCCCTGCCCTTCATCGCCTGCATTGGTTGCATAACGGGCGATCTCTTCAGGAGTGGAAACCTTGGCGCCAGCCCTGATTCTTTCCAAGGTCGGCCTGGAGGGCATCGAACAATCCCAGGTCTTCTTTTCCGCGCGCGTACCAATGCCACCAGTGTGAAATAGCGCGTTCGGCCGGATTTCTGAGAATCGCGAGGATAAGGGCTTCCGGATTGTACTGGTGGATTCTCGCCGGAATGTACGGAAAGTACAGGTTGCGGTGACGCGACTCGCCGACTTCGCGCTGCCCATCCCATCCGCCGAAATACCGGCGATAATAATACTCCGGCCCGCGATCGTACTCGGCCTCGAAGAAAAATGGCTCCTTGGGCTTGGACATGAAGATGTCCGGGTGCTGGTCCAGGTAGACGTGCAAAGAGGTCGTGCCGGACTTCGCCGCGCCGACGACAAAGAAAGATGGAAAGGCCATGTGAGCACCGCTTTTCCATTCCGCTGGAAGCTTCCGCGCCGATTCACCCCAAACCAGGCTCTGAACCTGTTGTCCCTCCTCGTCATAGAGCAGCACTTCGAGCGGGGTGCTGGACATGACGTGGACCGGAGCTGCCATCTCGAAACGATGCTCCCGGTTGGTTACGGTTTCGGCGACGCTTTTACCATTGACGGCCAGAGCCACGCGCACCGGCTCGTCCGGCCGCAGCGCGTCCACAGCCCAGCCCAAGACGGTACTGTAGCGAACTTCTTCAATCTCACCGACATAGCTGAACATAGGCTTCACATAAGGGCGTTCACTTAAGCCCCTATGATGTTCGGCTGTTGGTGGGCTACGCCTTAGGCTAAAGCCTTAGGAAAGATCCGTCGATGGTACTAGGGATTTAAATCCGTGCCTCCGCACACCCAGCATGGTACGTTACCGCTATGAGTCTGAGTAACAAGCGCTTATCCATAAACTTCGTACTGGGCCCCACGGGCGAGGTTCAGACCGCAGGAACCGCTTCCATCCTGGAATACGCGCGGGGCCTTAGCGAACGCGGACACGCCGTGTCTTTCACCACGTGGCCCAGGTTTCTGTGGCAGCACGACCTGCCCTTCCCCGGGCTCGATTCCAAAATTCCGGTTTTCTGCGACCGCAGCGCTACGCCTGACGCGCTGCCGATTCATCTGCTGGACAAGTCCCCGCGCGATTACCTGGGCGAGCTGCAGTACTTCCTGGCGTTTCTCAACCTGGTGACGCCCGCCATCCCGAAGTCGGATTTGATCGTCGCCGGTCATTGGGAAGGGGTGATTCCGGCGTGGCAGTCGCGGCAAGGCAAGGTGGTCCATTTCCCGCAGCATTACGACGAGATTGCTTTCACGCTCGACGGGACTTCTACCGCGGGGCTGCGAGCGAATCCACTGATCAAGCTGCTGTGCCGCAACGCATTGCAGATGCCGGCGTACCGGGTCGCCAACTCGAGCTGGCTGGCGGGCGAGTTTCGCCGCCATTTCGGCGAAACCATTCCGTTCGTGCAGAACGGCGTGGACACGGCCCGGTTTCATCCGCTCCCCAAGCTGAGCGCGCACGACGGCATGATCCGCGTGGTCACCTACTGCCGTCCCGAGCAATGGAAAGGGTTCCAGGATGCGGTGCCGGCCATGCATGAGCTGATGAAGCGTTATTACAAGATTCAGTGGCATGTGTACGGGATTCCCCATCCGGCTTTGGATCCGGAGAACGAGCTGGCGCCGTTTCAGTTCCACGGCGCACTCCATCACGACCAGTTGAGCCGCCTGTACGCGGAAAGCGACATCGCACTGTGCCCCTCCTGGTACGAAGGATTCGCCATGCCGCCTCTGGAGGCGATGGCCTGCGGCACGGCAGTCATCACCACGCGCTATGGAACCGAGGACTACGCCATCGACGGCCATAACGCCATCGTGGCGCGGCCCCGCGTGGTATCCGATCTGGCGGTCGCCCTGGACGGCCTGGTCCGGGTTCCCGAGTTCCGTGCACAGCTGGCCCGCAATGGCCGCGCGATGGCGGAAAGTCTCACCTGGGATGTGGCCATCGGCGCCCGCGAGGAGCTGCTCTGCCGGATCCATGAAAATGAACTGCCCATCGGCTTTCAGGGCCTCCAGAACGGGATCGTGGACGGCCATGGAATCCCGTTCGAAAATCTCACGGCCGATTTCGCTGCGCCAGAAGGAGCGCTGCTGGCGGGAGAAGACGGCGAGCACTACCTGGTCGAATCGGGCAGTCTGCGCCGGGTGCGGGACCCGCGCGTCTTGGGCATCGATCCGAACCACGCGCAGCAACTCGACCTGCTGACGCTGCTGCGGAACACGCGTGGCCCCGAAATCAGCGCACCGGCGGACTACTACGGACACAGGCAAGACAGCGGCGCGCAGGAAAGCGTGGTCACGCAATGAAATCCCTGAAGATCGGGATATTGCGCAGCGAGAATAACAGCAGCTTCCTGCTCCGGTGTCTGACGCCCCTGCTATGGCTCAAAGAGCAGGGCGCGATCGAAGTGCTGCCGCAGGACAAAACCCTGGAATCCGACCTGGTATTTCTTCACGGCATGCACGGATGGCCGGGATCCCCCGGGCTGGTGCGGTCGTGGAAGCGCCATGGAATTCGCGTCGTCGCGGACCTGGATTCAAATCCATTGCTGGCCTCGGCGAAGACCGTGGCGGCGCCTGAGACGCAAGTCCGCGAATTCTTAAACGCAGTGGACGTTGTGACAGTGCCCACCGACCCCCTGGCCGCTTCGCTTTCAGAGGTGAACCCCAGAGTTCTGGTGACCCCCAACGGTCTCAACCTGGCACTGTGGCGGAAAACCGATAAATTTCCCGCGCGGAGTCAGGCGCGCACGGTAGGCTTTGCCGGCACCCCTTCGCACGCAGCCGACGTCGACCTGCTGCGGCCGGCGCTCGCCAAGTTGTCGCACGACTTCAAAGTGCGGGGGATTCGCTTCGTCTGCTTCGGGTTTCGGCCGGTATGGCTTTCGAGCACGGTAGCGAACGCCGAGGTGGTGGATCTCTGCAAACCCGAAGACTACCCGGCGCTTCTGACCAAACTTCGTATCGATGTGGCGCTCGCGCCGCTGGCGCATAGCGACTTCAACAAGAATCGGTCCGCGCTGAAGTTTTACGAGTATTCCGCCGCGGGAGCGGTGACGGTGGCGAGCAACTTCGGCCCGTTTGCCGGGGCGATCCGGGACGGTTCGGACGGGCTATTGGTCGACAATCAGGCGGATTCTTGGGTCCGCGCGATTGAGAAGCTCCTCAGAAACGATGGGCCGAGGCTGCAGATGCTGAAAGCCGCGCGCGAAACGTTAGAAGATCACGACGTCTCGAAAACCGCGCCCCGCTTGCTCAAGGCGTTCGAAGGGACCGAGCCAAAGCGCGACCGGACTCTTTTCGCGTTCCCGCGGGCTACGCCTTCGCAAACCCAGACCGGCGAGTGCGCGGATGTGGATGTGGTCATCCCTATTCATCGCGCGACGGCGAAGGCACGCCAGGCAATCGAGGCTGTGCTTCCGGAGCTCGACGCCTCGCGCCGGTTGCTCCTGATCAACGACGCCCTGGACGACGCCGCCTTTCTGGACGAATACGCCACGCACCCGTGGATTACCGTGCATCGCAATACGAAGGCCCCCGGGTTTCGGGCGGCGTGCAACCTGGCCGTGGCGGAACTGGTCCGGCCAACCGCCGACGTCATTCTGATGGATCAGGACACACAGCCGATGCCCGGATTCGTGCGGCGTCTCGCCCAGACCGCGGGATCGAATTCCGAGATTGGCACGGTGACGGCGGTTTCCAACAACGCCGGGCTCGCATCGGTGCCGGATCTTGCCGACGCCCAGCAAATCATCAGCACACTGACCGCGTCTGCGGTGCTCGCGCCGGTGGCCGGCAGCCATCTGCTGTACATCAAGCGTGCGGTGATCCGCGAATATGGCCTGTTCGATCAGGAGCTTCAATCCAGCGTCGCGGCAGAGATCGACTTCAGCATGCGGCTTGCCGCCAGGTACGCCAACGTGATCGACACCGGCTGCTGGTGCCGGCGCGAAGGATCCCCACCCTTGAAAGAAACGGTGATGCTGAACTCCGCGGATCACCGGGTGATCGACCAAAGATCCCCGCACGCCTGGTTCGAGATGGAAGCCCACATCGCCTCCGATCCGCTGATGGAACACCGCCGCAAAATGGTGGCGGCGACGAGCGATGCGCGCCCGCGCGTACTGCACGTGGCCCAAAGCTTCATCGCCGGAGGAGGAACGGAAAAACACGTTCTGGACTTGCAGGCGGCGGTTTTCGGAGAATTCCTCAGCTTCGGCGCTGTGCCGCATGAAGCGCTCACTCTCTACTGCGGCAACGTTCCCCTGGGAAAGTGGCGGTACGAAAAGGCTGGATGGCCTCTGACGACCTCCGACCTGCCGGCGAATGATCCGGGCTGGATCAGCATCCTGAACCAGGTCCGGCCGGACGTGATTCATTTTCATCACCTGCTGAATCACCCGCTGAGCCTGCTGGCGAAATTGACCTCGACCGGTATCCCGGTGATGGTCTCCTTCCACGACTACTACTTCCTCTGTCCCGATTTTCACCTGCACGATTGCCCGGGCGTCCATTCCTGCGCATCCTGCTTCCCCGATCGCTTCAAGGGACCCGCGCAATACCAGGCCCTCCGCCGGGAACTGCTGGGAGGAAGCCTGCGGAACGCCGCGGCGTTGATCGCGCCCAGCGTGTCCACGGCGAATCTGGTGCGCGAGGTGTACCCCGATTTAAAAATCCGCGTGATCCCGCACGGTATTCGCGAGCCCAGGGTCCTTGGCCAAGCCGCGGCCGAGCTGCGCGCCGCCAAAGTTGCAAGCAAGAAGATTCGCTTCGGCATGATCGGGAATCTGTTGCCCGTGAAGGGCATCGACGTGATCTTTAAAGTGTGGCCCGTGGTGGCCCGGCAGGATGCCGCCGAGCTGCACATCTACGGCGCTTCGGATTCCAAATACGTCGAGCGGTGCCGGGAGCTGGGCATTCACTATCACGGCTCGTACAGCGAACCCGACCTGCCGCAGATCCTGTCGCAAATTGACGTGGGCATCATGCCCGCGCAGGTGCAGGAAACCTTCAGCTATACCCTGTCCGAGTTCTTCGCAGGCGGCGTGCCGGTGATCGGCTCCGACTACGGGGCGCTCGGCAGTCGCATCGAGAACGGCGTGAACGGGCTCAAGGTTCCGCCGCGCGACATTCAGGCGTGGGTGGACGCGATTCGCCTGGTCATTTCCGACCAGGCTTTGCGCGGGCGCATCACGGAAGGAGTTCGCTCGCCGGATTCGACCAGCGATATGGCGGCGCACTATGCCGAGTTATATCGCGAAGTCATCCAGCGTTCCAAAACTCCGAAAACTCCAGTCCCGGTTCCCAGCGATGCCGGGGTCGCAGTTGAATCGCGTATGTGAATCGTGCATCCATAGAGCTGGATGCAGTTGAACATTCTGGATCAATGCCCGATTCCCGAGGGCTCGGGCGCCGGCGACGCGCTGCGGAACACGATCGAACTGGCCAAGCGGGCGGATCAACTGGGGTACGGCCGCTATTGGCTGGCGGAACATCATGGAACGCCGGGCTTGGCGTGCAACAGCCCGGAGGTCATGATCGGACCGGTGGCCGCGGCCACGTCGCGGATCCGCGTGGGCAGCGGCGGCGTGATGCTGCCGCACTACAGCCCGCTCAAGGTCGCGGAAAACTTTTCCATGTTGAGCGCGCTCTTTCCGGGCCGCATCGATCTGGGGATCGGCCGCGCTCCGGGGACCAGTGCCCAAGTGGCATTCGCGCTGCAGCGGGATCGCCGGCAAGCTTCGCCCGACGATTTCCGGGAACAGATGGACGAGCTCCTGGAGTATTTCGGCAAAGGGCTAAGGGAACTGCGTTTCCAAAGTCCGGAAGTCTCGCTGCTCGGCTCGTCCGCCCAGAGTGCGGTGTGGGCGGCCGAGATGGGACTGCCCTACGTGTTTGCCGATTTCATCAATCCCGGTGGCGCCGCGATCGCGTCCTACTATCGGGACCGTTTTCGCCCGTCCGCAGCCCTGGCGAAGCCGAAAGTTTCGGTGGCCGTCTGGGCGCTGTGTGCGGAGACGGAAGAGGAAGCATTGCGAGTTTCGTCGAGCGCGCGCATGATGCTGCTGCTCCTGTTCCGAGGGCGGCTAGTTCCGGTCCCTCCTGTCGAAAAGGCGATGGCGTTCCTGGCGAAGGAAGGCGTTCCTGTTGGTTCGGTGCCGGAGGGCCGCAGGATCATCACCGGCGCGCCGGAGCATGTGCGCGAACGCATCGAGCATGTCGCGGTTGAGTACGGGGCAGATGAGGTATTTGTCGTGAACATCGTGCACGATCCGGCCGCGCGGCAGCGCTGTTACGAATTGATCGCGCAGGCTTTTGCGTTACCCACAACTTCGCAAACCCGTTCGATCTGAGAGCGCTCCATCTCCGGATAGATGGGGAGCGACAGGACTTCGCCGGCGATTCGTTCCGCAACCGGAAAATCGCCTTCGCCATAGCGGGAATCGCGATAGGCGGGCTGCAGATGAATCGGGACCGGGTAGTGGATGCCGTACTGAATATCGGCGGCCTTCAGAGCCTCGACCAGCGCGTCCCGATGAGGCGTGCGGATCGCGTAGACATGATACACGTGGCGGGCATAAGGCATTTGTCGCGGCGTCACCACGCCGGAATCGTTCAGGAGCCGATTATAAATCGCAGCATGCGCCCGGCGGGCTTCGGTCCAGCGCTCCAGATGCCGCAGCTTCACGCGTAAAATGGCCCCCTGCATCCCTTCCATGCGGTAGTTGAAACCGCGCAGGTCGTGATAATAGCGGCGCGATTCACCCCAGCTTCGCAGGAGGCGAATCGTCTTGGCGTATTCCGGATTCGCGGTGACCACGGCGCCGGCTTCGCCATAGGCTCCGAGATTCTTGCCGGGGTAAAAGCTGAAACACGCAAGATCCGCCAATGACCCGGCGCGCTGCCCCTTGTACTCCGCTCCGTGGGCCTGCGCCGCGTCTTCAATGACGGTAATGCCGCGGGTACGCGCAGTATCCAAAATCGGTCCCATGTCGGCAGGCTGTCCGTATAGGTGAACCGGCAGAATCGCCTTGGTCCGCGCCGTGATGGCAGACTCCAGCTTGCCGGGATCGAGATTATAGGATTCCGGGTCGATATCGACGTAAACAGGTGTGGCGCCCGTGTACAGGATCGCGGCGACCGTCGCGACGAAAGTGAACGGAGTGGTGATGACCTCGTCGCCGGGTCCGACTCCGGCGGCGAGCAGAGCCAGGTGCAAAGCACTCGTTCCCGAGTTCACTCCGATAGACTCGCCCGTGGAACAGTAGGCGGCAAATTCCTTCTCGAACGCGGCCACTTCCGGTCCCAGCGCGAACTGGCTGCTTTCGAGGACGGCGGCAATGGCCGCATCGATCTCGGCCTTGATGCTGCGGTACTGCGCCTTCAAATCTCCGTACGGAATCATGTCTAGCTTTTATTATGCAGGTCGGCCGGCTCCACCAGATACAGCATCACCGCGCCGGCGGCAAGCAGGATCAGATCGGTGATCTCCGGCGTGCGGCCGGGTAAATAGCGTTGGGCGAGTTCGCAGGTGAACAGGATCGCGCCGGGGGCAGCCAGCGCCCAGACCCATCGCATGCCCGCGCTGCGTTCCGCCCACAGGATCGCAGTATAGAGGAACAGTTTCCCGAAGATGATTCCGTAGTAGGACTCCAGCGCTCCCACGAACCAGCTCTCGAAGGGGAGCCACCAGAACCGCTGCGCCGGGCCGTGGAAATGGAAGGGCTGCAACTCGTCCAGGGCCAACCAGATCAGCAGCAAAACCGCCGCCACTCGGAATTGCCGGCGAACGGCCAGTAAAGCCAGCACCAGAAAGCCCACAATTTCGTGGCGAATATCAAAGGTGGACTGGTATCGAGGCAAAAACGTGAAAGCTTGCCAGACAGCCCAGAGTCCCAGTAGCAGGACGCCCGGAGAGTACAAGAGACGCAACCGCGACGCGAAGGGCGGGCGGGTCGCCACAAATGCCAGTACGGCGCCCAGCAATGTGCCCAGGCTGTTGAAAAAAAGATCGGTCAGATTGCCGAAGCGGGTGGGGATAGAGAGCTGGGCCTGCTCCACGGCGAACGACACGAGCGTTCCCAAGGCCAGCGCCGCCACGAAGGCGACCGCGCTGCGCCGGCGGAGCGACGCAAAGGCTGACGCGCCCAGGGGTATGTAAAACACTACATTGAGGACGGCATCCAGTGTCATGCGCCGGCTCACCAGGGGGACCCAAATGAGGGTCCTGAAGATGGGGTTCGGAACATAACGCCAGGGATAGAGAGACAGGTAAAGAATGGCGGCGAGGTAGAGCAGTAAAAACAACGCGGGCCGCCGATTCACAGCCCGATCATAGCGGTCCAGCTGACTGTTTGTATACAGGACCGGCGGCGAGGTGTCTATTCCTGTTCACAGTCACGCTTGTAAACCAAGGCGAGACGCATGGTTTCTGAAGTGCAGAGATGCGTTGGAATGAACGCTCCGCCCGCCGACCAAGCCTCGCTGCTGGTGCTGGAAGCCGGATTCACGCTGCTGGCCGGGATGCTGGCTATCTGCTGGCCGGAGGCCGGAAGCCGGTGGTTCACACGGATCGAGCGGCTCGGCGGGCGCTTGGCGAGGAGACGCGCCGCGTCAGTGCTGGTGGTGGGCGCCTCGACCGTACTGCTGCGGCTGGCGATGCTTCCGGTGGAGCCAATCCCCCAACCCTTCATTCACGACGAGTTCAGCTACCTGCTGGCGGCGGACACGTTCGCGTCGGGCAGGCTTACCAATCCCACGCATCCGATGTGGACCCACTTCGAGAGTTTTCACATTGATCAGCAGCCGACCTATATGTCCATGTATTTTCCGGCACAAGGACTCGTGCTGGCGGCCGGTCAAGTGCTGTTTGGGCATCCCTGGTACGGGGTGTTGTTAAGCGTGGGGCTGATGTGCGCCGCGCTGTGCTGGATGCTCCAAGGGTGGTTGCCCCCCGGCTGGGCGCTGCTGGGCGGAATACTGGCGGTGCTCAGGCTGGGTCTGTTCAGCAACTGGGTGAACGGATACTACGGCGGCGCGGTCGCGGCCACCGGAGGGGCACTGGTGCTGGGCGCGCTGCCACGCCTAACCCGCATGTCGCGGCATGCCACCGTTCGAAACGGTTTCCTGTTGGCGATCGGAGCGATCGTGCTGGCCAATAGCCGTCCCTATGAAGGACTGCTGGTGTGCGGTCCGGCCGCGGTGGCGATCTTCTGGGAATACCGAAAACGCCTGGGGCTGCTGTCGCGGAGTCTGGCCGCTCCGGCGGTTCTGGTGCTGATCGCGGCCGGACTCATGGCGTACTACAACCAGCGTGTATTTGGGAGCGCGTTCACGCTCCCCTATCAGACGAATCGGGCGACCTACGCTTCGGCGCCGGTGTTTCTGTGGCAGTCGCCGCGGCCGTCTCCGGAGTATCGCCACAAAGTGATGCAGGATTTCTACCAGGTTTGGGAGATGCACGATTTCCAGTTCGCCCGGACGCTGCCTGGTTTCGCGGATAAAACGGTGCAGAAGGTCGCGACGGCCGTGTTCTTCTTCTTCGGCCTGGCGCTGCTGGCGCCCCTGTTCCTGCTGCCGCGATTGTTCCGGGATGCCCGCGTGCGGTATCTGCTGATCGCCGGGGCTGTTTTCGGGCTCGGTTTGAGCGCGAACGCCTGGTTTTTCCCGCATTACGCGGCTCCGTTCACGGCGGCGATCTACGTTCTGCTGTTGCAATGCATGCGCCACCTGCGGCACTGGCGGCCGGGCGGCAGACTGGTGGGTCTAGCCCTGCTCCGATACTCGGTGCTGGTTTGCCTGGTACTGGCTGGACTCCGGATTTACGCGAAGCCGTTGGGACTCGCGATCGACCGCTGGCCGTCGATGTGGTACGGCACGGAACCGCTGGGCCTTCCGCGTGCAAAGGTCGCGGCGCAACTGGAGACTAATCCCGGCAAACAGCTCGCGATCGTACGATACTCGCCGGAGCATGCTCCATTCGACGACTGGGTCTACAACGCGGCGGATATCGACGCGTCAAAGGTCGTCTGGGCGCGGGAAATGGACGCGGCTAGCAATCAAGAACTGCTGCGCTACTTCCAGGATCGCCAAGCGTGGCTGGTAGAGCCCGACTTCGATCCACCCAAAGTGTCGCCATATTCACCCCAATAGTCATCCAACAGACCAGCCCCATCAGAATCCGCACTGGGAAATGGACCGGATTCAGCAGATCGGCATAGACGCCGGCGGCGGTATTTTGAGACGCGGCGGCGTATACGGTCAGGGCACAGGCACCGGCGACCATGTGATACGCGATCATCGAGGGGCGGCGAAGCAGCACGGTCCATGGAACGGTCCACGCCAGGTACTGGAAGCCGAATCCGGGCGAGAGAAACAGGAAAGAGAAGGCGATGAGGCCGCATTGCGCGAGCAGCGGGCGTTTCCCCGGCCCTTTCAGCACCAGGGGCGCGCAGGCCGCGGCCAGGAGCGCAACCCATTTCGCGACCGGATCGTAGAAGCGGCCGGCACCGAGCATGGTCGAAATCAGGCTGAAACCCCACAGGCCCGTAGCGCTGCTGTATCCGAGCATGCTTCTCAGAATCAGCGCGGGTTCCAGGGCCAGATACGGCATCGAAAGAGCGATCCAGACGACGAGGCTCGCGGCCAGCCACTCAAAACGGCGGCGAAGTCCGGGCAGATACAGCAGGATCGCCGGCGCGAAAATCAAGCGGAATCAGTTTCACGCTGCAGGCCAGTCCGAAGGCGGCCCCTGAGCTTGTCACAGCATGCCCAGCGTTGCCACGCTCCGCGAAGAAGACCGCGGCGACCAGGAAGAACATCATGATGGGGTCGGTGTTGCCGTGGAATCCGGAGATCAGGATCGACACGGGCGACAGCGCCAACACCAGGATCTGTGCGCGCTTCCCGAACATCCGCCAAAGCAGGACCAGCGTGCCGGCGTCGGCCAGCGCGCAGGCGGCGCGCAGCCAGAAGCGCAGCGGCCAGCCGGTTCGATCCTGCAAGCTCCCTACGATGAGTAGTCCGTGCAGAACGGCCGGAGGATGAATGAACACCTGGCGCGGATCGAGCCGACCGGCCGGAGAATCGTATTGGACGCCGGAGCGGTACAGCTCGACAAAACCGGCGGTGCGCAGTGTAGTCAGGTCGTGCTCCCAGGTGCGCACATCGTTGGTGCCCGCGGTGGACAGAGCCAGCAGAAGTTTTAGCAGGACGGCGATGATGCCGGCCAAGAGAACTTTCATCGAGACGAGTTTCACCGGGACGGGTCCCGGGCGAAGATCACCGCTTGCGAATCGGAGTATCGCTCGCTCCAGCCAGGCAGATAACGCAACACCCGGGCCAGCGGCGCGGACCGGGGGAGCAGGCAAAAGCCGATGCGGTATTTGTCGAGAAGAACATTGGGGTCCTCGCGCAATGTGGCCCATGCGCCGTAATCCCTAAGGACGCCGGTCCATGCGTACACATCCGCCCGGCCGTCGATGAACACCTTCTGTTCCGGAAGCGCCCAGATCAGATAGCCGCCGTACACGTAGTCGTTGAGCATTCTTCCGGGGAGATGAGTGCCGCGAATGAAATCGACGGCTCCCACAGGATTGGCGCGGTCGACCTGCGAAACCAGCGCGCTCCGCGCCGGGAAGGCGACGAAGGCGACACCGAGCGCAGCGAGAATCATAACGGCGTTGGGCAAATGCCTATCACTGGCCGGAGAGTAGCTGTTCCAGGTATCCGCTAGTTGCCGGCATAAGACCGGTGCGGCCACGATGCCCCAGGCGAACAGCAACCGCTGATGCAGAACCGCCATGCCGAAAGCCATCGCCAGCAGCGCGAGTTCGTCCAGGTACAGTTCGGTCCGGCGCACCAGCGCGATCAACAGCATTGCTCCCGCGAGCGCGAGGAGGCCGAAGGCGCGCACGTCGTCGAACGCGAGCCTCTGCCACTCCGCGACCGCGTCGAGCGGCATGCGCGGGTCAAAGACCGTGCGCAGCGGGTACGCCAGGAGCTCCCATCCCGCCGGATTTATAAAGAGTCCCGCTACCGAGAGCGCGGAGGCCCACAGGAGGGTTTTGCGCCGAGCCCGATCGAGAGGCCGGGAAATCAACAAACCGGCGGAACAGTCGACAAATCCGGATAGGAGCGCCACCGCCAGCACGATCATGCCAAAGAAAAAGGACCCGTGCGAATTTACCCACACCACGAACAGCACAGGCAGCAGGAAGAACCACCGCCGGTCGCGCGACCGGCCAAGCTGCAGGATCACCAGCTCGCACGCCAGCAGCGTGTATCCGAGCAGTTGAGGCCGGATCGCCAGGCCCATGGTGGCGAAGAACCAGGTGACCAGCGCTCCCAGGAGTGCGACTTTCCCGTTGCCGGAATAGAGCCAGCACGACACATACTGGATCACCAGGAGCGCCGCGGTGAGGACAGAGAGCCACAACATCAGGCCGGAATAGTCCCCTGCCCTCCAGGCAGCGTAAATGCTGAGCTGCGAGAGCCACTCGTGCGGCACCCAGGCGTGCTGGCCGGTGGTGAAGGACAGCAGATCCGTTCGCGGAATCGCGTGTCCCGTCCAAATGATCTGGCCGGTCCGCAAGTGCCACCAGAGATCCGGATCGTTAAAGCGCGAACGCACGGTGAGCACGGCCAGAGCCGTTAGGGACGCAGCCAGCGTCACGGGAAAGGAAAATATCCGGCGCGACACATTGAGTGAAGCGCGAACGATTCGAGAACCGGAGGTGCTTGGAATCGCCGGCGCCTCCGCCGAAGGCGTCATGCGACCTCCGGAGTCTCCTCTTCGATCAGGTCCTTGATCAGGCGGTGGAGATACGTTCGGGAGATATTGAGGCTCCGGGCGGCCAGCGTCTTGTTGCCGTTACACTCGGCCACGGCCTTTTGCGCCAGCTTGACCTTGTAGCCGCGCAACTGATCCTCGAAGGAAGCCGCGGGCAGAGAATCGCCGACGCCGAGAAGATCGGCGTGCTGCAGATCCTCCGGCAGATGCCGGGGTTCGATGATATCGTCGTCGGTCAGGATGATGGCCTTCTGGATTACGTTCTCGAGCTCGCGAACATTGCCGGGCCAATCGTAATCCACCAGCAATGCCATTGCGCCGGGCGTGATACCGGACACCGGCTTGCGATAGATTTCGCTGTATTTCTCCAGGAAGTGCCGGGCCAGCGTGGGAATATCCTCGGTGTGATCGCGCAGCGCGGGCGCCTTGATCCCCATCACATTCACGCGATAATACAGATCCAGCCGGAAGCGCCCTTCTTCGACCATCTTTCCCAGGTTTCTGTGGGTGGCGAACAGGATCCGCGCCTGCAACGGGATCACGGCACTGGTGCCCAGACGGCTGAATTGCCGCTCCTGCAGGACGCGCAGCAGCTTCACCTGCGTGTGCGGGCTGAGCTCTCCGATTTCATCCAGAAACAGGGTGCCCTGGCCGGCCTGCTCCAGGTATCCTTTACGGTTTCCGACGGCGCCGGTAAAGGCTCCTTTTTCGTATCCGAACAGTTCGGCTTCGATGAGAGTCTCGGGGATTGCGCCGCAGGAGACCGCCACGAAGGGAGCGGACTTGCGATCGCTCAGGTTGTGAATCGCGCGGGCAATCAGTTCCTTGCCGGTCCCGCTTTCTCCGGTGATCAGGACGAAGGCGTTCAGCCCGGCGACACGGTGTATCAGATCGTACACGTGCTGGAGCCGCGCGCTGGAGCCGATCAGCCGGTCGCAGCCGGCGGTGGCGCTGATGCGCAACTGGTGACTGATGTTTTCCAGATCCCGCCCCATCCGGGAGTGCTCGTAGGCCCGGCGTACGACGATCTTCAGCTCCGCCAGAGCAGGCGGCTTTCGAAAGTAGTCATAGACGCCGCATTGGATCAGATCCATGGCGGCTTCGCGATGATCGTCATCGGCCATGACGACCACCGGCACGCGCGCGGAGCGCATGTCGTGTACAAAAGCGCGCTGCTCGTCGGAACAGCCGGGCTCGAGATCCAGAACCAGGACGTGACAGCCGTGATTCTGAACCACCTCCTTGACTTTGTCCGGGTTCGACTCCAGGGCTACTTCAAACTCACTTCCCAGGGTCGGCCCGAGCAGCAAAGGCAGTTTCTTGTCTTGCGAGTACAGAAGGAGACGAATCATAGTTTCTTCGCCAGTCATTCCAACCACCCATTCGGAACGTTATTCAGACTGCGCACACTTATCCATCGGCCAGAGCGGGCGTGCGCCAGGAGACGGATTATCCTTGTTGTCCTACCTATGAGAGGTAGTCCTCAAGGGATAGAGTCGAGGTCTCGCGAGAGGTATCGACTATCGATCCTCCAAAACGACGGCGTTGGGGAACAGCACGCCCAGAGCGCTCACCGGTCCGGTCAGAAATTCGAAGCCGTTCCGGGCCGTCACGCGCAGTTCGCCTGCGGGAAAACGCGCACGGACCTTTTGCATATACTCGCGATACTCGCTGTCTGAAGAAGGCAGCGGGAACAAGAGGAAGTTCCGAAATGAACCGGTGGGAAGACGGCTGAGCAGCCGCGTGTCCCGATGCTGCATCACGAACACCCCGGTCGCGGACGCCAGGGGCACTTCGGGGAACTGAACGGTGAGGTACTCCGGCAGATAATATCCAGCGTGGCGGTATCCCAGGAAATGGGAGTCGAACCCGACGATGATGGTCTCCCCGGGCCGGGCGATCTGCCGGACCGCGGCAACCGCGTTTGTCAGATCGTGCTGGGTGCGCTGCACCTCCCGATAGGAGAAGTACAGAGGAGCGCGCAAAAAGATCGCACCGTTGACCGCGGCAGCGGCCGCCAGCCACGCGATCCGGGCGGCGGGCTGGAACGGCGATCGCCGATACCAATCGGCCGCCCAGAAGCCCATCCAGATGCACACGGGCGGGAGCAAGACCAGGAGATATCCGCTGTTGACGAGCTTCAGGTAAACAAAAGTGAACAGCAACAGTCCCGGGGAGAGCCAGATCCAGGTGAATGTCCGGATGCCCCCGTTTGCGACCGCAACGGATTTCGATGCCCGCAGCGGCAGCAGCGCGGCGCAGCCAAAGCACAGCACGTAGATCCATAGGATCAGACCCAGGCGCGCCAGCGAAGCGAACACCGGGGAAGTGAAAACGGTTTGCCGTGCCGGCACCAGCCGCCACAACGACCATAGGCTCGAAGTATAGGCAGCGATTCCGCCGCTCGCATGGAGCATGGGGAGGATCCAGGCCGCCAGAACCAAGCTCAGGGCGGCCATTCCGCGGAACGCGAGCCTGCGGGGAACCCGGCGGAATGAAAACAACAGCAGTGGAGCCAGAACCAGCAGCGAAGACTGCCGGAACCCGGCGGCCAGCCCCAGCGCCGCGGCGGCGGGAAGGACAAAACGGGAGGCGCCGCGATAAACGCGCCAGCAGAAATAGCCGACGAGCGCGGAGAAGAACGCCTCGACGATGTAGGTGAGCGCGACGGTGCCGTGATACCACGCCAACGGCGAAATGAGAAAGACGAACCCGGCCCAGCCGGCCGCCGCGCGGCCGAACCAGACGGATGCCAGCAGGTGGATCATGGCCACCGTTCCGCAGCTGGCCAGAATGCTGATGGCCACCAGCGCCGTGTTGGAATCGTGAAAGATGGAATTCGACAACATTCCCAGGCGTACATAGAGGAAATAGCCCGGCGGGTGGGGCTGGTAAACCGCCGGATCGAAGCGCTGGAGTGCCAGCGCGAAATTGACAGAATCGATGTCGTACAAGAAGCGGCTTCGGAAGGCGAAGCGGGTGAGCGCCGTCGCCACGATCAGAATCGCGGAATCTCGGGTCTGCGGGGAATTCGTCCAGCCAGGAGTCATCGGACCCAGAAGTCATCCAACAAAGATGCTGGTGCAAGCAACGGGCCAGCCGAACGTGCCGGCCCGGGACTGGGCCCTAGAGTCCCGGATGAGTGTGTTCCATATTGACCCGTCTCCTAGCGTTCACTCTTGTACCGAGCCTGTACACTAGCGCGCACAAGACGCGTTCATTTCGGCCGCTCCGAGGCTGGCATGAAACAGCCTGAGATCAGAAACGCGATGGCTCCCGACGTGCTTGGGATCAGGGTGAGGAGAGCAATCCAATGGGAGACACAGTATTGAAGCTTTATGTGAGGCTGCAAGACCTGACGAAGCGCCTGCGGAGAATCGGCGGGGACGAAAGAGGACAAGACTTGATCGAGTACGCGCTGGTGGTGGCGCTGATCGCGTTCGCCGCGGCGGCCGGCATGAGCACCGTCGCGACCAAGATCAACGCGGCATTCACCAATATCGGCACGAAGCTGACGACCTATACCAGCTAGGTGATCTAGTTGCGCTCGATGGACTCCGATGAAGGAGAAAGGGCAGGATCTCATTGCCTACGCGCTGGCGCTGGTAGTATTGGCTGGCGCAGCAGCCAGCGCGGCCGCATTCGCCGTGAAGATCAACCAGATCTTCACCCAGATCGGGCAAATGCTGTCCAGCTACACCAGCTAGGTGTATGTCCGGATCCGTCAGGAGAAGGTGAGATGTGACCACCCGGCGCAAGCGCGCCAGCGCCAGTAACGGACAACTCTGGCATCGGGAGATTCTTATGCGAAATACAACTTTGACGTTCCACTTTACGACGCAGGGACTGCGCTCCGCCTTGCGTGCACTTCTCCGGAACAAGAAAGGACAGGATTTGATCGAGTATGCGTTGGTGGTGGCGCTGATCGCGTTCGCCGCGGCGGCCGGCATGAGCACCGTCGCAACCAAGATCAACGCGGCGTTCACCAGTATCGGCACCAAACTGGCGACCTACAGCAGCTAGTTCCAGCGAAGCATCCGCCCCGCGGCGAATGTTTTCGGCAGGAGAGGGTGATTTCATGGCAACCAACCCGCATGTTTCCGAACTCGCCGCCGTTGCCGACGCCGCCTCGGTCGTGCTGATCGTGCCGGATACGGCGCGGCGCACGTCCCTGGCAAGGGTGCTGGCCGAGTCGCGCATTCCGGTGGTTCGGGAGTGCACCACGTATCCGGAAGCGCGATATCTGGAGGAGCTGATGGCCCTGGACAGCGACTTATTCATCGTCGATCTGGACGCCAACGTGGACCAGGCGCTGGGGCTGATCGAGAATATCTGCAGCCGCGACGCCGGGGCGACCGTGATGGCCACTTCCCGCAGCAACGACGGCGGATTGCTGATCCGTTCCATGCGCGCCGGCGCCCGCGAGTTTCTGCCGGATCCGCTCCTGGCCACGACCATCACCGAGGCTGTATCCAGAGCCTTGGCCCGCCGCGAGAAAAGCCAGCAACAAGCCACCACGGGGAAAGTTCTGATCTTCACCGGGGCCAAGGGCGGTTCCGGCGTGACCACGGTCGCCGCCAACTTCGCCATCGCATTGACCAAGGAAGATGCCGGCAAGGTGGTGATCGTCGATATGGACCTGCAGCTGGGCGAAGTCGCCCTGGGGCTGGGCCTCACGCCGCAGTTCTCGATCCTGGATGCGCTCAAGAACGAGGAACGCCTGGACGCCGATCTTCTGACGACCATGCTCGCCCGGCACACCTCCGGGCTGGCGGTTCTAGCGGCTCCCGAGCAATACACCTCGTTCAGCGCGATCTCCAGCGGAGTGCACCGGCTGTTCAGCATCCTGCGGCGCGAATTCGCGTTTGTGGTGGTGGATGCCGGAACGGCCGCGGGCGACGCCGAAGAGACCCTGCTTGACCTGGCGGACACCGTCTACCTGGTGACGGAAGCGAGCATCCCAGCGCTGCGCAATGCCCGCCGCCTGATGTCTTTCATGGCGGGCCGGGAACGGCAGTCGCATGTGGAGATCATTCTCAACCGGTTCAATGCGCGGGAAATGGAAATCGACGAGAACAGCGCGACCAAGGCTCTGGCCTGTCCCGTGGACTGGAAGATTCCGAACGATTTTCCGGCCGTAAGGACAGCCGAGAACACGGGCGTACCACTGGCCATGAAGGACTCGCCCATCAGCCGGGTGATGCACCACATGGCCGTAAAGGCCAGCGGCAAACCGGTCCACGTGAAGAAACAGTCTAAGCCGCTGCTGAGGCTATTCCATTGAGCGGAACCGGGAAGATGCGGACAAGACGAAGCGCTCAGCGAAATCACATGAAGGAGAGCCATGGACACGCTCAATCTTGAGCAGCTCAAGACCGACGTGCACCAGGCGGTGCTCTCCAAGCTGGATCTGGAGAAGCTGTCTTCGGTCGAAAGCACCCGGGCCCGGCAGGCGGTGGCGGCCATGGTCCAGGAGACTCTGGCCGGACGCAATGTGCCGCTGACCGCCAACGAAAAGGGCCGCATCGAATCCGACCTGCTGGACGAGGTATTCGGGCTGGGACCGCTCGAACCGCTGCTCAAGGATCCTTCGATATCCGACATCCTGGTGAACCGCGCCAATCTGGTATTCGCGGAGCGCCACGGCCTGCTGGAAAAAACCGGCGTGGTCTTCCGGGACGACCGCCACCTGATGCAGGTGATCGACCGCATCGTCTCGCGGATCGGGCGCCGGGTGGACGAATCCTCGCCCATGGTGGACGCCCGGCTTCCGGACGGCTCGCGCGTCAATGCAATCATTCCGCCGCTGGCTCTGGACGGGCCGTGCCTGTCCATCCGGCGGTTCGGAAGCGGGCCGGTGGCGGCGGATACGCTGGTGAAGCTGCAGAGCATTTCGGCCGAAATGCTGGAGATCCTGGCGGCGGCGGTCAAAGCGCGCATCAGCCTGCTGATCTCCGGGGGCACCGGCGCCGGCAAGACCACCTTCCTGAATATTCTTTCGAGCTTCATTCCGCCGCCACGAGCGGCTCGTTACCATCGAGGACGCGGCGGAGTTACAGCTGCAGCAGGAAGATGTGGTGCGGCTGGAAACCCGGCCCGCCAATGTGGAGGGCCAGGGCGCGGTTCGGCAGAGACAACTTCTGATCAACAGCCTGCGCATGCGCCCGGACCGCATCATCATCGGGGAGGTGCGCGGGGAGGAAGCCTTCGACATGCTGCAGGCCATGAACACCGGCCATGAAGGCTCGATGACCACCATCCACGCCAACTACCTCGCGCGACGCGCTTTCGCGGCTGGAGTCCATGGTCGCCATGGCGAGTCTGAATCTGCCGGATCGCGCGCTGCGCCAGCAAATCGCTTCGGCCATCTCCATCGTGGTGCAGGTCGCGCGCCTGAGCGATGGGACCAGAAAAGTGACCAACATCTCGGAGATCACCGGCCAGGAGGAGGACGTCATCAGCATGCAGGACGTGTTCAATTTTGTCCGAAAAGGCATTGGCCCGGACGGCAAAGTAATCGGAGCGTTCGCGCCCAGCGGGATCCGGCCGAAATTCCTGGACCGGCTGCGGATCGCCGGCATCATGCTGCCGGCCGACATTTTCGAACGCTCGGTGGAGGTGGCCTGAGGGCCGCGGATTCGAATATGTGGACGTTCCTGATTGCGCTGGTGGTGGCCGTGGCGGCGCTGGTGTTCGCCGTGAAACTCCTCCGCGGCAGTGCTCCCGAGCAGCAGGCGCAGCGCCGGCTCGAGACCGTGCGGCAGGCGGAGTTCGCACCGGCCGAATTTGAGTCCACGACCGACCTCCGCAAAGAGGACCGGCTGAGCGGGATCCCCTGGCTCCATCGGCTTCTGGTCCGGCTGGATGTAGCCGCCCGGCTGCGCCTGCTGTTGCTACAGGCGGGCATGGGATGGACGGTGGGAAGCCTGCTGATGATGTGTTTGTTCGGCTGGATCGGTACGGCCTGTGTGCTGTATCTGAGGTTCTGGTCGGTGTGGCCGGCGGCCGCCTTGGGCGCGGGCGTGACGCCGCTGCCGTTCCTTTACGTTTTTCACCGCCGCGCCGAGCGTTTCCGGCGCTTTGAAGAGCAGCTGCCGGAAGCCATCGACATGCTGGCCAGCGCTTTGCGCGCGGGACACAGCCTCATGACGGCGATCGGGTTCATGGGGCAGGAATCCCGCGAGCCGCTGAGCGGGGAATTCCGCACCTGCTTTGAGGAACAGAACTATGGCGTCGACTTGCGCACGGCCCTGCTGAATCTGGGGGTCCGGATGGCGGTGCAGGATCTGCAGATCTTCATCGCGGCCGTGCTGATTCAGAAGGAAAGCGGAGGCCGGCTGGCCGAAGTCCTGGAAAAAGTGGCGGAGACGTCGCGGGAGCGGTTCCGCTTGCGCAAACAGGTCCGGGTGCATACAGCGCAGGGCCGGATGACCGGATGGATCCTGTCGCTGTTGCCGGTGGCGCTGGGATTCGCGATGTACCTGGTCCACCCGGAGGGGATCAGCGTCTTATGGACGACCTCCACCGGCCGGAGCCTGCTGTACACGGCCGGCGTCATGAATCTGCTGGGAGCGCTCGCGATCCGGAAGATCGTCCGGATTCGCGTATAGGAGCCGGGAATGTGGACTGCACTTTTCGCGTTTGCCGCCGTGTTTCTGCTGATTGTAACGGCAGGGATCCTGGTCTTTTACCGCAGCAGCACCCACCGCAGACTTTCTCAGATTGTGGTGTCGCAAACCCAGAGCGCCGTTTTGGCGGGCATCTCCCAACCGCGCGTGGCCCGCGTCGAAAAGCTCCTGTATCCGTTTCAGGGCATGCTTCCGAGAAGCCCCAAGGAGGTCTCGAATCTGCGCATACTGCTGGCGCGCGCCGGCTACCGCGAACCCAAGTACGTCAATACATACTACGCCGCCAAGGTCCTCGTGCCAGCCACTTTGTGCCTGCTGGCCACCTTCGCCGGTTCCTTGCCGCTGACTCCGCTGTTCGTGTATGCGTCTGCCGCCGGTCTGGGATTCCTGCTGCCGGACTTCTGGCTGAGCCACCTGATCTCCGTCCGGCAGCTGAATATTCGTTTGGGTCTGCCGGAAGCCCTGGACCTGCTGGTGGTGTGCGTGGAAGCCGGGCTCAGCCTGGACAAAGCCATCATGCGCACGGCCGAGGAAATGCGTTTGAGCCAGCCGGCCATCGCCGATGAGCTGGGCCTGATCAGCCTGGAGCAACGCGCCGGACGCCCGCGCGCGGACGCCTGGAGCGAGTGCGCGGATCGGACCGGCGTCGACACCGTGCGCGGCCTGGCGTCGCTGATCATTCAGGCCGACAAGTTCGGCACCAGCATCGGCAAGGCGTTGCGCGCCCAGGCCGAGACCTTGCGGACCAGGCGCCGGCAGGATGCCGAGGAACAGGCCGCGAAAACTACGGTGAAGCTGGTCTTTCCCCTGGTGCTGCTGATCTTTCCGTCGCTGTTTGTTGTGACGCTGGGCCCGTCCATGATCGTCATGTTCGAGGCGTTCCAGACATATTTCGTTTGAGGCGGAGCTCGTTCAACAGGAGCGATCGCCTCGGAAAGGAGACCACCATGGACAACGTTACGATTATCCGGACCGTCGCGGGTATCTGTTTTTTCATCGTGATCGCGTATCTGATCATGCGACGCCGCAAGAAACTCAACTAGGAAGGCAACACCGATGGGAAAAGGTTGCCAGAAACTCGTCGAAAGCACGGGCCAGAGGCCCATACCCACAGTGGGCGTGGGCTTCCAGCCCGTCAGGAAGCAGGGCAGGAGATCAGGATGACGCCGACGGTGTGCGTTTTCAATCGGACGCGGGAATCCTTTCTGTGCCTGAGTGCCGTCGCAGCCGGAGCCCTTGCCAGGTTTAGGAAGGCAACCCGCGAAGATGGGCTCTGGCTCGTGCCGTCCCCCGGTGTTTACACCGTCGGCACGCTGTGTCCAGTAGACCGGGTGTATCTGGACCAGGGAAATCGGGTGATCCAGTTGGTCGAGCATCTGGATCCTTTGCAGATTGTCCCGGTGCGCTGCCACTATGCCAGTGTTCTCGAAGTGAGGACGCGCACCATTTACTCTTCCCGTACCCGGGTGGGCGATCAATTGCTCATCTGTTCCCCAGAAGAAGTGGGGATGCACTGGAAGCGACTCCAGGAGCACATCCAGGCACCTGCTCACGTTCACAAGGCCTGGACGACACAGGAGGCGATTGCATGCTCAAAGGGCTGATAAGCAGCCTTTCCCGCTGGTTGGAGGACAGTCCCTCCGCGGAAAAACGGCGCGCACCGAGATTGGCGGAACCGGCGATTGTGGTGTACTACTGGGACGGCTCGGTCCCGGAAGGCCGGAAAATCCGCGATATCAGTCATGGCGGGGCCTATGTGGTCACGCCCGAGCGCTGGTACATCGGCACCATCGTCCGCCTGATTCTGCAAGGCTACAAGACCACGCCCCAGCCCGATGGAGGCATCGTGTCCTCCCGGTCCACTTCGGTCCCCGCCCGGGTGGTCCGGCACGGGCCCGACGGAATCGGGGTGGAGTTCCTATTCTCGACTCCCGACGAGGAGAAGGCGCTGCAGGAGTTTCTGGCGAGCATCCCCCAATCCAAGGGACAAGGCGTCGGCCATGTTGCCTCGGTCGACGGGGAGGCGCTGATCGAGTTCGCCCTCATTCTTCCGATGGTCTTCCTTCTGATCGTCAACGCGGTCAATTTTGGCGCGTTCTTCTTTGCCTGGATCACCCTTGCCGACAGCGCGCGCACCGGCGCGCAATACCGGATCACGGGACCCGCGTCGGTGGGAACCACGGCCACGCCGACCCCGGCCCAGGTCACCACCCTGGTCACCAATGATATGGCCTCGCTTCTGAATCGCGCCAGTGTGACGGTGCGCGTCTGCACGAATACCGACGGCGCCATCGCCTGCTCGGGAGCCGGCTCCGGCACGCCCCCGGCCGATCCGGAACCGGCCGACTATGTTCTAGCATCGGTGGACGTGGCGTACAGCTATCGTCCCCTGATCCCGCTGTGGGACTTCCCGGGTCTGGGGATTCACGCCACCTTGCCTCCGACCACCATTCACCGCCAGGTGAGCATGCGTTTGCTGCAATGATCGGCGCCCGACGCACGCCGGGGCCGTACGGGCCAAACCCTGGTCGAATTCGGCCTGGTTACTCTCCTGACCGTCCTGATGCTTTTCGGCGTGGTGGAAATCAGCCGGGTGGTTCTGGTATACACGACCGTTGCCAACGCCGCCCGGGCAGGAGCACGTTATGCCGTGGTTCACGGGTCGAACCGCACGGGAGGCGGCGTGGACGGGCCCAGCGGGCCCGGCAACAACCCTCCTCAGGTGGTCACCGTGATCAAGAATTTTGCCAGCGCAGGCCTGCTGAATACCAGCCGCCTGATCATCACGGTGAACTACCCGGGTGGGTCGAATCTTCCCGGCCAGCCCTTATCGGTAACCGTCATCTATCCCTACGATCCCCTCACCAGCTATTTCCCGCTCCGGGTTCGTCTCGGAAGCGAAACCCAGGCAGTGATCCTGTATTAAATGGCTCTCCCTTGAATTATCGGCGCGTGATTCACCCCAGGACTCGTTCCGGCCGCGAAAGCGGGCAGGCCATCCTGCTGGTGGTGGTGGGACTGAGCCTGTTCTTGATCGGGGCTCTGGGTCTGGCGCTGGACGGCGCCCAAATGTACGCTCACCAGCAAATGGCTCGCTCGGCAGCCGATGCGGCCGCACAAGCGGGAATCCTGAGCATCTATCGCGGCACCAACGCCACGGCGCTCCATCCGTTCGGGACGGGGACCAACCCGGGGGCCTTCACCTGCGCCACCACCGATGGCCGGACCCCGTGTGTCTACGCGCGCCTCAACGGATTCGGCGCCAACGCCGCGGACACCGTGACCGTGAGTTTCCCGACGATCCTGGCCGGAGTTCCGAATCTCGCCTCTTCCGGAGTCGCCGCCATTGCCGTTACGGTCCAAAGGACTTTTCCAACGGGACTCATCCGATTCCTGGGGCCCTCCACCTCCACGATCCGGGCGAACGCCGTGGCCGGCTTAATCGCGTCCGCGCCGGACTGTATCACCGTTCTCAGTCCCAGCGGGAACTCGGCTCTGAACGTCAGCAATAACGCGCATCTGACGTTGAACAACTGCGGCATCACTGTCAATTCCAGCGCTCCCCAGGCGTTCACCGTGAGCAACAATGCGCACGTCCAAGCCACTTCCATCCAGGTCGTGGGTGGATTCAACAGCGGAAACAACGCCTCGGTCACACCGGATCCGACCGTCAACGCTCCTCCCGCGGGCGATCCCTTCGCGAGCGTTCCGGCCCCGTCGTATTCGCCGTCGTCCTGTTCGCAAAATACGACCGTCACCAATAATGCGACGGCGACGTTATATCCCGGCGTATATTGCGGAGGAATTACGATTTCCAACAACGCCCATGTCACCTTCGACCCCGGACTCTATGTACTGCTGGGCGGAGGCCTCGACGCGTCCAATAACGCGACACTCAGCGGCCAGAATGTCAGCTTTTACAATACTTTCGATGGCACCCATCCGTACCGCCCCGTGAACTTCAGCAATAATGTCAACGCCACGCTGAGCGCGACCGTGAGTGGCTCCCTGCAGGGAATCCTGTTCTTTGAGGATCGCAACGCGCCCACCACCTTTACCCAAAACTTCGAAAACAATTCCAATCAAAACTTCACCGGCGTTCTGTACTTCCCCCGCAGCCGGGTGGTGCTCAGCAACAACGGCTCGATCGGCCACCGGAACATGGCGATCGTCGCCAACACCTTGCAACTCAGCAATAACGCGTCGCTCACGATCACCTCGGACCTGTCGGAAGCGGGCGCGCCTCAGAAGCTGGGGATCGCACTGGTCAAATGAAGAGAGTCGCTAGGATCGGACGCCCAACCGCCGCCCAGGGGCAGGCGCTGGTGGAGTTCGCTCTGATTCTGCCGCTCCTGTTCCTGCTGATTGTCAACGCGCTGAACTTTGGCGGGTTTCTGTTTGCCTGGATCACGGTGGCGAACGGCGCCCGGGCGGGTGTGCAGTATATGGCGCAGGGAAGAGCCACGGTGGGGACCCCCACGCCGGCCACCGCCGCGCAGATCACCACGCTGATCACCAGCGATATGTCGTCGCTTCTGAACCGGGCGAGTCTGGCGGTGCGGGTGTGCAGGAACAATAACGGCAACGTGACCTGTTCCGGTCCCGGCTCGTACAGTCCGACGTCCGATCCGGAGCCCACGAAATTCGTCCTGGTCTCGGTGGATGTGACCTACACCTATCGTCCCTTCGTGCCGCTGTGGGATTTCGGGGGCCTGGGCATTCACGCCACCCTTCCGGCCACCACCATTCACCGCCAGGCCAGCATGAGGATGCTGCAATGACTTCGCGGGGAGCAGGCCGGCGCGCCTCCGCCCGGGGCCAGGCTCTGGTGGAGTTCAGCCTGATCGCGGTTTCTGTCGGTGATCATGATTCTCTCCATCGTGGAGATCAGCCGCATGGCTTTGGTCTACACCACCGTCGCCAACGCAGCCCGCGCGGGAGCCCGCTACGCCATTGTGCACGGCGCGACCCGCACCGGCACGGGCGTGGACGGACCGAGCGGGCCGGCGCAAAATCCTCCCGAGGTGCTCACGGTGGTCCGGAATTTCGCGAGCGCCGGGCTGCTCAGCACCGGCAGCCTGATCATCACGGTCAGCTATCCGGGCGCGAGCAACGCTCCGGGACAGCCGGTGTCGGTCACGGTGGTCTATCCATACGACCCGTTGACCAGCTATTTTCCGCTCCGGGTGCGCCTGGGAAGCATGTCACAGGGGGTAATTGCGTTTTGAGTGATTCCATCCTTCGTCCGCGCCGGGAAAAAGGCCAAGCCGTGTTGTTGCTGATCCTGGGGCTCGGTTTGCTCCTGCTCGGCGCTCTGGGACTGGCCATCGACGGCGGCCAGATGTACGCGCACCGGCAGATGGCGCAGGCCGCGGCCGACGCCGCCGCGGAGGCGGGCATCATGAGCCTGTTTTCGGGAACCAACGCCACCTCCGCGTTTCCCTTCGCCACCGGGAGTCCCCCCACCCCGTTCACCTGCTCGACCACCGACGGCCGTACGCCCTGCGTGTACGCCCGCAGGAATGGATTCGGCGGATCGGCCGGCGATACCGTGAGCATCGACTACCCCGCCGCAGTCGCCGGCGTGCCGCTCTCCAGCGATCCGGTGCCCGCGATTCGCGTCACGGTCAGGAGAACCTTGAATTCCGGGTTGATCCGCTTCATCGGACCAGCCACGACCTCCATCAGCGCCATTGCCGTAGCCGCCATCGTAAATCAGATCAACCAGGTGCCCCTGCTGGTGACGCACCCCACGCTCCCCAGCGTGCTGTTGAACGGAGCCGCGCTGATCCGCGTGTGCGGGGGTCCCGCGCGGAGCATTCAAGTGAACTCGGACAACGCCGCGGCGGTTTCGCTCAGCAAGGATGTGGATCTCTCGCATGCCGGGCCCAACGATCCCGGCGATTGCTCCACCGGCACGGGCGGCGACTTCGCGGTGTTCGGCGGCCCCACCAGTCCTCCTCCCGGCCTGAATCTGGGGACCACCGGCCGCTACGACCAGCCGGCGTCGCCGCAGCAGGATCCCTACCAGAACATTCCCGCACCGGCGATCCCTCCAGCGGCTACCCCGTTCGTGTTAATCGGGCCGGGCTGCCCGGTGGCGAAGTGCACGGTCTACCCTCCCGGTCTGTACAACAGCATCATCGTCAAGAACGACACAGCACTCTTCGAACCTGGCTTGTACTACATCAACGGCAACCAAGGCTTCGGCAATGCGGCCAACGGCAACATGCTGATGGCCACCGGCTATCCGCCCGATCCCCAAACCGGAGCGGGCATGGTGGTCTATAACACTGGCACCGGGGTCTTCGATATCGGCGCCAATTCGACAGCCCATCTGGTGGGGTCCGATAACAATTCGTTCTATGAAGGAATTCTGTTTTTCCAGGACCGCAACTCGGCGGCGCAGACCCACCAGCTGGGCGGGGGCGGCGACATCGTCCTGACCGGAACGCTGTACATGACCAACTGGCTCTCCGTCATGCTGAATCAGCCCAGCCAGTACCAGACCTTGCGGCTGGGCGGGAACGCGGGGATTCAGATCAACGGTTCGATTGTCGTGGGCGCTCTGACCATGGCGGGAACCTCTTATGTGACCTTCAACCTGGCCGCGGGACCGAATCTGACCACCCGCAGGGCCGGGCTGGTGCGATAGCCGGAGGCGCACTGTGTCTGCTCAACGGCACCCCAGCATGCTCATGTGCTTGGCAGTTTACAGCCCGAAGCTCTACAGGCCGCATAAAGCACTGATAGCGCATGGGGAACAGATGGCGATCCAGTGGGGGGTGAATTGCCCTGGAACCTGCGGGATTCACTGCGTGACAAGTCAGGTCATAGGACAAGTTTAGGAAATGAATAGACGGCTCGTGCTCATCCTGATCCTCGCCCTCATCGGCGGAGCCAGCGCCAGTTACATGGTCTATCGATTAGTGGGCGGGCCTTCTGGTCCCGCGCCGCTGGCGGCAACTCAAGTAGTGGTGGCTACGCGCGACCTGCAGATTGGGACCTTGATCGGCGCCTCCGACGTACGAATGGGGCCATGGGTGGGAGCGCTCCCCAAGGATGCGCTTTTGAAACTGGATGCGGCGATCAACCGCGGCGCGGTCGCCAAGGTGTACGAGGGCGAGCCGATCATCGCGGAGCGTTTGGCGGCGGCCGGCTCCGGCGGCGGCCTGGCGGCCATCATTCCGCCCGGCATGCGGGCCTCCGCGGTCAGAGTGGACGAAGTGGTCGGTCTGGCCGGCTTCGTCACGGCGGGGATGCGGGTGGATGTTCTGATGACCGGGATTCCGCCGGGCGGCAATCCGGCCGAGGGTTCGCACGTGAATACGCTGCTCGAAAACATTCAGGTTCTGTCGGCCGGCGAGAATCTGCAAAGGGACAGCGAGGGCAAGCCGCATCCGGTGCAGGTGGTCAACCTGCTGGTGACACCGGAGCAAGCCGAGAAGCTCACCCTGGCCAGCAGCCAGACTCATATTCAGCTGGTCCTGCGAAACCCCTTGGACACCGCCACAGCCAGCCCGCAGGGCGAGGTCATGTCGCAGCTGTTCCGGCCTCCGGGGAGCCGCCCTCCGCGCGCGCCGGAGCCTGCGCTGCCCCGGCCAGTGCGAACGGGAGAGCGGCGGCCGGCGATCCCTACTCCGCCGCGGCCCCTGGACATCCTGGCCCCCAGAATCCGGTCTATTGAGATATTCAACGGCGCGACCAGGACGGAAGTCCAATTTCCACTCCAGGAGAATCCATAGTGAGAATCAAACTGCGCTGGAGCGCGAAGCTTCTGAAGAATTCACTGGCGCGGCGGGACGTGGCGCGCCCGGTAACATCAAATCTCCCGTATTCAGATACGGCTGGAACGGCCCAAGCTGCGGCCGGCGCGGGAGCTAAGTGGTCCCGTCTCGCGGCGGGCGCCGCACCCTTGGCGCTTCCGGTGGCCTGGCTGTTGACTCTATTCTTCGTGACCGCGGGAGCCCAGGAGCACCACGGAAAGGAAGCGGCCCCGGCGGCGCCCCCGACGAGAGCCGTGGCGCGGACGCCAGAGGCGCTGAACCTGATCGTGGGCAAATCCATGCTGCTCGACAGCCGGCTCCCGATGGAGCGCGTGTCGGTCGGCCTGGGAGGCTTCGCCGAAGTGACGGCCGTGGGTCCCAAGGAAGTGCTGGTGAACGGTAAGGCTCCGGGAGAGACCACCCTGATTATCTGGCAGGAAGATGGGACCAAGCTGTATTACGATCTGGCCGTGCGGCCCAGCCAGTTTTTGACCGATACACGCGTCCAGCTGGCCGATCGCCAGATCCAAGACGAGCTTCCCGGCCAGAACATCCGTTTGAGCCTGGAAGGCGACACCTTCTTTCTGCGGGGAAGAGTCAAAGGACCTGACCAGCGCGGAGCGGGCCTACTCCATTGCGTCCACCCTGGGAAAAGCCGTGAACCTCCTGTACGTGGACGTGCCGCCGCCGGAAGCGCAGGTCCTGCTCAAAGTAAAATTCGCGAGCGTGGACCGTAACTTCAGCAGCCAAGTGGGCGTGAACCTGTTCAGCACCGGAGCCGCCAATACCATCGGCGGAGCCTCCACCGGACAGTTCAACCCGCCCACGATTCCGGGCGTGGCCTCCAGCACCAGCGCCACTACCGCGACGCTTTCCGATGCGCTCAATCTTTTCCTGTTCCGGCCGGACCTGAATTTAGGCGCGACCATCAAGCTGCTGGAGAGCCGGGGCCTGCTCGAAATTCTGGCCGAGCCCAATGTCCTGGCGCAAAACGGGAAACAAGCCAGCTTTCTGGCCGGAGGAGAATTCCCCTTCCCGGTGGTGCAGGGATCGACCGGAGGCGGCTCGGCGGCGGTAACCATTCAGTTCCGCGAATTCGGCGTGCGCCTGAACTTCCTTCCCACCATCACGGCCCGTGGAAGCATCTCGCTGCGGGTGTCTCCGGAAGTGAGCGCGCTCGACTTCACCCACGGTCTCACCGTCAACGGATTCGCCGTTCCGGCCATGACCGTCCGGAGGCTGGATACCTCGGTCGAGCTGAACCAAGGGGAAAGCTTCGCGATCGGCGGGCTGCTGGACAATCGCGTCACCGACACTCTCTCGAAGATTCCCTTCATCGGGGATCTTCCGGTGATTGGGAAGTTCTTTCAGTCCCGATCCCGCAGCAAGGAAAACACCGAACTGCTGGTGATCGTCACTCCGGAACTGGTCCAGCCGATTCACCGCGGAGCGCCCCTGCCGGCGTTAAACTATCCGGCTCCGTTCCTGGACTCGAATACCGCCGGCGACCCGGTGAACCATGCGACCCAGAGCGCCACCGCCCTACCGCCGCCGGCGGCGATCCCCGTCGAGACGCTGCTGCGGAGCATGCGCGCCGAGTCGCCGGAGAACGCGGATCAGTCCGCGCAATCCGTTGCCCCCCGGGCGCAGCCGGCGGCTGCCCCCATGGTCTCTCCGGCCGCCGGACCCACGAAATAGCACACGAAATAGCACACGGCTGGCCGCTCGCGGATGGCGGGCTCCCGCGCCTAAGCGGGCGACTGCTTATGCGGCCGGGCTTGCGGGTCCGACGCTCAAGTGTTCCTGCACGGTCTCCTGAATGGTCTTCTGGGTGGCATCGCCATCCACGGGCCGGGAGAAGTAATAGCCCTGGCCGTAGCCGCAGCCGAGCGAGGTCAGCTTGGCAAGCTGTTCCGCTGTCTCGATCCCCTCGGCGACCACTCCCAAGCCCAAGCCCTGCGCCAGCCGCATGATGGTTTCCACCAGATGCAGACTTTCCGGATCTGTCTCGAGGTCTTTGACGAAAGAGCGGTCGATCTTGACGGTGGAGAACGGATACTCATGCAAGCGGCTGAGAGAGGAATAGCCGGTTCCGAAGTCGTCGATCTCCAGACTGACGCCGGTTTCCTGCAGCCGGCGCAACGTGGAAGCGGTCAGGTCCTGATTTTCCACGATCGAGCTCTCCGTCACTTCGACTCTCAGGCATCCCGGATCGAGCCCCGTATCCCGCAGGATGCGAGCGACGTTGGGGACCATGTCGGTATCGGTCAGTTCCCGGGAGGAGGCATTGACGCTGATGGTCAGCGGCGGCTGTTGAGGAAACTTCCGGTGCCATTCCGCCATTTGCCGGCAGGCCTCCCTCATCACCCACCGTCCCAGGGGAACAATCAGCCCGGTTTCCTCGGCCACGGGAAGAAACTCGCCCGGCATCACGATACCGCGCCGCGGGTGATCCCACCGGACCAGCGCCTCGTACCCGACCACCCTGCCGGTCGCCAGGGAAACTTCCGGCTGGTAGAACACCAGGAACTGATCTGCTTCGATCGCCTTGCGCAGGTCCGACTCGAGATCCATCCGCGCCATCGCCCGGTCCCGCATTCCTTCGTCGAAGATTTCAAACCGGGCCTTGCCCCGAGTCTTTGCATAGTACATGGCGGTGTCGGCATTGCGCAGCAGATCCTTGGAAGTATCGCCCGAGTCGCCCAGCGCAATCCCGATGCTGACGGTGGCAAATATGATATGGCCCTGGATATCGAAACGGGACGCGAACTGCGCGACGATGCGCTCGGCCACCGTGGCCACATCGGAGGGATTTCGCAGGTTCTCCAGCAGCACCGCGAATTCGTCGCCGCCGAAGCGCGCCACCACCGAGGAACGGACAATGCGCGCGCTCACATCGCTTGACCGGACGCTGGCGCGCAGCCGTTCGGCGATTTCCACCAGCAGCCGGTCGCCGGTCTCATGTCCCAGGCTGTCGTTCACCACTTTGAACCGGTCCACGTCGAGGAACAGAACCGCGAAGGATTCGGCCCTTCCCGCGCACTCGTCGATCAAGGCTTCCAGGCGGTCGATGAAGTACAGACGATTGCGAAGTCCGGTCAGCGGATCGACCACCTTGCCTTGCGTGATATCGCTCTGCGAGCCCGCCATGCGGACAATTTTTCCGGAAGGGTCGCGGACCACGATGCCGCGGCACAAGACCCAGATGTAGCCGCCTTCTTTCTGGCGAATGCGGTATTCGATGGCGAAGATCGGTTCCGCCTCGCGCGGGCGGGCGATAATCTCCGCTTTCACCCGCTCGCGGTCGCCGGGATGGATCCGGCTGAACCATTCTTCGAGATTGGGATGGATTTCCGCATCCAAATAGCCCAGCATTTCTTTCCAGCGGGAGGAAAGATAGATTTCATTGGTCACCGGGTTCCAGTCCCACAGGCCATCGTTGGCGCCCTGGGCCGCGAGCGCGTAGCGTTGCTCGCTATCGCGCAGCGATTCCTCCTGCAGCTGAATCTGCGCCAGCATGTCGTTGAAGGAATCGATCAGCAGCCCGATCTCGTCGTCGGCGCTCTTCTTCGCGCGCAGCGTGTAGTTCCGCCGGCTTGAAACCTGTTGGGCCACGCCGGACAGGTACGCGATCGGCCCGGTGATCACGCGCTGGAAGCGGGCCATCGCCAGCAGCGAAAGCAACAGCGAACCCGCCAGAACCAGGGCCACGATACCGGCGTAGCGCTTGAGGCGTGTCTGTACTTCACTCATGCTGGACATCAGCAGAACCGTGCCGAGCCGCTCGCCGGTGAACCGGACCGACTGAAACAGAAGCAGCGTGCCCTGTTCAAAATAAGCGCCGTCCGGCCGGGGATGGCCCGGAGCGGGGGCCGCGGCGGCGCCGGGCTGGTTGTAGGCGGCGAAGGGATGGCCAGCCTTGTCGTACACCACGGCGCGGAGGAGCCGGCGGTCGCCATGCAAGGAGGTCAGCGTTTCCCGCGCGGCCTGATTGTCGCCGAAACTGAGGGCCGCGGTACTGCCGGCGGCAATGATCTCCGCCAGTGCGGACATCTCCCGCGTGGCCGCCCCGCGGTATTGGTAGCTCTCATAGCTCAGAAGCCCGCCCCCGGCCAGTACCAGCGCCACGCTGGTGGTCCCGACGATCAAGAGCGCCAGCTTGGTCCGGATGGATGAGTTCCTGATGATCTTGGCCAAGCTCCGGCGAGCCGGCGCCGTGATCTGCGGACGCGCGTTCATGTGCCCGAATACACCGCAAATCAAGCGCCATCCGCTCCCACTTGATGCAGAAGCTTTTCCAATAGGAAATCCGCAAGTATTGGCCATGCGCATGCTCCTTCCCGGCGAGCAAGCCGCTTCATCCAGTGCGCGGCCCTGGAACGCAAAGTGGCCGTGAAACGACGACACAGAAAGGACTTAGTGAACGAGATGAGAATGCCTGGCCGGCGCCGACCCGGTTCGCTTCGAGCTGGGAGCAGGCAGGCTCCGGGCGGGAGATGGGTTCGCGGCGATCACCTCGGAAGACATGGTGTCCTCAGAAGTTAGTACCACCCACGATGCGAAGGCAGTAAGGGAAATCATGAACGGCGGAATCATGAATGAAAGACCGGCGGCCCGATTTGCTTTCGTGATGTGTCTGGTCCTGCCGCCAACATTGGCCGGTGGTGCGCCGCCAGAATCCACCCAGACGGCCTCCAAGTTTTGTTCCTGCGAATGATTGAGAGGGCGCATGGACTCACCACCATGCACGACGGCGGGATTTCGGCTCAGCCTGGCGGTCGTTCTGGGATTCTGCCTCCCTGCCGCCGTGACTGGCCAGGGGGCCGAGGAATACGCACTGAAGGCCGCTGTGATCTACAACATCACCAAGTTCGTGGAATGGCCGCCGGAGGCGTTCACGAGCCCCTCGGATCGGATCACGATTTGCGTCCTGGGCGAGAATCCATTTGGCGACGCGCTGAACCAGGCCGTCACTGGCAAGGCGCACGACGGCAGAATGTTTGCCGTGCGGAAAGTCCCGGATGCGAGTGCGGTGAACGGCTGCCAAATTCTGTTCGTCAGTTCGTCCGAACGGGCGCGTTTCCGCACGATCCTCGAAAGCGTTCCATCCCGCGGCACCCTGACCATCGGCGATACCGAGGGCTTTGCCTCGCAGGGCGGCATCGTCAACTTGAAAGTCGAGAGCGGCAAGATCCGCATTCGAATTAATGTGGGCGTCGCGGAACAGCAGAAGCTCCGGATCAGCTCCCGGCTTTTGGGCCTGGCGGAGATCGTAAAAAGTGGCGCGGGCAGGTAAGGTCTTCCGTCGGACCGATTGCGGTGCCACACGTGCTCTCGGAAGACGGCGAGAACCCAATGGATAGAACTGGTCTCCCTAGCTTCCGCTCGATCCCTGTCAGAGTGTGCCTTGTGATTGCAGCCGGTTGCTTCTTCATAACCACCGCCGCTGGTCAGAAATCTGCGCGGGGCCCTACTCCAAGGGATATCAGCGAGCTCCCTCTGGAAGACCTGCTGAAGCTCAAGGTGACCTCGGCGGGGAACAAGGAACAGGCGCTTTCCAAGGTGGGAGCGGCGCTCTACGTGATCACCCGCGAGGACATCGCGTCCTCGGGAGCGAACAATATTCCCGACCTGTTGCGTATGGTGCCGGGCGTGGAAGTGGCGCAGATCGACGCCAATCAGTGGGCCATCAGTATCCGCGGGTTCAATACGCTCTATGCGAACAAGGTTCTGGCTTTGATCGACGGGCGCGCCCTGTACCAACCGTCGTTTACGACCGTGCTGTGGGACCAGCAGGATCTTCCCTTGGAAGACGTGGAGCGCATTGAAGTGATCCGCGGTCCGGGCGGAACCATATGGGGCGCCAATGCCGTGAATGGAGTGATCAACATCATCACGCGGCACTCTCGCGATACCCAGGGAGGTCTGGTCACCGCCGGCGCGGGCTCATGGAGGACCGGCGATGGGCTGCTTCAGTATGGGGGCAAGGTTGGCTCCCAGGGAACCTACCGGGCCTTCGGCAAGTACTTCGATGTGGGAAGCTCGGTCTCCCCCGGAGGAGAGCGCGCGAACGACGCATGGCATTCCTGGGCGGGAGGCTTCCGCTCCGATTGGGATTTATCGCCCCGGGATACGTTGACGGTGCAGGGGGACCTGCGAGAGACCGTCGCGGGCGGCACCAGCCTGGCGACGTTCTCCGAACCCCAGCCATATCAAGCCGTCATCAATAACCCCATCCGCAACACGCTGGGCGAACGTGATGGGAACCTGGCGCCACACTCTGCAAGGCGGGTCGGAGACCACGCTGCGCGTCTACTACGACCACATCGAACGCGATGGCGAGGCCGGAACGGATGTAACGAACGATACGGTGGACGCCGATTTCGAGCACCATCTGACCGTGGGCGCGCGGAATGACGTGGTATGGGGCGTGGACCTCCGGGTGAACCGGGACGACATCCGCTCTTACGACAGCCATTCCCTCCGGGTGATTCCTCAGCGCAGTACCGTTCCGTTTGGCAGCGGGTTCTTCCAGGACGAGATCCGTCTCACGAATTCTCTGTTCCTGACGCTCGGCTCCAAGCTCGAGCACAACGACTACACGGGCTGGGAATACGAACCCGGGGCCCAACTGGTCTGGACGCCCTCGGAGCGCCACACGCTGTGGGCTTCCGCCTCCAGGGCCATCCGCCAGCCCAACCGGACGGATTTTGGCGCTCGCTTGAACGTGGCAGTTACTCACCTTAATGGGATGCCGGCCCTGGTCGACGTTATCCGGGAACAGCAGCGTCAAGGCCGAGAAGCTCTACGACTACGAGGCCGGGTATCGCAGCCAGATCCATCCGCGGCTGGCTTTGGACCTTGCAACCTTCCTCAGCTACTACCACGATCTGCAAACTGCTGAACCCGGGACCCCCTACCTCGCCGCTAATCCCAGTGCGGCGCCGTACCTGGTTGTTCCCCTGTCATTCGCCAATCTGTTACGCGCGCGCAACTACGGGGCCGAGCTGTTCCTCCATTGGACTCCGGTCCGGCGATGGACTCTCAGTCCGGGATACTCGTTCCTGCACATATCCGCCCAGCCCCGGGCGGATAGCCGCGATGCCTTCGGCGGCACGATATCGGGCTTCTCCGCCAGACATCATTTCCAGGTCAGCTCCGTTCTCAACCTGCGCTCGAATGTCGAATGGAATGCCACGCTCCGATACGTTTCGCGGCTGGCGGCCCCGAATGTCCCTTCGTATGTGGGGGCGGATACCACGCTGCGGTGGGAGCCCCGCGACGATCTGGAAGTGAGCATCACGGGGCAAAACCTATTGAGCCCTGGGCACGTGGAGTTCGTGGATCTGACGAGCATTCTGCTTCCCAGCCAGGTGCAGCGCAGCGTGTTCGGGAAGATAACATGGCGTTTCTGATCTCATCCCGAGTCCGCCGTGCCTTGCCTGCTTGGAATTCTGCTCGCCGGAATAGGCCGGGCGCAGACATTCAACGAATACCAGGTGAAGGCCGCCTTCCTTTACACCTTCGCCAAATTCGTCGAGTGGCCCCCGCACGCTTTCTCCAACTCCGTCCGCTGCGATGACCATTTGCGTCTTGGGCGAAGATCCCTTCGGGAACTACCTGGACGATGCGGTTCACAGGCAAGACCGTCGGCGACCGGCCATTGGCCGTGTACCGGCTGACCCGTCTCCCCGCGGCACGCGAGTGCCAGATTCTTTTCATCGCCGCCTCCGAGCAAAACCGGATGCCTGCCCTGCTGGCCTCGCTGAGCACCGACGGTCTCCTCACCGTGGGAGATACGGCCCAGTTTGCCGCTCAGGGGGGCATCATCGGCCTCCGGCTGGACGGCGACCGGATCCGCCTTTCGGTGAACCTGACCGCGGCCGAAAAGGCCCATCTGCGGATCAGTTCCCGCCTCCTCAGCCTGGCGACCATCGTGAAGTGAAGAGTCTCAAGCGACGCCAGAAGAGGAATCGTGGACCATGCCGTTCGCGTCCGCATGCCAGCGCAACGCCAGGTGCGCCATCATCAGCCCCTCATCCGTCGGGATGACATACGCATGCAACCGCGATCCCTCGCGAGTGATGCGCCCTTCGCGTCCCAGCATGGCCTCATTCAGTGCGGGATCCAGTTCCAGGCCGAGCGGCGCGAGCCCTTCGCAAATACCCCGGCGAATCCCGGGCGCATGTTCTCCGATTCCGCCGCCGAAGATCACCGCCGCGGCGCCGCCCATCGCCGCCAGATACGCCCCCACGTACTTTTTGGCGCGGTAGCAGAAAACGTCCAGCGCAAGGCGGGCCTGTTCGTCCGTGCCGGCCCGATCCGTCAGGATACGCATGTCCTGGGAAAGCCCGGAGATCCCCAGCAATCCTGATCGCGTGTTCAGCCATCGATCGACCACTTCGGCCGAAATATTTTCCTTGCGCGCCAGGAATCCAACCACGGCCGGATCGATATCGCCCGAACGTGTGCCCATCACCAGACCTTCCAGCGGCGTGAAACCCATCGAGGTATCGACGGACTCGCCATTCTTGATCGCCGTGGCGGAACATCCGCCTCCCAGGTGCAGCGTGATGATATCGGTCCGCGCCGGGGGAGTTGCCGTCATCTCGGCATAGCGCAGCATCAGGTAGTGATGCGAGATTCCGTGGAACCCGTAACGCCGGATTTTGTGCTTGGCGGCAAGCTCCTGCGGAATAGCGTAGGTGTAGGCAGAAGGGGGAATCGTCCGGTGGAAACTGGAATCGAAGATCGCCATCGCGGGCACGCGATCGCCGAGCGCCGTTTCGAACGCGCGATAGACGGCCACCGAACTCGCATTGTGCAAGGGCGCCAGTTCGTCCAGGGCCTCGATGTCCGAAATTACGCGATCGTCGATCCGTACCGGCTGGCGGTAGCGGTCGCCGCCCTGTACCACGCGCAGAGCCATCAGGTCGAAGTCGGCCGGCGTCCAATTCATGCGGGCGAAAATCTGCGCGGCCGCGTCGGCATGATCCTTCACGGGAACGTGCTCGTCGTGAACGACGTCTCCGCTGGCCTCATGAACTCTAAACCTGGCTTGCTCGCCGATCGGCTCCAGGACCCCGGAAAGAAGCTCCTGTCCGCGAACCTGATCTCCACCGGGTGGGTCAGCGGAAATCACGGCGAATCGGATCGATGAGCTGCCGGGGTTGAGGATCAGTACCTTCACAAGGCTTCCCGGCTTTTAGTGTTTCAGGTCCAGGGCCTGCGATACAATCGGATGCAATTGCGACGCACGGTCCTTTTCATTTTCGGAACGCGGCCGGAAGCCATTAAGCTTTGTCCGCTGCTCCTGAAGCTAAGATCGTTTCCCGAGCGGTACTCGACCAAGGTCTGCGTGACCGCCCAGCATCGCGGAATGCTCGACCAGATCCTCACTGCCTTCGGCGTCACGCCGGATTACGATCTGAACGTGATGACACCGGGGCAGACGCTGTTTCAATCCACGGGGCGCATCATCCAGGCGCTAGAGCAGCCTTTCGCCGCATCGAAGCCCGATTTGGCGGTGGTGCAGGGCGATACCACCACCACCTTATGTGGCGCCTTGGCGGCCTTCTACAGCCGTGTTCCAGTCGCGCATGTCGAAGCGGGGTTGCGCACGGGCGACCTTCATCAGCCTTTCCCCGAGGAGCTGAATCGCGTTCTCACCGCCAGGATGGCGCGGCTCCACTTTGCGGCTACTTCATGGGCAGCCGATAATCTGCGCCGCGAAGGCATTTCCGAGCGCGTATGGGTTACCGGGAATACCGGTATCGATGCGGTTCTCCATGTGCGCGACCGGCTCGAGCGCGGGGAACTGACCTCGTCCTACTTCTGATTTCAATCGCCCCGGCAAACGCCTGATCCTGGTCACCGCACACCGCCGCGAAAGCTTCGGCGAAGGATTCAGCCGCATCTGCGATGCTCTTGTGGCCATCGCGGATCGCAACGACGTCCAGGTCATTTATCCCGTTCACCCGAATCCCAACGTGCGGACCGTGGTCCATGAGCGCCTGGGCTCTCATCCGAATATCACGCTCACCGAGCCGATGGACTATGTGCCCTTCGTCGATCTCATGCGCCGGGCCTATGTGATCCTCACCGATTCGGGCGGCATCCAGGAAGAAGGACCTTCCCTGGGAAAACCAGTGCTGGTTCTGCGGGAGAAGACCGAACGTCCGGAAGCGGTCGAAGCGGGAACCGTCAAGCTGGTGGGAACCGACACCGGCCGGATCGTTCGGGAGACCGTCACTCTGCTCGATCGCCCGGAAGAATACGAGCGCATGTCTCGCATCCACAATCCCTACGGGGATGGACATGCCAGCGAGCGCATCGAAGCTGCTATCCGGGACCACTTCGCGACACCGGGCGCGTGAGACTTCCGCGGCTCAGTTCCGCTCGGCCGTCCGGATCACAAAAACGTATTGGTAGGCAAACACGCCCGGCATGATACGAACCATCAGGCCCATGATCCGGTTGAGCAGCTTCATCACCGGATTCTCCGGTGGCCAGCCCAAAACCAGTTCGATGGGGATCACGGTCGCCTTGATCTCCACGACCTGATATCCGTTCTCCTCCAAAAGGCGTTTCGCCGTCTTGCGCGTGTAGAAGTGGAGATGCGTCTTATCCAGGATGCCGCGATCGGTATAGTTGAACTTCCCCGCCAGCAGCATCAGCCTGACCGTGATATTAGCGACGTTCGGCAACGACACAATCATCACGCCCTTCGACCCAAGGACCTGCCGGCATTCCCGCAAAAGTCGCTCCGGATGCCGGAGGTGCTCCAGAATGTCGAGCAGCAGCACCCGGTCGAATGTCTTGCCGTTCAACTCATCAATCACCCCGGCGATTCCCTCGTCCAGGTCCGCCTGGTAATAGGCGGCCATCGCCGCGTGCTCGGACGCTTCCGGCAGTGCATCGACGCCGCTCACCCGGTTGCCGGCCTTGGCTAGTTCCGCCGACAGAAACCCTTCGCCGCAGCCTAAATCCAGCACATCCTGGTTGGAGCCGACCAGCTTGCGCGCGTAATAGTGGCTCGAGTACTTGCTGTGCTTGATCGGATAATGCGTGAAGTACTCACCGAATTCCGGCCAGCAAGCAACGGAGCGCCGAGTCTGCAGGTAGCGCCGGACTGCCCGCGCCACGTTGCGGGCGTACTTCAAGCCGTCCACGTAACAAAGTTCGTTGCCGTAATAGGTGGGAATCGGCACTTCCTTGATCCGGAACTTCTGATGATTGAGCTTGATGATGATTTCCGTATCGAAATGAAAGTCATCGGTCATGTTGCTGAAATCGATTTCCTTCAGAGCTTGCAGGCTGTAAGCCCGGTATCCGCTGTGAAACTCCGTGAGTTTCATGTTCAGCAGCCGGTTCTCAAACCCGGTCAGGATCCGGTTTCCGATGAACTTATAAAGAGGCATCCCGCCCCGGAGAGCACCGCCGTAGGTCTTCATCATGCGCGACCCGAAAACCGCGTCTGCCTCTCCGCGCACGATCGGCCCGTAAAGATGCGACAGGATTTCCGGCGCGTACTGGCCGTCGCCGTGCAGCAGGACCACGGCGTCAAATCCCTGCTCGATCAGGTACCGATAACCGGCCTTCTGATTGCCTCCGTATCCCAGGTTCTGGTCGTGCCTGAGTACCTGCAACTGGGGCAGGTCCACCAGCGTCTTGATTCCCATCGCCAGTTCAAACGTCGCATCCTGACTCGCATCGTCGAGTACCAGGACTTGCTCCACGTTGCGCCAGACATTGGGCGTGATGCGCTTGAGCACGCGGGTCAGCGTTGTGACCGCGTTGTAGGTCACGATCAGGATGCCAATCCGCTTGCCGTGGTTGGCGGCCAACACCGAATCGTCCTGGAGCGCCGTCGGGCGAAACTGCTCCAGCGGCTCGTAAGGCAGGACATTTGGCTTCAGTGGTGCTTTGCCGACGTTGGGACTCACAAAACCTCGCCTCTTAAGAGGTTGACACGCTCCAGGATCGTCCACAAGGATACCGCTCGGGGACTAGTACTTTCGATGCATTTCGGTCCCGATCCAACCACCCGAAGTTTCGATGCCAAATGATAGACTCGAAAGATATTTGCAGCAGCGCAGTTTCCTGCCGAACAGCCAATGGAGAATCCGTGAAGCGGTCGTCCCGATTCAATCCAGTATTGATCTTCTTTGCGCTGACCGGCGTCGTCGCCTCGGGCCAGACGCTCACGGTGATGTCCCCGTCGCAGGTGACGGTTTCCAAGCGGCTCTCGGAGGGGACGGATCTGGGACCAGGGCAAGGCCGTGACCACAGACTTCTGCCCCATCACCCCGACAACCGCCACACCGGCCAGACGGACACCGCTCTCCAGACCCAACTCGGCCCGCTGATCAATGCCACGGGCGGAAGCAATTTTGACGGTGTGGGCGCCAGTGGGGTTGCTCCGTCGGACGCGAACATGGCGGTCGGCGGGAACCCGGCCTACGACTACATCTTTCAAACCGTCAACTCGCGCTATGCCATCTACACCAAAAGTGGAGCGCTGGTGGTTGGGCCGAACTCCTTGAGTTCTCTGTGGGCCCCGCTGGGCAGTGGCAACGGCTGCGCCACCAACAACGGCGGCGATGTCGTCGCCCAGTACGATAAGTTCGCCGACCGCTGGATCGTTACCCAGTTGGGCGGCGTTTCGCAGCCTTATTCCGAGTGCATTGCGGTCTCTCAAACAGCCGATCCGACAGGAGTCTATTACCTTTACTCGTTTTCTTACGGAAACACGCTGAACGACTACCCCAAGTTCGGAGTCTGGCCCACGGCTTCGAACGGAGCTTACGTAGCCACATTTAACCTGTTCGGAAACAACGGCAACACGTTTACCGGAGGCCAGTTGTGTGCCTACGATCGCACCAAGATGCTGGCCGGAGACCCGGGCGCGCAAGCAATCTGCTTCACCCTCAACGGCGATGGCGGCTATCTGCCCGCCGACCTCGATGGATCCACTGCCCCCCTGGACGGCACGCCCGCTTTGTTTCTCAACTACCCCTCGTTGAGCAGCCTCCGGATGTACGCCCTGGCGCCCGACTTCGCCAATCCGAACTCTTCCACGCTGACCCACATCACGCCGGATCTCGCGGTGACGCCGTTTTCGGAAGCCTGCGGCGCTGGTGTCTGCATTCCTCAGTCCGGGACCTCGCAGCAGCTCGATTCCCTCGGCGACCGTCTCATGTACCGCCTGGCGTTCCGCAACTTTGGCGATCACGAAGCTCTTGTGGTAAACCACTCGGTCGCAAACGGTTCCAGCGCCGGCGTGCGCTGGTATGAGCTGCGCTCACCGGTTTCCACCACTCCGAATTTCACTTTGTTCCAGCAGGGTACCTACGCTCCGGATGCGACGTATCGTTGGATGGGTAGCGCGGCCATGGACGCTGCCGGAGACATTGGACTCGGCTACAGCGCCTCCAGCAGCAGCATCCACCCGGCCGTTCGCTATACAGGCCGCGTTCCCGGCGATCCGGCGGGAACCATGGAATCCGAGGCCAGCATTATCGAAGGCGCAGGCTCCCAAACCGGCGGCCTCGACCGCTGGGGCGACTACAGCGCATTACGCATCGACCCGGCTGATGATTGCACCTTCTGGTACACCACTCAGTATGAGGCCACCAGCGGCTCCTTTAATTGGCACACCCGCGTCGGGTCCTTCAAATTCACCTCCTGCGGAGCGCAAGTGGTCACGCCGACGTTCAGTCCTGTTGCGGGCACATATACTTCCGCGCAATCGGTAACCATCAGCACGACGACTTCGGGGGCATCCATCCGTTACACCACCGATGGGAGCACACCCACTTCCAGCGTGGGAACTCTCTACAGCAGCCCGGTTTCGGTGAGCAGCAGTCTGACGCTGAAAGCCATCGCCTACAAGGCCGGGATGACCGACAGCCTGGTGGCCTCAGCCGCCTACACCATCTCCGGCGGCGGCGGCGGACCGAGCTGGTACAACCCCTCCTGGACCAACCGCAAGACCATTACCATCGATCACACCAAGGTTTCAGGTTCCTCGAGTCTGGCGAACTTCCCGGTGCTGTTCTCGGTGACCGACGCCAACCTCAAGAGTGTGGCCAACGGCGGCAATGTGGGCAAGACGGATGGAACCGATATTCTGTTCACGGCATCGGATGGGATCACCAAGCTGGATCATGAGCTGGAGTCCTATAATCCGGGCACGGGCCAGATTGTGGCGTGGGTGCGGGTCCCGACGTTGTCGCCGGTGACCGACACGGTGCTTTACATTTACTACGGCAACGCGGGGTCGGTGGATCAGCAGAACAAGGCCGGCGTGTGGGACAGCGCCTATCGAGGGGTCTACCATCTGAAAGACACGCTGACCTCTTCCGGACAAACGGTGTCGGACAGCACGTCGAATGCGTTCCAGGGCTTGTCGGTGGGCAGTTGGGGCAGTTCTCAGCAGGCAGGCGGCAAGGTCGGCGGGGGGCTTCGTTTTGATGGAAGCAGCGATGCGGTGGATCTCAAGAGTCTGGCGTTCTCCGGGGGCACCTACACCGTTTCGTTCTGGACCAATCCTGTCTCCAACAGCGGCTATATATTCGATTCCTACACAGCGCAGCGTTTGGTGGTGGATCTGGGGGATTATGCTCCGGTCCCCAACGCGCTGGGGGTGTATGATGCCGGCGCCTGGCTGTCTCTCAGCAATGCATTGAGCCCCTCCCAATGGATCTACGTGACGCTGGTATTGAACAGCGGCACCGGCGCCATCACGGGATATGTCAACGGCATCGCGACCGGAACCGGCGCCTATTCCGTGACCACCTCGCACAGTAATGAAGCCCAGACTCTGGGTTCGGCTGCGAGCAGCTACGCGTGGTTCAACGGGATGTTGGACGAATTCCGCGTGTCCACGACGGCCCGGACGGCTGCCTGGATCCTGACCGAATACGGAAATCAGAACACGCCTGCAACGTTCTATGCCGTGGGAACTCAGGAGACGAGTGGCGGATCCGCGCAGGTCACGACGCCGACGTTCAATCCACCCGGAGGCACCTACAGTTCCGCGCAGTCGGTGACCATCAGCACGGCTACATCGGGGGCCACCATCCGTTACACCACCGACGGATCCACGCCCACCTCCAGCGTGGGAACTCTCTATAGCGGACCGGTAGCGGTGAGCAGCAGCCTGACGCTGAAGGCCATTGCCTACAAGACCGGGATGACCGACATCGGTGACCATCAGCTCAAGACCGCCGTCTGGGATAGCACTTACCGTACGTTGATCCATCTGGCCGACAACGTCGCGGGTCAATCTGCCCAACACCAGCAGGTATCAGAATGTAACGGCGACCGGAAGCGGTACTGGTTGGTAGATGCCTGGCGGCAAGATCAGCTTGTACACCAAGGCGATCATGGGCAGAGACGCCAATCTGGAGTTACGCTGGTTCCAAACCCAGCGGCGGGTTCGTTCGTCAATCTCAGCGGTTCGGCTGCATATTGATGTTGACGGCGCGCTCGACAATATAGACCGGCCGCGCTTTGATCTCCTCAAAAATTCGGCCGATGTACTCACCGAGCAGTCCCATGCCAAACAGTTGTGCGCCCGCAATGAAGAGCATGACGATCATCGTCGAAGTCCAGCCGGTCGCGCCGTGTGGATTGTATCCAAGCACAGTCGTGTTGGTGACATATTGCAAGAACACCAGGACCCCTCCGAACATCGCAAAAAGGCCGACAGTCATGCCGATCAAGACCAGAAGATGGAGCGGCCTGTATGAAAAATTGAAGACGCCATCGAGGCCAAGTTTTACCAGCTTGCTAAACGTGTACTTCACATCGCCCGCAAGGCGGGCCTGCCGCTCGTAGGAAAGACCCACTTGGCGGAAGCCCACCCAGGACCGGAGCCCTCGCACAAACCGGTTGCGCTCCGGCAGTGCATTCATGGCATCCAAAACACGCCGGCTTAGGACGCAGAAGTCGCCGCTATCGAGAGGAATATCGATCTCCGCCAGCATTTTGAGCAGGCGATAGTAGAGGAAATAAGCCGATCGCTTGAACGGGCCTTCTTTACGCTCGGTACGAACGGCGTACACCACATCGTACCCTTCGCGGCATTTATCGATAAAGCGGAGGAGCTGCTCCGGCGGATCCTGCAGGTCCGCATCCAGAACCGCCACGATATCGCCGGATGCATAGGCCAGGCCGGCCGTGACCGCTGCCTGGTGGCCGAAATTGCGTGCGAAGCTCAGGATCTTCAGGTGCGGATCTGTGGAGGCGATTTGTGTGCAGAGATGGAAGGTGCTATCCGAGCTGCCGTCGTCTACAACAATCAACTCCCACTCGTCTCCCCAGGAGCCGGCGGCAGCCGCCACCCGGTCGTACAGAATCCGAATGACGGCGGACTCGTTGTAAGCAGGAACAACGACAGAGATCATTCAAGCATCCCAGTCTCGCACATGAAGCTGTCTATTGCGAAGACACGATTTGTTCATTAGGCCGCTGGCTTAATGTTTCTGGGCAAACGCCGCGTATTGGCCGCCGGCAGGCACGCGACGCAGCCATGATTCGATCTTTCGCGCCTTCGGGTACAAGCTTTCCGGAAAGTAAAGGAAGTACACGGTCTCGGACTTTGTAAGGCCGGCGTTGTTCAGCAGGCCGTGCGCGGTCATTGGGGTGAGCAGATGCGCATCAGCGTCCACCGGGATCCGCGACACCAGAAACTGTGTGAGCGGATTGAATGGGTTGTGCTCGATGATGCAAGCCGTTCCCCCTGGCCGAAGCACGCGACTAATGTCCGCGCTGAGGGCGGGCCGGTCTTTCGCTTCCACATGATGGTACACGCATACTGCCGTAATCAGATCGAAGGTTTTGTCCGGAAACGGCAACCGCGTCGGTTCCGTCTGGGGCGTCACCTTGATACCCTTGCACCCCTCCAGCATTCCGGTCGAAAGGTCGCAGCCGGCTACCTCTCCAAAACGGTCCATGCCCAATCGCAGAAGGTCGCCCTGGCCGCAGCCAACGTCGAGCCACGCCAACTTCTCAGGGAGCACACCGGTCCGCTCCATAAACTCAGCCAGCAACAACCATTTTCGTTTGTGGAAAAAGTCAGACCCGGGGGCGAATCTCTCCCGGATCGGATCAGTCGACAACGTTTTGTATGCGTCGGCGTATCGATCGAATTCGGGTCGAGGGGCGTCCACAACCGTACCTTAAATGACCCGGTGACCTTGTGTCAATAGCGATGCTATGATGGTACGAGTTATGTTTCGGGGGCAGACGGCGATCTGGCTGATTTTGCTTGGTGTCGTTGCCTTGTACGCAACCGTCTCCACTGCGTTCTTCTGCGGTTACGACGATTTTTCCGATATCCAGCGAGCTACTTTCGAAGACGCCCGGAGTCCGACGAGGATCTTCACCACAACTCACTTCGGATCTGCCAAATATAGACCCATTCAGCGCGGTCTCACGTATTTGAGCTGGCATTGGGGTGAGCAGAATCCCGCTGCCTTCCGTGTCCGCAATCTCGCCTTCCATCTTCTCGCAGTGACGTTCGTGTATGGAATCGCTTTGCTTCTATCCAAGTCCAGAGCTGCCGCTGCGGGCGCGGCGGTTCTGTTCGGAGTCCATCCCCTGGCAAACCAGGTCGTTGTGGCCGCTGTATTTGGCAATACAGCGGCGTACGCTCTGCTGCTCGGCTCATTCTTCTTCTTTCTGTACTCCCTGGAGGAGGGTCGCGCCTGGAAATGGCCGCTGGTCTGCTCGTTCGTTTGTGCACTGCTTGCGTTGTTCACCTATGAATCCACGATCGTAATATTTGGTTTCACGTTTACCTATTTATTTCTGGTATGGCGGCGCGGGCGCAGCATTTCGCGCGCCTATTTCATGACATTTCTGTGCGGTTCCGGAATCGTGCTCCTGTCTCTCTTTGTAGCGCGGAGATTATTCGTGGCAGAGCCGACTCCCTTGGTCCCTGTGGGCCTCATCCTGCGCAACACCGCCATGTACCTTGGCTCCCTACTCCTGCCGGTGGACTCGGTGTTCGCACACACCGTCTGGGGAACTCCGCTTCCCTCCGAAATGACAATCTCACGAAGCCTGTTGGCCGCGGTCGGAGTCGTTGTCGCGGCGCTGGCCCTGTTGGTGCTGCTGGCGCTACGATCGGCCGGTGTCCGGGAGCGGCTGAAGCGCGTGGATTGGCCGGTGATCGCCCTGCTGGCTGTCGGAATCCCGTTTTCGCTGGGACCATTCCTGGCGTTCACGGGACACGCCTCGGAAACCTACATGTATCTTCCCGCAGCCCTCTATGCGATCCTGTTGAGCCTGGTTTTGAACGGCATGTTGCGTCCGCGAGCCTACGCCACCGTGGTCACCGTGCTCGTGATGTCCTTGGCCTCCGGTACGTGGGTTCGGAACCAGCTGGTAACGTCCTGCGGGGCAACCGCCAAGAACATCCTCAGTCAGCTCCCCCTGGAGCGCTGGCGAACCGGCGACTGGAACATCCGCCTCGCGCGTCCGCTGGAGGAGCCGGCTCGCGCGCGGTACGGGATGTATGGGTGGGAAGGACTGTCTACGATCGACCCGGGAGAGAGCGCCTCAATGCCGCCGGTTCAAGCCGCCCTGCGCAGCTTCAGCGGAAATGACCGGCTCAAGGCGGAGGTCGTTCCTGGCGAAGAACTGCACGATTGCTCTGTCCCCGGAACGTGCTTCTGGGTCTCGCGGCGCGGGGATGTCAAGGACGCCTACACGCCACCCGTTGGAAACTGAAAAGCAGGGAACACTGGCCCCGAACGCGGGCGGCAAAGGGGTCCACTGCAATTCGTGCTGAAAGCATGTAACAATTCTCGTCACTTGGTACTGGCCGAGGTCACCTTCCACAACGAGCGGGCGGGCACAAAAAAAACGGACAACGCACGAATCGCAGCGATCATCATGGTCACGAAGGTCCGGATCGGAGAGCAGAGCCGTTTCAGCAGCACACCGGCAGGAAGTACGAAATCCAACGCGGCCAGGCCATAGAAAACAGCCTGACCGGCTACCACGATGATGTTCCACGGCGAAGGAAGCCAGGGCGACGAAACAGCGATTGCGATCAGGCTCCAGGGGAGCAGGAGGCGCCCGAACTTGTACGAGACAAAATGCAGCCACATGCGGTTTCCCGGGCCGAGCAGGCTGGGGTAAGCGAGCAGAATCTGATAGTTTCCGGCTAGGGTTCGGACCTTGCGGCGGAACTCGGTATCCAGCGCGGTCGGATAATCGTAGGCGCGAGCACGCATGTCTACAACCAGACGATATCCGCGAAAAAATGCAGCCAACGGTAAATACATGTCATCCAGGAGCATGTCGGGCGGAATCGGAACAGCCAGTTCACGGCGCATGGCGTAAAACGGTCCGGTGGCGCCGAACATGGAATCGATGCTGGCCAATCGGTCGCGGATCCACGTCTCAAATCTCCAATAGAGACCAATATCGGATTCCTCTTCCGTCGTTCCCTTGCGGATGACAAGCTCGCCGCTTACAGTTCCCACTTCAGGATCGGCGAAGGACTCCACCAGCAAGGCAACGCTGTCGGGCGCAAGGACCTGGCGGACATCGGTGAGAACAAGAATTTCTCCGCTGGCGGTCGGAATCGCGGCGTTGAGAGCGGCGGGCTTACCGGCCCGGGCCAAGCGGAGCAGACGCACGCCTTGAGACGCAAAGCCTTCCGCAATCGCGTCCGTCCGGTCGGTTGAACCGTCGGAAGCAACGATTACCTGCATGCGGTCGCGCGGATATTCAAGCGCCAGGATAGATTTCAGTTTATCCGCAAGAAACGCCTCGCCGTTGTGGACCGCGACGATGATGGAGACCGAAGGGCGAATGGGGGCCCGCTGCACAGGCCGGGCAGAGCGCCGTGATCGCCATCCCAGCAGCAGAGGGTACGCGAGAACAACGTAAAAAATGACTGCTGCGGCTCCAGCGAACAGAACAACCGGTGCCATGCGGCTAATCGATCACGCTTCGGGAAACGCGGGGACCCGATGAAGCCACCCCGACTTCTCCGGGACTAGGCCGGTCCGCCTCATGCAGTCGTCCGACAATCCCCACTTTCGTCTTTGGTCAGCGCTCTGTATTCGGCGGACGGATCGAATTCGGGAGTTGTGCCTCTCATGAAGGTATCTTGATGACTTCCAGGCTAACTTGAACAATCCTAACGATAGGATAGTACATTCTCTGCTCCCGAGGGAGATAACGACCTGGCTGATTTTGTTGGGCGCAAAGAGGGTGGCGTAGGGCTCGGCGTAAGCCGCTCCACCCGAAGAAGTGCGCCCGCACAGTTGTTTGCGGATCGCAAAGGAATCAGCCGCTGGCCTCCAGAAGCCTTTCCGGCTCAACCTGTTTCAGTCTTACGCTTCCCGAGTTGCTGACTGGAAAGTCGATATTATTGTCTGCATGTGCACGCGACAGCGAGAATCAGAACCGCAGAGCAGCCGACTAGGCGAGAATGACTGATGGTCTCCAAAACCGAGGGTGGGCTCAGGGGAAAAGGGATGGATGGGCGCTTAGCTGGCCAAACACACGAAACCGAGAGCGAGCGCGCCCGAACGGCTGATTTGCTGCGCCTCACGCCGGCTGGATACAAGAGTGTGCTGGATGCAGGCGCTCGCGAAGGCTATTACTCACGTCTCTTGATGGAGCGTTTCGAGACAGTGACCGCCTTGGACATGAACCCGCTGAATCCAAGGAATATGGAAGGCATCCGATGTGTCCAGGGAGATTTGACGCGGCTGCCCTTCCCCGACAACAGCTTCGACGTGGTCTTTTGCAGCGAGGTCCTGGAGCACGTTCCGAAGATAGAAAGAGCTTGCTCCGAGATCGTTCGGGTGACGCGGCATGAAGCACTGATTGGCGTGCCTTACCGCCAGGACATTCGGCTCGGCCGAACGAGCTGCGGAAGCTGCCATCGGACAAATCCTCCCTGGGGACATGTGAATTCCTTTGATGAAAAGAGACTCGAGAAGCTATTCACCCCCCTGCGAGTCGTGGAGCAGTCGTTCGTATGGACAAATGACGAACACACCAGCGCTTTGGCAGCCTGGCTGATGGACCGCGGCGGGAATCCCTGGGGCGTTTATGATTCGCAGGAACCGTGCGGACACTGCGGAGCGAAGCTCTCTCCGCCCCCCTCCAGGTCCACGCTTCAGCGGCTATCCGCGGCGTCAGCATCCGCGCTGAACCGGGTCCAGAGCTGGTTCACAAAGCCGCACGCCAACTGGATTCATCTGGTGCTGAAGAAGAAGTAATCCTGCCGAGGCAAGGTGTGCTGAAATTGTAAGACATGCCAGTCGAGTTAGTGATGGTTGCGGGCGCAAGGCCCAATTTCATGAAAGTCGCTCCGCTCTGGAACGCTCTTTCCGAGGACAGCCAATTCGCCCTCACACTGGTTCACACAGGCCAGCACTTCGACGACAGCATGTCCGGGCAGTTCTTTCGGGACCTCGGACTTCCCCAGCCTGCGTATCACCTGGGTGCGGGAGGAGGGAGCCACGCCCAGCAGACAGCCGAGATCATGAAGCGTCTGGAGCCCGTGCTTCAGGAGCGATCCCCCCGCGGCGTCATCGTGGTCGGCGATGTGAATTCCACCGTGGCCGGAGCTCTCGTCGCCAAGAAATTGGGCATCGACGTTGTTCACGCGGAAGGAGGCTTGCGGAGCTTCGACCGGACCATGCCTGAAGAGATCAACCGCCTGGTTACCGATGCCATTTCCGATGTGCTTCTGGTAACGGAGCGGAGCGGCGTCGACAATCTGCTGCGTGAAGGAGTGGCGCCCGAACGCATCCATCTCGTCGGGAATTTGATGATTGACTCGCTCCGCAAGCATCTATCCCGAGCGATGCAGTCGGATGTCCGCCAACGATTGGCAATCGCGGAGGAGCGCTACGGATTAGTCACGCTGCACCGGCCGGCCAACGTTGATGACGACCGCAAACGCTCGGAGATTCTGGAGGCGCTGTCCGTAATCTCGGAGGACCTGGTGCTATTTTGGCCGGTCCATCCACGCACACGCGCACGCCTGGAGAGCGGATCCTTTTCACTTCCTCCTAAGATCCGTCTCCTAGAACCGTTGGGATACTTGGATTTCCTGCGATTGCAGGCGGAGAGTTTCATTGTGTTGACAGATTCCGGAGGGATACAGGAGGAGACCACGGCGCTGGGTGTTCCGTGCCTCACCCTTCGCGAGAACACGGAGCGGCCGATCACGATAGAGTGCGGAACCAACCGCCTCGCGGGAACAACCAAAGATTCGATACTGCGCGCCTGGCGCACGGTACTGCTGTCTCCTCCACGGGGTGTTTTGCCGCCATTTTGGGACGGGAAAGCGGGAGAGCGCTGCCATGCCGTTCTCACCAGCTATTTTCAAGGCACCAAAAATTAGGGGCAGCAAGCATCTTGACACCAGACACCGTCCTGATGTTCGCGTACCATTTTCCGCCTGAGAATGCGATTGGCGGAGTTCGGCCGTTTCGTTTTTATAAATATTTGTCACGTAAGGGCTTGAAATGCCACGTCATCACGGCCGCCCCCGGCGCCGATAGTATCGTTTCAAGTGCCGAGAGCATCGCGGATCCGTTCGAAACCGGACCTCGGGGAAGTCTGGGATGGCAATTCGAACGGGCCCTGAGAAAGTTGGTGCTCCCCGGCCTGACGGGTACCCGCTGGGCCATGGCGGCGAGCCGTGCGGGCCAAGCATTCTTGACAGCGAACCCGTCCGCCCGTGGGGTGATTTATTCTACCTACCCGCCGTTCGGGCCCCATCTGGCAGCGTGGCGCCTGGCACGCCGGACGAAGCTTCCCTGGATCGCGGATTTTCGCGATCCGATGGGGGATAACCCGGGCGACGCGTTGATGACCCCCACGTCCAGACGTGTGGCGAAGTGGCTGGAGAGGACGTGTGTGCGCGACGCACAAGTGGTGATCGCCAATACGGACGGCGCTGCGGAACGGCTTAGGCGGATGTATCCGGCTTGGCGGGAAAAAATTCATTTAATATGGAACGGCTTCGACCCGGAAGCCCGGGTGCGCCCGCTGCCGCTGCCCGGCGGCAGCCGCAAAATCATCAGCCACGTTGGCGAACTGTATGAAGGCCGCGATGCCACGCCACTCCTGGAATCGATCGGACGGTTGATCGATTCCGGCAGGCTCTCGCGGGAAGCCATTCGCGTGCGGCTGGTGGGTCCGGTTCGCGAGGGGTCTGTTCCGGGTCCGGAGTTTCTAGAAAAGGCGGCCCGCCTGGGATGGCTGGAACTGAGCGCCGTCCAGGTCCCTCAAAGCGAGGCACAACACATGAGCGCGTCGTCCGGCGCCACACTCCTGATCCAGCCGCTGTCCACGCTGCAAGTTCCCGGGAAACTGTTCGAATATGTGCAGATCGGACGGCCGGTACTGGCGTACGTCCCTCCCGATTCGCCCAGCGAACGAATTCTGCAGAGCAGCGGCATCCCCTACCGTTGCGTGTATGCGGGCAGCGAGCCGTCCGCGATGGACCAGCAGATCACCGAGTTTTTTGAGATGCCCTGGGAAGACACCGTTCCCGCTCCTTGGTTCGAGGAGCAGTTTAATGCGGAGCGTCAGACGGCTGCGCTGCAGCGGCTTCTGGAGTCCGCTGCTTCCGATTGATGTTGCGGAAATACACCTCTGCCGGATTTCCCAAAGCAATCGAATAGGGAGGAATATTGTTGAGCACAACACTATTGGCTCCGATGATCGCCCCCTCTCCGATGATCACGCCTTTCGCGATGTGCGTTCCGTTACCGATCCAGGCATATCGGCAGATCCGGACTGGCCGCACATCCCGGGGAGACGGCGGCATATGTTGAGCGCGCGAGAGCGCGTCACGGGGATGGCCGTCGTTGTCTGAAATGCGGCAATCGAAAGAGATCATTACGTCCTCTTCGACGACAATCTCCCGATTCAGGGAAAAGGTGGTATTCCACCCGATGAGCGATCGGCTCTGAATCACTAACCTGGGCCGGTCGAAGACTCGGCCCGATATAATCGAGACCCGCCCGCCGATGTGCACGTCGTCTCCGATAATGATGTCTCCGTGGCCGCTGACAAAGGGCATACCGCCCTCCAGCTTCAGATTCTTTCCTACCGAAGTGCAGCGCGATTGGAACAACGGATGGATGTAGAAAACCATACGTACCCAGCGAAATACACTGATCAGCAGATAATGCAGTTCATAAAGACCGCGGCCCAACGGTTTTAGAAACTCAGGCACTCGTGGCGAGGATGGCGACATCAAGGCCACCAAAATCCTCTTCAACCTGCGGTAAAACGGGGTCTCAGCGCGCTTGATCTTGAGGATCCATCCGTTGACCAGTCCTTCCCGCCCCTCGTGATTCCCGTTCGCGCCTGGTTTCATCCAGCCCCCGTCACTGGTTGCGTCCAGCGGAGAACCGTCCCGGCCCAGGAACAGCCCCCGCCAAAACCGGCCAGCAACACCTTCGATCCTGGACGCACGCGGTTCTCGTGGAGCGCCTCGCACAAGGCGATGGGGATACTGGAGGTAGCGGTGTTGCCGCAGTGCTCCAAAGTGATCGGGACCTTTTCAGGCGGAACCCGAAGAGTCTTGCGCAGGCGTTCGAGAATCGTGCGATTGGCTTGATGGAAAATTACTAAATCGATATCTTCGAGCAACAACGCAGCTTTCGTTAGAGTGTCGTTCACAATGCGCGGAGCCACGCGCACGGCGAAACTGAAGATCTCAAGGCCGTTCATGTAGAGATAGTCGGCGGAGCGGACGTTGCCGCTGCTGTCGTGCTCCTCCGGTGCGGGCTCCGAGGTGCGAGGGTGGCGAAAGCCGCCGCGCCGGAGCATCAAATCAGAACCGCCCCGGCCATCGGTGCCGTAAACAAACGGCCCTAACGATGGTTCCTCGCTGTTTTCGGCTGTGATCCAGGTCACGGTAGCGGCGTCGCCGAAAAGGGTTCTGACGCTACGGTCTGCCGGATGGACGATCTTGCTGTAGGTATCTGCGGTGACAAGGAGCAGGCTGGTCGCTTGGCCTGAGGCAATCAAGCCCTGCGCAAGACCCAGCCCGTACACATAACCGGAACTGCCCAGGTTGAAATCCAGAGCTCCAGTGCTGCGCGCTAGGCCCAGCCGGTCCTGCAATAGGCACGCTGTGGTGGGAAGGAAGTAGTCCGGGGTTTGCGTGCACACCAGGAGGTAGTCGATCGATGCACGCTGGCAGATGCCCGACGAGAATAGTTTTTCGACGGCAGCGGCCCCGAGATCGGAGGCGCACTCATCCGCAGCCGCGATGTGACGTTCGTGAATGCCGGTCTGTTCGTCGACCTTCGGAACATTCCAGGCGGGGTATTCCGCCGCGAGTCCGTCCGTGGTAAGGACCTTCTCGGGCAATACGTAATAGACAGCCCGGATCTCCGCGTTCATCCTTTTTGGCTTAGCCGGAACAGATCGTCCACTGTAACGCAGGCCGTCAACTGGCGCGGTGCAAGCTGGATGCCCCATTTTTCGTCCGCCATGGCCAGGAAGTTAACCATGGAAACCGAATCCCACCCCTCCAGGTCTTCCAACTTCTGAGCGCCCTCCAAGGAACCCGCCGGCACTTCTACTGTTTCCTCCAGCGCCGCCAGAAACTCCGCATTGGTCATAGTTCGAGCGTAGTACATCCCTTCTGCAAGCGTCTACCGGCTTCACGACAGAGTTCACGCCATAATAGTAGAACGTGTGTGGGATTGCGGGATGTGTCGACCTCCACCAGCCGGAGCTGGCCGGGGCCGCCATCGGTCCGATGACCGAGGCTCTCGCGCGCCGCGGGCCGGACGGGGAGGGATTCGCCGCATGGCCCGGGGTGGCCTTCGGGCATCGTCGGCTCGCGATCATCGACCTGAGTGATGCGGGCCGCCAACCGATGCTGTCAGCCGACGGGCAAATCGGGCTGGTATTCAACGGCTGCATCTACAATTTTCTCGAGTTGAAAGAAGAACTGGAGGCTCAAGGCTACCGCTTTCAATCGCGCTGCGATACCGAAGTCTTGCTGGCCGGTTACCAGAAGTGGGGAATCGACCGATTGGCAGCGCGGCTGCGCGGCATGTTTGCGTTCGCTATCTGGGACCAACCGCAGCGCAGGTTGTTCTTGGTACGAGATCGATTGGGCGTGAAGCCGCTACTATACGTGGCATCCGGGCGGAAGATTGCATTCGCCTCGACCCTCCAGAGCTTGCGCGCGGCGTCTTTGGTGGGGGACGAAATCGACCCTCAGGCCATGATGGAGTACCTCGAATTTGGGTTCGTCACCGACCGGCATGCCATCTACGGCGAAGTTTCCAAAGTACCGCGGGCGACCATCGTGGATTGGCATGAAGGTCACATCAGCCTGCGCCAATTCTGGCAAATTCCCCGGGAAGAACCCACCTCCCGCATTTCCTTCGAGGAAGCGGTGGAACAGACCGAACACCGTCTAATCGAATGCGTGCGGCTGCGCCTGATCGCCGATGTTCCGATTGCCGCGCTGCTGTCGGGAGGTATTGATTCCGGTCTGGTCAGTTGGGCGCTCGCCCAACTGAACGCCAACGTCAAGGCGTACACCGTAAGCGCTCCGAACGATCCCTCGGATGAGACCGAGGCGGCGCGCGCCACAGCCCGCAAGCTGGGAATTCCCCATGAGGCCATCACGGTCAACCTGAGCCAGGGGGATCCGATCGATGAGTTAGTGGACGCCTTTAGCGAGCCGTTCGCTTGCCAATCGGCGCTGGGTATTCTGCGGCTTGCCCGAACGATCAAGCCGGTCGCCACCGTGCTGCTAACCGGCGACGGCGGCGACGATGTGTTCTTGGGGTATCCCTTCTTCTACAACTGCTGGCGCGCGCAAAAGTTGGCGCGCCGGTTGCCAAGGTTTGCCCCTGCAGCCTGGAGTCTGGTGCGCCCGCTGTTCGTCGGACGCGGTCCCCGACGAGCCAGAAACTTCTTGGACTATACGGTAGGCGGCCTGGGCGCTTACAACCGTGTTCGCTTTGGGTATCAGTACTTCGAACAGCGCGAATTATTGGGTGATCGGCTGCGAGGCCTGAGGCCGGCTCAGCGCTCGATTCCCGCTTCGATGGCATCCGCCCGGCAGCTGCTGCAAGAAGTATTCGACTATAACTGCGCGACCCATTTCACGGGTGAGTTCATGCCCAAAGTGGACGGCGGAAGCATGTACTACGGCATGGAAGCGCGAGGGCCCTTTCTCGATCACTCGTTGTGGGATTTCGCAGCAGCTCTTCCGGCATCGATCCGCTTCCACGGCGGCGCCCTGAAGGCCGTATTGCGTGAGATCGCGCAGCGAAGACTCGGGCCAGAGGTGTCCCATCGGCCCAAGCAAGGTTTTCAGGTGCCGGCAGAGAAGTGGCTCGCCCGCGAATGGCAGTCCAGCTTGGAAACCCTGCAAGGAGACACTTTGCTCGAACAGGAGGGATGGATACGGAAGGGAGCCCTCCGGACAGAAATTCGCCATGCGGTCGTCGCCGCGCCGAATCAACTGTGGTATTTAGTGGTTCTTGAGCGCTGGCTGCAGAAACAGCGCTCCTTGAAGCGCGCAATCACCTGAGTGATTTGTTTGGAATTTCCCCCTGACCCCTTGAATCTGTGAACGCTCGGTAGGCCGAAAACCTTAGGTACTGGCGCTTGGTCCTAGAACCTTAAAGCTAGTGCTGGCACAGGAAAGCTAATGCTATAGTTGGGCTTGCGGTACACTCCCACTGCTCCGAACGATGTCCGGAAGTTACGGATAAACAACACACTTCGACCCGCTCCCCGAAACCCCGTTTCGGCGGGAACAGCTGCGCCCCGGATGCACACTGCCGTGGATCCTTACGCAGCGGAAGTCAACGATCCCATCCGCCGCCTTGGGTTGAACTTCACCATCGCATTTCTGTTTTTCAGGTTTACCGGATTGCATGAGATCGCGGCTGCTAGATTCGGAGTCAATACGTACGTGCTTTACATTCTGGGCATTCCGGCGATTCTGTGCCTGGTGCTCAGCGATGGCTTGACTCGAACCCTACGGTCCAGGCAGGCCAAATACTGGGTAGGCTTTGCAGTTTGCCTGATCATGGCAGTTCCGTTCAGCGATTGGATCGGCGGTTCGCTGACGTTAGTGTTCGGGTACTTGAGAAATGAATTGCTGGTGCTGTTCCTGATCGCCGGTTTAGTGATTACCTGGCGCGAATGCTGGCGGTTACTAGGCATGATTTCAATCGCTTGCATCGTGGTGATGCTTTTGGGACAGTTTTTCACCGCAGAGACCATGGGCAACGAGGACCGGCTTGCGATTGCTACAGGTCTTACGATGGGAAATGCGAATGATTATGCGGCTCTGCTGACGCTGCTTTTGCCATTCCTGGGGCTGGTGCTGATCACGCCCGGGCGGACCATCGTGTTGCGGTGTCTGGCGCTGTGCGGACTTCTGTTCGGGTTCTACATGATGCTGTCCACGGGTTCGCGGGGCGGGTTGATCGCCAGCTTGGCTGCTTTGGTTATGATGCTGCTCCGGCTGCCGCCGTTCAAGAAAATGGCATTGGCGTTGGCTGCGCTGGTGATCGGCGTCACGATGTGGCAGGTACTGCCGGAACCAATTACCCAACGTCTGGCGACGCTCGTGTCGGATAACTCGGGAGGGACCGAAGCCATTGCGTCGGAAGAATCCCGCCAGTATTTACTCCAGAAGAGTCTTCTCTTCACCGCGCAGCACCCGCTGCTCGGAGTCGGCCCCGGCCAGTTCATCAATCACGAAGGGCTGGGAGCCAAGGCGCTGGGTCATCACGGCAGCTGGCACGAGACACACAATACCTACACCCAGATATCCAGCGAAGCGGGAATTCCGGCAGCGATATTCTTCATCGCTGCTTTGGTTTCCACGTACCGTTTGTTGAGCGGAACTTTGAAACAAGCACGCGCTCGGCCGCCTTCCCGCCAGAATGCCATGATTGCGGCCGGTGCCTTCTGTGCGCTGATCGCTCTAGTGGCGTTCTGCAGTAGCTCGCTCTTCTTGTCTTTAGCGTATCGGTTCTACTTTCCCGCTCTGACGGGGATCGCGATCGCGTTAAGCCGTGCGGCGCAGCGGGAGTGGGGTCTCGATCAGCGTTCACCAAGTCATCCATGAGCGCGATTCCGTAGATGACGGAGACGCTGTCCTGTGCACTCTGCTGGTCAACGTAGTGGAATGAAAAACGGTAAGCTTGGTGGAAGGGTGTACCGGAAAATCCAACATCCGATGGAGCATCGAATTCGTGACTGAACACATGATCGCGTTCCGCGCGGCAAGTGTCATCACCACTCACCCGCCCGTTCTCCCTTAGCCGTCGATGACCGGAATTGAAGACCGGAACTATCCATGGGAACTAACGCAAAGGATTGCGGCTCCGATTTCTCGAACCAGCTCGCAGAACCAGCCCTGAGAAGGAATGATGGTCGTGCGGCTCCGCGAGCCAGGATCGTGCTGATTTCCTATTCTTATCCTCCCGTGCTGGGTGGTTCTGAGGTCGAAGCCCAGCGCGTGAGCGCGGAGCTGATTCAGCGAGGTTACAGCGTCGAAGTGTGGTGCGGGGCCGAAGAGCCCATGCCGCGCAAGGCACGCTGGATCGATCCCTGCGGTGTGCCCGTCCGCATCCTGGGCCTAGGATGGCCCGCCCGCTGGCGCGGTTATGGCTTTGCGATCAGCGTCGCCCTATTGCTGTGGCGTGAGCGTAAGCATTATCAATTGGTTTATTTCCTCATGCAGGGTTTGCAACTGGCGCTAGGCCTTCCTGTCACACGGCTGCTCCGAAAGCCGGTGGTCATGAAATTCTCTGGAAGTGGTTTGATCGGGCTCATGAGGAAATCCTGGCTGGGGCGGCTCGAGTTGAAATGGCTTCGCCGCGGCGCTAAGCGCGTGATGATTCTGAATGAGGGTATGGTAACCGAGGCCCTTGCGGCAGGGTTAACTCGTGAGCAGCTCCTGTGGATGCCCAACCCCACCGATGTCGAGGCCTTCCGGCCGGTAGGACCAGAGGAGCGCCGTCGTCTAAGGGAGCAGCGAGCGCTGAGAGACGTGACCGTGATCTTTGTGGGCCGCTTGGCTCCTGAAAAGGAACTCCCCTCTCTGATCGGCGCGTTTTCCCGGGCGCTCAAAGTTCATCCCGAGGCGCAGCTGGTGCTGGTCGGCGAAGGGCCCTGCCGTCAAGAACTCGTTGGCTTGGCCCGCCAACTTGGAATCGAAGCGAAAGTCCGCTTTGCCGGACGAATTCCGGCACACGATGTATGCACCTGGCTACAGGCTTCCGACATATTTGTACTGGTTTCCAACGCCGAAGGATTTCCCTGCTCGCTGGCGGAGGCCATGTCGGTTGGCCTTCCCTCGGTGGTAAGCGACATACCCGGAAACCGCCAGTTAATTGACGCGCAAATCCACGGGCTGCTCGCGCCCGTCAAAGACGAGGAGGCTCTCGGTTTTGCACTAATGCAGCTCATCGGCGATCCTCTTTTGCGAGCCCGCATGGGCCGCGAGGCGCGTCAGCGGATTGTCGCGAATTATTCCACCGATCAAGTAACCCGGCTGTACGAACAAATGTTTTCTGAAATCCTGGTCGGAGAGGTTCCGGGAGGGGACGCACGGTGATGCGCAGCGTCATTAAGAGGGCGGCACTGGGATCCCTCAGGCTCAGCGGAGCTTTCGCGGCCTCCGCCCGCTCCTCCCGCCGCCGCGACAGCCTGCTTATACTGTGCTATCACGGAATCTCGCTGCGCGACGAACATGTCTGGGAACCCTCCCTATACCTGAGCGCGGCTCGATTCCGCCAGAGGCTGGAAGCGTTGCGGACCTCGCGCGTCGAGGTTCTGCCACTCGAAGAAGGATTGTCACGCCTGCATGCCGGCTCATTGCCTCCGCGCGCCGCCGTCATTACCTTCGATGACGGATTCTTCGACTTCTACAAGCTCGCGTTGCCGCTGCTGCGAGAGTTTGCGCTTCCGGCAACACTCTATCTCAGTACGCACTACTGCGATTACCGCCTCCCGATTTTCAACTTGGTGATACCCTACATGCTCTGGAAATCCGGCCGGACCACCGTGGATTGGGAAGAAGCTGGGTTGCCTCCGACGCCCGTGGGGACATACTTGGAGCGCCTCCGCGCCACGCGAACTTTGTCCCAGTTCGCCGCGAGCCGGCAATTGGACACTCGGGGCCAGGATGATCTGGCACGTCGCTTCGCGGCGCATTTGGGCATGGATTACGACGACCTGCTCCAAGCCCGTCTCTTTCAGCTCGTCACTCCCGAGGAGGCTGCCTTGACGTCTCGCGCCGGCGTGGATATCCAGCTCCACACGCACCGCCATCGTACCCCGGGCGATCACTCCTTATTTGTGCGGGAAATTCGCGACAACCGCAATCGGATTCGCGACTTCACCGGGCGCGAGGCCGTTCACTTTTGCTACCCCAGTGGCGAGTACGCCCCCGAGTTCCTTCCCTGGTTGCGTGAACTCGGCGTGAGAAGCGCCACCACCTGCGAAGCCGGCCTGGCATCCCCTCACTCTGACCCGCTTTTGCTCCCCCGAATGCTGGATGGCGAGCAGGTTGCTCCGGTGGAGTTTGAGGCCTGGCTCTGCGGCATTCTTGTGTGATGCAGTCCTCTCTCTTAACGCCAAGCGAGAATGGGCTCCGAAGATGGCTAAATCAGCCAGGCAGCCGCCTTAGCCGCCGTTTCGTTGCCGGACTGTAAGAGCAGGATCCGAAGTTCGCCGACCGCTGGCGGCTTCCACCACCACAACAGCGCCAGATAAGTGAGTGCCCCGATCCCTATCGTGCTGAACAACAGTATCGGAGCGCTGTGTACTCCCATCCGTTCCAACCCGATGAGCCACGCCGCCGCCGTTACGGCCATAATGAGGCTCGCCTTCAATCCCGGCCACAGATGCAAGGCGAACTCTCGTGCCGGCAGTTCGATGAGCCGGAAGGGAATCAGGAAACCGGGGATCATCAGAATTGTCCACACGATACTGTAGGACACCGCCACACCCTGGATTCCCCATGGCAACCCCAGAAAAAACGAGATGACGTACAATGTTGCCGAGACTAGCCCCCAGCGCAAGAGCCAGTCCGCACGCCCCTTGGCCTGGTAAATCAGACCTATCGTCGTGAAGACGGATTGCGCCATCCCCAAAGGCCCAAAGACTCTCAGCAGCCCGGCCACCGGCAGCCAACCGTCACCTAGAACAACTTGCACCAATGGGTACGCGACAACCGTGAGTCCCAGCATCGCTGGGAAGGTGGCCAAACCAATCAGCGTGCACATCCGGCAATACGCAGACCGGAACCGTTGATTATCGTCCTGAACTGTGGATAGAGCAGGAAACAGCACCCGGCAAATCACCGCACTGAAGTTCGAGAGCGGATAAGTCATCAAGGTGTATGCCATGTTATAGAATCCGAGCGGCCCTTTGCCCAGGAAACGTCCTACGATGAGGTTGTCCGCATTGCGCGAAAAATAGTTCAAGACGTTAAATCCGGACAGTCCCAAACTGAAGGACCGGATGGAGCGGGATTCCTTCCAATCCAACACCCACTGATAACGGCGGCGGCCGAAGATCCAGTAGGCCGCGGTAGTCACTGTGCTGCTCGCGAGTGAGGCGAAAACCAGACTCCAGACTCCTTCGCCGCTTAGCGCCATCCCGATCGCAACACCTGTTCCAGCTACCGTTCCGGCAGACTGCGTAATCGTGATTTCACGGAAAGCCATGCGCCGGGTCAAGAGCGCGTTAGGCACAACACTTGTGGCTGTGATAAAGAAGGTGATCGACAGTACTTGAAGGATCTTGGCCAGAGCAGGCTCATGGAAAAACAGCGCTGCTGGAGAGGATAGGCCCAGGACACACAACGTAAGCAGGAGTCCCAGCAGACAATTGAACCAGAACATCGTCGAGAGGAGTCTGTCGCTGAGGTTTGGCTCGCGCACCAGCGCGTTCGTGGTTCCTAGATCGCTCAATTGGTCAAGAAAATTTGTAAGTACCGTCGCCATACCGATCAGTCCGTACGCGCTCGGCGAAACGTGACGAGCCAAAATACCTACTGACAGCAGCGACAGGAGTTGTCGGAAGACTTGAAAGAGACCAGACCACGCCACACCCGCCGTGGCTTTCTGGGTCAGAGTAGCGTCAGGACCTTGTGCGTTATCCACTAGTTTCGGTTTCGGCCGCGCGATTCCAAGAGGTGAGTGGCGTTCAGGTCTTCTCTCATTCCTTAGTGCCAGTATTGCACTAAGCTTCCTGGCTATTCTATGGATCGCTCGGGCGAAAGCCATCCTTGGCGCCACCCGACGTAGTTGAATGAGTATCGATAGAGCTGGCTGAATGTTTTCCCGGAATAATCGTCTTGCCCATCGAATGCGTGGGCGAACACCTCGTCCCCTTCGGTGCGGTATGTATCGTCGCCGCTGATCCTCCAGTACCATGCGAACGCAGGGCTGAAAAGATTGTGCAGAACAGTAAGGTTGGCGCTCGTGTTGTCCCGGCAGTGATCGTCAATGGAACCGGTGTACCAAGTGCCGGTAGCGGCACAATGGATGCCGTTAGGTTCGGGGCTCCACATCGCGATATGGGCGCTCGTGTTGTAGTTTGAGTAATAGGCATCCAGGGTCGGCTTGACGACCATCGGTACTCGTGGGTCCTTGGTTGTCTGCCACCACTTGATCAGGGCGTCGGCCGTGATCCCCTCAAAGAAATACTCGATAAAGTTGTACCTGCCCGTGCCGTCCAGATGAGCGTTGAGATCGCCGATGAGAACGTCGGCGCAGCGTTGCTCGCGGGTCTTCCACTTTCGCCATTGGTTGGTGCCGGCGGGGTCCTGAGGAGTCAGGCCAAGACCGTCAATTCGGAGCATGGTGATGAGCGCGTAAGCACTTTCACGAATACCGTAGTCGCTGATGTAGCAACCCGATCCGACCGTGGCATCGCCGCTGTTGCTGATCCCGTTGATTCCAGCCAGCGATTGCACTACCTGTATGTAGCGAGGATCTTGACTGACCGCCACACTGAATCCCGCGGGAAATATTCTATATCCCGGCGCCTGGCCGTTTTCAGCCAGATAGTTCTGCCCCGGGTTTGCGACGGAGTTCGCGTTTCCGTACCCGGACTGCTGGAGTATGTTTTGTGCGCACTTATCCCAGCCCGCATCGCCTGTCCAGCGAGCGATGCGCCAATAGACTAGTCCGCCGTCATAGTAAAAGATGGAGTTGTCGGAGCTAAAAACCGTGGACAGGTCGGCCGGGGTGGTTGCTCCGGTTGTTTTGTTGCACCAATGGGCACCGTCCCCACCATTAGACCCCGCGCCGGTCGTCATGTAATTAACCCAGGTGGACAGTCCGGTGATTGCCGGAAATGAGCCGGGCTCATTGGCATCAGAGAGATAGGTAAGGGCGGTGACTGTGGCCGTAAAAGTGAGAGTGTCGCTATGGGATCCCCCTGGACACGCTCCCGCTACCGGATCGGCGTCACAATCCGTGATCGTGATCGTGTAGTCTCCGGGGGTTGCGTCGGTGGGGATGTCCACCTTCAGGGCCTGGACATAGGCGGATTGGTAGCTATAAGGGTACCCGTTGGAGGATGTGAAGCCGTCCGAAAAGCCCTGACCGTTATACCCATCCACTACGCCCCAGGTGACGCCGGTTCCGCTCGGCCAGCCCATGCGAGCAGCAGTGTTCGATGCAACGTAGAAGCTATGACTGTTCGCAAGCGAGGCGGGCATGAACAAAATGCTGACGCCCGAACCGGTTGACGAGAATGTCTCGACGGTCGAGGTCCCGTGCCGGCACAGCTTAAACGTCGTACCCGATACGTTGCAAAGATCATAGGTCGCGTAAAAGCCCTCCGTCATCGTCTCCAAACCCGTAGGCACGGTGGTCGCCGTTACATAAACGTTCGTCTGTGTGCCCAACGGGGTATAGCCACTCCCGGAGGTGTCGCAGGTATTGCCGCTGGCCGAACACGTCACCGGAACGCGATAGCGCGGCGCCGAGAAGCTGTAGTAGGCCGTGTGGCCAGGGTAGACGGTCTTAGGCCCCCACCACTGCCATCCGGCTGCGGGAGTGCCCCAACCGAGCACGGGCTTGGGCTGGGCGCGCAGAGACGCGCTGGAGAAAAGGAGTGCGGTGGTAGCAAGTACTAGCGTGCCTGGGAGCCGTCCCATCTACTTGTCTCCTTGAATCCACTGATACGCCATCGTGAGTCCCCGGGCGGCGTTCGTCAGGGCCGTCTGCGTCAGAGCAAAAGAGAGGAAGGTTGCTGGTGGGTAATTCGTTACTGGCGTTGCCGCGCATACTTCCGTGCCATCGATGTAGAAATGAACCGCGTTGTTCGTGTCGTCCGCGATAAATTTCAGGTGGACCTGGTTGGTCGATGGGGCGACATTGCTGTTCACAACCGTGGCGGCCGTGCTCGCCACCACGCATCGCCATGCGGAGTCGCCTGCTCCCGTATCGTAACGGAAGCCCAGGAAACCGCTCGCCGGCGGCGTTGCGGACCCGGCGATCGTGGCGGCGGCCGCGCCGGTTAAGCCGATCCAGTTGCGAGTGGAAGTCGTGGCGCTCAGCGCAACGGTTACGTCGAACTGGAGATTGCGCCCCGTCTTGAAGATCTTGTCATCGCCCATCAGATTGTAGTAAACGTTATTCCCGCTTGCCGCCCCAGTCGTAAGCGTGCAGCCCGGCAGCTGCGTACCCGAGCCGGTCGAGGCGCTTCCGGTAACTCCCCCAGCGCCCGACCCATAGGTGAACAGAGCCCCAAGAAGCGCTGTATTCGCCAGATCCCAGGATCTGCCGTTGCACTCTACGAGGCTCGTGCGCCGCCCGTCTCCTGGATTCGTTGGACTGGCCCACTGCGTGAGGCCGCTGCCATCGGCTCGAGGAAACTGGCCCAAGTTGGTCGTAGTCTGGGGAGCTAACTGGACTTGGCCGGGCGTCAGATTTTGCCACGCACCGGCGCCGGCGTTTGCAGCGCTCGAATAACGTAACAGCACCCCGCTAGGCGAAGCCGCGCCGTCCGCAATGATCTCGCCCTTAAGCATCGCCGCTCCATAGGCGGTCTGGATCGGTTTAGCTCCGGAAGCGCAGTGGTTATAGGTCGAGCCTCCCAGGTTGTCATGGGCGGGCTTCAGTACCACCAGCAGGCCGTCTGCGGGTGCCGTCGAATTGGCGTCGCACCCGACGTATACGTTGGCGCTTCCCGAATCCGTGACCGATAACGCGGTCTTGATCAAACTGCCGGTCGTAGAGGAGCCGCCGCCGCCTTCCAGCGTCCAAATGTTGGTTGCCGTGCACGCGTATAGATTCAGACCCGGCGACGCCGCCGAGTTGAAGAATTGTTCGCCGGTCTGGCACGTCGGTGGCAATGCGGTTCCCACTGTCATGGGACGCGTGCGCGGCATTGCGGAAAAGTCGGGATTGGTGCCCTGATCACCCAGGTTCACTTTGGTTGACGATTGGGCCATACAGGCCACCGCCGTCATTGCGTAAACGACAGTCCAGTAACGCATTCAACCTCCTTCCACAGACTAGCTTTGGAACTCCGGCGGCATCGCGTTGAAACCTCTATCTGTTGTGTCAATTGGCGTATGCCCGCCGCGTCAGCCGTTATCAGGCCGTCAATGGACTATTGTCTCCTGGTCACGACGTGGGATGGAGGCCGTGTCTTAAGCCGAATGCAAGCTCGCCCCTTACGAACTGCCGTCCGACGTATGTCAGCCGCGCAGCCGCTTGAGCTTTTCTTTGAGGCCCGGCGGAAGATGCTGATAAGCGCGGGAGATCGCTCGGGCCAGGTTCTCTCTCCGTGCGTGTGTCTTGAAGAATGTTTGGTCCTTCACGTACCGATACGTCGGGATGATGCGATCACGGTACTTTAGCAGGAAGGAATGGGTACCCCCGAGAATATACGTGTGAATTCCTTCTTGACAGGCCCACTCGAGGATCCGCCACTGAAGCAAGTCATTGGGCCTCAGCCGCTGGAACTCGGGTAGCGACACATTCCAGGCATATTCCGCTGTGCCTCCCCGATAGAACCGCACGGAACTCGCCGCGATAATTCTCCCTTCGTGCAGTGCCAGGAACAATCTCCGGTTGTCTGTAAGCCGAAAGGCCTCCCGTAGATAGTCAAGAGAAGGACAGGGCATTCCTTTGCGGTCGCTCCAGTCTTTCAAGATCGCGTAATACTCGGGCAGGTCTTCGAGCGTTGCCTGCCGCACTTGCAAGCCGAACGAAATCGCCTGCCGGATTTCACTTCGGCCTTTCACCTTGGAAAACACCTTTTTCGGACCCAGGCTCAGATCGAGAGCTGCGGTACCGGTCGTTGTGGTTTCGCGAAACTGACCCTGCCGGAATGCAGCGAGCGGAACCCACGAAAATACAGTGACCAGGTCAGCAGACTTGCCTACGATGTCCAGGCCTTCTACCAAGGCCTTTGCCGCCAAGTCCGGCTCGGTGGACTTTTCGATACAGATCTGCGGTGTCCCGATTTTCCCTGAGGTCACCGATCGGCCATCGACAACTCCAGTTAACGATCCGATGACACGCAACTCCGGCGATTGAGGATCCAGCGCTAGGATCGCAAATGGCCTCACGCCGGACGGTTGGGGTTCCCGAAAAAACTCGGGCGCCGCGAAATGCGTGGGCATGTCCCCGTTCCCCAGGCACTTGCGCCAAGCTTCTTCAACTACCCGATCCGGGTAGGCGTCCAGAATCGCGAAGTGCTTTCCGTTCAGTGTCGTCTTGGTTTCAAGTTCAGAATGGAGCATCATCCACTCTCTGGCAGGTCCTCTCAGCTTAAATGATCGGCTAAACGCCCGGCAATGGTTAGATGACCGGCCTGGCAATCCACAGAAAACGAGCCCCCGGCACGGTATGCGATACTTCCTTGGGGATGAAGTGAACCCGCTCCGTCAGATTATTCACAGGGTGTCCGAACACGCCCATGAGATCCGCTTTGGGATCAAGACCTCCGGCTGGAAGTCGGAAGAGGCCCTGGGATACAAGCCGGACGACGGGCGAACTCATTACGCTCCCCTTCCCTATGTAGCGGTTAATCTGACGGGAAGCGAGCCACCTCATAGGAACAGTGCCGGTAGCAGGCTCCCTGAACGTAAGAATCGCGACGGAAGCGGCATGGCAGTCTTTTCCACAGGCAGAAGCGGTCTCTAGGATGCGGGGAAAGCAACCCGACGGAATGCTGACGAACCTCCAAACTCGAATTCTGAAGACGATTTCTTCTGGGGGCCGGGATGGCTGTAGCGGATCCGTCTATGAAGGTAAATCGAAGTTGACGGCTCTGATGGGACAGGAGTTCTTCACGCATATCGCCGGGAAAGTTGTTCTCGATTTCGGGTGTGGAGAAGGTGCTGAGTCCGTGGAAATGGCTCAGAAGGGCGCCAGCCGCGTGATCGGGATCGATATTCGCGAGGATGTTCTGAAGGTCGCAAAACAGAAGGCGCTCGATGCGGGCGTTCAGAACATTTGCGTTTTCGCGACGTCGACGACGGAGCTTGCCGACCTCGTGGTTTCCGTGGATGCCTTTGAGCACTTCGCCGACCCTGCCGAAATCTTGCGCATCATGAACACGCTCCTGCGGCCATCCGGAGAGGTGCACATCAGTTTCGGGCCGACCTGGTATCATCCCGTGGGCGGGCATCTGTTCTCAGTTTTCCCCTGGGCGCACCTCATCTTCAGCGAGCAAGCTCTTATGCGTTGGCGGTCTACATTTAAGACCGACGGTGCAACGCGATTCGGCGAAGTGGCGGGAGGCTTGAACCAAATTACGGTTGCGAAATTCGAAGAGTTAGTAGCTGCCAGCCCTTTCAAGTTCGCTGCGCTGGAGCTTGTTCCCATCAAGAAGCTTCGACGCCTTCACTGCTCCTTCACGCGTGAATTTACAACAGCCGTTGTGCGCTGCCGCCTGGTCAAACGCGTATGATATCGATTGCCCATAAGGGCTCCCCGAATCTGCGGAACCAGGCAGCCAAATGCGTTCACTGCGGCCCGCCGGCCTTCAATGGCCTCGAGCGCTAACTACTTCCTGGTAGTAATCACACAAGGACGCCGCGATCGCGGACCAGTCGTACCGGCTGACAGCAATGTCGCGGCCGGAAAGGGCGATCTGCCTCCACTCCGCCGGATCGCTCGCCACGCGCAAAACAGCAGAGGTGAACTCGGCCGGTGTATCCGCCAGGATTAGATGTTTCCCGTCCGTGACAGCCAGGCCCTCTGCGCCGAGCGAAGTGGAAATGACCGGAACACCGGCGGCCATCGCCTCGAGAACTTTCAGTCGCGTACCACTCCCGACGCGTAACGGAACCACGGCTATGAGCGCGTTCTCGTAGTACGGTCCGACGCTGTCCACCGTGCCCGTCACGACAATGCCGGCGTGCTTACCGAGAGCCAAAACCTCAGGCGTGGGCCGCGATCCAACGATCACAAACCGCAGATCCGGCCGCCGCTGGTGCAGTTGCGGCCATATCTCCCGCGCGAAATACAGCGCCGCGTCGATATTCGCGTGATAGTCCATCGAGCCAACAAACACCAGGTCCCGTCGCTCCGGCCGCGCAGTCGGCACCGGGACAGGACCGGCCACGGCGACGCCATTCTCAACCACCCGGATCCGCGCGGCTGGCGAACGAGCAAGCAGAGCCTGACGCTCACGCTCACTGCAAACCAGGTTCGAATGGCACTGTTCCAAAAGTCTGGGTTCCAGGTTCTCGACGAGCCGCGCCGTGCGAGATGCATACCAGCGCGTCGGAAGAAGGGGAGAGAGGTTTTCACTGTACCGCCGGATCAGCTCGGATTCAATGTTGTGCCAGTCGGCGATTACCAGCGGACGGCCGGGCGCCGCGGCGATGACGGGAAGGTAGGAGTATAGATGCACGCCCTCCATTTGCACCAAGTCGAATGGCTCTGCAGCAAGGGTCCGCTCCAATTCCACGCGCATGGCCGCTGTAGTAAAGTTCAGGACGGTGACCGGCAGCGGTCCCCAGAAACCGCGGATCAAATTCGACAAGGAATATCTCGTCTTCCGCGAAACAAGGATGCAATCCAACTCATCCTCGAATCCCACCCTGCCCCGCCACACCGTCGATGTGCCACTGGCGGAAAAACCCAAGTAGGTGAGTTTCGCACGCCGCGAGATCCCGCGAGCCAGGTAGTAATCCCGCAATCGCGCCCCAGAGGTGAGAGGCCAGCAGTCCCGCGGCGAAAAGTAGAGAATACGCAAAGATTTGAGGCTACGGCAATGTAAAGTGAATTCTGGAAACCGGTTGTCTGCTACGCCCCTGAAGAGGCGGTTTCACACGCCAGCGCCCCATCCTGGAGTTCTCTCCCGCGGCCAACGGCCATTGGTACCGGGGCGTTCACCTCACATGGCGCCTACTATACTGTGCTCCGCAGCTTCCGCGCAAGCGCAGGATTTCACAATCGACACCAGCCGCCTGCACCATGCCTAGGGCGGGGCGCTATATGTTTTTCCCGGTCACGGGAACCTGGCGGGGGCCGCCGCGCAATTTGCCGGCATGGCTAGGTACGTTAAAGACCACCCTAGTACCGAAGAAATTCACCTGAGAACCATGATGGACCGGGTACTGGTGCCGATAAGTGTACTATGACTGTACCGGATCGGGTCCTACAATATCTCGGTCGGCCAGGAACCGCGGCCGTGCCGCGCCGGCCTGGGTTCGCCGCCATCTTTTTGCTTTTTGCGTTTATGTGCTTGGCCGCGTTCGCGCAGGTCACTGACTTCGCTCTAGACACTCACGGCCCGCATCATGTTGTGCAAGGACACTACATGTTTTTCAATGTCACGGGGAGAGTCCTGGCGGGGACCGACAATGAATCCGGAACCGTAGTGTCGCTTTCTGGATTACCGGCAGGCGCAACCGGAGAATTTGTAGATCTTGCGAGGTACTGTTGTGGAACTTATCTTTACCGGATGGTAGGGGATAATCCGGTCAAAATCTCAACCTCGTCGTCCACGCCCACCGGTTCGTATCCAGTGCAAGTCACCTACAGGACCCCGGAGGGCGTTCAGCGCTCCGCGACCTATACCATCTATGTGGACCCCGTTCCGTCGCTCGTTCAGAAAACTGGGGCTTACTTTCCGCCGGATGTGCCACTGGCCAGCGCAAGCAAGTGGAGCTCCGACATGTTAACTTTTGGCCGGCAGCACTGTACGTCGGCGGAAGCCGGACAGTACACGCAGTATAACGTTACCTACTACGACGGCACCCGCGTTTACTACCAGATTGCCGACCGGACAGGTGACAGCAGTTGGAACGCCTGCGCTGACATGGTCTACGGCAGCTACAGCCAGTATGTCAACAATAACAACGGAACGGTTGCCGGATACCAGGTGTTTCCCCAGGGGATGGCGATGCGGTTTCAGCGAACTGGGGATGCGGCCGCTCTAAAAACGCTGACCAGCATGGAAACCAATGGCTTGTACTCGAACTGGCCGGACGTTCCTTCCATCATAGATTGGATACGGTCGCGAGAGCTATCTTACGGAATCGAAACCAACCTGGCGTACCAGAGCGTCGGAGGAGCAGTCAATCCGCATCTGCAGGATTTGATCGAGGTGCAGCTAGGTCACTTCGATCAATGGTTCCTGAGCAAATCGAGTGACTACACACAGCCGTTCATGGTCGCACTCGCAGCGGAGGCTCTCATCCAGTACTGGGATAAAAGTCACGATCCCCGCATTCCGCCCACTTTGCAGATGGCGGCGGACCAGATCTGGGCCAAATCCTGGGACGTGTCCTGCAATTGCTTTCGTTACTACAACGACGATGGAACATATTCGCTCTCGCAAGATTTGAACTTGCTGATTGCCCCTCTGTACGGCTGGGTGTTCCAGCGTACCGGAGCTCAAGTCTATCGCGATGAAGGCGACCAGATCTTTAACTCCGGAGTAGCCGGCGCCTGGTTGGACGGAGGCAAACAGTTCTCCCAGAACTACCGCTGGAGTGCCAAGTACGTTGAGTGGCGCAGTCTTGCGGGACAATCCCCGCTGAGCGTCGCGTTCACCTCGCCGACCACAGGCGCGGCCTACACCACCTCGAGCAGCCCGATCACTGTCAGCGGGACGGTGTCCGGGCAGAATGTTACCCAAGTCACCTGGGTCACCGATCACGGAGCCAATGGGGCCGCCACGGGGACCAGCCCCTGGACCGCGAGCGGCCTTGTGTTGCAGAGCGGCTCAAACCAGATCACCGTCACCGCTCACGACAGCTCCGGCAATCAGGCCAGCGCGACGATCACCGTCACACTTTCGCCGCAGGCTACGGATTCACCCACGATCGCTTTCACTTCGCCGACCTCCGCCACCACCTTCAGCACGTCGAGCAACAGCATCAACCTGAGCGGCACCGCATCGGACAGCCTGGCGATTACGCAAGTCACCTGGACCTCGGACCGCGGCGGTAGCGGACCTGCCACGGGGACCAACGCCTGGAGCGTGAACGACATTGCCTTGCAAAGCGGCTCGAACAAGATCACAGTCACGGCCCAAGACAGCGGGGGCCATCAATCCAGTAAGGATCTCACCGTCACCGTTGGATCAGCGGATCCGACGCCGCCCACGATCCACATCGCGGCTCCGACCTCCGCCCCCACTTTCACCACGTCCAACAGCGCGATCAGCCTGAGCGGCACGGCGTGGGACAATGCAGCCGTCGTCCTGGTCACCTGGGTTACCAGCGGCGGAGCCAGCGGCACGGCGTCGGGAACCACCAACTGGACGATCAGCGGACTGGCTCTGCCAGCGGGTTCCACCGGAGTGACCGTGACGGCCCACGACGCTGCCGGCAACCTGGCCAGCGCGATCCTGAATATCACCTATACGGCCCCGGATCCGACGCCACCCACCATCAGCATCACATCGCCGACCTACGGCCCCACCTTCACCGCGCCGGACACCAGCATCAACCTGGGAGGCGTCGCATCGGATAATGTCGGCGTCACCCAGGTCACCTGGGCCACCGACCGCGGAGGCAGCGGGCTCGCGACGGGCACGTCCGGTTGGTCGATCAACGGAATCCTCGTGCCAACCGGCACCACTCACGTGACCGTGACCGCCCACGATGCAGCCGGCAATGTGGCCAGCAGCGTTCTGACGGTCACCTACACGGCGCCGGATACGACCCCGCCGACGGTCCGCATCACGTCGCCGACCTCCGGGCCGACCTTCAGCAGTTCAAACAATAGCGTCAACCTGGGCGGCACCGCTTCCGATGATACGGGCGTGACCCAGGTCACTTGGGTCACCGATCACGGAGTTAGCGGCATCGCGACCGGAACCAACAGCTGGTCAATCCATGGACTGGTTCTCGAATCCGGCACCAACCATGTGACGGTCACCGCCGGCGACGCCGCCGGCAACGCAGCCAGCGCCGTACTGACGGTCACCTATACGCCCTCGGATACGGCTCCGCCGACGGTCCACATTGTTTCCCCAACGTCCTCCGGTACGTACGCCACATCTTCCACTACAGTCGCGCTTACTGGCACAGCCTCGGACGACGTAGGGGTTACGCAGGTGAGCTGGGCAACAGACCGGGGAGCCAGCGGAACGGCAAGCGGGGCCAACTCCTGGGCGATTGGCTCGGTGCCGCTGCAGAGTGGGCATAACGTCATTACCGTAACCGCCCGCGACGCCGCAGGCAATCAGGCCACAGTTGGGCTGGCGGTCACCTATACGGCGCCCTCCGGGGGCATTGCCATTACCTCGCCCACAGCCGGTTCGACCTACCGCGCCTCCAACAACACGGTTACTTTGGGCGGCACCGCCCCAGCCGGCACTGCCCAGGTCACCTGGTCTTCCGACCATGGCGCGCAGGGGGAAGCGGCTGGAACATCGACCTGGACGACGAGCGCCATTGCGCTGGCAACGGGTACCAACAGAATCACGGTGACAGCCCGCGACGCCCTCGGCAGTCAGAGCAGCGCGATGATCACCGTTGTCCTCAGCGATCCGTCCATCGTGAATTCTACCCTCCCTCCCGGAAAGGCCGGGAGGCTCTACTCGTATCAACTGAACGCCGTGGGTGGAATTCCGCCCTTTACCTGGTCCGCGGGATCGGTACCGACTGGTTTACAAGTGAGCGAAACGGGCACGATCACCGGAACACCGGCCGCTACGGGGACCTTTGCGCTGAACGTCGCCGTTCGGGATAGCGTAGACGCGGAAGCTTCCGCGACGGTGAATCTGCAAATCGATTCCTGGCTGACCTTAGTATCCGGCGCCAGTCTGACTCCCGGCCCGGTGGCGCCTGCATCCATGGTGACGGGGTTCGGGTTCCAGCTTGCGGCCGCGGCCCAGTCCGCGACCACGTCCCCTCTTCCGACTTCGATGGGAGACTGTACGGTTACGGTCCGGGATGCCAACGGCGTGGAGCGTCCCGCATCCCTGTACTACGTTTCGCCCGACCAGATCAACTTCACGGTTCCCGCAGACACGGCCGTGGGTGCCGCGATCGCCACTGTGCACCGCGGCAATCAGATTCTTGCGACCGGGAGCCTTTACGTCACAGCTGTAGCGCCGCAGCTGTTCTTCCTGAACCAAGATCAATTGGCGGCTGCCGGCTTGGTGCGAGTCACCGGGGACGCGTACACGTATGAGCCGACTTCCCGGCTGGATGACACGACCAATCAATTCGTGGCCGTACCGATCGACCTAAGCTCCGATACCGATCAAGTCTACCTGACGGTGTACGGGACCGGTTTCCGATCCCGTTCGAGTCTGGATTCCGTGCATGTCTACGTCGGGGGTGTGCTGGTGCCGGTTAGCTATGCCGGCCCTTCCAATACTTTCGACGGTCTGGACATCGTCAATGTTCTCCTGCCTCCGGAATTGCGCGGCAAGGGCACTGCGGACATTTCGCTGACGGTGAACGGCGCAACGGCTAACATCGTACGAGTCCTGATTCAATAATTCAACAGGACTACCGGTCTCGCCTTTCGTGAGGATACAACGAATCGTCATCTAAGCCTCCCCGCCGCACCGTGGGAGTCTTATTGTGGAGAGGAATGATGGCGAGCAGCCCATTCGCCGAGGACCTGCCGGTATAAACGGGCGATTTGCAGCGCTCGCGGCTCGGGCTGCAATTCCGCCCTCGCTCTGGCTCGAGCGGCCGCGGCAAGACCCGCGGCCATGGCCTGATTCTCCAGCATCCGCGCTAAGGCGGCTGCCAGAGCTGCCGGATTGGCAGGCGGAACAAGCAGGGCCTCCTTTTCGTTATCGAGGATATCGCCAACACCGCCTACCGCCGTAGAGAGGATCGGTATGCCGGCGGCCATTGCCTCAATGAGGACATTCGGCGAGCCCTCGGAGTGAGAGGGCAATACGAAAACATCCCCTAGCGAAAAGTAGGGGCGCACATTTTCCACGTGGCCCGCAAGCGTCATCTCCACGCCGAGCCTCCGCGCAAGCGCAACCAGATTCTCCCGTTCGTAACCGCCTCCAACGAGAACCAAATGGACTTTTGCGGCCCGCGACTGGTTTTGAAACAGCGCAATTGCCTCAATCAAATCGGCATGCGCCTTCTCTTTGGAGAGGCGGCCGATCGACAGCACGATCCTGGTCCCAGCCTGACGTAGCGGGATACTCCATTCGGGAGCGGCACTCGGTGGCCCTTGTTCCAGCCAATCCGGGTGGATCGCATTGCGGATGAGCTCGACCTTGCGGTCAGGAACGCCGGCCGCCCGCAGTTCGGGCAGAAAGGCGCTGGTCACCGTGACAACACGGCGAGCGCGGCGTAACGAGATCCGATCGAACTGGTTGTAGAGTTCCTGTTTCGCGTTGGGACGCGTATAGCCATGATGCCAGGCGATCCAAGGGTATTCTTTCTCAAGTCCTGACAGACAAGCCAGGAAATTAGACTTCACGCTGTGTGTCTGGAAGACATCCGGGTGAATCCGGCGCATCAAATCGCGCATGCGCCCAAGGGTTCCAAAGTCGAGCGCGTTCCGCTCAGGAATCACTTCCACCTTCACGTTCTCGGCCGCAGCGGCAACCAGAAAGGCGTCCCGCTCCTGCGATTGATGGGGCCGCCTAAACGTCGCCAGCACAATCTCAACCGGCCCCCACGGAGGCGGAATGCCCGGGGCCAGCCGGCAGAATTCTAATAGGTTTCTGGCAGGTCCCGTAACGGAAGTTGCTTCAAGAAATGCTACCACTCGTACCGGGCCCCTACTGGACGCAGGACTTTCCAAGTAGTTAAGTGTAGCCTACCGCATTTCCTATCACCCGAATTTCGTTCAAACGGAGGCGCCGGGATGACATCGCTCGAGCGTAAATCCCTGTTCCCCGGGTCCATGCTACGTTGATCTGGACGGGGGCGAAACGGCGGGAGCCGCCTGGGCTGGCAGTGCCGTCGTTTCCACGCCGGAAGATAACCGCCTCCTCGTCGGTCTGACCAGTACCACGACGACACTTTCCTATTTACGTCCCGTCTCCGCTGGGTTTATGCTGAAGGTGCATTTGATCAACGTGAGCAGGCATCAGTTCAAATCGACGTGCTAAGCTTGGCGGGTCCCCAGCTAGTGAGTGCCCATCTTGCCGCTTAGCGGAACTGGCTGGATGCTGATTTCCGATGATTCGCCTCTTTCGCGTATCCATCCCGACTAGTGTTTTCGCGCTGTTGGTGTTGGAAACCATCATTCTACTCGGTTGCTACACCGCGGGCGCTCGCATTGTGATCGATGAAGACCTCCGATTCTACTTGTTTTACGACGGGGGTTGGCTCCCGATCGTGTTTGTAACGGTGGTCGTCCAGCTGGGCTTCTACTTTCAGGACTTGTACGAGAATTTGCGTCCCCAATCGCGTATCTATCTCGCCCAGCAAGTCTCGCTCGTGCTCGGAGTAGCCTTCCTCTTGCAGGCCGTACTCGGCTACGGCCGTTCTACGCTCCTGCTGAATAAGTGGGCCATGATATACGGCAGCCTTCTGGTACTGCTGGTGCTGCCGTTGTGGCGGGTGGCCTACTACTCCTTGATCAGCAAAGGACTTCCGCCGGAGAAACTCCTTTTCCTGGGGGCGGCCTCCACCTTGCAGCAAATCTCGGCGCGATTGGCGGAGCGGCCCGAGTTGGGACTCGCGTTAGTTGGTTACCTGAATGCCACACCGGCCGAGTGGTCGCACGTGCCGTTGCTGGGCGACGTGGATGATCTGGAGCGTGTCATTCGCGCGGATCGCCCCGATCGGATCGTCGTGGGCCTGTCGGAAGGCCGGGGGCGGCTGCCCGTGCAACAGCTGCTGGATGCGCGCTTCTCCGGAATTCGAATCGAAGAAGCGGCCACGATGTTTGAACGGGTGTTCGGACGCATCTCCGTCCAGAATCTGCGGCCCTCCCAGCTGATTTTTTCGGCCGAAATGGGCCCGCGGCCGTGGAGCATCGCGCTCCAGAATGTCTACTCCATGATTCTGGGAATCGTGGGGACCATTGTCGCTCTGCCGATTATGGCGGTGGTGGCGGTAGTGGTAAGATTCTCTTCCTCCGGACCGGTTCTGTTCCGGCAAACACGCGTGGGTCTACAGGGAAGGCATTTTACTCTGTACAAATTCCGGTCCATGTACGCGAACGCGGAAGCGGCCACGGGCGCGGTCTGGGCTACCAAGGACGATCCTCGCATCACGCCGGTGGGCCGCTGGCTGCGGCGGCTGCGTCTGGACGAACTGCCGCAATTGTTTAACGTGATCCGCAATGAGATGTCGATCGTCGGCCCCCGGCCCGAGCGGCCCGAGTTTTCGGCGATGCTGGAGGAAAAGATTCCCTTCTACAAGCAGCGTCACTGGGTCAAGCCCGGAATCACCGGATGGGCGCAGATCAATCACAAGTACGGCGACACAGTGGAAGACTCGATGATCAAGCTGGAATACGATCTTTACTACATCAAGCACCTGGCGCCGGCGCTGGATGCCTACATCATCTTTCACACCCTGAAGGTGATGTTGTTAACGCGGGGAGCTCAATAGCGAGCGCATACAGCCAGCTCGCCTTACTTCGAAGATCCGGTTATTTCCCCAGGCGGCCCAGGATGTTCGTCACGTAATCCTTGGTTTCCGGAATCTCGGGAACGGTAAACGTGCGGTCCACCCGGGTCATCCCGGCGTTGTAGGCGCTGAGCGCCAGCGCCAGGTTTCCCTGGTAGCGGTCGAGCAACTGCTTCAGGAGCTTCGCCCCGGCCGAAAGGCTCTCTTGCGGATCGAACGGATCGCGCACCTCCATCTGGGCTTGCGTGGCGGGCATCAATTGCATCAATCCCTGCGCGCCCTTGGAAGAAACCGCGCACGGATGGAACCCCGACTCCTGGCGCGCGACTTCCCGGACCACCGCCGGATCGACGCTCTGTTCGCGGGCGACCGTGTCGATCATCTTACTCAGTTCCGGTTGCGCCACCGGATCGCAGGCGTAGGCCACCGGCGCCGGGGTGAACGCCGGAGTAGTGAACGATGGAGCAGCGAAGGAAGCGGGCATCGCCGGGGGCGCCGGGTCCTGGATCGACTTGAGCTGCTGCTCGACCGAGGCGCGCTGCTTTTCAATCGACGCCGACATCGCTCGACGAACGTGCTGCGACTGCTGGGTGTGCAGGTCCTGCATCAGGAATATCGCTAACCACCACATTCTAGGTCCTCTATCGGCAAGATCACGGTAAACGTTTACGGCGCGGGAGAAGCTACCGGCGCGCCTGCGTCAGGCGGTAAATGTAGGCCAGCACTTCCGCCACGGCGCGATACAGATGAGCCGGGATCTCGCGGCCCACGTCGACCGACTTGTACAATGCCTGCGCCAGCGGCGGATTCTCGACCAGCGGGATATTATGCTCCAGGGCGCGCTGCCGGATGCGCAACGCCAGGTAGTTCTTGCCCTTGGCCACCACCATGGGGGTCGCCATGGTTTCGTGGTCATAGCGCAGCGCCACGGCGTAGTGGGTGGGGTTCACGATCACCGCCGTCGCCGTCGCGACGTTGTGCATCATGCGGCGGCGGGCCATATCGCGCTGCAAACGGCGGATCTTGCCGCGGACGTGCGGGTTCCCTTCGGTATCCTTGGATTCCTCCTTGACCTCCTGCTTGGTCATTTTGAGGTCCTTCATGAACTTGCGCTTCTGGCGGACGAAATCGATGAGTCCGAACACCAGAAACACGGCGGCCGCCTTCCAAAGGATGTCCTTGATGGATGCGCCGACCTTGAGAAGTCCGGTGTCCAGGCTGGTGAACGGGAGCGTGAGCAACAGGTCGGCGTTCTCGCGGGCGACGGTATAGATCACCAGGGAGAACACCAGCAGCATGGTGGAGGCTTGCAGCAGGGCCATGGGACCCTGGAACGCCATGTTCTTGATCTTGCTCACCGGATTGAAATGTTTGATGTCGGGGGTGAACTTCTTGAGACTGAAGCCGAACCTGGTGACCAGCAGGTGGACGCTGAGCGTCAGGACGACGGTGAGCGCTGCGATGACCCACAGGGGCATGAACGCGCGCTGGAGCATCGTGGAAGCGATGCCGGGAACGGTGGCCAGGCTCAGGTCGGCGTGAAAAGACTCGGACAGGGAGGCCCGCATCATCTGCTTCATGCCGTTCAGCCAGCCCGGGAACCAGGCGAAGGCGATGACGATGAACACCACGAACTGAGTGGCGGCCACCAGCTCTTTCGAAGTGGGAAATTGTCCTTCCTCGCGGGACTTGAGGAGGCGCCGCGCTGTGGGTTTTTCTGTCTTACTGTGCGAATCGCCAGGCATGACGCGGGAATCTCAAACCAGCAGCTGTCGAACCAGGCGCAGAATGGGGCCCGCAGCCTGGGAAAACACTCTCGGGAATACCAGCAGAAGCCATGCCAGCAGCCCCAGCGAGACCAGCATCTTGATGGGAAACGCCAGCGTGATGAGCTGCAATTGCGAATTCAGGCGGGCCAGCAAGGCCAGCGAGATATCCACGATCAGCAGCAGAGCCAGCAGCGGCAGCACCAGGCGCAGGCCGGTGCTGAACATCGCCGATCCGGCCTGGATCACCAGGTTGAGCATGGAGGTGCTGAGCACCAACTGTCCGGGAGGATGCGCGCTGAGGCTCTGCGCGAAAGCCAGCAAAACCTGGCGGTCCAGACCGGTGGCGAAAAACAGCAGCCCCGCGGCGGTCTGCGCGATGGCCAGCATGACGCTCGAATCGGCCCCGGAGGTGGGATCGATGGTGGACGCGAACGAATACCCGGCTTGCAGGCTGACGACCTGGGCGCCCATCTGAAATATTTCCGCCAGAAACGCGACGGCGATCCCCACGCCGATTCCCAGTCCGGCTTCCGCCAGCAGCCATCCCACCAGCGTTCCGAAGCCCAGACCCACCGAGGGGATCACCGGCCAGAGGGGCAGCAGCGCCAGGGTGATGCTGACCGCGAGCGCGACGCGAACCACGTCCGGACCCGCCTTAATCCCCGGCAGGGGCACGAACACGAACACTCCGGACACACGCGCCAGCACGAGCAGGAACGCATACAGCGTCCCCGTCTCGAGCTTCAGGTCAGTGCCCATACTTGGCGATGTCGGTAAACACGGCGGCGGTATACGTCGTGAGCTTGTTGAGCATCCACGGCATCAGGAGAATGAAACCGCCCAGGAACGCGGCCAGCCGGGGGAAGGTGCTGAAGGCCGAGTCCTGCAAGGAAGTCGCCACCTGGATCAGGTTCATGATCACGCCCACGCCGAAGCCGATCACCAGCAGCGGCGCGCTCAGCCAGAAGGCCGCCATCAGGGCTTGGCGAATCACATCAATCGCGTTTTCGGGGGTCATGAATCGTACTCCGTGTTGAGATTTAATAGAAAGATTTCACCAGCGACCCGACCACCAGATTCCAGCCGTCCACCAGCACAAACAGCAGAATCTTGAAGGGCGCCGAGACCATTACGGGCGGCAGTTGAATCATGCCGATGGACAAGGTCACGGAAGCCACCACCAGGTCGATCACCAGAAACGGCAGGAACAGCAGGGCGCCGATCTGGAACCCGGTTTTGAGCTCGGAGAGGATGTAGGAAGGAATGAGAACCGACAGGCTCAAATCCTCCGCGTTGCGCGGGGACGGCGCTTTGGTGAGTTTGACGAACAACGCAATATCTTTTTCCCGGGCGAAGCGGGCCAGGAATGTCTTGAGCGGCTTGGAGCCTTCGTCGAACGCCTGGGCGGCGGTGATCTTGCCCTCATCCATCGGCTCCCAGGCTTTGTGGAAGATTTCCTGGGCCATGGGCTGCACGATCACCATGGTGAGGAACATGGACAGCCCAATGAGCACTTGGTTGGAAGGCGTCGACTGCGTGCCCAGCGCCTGCCGCAAAAAGTGCAGCACCACGGTAATGCGCAGAAACGGCGTCACGCACATCACGGCGGCCGGCAGCAGCGTGAGCAGCGTGAGGGAGATGGCGATCTCCATCGGCAAACTCAGCGTGCCGGTTCCGTTCGAGCCCACGCCCATTTTGGCCAGCGGAGAATTGGACGCGGGCGCGGCCACGGCGGCCGTCCCGGCCAGCAGCGTCAGTAAAACGGATCGGATCATGCGAATCGGCTTTCGAGTCATCAGCTTTCCAGTGGGGCCGCGGGCAGCGTCATCGATGGACCGCTTTCCAGGAGATTGCATCCCTGGGGCGAGAGCCCGACCAGCAGCGTCCGGTCCGCCAGCCGGACCAAATGCAAAGAATGCTGCGGCGTAAGCGCCAGGCGGTCGATCACTTCGAGCCGGAGCTGTCCGGGCCGTGCCGGCCGGCGGAGGCTGGTCCGCACCCATCCCTTGCGTTTCAAGAGCCACAGGGAGCCGCCCAGCAGTCCCAGGACCACCATCACCGCCAACAACTGTTCGGTCGTTTCCATGGTGTCTATTTACGTGACGTTCCCTTATCGTGACCGGAGTGAAATCCGGCCACGCGCACCGACAATACTCCGCCCATTCGCACCAGCTCACCCGATGCGAACGGTACCCCGGCCACGTGGATGTCGATCTTTTCGCCCAAAGGCCGGGACAGTTTGATCAGGCTCCCCGGAGCGAGCGCCAAAATCTCTCCCACCGTCAGGCTGCAGCGGCCCAGCTCGGGTTCAAGCGGCAGCGGCAGCTTGCCATAGCGCGCGATCTGTTCCTGTAAGGTCACGGGTCAGTTTTCCGATGCCGGGGGTGGCCGCTGTTACGGGTTGATGTTGAGCAGCACCTGGCTGAGCTGGTTCTGGGTCGTGATGACCTTGGCGTTGGCCTGGTAGCCGCGCTGATAAATGATCAGGTTCGTGAATTCCTTGGCCAGATCCACGTTGGAGGATTCGAGCGATCCCCCCAGGATGTTCCCGCGATTGCCGGTGTTCGGCAATCCGACCGTGGGCGTGAGCGTTTCCGTCCCCAATTGAAAATTGTTGTTACCGGCAGACACCAGAGAATCCGGGTTTCCGATGGCGGCCAGGGCCACCTGGGCGATGGAGATCTGCTTTCCGCTGGAGAACGTCGCCGTCAAAGTTCCGCTGTCTCCCAGGGTGATGCCGGTGAGCTGCGCGGCCAGGACGCCATCCTGCGAACTGGCCGACGCCGCGGAGGTCTGCGCGTACTGGGTCAGCAGCGTGGTGCCGGCCGGGCTGTACAGGGACCAATCGATATTCAGATCGTTCGCTCCGCTCACCAGTCCGGTGGTGGTCGAGACATTGACGGGCGTTCCGGCAGCGGGCGTGGTCAGAGCGCCGGTGTTATCGAACGCCAGACTGCCCGACGCCAAAGAAATGGGGGTGCCCGCCGTGCCGCCGGTGGTGTCCTCTCCGGGAATGGAGATGTCGTAGTCCCAGGCGTTCGAGCCCGTTTTGGTGAAAGTATAGGTCAGGATGTGGGTGACGCCGAGCGAATCCACCACTTGAAGCGGCGACGAAAACTTGGCGCCGGTCGGCTGCGATGCATCCAGGTTGGCGCTCAAGGTCATCTGGGTGGTGGCGGTTGGAGGCTGTGAGGCTACGGCCGTGATGGAAATGTCGCCGATGTTGCCGGTGGTGTCGAGCACTCCGTTGACGCTGGTCCATCCTTGAACTTTCTCACCCGTCGAGGTGACCAGGACGCCGGTTCCATCGAACTTAAAGCTGCCTGCCCGCGTATAGAGCGTGCTCCCCGAATTGTTTCTCAGCACGAACACCCCGTTCCCTTCGATGGCCGCGTCCAAGGCGCCCGCGGTGGGCTGGATGGATCCCTGGGCGAACTGCTTGCTGGTGGCGGCGGTGGTCACGCCGGCACCGATCTCCGTGGAGCCGGAAGTCTGCCCCATGATGTCCTTGAACTGGACCGCGTCGGATTTGAACCCGATGGTGTTCAAGTTGGCCAGGTTGTTGCCTACCACGTCCAAGGCCGTGTTGTTCGCGGCCAGTCCGGAAAGCGCTGATGAAAAAGACATAGTCTCAATCTCCTCTTGGTATGAATCGATGTGCCCGTTAATTCGTGGCTGCGGCGGCGCCGTTGGTACTGCCGCTCTGATTGGCCGTGCCGGTGGACGCCGCCGGCGGCTGCAGTTCCTGCCGGATGCCGATCAATTGCTCGAGCTGGCTGAACTGCGCCAGTTGACTGAGGAACTGGATCGAATCGGCGGGATTGGTCGGATCCTGATTCTTGATCTGGGCCACCAGCAGTTGCAAAAAAGTGTTTTCGTTGGCCAGGCCGTCGATGTTGGAACCGGCGGCGGACGTCTGCGCGGTGGACGTGGTATTCGCGGTGGACGCGGTGTTGGCGAGCTGAGTCGGGTCCGCGGCCTGAGTCTGACTTTGAATCTGCATAAAGGTCGTCTCCTAATCCGTCATGTGCTACTGGTTTGTGCCGTACAGCGAGGTTTCCATCTCCTCGAGCCACGCCGGCCGTTTCTGCTGGCGTTCCTGTTGACTGCCCTGACCACCGGAGTCCTGTCCGCCCGAACCGCGGCCTTCGCGATCCGGCTGATGCTGGTTGTGATGCGATGACGCCTGGGCGGCGCCGGGTTTCCACATTTCGGCCGGGAGGCCTGCGTCGCCCAGCCGCTGTGATAAATCGTTCAGATGGCTGCGCAGGTTCTGCGCCAGCCCTTCGTCGGCCGTGCGCACCGATACGCGGACTTCCCCGCCGGATTCGACAAACCGAAGCTGCGTCGAGCCGCCGTTGTCGTTCGGCACGCGCACGCGGATATCGTGGGACGAAGTGGGCGGCGCGGCGGGAGGCTCCGTCGCGGGAGTATCCAGGGCGCGTTCCATATGAGCCGTGGGTGCGTCCGGTTGCGGCGCCGCGGATCCGGAGTTGGGAGCCGCGTCACGAGCTGGTTCGATTCGCGGCAGGACCATATCCGTCCGGGTGTCGGTCCGGGCCGATCGGTCGATGGCGGCGTTGGCGTCCCGCTTCAACTCCGCGCCGGCGTTTTGAAGAATCTGCGCCGTGGCCGCATACCGTACGGGAATTTGCGCGAGCGTCGGCGAACCGGGGACGGCCGGAGGCTGGGACGGATTATCGGGAACCGCTCCATCTGATTTCGTCGGCGTGGCGGCCATACGCGCGGCAAAGGCCAGCGCAGCGGGACTGGACGGGGTGGAATCCGCCGTTTTTTGAACCGCTGTGGCGGACAGCTCCGGTGTGGCGTCGGAGAGTCTCAGTTCAGCGCGCGGAGCCGCATGGCTCTCTGCAGACGCGTCCGGCTGGGTGGAAGCCGTGGACGGGTCGCCGGACTTGGCTGTTTCCGGCGGCACGGGGACATCGGCGGCGACCGGCACAATTTGAATTGGGGAGGAATCGGGCGTAGCAGACGCCGCGCCGTTCCCGACAGAGGCCTGGGCCGGATCGACAGGCTGGTTTTTCGCGGACTGTGGGGGCTTCGCGGACCGGAGAATGGTCCCGGAGTTCGGGGCCGCCGCAGACGGCGGAAGCTCCACCGGAGCCCCGGACTGCGCGGACGCCGCGGATGGTGGAAGGCCGGAGAGCAGTGCGCCAGCCGCAACCGGAAGCGTCGGTCCTTGTTTGCCGTTCTGAGGCTTGCCGTTCTGAGTAGGATCTTTCTGCGCGGAGTCTTTCCCCGGGAGGTCGATCTGCCCGGGGTCGATCTGCGCAGGGTCGATCTGCGTAAGATCCGCGGGGTGGTCGTACAGCTTGGCGATATCCACCGGCTTGACGTTGTCCTCCGGTTGGACGTTGTCCTGAGATGGGACGTTTTCCTCTGCCGGCGTCGTCGGCAGCGCCAGCCCGATGGGCTGGATCGGTCTTGGGGGCTCGGCCGCCTGAACAGGCGTCACAACAGAGAGATTGGGATCGTGCGCCGCCTGATCCCGTGGCTTCTCTTGTTTGGCGGAGCCTGATTTGGCGGAGCCGGCCTTGGTCGATGCGGTCGCGCTACGGCCCGCGGACTTGGTGTCCTTCGCACGAGTGTCCTGACGTTCGAGTTCGCTGCGGAAATCCTGAGGCTCGCCTGGCGCGTTCCCGGCGTGCCGGTCCGACGCTGACGTGTCCGCGGCTTGCTTACCGGCGAAGCTGGCTGCTTGCGCGCCGGAGGGAGAGGGAGATGGCGGCGTAGGCAAGTAGGCCGCGGACTCGAGATTCTGCACACCTGCTGTCATGATTCGCTTCCTGATATGCAAGTTCGCGGCCACACTCTCTTCCATGGTGCGCGGCGGTTCGCCCTGTATCAGTTAGCCGGATGTGCCAGGAACCAGCGGAAGACACGGAAAAGGTAGGAATCGTCAGAGGTTCAACGAATATCGTCGGGAACCTGACGAAGCGGCCACAGGCGGCCGGTTAGTCATATCGCAGCGATCCTCTAAAATTCTAGGAAAATTCCAGAAAAATCGTGTTCGGCGACTTTGGCCGGAGGCGTGCATCTTCCCTGGCACAGTCTATGGACCAGATTGCCGCAACCGCCGCGAGTGGACTCCGTGCCCGGATGGAAGCGCTGGATATCCTCTCCAACAATCTCGCCAACTCGGATACCGGGGGCTTCAAGCTCGACCGCGAGTTCTATAGCTTATATCAAGGCGCACAGGAAGTCCCCGCCAATGGCCAGCAGCCGACCATGCTGCCGGTGATTCAAAAGGGATGGACCGATTTCCAGCAGGGACTGCTCGAGCCGACCGGCAATCCTCTGGACCTGGCGCTGTCGGGCAAAGGTTTCTTTGCAGTGGACGGCCCTTCCGGCCCGCTGTACACGCGCAACGGCGCGTTCAAACTATCTCCCACCGGGGTTCTGACCACCATGGATGGCTACCAGGTTCGCGGGGTGTCTCCCCCGAATCAGCCGGCCAAGAAGATCCAGACGGTTTCGCAGAATCCGATTGAAATCACGCCCAACGGCACGGTCCAACAGGACGGCCAGAATCTGGGCCAGATTCAGGTGGTCGACTTCGCCGACACCAACGCCCTAACCAAAATGGGCAGCAACTATTTCCGCGTGACGGATCCGAAGGTGAAGCCGGTGCCCGCCCCGGACGCGACCGTGGGCCAGGGCAAGATCGAAAACTCTAACGTCGCACCGGCGGAATCGGCCGTGCGGCTGGTGGATTTAATGCGGCAATACGAAATGCTGCAAAAGGCCGTCAACGTGGCGGCGGATATGAATAAACGGGCCATCGATCAGGTGGCACGAGTCGGAGCCTAGAAGCAAGCCGGGAGGAAAGTATGATTCGAGCATTATTTAGCGCCGCCAGCGGCATGACAGCCCAGCAGATGAACGTCGATAACATCGCGCACAACCTGGCCAACGCCAACACCACGGGGTTCAAGATGCGCCGCGCGCAGTTCCAGGATCTTATGTATCAGAACGTCGTCCAGCCCGGCGCCGCCGCCGGCTCGCAGTCGGTGGTGCCTACCGGCCTGCAACTGGGCCTGGGAACGCGCGCCGCCTCCAACGAAATCGTGTTCACGCAGGGCGACTTCTCCCAAACCAGCAATCCTCTGGACGTCGTGATTCAGGGCCAAGGTTTCTTCCAGATCCAGCGCGCGACCGGCGACCTGGCCTATACGCGCGCCGGAAACTTCCAGGAGAACAAAGACGGCAATCTGGTGACCTCCGACGGCGATCTCCTGAACCCGCCCATCACCATTCCGCAGGGTGCTCAGTCGATCACCATCGCTCCGGACGGAACCGTGAGCGTGACGCAGCCCGGGCAGACCTCCGCCCAGGTGGCCGGGCAGATCCAGCTGGCGAACTTCCCCAACCCGGCCGGCTTGAACAGCCTGGGCCGGAATCTGTATACGCCCACGGACGCCTCCGGCGACCCGATTGTCGGCAATCCGGGCGGCCAGGAAGGCTTGGGAACCCTGCTCCAGGGTTATACCGAGCAGTCCAACGTCAGCGTGGTGGATGAGTTCGTCAACCTGATCGTGAGCCAGCGCGCCTATGAAGCCAACTCCAAGGTGGTCAAGGCCGCTGACCAGATGTATCAGCAAATGAATAATCTGACGCAATGATCTTTTTAGAAATGATCATGGCACTTCCTTTATTACTCGCGCTGGTTCCTCAAAGCGCTCCTCCCGTGGTTCGCCAGCCGGACGGTTGTTGGCCGGTGCAGGACGACCGGATTTACGCCCGGGATGTAGCGGCCGCGGTTCCGGCATTTGCCGGCGTTCCCGCCGATTTCGCTCTGGGCTTTGCGCCCGCACCCGGAGTGCGGCGCGTTTTCAGGGGAGCGGCGCTGGAGAAGCTCGCGCGCAATCAAGGCGTCACGCTGGAGACGGCTCCCGATGTCTGCTTCGAGCGCGCCATGGCGGCGCTCCCAGCCGGCGAAATTCTGGAAGCGATGCGCAGCGCCTGGTTTGCCGGGAATGCGCGCAGCGCGGATGTACATATGGAGCTTCGCTCCTGGAGCCCGAAGACCGCCCCACTGGGGAGAATCGAGTTTCCGCGTACGGGACTGCATCTGCCGGCCGCATCCGATCCGCAGGCGGAAGTGGTCTGGCACGGATACGTGCTCTACGGAAACAACCACCGTTTCAGCATCTCGGCGCGCGCCCGCATCACCACCACCACCACGCGCGTGGTCGCCGTGGAGGATCTTTCCGTGGGTGCGCCGGTTCGCCAGGACCAGGTCCGCCTGGAGAGTATCGACACGTTCGCCCTGGACGACCGCCCGGCGCGGCACTTGGATGAAGTGGTGGGCTATGTCCCCAGAGCGCTGATTCGCACCGGCGCCACGGTGCTTCGAAGCCAGCTCAAGCGCGCCCCCGAGGTCGCCCGGGGAGACATGGTCAAGGTCGAAGTTACCGCCGGCGCCGCGCATCTGCTGCTCGAAGGACGGGCCGAGTCCGATGGCGTCATGGGCAAGATCATCCTGGTGAAGAATCTGGCCAGCGGGAAAGATTTCCAGGCTCGAGTCACCGGCAAAGGCAAGGTAAGCGTGCAATGAAAATTACTACCGTCGTTTTCGTGACGATGTGCGGTCTTCTTTGTGGTTCCGCCGCCGCGAAAGACAAGTCTAAGAAACCGCCGCCGGATTCACCGCTGGAACGGACGCTGGAGCAAATTGCCGCGGCGCAAGGAACCGAGCGCGAGGCGGTGCAGCCGGGCTCCTTGTGGACGCCCACGTCCCTTTTTTCGGATCTGACGTCCGACCTGCGCGCGCGGCGCGTCGGCGATATCGTCACCATCCTGGTACAGGAGAAAGCCTCGGCGGTCAGCACCGGCACGCTCAAGACGCAGCGCAATTCCAGCTTGCAAAGCAGTATCGCGGCCGCCGGCGGGATTACCCGCGCCCTTGGTCCGCTGGCGAATCTGGCCCAGCTCGGCACCAACAGCACCCTGGATGGACAAGGCGCCACGACGCGCGACACCACCTTGACCGCCACGATTTCCGCCGTCGTGACGCAGGTGCTCCCCAACGGAAGCCTGGTGGTCCAAGGCACCAAGAACGTCAAGATTAATTCCGAGAACCAGGTGCTCGAGCTGCGCGGCATCGTGCGTCCGGTGGATCTGAGCACGACCAACATCGTTTCCTCGGACCGCATCGCACAGATGGATCTTCAAGTCAACGGCAAGGGCGTGGTGGGGGATTCGGTGCGGCGGCCGTTCATTCTGTACCGGCTGATTATGGGCCTCCTGCCCTTTTAGGAGTCGAAATCGTGAGATCAAGGTGCTTCGCCTCGTGCTTGACTTGGTTCGCATTGACCGCGCTGCTGGCCGCGCCGGCCGGGGCCGCCACGCGCCTCAAGGAACTGGTATCGCTGGAAGGCGTGCGTGACAACCAGCTCATCGGCTACGGCCTGGTGGTCGGCCTGAACGGAACCGGCGACCGCAAACAGACCTTCTTTTCCGCGCAAAGTCTGACCAATCTCCTCCAGCAGATGGGCGTTTCCGTCAACCCTCTGCTGATCACGGTCCGCAACACCGCGGCCGTGATGGTGACGGCCACACTCCCCGGTTTCGCCCAGGAAGGCGTCAAAATCGATGCCACCGCGGCGGCCATTGGCGACGCCTCGAATCTGCAGGGCGGGCTGCTGGTGTTGACCAGTTTGAAAGGTATCGACGGCCAGACCTACGCGGTGGCGCAAGGCTCGGTGGTCACCAGCGGATTCGTCGCCGGTCGCGCCGCCAACAGCCAGACGGTGAATCATCCCACGGTGGGCCGGGTGCCCGGTGGGGCGATTGTCGAGCGCGCAGCCCCTTCGATTACGCTTGGCGGAACCCTGAAGCTGCAGCTCCGCCAGCCGGATTTTACGACCGCCGTGCGCGTCAGCGATGTCGTCAATAAGAAGTTCGCCGGCGCCACGCCGCTGGCCAAGCCTGAAAATTCCGCGCTGATATCGGTCCATGTGCCGCCGGAATTCGCCTCGCACGTGACCGAGTTCGTGGCCGGAATCGAGGCGCTGCAAGTGGACGTGGACCGGGTGTCGCGCGTCATCGTCAACGAACGCACCGGCACCATCGTGATGGGCAAGGAAGTGCGGGTCTCTCCCGTGGCGATTATGCACGGCAACCTCACGGTGGAGATCCAGACCGTTCTGCAAGTCTCTCAGCCGAACCCGCTCGGACAAGGCACCACCGAAGTGGTCCCGCAGCAGACCACCACCAGCGGTGAAGAGAAGGCCCGCAACCTGGTCCTCAAGGAAGGCGCCACGGTAGAGCAGCTGGTCCAGGCCCTGAGCTCGATCGGGTCCACGCCGCGGGACATTGTCGCGATCCTGCAAAGCCTGCGCGCCGCCGGCGCGCTCGAAGCCGATCTCGAAGTGATCTGAGGAGTCGTGATCTGATGTCGATATCGCCTCTCGCCGGAACCGGTCTCGATCTAACCGCGCTGACGGACCCGAAGAAGAAGGATAGTCCGGAAAAGATCAAAGACGCTGCGTCGCAGTTTGAAGCGCTGCTGATCGGCCAGATTCTCAAGACCGTGCACGAAGACTCGGACGACTCCTCGCTGGGCGGCGAGTCGGACCCGGCTTCGGCTTCCGCGATGGACTTCGCCAACGATTACTTCGCGCGCGCCATGTCGGCCAAAGGCGGATTGGGGCTCACCAAGATGATCGTGTCCGGGCTCCAGAAACAGTCCACGCCGGTGCCGGATCCCACGCAGGTGCCGGATCCCAAGCAGTTGCCGGATCCCAAGCAATAGTCAAAGTTGCGGTCTAGGCGCTCCAATCGCGCGACGGAACCGGAACGGCTTCCTGGTAGTATTCTCCCGACCGGTCGCCGACGCCTGCCGGCGCCTCCTCCGGCCGTTCGGGTTCGCTTGCGGGCGCCACAGACGCGGCCGGTTGATTGGCCTTGGCCAGTTCCGCGCAAACGCCGTTCCAGCCTTCCTGCAAGGTCATCAGGATCCCGGTGGCGCGCTGCAATGCCTCCGCGGATGGTCCCGCGTGCCCCTTCAGAGTCTGTTGCTGCACGTAAACGTACAACGCTGCCAGCGTTTGCGTAAACGACGCTCCCGCCGAATGATCCAGGGCAGCCATCAGCTCGTTGACGGCTTCCTGCGCCCGGGTGACCTCGCGCGAGCGCGCCATGGCATCGCCGCTTTGCAGATGACCGGACGCCTTCTTGAGGCTCTGAATCGCGACCTGATAGAGCATCTCGATCAGCTCGGCTGGCTGGGCGGAGAGGATGCGGCTCTCCATGTACTCGCGCTGGGCCTGTTGCACTGGGTCGGAGCTTTGCACGGAGTTCATATCGCAAATGCCCAGGCAGTTTAGAAGCTTTCGTGGGCTGATTCGTGGGTCAAACTCTTTTGCCTGAGCCACCGGATACCCCCGAATGGGGGCATCTCCCCCCGCATAATGCGGTACTAAGCATTTGCCGTGGTACTGGCGATCTTATTCACAGGTAAGGACCTGGGTGGGCCCTGGCCGGCGAAACGGAAACGTGCAGACGCCGGCAATGTAACCAAAGCCCGCCCGGTTCTAGGTAGTAATTTCCATCGAAGAAAGTTGGATACAAGCGATATGCTTTGGATCGGTTCCGGTAGGGACGCGGCGCTGGCGGAAGAAGTAGCGCATCGCACTGGACTGAAGGCTACCCTCGCGGCCACGGATAAGCAAGAAGGCGACACGCAGGAATGGAAGAAGCGAGACCTGCGGCGCTGCAGGGTGGTCGTGCTCGCGCTCCCGGCTTCTTCCGCATTCGTGCAGGAGGTGCTGGCGGCGGCCCAGGATGCGGTGCGCCCGCTTCCGGTCGTAATCCTGGATCGCGAAGGCAGTCTGGACGAGTCTCTCATCGGGCCGGCCATCGGTTTATTCCGGCACGTGGTGGGGGACCGGTCCCCGGGAGAGATCGCAGCCGGCGTATCGGCTGCGCTGCAAGCGGCCTCGCAGAAGTGCCCGTTCGAATCGCAGGAATCCTGGAGCCGGCTGCTGATCGGCGAAAGCCAGCCGATGCGGGAGTTGCGCGCGATCATTCGCCTGGCCGGCCCGCGCCAGTCGACCGTACTGATCACCGGAGAAACGGGCACGGGTAAGGAAAGAGTCGCGCAGGCCATTCACTTGGCCAGCCGCCGGTCGGAAGCTCCAATCATTGCGGTGAACTGCGGGGCGCTGCCGGAACACCTGATCGAAGCCGAGCTGTTCGGCCACACCAAAGGCGCCTTCACCGGCGCCGTGGGGCCCCGCATGGGCCGATTCGAACAAGCCCACCGCGGGACAATCTTCCTGGACGAGGTCGGCGAAACGCCCCTGATGCTGCAACCCAAGCTGCTGCGCGTACTGCAGGAGCGGGAATTGCAGCGCGTGGGCAGTTCGGAAACGGTGAAGGTGGATGCGCGCATCGTCGCGGCATCCAACATCAACCTGGAGCAGGCGGTGGCGCAGAGGCGCTTCCGCGAAGACCTGTATTACCGGCTGAACGTGATCCCCATTCGCGTGCCGACCTTGCGGGAACGCCGCGGCGACATTCCCCTGCTGGCCGCGCATTTCATCGAAGCCGTGTGCCGCCGCGAGGGTCTGCCGCAGAAAACGCTGACCTCCGAGGCCCTGCGCAGGTTGACGGAATTCGAATGGCCGGGCAACGTTCGCCAGCTGGAGCACGCCATGGAAATGGCGGCGGCCCTGAGCGGCGATCGCGAAACCATCTACCTGGGCGATATCGACACGCACCTTCAGCCGGCCGCGTGGGAACCGGACGCGATCCCCTCGGGCGACGAGTTCCCGATAGAGGTGCCCGCCGGCGAGCTTCCGTTCGAGGATCTGATGGGCAAGGTGGAGAAACTTCTGCTGGAGCAGGCTCTGCGGCGTCACGGCGGCAACAAGGCCCAGGCCGCCAAGGCTCTGGGACTTAAACGCACCACGCTGCTGTACAAACTGAAGGCGCAGGAGTTCGTGGCGGGAGCCGCATAACACGGATAGAGCAAGAAATTAGATGGCGCAAGGCACAACAGCAGCGGCGGCGGCGGCAACAGCGCGGCCCAAACTTCTCACGCTGCCCGGGGGTGCGTCCCTGGGGCTGGGCGAGATGGCCGTCCCGATCGCCGTGGTGGCGATCGTGGTCGCCCTCATCATGCCCATGCCGGCCATGCTGCTGGATTTCCTGATCGTGATGGACATCACCTTGTCCGTCATCGTGCTGCTGGTTTCCGTGTATATCCGGAAGGCCGTGGATTTCAGCGTATTTCCCACTACGCTGCTCCTGCTGACGCTCTACCGGCTGGCGCTGAACATCTCCTCCTCGCGCCTGATCCTGCTGAACGGCAACAGCGGAACTTCGGCGGCGGGCCATGTGATCGAAGCCTTCGGGAGCTTCGTGGTGGGCGGCAACTACATCATCGGAGCCGTGATCTTCCTGGTGCTGATCGCCATCCAGTACGTGGTGATCAATCATGGCGCCGTGCGCATTTCCGAAGTCACCGCCCGTTTCACCTTGGATGCCCTGCCCGGCAAGCAGATGTCCATCGACGCCGATCTCAACGGAGGCCTGATCGACGAGGCTGAGGCGCGCAAGCGCCGCAGGCAGCTGGCATCGGAAGCCGAGTTTTACGGAGCCATGGACGGCGCCTCGCGGTTCACGCAGCGCGACGCGATCGCCAGCATCCTGATCACCAGCATCAACATCATCGCCGGATTCCTGATCGGAGTCCTGCAGCACGGCATGGAGCTGCGGCGCGCGCTGGAAACGTATACCGTGCTGACCATCGGCGACGGACTGGTCACGGTGATCCCCGCGCTGATGATTTCGATTTCCGGCGGCTTGATCGTAACCCGCACCGCCTCCGACGAAACGCTCGGCGCCGAATTTCAAAAGCAGGTACTCGGCAGCGCCCAGCCGCTGATGCTCGCGAGCGGAGTCCTGGTGGTGCTGGCGCTGCTGCCGGGATTGCCCACCGTCCCGTTCCTGTTGCTGGGCGGCGGCGTGGGCCTGGTGGCCATGCGGCTGCGTCAGAAAACTGACAGAGAAGCCGCGGTTCTGACAGCCGGCGACACCAAACCGAAGGAAAACATCGAGGGACTGCTGAAGCTGGAGCCGCTCTCGCTCGAAGTCGGGCTGGGCTTGATCAACCTCGTGGAACAAGGCCAGCAGTCGCCGCTGCTGCAGCGGGTCGCGGCCATCCGGAGACAGCTCGCCAGCCAGCTCGGATACTTGCTCCCGGCCGTCAAGGTCAAGGACAACGTGGCCCTGCGGTCGCGCGAATACGTGATCCAGATGCGCGGTATGGAAATCGCGCGCTTCGAGCTGATGCAAGGCCACGAACTGGCCATTTCCAGCGGAACTTCCGACACCGGGATCGCCGGAAAGCCGACGCGCGATCCGGCTTTCGGACTGCCCGCGTTGTGGGTTCGCCAGGACCAGGCCGACGTGGCCCGCGCCGCCGGATACACCGTGGTCGACCCGATCAGTATTATCGGAACGCATCTCACCGAAGTGGTGCGCCGCCATGCCCACGAACTGTTCACGCGGCAGGACGCCAAGAACTATTGCGACCGCGTCTCCCAGGAGAATCCCAGGCTCATAGAGGATTTGGTACCAAAACTGCTCTCCTTAGCCACGATCCAGCGCGTCTTGCAGAATTTGCTGCGGGAACGCGTGCCGATCCGTGACGCAGTGGGCATTTTGGAAGCTATGGGAGAAGCGGCGCAAACCACCAAGAATCCGGTCCTGCTGACGGAATACGTCCGCCAGTCGATCCGCCGCGCCATCACGCAGCCACTGGTGAATGCGCAGGGCGAGCTGCCGGCTTACCTGCTGGAATCCTCGCTCGACCGCGCTGTCGAATCCTCGGTGGAGCATGGCGAATGGAACAGCGTGGCCAGCCTCTCGCCGGAAACCATCACGGATATTCTGACGCGGCTGAAGCGGCGCGTGGAAAAAGCCGAGTCGGCCGCCATTGTGACCAGTTCCGGAACCCGCTATTTCCTGCGGCAGTTCGTGGAATCCAGCCTGCCCAACCTGACGGTGCTCTCGCACAATGAGATCCCTCCGGATGTCAAGGTGCGGTCGCGCGGAGTCATTGAATGAAAGATGCAAACGGAATGAAGATCAAGTCCTATTTCGCCAAGTCCGTGGATGAGGCCATCTCCAAGGCCCGCGTGGAGCTGGGTTCGGAGGCGTTGCTTCTGAACACGCGCAAGATCGCGGACACCGGGGCGAGTTCCGGCAATGCCGCGGGCTATGAGGTGGTGATGGGCGTGGCCGGCCCCGCTCCGGAACGCGCTCCCGGACATATTCCCGCGAGTCCGGCTGGCACGGCTCCTCCGCCGGCTCGTACAACCGCAGCGCGGACGAAAGAGCCTGCCCCGCGCATGGAAATGGCCGGCGAGATGGAAAAGCTCCGCGCGCAAATGGATGAGTTGCAGAGCCTGCTGGTGCGCTCCGCGAAAAATTCCTGGACCGCCCAACGATCCGTTCCCGAAACCGCGGACGTGTACGAGCGCCTGCTCGCGGCGGAAGTCGATCCCGTTCTCAGCAAAGATATTGTGGATCGCCTGGAAGCCTCCATGGCGACCGATGCTTTCTTTCTATACACGAGCCCGGATGCCGAGGGAGCGCAGAATCGCTGGAAGACCTTCAGATCCGACCCGGCCCGCGTGGAGAGCTTCCTCCGAGCCGAGCTGGAGAGCCGCGTGGGTCTTCGTCCGCGGCTGGGCATGAATGGAGCCAAAGGCGCCGTCGCCGCAGTGGTGGGCCCGGCGGGCAGCGGCAAGACCACCAGTTTGGCCAAGCTGGCGGTGGCCGCCAGCGCACAGCGGCCGGTCAGGCTGGTGTCGTTCGACCCTTCGCGCGGAAAATCGATCACCGGCGTGCGGCAGCTCCTGATCTCGCTGGCCACTCCGGCCATTACCTTCTCGGCCGTCGATTCCATCGAGAATCTGCCCAAGCTGGTCGCCGAGGCGCGCAAGAAAGAGTGCGTACTGATCGATACGCCCGGCTATAGCCGGGAACACGGTGCGCAGGCGGGGCCTGCCGCCGAGTCGCTGGCCGCCGCGCTGGCCTCTTGCGGGGATGTAGACGTGCACCTGGTGGCGCCGGCCTACATGAAAGCCCGCGATCTGCGAAATTCCATCGAACGGTACTGCGTCTTTGAACCTTCCAAGATCCTGGTCACTCATATGGAAGAGACGGAAACCCTCGGCACGGTGTTTTCGGAAGCGGCTCTGGCGGGTCTGGCTCTCTCCTTCCTGTCGCACGGCCCGCGGATCCCAGACGATATTCGCGCCGCCACGGCGGAGGATCTTCTGGCGATGGTGCGGGAGCGCCCGCGCGCACGCGCTCACGTCGCGGGATCGCATAGGGCGGCATAAGGCGACGCATGGCTGGTTTATCCACACTCGCGTACTCCGGGCCGGCGGCCGAGCCGTCGAACGAGCGGGAGCGTCTCATTCTGGAGCACCTGCCCCAGGTGCGCTGGGTGGCCACGCGGATCCACGAGAAGCTTCCGGACTCCACCTGCCTCGAGGATCTGGTCTCGATCGGCATCGTGGGCCTGATCAACGCCATCGATAATTTCGATCCGAAGTTCAACGTGAAGCTCAAGACCTACGCCGAGCATAAGATTCGCGGGGCGATTTTGGACAGCATCCGCGGCCTGGATGGCGTCCCCGCTCACAAGCGCAAACGCCTGAAGCAGATGCAAGCTACCGTGGGAGCCCTGGAGCAACGCCTGCAGCGCGCGCCCGCGGAGGAAGAAATCGCGGCCGAGCTGGGAATCAGCCTGCAGGCTTATCAGGAATCGCTGCTGGAACTGCGCGGGATCAGCGTGGGCAGTCTGGATGCGGCGCCGCAGCGCGAGGATTCGCGCAGCCTGCTCCACTTCATCGCCGAGCCCGAGGAAAACTCGCCGGCTCGCGTTCTGGAGCGCTCGGAGCTCGAAAAACTGATCGCCGAGGGCGTGAAAAAGATGCCGCGCGTGGAGGGCCTGGTGCTGGATCTTTACTACCGTCAGGAACTCGGTATTCGCGAAATTGCACCTATTTTGAACCTGCATATCACGCGTGTTTCCCAGCTGAAGGCGCAGGCCATCCTGCGGCTGCGCAATTATCTGCAACGGCATTGGCCCACCCCCAAGGGGACGTATTGAGAATGCCCAAGGAAGCCCATCAAGCAATGGACAAACACGAACTCATTTCCGGACTTCTGGACGCCTTCGCGCGCGCGGTTTCGGAAGCTCTGTCCGAGGCTGGCCCGGAACAGATCCGGCTCGACTGGAGCCTGACACCCGAGTCCCAGGCGGAGGCCGAAAGCTGGACGTGGTGGTCCGGCGGGCTGAGCACGCACCCGGGAGCGAATTTCTTTGTCGGCGCGCCGGAAGAGACTTGGGAAAAGCTCGGCCGCGGCGGCAGTTCCGACAATCCGGCGGAGAATGGCTTCGCGCTGGTCAGCCGCTGTTTTGCAAAAGCAGTCGAAGAGCGCTTCGAAGGCCGGGCAGCGGCCCAGGATGCAAGTGCGTCGGGCTCGCCTTCCCCGGACTGGACCCGCATCGCCCTGGAGATCCGCTATCCCGCCGGGCAATGGCCGAGCGCCGGCTGCGTTCTCAGCCCGGAATTGGAAGATGCGCTCGCGTCGGAGAAGATCGGCCCGCAAAAAGCGAATCCAGCCGCCGCGCCGCTTCCCTCAGCCGGTGGCCGGACGAATTCCAGCGACATGCTGATGCACGTGCAGGTCCCCGTTTCCGTCTCCTTCGGCGCCACCCAGATTCGCATGAAGGACCTGCTGAACCTGAGCGCCGGATCGGTGGTGGAACTTAACCAGGCACTGCACGATCACGTGGAGGTCCTGGTGAACGATCGCGTGATCGCGCGCGGCGAGGTGGTCGCCGTGGACGGCCATTACGGAGTGCGGGTGCTGGAGCTGGTCTCGGGCGAGAGCCCCGGCAAGGAGATCAGACCATGATCGGCCGGATCGCCATCCTGTTGTTGGCGGGCATACTGGCCGGGCTCTGCTGGAGAGTGCTTCGGCGCGCTCACGCCGGCCGCCAGCGCCGCCTGCGGCGCCTGGAAATAGAACTGCGCCTGGCCGGTGCGCTCGAAGCCTTTGATCAGGAGGTATTCAGGCTAAAGCATTATCGGGTACTACGGCCCAACGGCATCAGGCAAAATGCCGGATTAATTCCCTCGAAAAACTTGAGTTCGCTGCGATATATAAAGGGGCGCCAAAATGAAGATTGACGAGCGCAAAACCTTGAATACTCAGAAACCACAGTCTGAGAAGGTCTACGAGACAAAGCCCGGAGTCTCTTCCAGGACGGCGAAGAAGTCCGCCGCGGCTGGAGAAGACGGCGTGGCCTTGTCCAGCCAGGACCAGCTTCGGGTTTTAGCGATGACTCCCAGCGCGGAAGATACCAGCCGCGTGGAGCGTCTGACCCAACTCGTGCAGTCCGGCCAGTACCAGGTGGATCCCCTGGCACTCGGCGGCGCCATGGTCGCAGCCATGCTCAAAGGTTACTGAGCACGGACTGGACATGACACTCAAAGAGCGCTGCCAAGCCGGCGAAGCCAAGTTGGAGCAGGTCTCCACCGCCCTTCTCGACTCCCGCCCCGACATTTTGGACCGCTGCGAAGCGGAGCTTCAGGAAGTGATCGCCTTGCTGGAGGCCGCACCCGCGGACTGCGCGGCCCGCGGCCTTTCTCCCGATCGCCTGGAGGATCGTTCCGAGCTGCTGCGTTTCCGGAACAGGATCCGTCTGCTGGCCCTGCAGGCGCAACAGGCCACGAATCTGTGCCAGGGCTGGATGCAGTTGCGCCTGAGCGAGGGCTACACCGATCAAGGAAGACCGGCCTTGCCGCCCAGCGAGCCGCAAGCCAGTTACGAGGTTTGATTTCCCATGGGCAGCCTGTTTGCGAATTTACAAAATAGCGCCACCGCCCTTCAGGCGTTCGAGCGGTCTCTCGAGATCGCGCAAAATAACGTCTCCAACGCTTCCACCGCCGGCTACGCCAGGCAGGCGCCCACGCTCGACGCTCTTCCGTTCCACGTGCAGACCGGACTGCTGGGAGGCGTTCGCGCCGGCGATCCCCAGTCCACGCGGGACGAATATCTGGAACAGGCCGTGCGCTATCAGACCGGCATCCTCTCGAACTTCCAGGCGCAGGCGCAGGCGCTGGGCGGAGTCGAGCCCATCTTCGACGTCACCGGCCAGACCGGAATCGTGGCCGCGCTGAACAGCATGCTTCAGAGCTTCTCCGCGTGGAGCGCCAGTCCCGATTCTGCCGCGGCGCGGCAGGACGTTTTGTCCAAGGCGCAGGATTTGGGCGCCAGTTTCCAGCAGGCGGCGGCCGCGCTTTCCAGTGTCACCGGAAACGTCAGCAACCAGATCGATAGCACCGTCAGCCAGATCAATGCTCTCGCCGGCCAGGTTCTCGACTACAATCTCCGGCATAACCAGGGACAGGGCGTCGACGCCGGGCTGGATGCGCACCTGCATGACACGCTCGAAACGCTGAGCGGACTGGCCGGCATTACGGCCCGGTTCGAAAGCGACGGAAGCGTCACGCTGCTGCTGGGCGGACAGACGCCGCTGGTGATCGGAGCGCGCCAGTATTCCCTGCAGTCCGCCTCCTTCGATACCGGCGTCCCGGTAAATCCGAACGCTACGCCGGCCGTCCATATCCTGGACTCCAGCGGACAGGACGTTACGGCGAACGTCTCGGGTGGTACGCTGAGCGGGCTGCTCACCGTCCGCAACACGATACTTCCCGGGCTCCAGGGCGATAGCCAGCAGGCGGGCGCCTTGAACCAGATCGCCAAGCAGGTCGCCGACCGGGTGAACCAGCTTCTGGGCTCCGGATTGGACCCCGCCGGGAATGCCGGCGCGCCCCTGTTCACCTATGACGCCTCCAGCGGAGCGAACACGGCGCGCACACTGGCCATCGACCCGAACATCACTGCCAATACTTTGGCGGCGCTCGATCCGGGCCCGCCGCAAGTGGCCAACGGAATCGCGAATTCGCTGGCTGGATTGGGCGATTCGCAGGCTCCCGCGGACACCATCGGCGGTAAATCGATTCTCGACTTCCTGGCCGGGCAGGCGCAGATCATCGGCCAGCAGGTCGCGACCGCAACTTCGGGTCAGACCGTGGCCCAACAATCGGTGGCACAGGCGAAAGCGCTGAGAGACCAGGTATCCGGCGTTTCGCTGGATGGGGAAGCGATCAGCGTGATGGAGCTTCAGCGGGGCTACCAGGCCATTTCCAAAATGATCAGCGTGATCAACGGCCTGACCGATACGCTCATGAACATGGTCAACTGAGGCCGGAGGAGAAACCACTATGCTGCAAAATCTGGATCCGGTTCGGGAAAAATTCCTGGTCGACCTCGCGTCGCTCCAAAACCGCATCATCAAGACTCAGGCTCAGCTCACTTCCGGTGTCCGGATCAGCAAACCGTCGGACGATCCGGCGGCAGTGGGGGATGTGCTGCAACTGCAGTCCGATATCGGCCGCGTCACGCAGGTAGCCACCAATCTGAACGCCGTCAAAAGCGAAGTGGACTCCGCGTCGGGCGTGGTGCAGGACTCGGTGTCCCTTCTCGATCAAGCCCGGTCGCTGGCCGCCCAGGGCGCTTCGGGCACGCTTCCGGGTTCCGGACGCGTCGCGCTGGCCGCGCAAGTGGAGCAGATCCTCAGCGCCCTGGTCGACGCCAGCCGCGCCACCTCCGCCGGACAGTACCTGTTCAGCGGAGACAGCTCGTCCCAGCCGGCTTACGATGTGAATCTCGCCAACGCCAACGGCGTCGACCGGCTGGTGACCGCGCCGGCTACCCGTCTCATTCAGGATTCCAACGGCGTGGTCTTCGCGGTATCCAAAACCGCGCAGGATCTCTTCGACCATCGCAATCCCGACGACAGCCTCGCGGCCGACAATGTTTTCGCGGCGGTGAACAGCCTGCGCGTGGCGCTCGCCAATAACGATCAGGCCGGCGTGGCCGCGGCCGCCGTATCCATCCAGAAGGCGCAGGATTACCTGTCCCTGCAGGGGACCTTCTACGGGGCGGTTCAGAACCGCGTGGCCAACGCGCTGGATGTGGCGCAGAAGTTCCAGCTCCAGTGGAAAAGCGCGCTCAGCAACATACGCGATACGGACGTGGCCGCGGCCGCGACGGACCTCACGCAGGAGCAGCTCAGCCAGCAGGCCGCGATGCAAGCGCAGGCGTCCATGCCGCGATCGAGCCTGTTCGACTACCTGAAGTAGGCGAACCTATTCTTTCTTGACCGGCGCTTTCGGGGGCTCGGTCCGGGCTACCGCGTAATCGTTGAGAATCACCAGGTCCACGCGGCGGTTGCGCGCCCGTCCCTCGGGCGTGGCGTTGTCGGCCACAGGAATGGTATCCGCATAACCGGCAATAGACAGGCGCTGAACCGGAATCTCGAAGCGGTTCGCCAAAACTTCCATGATGGCGATGGAACGCGCGGCGGAAAGATCCCAGTTGCTGCGGAACCGGGGAGTGTGGATAGGTACCGCGTCGGTGTGACCTTCGATGCGAACCGGATTCGACACCGCTTTGAGCGCCCCCGCGACCTTCTCCAGCGTAGACAGGGTGGCCGGCTCGACGGCGTCGGTTCCGGAGGGGAAAAAGGCCGCCTGCTTGAGGCTCACCACAATGCCGCGGGGCGTCATGCTGACCTCCACCTTCCCCTGCTTGATCTCCTCTTCCAGTTCCGCCGACAGCGTCTTGAGGGAGACGCTCAGCTCCATCACTTCCTGCTGTTGATCCTCGGCCGCTTTCTTCGCTCCGCCCGGACCATGCATCATCGCGTTCCCCTGGCCTTTATCGTCCACGGTGCCGCCCAACACTTTGGCGACGGCGGCCGGAACGCTGACCGAATGGCCTTCCGCGAGCGCCTTTTCCACCGCCTGGGACACTTGCCTGGCTTTGGACTTGTCGGTCTGCGAGGAGGCGAACATCACCACGAAGAACGCGAACAGCAGCGTGATGAAGTCGGCATAAGAGACCAGCCAGCGCTCGTGATTCTCATGCTCGGCGTGCTTGGGGCGCGGCATGCTATCCCTTGGCCGCCGCCGGCGCCGCGGCGCCGCTCGCTTCCGCCCCGGCTTTCTTCTTGCTCTTGCCGGCGTGCTGCAGGAAGGCCTCCAGCTTCACCCGGATCAGTTTCGGGTTCATGCCTTCCACGATGCTGCAGACGCCTTCGAGCAGCAGCTCTTTATCCTGCGCGTCCTGGCGGATGCGGGACTTCAGCTTGTTGGCCGCCGGGAGGAAGACCAGGTTGGCGACCGCCACGCCGTACACCGTGGCCACGAACGCCACCGCGATTCCCTTGCCCACTTCCTCGATATTCTCCAGGTGCTTCATCACCTGGATCAGGCCCAGCACCGCGCCGATGATGCCGATGGTCGGCGCGTACCCGCCGGCCGCCTCGAATACCTTGGCGGCGGACTCCCGGTGGTGTTCCGACTGGGCCACCTCCAGCTCCATCATCTTGCGGAGTTCCTGCAGATCGGTGCCGTCAACGGCCAGAGAGAGCGACTTCTGGAGGAACGCATCGCCGGCCTTTTCCAGGTCTTCTTCGAGCGAAACGATGCTGCTTTTGCGGGCCTTGGTGGCGTAGGCGATGATTTCTTCCACCGCCGCCGCCGGGTCCAGCTTCTCCTCGAAGAACACGCTCTTCAGGCCGGCCAGCGCGGCCATGAGCGAGGAGAGCGGCGAGGTCACCATCACGGCGCCCAGCGTTCCGCCGAGCACGATGATCGCCGCCGAGATCTGGATGACATCGGTGATCTTCCCGCCTTCCCACATCAGCCCGCCGATGATGCCCCCCATGGCAATCAGCAGGCCCGCAAAACTGGCGATGTCCGGCTTGGAGCTCTTGAGCGCGGATTTGGAGGCCGCCGCTGCCTTGTCTGCCATGCGCTCGCTACCTGCCCCGCGATTCGGCTTCCGAGCCGTCTTCGCGCTTTGCCATTAACCTGGCCGGGTCGGGACTGAGCAGCTTTTTCCGAAAACAGATCACCTTGTCCACAACCTCCTCGGCCGTTTCGAGCACCGTGAACTTCTGGCCGGACGTGAGCGTGACGATGGTGTCGGGTGTCATGTCGATGTGTTCAATCAGGTCCGCGTTGACGATCATCGGAACGTGATTCAGCCTGGTTAGTCGTATCATCGGCGCTGCCCTGGGGGTCGGCAGAGTCCATATCGATGAAAAACCAGGAAAGTTTACCGAAGTTATGCACTTAGCAAACTCCTAGAGATAGGGGATGGGCCCTACTGGGCCTCTACGTAACTACGCGGCGGTTACCTAAGCTTTGGACGGAGTCTCATCTTCCCGACGTCTCATTTTTTCCGGATCTCGCGCTCCGCCTCCAGCCAGTCCTGATCTGCCCGGCCTTGGCGGCGGCCCCGCTGCTCGTAGAGTTCATAGGCCCGCGAGGCGATCCGCGCGGTAAGATCGAGCGGCTTTTTGGCCAGCAACGGGGGTTTTGTAGGGTCAGCCATTCGATAGGCGAGCAATTTCACGCCGTCATTCACCAGGAACCAGACCAGAGCGTAGCCCCAAACGAACGCGGCCCAGCCCCAGCCCAGGGGCGTCATGAACAGCCCATAAACCGCGATCAGAGTCGCCAGTACTTGCGTACCGAGCACTGCTATCCATAGAATCCGCGCCGGTCGTATGGACCAGAACGGCCCGCGCGTGCGGGTCAGGAAAATCGTCAGATGTCCGGCCACGGAGAGTTTCAGGTACATCAGCGTCTGGACGTGCGCGCGGTCCAGGTGAAATACGCGCTCGCCCAGAAAAAACAGTCCGAACGCGGATACCACCCCAATGAAGCCCAGCACCGTGGCGACCCCCAGGACCAGACGCATGTTCCAGGCCTCGGGCTGGTCTTTGTAGTGAACGTTGTCATAGGCGATGGACAGGATGGCTCCGTCGTTGAGCAGCGCCAGCATGACGATCATCACCGCCGTCAACGGGTAGAAGTTGAACACCAGGATCGCCAGCGTCATGAAGAACAGCACGCGCAGCGTTTCGGCGATGCGGTAGATCGCGTAGCTGTTCATCCGCTGGAAGATGCGCCGGCTCTCCTTAATCGCGTCGATGATCACCGAGAGGCCCGACGCCAGCAGCACCATGTCCGCCGCCGCGCGTGCCGCATCCGTCGCGCCGGAAACGGCGACGCCGCAATCTGCTTTCTTCAGCGCGGGGGCGTCGTTCACTCCGTCGCCGGTCATCCCGACGATGTGGCCCCGCTGCTGCAGAACGTCTACGATGTGGAATTTATGCTCGGGGAACACCTGCGCGAATCCGTCCGCATTTTCGATCGCCTCGGCCGACCCAGCCGTCTCGTGATGCTTCGTGTCGCCCAAACCGCTGGCATCCAGGATGTTCGTACCCAGGCCCAGTTGCCGGGCCGTTTCCCGGGCGATGGCGACTTGATCGCCCGTCACCATCTTCACGCTCACACCCATCTGCCGCGCGCTCGCGATGGTTGCCTTGGCCTGCTCGCGCGGCGGATCGAACAAGGGCAGCACGCCCACAAACTGCCACTTGCCTTCCTGATCCGCCCGGGCTACACCCAGGGAGCGGAAGCCGCGTCCCGCAAATTCGTTGACGGCTTTCTCGACGGCCGGCTTCACCTCCCCGGCGTTGGTCGATATCTCCAGAATCACCTGCGGCGCTCCCTTGGCTACGTAGAACTGTTTTCCGTCGGCGCCTTTCACGGTGGCTTCGGTGCGCTTATGCACCGGGTCGAACGGCTGAAAATGGAGCACCTGATGGCCCTTCAAGGCTTGCGCGTCCTTCACGCTGCCGATCACCGCCAGATCGATGGTGTCCTTGTCTTCCGCGCGCGAAGCCAGCGCGGCACAGAGAATGACTTGATCGGCGGGAATATCGTTCACGGTGAACGGATCGCCCAGCGTCAGCTTGTTCTGGGTCAGAGTGCCGGTCTTGTCCGAGCACAGAATGTCCGCGCCGGCCAGTTCCTCGATCGCGGAGAGGCGCGTCACAATCGCTTCTTTTTTCGCCAGCAGACGCGCGCCCACCGCCATGGTCACCGAAAGCACCGTGGGCATCGCCACCGGAATCGCGGCCACGGTCAGCACCAGGGCGAACTGCAGCGTGGCGAGGAGGGGGTCGCCGCGGAACAGCGCGACCAGAATAATCACCGCCACCAGAACCATCGCGAGAACGATCAGGTAATCGCCGATCTTCAGCACCGCACGCTGGAAGTGGCTGACGGTATGCGTCTCCTCGACCAGTCGCGCCGTCTTGCCGAAATAGGTGTTGGCGCCCGTGGCGTAGACCATCGCCTCGATTTCGCCCCGGCGGATAATCGACCCCGAAAACACCGCCTCGCCCGGCTTGCGCTCCACGGGCAAGGATTCGCCGGTCAACGCGGCCTGATCCACCTCCACCGGGTCGCCCGCCAGCAGGCGCGCGTCCGCCGGCACAATGTGGCCCAGGCTCAGGCGGATGACGTCGCCCGGCACCACCTCCTGCGAGGCCGGATTGGTCCATTTCCCATCCCGTTTCACCGTGGCCTTGATGGCCAGCTTGGCCTTCAGGGCAGCGATGGCGTTGCCCGCCTGGTGTTCCTCCCAGAATCCGACCACGGCGTTGGAAACCAGTAAAACCAGAATGATGATGAAATCCGGCCAGTGCCGGAGCACGCCCGACAGGATCACCGCCACTTCGATCATCCACGGGATCGGACCCCAGAAATAGCTGAGGAATTTCAGGAACGGACTGGTGCGCTTCTCCGCGATCTCATTGGAGCCATATTGGGTCAGCCGTTTCTGCGCCTCGGCTTGACTGAGGCCGTCCGGCGACGACGCCAATCGTTTCTCCACTTCCGGCAGGGGAAGCGATTGCAGATCGTCCTTAGGCTCGGGCTTGGACCCCGATTGTGCGCCGGGAGCCTTGGGCCGGCCGCCATTGGATTGCATAAGACGAAGGGAGGGCTCCGGAGCCGTCCTTGTATCCCTAATCCCATCGTAAACATTTCATCCGCATGGCGCTCCGTCCACTGAGGCTTCCGCCCTGCGCGAGCTAAAGGAATCCCCTTAGTCCGCCGATTTGTTCTCAGGAACGGCAATGCTCTCCACTCGCCCGCCATCCGGCGCCAAACGCTTCGAAGTCGGCCAGCCGGACTCCACCAGTCCGCGTTTCAGAACCCTGCGGGCGGTCCACGAACGGTACGCGGCCGGCCTGGCCACGGCTTTGTCGGCATTTCTGCGCTCGGATTTTCAGGTGAGCCTGGAGGATGTCTCGGTCCAGACCAGCGGCGGTTTTCAGGCTGCCCTGCCGAGTCCGACCTGTTTGATGGTATTCCGGCTGCACCCGCGGGACGAGCGCATGTATCTGCACATGAACTGCGAAACCGTGTTTGGGCTGCTCGAACTCCTGCTGGGCGGCAAATGCGGTCCCGAGCCGGCTGCCCCCCGGAACCTGACCGAGATCGAATGGAGCCTGCTGGAGGAAATTGTCAGGGTCATGGTGCGCCCCCTGGGAGAGGCCTGGCAGCTCTTCGCGACGGTCGAGTTCGAAGTGGAATCGTTGGTCAGCGAGCCTGGCTTGCTGCCGCAGAACGATCCCAACCAGGCCCAGGATCAGGAGAATCAGCCAGTCATCCGCCTGGCCTTCGATCTGCGCTGCGGCGAGCACTCCGGGTTGCTCGAGATCGCCGCGCCTCAGTCGCTTTTCGACGCCGGAACCGCTCCCGCGCAGGGAGCGTCCGCCGGGGAGTCCGAACCCGATGCCCTTCAGAAATTAGCTCTGCTGTCGGAAGCGGGCGTCCTGCTGGAGGTCCGTCTGGATGGACCGTTACTGCCGGTGGCCGACCTCATGAATCTGACACCGGGGCAAGTGATCAAGCTGGACCATCCTTTGGAGCAGCCCCTGCGCGGAGTGGTCAACGGAACCCTCTCCCTGGAGGGAGCCGTGGTCAGCTCCGGGAAGAAGCGGGCCTTCCAGGTGGTAGCGCTGCCCTAGGAGCCTGGTGTCTCAGACCCGGCTTTCGCGCCACAAGGATTCGGACCCGGCCAGATGCCGCAGCAGCCGCATGGAAGCCTGTAAATCTTCCGCTGGCGCATCGCCGCCTCGCCGCAGCCAGTTTCGCATGGTGTCCGCGATGGTGACCAGAATTTCCATGCGCTCGCGCTCCTCTTCCGCGGAAACCGGCCGGCGTTGTGGCTCGGCGGCAATCCAGTCTTCTGTCAGAGTCTCCCGCAGACGGCGCAAGTCGCCGCTGTTCCAGGCGGAAAGAAGCATTCTGGCGCGCTGTTCCGAGACGGGCGCTGATTTCGTTTTCATCATGATGGGGATGGATAGAGGACATATCGTGCCGGCGCGTGTCCTGTTTAAGAATTTTTTAGGACCTCGGGGCGCCAAGTACCAAAAGTGGCCTGTTTACAACTTTTTTCACAAAAAGTCTGAAATGCTTCGGCCGCGTTGCGAGATGATTAGCACCGTCCAGTAATCTGGCGGGTTCGGCAGGATGCCGAAGATTACACCAGAAAAAAGGACGTGACTGCATGTCATATTCGTTTCAGACTAACGTAACCTCTTTGGTAGCCCAGCAGAATCTTCGGGTGAACAGCAACTTTCAAAGCCAAACCATCACTCGCTTGACCTCCGGTTATCGAATCAATTCATCCGCCGACGACGCCGCGGGCTTGGCCGTTGCCAACAAGTTCCGCAGCGACGTGACGGAGCTGCAACAGGGCGTTCGGAACGCCAACGACGGTGTGAGCATTCTCCAGATCGTCGATGGCGGCCTCAACAACGTTTCGAACATTCTGGACCGGCTCAAGACGCTGGCCACCGAATCGGCCTCGGACACCTTCAGCGGCGACCGCGCCACACTGAACACCGAGTTCACCGGCTTGCTGGCGGAAATCGACCGGCAGGCGGCCAACATCGGGTTGTCGACCGGCACCACCGGCGGCCGCTTCAATGTCAGCCTGGACGTCTATATCGGCGGCGGCGACACGCAGACGCACGCCAAGGTGACCATCGATCTCAGCGGCTCCGGGAACCAGGTGGATACCGCCGGCCTCGGCATCAGTTCCGGCGCTGTCGACACCAAGGCCAATGCTCTCACCGCCCTGACCAACCTAACCACGGCCATCTCGAACCTCGGCTTGGTCCAGGGGGCTGTCGGAACGGGCGAAAATACGCTGAACTACGCCGTCCAACTGGCGCAATCGCAGATTTCCAGCTTCTCGGCTGCGCAATCGGCGATCCGCGACGCGGACGTCGCGACCGAAGCGGCCAACCTGACCAAGGCCCAGATCCTGGAGCAATCCTCGGTGGCTGCCCTGGCGCAGGCCAACGCCGCCCCGCAAGCGCTGCTGAAGCTGCTCCAATAAAGCGCTCAGGCAGTCTAATGCTTTAAACAATCTGGGCCGATTCTCAACCGAGAGCGGCCCAGTCTTGTTTTAGAGAACAGCGTGCGTGTTTCTCTGGAAAACCGGCCGCGTGGAAAATAAACAATGAGCTCAACCTCGGCGCCCTCGACCAGCCTGTACTCGAGCGATCTGCAGCAGGTGCTCAGCCGATCTATCGCGATCGCCTCCCTCCCGCTGGACCAGCTCAACAATCAGCTTACCGGTCTGCAGAACCGGTCCACAGAGCTAAATACGATTAACGGAAAGTTCACGGCGCTTCAAACCGCCCTGCAAGGGGTGTCGTCCGCGGCGGCCTCCACCTCCGGCCAGGTGTCCGATAGCAGCGTGATTGCCGCTCATAGCGCTTCCACGGCCTTGCCCGGCTCCTATGCCATCCACGTCGTGAGCGCCGGTGCTCCCACCAGCGCGCTCAGCAATACCGGCCTGCCGACGGTGTCGGATCCTTCCACGCAATCCATCACAACAGCCGGTTCGTTGACGCTGACCGTAGGCGGCACTCCCTTTACCATTACTCCGTCCGCCAATAGCCTGAACGCTCTGCTGGACGCCATCAACTCCTCCGGCGCGAATGTCACGGCGACCATCGTCAACTTAGGCCCGCCCACCGCTCCGGATTACAAATTGTCGCTGCAGAGCACCAAGCTGGGCAATATCGCCATTCAGCTGAATGACGGATCCCAGGATCTGCTGAGCACTCTCTCCACCGGATCGGAAGCCCAATACCAGATCAACGGGCAGCCTTCTACCCCCATCTCGTCGGATTCGAGCACCGTGACCATCGCACCCGGCTTGACGGTGGATCTTCTGCAGGCGGGCGATTCCACCGTGGTGGTCTCGCAGAGCAGCTCGGCCCAGTCGAACGCTTTGTCGTCGCTGGTGGCTGCCTACAACGCGGCAGTGGACGAGCTCAGCGCGAACCGTGGCCAGGGGGGAGGGGCGCTTACGGGCGACCCGTTGATCTTCACCCTGTCCCAATCGCTCCGGGATCTGAGCGGGTTCACCGGCGGCTCCGGCTCAGTTCAGAATCTGACCGATCTGGGTCTGACCTTCGATAAAACCGGACATCTGTCTTTCGACCAAAGCGTGTTCGAAAGCGCATCGTCGGCCCACCCCAACGATGTGAGCGCCTTTCTGGGCTCGCCTTCCACCGGCGGATTCCTGAAGGCCGCGACGGATACCCTGAACGGCCTGGAGGATCCCATCACCGGCACCATCGGAACCACGCTCGCCAGTGCGCAGGCGGCCATCGACAAGCAGAACCGGAAGATCGCGGACGAGCAGGCGCGCATTGACACTCTGACCGCCAGTTTGACCGCCCGCATAGACGCGGCGGATGCCTTGATCGCTTCCCTGGAGCAGCAAGCCAATTACTTCACTAGCCTTTTTGCGAGCGCGAATGGAACGAAAACTAACTGATCGCCTCCACGCCGCGATTCAGACTGGCGCCTGGAGCACGGCGCAGGAACTGCTGGCGTCCTTCCGCCTGGAAGTGGAAGCGTCCTGGCGCACCGCCGCTACCGAACAGGAACGCCGCGACATTTCCCAGAACGTCACGAGCTTCTTGGAGTGGGCGCGGGCGATGACGATTACTTCCCGCGAGCACACCCATTCGCGGTTAAACCGCCTGAACCGCCGGCAAGCCTACGCCGAACCGTATACTTCCAATCCCTATCGCGGCCTGGACGCTTAACCTCGCGATAAACCGTCAGAGATTTGACGGGTTCGCCTGATTTACGACGCTCCGCATAAATCCCTCCGCCTGGAATCAGCGGTTTGCACGTTGGCACGGGAACTGCTTTAGAGCAGTCATCGTGTTTGAAGCTGTCGCCGGAAATCTCGAACAGTACATGAGTCTGCTGAGCGTCCGGCAGAAGCTGGTGGCGTCCAATATCGCCAACGCCGACACGCCCGGCTATCACACCAAGGACATCGATTTTCGCGCTGAGTTCGCCCAGCAGATGCAAGGGGAAGAGGGCGCGGGACCGCAAACGCCTCCGCAAACCATCGAGCCGGGCGGCCTGCCGGTGAAGGCCGACGGCAATAACGTCAGCCTGGACCGCGAGTCCCGCTTGTTGGCCGAGAACGCGCTGCGCTTCTCGGTGGCCGCCAGCCTGGCCCGCTCCGAACTGCAAACCATACGCAGCGCCATCCAGGAAGGTACCAACGCATGAGCTTATTCTCAGCCCTCTCCGTAAGCGCTTCGGGCATGTCCGCGCAGCGGGCGCGCACCGAACTGCTGGTGGAAAATCTCGCCAACGCCGATACCACGCGGACTCCGGAAGGCGGTCCGTACCGCCGCAAGGATGCCGTGTTCGCATCGGACCCCGGCGTGGCGCAGTTCTCGTCGATGTTCGAATCCGAGATGAGCCCGTCGTCCGCCGAGGGCGTGCGCGTGGCTCAGGTGGTCACCGACCAGCGCGAGCCGGAAATGCGCTACATGCCCGGCCATCCGGACGCGAACAAGGATGGCTACGTGGCGTATCCCCGCATGAATCCGGCCGAGGACATGGTCGATCTGCTGGGCGCTTCCCGCGGATATCAGGCCAATATCGCCGCGATCAGCGCGGTGAAAGACATGATCCAGCACTCGCTCGACCTGTTCAAGTAGACAACTTCCAGGTAACCGATCGCTATGAATATTTCTCCCATCCAGCCGTCCAGCATCCAGCCCCTTGGGTCTTCCATCGAAATCGGCGGCGCGGCCAGCCCGTCGGAAGGCGGCGACTTCGGCAGCGTGCTGCAGGGAGCCATCGCTCAGGTGGAGGGCGCCCGCAGCGACGCCAACCAGAGCGTGCAGAATTTTCTGTCGGGCGATGGCGAGGACCTGCACTCCACGGTGTTGGCCGTGCAGCGCGCCAACCTTGAATTCGACCTGCTGATGCAGGTGCGCAACAAAGTGGTTTCCGCTTACCAGGAAGTCATGCGCATGCAGATCTAGCGTCTCCCCTCTTTCACTCCCATGGACCAAGTCAAACGAATTGTAGGAGCTCTCTCCGGGCGGCAGCTGGGAACCATCATCACGGTCGCCGTGCTGGTGGCCGGCGGAATTTATGGACTCACGCAATGGCAGCGCGAGGCCGGATTTCGTCCCCTCTATAGCACCGCTCTGGCGCCGGAAGACGCCGCGCTGGTGGTGCAACGGCTGAAGGAGAGCGGCGTCGCCTATCGTATTACCGCCAACGGCACGGGCATCTCCGTCCCCGGAGACAAGGTCGCCGAACTGCGCCTGGATATGGCCTCCGCCGGACTGCCCAAGAGCGGACGCATCGGCTTCGAAATCTTCGATAAGACCAACCTCGGCATGACCGATTTCGCCGAACATGTGCAGTATCGCCGCGCGCTCGAAGGCGAACTGGAACGCTCGGTGATGGCGCTGACCGAAGTGGAGCAGGCCCGGGTCCACATCTCGTTTCCCCAGGAGTCGGTGTTTCAGGAAGCCCGCCAGCCCGCCAAGGCCAGCGTGCTGCTGCGTCTCCGCGGCGGAGCGCAACTGCCGGAAACGGCCATCCCGGCCATCACGCACCTGATCTCGAGCGCGGTGGAAGGCCTCGCCCCGGAGGCTGTTTCGGTCCTGGATATGCGCGGCAATCTTCTGAATCGCGCCAAACAGACGGGCGATTCCGGCTCGGACACCTCCGAGGCCGCTCTGGAGTACCGCCGCACCGTGGAACACGATCTGGTCGCCAAGCTGGACGCGACGCTCGAACCTCTGGTGGGCTCCGGACGGTACCGCGCCGCGGTCTCCGCCGATACCGACCTCACCAGCGCCGAGCAGAGCGAGGAACACTTCGATCCGACCCAGTCCGTCATGGTGAATTCGCAGAAGACCGAAGATATTTCCTCCCCCTCCCGCACCGCCGGCGGAATTCCCGGAACGGCGTCCAACCTGCCAGACCCGGCGCCGCCTCCGGTGACCGTGGGCGCGGGCTCTTCCCGCAAGACCGAAAGCGTCAGTTACCAGTCCAGCCGCACGGTGAAACGCACGGTGCTCCCGCAAGGCACCGTCAAGCGGCTATCGGTCTCCGTGCTGCTCGACCAGGAGGTGCATTTCGAGGGCTCGGGCGCGCAGGCCAAGCGGGTTCTGACCGCGCCGACGCCGGAGCGCCTGAAAGTGATTCACGATCTGGCCGCCGCCGCGGTTGGATTGAACCCCGAGCGCGGGGACCAGTTGATCGTGGAAAGCCTCCCCTTTGAATCAACGGCCAACCTCGAGCCGCCCGAGGCAGCGCCCGCCCCGCCGGCTCCGCCGCTCACGCCGTTCGAACAGCTCAAGAAGAATCCGAAGATGCTGTACGGGGCAGCGGGCGGCGCGGCTGTGCTGCTGGCGGGACTGTTCTTCCTGGTTTTCAAGATGCTCAAGAAATCTCCGCCGCCGGCGCAGGTGCGCCAGACAGACTCCCTGCCCGCGGCCGGCGCCGAACCGGCAGCCGCTCCGAGAGTGGCGGGAGCCGATACCTGGGCGCCCTCCTCGTTGGGAGCTTCGGCGCTGCCCGCACTCGCTCCGGCCCGCATCGAAGTGCTGACCAACCAGATTCGCGAGACCGCGCAGAAGGACGGAGAGGTCTGCGCCGGCGTGTTGCGCGGATGGCTCCGCGAGGAGCAAGGCTAAACCATGGCTGCGCCCGCGCACGCTCCGGTTCTTACCGGCATTCAGAAAGCCGCCATCCTGCTGATCTCGGTGGGCGACCAGGTTTCCGCGGAGTTGCTCAAGCGTTTGAGCGACGACGAAGTCCAGGCGGTCACGGCCGCCATCGCCAGCCTGCCGGCCATTTCCCGGGAACAGGCCGAGGCGGTTCTGGAGGAATTCCGGTCCGAAACATCGCAGTCCGGGCAGGGTCACGGCGGCGTGGATTTCGCCAAGCGCATTCTGACTTCGGCGTTCGGAGCCGAAGGCAGCAAGAAACACGTGGAGCGTCTGCCCAAGGCAGCCGGCCGCAGCTCGGATGCCGGCCAGCGCCTGCAAAAACTCGACCCCCAGCTGCTCGCGCGCTTCGTCGAAAGCGAGCATCCCCAGACCATCGCCCTGGTTCTGGCGCACTTGAGCGCAGGCCAGTCCGCCGCCGTGCTGCGCGCCATGCCGGCCGAACTGCGGGCGGACGTCACCATCCGGCTCGCCAGCCTGGACCAGATTTCACCCGTGGTGATGAACAAGATCTCCACCGTCATTTCACGCAAGCTGCAGACGCTGGGCGAGGTCAAGCGCGAATCGTCCGGCGGCCTGCGCGCCGTGGCGGAAATTTTCAACCAGCTCGATGGCGAGTTGTCCAACGATATCCTGGCGCAAGTCGGTGAGCGCGACGCCGGACTGGTGGAATCCATCCGCCAGAAGATGTTCGTGTTCGACGACTTGATGATGATCGACGCCAGCGGCGTCAAGGAACTGCTGGGCCGCGCCGACCGCAAACAGCTCACCATCGCCCTCAAGGGATCCAGCGATGAGCTGCGCACGCACCTGCTGCAGGGCATGTCCCAGCGCGGCGCCGCCATGCTGCTCGAAGACATGGAAGCCCTGGGGCCCGTGAAGATCCGTGAAGTCGAGGCGGCTCAGCAAATGATGATCGCTCTGCTGCGCCAGCTCGAGATGGAAGGCGTGGTGAGCCTGAAGGGAGGCGGCGATGAGCAGTACATCGTCTAGAATCCTCCGCGACGCCGAGCTGTCCGCGGTTGCGCCAATGGCCTGGCGCGGCAGCAGCGCGCCTCCTCCCGAGCCGCGGCCCGCCCAGGCTCCCGCCGTGAACGTGAGCGCCGTGGGAGACACCCGGCAGGACGAAGCCGACAAGGAATCCTATCAGCGCGGATTTGCCGAGGGCCGGACCGCCGGGCACGATCAGGCCACGGCTCGAACTCCAGCCGGTGATGGACCGGCTTTCGCGCTCGCTGGCCGACCTGGCCTCCGTCCGCTCCCGCGTGCGCAAGGCCGCCGAAGCGGACCTGCTGAAGCTGGCGATCGCCATAGCCCGCCGCGTGCTCCATCGCGAGCTGACGCTCGACCCGGGTTCCATCGAAGGCCTCATTCGCGTGGCCCTGGAGAAGCTGGAATCGCGCGAATTGTGCCGCGTGCGCGTGCATCCCGACCAGGAGCCCGTGATCCGGACTTTGCTGGCCCGTTTCTCCGCGGCTCCGGTGGAATTGATCCCCGATCCCACCTTGCAGTGCGGCGACGTTCTGTTCGAGACTGCGCATGGCACTCTGGACGGCTCCATTGAAGCGCAGCTTCAGGAGATCGAACGCGGGTTTGCGGACAGGATGAAGCGGTGAGTTTTATGAGCGCGGAAGTTCCCGATCAAGAAATCCTGGCGGCCTACCTCAAGGATCTGGAGCAGCTGGATTTGCTGCCGTGGTGCGGACAAGTGACCGCCACCGTGGGATTGCTGATCGAGTCGCAAGGTCCCGCCGTGGCCATCGGCGATTTCTGCGAGGTGTTCACGACGAAAGGGCACAGCATCCGCACGCAAGTCATCGGATTTCGCAACGGGCGCGTGCTGTCCATGCCGCTCGAAGAGCCCGAAGGCTTGCAGCTGGGGAGCCGCGTGATCGCCCGCGTGCAGGACGCCCGCCTGCCGGTGGGACCGGGACTGCTCGGGCGAGTGCTCGATGGATTCGGGCAGCCCATGGACGGCGGTCCTCCGGTGGAAGCCGCGGATTCCTATCCGCTCTACGCCCCGCCTCCCAACCCGCTCACGCGGAAACATATCACCGAACGCCTGGTCACCGGCATCCGTTCCATCGATAGCCTCCTGACGTGCGGGAAAGGCCAGAGGATCGGCCTGTTCGGCGGCAGCGGCGTTGGGAAGAGCACCTTGCTGGGCGCCATGTCGCGAAAGAATTCGGCCCAGGTCAGCGTGATCGCCCTCATTGGCGAGCGCAACCGCGAGGTGAAGGCGTTTCTGGATCAGGAACTCGGCCCGGAAGGCATGCAACGTTCGGTGGTGGTGGCCGCGACTTCCGACCGCCCCGCGCCCCTCCGTATTCGCGCCGCCTTCGTGGCTCTGGCCGCCGCCGAATACTTCCGCGATCAGGGTATGGACGTGCTGCTGGTCATGGATTCGGTGACGCGGCTGGCCATGGCGCAGCGCGAAATCGGGTTGGCCGCCGGAGAGCCGCCCAGCCAGAAGGGTTATCCTCCTTCCGTGTTTACGCTCTTGCCCAAGATCTTTGAGCGCGCCGGAAACTTCGAATCCGGCTCGATTACCGGCTTTTTCACCGTCCTGGTGGAAGGCGACGATTTCAACGAACCCATTTGCGACGCTTCCCGCGGCATTCTGGACGGCCACTTGATTCTTTCCCGGGATCTGGCCGCCATGGGCCATTACCCGGCCATCGATGTCCTGAGCTCGGTCAGCCGCCTGGCGAACAAAGTCGCGACCAAAGACGAGACCGCCGCCGCGCAGAAGATCCGCGAGGCTCTGGCGATCTACCAGCAATCCTCTGACTTGATCCAGCTCGGCGCGCACGTGCAGGGCGCCAATCCAAAACTGGATCAGAGCATTCGCGTGCGCCCGCAGGTTCTGGATTTCCTCAAGCAAACCCCCGATACCCACACGTCCCAGGAGGAGACCGCCAGCCGGCTGTTCTCCCTGGCCAAGGAACTGGCATGAAGACCTTCCGCTTTCCGCTCCAGCGAGTGCTCGAGTGGCGCGCGCTGCAGCAGCGCGTGGAAGAGGAAAAACTCGCGGGACTGCAGCAACACCTCGCTTCCCTGCTCCAGATGCGGGAAAAACTGGAGTCGGCCCGGAACCGCTCGGAATCGCACTTGTTCGCCGCGGGCACGGCGGCTGGATCGGACCTGCAATCCTGGGCCCTGTATCAGGCGCGCCTGGCGAAACAGCAGGAGATCCTGAAGACGCAGCTTGCGCAGTGCGAGAAGCTGATCCTCGAACAGCGCCAGCGGCTGCTGAAGGCCCGTACGGATCATCGCGTTCTCGAAAGACTCAAGGAGCGGCGCTGGAGACAGTGGGTGTATCTCAGCGACCGCGAAGTGGAAGACACCGCCGCCGAGGTTTACCTCGCCAAGTGGAGCCGCGAGGACCTGGAAAATAAATCGGCCGAGGCCCCGTGAACATCTTCTTCCTCACCGAGACCGAAAGCGGCTGCTATCGATGGCGGGGCGCGATCCCCGCCAAGTATCTGCGGCGGCGCGGCCACAGCGTGCAGATCCTTTCCGACAACTTCCAGGCGTATGAAGCGCCCGATGTCATGGTGATTTTTCGCGCCCACTATCCCACCGCGAACCGCATCGTGGAGTGGTGCAAGCAGCGCGGCATTCGCGTGGTCTTCGATACTGACGACGCACTCGACCGCGTTCCCAAGGAAAACGTCCACTACCGGGAATTGCAGGGCCGGCTCGATCTTTACCATTTCCTGCTGGAACATGCCGACGTGGTCACCACCACGACACCGGTTCTCGCGGCCGACCTGCGGCAGCGGAATCCTAATGTCGTCGTGCTGCCGAACAGCGCCGATCCGGAAGAGTGGACCGTCCTGCCGCGGGATCCGTCCCGCCAAGACGATGTGCGCGTCGGCTGGACCGGCAGCGCGACCCATTTCCACGATCTCGCCGTGGCTCTTCCCGCCATTCGCGAGCTGCAGAAGCGGCATCCGTTTACGCTCGTGCTGCAGGGGCTTTGCGACCGTCCCAACCTTCAGGAGTTCTACGCCGGCCTGGTTTCCACCCACGGCAAGCCATTCTTGAACTCGCCGCTCGGCAAATCCATCAAGCGATTGCTGGCCGAGCTGGCGGGCATCCGCTACGAATTCCATCCGTTCGTCGAATTCGGCCGCCACGCGGCCAAGGTTTGCGAGCTGGCGCTGGACATCGGGATCGCCCCGCTGGTGGAGGATCCGTTCAACCGGAACAAAAGCTGCATCAAGTATTACGAATACGCTTTATCGGGTGCGGTCACGGTGGCCTCCCGCGTTCTGCCGTATTCGGCGGAAGTGCCCATTACCGCCAAGAACAGCCGCCAGTCCTGGAAGGAAACACTCCAGCCGCTGCTCGACCCCGATGGCGGCGCCGGTCGCGAGGCGCTGTGGCGCCAGCAGCGCGACTGGGTCCTGACCCATCGCAACATGGAGCGGAACGTGGACCTGTGGGAGCAGGTGTATCGCGGCGAGCTGACCGGCTCCACGGCTACGGCGGCGGATCAGAACGCCGCGTAGCTGTCAAACGCGCAGCTGTCAAAAAAAGATCAGGCCGCCGGCTTATTGTCCGGCCCCGCCATGGCGGCCGCCATCTGCTCCAGCTTGCGATAGAACTTGGTTGGGTCCGAATCCCTGCGGCGGTCCACAATCCCGCTGGATGTTTCGATGGTCAGCATCTGCGCCACGCCGCTGGTCCAGACCGGATACGACATCGAGAGCTTGCGGTTTATTTCGGTGGAAAGCGCCATCGCGCCCGACGGGTCCATCTCCAGAATGGCGCCAAAGACGTCTTCGCTCCACCGGCCGATCATGGCTTCCCCGCCCAGCACGCCATCGAACTGTTGGACCAGGCCGCGCAGCGCATCCGTGATCACGGCCGGGGAATACTGCCGCTCCAGCCGCCGCAAGTTGCGCGCGCTCACCAGGAGTACGCAGAATGGCTCGTTGTTGCGCAATAAGAGTTCGATACGCTCGTTGAGCTTCTGCCGGTTCCACGCGCCCGAGGCATGATCGCGGTCCATCCGGCTGCGCTCGTTGTCCATGGCCTGGTGCAAGGTGCGGATTTCGTCTTGCAGCTGCGTCACCACCAGTTGATGACTGCGGCGCAGCTGTCCGTAGCTGCGCAGGATCGCGCCGGTCGCGGATTCGATGCCGTAGCGGATCTTCTCGATGTCGTCGCTCGAGGCCAGGGCTCCCAGCCGGCCTACCTCTTCGCGAAGTTGAAGTTCGCAGTCCTCTCCGCTGCTGGCGACGCTTTCCGCGAACACTCTCATGGCGGCCGCCGCATTTTGCAGATCCCTGCGCATCCGCGACATCTGTTCGCGAGCCTGGTCCCGGTAATTGCGGAGTTCCCCCCGCAGGGAAGACTGCACGATGTTGTAGTGATCGGGCGTCGAAGCCTGGCTGCATTGCGCATCCAGCGCTTGCAGCCGCTGCCGGAAATATTCGGTGCTGTAAGGGTCCAGTTCCACCGCGTATTCCGCGGACGACTTGATCGCCAGTCCGTAGCACTTCGCCAGCGTCTGCTGCAGTTCTTCCAGACGCTCCAGTTCCGTCGCCGCCTTGCGCAAAGAGATCATAGTCCAAGCCTTCCGTCCTGATCGGCAGGACCGGCCCGAAACTTAAGGGAACGCCACCTTAAGGAAACACCAGGGAGACCGCCGCGGGGATCCGCACCACGCTCCCGGACGGGGTTAGGCCCCCCGTTTTTGGATCGATTCGGGAAATCACCACCGTGCCGGAATCCTGGTTAGCCGCCAGCAAGAACTTGCCCGTGGGGTCGCATCGACCGCAATATGGCACGGGCCGTCCCCGCGCGAGGATACCGAGTTCAGTAGCTTCAGCGCTCCGCTTGCACGGTCGATCGCGGACGCGCTCACCATGCCGTTCGAATTCTCGTTCGCCGCGTATAGGAACCGCCTCTTCGGATGCAGCGCCAGGAAGGACGGATTCGAGGTCTCCCCAGCCAGGCGGGGCTCACTCGCGTTTCCGGTCGAAGCATCCAGCCGGAACGCGTAGATGCCCTTGCTTGCCCCGTTGGTGTATGTGCCCACGAACACCGTCCGTTCCTGCGCCTGGAGAAAGGTGGCCGCGGCAAGCTTGAGAACGGAGAAAATCAGCGTCAATGCTCTTTGTACCACGCGGCCAAATAAAAAAGGCCGGCTCGAGCGCTTGCCCGAACCGGCCAGTCCATTGGAAGGAAATGGTGCTTGGTCTTACACGCCGATATAAAACGTGCGACCGTTGCGGTTCACCAGCAGCAGGGTGCCCTGCTTGGAATTGCGGACGGCGGCTTCAAACTGGGCGACGTTGGTCACCGGCCGCCGGTTGACCTCCTGGATCACGTCGCCCTGCTCCAGCCCCGCGCTGGCGGCCGCGCTGGCCTGGTCGACCTGGCTCGCCACCACGCCCGCGGCGGTGGGCGAAAGCCCCAGTCCGCGCGCCACTTGCGGGGTCAGATTTTCGACCGAGACGCCGTCCAGCGCGCCGCTCGACCCATTGAAATTGGGGCCCCCGCCCCGATTGCTGGCTTCCTCCGGACTCAGCTCGCCCAGCGTGACCGGCATCGTGTGCGCCGCGCCGTCCCGCCACACTTTCAGATTCACATTCGAGTTCGGCTGCATGGTGGAGATCATGTTCCGCAACTGGTTCGCGCTGGTGATCTGCGTGCCGTTCACGTCCAGGATGATGTCGCCGTTCTTCAGTCCGGCCTTTTGCGCCGGGCTGCCGGCGACCACTTCGCCCACCAACGCGCCGTCCGAGGCCTTCACTCCGAACTGCTGGGCGATCGTGGGGGTCACATCCTGCGGATAGATGCCCAGTTGTGCCCGGACCACTTTGCCATTCTTCATGATCTGGTCCATGATGTTGCGGGCCAGGTTCACCGGCACCGCGAATCCGATGCCCTGGTTGCCGTCCGAGCCGTGCGCGATGATCGCCGTGTTAATGCCGATCAGCTCGCCCCGGTCGTTCACCAGCGCGCCGCCCGAGTTCCCGGGATTGATCGCCGCATCGGTCTGGATGAAGTCCTCGTAATTCTCGATACCGAGGTTGCCGCCCCGATGGGTCGCGCTGACGATACCCATGGTCACCGTCTGGCCCACGCCGAACGGATTGCCGATGGCCAGGGCGTAATCGCCGACTTGCACCTTGTCGGAATCGCCAATCGTGATGGCGGGGAGATTCCCGGCATCGATCTTTACCACGGCAACATCCGTCTTGTCGTCTTTTCCGACCACGTGCCCCTTGAACTGGCGGCCGTCGGAGAGGACGACTTCCAGATCCGTGGCGTCATCCACCACATGGTTATTCGTCAGGATGTAGCCCTCCGGGCTCACAATCACGCCGGAGCCGAGGCCCTCGGAACGCTGCTCACTGGGAGCGTTGAATTGGCCGTTGCCAAACTGGTCGCCGAAGAACTGGCGGAACAACGGGTCTAGCTGCCCCTGGTCCTGCCCCTGTCCGTTGTTCAGTTGGGACGTCTTCACCACCTTGGACGACTTGATGCTGACCACCGTCGGCACCACCGCCTTGACCACCGGCGCGAAGCCCGTCCGGCTCGGAGCCTCATTCTTATCGGCGAATTTCATGGTCGCCAGCGGGTTCGCCTGCGAACCCTTTTGCGCATTAGCCACGCCCAGGCCGCCTACCACGAGCGCCAACGCTGCAACCGCGACGGCGGCCACGCGGCCCCGCCCCAACAGATCGCTTCTCATAGCACCTCCAAAAGAATGAATTCCAATGACTTGTGACGACCGCACTCTCCGGCCCCCAGGCCGGGATTGTGGACTCACTTTTTTGGACGCAAATAGGCCAAAAAGGTTAGTTGTGCCGGAGATCTCTCTGAAATGTTAAGGTTTTGCGGGACTGCTCTGGGCCTTCGGCCGCTGCTTCGGAGCCGGCCCGATCTTGGCCCCCTGGTTGATCCAGGCGCGGATCAAATCCAACTGGTCCTCGGTCAGCGCTCCCACCGGCGGCATCCGCTTGTCGGTCGTGTCCATGAGGCGTTGATACAGCGGACTCTGCAGCGCTTTTCCAGGGACCACCGACGGACCGGATGCCCCGCCCTGCAATAGGTTCTCTGGGGCGTCCACTCTCAGCCCGCCGTCCGGCATCGCCGCATGGTGGCAGGATACGCAACTCTTGTTCAGAATCGGCTCGATGTCCCGATAGTAGTTGATCGCCGGCGCCTTCGACTTCCGGGGAGGGGTTTTTCGGGCGGGCTGTTGCGCGCTCGCAAGCACCGCTCCACTCAGCAGCAGTAGCAGGATTCTCTTTGGCATTGGTCCTTTCCCGATTATCCTACTTTGCAGGCGCCGGACCATGGGCTCCCTTCGCCGAAACGCGGTAAATAACCGGGATCGCCGCCGGTGCCCGGCTCGCGATGCGCCACTTCGCCCGCCACCTGCCATCCGACGTGCGCGATTTCACACAGGCCCGCAGTCCTGTCCTTGCATTATCAATCTGCTCCGTTTGGAGCAAAACATGCTGATCAGGAGGCCGGTTATACGAGGAAAATCCTTATGGGGAAAATCGTGGCAGCCATGGCCACCATGCACGCGCCGCAGCTCTTTACGCGCCCGCCCGAGGAAGACCCCAGACAGCTGGACGCGGGCATCGCAGCGATGCGGAAGCTGGGCGAGATGTTGGATGAGACCAAGCCGGACGCCCTGGTGATTTTCGCCAGCGACCACATGGAGACCTTCTTCCTGCAATCCGTGCCGACCTTCGCCGTCATCGCCGGAGAGCGCGCCCAGACGGCCTTCGCGGGCCGGTCCTGGAATCCGTTGATTCACCAGGCGCTGGCTGAGGACCTGCTGGAAGGCCTGGTCCGCCGCGATTTCGATATGACTTATTCACAGGACGCCACGCTAGGTCACTCCTTCGCCGCGCCCTTCGAATGGATTCTGGGTAGCCGGGACATCCCCGTCGTGCCGATTTTCGTGAACACTTACCTGCCTCCCCTTCCGCGGCCGCAACGTTGCGCCGCGCTGGGACGGGCGATCGCGGAAATCGTGGCAGCCAAGCCAGAGCGCGTCGCGCTCCTCGCCAGCGGCGGCATGTCCCACTACCCTGGAACCGCCAAATATTACCAGCCCGCGTTCGATTTCGATCAGTGGTGCATCCGCGAGCTGGAGAACAGCCATTCGGACTCGTTCCTGCGCCTGACGCCGGAACAGCTGGACGAGGTCGGCAATACCGAGATGCTGCCCTGGGCCATCGTGCTCGGCGCCGCCGGTGCGCAGCATATGGAATTGTTGTCGTACCAGGCCACCACGCATCATGGCCATGCCGTGGCGCGCTTCCTGCCCGGCGAGAAGCCGAATGCCGAACCCTCGCGGCCCTATCAATTCCAGAGCCACCCGTATCACTTCTACAACCATCCTCCGGTCGCGGCCTACCGGCTGAACAAGCTGCTCTATGAGTCGCGTTATAAACCGGCGCTGAGACAACGGATGTTCCGCGACCTGGATACCGTGTGCAAGGAATACGGCCTGGGAATGGGAGAAGCCGGCGCGATGCGGGCGGTCTTCGAGTTCCAGCACCTCGATGGCGACCGCCCCGCGATGGACGCCGACCCGGTCGTAGCCGTGGGCGCCCATCCAGTGGGTGCGTTGATGGCCGTCCACGGCCTGCAACAGGAGAAACGAGCGATGCGGATGCCGGCAGTCGCCTCGCACGACGTCGCGCTCGCGGTCACCCACTAGGGAAAAAGCCGCGCTCGATCAGCATCGCGACGATACGGCTCGCCGCGCCTTCAGCCCGTTCCTGATCGCCGTGGATCACCAGATCCGGATCGAGCGGAGACTCGTACGGAACCTGTAATCCCGGCACGGCAGTCGCGTCCCGATAAATGCCTTTCGGATCGCGGCTCATGCAGATCTCGAGCGGCGTATCCACGTACACTTCGAGAAACCGCGGGATCTGCTGCCGTGCCCGCTCGCGATACGCGCGGCGGTTCGCGGTCGCATCGAAAATCACCGCCGCGCCGTGCCGCGCGAGCAACCCTCCTACGTACGCGATTTGCCCGTAGAACGCGTCGCGTTCTTCTTCGTCGTAGCGCGGGTGAGGCGTGAAGATCCGCCGCAGCGCGTCCGACTCGAGCACCTCCACCTCTACTCCGCGCGCTCTGAGCTGCGCGGCCAGCGCCACCGCCACCGTCGACTTCCCGGAAGCCGGCAGCCCGGTGATCCACACCGCAAACCCCTGCTCAGGCGCGCTCACAATAGGCACCTGCCTGCGCCGGATCGAATTCGTCCTCGGCCAGAACCGCTTTCACGAACGCCAGCAGCTTGCCGCGAACATCGTCTGAAAGCCCCGGATACCAGACCGGGCTCGCCAGCACCAGCCCGCGGAAGGCGAAAAACGGCGCCGCGACCTTCAGAATTTCCCGGTCGCCCGACTTCTCCAGATAGCGCGCCCAGAAGCGCTCGAACAGGGTCTTCCATGGGTCTTCGATCCGTCCGCCGTGTTGCAGTGAAAAAAACAGATAGTTCAAGCGTCAGGCAGGTGACATCGTCGGCCGGTTCGCCCCACTCGCCGCGCGAACGGTCCAGCACGCTGAACCCAGCACCCCTCCTCGAACAGGATGTTCCACGGATGAAAATCGCCGTGCACCTGGCGGAGCCGGTGCGTCCGCGGCTTCAGTTTCCAGCGCCAGCGCACGCACTGGTGTTCGATCTCTTCCAGCACCTTCGGCGGAAACAGCGGGTGCGCCAGCGTAGAAGCTGGGTAGGAGTCCGTCAAACCCATGATGCACTCGCCGTGTCCCACCAGCTCGCGAATCCGGCGCGTATACAAACCTGGGTCTGGCCCCGGTGTCTTGTGAATCTCCACCAGGTAATCGCACAAGGCGTCCGCGCGCGCCTGATCGAGTTTAGTGAGCACGCCGGTATCCCGTATCCGCTCCAGATCCTTCGCGTAGGGAGCCCCGTGGGCATATTCGGTCAGCAGGCAGAACTCCTCCGCCTGGCCGAGGGAAATCAGGTCCCCGTCGAATTGGAATGCGCCCACGTCCAGCGACCGCACGTGCCGCGGCAGCCGGTTGAACGCCCCATGCTGCCACAGCAGGATCTGAGCCCGGTCCGGCATGTGCTCGTGCCCGAACCGGTTCGCGCCCATGGTGTGGAACACCGCGCTGCGGCACGCCTCGCCCGCGGGCTGATAGTCGACCCGCACCGGAGTCCCATACCCGTAGAATTTCAGATCGCCGGCCTGAGTCTCTCCCAGCAAGGTCAGGCTGAGGACGTCGACCCGTTTGCGCAGGAGCACCCCCAAATACTGCTCCATCGCCTCCTTGCTGAGCTCCGGCATACCGGCGTTTAGCGGATCACTTCGACCGAGCCGTGCGCATGCAGCGCCACCGCTTCCGACACGCTGCCCAGCATGAAACGTTCGATGCCTTGATGCCCGTGCGAGCCGACCACGATCAGATCGGCGCCGGTCTTGTCGGCTTCGCCCATGATCACGGCCTTAGGTCCGCCCAGCAGCACGGAAATGGATTCCTCGACTTTGGGAAAGCTCTTCGAGAGGATCTCGACCGCGGAGCTCACGGCCGTCTGGGCGCGCTTCATGGCTTCTTCCCGCAGCGTTTCCATCTGCTTCTTTTCGATGTAGGGCGGCTCGATCCAGGCCTGCGTGTTACTCAGGATCATTTCCACCACGCTCAACACTTCGACCTCGGTTCCCGCGGGCCAGGGCCGCTCCGCGAGCGATCGCGCGGCACGCTCTGAAAACTCAGAACCATCCGTCGCCAGCAGGATCTTGCGAACGCCCGGCGGCGTGCCGGCCGTCTTGCCTTCACGCACCCGCACGATCTCCACCGAACAGGGAGCGTGGCGCACCACCGCCGAGGCGACATTCCCCAGTAAAAAACGCGCCAGCGCGGAAACGCCCTGCGAGCCGACGAAAATAAAGTCCGCCTTCGATTCCTGGGCCCGGTCCAGGATCACCCGTTTGGGGTCTCCCTTGAGCGACAGCCCGCTGGCTTCCAGGCCCCGGCCTTGCAGCTCTCCGGCTGCCCGATGCACCAGGTCGGCGGACAACTTCATGGCCTCTTCCGCGGTCTGGGTGACCGTCCACATGTGGGCGGGCTCCACCACGTTGAGAACTTCGATGGTGGCTTTGGGCGGCCAGGGCCGGGCGGCGACTTCCTGGAGCACGGCCTGGCTCGCCTCGGAATGGTCAACAGCGACAAGTACTTTCATGTGTGACTCCCTCCCTGGGAGCTTCGTGCACGTAACCTGCCGATTACAGACGCACGGTCCGTAACCGCAATGCGTTGCTGATTACCGAGACCGAGCTGAAGCTCATCGCTGCCGCGGCGATCATGGGGCTAAGGAGCAGCCCAAATCCAGGATAAAGCACGCCCGCGGCGATCGGTATGCCGACCGAATTGTAGACGAACGCGAAGAACAGGTTCTGCTTGATATTGCGCATAGTGGCGCGGCTGAGCCGGCGGGCCCGCGCGATGCCGCGCAGATCCCCCTGGACCAGGGTGACATCGGCGCTCTCCATGGCGATGTCGGTGCCCGTCCCCATGGCGATCCCGACTTGCGCCTGGGCCAGCGCCGGAGCGTCGTTGATCCCGTCCCCCGCCATGGCCACGAACCGGCCGGATTCCTGGAGCCTCTGGACGTGCGCGCGCTTGTCCTGCGGCAGCACTTCGGCCACCACCTCGTCGATCCCCAGCTCCTTCGCCACCGCCTCGGCAGTCGCCCGGCTGTCGCCCGTCAGCATCACGATCCGCATGCCTTCCGCGTGCAGTTGCCGGATGGCCTCCGCGCTGGTGGCCTTGATGGGATCGGCGACGCTGAGCCGTCCCGCGAACTTGCCGTCCACCGCGACAAACAGCGCGCTGGACCCGGTGACTTCGCACCCCGGCTTCCTTCATCATCGCCAGATTTCCCAACCGCGACTTCGGCTCCGTCGATCCGCCCGCGAGCGCCTTTGCCGGGTATCGCCTGAAATCCCGTCCGCGGAAACAAGCGAAATGCCACGATCCTGCGCTCCCTTCACCACCGCCTGCGCCAGCGGATGTTCGCTGGCTCGTTCCAGGCTCGCGGCCAGATAGAGGACGCGCTGCTCGTCGAAACCCGGCGCCGGCTCGATAGAAACCAGTTTCGGCTTGCCCTCGGTGAGCGTCCCGGTCTTATCCACCACCAGCGTGTCGGCCTGCCGCAGCAGTTCGATCGCCCCGGCGTTCTTGAACAGCACGCCCATGGTGGCGCCCTTCCCCATGGCCACCATGATCGACACGGGCGTCGCCAGCCCCAGCGCGCACGGGCAGGCGATAATCAAAACCGCGACGGCATTCACCAGCGCGTGCGCCAAATGCGGTTGCGGTCCCCACTCGATCCACGCGAAAAACGTCACGACGGCGATCCCCACCACCGCCGGCACGAAGTAGGCGGCCACCTGGTCGGCCAGCTTCTGGATCGGCGCCCGGCTGCGCTGCGCTTCCGACACCATGCGCACGATCTGCGACAGCAGCGTCTCCGCGCCCACTCGCTCCGCCTTCATGATCAGCGATCCGTTGCTGTTCACCGTGGCGCCCGTCACCTTGTCGCCCGGCCCTTTTTCGACCGGCATGGGTTCTCCGGTGAGCATCGATTCATCGACTGCGCTCGCGCCCTCCACCACCACCCCGTCCACCGGGATCTTTTCGCCCGGACGCACCCGCAGCAGATTGCCCGGATGGATCTGATCCAGCGGCGCATCGGTCTCTGTCCCATCCGGATGAATCAGACGCGCGGTCTTGGGCGCCAGCCCGAGCAGCGACTGAATCGCGGCTCCCGTCCTGCCCCGAGCCTTCAGCTCCAGAACCTGCCCCAGCAGCACCAGCGTCACGATCGCCGCGGCCGATTCGAAGTACACGTCCGCCCCCGGCTGGAGGATCAAAGCAACCAGGCTGTAAACATAGGCCACGCCGACCCCCACCCCGATCAACGTGAACATATTAAGGTTGCGGGTCACCAGGGACTGCCAGGCCCGCACGAAAAACGGCCAGCCCGCCCACAAAACCACGGGAGTGGCCAGGGCCAACTCCACCCAGGTGCGCACCTCCTTCGGAAAAAGCATGGCCATGGAGATCGCCAGCAACGGCACGCTCAGCGCCACGCTGATCCAGAAGCGCCGCCGCATGTCGGCCAGCTCCGGATTTTCCGTTTCCCCGGCCTGAATCGTCTTCGGTTCCAGCGCCATGCCGCAGATCGGGCACGTCCCGGGACCCATCTGAACCACCTCGGGATGCATCGGGCAGGTGTACTCGATATCCCTATGTGCTTCCGGCTCCGCAATCGCCGGTTTCGGAGCCAGAAACTTGTCCGGATCAGCCTGAAACTTGGCCAAACAGCCCTTGCCGCAGAAGTAATAGATCTGGCCCCGGTACTCGAAGCTCCCGGCGGCCTTGGCGGGAGTAACCTCCATGCCGCAAACCGGGTCCTTAAACTTAGGGCCGGGAATGCCGGCCCCGGACGAGGCGGGATGGATTTTGAACGGGTCGGTGGCGCTCACTAGGGTGCCTATCTGGATCATCGCACGATCGCGTTGGATCCGCGCCTGTGAACATCCTTGACTTCGTATCTGTTTGAATGTACGATCAATTCCGGTGACGTGTACCCGCTGCGCGGCGGGCTAAGAGGAGACTTGCCACGGTGCGAATCCAGTCGGGAAACATGCGGAGTCGGTTAGGGTCTTGGTTGCTGTTTTCCGCTGCCGGAGTAGCGCTCTTTTCGCTGGCCGTGATGCCCACGCCCGCGCAAGGTCCCGCCTACAAGGCCCCCCGGACCAAGGACGGAAAGCCCAATCTGAACGGCATCTGGCAGGCCATGAATGAGGCCAACTGGAACATCCAGCCGCACGACGCCTACCAGGGTCCCGTATATTCACTGGGCGCCGCTTATTCGGCGCCGGCCGGACTGGGCGTAGTCGAGGGCGGCACGCTTCCCTATAAGCCGGAAGCCGCCGCCAAGCAGAAGGAAAACTTCGCGAACCGCCTGAAGCTGGACCCCGAGATCAAGTGCTTCATGGGTGGAGTCCCCCGGTCCACCTATATGCCCTACCCGTTTCAGATCATCCAGGGCACCGATACGATCATGATCGCCTACGCGTACGCGGGGGCGGTGCGGATCGTGAATATGAAGGCGCCCACCGAGGCCCCGGCCGATAGCTGGATGGGTTGGTCCAATGGGCACTGGGACGGCGAATCGCTGGTGATCGACGTCACCAGCCTCAACGATCAGACCTGGTTCGACCGGGCCGGAGACTGGCACAGCGATGCGCTGCACGTGGTCGAGCGCTATACCGCCATCGGACCGAACGCGCTGCAGTATGAGGCCACCATTGACGATCCCAAGGTGTTCACCCGCCCCTGGAAGATGAGCATGCCGTTGTACCGGCGGCTGGAAAAGAACGCCCAGCTGTTGGATTATAAGTGTGTGGAGTTCTCCGAAGAGGCCATGTACGGATACCTTCGAAAGAAGCCGCTCGAGGAAAAGGGAGACAGCAAATGAGACGACAGATTCTCGGTTCGCTCATCGCTCTGGTTGCCGCCGTGTCGTTCGCGCCGCAAGTCCGCGCGCAATCGCAGGGGAGCTCCAAACCCGCGGCGTCCTCCAAGACTTGGACCATGCCCCGAACCCCGGACGGGAAGCCGGATCTGCAGGGCGTGTATACCAACGCCCAAACCATCCCTTTAGAGCGGCCCGCCTACCTGGGCGCCAAGGAATACTACACCGATGAAGCCGATAAGGAGGCCTCCGCGCAGGCGGCCCGCGGCGGACGCGGCGGCGCCGTGCGGGGCGCGGCGGAGGGCGTGGAGGAGCCGCGGCGGCCAATACCGGCGCGCTCGCCGTCCACTATGACAACAGCCAGTTCGGCCTCGGCGGATCCGCGATCCTGAGGGCGACCAGCCTCAGAACCTCCATCCTCAGCGGACCCACGGGCCGCATGCCCGCACTGACGCCGGAAGCGGCCAAGAGCGCGGCCGAACGCCGCGCCTACCAGCAGGCGCACCAGTGGGACAGCGCCCAAAACCGCCCTCTGGCCGAACGCTGCCTCACCTGGGGATTCGAAGGTCCGCCCATGATGCCGGTGGGCTACAATTCCATGCTGCAGATCGTGCAAGGCAAGGGTTACGTCGGGATCCTTCAGGAAATGATTCATGACACCCGCATCATCCCGACCGACAACCGCCCGCACGCGCCCGCCGAGATCAGGCAGTGGATGGGAGACTCCCGCGGCCACTGGGAAGGCGACACGCTGGTGGTGGAGACCGTGAACTACAATCCTCTGGTCGCCATCCAGCGGGCCGAAGTCAGCGATGCAGTGAAAGTGACCGAACGGTTCACGCGGATCGACGCCAACACCGTTCGCTATCAGTTCACGGTGAACGATCCCAAGACCTGGGTGGCGCCGTTTTCGGGCGAGTACAACATGGTTCATACCGACAGCCCGATCTATGAGTATGCCTGCCATGAAGGCAACTACGGCATGGTCAACAACCTCAGTGGCGAACGCGCCACCGAGAGGGCCGCGGCCGCGAAGCAGAAGTAGTATAGAAGTAAAGGAAGTCATTCATGCGAACTAAACTCGCGATTGTTCTCGCCGGCGCCGGGCTCCTCCTCGCCGCGGCGCCCGTTTGGGCGCATCACGCCTTCGCGGCGGAATTTAATGATAAGGCGCCGGTCAAACTGCAGGGAGTCGTCACCAAGTGGGAGCTGGTGAATCCCCACTCCTGGATTCATCTCGATGTGAAGGGTCCCGACGGCAAGGTGACCCCCTGGATGATCGAAGGCGGCAGCCCCAATGCGCTGTTCCGCAACGGCTTCACCAAGGCATCGCTGCCCGAAGGCACCGAGATCATCGTCGAAGGCTACCAGGCCAAGGACGGGGCCAACCGGGCCGTGGGCGCCAGCCTCACCTACGCCAAGGACGGCAAACGCCTGTTCATGGGCGGCTCCGCTCCAGGCGCCAACGGCAACCAACAATAGGCCCCATCGTCTTCGACTGGGGCGTCCCCCACTCGCCCTTCGGATTGGTTAACTGGTAGCAGAAGACACCAACATGCTCGGCGAGTTGTTCCAATTCGCCTCGTACTTGATGGCCGCGGCGCTATTGGCTCAATCCCAGACTATCTCAAAGCCATCTTTTGAAGTGGCGTCTGTGCGAGCAGACAACGGCCCATTCCAAGCGGACTCATTCCGAGTGAAGGTGGGTCCGGGTAGCCGCGATCCAGGCCGAGTCACCATTACCCAGCTGACGCTAAAGCCTTTGATCGAACTGGCGTATGCTGTCGAGGATGATCAAGTAGATGGCCCTGAGTGGCTTAGCGACCTGGCTGATCATAAATACACGATTCGCGCGACCATGCCGCCGGAGACGACCGAAGATCAGTTCCAACTCATGTTGCAAAACCTGCTGGCGGAGCGCTTCAATCTGAAGCTGCATCATGAAGTTCGATCGTTTCCTGGCTATGAGCTTACCGTCGTTCCCGGAGGTCCGAAACTCTCCACATGGACACCGGAGCCTGTACCCGAAGGACCGATTCCGCGTTTTAGCGAAGACTCTCGAGGATTTCCAGTGATGCCGTCGGGACGGACTGGCTGCACCAACGGCTTCCGGCCGGGCATCACCGCAACGCTGAAGGTGACCTGCAGACAGTCGATGGCCGGTTTTGCGAAAGACCTGGGGCGGTTCATCATCATGGCCAATGACTCGCCAGCGGATTCACTTACGCCTCGTGTTACGGATAAAACGGAACTCCCTGGTATCTATGAGTTCAATTTGGAATTTGAAGGTACGATGAACCTTCGAGGCATGCCGTCTCGGAACCCAGCCAATGATGGTCTCGGCGATGGCGGCGCTTCGCTTTTCACTGCTCTCCAAAAGCAAGTTGGTTTGAGGCTTGTGAAGTCGACGAAAGTGCAAGACACTGTGCTGGTGGTCGACCACGCTGATAAGGAACCCTCGGAAAACTGAGCGCGCACCGCCGCGGCTGTCTGCTCCTCGCTCATGCCGACTCCCGAGGAGGTCCAGGCGCAAACGGCTCCCGCCAAGATGGCTGCGGCCCCCCTGCAAACTTAGTCACGATCCTTCTCATGCGAGTGCTTCAGTTGCGGCCCGGCGTCTTCATAGGACAACGATTGCTCCACCAGCTCGCACAGAATATGACCCAGCATGATGTGCGATTCCTGGATGAACTGGGTTCCCGTGGACGGAACACGCAGAGCGGTCTGGGCCGCTTGCCCTAGCTTGCCGCCGTCGGCGCCGGTGAGCGCGATCGTGCACATCTGGTGGGCGCGGGCGTAGCGGATCGCCCGCAGCACGTTCTCGGAGTTACCCGACGTCGAGATGCCGATGACCACATCTCCGGGCCGGCCCAGCGCCTGCACCTGGCGCTCGAATACACCGTCGAAACCGAAATCGTTGGCGCTCGCCGTGAGGATGCTGGTGTCGGTGGTGAGCGCGATCGCTCCCAATCCGGGTCTCGGAAAGCCTTGATTGAGCACGCTCACGAATTCCGCGGCGATGTGCTGCGCGTCGGCCGCGCTGCCCCCATTCCCGCAGAGCAGGATCTTGTGCCCGGACGCCAGGCTCTCCGTCATGATCCTGGCGGCGTCGAGAATCGGGCCCGGATCTCCCGCCAGCAGCTGGCGCTTGGTCTCAATGCTGGTTTCGATATGGCGGCGCAGGCGCTCGGCGGCATCCGGGGTCAGGGACATCTGTTGGCTATCTTCCCATATGCCTGCGGGCCTGGGAACGGTCTCAAGGAGAATCCCTTTTCTGCCGATCCACAAGGAGCATGAAAGCATGCCTTGAATGGGTTCACTGGTCGCCTCCTGGCCCTGAGGGGAACTGAGAAATGCAGGTTGCGATCCTATGCGGCGGCGCGGGAACCCGCCTGCGCGAAGAGACGGAGTTCCGGCCCAAGCCCCTGGTCGAGGTGGGAGGCCGTCCCATCCTCTGGCACATCATGAAGCTCTACGCCCATCACGGCTTTCGGGATTTCGTGCTGTGCCTGGGCTACCGCGGCAGCATGATCAAGGAATACTTCCTGAACTACGAGGCGATGAACAACGATTTCACCATCTGTCTCGGCCGGGAGTCGCGGCTGAAGTACCACGAGAATCACGAAGAGCAGAATTTCCACATCACGCTGGCCGACACCGGTCTGGAAACCATGACCGGCGGACGCTTGAGGCGCGCCGGGAAGTATCTTTCCGACGACTGCTTCATGGTCACCTACGGCGACGGCGTCAGCGACCTCGACATTCGCCGTCTCGTGGAGTTTCACAAGAGCCATGGGCGCCTGGCGACCGTGACCACCTTCCGTCCCGTCTCCCGCTTCGGGATCCTCGATATCGACTCCGGCGACCAGGTACGGAACTTCATCGAAAAGCCCAAGTCGGACGCCTGGGCCAGCGGCGGATTCTTCGTCTTCCAGCGCGAAGTGCTGGATTACCTGGACGACGATCAGTGCATCCTCGAGCACGAACCGCTCGCTCGCTTGGCCGCCGAGCGGCAGCTCATTGCCTACCGCCACGACGGCTTCTTCTACGCCATGGACACCTTTCGCGAATACCAAATCCTGAACGACCTGTGGAAGGGCGGCCGGGCTCCCTGGAAGGTTTGGAAGTAGGCGCCCCATGGGCTTGAACCAAGGCTTCTGGAGCGACCGTCCCGTGCTGGTCACCGGCGCCACCGGACTGCTGGGCAGCTGGCTCACCCGCAGACTCACCGAGTCCGGAGCCGACGTGGTATGTCTGGTGCGCGACTGGGTCCCGCAGAGCGAACTGGTCCGCAGCAAGACTCTGGAGCGTGTGAAGGTGGTCCGTGGCGACGTGCGCGACCGCGACTTAGTCGAGCGCGTTTTGGCCGAATACGAAGTGGACGTGGTCTTTCACCTGGCGGCGCAGACCATCGTCGGAATCGCCAACCTCAATCCCATTTCGACGTTTGAAAGCAACATTCAAGGAACGTGGAATCTGCTCGAAGCCTGCCGCCGTTCGCCGCGCGTCCAGTCGATCGTGGTCGCGTCCTCCGATAAGGCCTACGGCGATCAAGAAGAACTGCCCTATGCGGAAAGCACGCCGCTCGAAGGACGCCATCCCTACGACGTCAGTAAATCCTGCGCGGATTTGATCGCCCAGACCTATGGCCGGACGTATAAGCTTCCGGTGGCGGTCACGCGCTGCGGAAATTTCTACGGCGGCGGCGACTTGAACTGGAATCGCATCGTCCCGGGGACCATCCGCTCGGTCTTGCGCGGCCAGCGCCCGGTGATCCGCTCGGACGGCAAGTTCGTGCGCGACTACTTCTATGTGGAGGACGGCGCGGCCGCCTATATGCTCCTGGCGGAACGCCTGGCGCACGATCCCCAGCTGCGCGGCGCGTGCTTCAACTTTTCCAACGAGCTGCAAATCGCGGTTCTCGATCTGGCGGATAAGATCTTGTGCAAGATGGGCTCCCCGCTTCAGCCGGAGGTGCGCAATGAAGCCTCCAACGAGATTCGGCACCAGTATCTGAGCGCGCAGTTGGCTCGTCAGACGCTCGGCTGGAGCCCGCTGTTCACGCTCGAACAGGGCTTGGACCGGACCATCTCCTGGTATAAGGACTTCCTCCAATGACGGAGCGCGCCGCCGAGCTACGGGCGCGGATCCTGGAACTGGTGGGCGCCTACCAGGCGGAAGCGTTCGCCCCCGAAGAGTTCGTTCCGGGAGTCAGCGCGGTGCCCGTGGCGGGGCGGGTCTTCGACGCCGCGGACATGCGGTCGCTGGTCGATTCCTCCCTCGATTTCTGGCTGACTTCCGGCCGCTTCGCAGCGCAGTTCGAAAAATCCTTCGCACGATACATAGGCGTGCGGGGCGCGACGCTGGTGAACTCCGGGTCGTCCGCCAATCTGCTGGCGCTGACGGCGCTGACTTCGCCCAAGCTCGAAGATCGCCGCCTGCAGCCGGGCGATGAAGTGATCACCCTGGCCGCGGGTTTCCCCACCACGGTCAACCCCATCGTTCAGAACGGCTTGATTCCGGTGTTCGTCGACGTGCACGTGCCCACCTACAACGTCGATGTGTCGCGCCTGGAAGCCGCGCTGTCCGATCGAACCCGGGCGGTGATGCTGGCCCACACCCTGGGGAATCCGTTCGATGTCCGGGCGGTGAAGGAGTTCGCCGATCGCCACCGCTTGTGGCTGATCGAGGACTGCTGCGACGCGCTCGGATCCACGTTCGAGGGGCGCATGGTGGGAACCTTCGGCGATCTGGCCACGGTCAGCTTCTACCCCGCGCATCACATCACCATGGGCGAGGGCGGCTGCGTGCTCACCGAAAAGCCGCTGCTCAAGACCCTCGTCGAATCGTTCCGCGACTGGGGCCGCGACTGCTGGTGCGATCCGGGCCAGGCCAACACCTGCGGCAAGCGTTTCGAGTGGGAGCTGGGCGGGCTGCCCTGCGGCTACGACCACAAGTACACTTACTCGCACATCGGCTACAACCTGAAGCTGACCGATCTGCAGGCAGCCGTCGGCGTGACCCAGCTCGAGAAGCTCCCCGGCTTCGTCGAACAGCGCAAGGCCAACTTTCGCGCTCTGCGGGAAGGACTCGCCGGCCTCGAAGAGTTTTTCATTCTTCCCCAAGCCACCCCCGGCTCGGACCCCAGCTGGTTCGGTTTCCCCATCGCCGTCCGGCCGGGCGGGCCGCTCACGCGCAGCGCCGTGATCGAGCGTCTGGAAGAACGCCGGATCGCGACCCGCTTGCTGTTCGCCGGCAACCTCACGCGCCAGCCGGCTTACCAGAACGTCCGTTACCGCATCGCCGGGACCTCGAAAACACGGACTTCGTGATGAATAACGTCTTCTGGATCGGCGTCTATCCTGGCATCCACCAGGAGATGCTCGCCTACGTCCTGGAGACGTTTCACAGCATGATGTCCCAAGGCATCGCGTCCGTACCGCACCTGGCGCGATAGGCCATGCCCCCTCTGCCCAGCGGCGATCTGGACCACATCCTGGAACAGTGCGGAAACGTGTGGCCATCTCTCGCGGGCTCGCGCGTGTTCCTTACCGGAGGAACCGGCTTCGTGGGGACCTGGCTGGTCGAGAGCCTGCTCCACGCCAACGACCGCTTGCACCTGGGGATTTCGGCGACCGTGCTGACCCGCGACGCACAGCGCTATTGCGAATCGAACCCCGGCGCGGCCCGGCACCCGTCGCTCCAGGTACTGCAAGGCGATGTGCTTACGTTCGAATTCCCCCCCGGCGAATTCCCCTTCGTGATCCACGCCGCCACGCCCGATCCGGTGCCCGAAGCGGATGCGCAGGGGATGCGGCATATCCTGGAATTCGCCGCGACCCACGGGACCCGCCGGTTCCTGTTCACCAGCTCGGGCGCGGTCTACGGGAAGCAGCCGCCGCAACTGACTCATATGCCAGAGGCTTATGCCATCGAGCCTCCCGCGGCCGGCGAAATCACCGAATACGGCATGGCCAAGCGGGTTTCCGAGTCGCTCTTGGCGGCCTGCGGGCGCCAGTACGGCTTCGCGGGGCTGATCGCGAGGCTGTTCGCATTTACCGGCCCACGCCTGCCGCTCGACCGGAACTTCGCCGTGGGCAACTTCATTCGCGACGTCCTGGAGGGCGGGCCGATCCGGATTCAAGGGGATGGCGCTCCCTGCCGATCCTATTTGTATGCGGCCGACTTGGCGGTCTGGCTGTGGACCATCCTGGTCCACGGAGAGGCCTGCCGGCCGTACAACGTAGGTTCAGCCCGCGGATTGACGATCGCGGAACTGGCCGGAGTGGTGGCGGAAGCGACAGTGCCGGGAACTCGAATTACGATCGCGCAAAAGCCCGTGCCCGGAGCGCCGCCGATGCGCTACGTTCCCTGCGTCGAGCGGGCCCAACGGGAGCTGGGCCTGCGGCCGGTGGTCGCACTCGAGCAAGGATTGCAGCGAATGTATGAATGGGCCCACCAGGGTATGCGGAGGATCTGATATGAACCGGAATGGCGCATCGAATTCGCCCCACGGAGGCGTCCGGATTGGGAATCGGTTGGTCGGAGATTCCGAGCCGTGCTACATCATCGCGGAAATCGGAATCAACCACAACGGAGACATAGACCTGGCAAAACGCCTGATCAGTGTCGCCGTCGCCGCCGGTTGCGATGCGGTCAAGTTCCAGAAGCGCAATGTGGAAATCGTCTACTCCGCGGAGGAACTGGAGCGGCCCCGTGAGAGTCCCTTCGGCACCACCAACGGAGACCTGAAGCATGGACTGGAACTCGACTACTACGACTATCAGGAGATCGACGCCTATTGCCGGGCCAGTAAGATTGCCTGGTTTGCCTCCTGCTGGGATGAGACCTCGGTGGATTTCATCGAGCGTTTCAACCCGCCCTGTTACAAAGTTGCCTCGGCCTCGCTGACCGACGATCACCTGCTTCGGCATACCCGCGCCACCGGGAAGCCGGTCATCCTCTCCACCGGCATGAGCACCCTGGAGCAGATCGATCACGCCGTCGACGTATTGGGCCAGCAGGACTTAATTCTGCTGCATGCTTGCAGCACCTATCCGGCCCACTATGACGAACTGAATCTCCGCGCGATTCCCATCATGCGATCGCGCTACGGCGTTCCCGTGGGCTACTCCGGCCACGAGACCGGAATCGCCACCACCGTGGCGGCGGCGGTGCTGGGCGCTTGCTGCGTGGAGCGCCACATCACCATGGACCGCTCCATGTGGGGCTCCGATCAAGCGGCGTCGCTCGAACCCAACGGCATGTCGCGCGTGGTCCGGGATATCCGGCTGGTGGAACAGTCCATGGGCGACGGCATCAAGCGCGTCTATGAGCGCGAGCAGCCCATCATCAAGAAACTGCGCCGCGTCGACTTTGCCATGAAATGAAACACCTGAAGGCCATCGTGCTGGATGTGGATGGTGTCCTGACCGACGGCGGCGTCTGGTGGGGGCCCAACGGCGAGGAGTGGAAACGCTTCTGTTTCGCCGACATCATGGGCGTCTCGCTGGCGAAAAAATCGGGTCTGACCGTCGCGCTGATTTCCGGAGAAGACAGTCCGCTGGTGGATCGTTTCGCCGCGAAAATGGGTATCTCCGATATCGAGAAGAACTGCAAGGATAAAGCCCGCGCTCTGCGGTCTTTCGCCGCGCGGCGTGGCTTGCGCTTTACGGAAATCTGCTTCATGGGCGACGACGTGAACGATCTCGAGGCCATGGGCCTCGCCGGTCTTGCGGCGGCGCCCGCCAGTGCCGTGCCGGCCGCTCTGGAAAAGGCTGCGTTTGTCGCGGCCAGGAGTGGCGGCAACGGCGCGGTCCGCGAGCTAGTGGATGCAATTTTATCGGCCCGGACGGTCGATCTTGAGGTCGCCATTGAGCATGCCTAAAGTCTCCGACTACGTGGTCCGCTTCATCGCCGATCGGGGCGTAAAGCACGTGTTCCTGGTCACCGGCGGCGGCGCCATGCACCTGAACGAATCGCTCAGCCGTTGCGCCGATATCGAAGCGGTCTGCAATTCGCATGAGCAAGCCAGCGCCATGTGCGCGGAGAATTACGGGAAGGCGACCAACAATCTGGGCGTGGCGATGGTCACCACTGGCCCCGGCGGCACCAATGCCGTGACCGGCGTCGCGGGCGCATGGCTCGATTCCACTCCGTCCTTATTCGTTTCCGGCCAGGTGAAGCGGCCGGATCGCATGTTTGACACTCAGGGCAATCCCCTCGGCATGCGCCAGCTGGGCGTGCAGGAAGTGGACATCGTCTCCATCGTCAAGCCCATTACCAAGTACGCCGTTACGATTCTCGATCCCGCTACCATCCGGTATCACCTGGAAAAGGCGGTCTATCTTGCCCGTTCCGGACGGCCCGGCCCGGTCTGGATCGATATCCCTCTGGACGTGCAGGCGTCCCCAGTCGATCCCGAAACGTTGCCGGGATTCGATCCCGGGGAGTTGACCGCGCCCTCCCGCGAGTCACAGCTGGGCGCGCAGGTCGAGAGCGTCATTCAAGCCTTGAATCGCTCCGAGCGGCCGCTGGTGTTCGCCGGGAACGGCATCCGTCTGGCGCGAGCCGAACAGGAATTTGCCGAGCTGATCCAGTTGCTGAAGGTCCCGGTGGTGGCCACCTGGTGCGCCGCCGACCTGATCGCCAGCGACGACCCTCTGTACGTCGGCCGCCCCGGCGCGGTCGCTTCCCGCGGCGCAAACTTCGCTCTCCAGAACTGCGATTTTCTTTTGACCATCGGAGCCAGAATGGATTTCGCGATCACCGGCTACGCACCCGACAAGCTGGCTCGCGAGGCGCACAAGGTGATGGTAGACGTCGATGCCGCCGAGCTTGCCAAGCTGGCCCCCCACATCCAGACCCCCGTCTGCGCGGACGCCGGCGCGTTCCTCCGGGAAATGCTGGTGCGCCGTGATCGCGTGGAATCTGCCGACCGGAGCGGCTGGGACAGCCGCTGTGCCGAGTGGAAGGACCGTTATCCGGTGGTGACGCCGGAACACCGCAAGCCCGAGGGGCGCGTCAGCATCTACCATCTTGCCGAAGTGATCGGCTGCCAGAGCAAGCCGTCGGATCTCATGGTCTCCGGCAGTTCCGGCAGCGCCATAGAAATTTTCCTCCTGGCGTGCCCCACACGGACCGGACAACGCATTTATCACACCGCCGGCCTGGGCTCCATGGGATACGCGCTCCCCGCGAGCATCGCGGTGTGCCTTGCGGGCGGGCGGCGCCGCACCATTTGCGTGGATGGCGACGGCGGATTCCAGTTCAACATCCAGGAGCTGGAGACGGTAGCGCGTCTCGGACTGCCGATCAAGTATTTCGTGCTGAATAACGATGGATACTCGTCCATCCGCGCCTCGCAGTCGAACTATTTCGGGCGGCGCAAGCATCGGGTGCGACCAGACGACCGGCCTGACGGTCCCCAATATTTCCAAGGTGGCGGCAGCGTACGGATTGCAGACCGCCATTATTCCGGACCAGTCCGATCTCGGCCGGGCAGTGCGCCGGGTGCTGGATATGCCCGGACCGGTAGTGTGCGACGTCCAGGTGATTCCCGACGAAGTGCGGGCCCCGCGCCTGTCCTCGATGCAGCGGCCGGACGGTTCCTTCGTCTCCAAACCGCTGGAGGATCTGTGGCCGTTCCTGGATCGCGGGGAGTTCCTCGAAAACATGATCGTGCAGCCGCTTGAGGAATAGCAGGAATGACTGCGAATCCAGCCATGCTTCAAGAACTCGAACTGCTACTGAGCGAACCGGTCTCCTCAGTGATCGAGCGCGAACGAAACACGCTGGAGCAGCTCCTGACCAACTGCGGACGCAAGATTGTTTTGTTTGGCGCAGGCAGCCTGGGGAAACGATCTCTGGCGTGTCTGCGCAGCATTGGCGTGGAGCCCCTGGCGATTTCAGACAACAATCCGCAGTTATGGGGAACCGAGATAGAAGGCATCGCGGTCCTGCCGCCTGAGATTGCCGCCGCCCGGTTTGGCGCCGACGCGCTCTTCCTGGTGACCATTTGGACGGCCCAGCATCGATTTGTGGTGACTCGCCGGCAGCTACAGGGTTTGGGCGCAAGGAATGTTCTGCCGGGCGCCGCCCTTTACTGGCGATTCCCGGAGGCGTTCCTTCCTTACTTCGCCCAAGACGTTCCGCATAAAGTTTACGAAGAGGCCGGGAAGGTCAGCGAGGCAGCCAAGTTGTGGGCAGACCAGCGTTCCGAGTCCGACTATCTGGCGCAGATCAAGTGGCGCGCGCTCGGCGACTACGAAGGCTTGCCGGCTCCGGAAGAGGAAACCTACTTTCCCCGCGACCTGATCCGCCTTTCTCCGGAGGAAATCCTGGTGGACTGCGGCGCTTATGACGGCGATACTCTGCGCACTTTCATCGCCCAGAGTGGAGCCCAGTTTCGATCGATTACTGCCCTGGAGGCGGACGAGATATCGTTCACACGGCTCGAGTCTTACGTCCATACGCTCGCCCCTCCCGTGAGTGAAAGAATCACGCTACTCCAGTCGGCCGTGGCAAGCACGCGCGGGACCCTGTGCTTTGAGCACACCGGGGGGGTGAATTCGCGAGTGTCGGCCGGCGGCCAAGCACGCGTGCCATGCGTGCCACTGCAAGAATTATTCGATACGACCCCCGTAACCTACATCAAAATGGATATCGAAGGATCCGAATTTGATGCACTGCTGGGGGCACGCAAGATTGTCGGGCGTGACCGGCCCGTGCTCGCGATTTGCGTGTACCACCGCCAGGACGATCTGTGGCGAATACCCCTTCTAATCCGACAAATGACGCCTGACTACAAGCTGTACTTACGCATGTACGAGTGCGAAGGCTGGCAGACGGTCCTGTATGCCGTTCCGCCGGGGCGGGCGATCGAGAACTGACTCCAGCACACGGCCATGAAGACCGTCAGCATCGTGACTCCGTGCTACAACGAGGAGAATAACGTCGCCGAGTTGTACGGCCGCGTGCGCGCCAGGCCATGCTGACCGCCGGGCACTACCGCTACGAGCACATCTTTATCGATAACAGCTCGCGGGACGGCACAGTGGCGGCGCTCCGGGAGATCGCGCGGCGCGATCCCAACGTCAAGGTCATCGTGAACGCCCGGAATTTCGGGCACGTCCGGTCTCCCATGCACGCCCTGATGCAGACCCAAGGCGACGCCGTCATCGGAATGGCTTCCGATCTTCAGGACCCCCCGGAGATGATCCCCGCCATGCTGGCCAGGTGGGAGGAGGGCTACTCCGTGGTGCTGTGCGTCAAGCGCGCCAGCGAAGAAAACCCGCTCGTGTTCTGGCTTCGCAAGAAATACTATGCGCTGGTTCAGCGCCTTTCCTCGATCGAGACTTTCGAAAACTTCACCGGGTTCGGGCTCTACGACCGCAAGGTGGTGGAAGCGGTCCGGACGTTCGACGATCCGTATCCCTATTTCCGGGGCATGATCGCGGAAATCGGGTTGCCCCACTGCCAGCTCAGCTACGATCAGCCGCGGCGCAAGCACGGCATCACGAAAAACAATTTCTATACGCTCTATGACCTGGCCATGCTGGGGATCACCAACCTGTCGAAAGTCCCGCTGCGCCTGGTGACCGCGCTGGGATTTGCGTGCTCCCTCCTGTCTCTCCTGGCCGGTCTGGTGTACCTGGCGTACAAACTGCTGTTCTGGACCAACTTCACGGTGGGTATCGCGCCGCTGGTCATCGGACTGTTCTTTTTGGGCTCGGTGCAACTGTTGTCGATGGGAATCCTGGGCGAGTATGTCGGCTCCATCTACACCCAGGTTCAAAAACGGCCGTACGTCATCGAGAAAGAGCGCATCAACTTCGAACACGCGCCCTCGGAGCCTCTCCCCCCGGAGCCTCTCGATACCCTGGTCGGGAGCCGGAATCCGTGACGGAACCGCTCTCATCGGCGCCGGACCCGTCCTTGCCCCGTCTGCGGCTCGCGCGAATCCACCCGGCTGTTTCGCCAGTCTTTTCAGCAGATGTCCGCGGTCGATTTCCTGAACGGGTACGATGTGGTCGTTTGCGGGCAGTGCGGGCTGGGATTTGCGGATCACATTCCGGAACAGGACGTTTTCGACAGGTACTACCAGGACAACTCCAAGTACGAATACCAGCACACCGGCGGCAAGGAGTCGGCAGCGGATGAATCGCGCTTTCGCGCCATCGCGGCGACCCTGGCGGGATCGGGTGTATCCAAGTCCTCGCGGATTCTCGAAATCGGTTGCGCCACCGGCCGCCTGCTCGCTCTGCTGCGGGAAGCGGGCTTTCCCAACGTCCAGGGCTTGGACCCTTCCCCGGGTTGCGCGCAAGCCGCCTGGGACTTGTACCAGGTTCCGGTCTTCGCGGGCAGCCTGTTCCAGATTCCCCCGCCCTCGAGCCCTTATGATCTGGTGATCTCGGTCGGCGTTCTCGAGCACGTCGAGGATCTCAGCAAAGCGCTCGATTGCGTCCGCACGGTTCTCTCGCCTAAGGGTCTGGTCTATGCCGAAGTTCCGGACGGCAGCCGGTACGCCGGCCGCCCCGACGCTCCCTACCAGGAGTTCAGCATCGAGCACATCAACTATTTCTCCACGGTTTCGCTGAGCAACCTCTTCCGCCGGAATCGCTTTCGTCCTGTTGCCACCGGCCAGGCCGTCCGCCAGCAGAACGAGAACACCACCTGCCCGGCGGCGTTCGGAATCTTCGAGAGAACCGGGTCGCGCTTGCCGCTTGAACGCGATGATCTTACCGAGCCCGGCCTTCGGCGCTACATCGAAGAGTCCGCGGCCGCGGATCTCCGCATCCAGGGCTTGATCCACGACAGCGCGCGCGGGCGCGAGTTGCTGGTGTGGGGCGCGGCCACGCACACCCAGCGTCTGCTGGCGGCCGGGGCCTTCGCCAACATCCGCATCTCGGCCTTCATCGACTCCAACCCCAAGCTCCACGGCCGTACGCTGCAAGGGATCCCGATCGTCAGCCCGGCTTCTCTTCGCGGGCGGAGCGAGCCCATCCTCATTTCGACGCGCGGCTTCCAGCGCGAGATCCGCGACCAGATCCGCCACGGGCTAAACCTCGATAATGAAGTGATCCTGCTCTATGACGCCAATTGAAAAGCCCGGGATCGTGGACTTTTCCGCCGCCATCGCCCCTCTTGAGACCGCCCTCGGCGATCCCCGCCAGGGCCTCCCGGAGGAAGTCTTTCTCTTCGTCAGCCGCATTGCCCCGCTGATCAACGTCGACCTGCTGATCCAGGACGACGGCGGCCGCACGCTGCTCACCTGGCGCGACGATCAATTCTTCGGCGCCGGCTGGCACATTCCGGGCGGCATCATCCGCTATAAGGAAACCGCCGCCGCCCGCATCGTGGCCTGCGCCCGCCAGGAGCTGGGCGCCGAGGTCTCCTTCGATGCCGCGCCGCTGGCGGTTCTCGAAAACATCCGGCCGCACCGCAACCGCGGCCACTTCATCTCGCTGCTGTACCGCTGCCGGCTCCTCGCCCCACCCCGGGAAACGCTGCGCGCAGACGACTCGCATCCGCCCGCGGCCGGAGCCTGGCGCTGGCATCAGGGCCCGCCGCCCGATCTGCTCGAAGCCCAAGCCAATTACGCTCCCTTTTTCGGATGATGGCCGCCCAACACACAGTGCCCGCGGCGAAGCGCCCAACGATTTCGCGGGCCAAGGCGATTTCCATCGCCGTCGCCATGCTGCTCGCCGGCGCCCTGCTGTATTATTCACTCCGGGGCATCCAGTGGCCGCAGGTCTGGGCGCTGGTTTCCGGAGCGAATCTCGCCTATCTCGGCCTGGCCTGCGCCATCACGACGACATCGCTGTTCCTGCGAGCCTTCCGCTGGCGGATTCTGCTCACCGCCGAGGGCCGCGTTCCCGTGGGGACTGCGTTCTGGGCCACCTCGGCGGGCTACTTCGGCAACAACTTCCTGCCGGCGCGCGCCGGCGAGCTGGTGCGCACCTTCATGATCAGCTCGCGCTGCGGGCTGAACGCGGCCTACGTTCTGGCGACGGCGCTGTCGGAACGCGTGGCGGACGCCATCGCTCTGGTGGTGATCAGCGCCCTGGTACTGCTGACCCTGCCCACGCAGCCCGGGTGGCTGGCCAACGCCGCCCGGCCTTTCGCGATCCTGGGGCTGAGCGGCGCGCTGATCATCGCCGTGCTGCCCCGGATGGAAGCGCTCGTCCGGCGTCTGCTCCACCGCCTGCCCGCGCCCGAGGCCCTGCGGCTCAAGCTGGTGCTGGCGATGGAGCACGGCCTGCGCGGCATCCGGGCGTTCCACGATCCCCGGCGCTTGTTCGGATTCCTGGGTCTCACGCTCGTCATCTGGTGCCTGGACGCCGTAGCCACTGTGATTGGCGCGGCGGCGCTCGGCTTGGCGATGCCGCTTCCCGTGGCCTTCCTATTGATCGCGGGGCTGGGGCTCGGCAGCGCGCTGCCGTCCACGCCCGGCTACGTCGGCATCTATCAGTTCGTCGCCGTCGGCGTGCTGGTGCCTTTCGGTTTCAGCAAAACCGACGCGGTCGCCTACATCCTGCTGGCGCAGGCGCTTCAGTACGCGGTCTTCGGCCTGTGGGGAGCCTTGGGGTTCCTGCAATACCGGCGGATGCGCCCCTCGGCAGTGCGCTAAAAGCGTGACCAGCCCGTAAAATCGGTGATAGTCTGGGACAGTCGCTTCGACTCGCGTAGCGAATTACCTAAAATGACCCTCTCCCGCAAGGTGGTGTGCACGGCGCGTGGTTTCGCCCATTTTTCGCCGGAATCCCTTGAAAAAATCAGGATTTCCCTGCTCGATTTTCTCTCCTGCGCGTATGAATCGCTCGATCTTCCCCCCAGCCGGCAGGCTATCCAGATCGCCTCGCGCGGCACCGGCCCATCCTCCGTCATCGGCTCCCGCGCGCGCGCCTCGGCCGCCGAAGCTGCCTTCGCCAACGCGGTTCTGGGACACGGTTTGGTCCGCGAAGACATGCACACCGGCTCGGTCAGCCACCTGGGCATCGTCATCTTTCCCACGCTGCTCGCCTTGGCCCAAACCCGCAAGATATCCGGCCGCGATTTCATCCGGGCCGCGATCTGCGGCTATGAAGTGGGTGCGTCCATGGGCCGCGCGCTGATGGATCGGGAAACGGTGCGAATCTTTCGCCCCACCGGGATTACGGGACCCTTAGGCGCGTCCGTCGCCGGAAGCGTGATGCTGGGGCTGACTGAAGACGCGGGCGTGAGCGCTCTCGGCCTGGCCGCGAACGCCACCGGGGGCCTGAACGAGTGGCCGGCCTCGGGCGCCGACGACATGTTCTTTCACGCCGGATTCGCCGCGCGCAACGCGGTCACCGCGGTGGAGCTGGCCGAGCTGGGCGCGTACGGATCGGAAACGGCCCTGGACGGGCCTGCGGGATTGTTCGCGGCCCTGCGGCGGACAGACCGGATCGCAGCGGTCACTCCCTTTGCCGGCGACCTCGAAATCTTCTCGGTCTATCACAAGCCCGCGCCGGCCTGTAACTACGCGCAGACCGCGTGCCAGGCCGCGCTCGCCATTGGCGCAGACAGCCGGGAAATCAGCGCTGTTAAAGTAATGTGTTCGGCCGCGGCCCTCAACTATCCGGGCTGCAACGCGCCGGGCCCGTTCGAGCGGGTCCTGCAAGCCAAGATGAGCATCCATTTCTGCGTCGCGGCGACGCTGGCGCGGCAGGCGATCGAGGAGAGCAACTACCGGCTGCTCGACGATCCCGAGATCGCGCGGCTGATCGGCGTCACCAAGCTGGAGGAAGATCCGGATTTCACGCAGGCGTATCCCGGCGCGCAGGGGTCGGAGGTGATCGTCACCTTACGCAATGGCAAAGTGCTGCGAAAGAGAATGCGCGACCTGGTTCCCGCCACGCCCGATCAGATTCGCGCGCGCTTCCGGACCGCGGCCGGCGCTGCTGGCCAGCCGATCGAAGCCATGGTCGACGCACTGGATCGCCTGGACGACGTGGGCGCGCTGGTGGAACTGGCGGGCTAGCGCCCGGCCACGCGCGCGGCGGGGGGATGCAACTGGGCTTCTTCCAGGCGCTTGGCTTCCTGGTAGGTGAACACCATGCGGTGCGCCACGGTCAAATTGCCGAGCACCGCGATCACCCATAACACCGGCGCCATCCGGTCGAACAGCGCGCCGATGATCAGCAGCACCACGCGCTCGGGGCGCTCCATGAATCCGACCTTGCAGGTGGGAATCGAGTTTTCCGCCCGCGCGCGGGTATAGCTGATCATGACCGAAGCGGCCATCACCAGCGCGGTCAGCACCACGTAAAACGGCCGGTTGATCGATCCGTACCACACCAGCAAACCGATCAGCAGCGCCAGATCCGAATAGCGGTCCAGGACCGAATCGAAGAAGCCGCCGAAGCGGGTGACGCGGTTGGTTTCGCGGGCCACGCGCCCGTCCACCATATCGAACAATCCCGCGCCGATGATCACCCCGCCGGCCCAGCGGAACTGTCCGGCGGCCAGAAGAACCGCCGCGCCGATGTTGATCACCAGGCCCAGGAAGGTGAGTACGTTGGGATGGATCCGGGAGAGCGCCAGGCCGCGCACAATCAGCCGGATGACTTTGTTGCAGGCCCAGCCGATGGCGCCGGTGTAACTCATGGCCTACTTCTTTGCTCCTGCTTGATGAATGGTGATCAGCTCCATGATCTCCATCTCCCGAACGCCGCCGGGGATCTGGATTTTGACGGTGTCGCCTACCTGCTTGCCCAGCAGGCCGCGGCCGATCGGCGAAGTGGTCGAAATCATACCCTTCTTGGCGTCCACATCCTCGCTCGTGACTAGCTTATAACGGATCTTCTCGTCTTTGTCGAGGTCCAGCACGACCACGGCGGAGCCCAGCCCCACGCGGTCGTGCGGGATCTTGGACATATCGATCATGGAAAGTTCCCGCAGCCGGGCGTTGAGCTGATTGAGGCGGGCATTGACCATGCCCTGCCGCTCCTTGGCCGCGTGATACTCGGCGTTTTCCTTCAGATCGCCGTGGGCGCGGGCCTTGAGGATCTCCCGGGGGAGCTCGATGCGGAACTCGTTTTCGAGCGCCGCGATCTCTTCCTGCAATTTCTTGATGAGCTCTTCCATACCGCTTCCAGTCGATTATAGCGCGCGACGTTGTTGGTGGAGCAGGCTTTAGCCTGCCACGGAGGCTTGAGCCTCCGATTGGGTGCGGGTGCTGAAGCACCCTTTGCGGGCGGAAAGCCCGATCACATTCTCATTGAAACAAATTCCCCTGCCCCACCAGCCCCTGCGGATCGAAGCGCCGTTTGACCGACCGCATGGCCTCGATTTCCGCCGGACCGTATTGAATCGGCAGAAGATGCGCCTTGCGCTTGCCCAAGCCGTGCTCCGCCCCGACCGTGCCTCCCATGGCCACCACTTCCTTGGCCAGATCGACCGCGATCTCGGTGGCCCGCTCCCATTCCCGGTGCGTTTCCGGGAGTACTTCGGTGTGCACGTGCGCGTCACCGATGTGCCCGAACATGACGAACTTGTCTCCGAAATTCTTTCCCAGCACCGAGCGATAGATCGCCAGGATGTCGCGGTTGCGCTCCAGGGGAACCGCATAGTCGGTCGCCAGCACCACGAATCCGCCGCGGCGCAGGCGCTCATGAATACGCTCCGGCAGGCGGTGCCGGAACTGCCGGAATCGCTCGCGGTCGGCTGCCGAGGATCCGAACCAGGATTCGTCCTCCAGCGCCCCGGTCATATCCAACTCGGCGTCGCCTTCCAGCTCCAGCAGGACAGCGGCTCCGTAGGGCAGCTCCATCAGCTGGATGGAACGCGAATCCAGGAACTCGAGCATCCGCAGCCCCGGCGTGGGGCGCCAGCGGTCGACAGCATCGAGGGCGGCTTCTTCCGTGGGGAAGAAGACCACCCCGCCCAGGATCTCGCCCGGCGCGGGCAGCAACTGAAGCTCGGCTTCGGTCACCACACCCAAGGTGCCCTCGCTGCCAACGAAGAGATCGACAAAATCCATGCCCGGTTCGAGCCGGTAGCCGGCGGAAAGCTTGCGGGTACGCGGTAAGTGAATTTTCGGGACGTCGAAATCCACCTTCTCGCCGCGGCGATACTCGACGATGCGCCCATCCATGTGGACCACTCGCAACGCCTGCACGTGTTTACGCGTAGACCCGTAGCGGAAACTGCGCGAGCCGCTGGCGTTGGCTCCGATATTGCCGCCGATCGAAGACGTGTTCTCGGTGGGGTCGGGCGCGTAGAACTGTCCCGAGGCGGTGGCCGCGGCCTGGACTTCGCGCAGCAGCAGGCCCGTCCCTACCCTGGCCTTGCCCGGGAACACCTCCAACTTTCGGAGCCGCGCCATGGAGATGGCCCACCCGCCCTTGGGCACCGCGCCGCCCGCCAATCCCGTGAGCGCGCCCATCACCGTGACGGGAACGCCTTCAGAGGATGCACGCGCGAGAATCGCCGCGACCTCTTCCTCGCTGCGAGGGGTGAAAACCTGGTCGGCTTGCCCGGCGTAGCCGGAGGCGTCGGTGATATCCATAAGGCTGGAAAAAGGCGGGTGCTAGACCGCTTTACGCTGGCGCGTCGTCAAGCCTTCGAGCAGCATGCCGGCGATCTGTTTCCCGTTTTCGAAGGCATCCTCATAGGCGGTGCGCCGCTCGGTGCGGGTGAAACCGTAGCCCAGCCGGTACAGCCGCTCGAGCGATAGCCCGGCCACGAAGGTTCCCGCCCAGGCGATGGCCGCCTTGGGAATCAGCCCGCCGCCGAAGGGTACTTTGGCGATCAGCTCGCGCGCCAGTGCCCGCCATCCCAGGGCGCCGGCGGCGATCGAAGCGATCTCCGATCTCTGCTCGCGATATCCCACCGACCGGTCGCTGGCCGCGGCCAGCAGGAAACCCATGCGAATCTGGTTCATGGTGAGAAAGGCCGCATCCGAGCCATATTCGCCGACAAACCAGGGCACGGAAATCAGGCTGGGGACCACGTCCGGCAAGGCGGTGGCCAGGCAGAACAGCGCGTTCTCCTTGGCGACGCTGCGAATCACATGGTGGGCAACTTCCTTGCGGAACGGCTCCAGGTGGCGGGCCAGCGGCAGCATCAGGTCCTCGCGCTTTCGCACGATGCGCCGGACGCAATCCTGGGGAGCTTCCGGATTGAAAGAAAACGCCTTGGCCGGCCGGAGCAGCGACGACTCGTAGATCTGGACGTCGCAGGAAGGGCAGTTGCCGCGGATCAGCATCCGCAGGGCCTCGGCGCGGCGCTCCGGGGAAAGATGGGGGGGAGCGAAGAACCGCTCCATGCTGCCTAGCGATTCCTGGGAAGCGGCGACCAGACCCACGCGTACAGGACGGTCAGCCTCCGCCCGAACTTCAGAGGGCTTCAGATTCACGAGCGCTTGTCGAATCTGCCGGAAGACTGCTAAGGCCATGGCTGCAACTGAGCTGACGGAGCCCGGAACATGACCTGCAGCTCCTGTCTCCATTGTATCCCGACTCCGAGGCGTTCGACATCGATCCCGGAAGAAAAGTACCGCAGTATGGTCTCGTTGGCCGGATGGAACTCAAGCGCGGGCGCGACCAGCAGCAGGCGCGGGGGGATCGACCGCAGCGGTATCCCCGGAAAATACCCGCGGTTTTCGAACTCGCCCCGTTCCAGGTGCCACTTTACGCGCATCCAATAGTCCAGGGCCTGGAGCGGTAAGTGGATGTCTTCACTGGCCTTTACTTCGATGACCACCAGGCGGCCCGCGTGATCCACGGCCAGCAGATCCAGAATGCCGCGAGCGCCCGCGGCAAACTGCGGGGCCTGGCTGTAGAGAGGAGCGTCGCGAATCCCGGCGTCCAGGACGCTGGCCGAGCTGCGCACCTGCGATTCAAGCCAAGCCTCCGGATGGCGCAGGTATAAAGGATTGACCCGGTCGGCCGCTTCGGCGCTGCGGAGGCGGGCGAGCCCGCAGGCCAGGGCCTCGATCTCCAGAAGCTGGCGAACGTTCGAAAAATGTGTCGCGTGGCGTCGGTCGATCCCAAAGAGAAGGGTGTCTCCGGAAGTCCGCGCGAACTCCAAACCCCGCACCGCCAGGCTGACGGAGCCATCCGGGCGCGCCCGCCGCTCGACACCGGGGATCGCGCCGAGACGCTCCACCCAGCCCATGAGTTCGGCGGTCGCCGTGGGCGCGCAAAATGGGTCGAGCCGCGTCGAGACGTTGGTATAGTCGCCCGGCTCGACGGGCTCTTCCAGAATCCCTGCGCCATGGACGAAGACCCGGTACTGCGCGGCATTTCCGTCCAGATAGCGGACGCGATGGCAGGTCGTGTTCTCTGCGCCGATGGGAACGAACAGTGCCAGTATGCCGACCGACAAACGGGTCTCCCTCCGGCGCAGGTAATCGAGCCATATCAGCCCAAAGCTGAGCACTCCGTCGGGATCCACGGCATCTTCGCCCGCGCCAATGGCGGCGATCGCCTGGGAGCCGCGGCGCAGCAGAGCCCTCGGGTAGGCCGGCGACAAACTGTGGTGCAGGTCGGGCTCGGTGCTCAGCTCCACCAGCTTCCAGCCGCTGAACTGCCGGCGAAGCGACATCCGGAACTGCTCGCGGTACTTGAGCCGGCCGCCACGCCGGGCTAGAGCGGCGTTCGAGGCTTCCGCCAGGTCGATCAGCAGCAGCGCGCCGGTCCGGCCTCCGAAGCGTTCGACTTCGAGCTCCAGGAACCCGCGGCGAACCTTGCCGACCGAGCGAATCCGGCGCACCAGGTTGCGCGCATCGTTCCAGCATTCGATGGTGCAGCCGCAACCGTCGCCGCGCGTCCCGAGTACGAACCGGTCCGCGTGGATCTCGATCGGATCCTCACCGGGCTCGATCAGCACAGGCTGCCCGGCCGTCTCCAGGAATGCCTCAATCGCGCCTTTCACCACTGGAAATTAGTGGGGACGCACCATCAAAATATCAGTTCTTTCTTCGAGGAGACATGTTTTTCGAGTTCCTGGCGGTCTCCGAAATAGGTGGGCTTGGCCGTTCCCTTGCTGAACAGCTCGCGAGCCTGATCGTCAAAGTGTCCGGATTCGCGATGGTCGCTCTCGCCCGGGACCAGGATGGAAACGGACTGCGGGGTGCTCGAAAGTTCCACGATTTGCGTCGCGGTCTGGCCGCTGTCGCCCAGCATGACGCTGCCCGCCCGCCGGAACGTGATCGCGCGGGGCGTGATCATGCCGGCCTCGGGAATGCTTCCGCCGCCGGCCGGGCTGGACTTTAAAGCTCCCTCGCGGACCACGCGAAACATGGTGCCGTAGTCGGCTTGATACGGCAACTCGGTTTCGACCTGATCCTGGGCCTTGCGGAGGGCGGCGCGGATCCGATTGTCGCTCAGCGAATCCGGCGGTTCCAGGGCCGCCGACTCGGGCCGCCCCAGCGCCATCTTGAACAGGTAGAAGGCCAGCGCTTCACGGGAGGTAGCGTCGCTGCGGCGGCTCCAGCTGGTCAGCCGGCGGACAAAGGCCAGCTCGGGCGCCACCTTGGCCAGGCGCGCCTGCCAGGTTTCGGCCTGATACACGTCGGTGGAAAATGCGACATCCACGGCAAGATGAAAGGGCCAGGTGTTTTGCGTGGCGAGAACCTGGCGAACGCCTTGTTCCGCCTCCGCTACGCGTCGCGTACGGAGCAAAATACCGTCTTCTGATACTCTTCCGGAACTGTCGAAGATTTCCCCCTGCGACGTGCCGATCAGTGCATTGCCGGGGATCTGTCCCATGCCAAGCGCCGTCTTCACCTGGTCCAGGTTGCGGGCTGTGATCATCGCCCAGGCCTGCTCCAGAACGTGCGGACCCGCCATGTCCATCGATCCGCTCCAGCCGATCGCCACCGAAGCGCTGTGGCCGATCAAGGGGAAAGGAACACCCGGGGGCGCGACTCCGGAAAGCGCAAGCTGCTCGTCCGATGCGTACCACCGCATCTCATAGGGACGGCCGTCGTCGTTCCACCCGCCCAGGGGATCGAGAATCGCAATGACGCTTCCGCTCGAGCTGCGCGACGGGCCGATCAAGATATCGTTCGATCCATGGATGGCCGTGAACGCGCGGCGGCTGAACGCCACCACCATCGCGGGTGTAATCCGGGCCGTGTCGGCGTGTTCCTTCAGATAACGGTTGGCGCCGGCGCAGTACGCCTCGACCATGGCCTGCAGGGGCGGAGTAAGCTGCACCGCTTCCGGTCTCGCGCCGCGAAGATTGCGCAGCAGGGCGTCCTTCCGATCTTCGGCTTGGGCGTATCCGGCGGCGTAGGCGGCTCCGGCGGAGGTGTGCGCGAAGATATGCGGCGTCCCGAAAGGATCCCGCAGGATTTCGACGGTTTCGGCGCCCAACGCGCCGATGCGCCCGAGGCAGACGAGCAGACACAACAGGAGAACGCGCACCGCGGTTGCGAGGGTCCGCCCTTTAGCGGCTGTCGTCGTCGATAGCGATCTTCAACGCACGCAGGAATTTCTGGTCCTGCGAAGTGAGCTTGATCTTCCCCACCCGGCGCCTTCCGGTTTCGGGCTTGGATTCCAGTTCCACCGTTTCTTCGGACTCTTCGTTGTCGTCGGCTTCCGTGCGTTTATTGAATCCGATGGTGGCTTCCAGAACCAGGAAGACATCGTAACCGGCGCGTTTGATCTCTCCAATCGCGGCGGCTATACGGTCGGAATCGGAAAGCGACTCGTTGATCGCGTTTCCCAATTCCTGCATGAGATCTCGCAAGCGATCTTCCAATAGATTCCTCGTTTCTGCCGCTCGAACCCAACTTCAGGTCCGATGTCACCTTCAGCATACCACCCGTTTTTCGACAGGTCGATGCGTTTCTTCATACCTCATATCGGCTGCGGCGGCGGGGTCTGTTAGGATGAGGGTTGCGGGCAATGAAGATCGATAAACACAGCAAATTGGGCCGCTTTGTGGAACATGTCGTGCCCGGCGTGATGCGCCCGCTGCGCGTGCTGTGGAATGAGATTATCGGCTTTGTTTTCCTCTGTCTGGCCGCGTGGGCCGTGCCCTCGGCGGTCCGCAACGTGCGCAGCATGCAAACCGATGAGAGCGGGATCGGACGCGTTCTGCTTTCGGTCGGGTTCTTCGGCCTGATGGCGTTCTTCGGGATCAGCTCCTTCCTGCGCGCCCGCCGCATCTCGCGTTCCTGAGCCGCGCATGAGCAAACCAGCCGAGCTGCCCGGCCAGTATCCGTTCACGCGCGGCATTCATCCCGGCATGTATCGCGGACGTCTCTGGACCATGCGCCAGTACGCCGGATTCGGATCGGCCGAGGAGAGCAACCAGCGCTACCGCTTTCTCTTGTCGCAAGGGATCACCGGACTTTCCGTGGCCTTCGATCTGCCCACCCAGATGGGCATGGATTCGGATCACCCTTTGGCCGCGGGTGAAGTGGGGCGCGTCGGCGTCGCGATCTGTTCCCTGGCCGACATGGAAACACTCTTTGAGGGGATCCGGCTGGATCAGGTCACCACCTCGATGACCATCAACTCCACGGCCGCGATTCTGCTGTCGCTCTACGCGTTGGTCGCGCGGCGTCAGGGAGCCGATCTCAAGAAACTTTCCGGCACCGTCCAGAACGACATCCTGAAGGAGTACATCGCGCGCGGGACCTATATATACCCGCCTCGCCCGGCCATGCGGATCGTCACCGACCTGTTCGCCTGGGCCGGCGCGGAGCTGCCCGAGTGGAACACCATTTCGATCAGCGGCTATCACATTCGCGAAGCCGGCTCGACCGCGATTCAGGAGGTGGCGTTCACGCTGGCCAACGCCATCGCCTACATCGAGGCGGCCATCCGCGCCGGCCTGAAGATCGACGCATTCGCGCCGCGGCTTTCGTTCTTCTTCAACGCGCACAGCGATTTCCTGGAGGAGATCGCCAAGTACCGGGCGGCGCGGCGCTTGTACGCGCACATCATGAAGGAACGCTTCGGGGCGCAGGACCCCAAGTCGATGATGATGCGATTTCACACCCAGACCGCCGGTTCGACGCTCACCGCGCAGCAGCCTGATGTCAACGTGGTGCGCGTGGCGCTCGAGGCCATGTCCGCCGTGCTGGGCGGCACGCAATCGCTGCACACCAACTCGCGCGACGAGGCGCTGGGGCTGCCCACCGAGGATTCCGCTCGGCTGGCCCTGCGCACGCAGCAGATCATTGCTTTCGAGAGCGGGATCACCAAGGTCGCTGATCCGCTGGGCGGAAGCTTTTACGTCGAAGAGCTGACGGACAAGATCGAACATGGCGCGCAGGATTATCTTGACCGGATCGATGCGCTGGGCGGAACTCTCGCCGCGATCGAGAAGGGCTGGATCCAGGCGGAAATCCAGAATGCCGCGTACGAATTCCAGCAGCAGGTGGAACGCGGGGAGAAGATCGTGGTCGGCGTCAACCGGTTTCAGCAGGACAACGATGAACCCCTGAAGGCTTTGCGAATTGATTCCGCTGTGGAGCGCGGCCAAGTCGAGCGTTTGCGCCAGGTGCGCGCGTCGCGGGATCACGGAACGGTACAGTCGCGTTTAGAAGCCCTGGAAGAATCCGCGCGCGGGTCGGATAATCTGATGCCGAAGATCATGGCGGCCTGCGAAGCCTTCGCGACCGTCGGCGAGATTTCGGATCGTCTTAGAAAAGTTTTCGGCGAGTATCGTGAAGCCTGAAGTTCACATCATCGGCGGTGGACTCGCCGGCTGCGAAGCCGCCTGGCAGGTGGCTCGCGCGGGCGCACACGCAGTCCTGTACGAAATGCGGCCCGTGCGATCGACGCCCGCGCACAAGACCGATGCGCTGGCCGAGCTGGTGTGCAGCAATTCCCTTAAAAGCGAGCAGGAGAATGGCGCTCCGTGGCTGCTCAAGGAAGAACTGCGCCGCCTACGCTCGCTGCTGATCAGTGAGATCGCGCCGCGAACCCGTGTGCCCGCCGGGCACGCCCTGACCGTCGATCGCGACCTGTTCGCCGCCGAGGTCACGCGCGCCCTGGAACAAGATCCCGCCATCGAAATCCGGCGCGAGGAAGTAACGACACTCGATCCCGAGCACATCTGGATCATCGCCAGCGGACCCCTGACATCCGATGCTCTGGCGGCGGAAATCGGACGGCTCACCGGATCGCAGCGGCTGTTTTTCTACGACAGCATCAGTCCCATTGTCGATGCGGAATCGATCGACATGTCGATCGCCTTCGCGGCGTCGCGCTATGGCAAATCGTTGGACGGAACCGACGATTACCTGAATTGCCCCTTCGATAAGCCCGAGTACGAGGCGTTCCTGGACGCGCTGCTCGCTGCGGACAGCGTCCCGGCACATATCGGAGAAGATCGCGTCCACTATTTCGAAGCCTGCCTGCCGATCGAAGAAATCGCGCGGCGCGGGCGCGACACCCTGCGCTTCGGCCCGATGAAGCCCATGGGATTGACCGATCCGCGCACCGGCCGGCGGCCCTATGCCGTGGTGCAGCTTCGCAGCGAAAACGCGCGCTCGGGCAGCTTCAACCTGGTGGGATTCCAGAATCACATGCGCTTCGGCGAACAACAGCGCGTGCTGCGAATGATCCCGGGACTCCGGAACGCCGAGTTTCTGCGCTATGGTCAGGTGCACCGCAACACCTACATCAACGGGCCTGCCCTATTGACCCCGGCGCTCCAATTGCGCACGCGGCCGAACGTTTTTTTCGCCGGACAAATTTCGGGCGTTGAAGGATACGTCGAATCCATCGCCACGGGACTAGTCGCCGGCTTGGGCGCGGCCTCGCTCGCGAATGGGCTGGCCGCAGGGGAACCACTTCGCACGTTCCCGCGCGAAACCGCCGTAGGATCGTTGTGCGCCTACGTGTCCGGAGCCGACCCGGGACACTATCAACCCGCCAACATTACCTTCGACCTGTTGCCGAAGCTTGAAAATTCGCCGCGCGACCGCAAACTCCGCCACGCCGAAGTCTGCCGCAGAGCGTTGGCCGCGCTCGAGCAGCATCTGTACTCGCATGCCTGACGCGCCGGCTTCTGCCTTAACGACTGCCATCGACCGCTATCTGGCCGATCTCCGTCTGCAGAACGCCTCGCCGCACACGCTGCGCAATTACGCCAGCGACCTGGAGCAGTTCGCCGGATATTTCTCGCCTCCCGGCCAGCCTCCGCCCGCGCCGGCCGAGTTCACCGTGCTCCAGATCCGTGAGTGGCTGGGCGATCTCTACCGTCGCCGCTTGAGCCCTGTTTCGGTCCGGCGAAAACTGGCGGCCGTGCGCTCGCTGTTCCAGTTTCTCGCCAAGCAAGGCAGCGTGCCGACCAATATCGCGCGGTTGGTGAAGACTCCCAAGGCCCCGCAGCGCTTGCCCGCGGTTCCGACCGCCGAGCAAACCAACGATCTCATCAACGCTGTCGCCGAGGATCGCCTGGAGCGGCCGTTCCCGGAACGCGACCGCCTGATTTTCGAGCTGCTCTACGGCTGTGGCCTCCGCATCAGCGAACTGGTGGGTCTCGATCTCGACGATTTCGACTATCGCGAGCAATGGATTCGCGTGCGCGGTAAAGGACGCAAGGAGCGCCAGGTTCCGTATGGCGCGACCGCCGCCGCGGCGCTCGAAAAATATCTCGCGGTGCGTTCCGCTAAACCCAAGGAGCGCGGGCTGTTTGTGAACCACCTGGGCGCGCGGCTTTCCGACCGGGGCGCGCGCGGCATCGTGAAGTTGTACGCACGGCTGGTTTCGGGCGACGCTTCCATGCATCCGCACAGCCTGCGCCACGCCTTCGCGACCCATCTTCTCGCCGACGGCGCGGATCTCCGCGCGATCCAGGAACTGCTCGGCCACGCGCGCCTGGCGACCACCCAGAAATACACGCAGGTTTCGCTGACGGACCTGATGGCGGTATACGACCGCTCGCATCCGAAAGCCAAGAATCGGACCTAGGTAGGTATCATGCTCTCCTTTGAATCCGTTGATCACGCCTTCGCACAGATGGTGGAGTCGGCACGTCGAGCGAGCTCGGAACTGGACCGGGCCGGAATCCCGCACCGCATCGTCGGAGGGGTCGCCGTATTTCTACACGTGGACGCAGTGGAACCAATCGCGGCGCGCCTGACGCCCGATGTCGATGTGGCCATTCAAGGTAACGCCTTCGCCGCCGCTTCACAGGTGCTGGAATCGCTGGGATACGTGAACAACGGCAGCGCGTTTTGCGATCCCGTCAATCCGAGAATATGGCGCGCCGTACACTTGATTGGCGAAACCGTCCCCGCGTCTGACCCCGTCCGCACGAAAGAAGGCATCCTCATCGCCCCCGTCGCCGACCTGGTCCACATGAAACTCACCAGCTTCCGGCTCAAGGACAAGGTCCACATTCAAGACCTCGACGGAGTCGGACTGATCACGCCGGAGATCGAAGCGGGACTGTCTGATCCACTGCGCGCACGCCTGGCGGAAGTACGCGCGACCGAATAGCGTCCCACCGACGCGCACCAAGTCCCACAGCCGGACACTGCATCTCGACCAGACACGCTGAAACCACGGCACTTCTTTACGGCACGAAACCTGCCTCAGTTCCGTCAGTACATCATGATGGCTACCGCCGAGTTTCCAGTGACAGCAGCACCCGCACCTGCACGGCCCTATCGCGTCCTGATCTGCGACGATCAGCCCGACGTGTTGCACGCCCTGCGGCTCCTGCTCAAGGGCCAGGGGTACGAAGCGGAGACGGTGGATTCGCCGCGCGCGCTGCTGCGCCAGGCTCGCGCCGGCGCGTTCGACCTGATTCTCGCCGACTTGAATTACACGCGCGATACAACATCGGGTGAGGAAGGATTGGACCTGCTCGCGGAGCTGGAATCCCAGGGCAACTCCGCGCCGGTGATTGTGATGACCGCCTGGGGCAGCATCGATCTCGCGGTCGAAGCCATGCGCCGGGGGGCTTGTGACTTTGTGCAGAAACCCTGGGATAACGAGCGCGTGCTCGCCGCGATCCGCAAACATACCGATTCCGAGCGGCGCCGAAAATCGGAGCTCGAAATCGCGGCGACCGTCCAGCAAAAACTGTTTCCGCGGGTGGCGCGGCGGCTCGGCACCATCGATTATGCCGGTCAGTGCGTGGCCGCGCAGGGCGTCGGCGGCGACTACTATGATTTCCTCGATCTGGGTCAAGACTCGCTGGGATTTGTGCTCGCCGACGTATCCGGGAAAGGCGTCCCCGCGGCGCTGCTGATGGCGAATCTGCAGGCCTGCTTCCGGAACCAGGCGGGAGCCCGCTTTCACGGGCCGGCGGCCCTCTTGGAAATCGTGCATCGCCACTTCTACGCTTCCACCGGCGCGGACCGGTTCGCCACGCTGTTTTTCGGCTCCTATAACGACCGCACGCGGCGGATGCGCTACGCCAATTGCGGCCATTGCGCGCCTCTTCTGTTGCGATCGGGCGGCGAGCTGATCAAGCTCGAGTCCACCGCCACCATGCTGGGCGCGTTCGAGGAATGGAACTGCGGCGAGGAGGAAGTGAGCCTGAACGCGGGCGATACCTTACTGCTCTACTCGGACGGTGTCACGGAGGCGGACGATCACGAGGGCGTCGACTTCGGAGAGGACCGCCTGGCTCGCACACTGCGCGAAAGCGCAGGTTCCACGGCCGTCGATCTGGTGGGCAAAATCGTCGCCGAAGTCTCCGCGTTCAGCGGCGCGGCCCGTTTGGACGATATCACGGTAGTCGCGATTCGCGGCGTCTAATAACGCTAGAATCGAAAGACCATGAGTCCCTGGGCCGCCGGGCTTCAGCTCGGCCCCTACGAATTGATCGCTCCCATCGGCGCCGGCGGTATGGGCGAGGTGTGGAAGGCCCGCGACACCCGCCTGAACCGCATCGTCGCGGTCAAACGGCTGAAGGGTGAGCATAACGCGCGCTTTGAGCAGGAAGCCCGCGCGATCGCCGCACTGAATCATCCACACATCTGCCAGATTCACGACATCGGTCCGGACTTCCTCGTCCTCGAGTACATCGAGGGGGCCCCGATTCGCGGCCCGCAGCCCGCGGCTGACGCGGTGCGGTTTGCCACGCAAATCGCGGAAGCATTGGACGCCGCGCACCGCAAGGGCGTCGTACACCGCGACCTGAAACCGGCCAACATCATGGTGACGACGGAAGGCTCGGTGAAGCTGCTCGACTTCGGACTGGCCAAGCAGGTGACCGATTCCGACGAAACCCGGACCATGGAAGGCACGGTGATGGGGACGGCCGCGTACATGGCTCCGGAGCAGGCCGAAGGCAAGCCGCTTGACGCGCGTTCCGACGTTTTCAGTTTCGGCGCGGTGCTGTATGAACTGCTGAGCGGACGGCGCGCGTTTAGCGGAGAGAACTCGATCTCGACGATGGCCGCGATCCTGCACAAGGAGCCGGCGCCGCTCGATGCCTCTCCGGCGCTGCAGCAGATCGTCAAGCGCTGCCTCGCCAAGCCGCCTGCGAATCGATTCCAAACCATGGCGGAACTGAAAGCCGCGCTCGAAATCGCGCCGGTGACAGGATCGGAGGATCCGCCCTCCATCGCCGTGCTGCCCTTCTCCAACATGAGCGCGGACAAGGAGAACGAATACTTCAGCGACGGCCTGGCGGAAGAGATCATCAATGAGCTGGCGCAGATTCCCGGCCTGAAGGTCACCGCGCGCACGTCGGCCTTCGCGTTTCGCGGCAAGGAGCAGGACATCCAGAAGATCGCCGAGGCGCTCCACGTGAAGACCATCCTCGAAGGCAGCGTGCGGCGCGCCGGGACCCGTATCCGCGTCATGGCGCAGCTCATCAATGCTGAAGACGGCTATCATCTCTGGTCGCAACGCTACGACCGCGAGATGGCGGACATTTTCGAATTACAGGACGAGATCGCGCAGGCCATCGCCGCGGCGCTGCACGTGAAGCTTTCCGGAACGCCCGTGGCGCGCGAGCCGTACAAGCCGAGCCTGCCCGCCTACGAGGCTCTCTTGAAGGCGCGTTACTACATCGGACGCATGCATCCGGACGTGCTTCCCCGCATCAAGGAGTCCTTCGAGCAGGCCATCGCGCTCGATCCGAAATTCGCGCTGGCCCACTGCGAGTACGGATTCTATTTCCTCCAAATGGCGATATTTGGTTCGTTGCCGGCCAACCAGGCTCTTCCCCTCGTGCGCGCCCACGCGCGACAAGCGCTGGAACTGGACCCTTCCCTTCCCGAGGGCCACGCCATGCTTGGCACCGCCGCAGCCTATCTCCAATATGACTGGAAAGAGGCCGAGAGGCACTTCCACACGGCGATGGCGCACCCGCCGGTCCCGCCTCTGGTGCGCATCCTGTACGCCCTGTCTTACCTGACGCCCGGGGGCCGGGCGACCGAAGCGATTCAGCAAGCGGAACTCGCCCTGCAAGAAGATCCCCTCAATCCTTTTATGCAACTACAACGGGCGATGTACCTGGCCACCGCTGGCCGCGATGAAGATGCAGCCAGAAGGCTTCTCGAAATTCTGGAAATGGATCCGACGGCTGGACCCGCTCATGGATACCTGGCTCTGTATCATTTGATGCGCGGAGACCTGGACCAGGCGCTAGCGTTCCAGACGAAAGCGTTCGCCCTGGCACCGCAAGTTCCCAATGCCATCGGCGCGATGGCCGGCCTGCTCGCCCGCACCGGAGATGCTGCCGGGGCGGAAGCAATCATCCAGAAGCTCCACCCGGATACTTTCGGCGCTCCCCGCGCTCTGGCCATTCACCACTGGATACTCGGCGATCTCGACGCTTCGGCAGATTGGTTCGAGAAGGCCATTGACCAGCACGATTTCGCCATCGCCGCAATGCTCCGCCAGTGGTACGGCCGCGACCTTCGCAACACACCCCACTGGGCGCGGTTGATGCGCAAGTTGAATCTGCCGGAAGCTTAGGCTCTTGCTTGATACGAAGCTTCGGAAGTCGAAACCCGGATCTTCTCGCCCTCGTTGATGAACGGAGGCACCTGCACCACCAGACCGGTCTCGCACTTCGCGGCTTTGGTTACGTTGGAAACCGACGCGCCCTTGATTCCCGGCTCGGTTTCGACCACCGTCAGGTCCACCGTGGGCGGTAGCTCCACGCTGATCGGCTTGCCTTCGTAGAACTCGACGTGCACCTTCAGGTTGGGGGTCAGGAAATTAGTGGCGTCGCCCAGCAGGTCCTTGACCAGATGCATCTGCTCGAAGGTCTCGGTGTTCATGAAATAGTAGTACTCGCCGTCGTCGTACAGATACTCCATCTCCTGCTCGTCGAGCGAGGCCTTCTCCACCTTGTCTTCCGACGAAAAGCGGTGCTCGATCATCGTGCCGGATTTGAAGTTGCGCATCTTCGCCTGGACGAAGCCGCGCAGGTTGCCCGGCGTGCGGTGCTCCATCTTGAAGACCGAATACAGCTCGTTGTTGAACTTCACCACCATGCCCGGGCGGAGTTGTGTCGCGGCAATCTGCATATAGGGAAGCTTCAGTTTAGCAGACACCTTAAAATTCCCCAATTTTCCTATTGACAGTGTATTAGACTACTAGTACACTAGACATCGAGATGACCAGGACGGAACCTTTCACCTTCCGGCTGGATACGCGCAGCGGCGTGCCGGTTTATCGCCAGCTCATCGACCAGGTGCAGGCCGGACTCGCTTCGGGCAACCTGGTGAGCGGCGAGCAGATCCCCACCGTCCGCCAGGTGGCCGTGGATCTGGCGATCAACCCCAACACGGTGCTGCGGGCCTACCGGGAGCTGGAAATTCGCGGCGTCCTGGATACGCACCAGGGTACCGGCACCTTCATCTCGGAGCGTAAAGTCACGCAGGACGGCGCGGAGCACGACCGGCGGTTGGAACAGCTGGTGAGCGAGTTCGTGTCGCGCGCGGGAGCGGGCGGATTCACCGTGAAGGAATTGATGGACAGGTTACGGGAACGGATTCCCGAACCGGAAAAGAGGAGCAAATGAGCTTCGCACGTTCGACCAGAGTTCAGAGCGTTCCCGTCAGCGGTCCAGGGACGGTTTTGTTGGTGGTCTTCCTGCTGGGCGGCTTGGCGGTCGCCGTGGCGCTGCGCAATCCTCTACCGGCGTTCGCCGGGGCGTTCCTGGGATTCTACTGCCTGTTTTCGGTGAAGGTAATCAACCAATGGGAAAAAGTCGCGCTGCTGCGGCTGGGCAAATACCGGGGGCTGCGCGGCCCGGGCATGATCTGGATCGTCCCGGTGGTGGACACGCTGAGCGCGTACGTGGACCAGCGCATCCGCGTGACCGACGTTTCCGCGGAATCGGCGCTGACGCGCGATACGGTTCCGGTCAACGTGGACGCCATCGTGTTCTGGGTGGTGTGGAACGCCGAAAAATCGATCCTCGAAGTGGCCAACTTCGCCGATGCCGTAAGTCTCGGCGCGCAGACCGCCCTGCGGGAATGCATCGGACGGCATGAGTTGGCCCAGTTGCTCACCGAGCGCGAGACGCTGGGGCAAGCCTTGCAGAAGATTCTCGATGAGAAGACCAATCCGTGGGGCATCACCGTACAGTCGGTCGAGATTCGCGACGTGAAGATCCCGCCGGCGCTCGAGGACGCGATGTCCCGCCAGGCGCAGGCCGAGCGCGAGCGCCAGGCCCGCATCATTCTGGGCGACGCCGAGACGCAGATCTCGAACAAGTTCGCCGAAGCGGCCAAGGTCTATCAGGAGAACCCCGTCGCTCTGCACTTGCGGGCGATGAACATGCTGTATGAAGCGATCAAGGAGAAGGGCTCCATGGTGATCGTGCCTTCCTCCGCGGTCGAGACCATGGGCCTGGGCGGCATGCTGGCCACCACCACGCTCGCCAAGCATCAGTAGGAGGCGGCCGTGACAATGCTGAGAGTCCTGGTCACCCTGGCGAAAAGCCTGGTCATATTGACCATCGGCGTGGCCGGCGCTGCGGTGGCAAATTCTCTGCTCACGGAGAGCTGGCCCAGCATCGTGGTTTCCATTTCACCGGCGAGCGGAGCGAGCACCCCCGCGGGTGTGCTGTATCATCAGTAGTAACCCTGATGATTCCGGAAACGATCCCCGAAGGACTCACATTCGACGACGTTCTCCTGCTTCCCGCCCGCAGCGACGTTGTCCCCTCCCAGACCGATACCCGGACCTGGATCACCCGCAAGATCGGCTTGAACATTCCCATCGTCAGCTCGGCCATGGACACGGTCACCGAATCGCATCTGGCCATCGCGCTGGCGCAGCAGGGCGGCCTCGGCCTGATTCACCGCAACATGTCGATCGAGCGCCAGGCCGAGGAAGTGGACCGCGTGAAACGCTCGGAAAGCGGCATGATCGTGGACCCGGTCACCGTGGACCCGGAGCAGAAGATTTCCGACGCCCTGGATGTGATGAAGCGCTACCGCATCTCCGGCGTGCCGGTGACCAAGAACGGCAAGCTGGTGGGGATTCTCACCAATCGCGACCTGCGCTTTGAGACCCGCACCGACGTTCCCATTTCGAGCGTCATGACCAAGGAGAACCTCATCACCGTGGGCGTCGGCACCACGCTCGAGGAAGCCGAGGCGATCCTGCACACGCATCGCGTGGAAAAGCTGCTGGTGGTGGACGAGCACTACTACCTGAAGGGTCTGATCACCGTCAAGGACATCCAGAAGAAGCTGAAATATCCCAACGCCGCCAAGGATGCGCAGGGCCGGTTGCGGGTGGGCGCGGCCTTGGGTTCTTCCGGCGATTTCCTGGAGCGCGCCCAGGAACTGATGAAGAAAAAAGTGGACGTGCTGGCGGTGGATTCGGCGCACGGCCATAGCGAGCGCGTGATGGAAGCCATCCGGGCGCTGAAGCACGCCCTGCCCGAGATGCAGCTGATCGCCGGTAACGTCGCGACCAGGCAGGGCGCCTGCGACCTGATCTCGCTGGGCGTGGACGGAATCAAGGTGGGAATCGGACCGGGGTCGATCTGCACCACGCGCGTCGTCAGCGGAGCGGGCGTTCCGCAGATCACCGCCATCGCGGAGTGCTCGAAAGCCACCCAGGGCAGCGGTATCCCGCTGATCGCCGACGGCGGCATCAAGTTCTCGGGCGACGTCACCAAAGCCATCGCCGCGGGCGCCGACTGCGTCATGATCGGGAGTTTGTTCGCGGGGACGGAGGAAAGTCCGGGCGAGACCATTCTTTATCAGGGCCGGACCTTCAAGAGCTATCGCGGCATGGGATCTCTGGGCGCCATGAGCCTGGGTTCGGCGGATCGCTACGCCCAGGAAGCCAGCATGGACGCCAGCGGCAAGCTGGTTCCCGAAGGCATCGAAGGCCGCGTGCCGTATAAAGGCATGCTGGCCGAACTGGTGTATCAACTGGTCGGCGGGTTGCGCGCCGGCATGGGCTACTGCGGCTGCGGCACGATTCAGGAACTGCGCGAACGCGCCCAGTTCGTGCGCGTCACCTCCGCGGGACTGCGCGAGAGCCACGTCCACGACGTGATCATCACCAAAGAAGCTCCCAACTATCGCCTTGAGTAGCGGCCAGCCTTCCCGTACCTGTCTCTATGTCGCCGCGGGACGAGCCTTAGGCGCCCGCGAGCCGGACGAGTCCATCCGCAATCCGGATTATCTGGCGGAGCGCTTGCTGGGCCCCGACGAACGCGCCATGGTCGCCGACCAGCCGGTGGTCCAGGCGCTCGAGCAGGACTTCGCCGATGTCCACCAGAATCCTGCTGCGCTGGGCTCGATGGCGATGATGATCATCCGCACCCGCTTCATCGAAGAGCGGCTGGAACACGCGATCCGCGACGGCGCATCGCAGCTAGTGATTCTCGGCGCCGGATTCGACACACGCGCGTATCGGCTTACAGAACTGCTCCAAGCCGCGCGGGTTTTCGAAGTGGACCAGCCGTCCACTCAGGAATATAAGAAACGCCGCATCCGGGAAACCGGCATCCAGGTCCCGCCGAATCTGGCGTATGTTCCCGTCGATTTCCGGCAAGACAAACTCGGCGACATTCTCGCGGCGGCCGGTTACGACTCCGCCCGCAAGACGTTTTTCATCTGGGAAGGTGTCACCATGTATCTTCCCGAGGCGGCCGTTGAGGAGACCTTGCGCTGGGTCGCGGCGCAGGCGCCCGGCAGCACCATTGTCTTCGACTTCGTCGGCGCGATGATCCTCCAGCTCATGACGACCGTGGATGTGAATCAGCTTCCCGAAGTCGCGAAACTGGCGATTTCGAGGTTGCAGCGGCTCATCGCCGGCGAGCCCTGGATTTTCGGCTTCCCGGATGCAAGCGAACGCGAATTTCTCGGCAAGCTGGGATTAGAGCTGCGCGAGTTGCTCCCGCTCGGCGGCCCCGAATCGATGAAGCGCTACTTGACCCGCGGCGATGGAACCCCGTACTTCCCGATCCCTCCGCCCCAGCAGCAGGCCCAGGCGCAGCGCTGGGGCTATTGCCTCGCGGAAGCCCTCGTTCCAGGCTAGATTTGCGTTTATTCGCGGCTCGAAATGATCTTTGCGGCTAGCTCCCCGGCCGCCAGGCGCACGCGCACATCCGATCCCACCGGCGCGTCCTCGGGCGATTTCACGATCTTTCTACCCTGCTCGCCTTCCCGTTCGACGATCGCGTAGCCGCGGTCCAGAATCTTGAGCGGGCTCAGTTGCGTCAGGTGCGCTGCCAGAGGCGCAAGGTCTCCGCGCGCGCGGCTCATGCCGCAGCCGGATGGCCTGGTTCACGGCCGCCTCGTGCGATTCCAGGCGGCGGCGCGCTTCCGCGAACTGCAGCCGGACATCGCGCTGAACTAATCTTGTGGCGACTGCATCCAACGCACGGGTACGCGAGCCCAGCGCAGCTCGAATGCCGTCCCGCAAGGAATACTCTAACTCATCAATGCGTTGCATCCGCCGCCCCAGCGTCCGATGCAGGCGCGCTGGGTCGATCGCCACCGCGTGAAATTGCCGTGCCCGCAGGGCCAGCGTTAAACGAGCCGCCTGACGCAAGCGCCCCTCCGCGCCGGACAATCCTTCGAGCAGGCTTTGCCGCGTGGCCACCACCAGCTCCGCGGCCGCCGACGGTGTGGGCGCGCGCAGATCCGCCACGAAGTCCGCGATGGTGAAATCGGTCTCATGACCCACGGCCGAGATCACCGGAACGGGCGAAGCGGCGATGGCGCGCGCCACGCGTTCCTCGTTGAACGCCCACAGGTCTTCGAGCGAACCGCCGCCGCGCGCCACGATCAGCACCTCCGGCCAGCCGGATTCCGCGAAATATTCGATCCCCGCCGCGATCTGTTCCGCCGCTCCCTCGCCCTGGACTTGCGCCGGATACAGGCGAATGTGGCGGCCCGGGAAACGCCGCTCCAGAATATGGATCATGTCGCGGATCACCGCGCCGGAAGGCGACGTCACGATCCCGATCCGCTCGGGCAGCGCGGGCAGCGGCCGTTTGCGCGCCTGGTCGAAGAGGCCCTCGGCGGCCAGCCTCCGCTTCAATTGCTCGAACGCCAGTTGCAGCGCGCCGTGGCCCTGCGGCTCCAGCGCTTCCACCACCAGTTGCAGTTCGCCGCGAGCGTCGTAGAGGTCGATGCGCCCTCGCGCCAGCACCGCGACGCCGTCCTGCGGCTTGAACTTGAGGTATCGAGCCGTCATTTTGTAGCACACGCAGCGAATCTGCGCGGACTCGTCTTTCAAGGTGAAGTAGTAGTGCCCGCTGGGCGGAAGCTTCGCGCCGGAAATCTCGCCCGCCACCCACACATCGGTGAACTCGCCCGAGAGCACCGAGCGCATCTCCGCGGTCAGTTCGCTGACGGTGTAGGATCGCCGCTCAAGGCCCCAGTCGAGTGTAGTCTGCTCCACCAATCCAGTTTAGTCGGTGGCCGCGCGCGGGGTTTTCTATAGATGAGCCTTTATGTATATGATGTGAGACATGACTCCCAAGGAAGCCCTGGAATTTGCCAAGGAAAACAACGTCAAGCAGCTCGATCTGCGCTTCACCGATCTGCCCGGCGTGCAGCAGCACGTCTCCTACCCCATCGGCGAACTGAGCGAGTCGAGCTTCGAGGAAGGCTTCGGCTTCGACGGCAGTTCCATCCGCGGCTGGGCCGCCATCAACGAATCCGACATGCTGCTGGTGCCCGATCCGGCCACCGCCATTCTCGATCCCTTCTTCGAAATCAAAACCCTGGTGATGAATTGCAATGTCATCGATCCCATCACCCGCCAGAGCTACGACCGCGATCCGCGCTGGATCGCCCGCAAGGCCGAGCTGTACGTCAAGAACTCCGGTCTGGCCGACACCGCCTTCTTCGGCGCCGAAGCCGAGTTCTTCATCTTCGACAGCGTCAGCTTCGACCAGAATGTGCACGAGGGCTTCTACTTTATCGACGCGGAAGAAGGCCGCTGGAACTCCAGCCGCCGCGAAAATAATCAGGGCTACCGGCCGCGCTACAAGGAAGGATATTTTCCGGTCCCGCCCACCGATCACCATCAGGACCTGCGCGCCGAAATGGTCGAGACCATGATCAAAGTGGGCCTGGACATCGAGTGCCACCATCACGAGGTCGCCACCGCAGGCCAGTGCGAGATCGATCAGCGCTTCAACACGCTCTGCAAATCGGCCGACAACATGATGCTGTACAAGTACGTCATCCGCAACACGGCCTATCAGTACGGCAAGACCGTCACCTTCATGCCCAAGCCTTTGTTCGGCGACAACGGCAGCGGCATGCACGTGCACCAGAGCCTGTGGAAGGGCGGCAAGCCGATGTTCGCCGGCGACCTCTACGCGGGCTTGAGCCAGATGGCGCTGTGGTACATCGGCGGATTGCTCAAGCACGCGCGCGCGCTGGCCGCCATCATCGCGCCGACCACCAACAGTTACAAGCGACTCGTTCCGGGTTATGAAGCGCCGGTGAATCTGGCGTACTCGCGGCGCAACCGATCGGCGGCCTGCCGCATTCCGATGTACTCGGCCTCGCCCAAGGCCAAGCGCGTCGAGTTCCGGCCGCCGGATCCGTCCGCCAATCCGTATCTGGCGTTCTCCGCGCTGGTGATGGCGGGCCTGGACGGCGTGCTGAACAAGATCGATCCGGGCGAGCCGCTGGACAAGGACATTTACGATCTCTCGCCGGAAGAAATGAAGGCGGTCCCCTCCATGCCGTCGTCGCTCGAAGAAGCGCTCGGCGCGCTGGAAGACGATCACGCGTTTCTGCTCAAGGGCGACGTGTTCACCGAGGAACTGCTCGAAAACTACATCTCCTACAAGCGCAAGAACGAGGCCGACGCCATCCGCCTGCGCCCGCACCCCTACGAGTTCGCACTCTATTACGATATTTAGAGCAGCACAGCGCGTGGCGCGCACCTCAAAAGAACACGATCGTGCCACGCTGCGTTGTGCGCGATCATAATTTAGAGCAGCACAGCGCGTGGCGCGCACCTCAAAAGAACACGATCGTGCCACGCTGCGTTGTGCGCGATCATAATTTAGAGCAGCACAGCGCGTGGCGCGCACCTCAAAAGAACACGATCGTGCCACGCTGCGTTGTGCGCGATCATAATTTAGAGCAGCACAGCGCGTGGCGCGCACCTCAAAAGAACACGATCGTGCCACGCTGCGTTGTGCGCGATCATATTAAAAGCGTGCATTCCGGTTCGGTTCTCCAAATTAACGTTTCCCCAGGTGGGGTTCCCAAGCGGCCGATCTCGGGCGGCGTGGTTACCCCGCTCGGTATCACCGGCGATGTGCAGGCGCACCCGGAGGTCCACGGCGGGCCGCGCCAGGCGATCCTGCTGATCACCTCCGAGGGTATCGACGAGCTGAAGGAACAGGGCTTCGCGCTCTATCACGGCGCGCTCGGCGAAAATCTCACCACGCTCGGCCTGAACCGGCGCTCGGTGCGCATCGGGCAGCGCTACCGCATCGGTGACATTCTGGTCGAGATCACCAAAGTCCGCGCACCCTGCGAAACATTGAATGCCTACCCGGGAGTGCAACAGGCCATCTATGATCAAGAAGTGAAAGCTGGGAATCCGGCGTCGCCGCGGTGGGGCTTGAGCGGATTTTACGCGTCCATCCTGCGGGCGGGTACCATCCATCCGGGCGATCCGATCCAGCTGCTGGACGAAACCGCCTAGTTCGTCATGCATCGCTTGCTGACCTTCCCTTACCGGGACCGCCCGCGCGCGAGTCGCGAGATCGCGGCGCTGGCGCCGCATCTTCCTTCCGCCGTTCAGAATCGCTTCGATCTTCTGCTGGCGGGTTCGCCCGCGCCCGAACAGGGATTGCACTACTTCACGCGGCTGCGCGAGCAGCACCCGGGAGCCTTCGCGCGTTTGACCCGCTCCGCGGTTGGGCTGCGCCATCTGGTGGCCGTCTTTACCTACAGCCGCTTCCTGGCGGAAGAGATCCTGGAACATCCCGCTTGGGCCGAGCAGCTCCTGGATCCGGTGGATTTGCAGCGCGTCAGCACCATGGACGATCTCCGCGCGCGCCTGGTGGCCGCGCTTCCCGCGGGCTTGCCGCCGCCGGTGGAGCTGGCGAAATTCCGGCGGCGCCAGATTCTGCGGATCATGGTCCGCGACGTGATGGGCCTGGGCACGCTGCCCGAGATCACCGGCGAGCTGACCGCGGTGGCCGATGTGATCGTCGAAGTTGCCTACGAGCGCATCTACCGGGATCTGGTGGCGCACTTCGGGCAGCCGCGATCCCAGGACGGAAGCGAAGCGCATTTTGCCGTGATCGCCCTGGGGAAAATGGGCGGCCAGGAGCTCAACTACAGCTCCGACATCGATCTGATGTTTCTCTACTCGGCGAACGGGCATACGGCCGGACCCGCGGGCATCACCAACAAGGAGTTTTTCAAGCGCGCGTCGAATCAGTTGACGGGACTTCTTTCGGCGTATTCCGCCGAAGGGATGTGCTACCGGGTGGACCTGCGTCTGCGCCCCGACGGAAGCCTGGGCGAGGTCTGCCTATCGGTGGACGGCGCGCAAAACTATTACGAGAAGCGCGCGCGCGACTGGGAGTTGCAGATGCTGATCAAGGCGCGCGTGGCCGCCGGCCATGGTCCCACGGGGCGCGCGTTGCTGGATTTCGTCGAGCCCCGGATCTACGCCTCCAGCCTGGATTTCTCCGCGATCGAAGAACTGTCCGCCACGCGCGAGCGCATCAATGAAACCCTCGCGGCACGGCAGACCGGCGGGCGCGGGCTGAGCGGCGGGGCCGCCGGCCCCCGTGCGATCGACGTGAAGCTGGAGCGCGGCGGCATCCGCGATATCGAATTCCTGGTGCAGTGCCTGCAGCGGTTGCACGGAGGCGCCGATCCCTGGGTCCGCCACGGCGGAACCATGCTGGCGCTCGCGCGTTTACAGGACAAAGGATATCTCACCGGCGCCGAGTACGGCCGGCTGGCGCAGGCCTACCAGTTCCTGCGGCACCTGGAACACCGCCTGCAATTCGACGAAGACCGGCAGACGCACCGGCTGCCCCGCGACCCGGCGGCGTTGGAAGTGATCGCGCGGCGTATGCCCGGCGCCAGTGCGGGGGCAAGTTCGGCGGAATCGCTCATGCGCGAGCTGCGCAATCACTTCGCCGGCGTGCGGGAGATGTACGAACGCGTAGTGCATTCCCATCCGGCAACGGGCGCCGCTCCTCCCCAGCAGACCGAGCCGCCCGAGCAGCCCGGCGGCCGCCCCACCGCGTTCGTCATTCAGGCGCTCGATCAGCGCGCGCCCGCCCTGGCGGCCGCCATCGCCCATGCCGATCTGCATCGGGGGTATCGCCCCTTCGAGTATTTTCTGGAACGCCTGTCTAACGATCCCGCGCGCCTGGAGCGTCTCAATTCCGAGCCGGGATTGGCCGCCACGGCCCTGGACCTGTTCGAGCACAGCGCGTACTTCGCCGAAGAGCTGATCCGCCGGCCGGAATCGATGGACGAACTCGCGCGCGTTTCCATTCCTCTGATCCAGGACGAGCCGCCGCCGCACGACGCCACGGAACTGCGCCGCTGGTTCCGGCGGGCGATTCTGCGGATCGAGGCCGAGAGTATTTGCCGCTCCCATCCTATTTTTGAAACGCTCGACCGCACATCCAGGCTGGCCGACGCCGCGATCGCGCAGGTGTACGAAATCGCCATTGCGGATGTGCGCGCATCGAATCCGCCCGAGAATCCCGCCTACCGCCCAAAGCATCAGATGTCGATCATCGCGCTCGGCCGGCTGGGCATGCGTGAATTCGATCTGGGCTCGGACGCGGATCTGATGTTCGCGCTGCCGGATTCCGACGCCCCCGAGATGGTCTTCTGGACGCGCGTGGCCGAGCGCGTGGTGCATCTCATCACCGCCTACACCGGCGAGGGTGTCTTGTTCGCCGTGGACACGCGCTTGCGGCCCAACGGAGGCGCCGGACCCCTGGTGCAGTCCGAAGGCGCCGTCACGGAGTACTTCGCCCACGCCGCCGAGGCTTGGGAGGGAATTACGTACATGAAGTCGCTGGCTGTGGCCGGTGATCCAAAACGCGCCGAGCTTTTCCTGCACGAGCTGCAGCAGGTCGACTGGCGGCGGTACGGGCAGGGCGGCCGTTCGCGAGCCGATTTGCGGGAGATGCGCGCACGCCTGGAAAGAGAGCAGGGCTCCGCGCGGCCGCTAAAAGCCGGGCGCGGCGGCTACTACGATATCGATTTTCTGCTGATGTACCTGCGCCTGAAGAGCGCGGGCGTGTTCTTCACGGTGCTGAACACACCCGCGCGTATTGAGGTCCTGGAACAGATGGGCCATCTGAGCCGCCAGGATGCTCAGTTCCTGCACGATGCGGCCACCTTCTATCGCGCCCTGGACCACGGTCTGCGCGTGATCACGGGACACGCCGAGAGCCGTCTGCCGGGGTCCGACGCCCAACTCGAAGCACTCAACGCACTGCTGCCGCGCTGGTCGCCGATCCCCTTGTCGGATTTGAACCGAATCCGCTCGGAGACGCGCGCGCTGTTCGACCGGT
>CAVXFR010000015.1:0-5314 GCA_963761045.1 Terriglobia bacterium | reverse complement strand
CACTCACGTCTCAACACTACTTCTGCAGTCCTGGAAGTTGGGGTATAATTCTGGAGCGCACGGGCGCGTCCACTCGAAGTTTTCAGAGACCCTTCCCGCGCGGTGAACGTCGACTAACGAAAAAGGAGAACGAGCAATCATGGTAACTTTGGCGGACGCTCGGAGAGTGATCGCAGCTGCGGAGAAGAAGGCAGGTGAAATCGGCCAGCCCATGAATATCGCGGTCGCGGATGAGGGTGGAAACATCGTAGCCCACGTTCGTATGGATAACGCGTGGATCGGAAGTATCGATATCTCGCAGAAGAAGGCCTATACCTCGCGCGCGTTTGACATTTCCACCAAGGATCTGGCCACGCACTCGCAATCCGGTGGGCAGTTTTTTGGCATCCACGCGTCCAATAACGGGAAGATCATGATTTTCGCCGGCGGCATCCCGCTGAAGAAGAACGGAAAAGTGATGGGCGCCATCGGCGTCAGCGGCGGATCGGGAGATCAGGACCACGCGGTGGCCGAAGCCGGCGCCGCAGCATTCTAAAGCGCACTTGGTGCAGTAACGGAGCGCGCAACAGACGGAGTGATGAAGAAAGGTAAAAGGAGACAGGAAGTATGGCAACGAATCGTGGAGTAGCTTATATCAAGCCGGGCGTGGTGGAAGTTCAGTCCATCCCCTACCCCAAGCTGAAAATGCCGAAGAGCGAGACGGATCCTTTCGGCGGGAAAGACGCACCTCATGGCGTAATTTTGAAAGTAGTTACCACCAACATCTGCGGGTCGGATCAGCACATGGTCCGCGGCCGCACCACTGCCCCTCAAGGCTTGATCCTGGGTCACGAGATCACCGGCGAGGTGATTGAGAAGGGCAGCGACGTTGAAATGCTGAACATCGGCGACCTGGTCACGGTGCCGTTCAACATCGCCTGCGGGCGCTGCCGCAATTGCCGGGAAGGCAAGACCGGCATCTGCCTGACCGTGAATCCGGCTCGTCCGGGCGCGGCCTACGGCTATGTGGACATGGGCGGATGGGTCGGCGGCCAGGCGGAATACGTCATGGTGCCCTACGCCGATTTCAACCTGATCAAGTTCCCCAACAAAGAAAAAGCGATGGCGAAGATCAAGGACCTGACGCTTCTGTCCGACATCTTCCCGACCGGTTTCCACGGCTGCGTGCAAGCCGGCGTTGGACCCGGCACCACGGTGTACATCGCGGGCGCCGGCCCGGTGGGTCTGGCCGCGGCAGCGGGAGCCCAGTTGCTGGGAGCGGCCGTAGTCATCGTCGGCGACATGATTCCGGAAAGGCTTGCTCAGGCCAAGTCCTTTGGCTGCGAAACCATCGACCTCCGCAAGGATGCCACGCTGGCCCAGCAGATCGAGCAGATCGTCGGCGAGCCGGTGGTCGATTGCACAGTCGATTGCGTCGGGTTCGAAGCCCATGGCCAGGGTAAGGATGCCGGCGTGGAACGTCCCGCCACGGTACTGAATTCGCTCCAGGAAGTAGTCCGCGCAGGCGGCTCGATCGGTATCCCCGGCCTGTACGTCACCGGCGATCCGGGCGGCATCGACGCGAACGCCAAAATCGGCGCGCTCTCGATCCGCATCGGCCTGGGATGGGCGAAGTCCTGCTCCTTCCACACCGGTCAGTGCCCGGTGCTGCGCTACAACCGGCAGCTCATGACGGCCATCCTGTACGACAAGGTGCATCCCGCCAAGGCGGTCAATGCGACGCTCATCTCGCTCGACGAGGCGCCCCAGGGTTACAAGGACTTCGACAAGGGCGCGGCCAAGAAGTTCATCATCGACCCGCACCATTCCGTGAAAGCCTAAGTCAGAAGACAGAAGTCCGCAATCGGAATCGCGCCGGGGAGTCAAATCCTCCGGCGCTTTTCTCTTTTTTGGGAAACCTTTCGGGCGCGACGCCGTATAGAGTCAAGAGGCAGGCCCATGGAATCCTTCTTTAAGGACCTCAAGCACTCCGTCCGGATGTTTCTCCAGGCCCCGGGTTTTACCGTCACGGCGGTGCTGGCGCTGGCGCTCGGGGTGGGAGCGAACACCGCCGTCTTTTCCCTCATCAATACAGTTCTGCTCAAGCCGGTGAATTTCCCCGACCCCCAGAGGATCGTCATGTTCATGAACGTGTCGCCCCAGGGATCCGGCGCCGGCAGTTCCCCGGTGAAATTTAATTTCTGGCGCGCCCAGACCCAATCCTTCCAGGACGTGTCCGCGTGGCGACTCGGCGTCGCGAACTATCAAGCGGGCGAGCTTCCGGAGCAGATTCAGGAGGCCCAGGCCAGCGCCGGTTTCTTCCGCCTGTTCGGAGCCACCATGGTTCGGGGCAGAACTTATACGGAGCAAGAAGATCTTCCCCGCGCCCGCGACGTGGCCGTGCTGGCGTACGGGTTCTGGCAGCGCCGCTTCGGTTCGGATCCCAACGTGATCGGCAGGACCATTAACTTGAGTGGAACTCCCCATGAAATCATCGGCGTGGTGGGCCCCAACCTCAAGATCGAGGTCGACCAGCCCCCCGACGTCTACGTGCCTTTCCAGCTCGATCCGTACAGCACCGATCAGGGGAATTACTTCCAGGTGGCCGGGCGCCTGAAGCCGGGCGTAACCCTGGCGGCCGCGAACGAGCAGCTCAAGGCGGCGACGGAGGGCTTTCGGAAGAACTATCCGAACAGCCTCGGTCCGCAGGGAACCTTTGGCGTGCAGCCGCTGCAGGAAGTCATCGTGAGCGGCGTGCGCACATTGCTGTGGGTTCTGCTGGGCGCGGTGGGCTTTGTGCTGTTGATCGCCTGCTCCAACGTTGCGAATCTTCTATTGGCCCGCGCGACCAGTCGCAGGCGGGAGATCGCCATTCGCGTGGCCGTGGGAGCCGGCCGCGGCCGAATCATGCGCCAGCTGCTGACGGAAAGCGTGGTCTTATCCGTAACCGGCGGTGTGTTCGGGTTGGCGCTGGGATTCGCCGGCATTCGCGCCATTCTGAGCTTGAATCCCGGCAATATCCCGAGAGTGGGGCTCCAAGGCAGCGCCGTATCGATGGATATTCGCGTGGTCTTGTTCACGCTGGCGCTGTCGGTGGCAACCGGCGTTTTGTTCGGCCTGATTCCGGCGTTGCAGGCTTCGCGCGTCGATCTCAACAGCACCATCAAGGAATCCACCGGACGGGGAGGGACCAGCTTCCGGCACAACAAGACCCGTTCCCTGCTGGTGGTCACGGAAACCGCGCTGGCACTGATCCTGCTGATCGGTGCGGCACTGCTGCTGCGGACCTTCACCGCGCTCCGGTCGGTCCACCCGGGCTTCGATTCGCACAACGTACTGACGCTCCGGATGTCCCTCAGCGGCCCGCGCTTCACCAAGACGGCCGGGGTCGATCACCTGGTGCGCCAAGGCACCGAACGGCTCAAGTCTTTGCCCGGAGTCGAAAATGCCGGCGCCACCTGCTGCGTTCCGCTGGAAGGCGGTTACGGGCTTCCGTTCATCATCGTGGGACGGCCGCTCAACGGTCCTTCGACCGGCGGCGGAAGGTACATGATCGCCTCGCCGGAATATTTCGATGTGTTCAAGATTCCGCTTCTGCGGGGACGCAGATTCAGCGACCAGGATGGGATGGGGGCGCCGCCCGTCGTCATCATCAATCAGGCCATGGCCAAGCAGTTCTGGCCGAAGGGCGACCCGCTGGCCGACCAGATCGTCATCGGCAAGGGTGTCGGGCCGGAATTTGCGGACCCTCCGCGGCAAATCGTCGGCGTGGTCGGCGACATTCGCGACAACGGGCTGAACAGCAATCCGGCGCCCACCATGTACATACCGCAGGCTCAGCTTCCCGACGCAATCAACGCGCTCAACGCCCGTCTCACGCCGCTCGCCTGGATCGTACGGACGCACGTCGAGCCTCACACGCTGATCCCGGCGATCCAAAAAGAGTTGAGCGACGTCAGCGGCGGCCTGGCGCTTGCGCCCATCCGCACCATGGACGAAGTGGTGTCCCGCTCCACGGCCAATACCGATTTCAATACTCTCGTGCTGACCATCTTCGCCGGCACGGCGCTGCTGCTCGCCGCCATCGGAATCTATGGCCTGATGGCGTATTCGGTCCAACAACGCACGCAGGAAATTGGAGTCCGTCTGGCGCTCGGCGCCCGATCCGGATCGGTGCGAACTATGGTGATCTTCCAGGGCATGCGCCTGGCGCTGGTCGGAATCATCATCGGCGTGGCGTCCGCCTTCGGGCTCACCAAGGTGATCGCGAGCCTGCTGTATGGCGTAAAGGCCCGCGACCCTCTGGTGTTCATCGGCGTGCCCGTGCTGTTGGCCGTGGTGGCTCTTCTTGCCGTATGGCTCCCCGCCCGGCGCGCGACCCGCGTGAGTCCCGTGGATGCGCTGCGCTGTGAATAGGGGCTAGCTTTCCAGCGTGGCGTCCAGCGTGATGTTAGTGTTGTACAGTTTGGAGACCGGGCAGCCTGACTTCGCTCCCGCGGTCGCTTTGTCGAAAGCCTCACGCGTGGCGCCGGGCACTTTCGCTTTCAGCTCCAGATGACTTTCCGTGATGGCGAACCCGCCGTCCTTCTGCTCCAAGGTGATGGTGCAGGTAGTTTCGAGACTCTCGGCCTTGAATCCCGCCTGCGCGAGCTGGTTCGAGAGCGCCATCGTGAAGCAGCCCGCATGCGCGGCGGCCAGCAATTCTTCCGGATTGGTTCCCTTCCCCTGCTCGAAGCGGCTGTGGAAGGAATAGGGCACATGCGACAGCGTGCCGCTCGCCATCGATATTTCGCCAGTACCGGTCTTCAGATCGCCCTGCCACTTCGCCTCTGCGGTTCGCTTCATCGTGTATTCTCCTCTCGTCTATTGTCGCGGATATAATCAGGGCCATGACTCGCGCCGAACTGTTGATGTTTCTGCAAAAGCATCGCCTGGGAGTTCAGTCGACCGTTTCTCCCTCTGGCGATCCGCAGTCCGCCGTGGTCGGCATCGCCGTCACGCCCGAACTGGAGATCGTCTTCGACACGCTCGATACATCCCGCAAGTGCCGCAACCTTCGCGCCGATCCGAGGATCGCTTTTGTCATCGGGTGGGACCAGGAGATCACGGTGCAACTGGAAGGCATCGCTGACGAGCCCACCGGCGCCGAGCGCGACCGGATTCTCGAAACCTATTTCGCCGCCTATCCCGAATGCCGTGATCACCTGGCGTGGAAAGGAATCACCCATTTCCGCTTCCGTCCCACGTGGGTCCGCTACAGCGATTTCAACCGTTCCGAACGGATCGTCGAACTCACGCTGGATCGTTGAGGGATGCCGCGCTCAGCGGAAGATCT
>CAVXFR010000014.1:0-54825 GCA_963761045.1 Terriglobia bacterium | reverse complement strand
GAACTGATTCTGCCGGAAAACGCCGCGCGTGGCGTCGAAATAGTTCTTGGCATCCAGGGCGGTGTTCCGCAGAAACTCAAATCCGCCGCCGTGAAAGGCGTTGCTGCCGGATTTGGTCACCACGTTGATCATGCCGCCGTTGTAATTGCCGTACTCGGGATCGAAGTTGTTGGTCAGAACCCGAAACTCCGCGATGGAATCCAGGTTCGGTATCACCGAGGTTCCGCCGTTCATGTGCTCCTGCACGTCCGTCGAGTTCACCATGAAGCCGTTGGCGGATTCGCGCTGCCCGCTAATGGAAACGTCGCCCGGATTCGCATCGCCCGAGGGATTGAGCGTGCCCGTGACCCCCGCCATGATGACCGAAGTCGGCGTTAACGTGGTCACCGGCGTGACGCCAGGCTGGATCGCCAACAGATCCGTATAGCTGCGTCCGTTCAGGGGCTGGGTGGCGATCTGGGCGCCGGATACCACTTCCCCGAGTTGCGTAGACACTGTTTCCACGTTGGTTTGGAGCCCGGAATCGGTCGCCACGACCGTAACTTCCTCGGACTTCCCGCCGAGTTGCAGTATCGCGTCGAAACGGACCGCCGCATCCGCATCGATGGTCATATTTTTCTTCTGAGTCCGGAATCCGGGCGCGTCGATGGTGAGCGTGTACTGGCCAACCGCCAGGTTGGGAAAGACGTAGTCGCCCATCGCGTCCGACGTCGCATTAAATTCGGTCTTGAGCGCGTTGTTCACGATGCTCAGTTTGGCGCCGGGCACGACGCCGCCGCTTTGGTCCTTGATGGTGCCCGTCAGAGTGCCTCCCGATACAGCCCACACCAGACGCACTGACAGGAGGATCAGTCCGGCGGTGGCGAAGAAGCGGCGAATCGAGGCCGGGGATTGGTTGGAAGAAGAGGCAGTTAGCATGAGTAGGACGCGAGTCTAGAATCTCACGCTATCACGCAAGCGGTGAAATCCGAGCCGCTGAGGGGTCAAGTGGGAGTCAGTGACCCCTGTACTTGGGTCAGTGACCGCAGATAACAAAAGGCTTACACTGGTTGTCGGCCAGCATGGAATCCACATCCCTTCTACGGAATTCCGTATCCGGCCATGGTCTGCGCGAAGGCTTGCTGTCGGAAGCGGAAGTTCGTGCCGTGGCCGCCGAAGGACTCGCGCGACTGGACGTGGATGGCTGGCGGGTTCTGGTGCTGATCCCCGACGGCACCCGCACCATGCCCATGCCGCTGATGTTCGACGTTCTGGAACGTGAACTGGGAACCCGGGTGGCCGCTCTCGATTTCCTGGTCGCCCTGGGCACGCATCCGCCCATGGACGACGGGGAGCTGTCCCGACTGGTGGGTAACAGCGTTGCAAACGGGAGAGTAGGCCGGCGCAGGATCTACAACCATCGCTGGGACGATCCGGCCGCCTTCGTCACTCTGGGCGAGATCCAGGCTGTGGAAATCCAGGAGCTCACGGGAGGGCGGCTGAATCAGTCCGTCCCGGTGCGCCTGAACCGGCTTGATCCTGGATTACGACCACATCCTGATCTGCGGGCCGGTTTTTCCACACGAGGTGGTGGGGTTCTCGGGCGGCGCGAAATATTTCTTCCCCGGGATCGCAGGACCGGAGATCATCCACTTCACGCACTGGCTGGGCGCGCTGATCACCAGTTACGAAATCATCGGGACGCCGGAGACGGCCGTGCGCGCGGTGATCAACCGCGCCGTGGAGCTGGTGGATCGCCCGCATTCGCTGCTCGCGCTGGTGGCGTTTCCCGAAGGCGTGGCCGGCGTCTACTGCGGGCCGACGCTCGAAACCTGGGCGCAGGCGGCCGCGCTTTCGGCCCAGCGGCATATCGTATGGGTCGAGAAACCCTTCCGGCGAGTGCTCTCCATCATGCCGCCGATCTACCGGGACTTGTGGACCGGCGCCAAGGGCATGTACAAGCTGGAGCCGGTGGTGGCCGATGGCGGCGAGGTGGTGATCTACGCGCCGCACATCGCCGAGGTGAGCTTCGTGCACGGAAAGCTGATCGACGAAATCGGGTATCACTGCCGGGACTACTTCACCCAGCAGTGGGACCGCTTCGGCAAGGTTCCAGGCGGCATTCTGGCTCACTCGACGCACGTCAAAGGGAAAGGCGCGTACGATTCAGCCAGCGGCGTGGAGCATCCGCGCATCCGCGTGACGCTGGCCACAGGCATTCCGGAAGAGCGCTGCCGGCGCATCAACCTGGGCTATCTGGATCCGGCGGCCGTGAATCCAGAGGAATGGAAGACGCATTCCGATTGGCTGGTGGTTCCGCGGGCCGGAGAAATGCTGTACCGGCTGATATAATTCTTGACGTTATGAAACGTGACATGACGCACTGTAACCGCCGGAGCTTTTTGACTGCCGCGCTGGGCGCGGCCGCCATCCTACCCGCACGGGCTCAGCAGCCGGCTGCACCCCCGCCGCGCGACTGGTCCGGGCAGACGCCCATACGCTATCCCGACCCCGACATCGTAGCCGTGGACAATCGCTTCCGCCGCTATGTGATCGGCAACACGACCATCCGCCGCGTTTATACCGGGGCGCTGTGGTCTGAGGGTCCGGCGTGGAACGGCGTGGGCCGCTATCTGGTGTGGAGCGACATTCCCAACAACGTCCAAATGCGCTGGACGGAGGAAGACGGGCGGGTCACCGTGTTCCGCAATCCTTCCGGATACAGCAACGGCAACACTTTCGATTTCGAAGGCCGGCAGGTTTCCTGCGAACACGGCAACCGCCGCGTGGCGCGCTACGAATACAACGGCACCGTCACCGTGATCGCCGATAAGTTCGGAGGAAAGCGGCTCAACTCGCCGAATGACATCGTGGTCCACCCGGACGGCGGCATCTGGTTCACCGATCCCACCTACGGCATCCAGGGCAACTACGAGGGGTTCCAGGCCACGCCGGAAATCAAGCAGGCCGTCTACCGCGTGGATCCCAAGTCCGCGCGGATCGAGAAGATCACGGACGAACTCGACCAGCCCAACGGCATCTGCTTTTCGCCCGACTACAAGAAGGTGTATATCGCCGACACTGGATCCGGCCGCGAGACCAAAGTGTTCGATCTGGACGGCACCGATAAAGTGCGCAACGGAAAACGGTTCGTGCAGTTTTCCAACGGCGCCGCGGACGGCATCCGCTGCGATGTCGATGGGAACGTGTGGGCCGGAGCGCCTCCGGGAGTCCAGATCGTCGCGCCCAGCGGCGAGCCGATCGGCATGATCCGCTTGCCGGAGAACTGCGCGAACATCTGTTTCGGCGGCACCAAGCGCAACCGGCTGTTCATGGCCGCGAGCCAGTCGCTGTTCACGGTGTACGTCGGCACCACCGGCGCGCATATCGCCTGAAAAATTCGCTACCGCAGCACGCGGCCCGAGCCGCCTTCTTCGAGCAGCGCGTTCACCTCCGCCGCGGTCACGCGGCTGAAGTCGCCCGGGATCGAATGCTTCAGGCAACTGGCCGCCACCGCGAAATCGAGTGCCGCCTGGTGGTCGAGACCGGTGAGCATTCCGTAAATCAGCCCGGCCGCGAAGCAATCCCCCGCGCCGACGCGGTCCACGATGTGGGTGATGTCATATCGGCGGCTTGTGAGAAAGCTGCTGGCCGTCATGCAGGCAGGCCGACCAGCCGTTGTGCGAGGCGCTCACCGACTCGCGCAGCGTGATCGCGATCGCCCGAAGGTTCGGATAGGCGGATCGCACCTCGCCCGCCAGCTTCTGATACTGTACGCGGTCGAGTTGTCCGGACTGGACGTCGACTTCGGCCTCCATGCCGAGCGCCGTCTGGAGATCTTCTTCGTTGGCGATCAACACATCCGTGAGCTTGACGAACTCGGGCATCACCTCGCGCGCGGTTTTGCCCCATTTCCAGAGATTCTTCCGGTAGTTGAGATCGCAGGATACGGTGAGGCCGGCGGCGCGGGCCTGCTCGACCGCTTCCAGCGCCAGATCCGCAGCCGAGGAGCTGAGGGCCGGCGTGATTCCGCTGATGTGGAACCACGTTGCGTCCTCCAGCACGTGTTGCCACGAAATGTCGCCCGGTTTGGCGAGCGCGATCGCGCTGTGGTCGCGATCGTAGACGATCCGGGACGGACGCTGGTTGGCTCCCGCCTCCAGATAGTACACGCCCAGGCGACCTGGCGCGCGAAGAATGTGCGAGGTATCGACGCCGAAGCGCTGAAGCTCGGCCACGGCCGCATCCGCGATCGGATTTTCCGGCAGGACGGTTACGTAGGCACTATCAAGTTGGAGGGACGCGAGCGCCACCGCCACGTTGGCTTCCGCTCCGCCGAACGTGGCCACGAATTGAGGAGTTTGGAGAAGGCGCTCGAAGCCCGGTGGAGACAGGCGCAGCATGATCTCGCCAAAGGTGACCACCTTCATCGGGCCGCATTCCCACGAGCTTCCGCGATCGCGGCAACAAACCGGCGCGCCAGATCGGTGATGGATTTGAAATCGCCGGTCTTCGCGCCGGCCGTGAGATTCCCGCCGACGCCCAGCGCCACGCTGCCGGCCTGGATCCATTCCGCGGCATTATCGATGCTCACGCCGCCGGTGGGCATCAGCGGAGCTTGCGGCAGCGGAGCCCTGGCCGCTTTGACGAACGCCGGGCCGAGCGTCTCGCCTGGAAACAGTTTGACGATATCGGCCCCGCATTCCATGGCTTCCACGATCTCGCGGATAGTACCCGCGCCCGGCAAGTACGGGATCTGATACCGGTTGCACAGCCGGGCGGTGGCTGCGCTCAGCGACGGGCTCACCACGAACCGCGCGCCGGCCAGGATGGCTATGCGAGCCGTTTCCGGATCCAGCACGGTTCCGGCGCCCAGAGCCATCTGTTCCGCTGGATAGCGCTTGGCCAGCTCTTCGATGATGTCCGCCGCGCCGGGAACGGTGAACGTGATTTCGACGGCGGTAGCGCCGCCTTGCGCGCACGCCTCGACGATTCGAGATGCATGGCCGGGGTTATCGGTCCGGACGATGGCCACCAGACCGGACTCCGTGATCCTGCTTAGTACCTGAAGTTTGCCAACGTGCCATGTCGATCTATTGTTGACCAATGTATCGCACCGCCGTTTGGGCTCGCTTCCGCGGCGGCCGATTGGGACATTCTGGCAGAGTCCGCCGCGACGAAGTGTCGCGGGATCGATTCCGGCTCCCATCGCAAGGCGATCCACGCAACGGTATCTGCTTATTTCGAAAGAACTTCAGACGTCTACGGACAGCCACCCGGATTGGCTTGCGACGTGCATTCATCGGGTCACCAGTGAAAACCTCCGCAAAACCACCGACGGGCGTTGATGGCGTTCTACGTCGGCGTGGGGACGGCGCTATGCCTGGTCAACCTTGCCCAGGCCGACACGCGCCATCTGAGCGATTTTCTGTATTACCTGGCGTGCGCCGTCATTGCCGCCCTGGGTTTGCGCCTGACCTCGCAGCGCACCGCGATTCCCGCAGGTTTTCTGGTGCTGTTGCTGGCCATCGAAGACCTGAGCCTTCCGGAACTGCTGTTCATCGCGTGCGTGGTTTCCCTGTTGGGCCAGCTCCAGGAAGCCGGACGCACTTTGCCGAGCCCTTCGGCCCTGGTCTTTTCGATTGCCAGCGGAACCATCGGCATTGCCGCCGCTCAGGCGGTCCACCAGGCGCTTTCAGTGCTCCCGTACAACGCTCTGTTTCCGGCGCCCGTAATCGCCAGCTCCCTGGTGCTGCTGCTGAATTGGGGGCTGGCGCAGACGCTCGGGAAGGACCGCTCTGTCTCCCTCGCCCACGTATTCCGCACGGAGTGCCGTCCCTTGCTGCCCTGGTTTGTGGGGCTGGCGTACCTGGCATATCTGGTTCGAAGCGCGGCGGTGCTGAACGAGATGAATCCCGGCCTGGTGGCGCTGCCCATGCTGTTCGCTCTGGATGCGGCGTTTCGCGCCTGGTTCGATTCCAAAGCGAAGCACCGGGAGGAACTCACAGCGCTGCACCAGCGAACTCTAGAGACCCTGGCAGTGGCCATCGACAGCCGCGACCACACCACGCATATGCATCTGCGCCGGGTCCGGTTCTATGTCCGGGCAGTGGGAGAGGAATTGAAACTCAGCGAGGAACAGTTGGAGCACCTGAATGTCGCTGCGCTGCTCCACGATATCGGCAAACTGGCGATTCCCGACCACATCCTGCTGAAGCCGGGGGCGTTATCGCCGGAAGAGTGGGAAAAGATGAAAACCCACCCCTTGACCGGCGCCGAGATGCTGGCGCGCATGAACTACCCGGAGCCGGTGCAGGAAATCGTGGCGACGCACCATGAAAAGTGGGATGGCACGGGCTATCCGAAGGGCCTCCAATCGCAACAGATTCCGATCGGCGCCCGGATTCTTTCCGCCGTGGACTGTCTGGATGCGCTCCTATCCGACCGTCCCCACCGGGGCGCTCTGCCCATCGATTTCGCGATGGCAAAAGTCGCCCAGGAAGCGGGAAGAAGCTTCGATCCGCAAGTGGTTTCCGTGCTGCAGCGGCGCTATCTGGAGCTGGAGCGCATGGCCTGGGGCGAAGTGAACAACACCAGCGCCGACGGAAGCGACGCTTCCGGCAAGGACCTTGGAAAGTTGTCGGCAACTCTGAATGCCGAATCCAGGCCCACTCCGAATTTGATTCTGGACCCGATCGTCTCCGCCCGGCAGGAAACGCAGCTCCTGCAGACGCTGGCCAATGTTCTGACGCACTCCTTGGGTACCCGCGAGGTGACCTCCGCGATTCATGAAGGGGTGAAACGGATGATCGCGCACGATACGCTGGCGATCTATGTAAGTCGCGGAAATGAGCTGGAGCCTGTCGAAATCGTGGGAACGAATAGTCACCTATTCGGCCGGGAAACATTCCCGATCGAAAAGGGACTCTCGGGCCGCGTGATCCAGCATGGCACTTCGATCCTGAACGGGGAACCCAGTATGGAGTCTGGCTTCCAGAACGATTCAGAGGTGCTGTACAAGCTGCAGTCGGCGCTGGCGGTCCCCTTGATGGGCCCCAACGGCATGGCGGGGGTCCTGACCCTGTACCATACCGACCCGCAAGCGTTTAACCGCGATCATCTTCGGCTTCTGGAAGCGGTCAGCCTGCAGGTCGCCCCGGCCGTCGAAAGCGCGCTGCGGTACCACGACACGGAAAGGCTGGCGGTGACCGATCACCTGACTGGCCTCCCCAACGCACGCTCCCTCGAACTGCATCTGCACCACGAGCTTGCCCGGGCCCAGCGGGAAAACGCCGCGGTGGGAGTGCTGGTGTGCGACTTGAACGGATTTAAGCAGGTCAATGACCGGTTCGGGCACTTGAAGGGTAACGAAGTGCTGCAGGCGGTGGCGAAAGGATTGGAAGATTTCTGCCGGAAGTCCGATTACGTCGCGCGCATGGGGGGAGACGAGTTCGTCATCGTGGTGCCGGGCTTGCGGGACGACCTGCATTTGTCCTATGTGGAGCGGCTGCAGACCGTGGCGCATGTGGCCGGCTGGAATGTGTGCAGCGAACAATGCATCTCCATGAGCGTGGGGGCCGCCATCTATCCCGTCGATGGCGCCGATGCCGAAGTCCTGCTCGCCGAGGCCGACCGTAGGATGTACGCCGCAAAACAACAGGCCACTTCGCTGCAGCTGGCCGCCCACCAGGCCGAGTCCGCTGCCGAGCAGCGTGCTTCCTGAGACTGGCTGTGAATTGAAGCGCGGTGGCTTACTGTTGCGACGACGACATCTCGTCGGCTGACTTCTTGACCATCATAAGGGCAATCGTGGAAGCCAGGCAGGTCACAAACGACCCCACGTAGTTGGTGAACAGAGCCACCACCGTAAGCACCGCCGAGAGTATGAACAGGCCGGTAACCACCTTGCCAAAGTGCCGGCGCAGGTTGGTCTTGGGTTTTACCGGGTTGACCAGCTCTCCGCAGTTGATACAGGCTACGTCGCTCTTGGCAAGCGGGGACTCACACTGTTTGCAGCGTTGCATAAAGGCCTGAAGAACAGGGCAGCCCCAGTCTACAGGCCATTCTGGAGCCTGTCCATTAGGGTTTCACCCGATTTGGTCTAAGCAATCCGCTCCGTCATCTTATTCGCACCCTACCTATGGAGTGCGGTAAACTACGCTGTCGGTAGACCTTGTTGATAGGAACCTGAGGAGGGCGGTATGACCAGGACGCTACTCTGTATCACAGTCATCGGGGCGGGAATCGTGACTCCCGCCGCTCGGGCGCAAGTTGTCCAGAACTTTAAGCCGGTCACTACCGCGGAACTGGCCAACCCCAGCCCCAATGATTGGCTGAGCTTCAGCCGGACCTACGACGATCAGCGGTTCAGTCCCCTAAAACAGATTACGCGCCAGAACGTGAGCCAGCTGCGGATGGCGTGGTCGCGGGGCATGCCGGCGGGCACCGTGGAGAGCACGCCCCTGGTCCGCGGCGGCACGATGTATATCATGACGGCCACGGGCGGCGTCGAAGCCTTGAACGCCACCAATGGCGACCTGCTGTGGGAATACACTCGTCCGCAGCCGGCCCCTGCGGCGGCTCCTCCGGCGGCAGGCGCCGGTCGTGGCGGACCGGCGGCGGGCGGAGGGCGTGGCGGACGGGGAGGAGGCGGACGAGGATACAACTCCCGCTCCAAGACGTTCTCCATTTTCGACGACCTGATCATGTACACCGCTCCCGACAATCAGGTGGTTGGCCTGGATGCCCGCACCGGAGAGCTGCGCTGGCAGAGCCAGGTCGATAAACGCGGCAACTCTTCCGGCACCATCATGGCCGGCGACAAGGTGATCTCGGGCGGAAACTGCTTCGTGCGGTCCAGTTGCTACATCTCGGCGCACGATGCGCACACCGGTAAAGAATTGTGGAAGTTCTACACCACGCCCGCGAAGGGTGAGCCCGGTGGCGACAGCTGGGCCGACGAACCGGACGAAAAGCGTGTGGCTTCGACCTGGGGTTCTCCCGGCGCCTACGATCCGGTGCGCGACATCGTGTATTACGGCATCGCCAACCCGACGCCCAATAGCCGGATCGCGCGGCACAACGGCAATCCGTTCGCGATTCCGACGTCGGCTCCCTCGGCACTCTACAGCAACTCTACCGTCGCGCTGGACGGCAAAACCGGCAAGCTTCTGTGGTATTACCAGCACCTGCCCGGCGACGACTGGGACGAGGACTGGACCAATGAACGCACGCTGATCCACACCAAAGTGAATCCCAATCCGAAATTTGTGAAGTGGATCAACCCAAAGATCAAGCCCGGCGAAGAGCGCGATACGATCTTCGCGGCGGGCGAATCGGGCGGGATCTTCCTGCTGGACCGGCTGACGGGCGAATTTCTGTGGGCCAACCCGTTCCCCTATGACGCTCCCAACTTCTGGCTGAAGAACATCGACGTGAACACCGGCAAGACCTACCTGAACGAAGACCTCATCTTCCGCAAGAAGGGTGAAGAGAAGGTGATCTGCTTCTTCAACACGCGCAGCTACTGGCCGGCGGCTTACTCGCCGCTGACCAACTCGATGTACGTTCCTTACATCGATGTTTGCCTGGATAACATCGAAGGCGGCCAGCGCAAGGGCGTGGCGCGCGCGGGCGCGGATCCGCAAAAGCTGAACGGGCTCGCCAAGATCAACATGGAAACCGGCGAGATCCTGCGCTTCGGCGAGCAGCGCGCTCCTTCCAACGGGGCCGTGCTGGCGACCGCCGGCAACCTGATCTTCTGGGGCGATCTGGACCGCCGCCTGCACGCCTTTGACGCTGAGACCGGCAAGCAACTCTGGGAGGGCATCGTCGGCGGCAGCATCGCGGTCAGCACGATCACTTATGCGGTGAACGGCAAACAATACGTCGCGATTCTGACCGGGGACGGCGCGCTTGGCCCTGGCCTGGTCCGGCTGCATGCGCCCGAGATCAAGCGGGTCGCGGGGCACAACGCGGTGTATGTTTTCGCGCTGCCGTAACCGGTTAGCGGTTGTCGTCAACTGGCTTGGCGTCTGCTTGATTGTGTTCTGCCAAGTCGCAGTCAGCCAGGTAGCTGACAATAGATCAAACCCGAAGGCTGTTTGCGAGGTCGCGGCCCGTCCGGACCAACTCAACTCAACAATCATCAGCATTCGCGGACTCGCGCTGATCGCTTTCGAAGAGTTTAGACTCTCTGCGGCAGAGTGCCTGGGGCGCAAGATCGATGACATCTGGCTCGAATACGGCCGGGGCCCGAAGAGTCAACCAACAACCTGGTGTTGCGGCGATTTGACTCCTCGGGACTCTCTTCGGCTCATCCAAGACAAAGATTTCCGGGACTTTCAACGGAAGCTGACGGCACACAGTGGCAGAGAGCGTTTTGCAGATCGCGAGAAGTACTTGTACGACGTGACGGCAACACTAACCGGCAGATTCGAAGCAGTTCCAACTGAGCCTTGTGCCGGAAACTCCAAGGCCCATTGCTGTCCCACGGGCGGATTCGGCCATTTGGGCTTTTCTTGCGCTCGGCTCGTCATTCAGTCGGTATCAAACGTTGTTGCCAAACAGCGCTGATCGAACGGTTGACAGCTTGCCATCCGATTAACAACGTGAGTCGGCCGGATCGATTCTTTTTATTTGACGATTTGTCCGGCGGCCGGTAGCATTATCTTGCAGAGTTCCCTCGTCCGCTGCTCTCATTGATCCCCGGCGATCCCAAGAGAGTGCAGCCGTGCCGATATCGGACGCCTATATCGTTCAGTATCTATTGGACGGAACTTCACAAGTTCCGGCGGAGATCCATTGGCGCGAAAAAGGCGCGGAACAGAGCGGATACATTTCGCGGGTGGAAGACGTAAAGGTGGTTCTGGAACCAGTCTACTCGCGGGTGGGCTCGCGCCTGGTCCTGAGGTTCCGGCATAACGGCGACGAATTCGTCATTGGCGAGCCTGCGAAGGGCGGGTGGCTGGGCCGCAAATTCTCGACCGAGGAAGAGCGCGGCTTGTCCAGGCTGTTCCGGGAACTGATTCACACGGTGACTACGCAGTGCGCCATGCGGCGCCAGCATGCCGAGCAGAATCAGGAGGAGATTCGGGAACGGATCAGCCACAAGCTGCTCTTCGGAGAGGCCCTGGAAGCCCCCGGGAGGGCCCTTATCGCCGGACCAAAGTAACCAACGCGCCGGCGGACTTGGCCGGATCGGCAACACTGACCGCGCTGACGGTCACGACCGCGCCGGGCGGCAGAGCCGACGGAGCCCGGTAGGTGCCCAGACTGCTGATAAAGCCGATTTGGGAGTTCCCGCCCGTAATGCCGTTGACCTTCCACGTTACGGCCTGATTGGATGCGTTCTGGACCGTCGCGGTGAAGGCCCTGGTTCGGTTGATGCGGACCGACGCGCGGGTGGGCGAAAGGCTGACGGAGATCGCAACGGGCGGCGGCGGCACCGGGGTGTCCGCAGCTTGACGCGCCTGTCCGGAGTCGGCCGAAATCATTAGTCCGGAGACGTCCACCGCCTCGAAATCCGATCCGTGGATCCGGCCCAGATTGTGTAGGTCCGAATTGTCCCAGCGCGCATCGGGCGCGCCGGAAAGAAACCAGGGAGCGCCGTTATCGATGATCATCATGCCGTACTTCTTGAGTGCGCGCAGGATGATCTGGTTGACCGGCGAGTAGCCGGAAATATCGAAGTTCGCGCGAAGCCGGAAGCGGACTCCCATGGGAGGATATTGCGCGCCGGTTAGACTCGACGCGTAGTGCCGGGCAGGCCACACGTAGGCGCGCTGTGTCTGGGAGACGGTGAACTCGAGCGCATGCCGGATCTCGCCCGCGACAATTTCGTCATAGCGGACCAGGCCGGGGAACAGCGGCAGGCCGGCCGCGTCGGCCGAGGTCCAGGTAGCCACGCGGAGATCGTTCGAGAGGAGGTCATAAATCGCTCCCGAGCCTGCCTGCCAACTTGCGGCCCGCGGGTAGGCGGCATACATCTCGTAGAGGATGCAGTGATCCACATCGATGGAAATCACGTGCCGGTCGCCCGTGCTCGCACTCCCGCCCTGAATGGGAGCATCCAGCGGAACCGCGTACGGCCCGGGATCACTCTCGCCGGCGTAAGTGAAACTTGCCGGATACTTGGTCTCGGTACCGGGCACGGTGATGAATGGGAGCCCGATGGGCTCTCCGTCCCAGAGCCCTGAGCCGAAATCGGCATGGACGCCGGCTGCCGCGCCGATGGTGTTGACATACGTCGAGGAGTCGGGCGAAACGGGCAGGCTGTCAATGGGTGTATTCCAGATGTTATTCGCAGGAAGAACCGTGCAGTTTCCCACCGTGGGCGCCTGAGCGTGGGAGAGGCCGGCGAATCCGAATGCAGCCAAAGAGAGCCAGGCAAGAGAGCGTCGGGGCAAGAGTAACTCCTTGCCCCAGCATACGGTTGGCAGCGTTGCGGAACAATTAGGTACTCGCCTGAAGATTGTACTCGGTGTTCATTAGGCCGGGGCTTAGTTATATCATCGAAAGCGCGTATGTTGAAACTGAACGCAAAACCCGAGCCCGTGGAAATCGACCTGGCTCAATCCGCCGTGGTCGTGGTGGATATGCAAAACGCTTTCGCCAGCAGGAACGGGATGCTGGACATCGCGGGCGTGGATATCTCCGGCGCGGAAGCGGTCATTCGAAGCGCTGCCGGGGTGCTGGAGGCCGCGCGGCGCACGGGCGTGCCGGTGGTTTACCTGCAGATGGGATTCAAACCCGATCTCAGCAACAGCGGCGGTCCCGCGGCGCCCAATTGGCACAAGGAGCTGGCGCTGCGCCTCATGGCTTGCCGGCCGGAGCTCAAAGGCAAGCTGCTCACGGAAGGAACCTGGGACTTCGCCATCGTGGATGGCTTGAAACCGCAGCCCGGCGATCTGGTGGTGGTGAAGAGCCGGTACAGCGGCTTCGCGAACACGACCCTCGACGCCGAGTTGAAGTCGCGAGGCATCCGATACCTGTTCTTCACCGGCATCGCGACGAATGTGTGCGTCGAAACCACACTGCGCCACGCTTTCGTTCTGGACTACTGGCCGATCTTGATTTCCGACGCGGTGATGGCGGCGGGGCCGCCCGCCATGCAGGAGGCGACTCTGTTTAACGTCGAATCCTACTTCGGGTGGACGATTCCCGCGGGCGAGTTCATCGAGAGGCTTGGCTAAGCCGCGGCTTTGTTACTGTAGTGCCTCTGCCGGTGATATCCTGCGCCAGGAGGGTCCCCAAACATGTCGATTTCGCGCCGGAAGATGCTGAAGAGAGGGGCGGCGGCCGCTGCTGGAAACGTTGCATCAGGACGCAGGCGAGATGACATGGCTTCGCGCGACTCAACCGGAATCGTTAGAGAAGTCGTAGAATAGGATGTTCACTGCGGCCAAGCGCATGCATAAATCCATCGTCCGGTCAACATTCATCGCGATCGCGTTCGTCTCCGCCCTGGCTCTGTCGGGAGCGGCATGGGCCCAGTGGCTGACCTATCCGACCGCGGGCGTTCCCAGAACCGCGGACGGAAAGCCCAACTTCTCTGCGCCGACTCCGCGGACTGCGGACGGCAAACCGGATTTCTCCGGCATCTGGCTCACCAACAGCGGCTTCTGCCATAATCAGGACCCCGAGAAGCTGACCTGCGGACCAGAGTTGCCGATGGGCCGGGAGGGCTTCAATATGGGCGTGAGCCTGAAAGGCGGACTGCCTTACCAGCCGTGGCTCGCAGCGCTCGTGAAGCAACGGACGGCCAACCAGGCCATCGACGATCCGCATATCCGTTGCCTTCCGGACACGTTTCTGCGCGCTTACAGCCTGCCCCACCTGCTCAAGTTCGTGCAGACCCCGGGCCTGTTGCTGATGCTGGATGAGTTGAATGCCGGCTACCGGCAGATCTTTACGGATGGCCGGCCGCTGCCCGAGGACCCCAACCCGTCGTGGCAGGGTTACTCCACCGCAAAATGGGACGGCGATACCCTCATTGTGAACTCGATCGGGTTTCGCGACGACCTGTGGATCGACTCGGCAGGCAGCGAGATCATGTCAGACGCCAAAGTCGAGGAGCGAATCCGGCGGCTCGACTACGGCCACCTGGATGTGGGGGTGACCGTCGACGACCCGAAGGCGTATACGAAACCGTGGACCATCACCTTGCACCAGCGGCTGGCGATCGATACCGAGCTTGTGGACGAGATCTGTCTGGAGAACCAGAAGGATACGGAGCATTTTAAATAAGGCGGCTACCGATCCGAGCCGCCTTTTGAACTTCCTCACAACAATCTGGAGGTCCCGCGAATGCCGATTTCACGACGGAAGATGATTACGAGAGGTGCGGCGGCAGCAGCCGGCAGCATGGCGTTCGTCCCGCAGGTTGCAACCGGACAAGCCCCCGCACAGCTTACGGGAACGAATGCCGGTAGACGCTTTAAGGCTTTTGTGCGGCACGGCACGGGGACTTCGGTCGAGGAACTTCGGCTGCACCCGATCCAGCCGCGCGAAGTCCTGGTTCGCACGCAGGCGTCCGGGGTCTGCTACACCATCGTGGGGGGCGCGCTAAGCACGGCGAACGTCGCCCAGGCCTCGATCCCCAACCATTCCGGAATGGGCGTTGTCGAAGAGGTTGGCGCACTGGTCAAGCGCGTGCAAAAAGGCGACCGCGTGGTGGTGCCCGGAACGCCGCAATGCGGCCAATGCTATCAGTGCCTGATCGGCCGGGCCGACTGGTGCCAGTTCCTCGACACCGCCCCGGCGCATCCGCTGGCCGAGATGTCCGACGGGACGCAGATCTTCGAGCAGGCGGCGCTGGGCGGGTTAAGCGAACTGATGGTGGTGCCGGAGGAGTACTGCTGCCCGGTGTTCACCGATCTTCCGGCGGAGCAACTGACGATGCTGGGCGACACGGTCGGCACCGGTCTGGCCGCCGGCCGCGATCTGGTGCAGATCGAACCGGGATGGAACGTGGTGGTGCAGGGCGCAGGACCCGTGGGCATGGGCGCGATCCAAGCCGCGCGGCTCGCCAACGCCGGGCAAGTGATCGTGATCGAGCCGATCCGCGCGCGGCGGGAGATCGCCATGAAGGTCGGCGGGACGATCGCGCTCGATCCGAACGCGGAAGGCAACGGACTCGTCGCCAAGATTCAGTCCCTGTGCAAGGGCATCACCGACCGCCGCTTCGCCGGCGGGCGTATCTCCGGCGGCCGCCGCCTGGCGGTGCCGGACGGCGCCGATTTCACGATCAACGCCGTGGGCAGCGATTGGTTTCCGCCCAAGGTGGAGGCGGGACCCGATCCCTCGGCTCTTCTTCCGATACAACAAGGCTTCGACTTTACCCGTGCGGGCGGCCACATCGTGATGCTGGGCGTGGCTTGGCAGGGTAACGTGAGCATCAACGCGGCGCAATTCTCCAACCGCGGGCGGACTTTCTACTCCGGCCAGCAGGGCGGGCTGAACATGCTGCGCGACATTCCGCGCTACGTGAAGCTGATCGAAAACGGCGTGATCGACATGAAATCCATGGTCACGAAAACCTACCCGATCGAACAGACCCGCCAAGCGATACAGGACGTCGGCGATCGCACCGTGCTGGGCGCAGTGATCACCTTCGCCTGACGTGGGCGGCCAATTCGCCCGCATCGCTGCCGAGGAAGCCTGGGCGCCGCCGGAGCTGCTGGCGCGATACAAGGCGCTGCTCGAGGACGGCTCGCACCACGATCCCGGATTCGAGAGTCTGTGGGGATTCTACGGGCGCAACCCGGCTGTCGGCGGCGTCATGGAGCGCATGCAGGATCTGGGCGCGAGCCGTCTGGCGGACATGGACGCGACCGGCATCGCCCGGCAGATCCTGTCGCTGACGGCTCCAGGTGTCCAGGTGTTCGACGCGGACACGGCGGTAGGGCTGGCACGATCGAGCAACGATCAGCTTGCGGAAGCCGTTCGCCAGCACCCCACCCGGTTTGCCGGCCTGGCGGCCATCGCTCCGCAGAATCCGCGGGCCGCGGCCCAGGAACTCGAGCGCGGTGTGCGCACGCTGGGGCTCAAGGGCGCGATCGTGAACTCGCACACGCGCGGCGAATACCTGGACGATCCGAAATTCTGGGACATCTTCGCGGCGGCCGAATCGCTGGGTGTGCCGATTTACCTGCATCCGACGACACCTTCGCCGGCGATGATCGGGCCGTTCCTCGAACGCGGGCTGGACGGAGCGATCTTCGGATTCGCTGTCGAAACCGGCTTGCATATGCTGCGGATCATCGTCAGCGGCGTGTTCGACCGCTTCCCCAAGCTGAAAATCGTCGCCGGGCACTTGGGCGAAGGGCTGCCGTACTGGCTGTTTCGTATCGATTTCATGCACGCGCGGATGGTCGCGGCGGGCCGCTATGCGAACGTCGGAAACTCAATCGCCGGCCCAGCGAGTATCTGAAAGAGAACTTCTACGTGACCACCAGCGGCATGGCGTGGGCGCCGCCGATTCTGTACGCGCAGCAGGTGCTGGGAGTCGATCGGGTGCTCTACGCGATGGATTATCCGTATCAGTTCGTGCCGGAAGAGGTGAAGGTCACCGACGATCTCCCCATCAGCGACGCCGACAAAAAGAAGCTGTATCAAACCAACGCGGAGTTGGTATTCGGCCTGTGAGCGCACGCCCGGCGCTGTCCGTCGTGATCGCATCCACGCATCCGTGGCCTTCGGCGCAGGCGTGTCTCGAGATTCTCGCCCCGCAATGCCGGGCATGGAACGCCGAACTGCTGGTGGGAGACTCGACCGGCGTAGGACTGCCCGATCCGCTTCCGGACTGCCTCCGCAACGTCCGCTGCCTTGTGGTTCCCGGCGCATCGATTTTCGATTTGCGTGCCGAGTGCACCGGGGCCGCCTGCGGTGAAATCGTCGCCTGGACCGAGGACCACTGCCGCCCGGCGGGGGACTGGTGCGCCCGGATTCTGGAAGCGCATCAGACGCAACCCGAGGCGCAGGCGATCGGAGGCGCGATCGTCAACGGTTCCACGCGCAGCCTCATGGATTGGGCGAATTTTCTTTGCACGTTCGCACCGTTCTTGCCGCCGCTGGAACGCTCCCGCATCGGGCGGGTGCCGGCCGCCGCCAACATTTCGTTCAAACGTGGCGCGATCCCCCAAGGGCCGCTCGCTGCCGGCCAGATAGAACTTACGCTCGAAGCCGAACTGTGGTCGAGACGCAAGATCGGTTTCGACCAGCGCATTGTGGTGAGCCACGTCCAGTCCTGGGGATTCTGGGGGACGCCCCGCGCCCATTTTCACAACGGGCGATCGACCACAGGCCTTCGCGCCGCGGATATGAGTCTCGGGCGCCGGTTGGGCCGCATGCTGGTGTGCTGCGTCTTGCCTCTCGAAATCCTGCGAACCGTCATCCTGCCTCTGGCCGGAAAGCCCGGGATTCCCTACTTGCGATGTCTTCCGCTGATTGCCGGACTAGCCCTGGCCCATTCGGCGGGCGAGTTCACAGGCTTACTGTTGCGCGGCGCCGGCCGCAGCCCGCTCGAGCTCGAGTAGCGAACTCTACTTCAGATCGTCGTAGACCACCTTGCCGTCGACGACCGTCAGCACCGATTTCAGCTTCTTGATCGCCTCGTCGGGAACCTTGGCGGGATCGAAGTAGTCGTCGCTCAAAGCGACCAGATCGCCCAGCTTGCCGACTTCGATCGAGCCAAGCTGGTTCTCTTCACGCAGGAACCAGCCGTTGTCGGCGGTGTAGAGGCGCAGCGCTTCCGCACGAGTCACCTGCTGCTTGTCGTTGATCAGCACGCCGGAGGAGTTCTTGCCGGTGACCATGTAGTAAATCATGAGCCACGGATCGAGCGTCGAGATCTGCGCGGCGTCCGATCCGGCTCCCACGTGAATGCCGCTATCGAGAATCATGCGCAGCGGCGGACCGGCTCCCGCCGTGCCCGCCAGATACTCGAACGGATGCACCGCGATGCCTGCGCCCAGCGCCTTAAACCGGTTGACCGTGGCCTGGTCGATGTGGGGCACGTGTGCGACGGACCAGTGCAGGTCCCTGATCGGCGTGACGGCGTTCACTTTTTCAAACGTGGCGGCGGTGAGCTGATCCTCCGCCAATGACAAGCTGTGCTGCTGGAATGCCCAGCCTCCCTTGGCGACCAACTGGAGAGCGGTTTCATAGTTGGCGGGCGCTTTGGCCGGACCGAACAAGGTCCACTGGGACGCGAACTCGCCGATTCCGGAAACCTTCAGCATGCCGTCGCCGAGATCCTGAAAAACGTTGTGCAGGCGCTGCTTGAGCATGGGGACGTCCGGCCGCGTGTCCATGCTGAGAAAGAAGATGCGCAAGCGCATGGTCATCTTGTTTTCCCGGTGCAGCGCCATGAACGCGTCATACATGTGGAACGGATCGGCGGTGGCCAGGCCGTCGAAGGCGAACGAATCCTGAATATCCGCCAAGCCGGGAGGAAGGAACGCCCCCATATCCGCGCTGGTGGTCACCCCCATGCTGACCGCGTAGGCCATGGCGTCCGCGGTCCCACGCTTTTGATCGTCGAAAGTCTGGACGGAACGCAGCGCATTTAGCGCGGCGACGGAAGGCGCGTTCGCGGCGATGGTGCCGGTGTCGTTCACCGCCACGCCCTTACTGGTGAAGAACGCTTTGGCGCGCGTATTGACCGCGGCCGGTCCGGTAAACGCCTGAAAGACGATCACAGGGTGATTGGAATCGGCGGCATCGAGCTCGGCCGACGTCGGCAGGCGTTTCTCCGCGAACTGAACCTGGTTCCAGCCGCCCATGGCGGTGATGAACTCCCCGGCGGGTACCGATTTGGCCCGTGCCGCGATCGCCGCCTGGACATCCTTAATGGATGCGGCTGTTTCCAGGCGCGTGTCGTGGCCCGGACGGATCCCCAGCAGCACAATGTGATTGTGATTATCGATCAGCCCGGGCGTGACCGTGCGCCCGCGCAGGTTGATAGTCCGGGTGCACGGGCCGGTGCGCGTATCGCCGTTACGGCCTACCGCGGTGAAGCGGCCGTCCTGGATGATGACTTCGGAAACCACGGTGTTCTGCCGATCCATGGTCATGATCCGGCCGTTGGTGAGGCGCAGATCGCGCGAGCCGGAGCAGCGGGCGGCTTCCTGGACTGGCTGCGCCTGCGCATGAACCACTCCGATTCCGGCTGCTACGATAAATAGAAATCCACGTCTGAATGAGCCACGGTACATGATCCGAGTATATTTGTTGGCAGCCGCGCTTGGGATTCAGCTTGTAGCCGCTACACCGTCCGGCGAAGAGGTGTTCAAGCAGCGCTGCGCCGGATGCCACGAGCAGAATAATCCTCGCATCCCAAGCGTAGAGGCCCTGCATAGGATCCCCGCCGCGAGCATCTTGCGCACGCTCAATTGGGGCGTGATGGGGAACGTGGCGTACACCATGACCATCGCCGAACGGGAAGCCGTGGCGTCTTACCTGGGCACCCACGACGCCCCTACCGCCCTGCCGCCTGGGGCGTTTTGCGCCGATCGGGCGGTGCGGTTTGCAACGAACGCCAAAGGGGACGCAAAAGCAAAATCGCAACCGCAATGGAATGGCTGGAGTCCGTCGGCCGATAATGCCCGCTACCAGAGCGCCCAGGCCGCCGGGCTCACCATCGACGGGGCGCAACGCCTGAAGCTGAAATGGGCCTTCGCCTTTGACGGCGACACCACCGCGTTCGCCCAGCCGACCATTCTCGACGGGAATCTGTTCACCGGCAGCGCGAGCGGCTCGATCTATGCTCTGGACGCGAAGACCGGCTGCGTGCGCTGGACCTACGATGCGCGCGGTCCCGTGCGCTCGTCGATCCTGGCGGTGCACAACGGAAAGAGTTATTCGCTCCTGTTCGGCGATCAGATCGGGTGGTTTTATTCGCTGGACGCGATCACCGGGAAAGAGTTGTGGAAGAAGAAGGTCGACGACCACGACGCCGCGCGGCTGACGGGCTCGCCTGTGGCGTACGACGGGACCGTATTCGTGCCGGTGGCTTCCTGGGAAGAAAACCGCGCCAGTGCCGCCGATTATCCGTGTTGCACATTTCGCGGGGGCGTCGCCGCGCTGCGCGTTCGCGACGGCGCACTGGTGTGGCGCATGTATACGGTAGATGTCCCCAAGCAGACCGGGAAGGTGTGGGGACCGTCCGGTGCACCCGTGTGGTCCGCGCCGACCATCGATAGCACGCGCGGGCTGCTCTATGTCACCACCGGCGACAACTATTCGCCGCCGTCCACCGCGATGAGCGACGCGGTACTGGCGTTGGAACTGAAGTCGGGAAAGATCGCCTGGTCGCGCCAGTTCACCACAGGAGACATTTTCAGCGGCAGATGCGCCGGCAAGCCTGAGTGCGGACCCGATTTCGATTTTGGCTCGTCGGCGATTCTGGTTCACATTGGAAATGCGCATTCCGAAAACCGCGACATGCTGCTGGCCGGCCAGAAATCGGGTATCGTCTACGCTCTGGATCCGGCCCGCAAAGGCGCGATTCTCTGGCAGATTCGAATCGGCAAAGGCAGCACGAACGGGGGCGTGCAATGGGGCATGGCGGCGGATGGCCAGAAGGTCTATGCGGCCATCTCCGACCTGGAGCGATCGCGGGTGCAGACCAATGACCCCACGGACCTGCGCTCGTTCAGCCTCGATCCCAATCACGGGGGCGGGCTGCATGCCATCCGGATCGCCGACGGCGTCCAGGCCTGGTCCGCCGAGCCTCAGCATACGTGTCCCGCGGAGAGGCCCGCGTGCAGCCCCGCGCAGCCCGCGGCGGTCACCGCGACGCCCGGACTGGTGTTTTCGGGCTCGGTGGACGGGCACATGCGCGCGTATTCTTCCGAGGACGGATCGGTCCTGTGGGATTTTGACACGGCCCGCGAGTATTCCACCGTCAACGGCGTGAAGGGGCGCGGCGGATCGATCGACGGGCCGGGCGCGGTGGTGGTGGACGGGATAGTCTACGTGAACTCCGGCTACTCGCGTCAGAGCGGCACACCGGGGAACGTGTTGCTGGCGTTCGGAACGGATTAGCGCTAAACGCGCAAGCAGATTACAGAGCGTCGTTCCCCGCGACGCGGGGAGCTGCTCGCAGACCGTTCGGCGCGGCGGGCCGCCGAAAACGGGCCGGCCGTCCGGCGTAATCCTCCGGACGCGCCACCTCGGCGTTGATCCACTCAATCACGGCTGCATATCCCAGACTTTCAGGATCGTGCCGCAGGTAGTCGCTGACCACCGCCAGCACCTCAAATCCGTGCCGCAGCTGGAACGATAACGTCGGGTCCCTTAGCTCGCCCCGGATCACGCCAATCACGTAATCCTCAGCGCTCATCTTATCGGCGTAGTGATGATAATTGCGCAGCCGGGCGCCCGCCCTGATTCGCAACAGTCCCAAGCGCTGGGTAAGCTCGCGCCTGGCCTGGTAGAGCCGCGTGCCGATTCCCCGGCCCTGCAAGTTCGGCCGCACCATGACTTCCGCACCGTAGAGCGTTCGTCCGTAAACGGGATCATGGTTGTTGAACGTTCCGTGATCGGTAAACTCCCTCCAGTTCGTGTGCAGGTCGTAGTCATCCCACAGGACGACCAAGCTGGCCGCCATGCCCACCACCCGTCCGGAGGGACGCTCGACGGCGACAAATTGGCCTTCGGGGAACATCGCAAGATGGGATTCGAGCTGCGAAATGCTCCAGGGCGGGCTCTCCCGGTAGACTTCGCGCGACATCTCGATGATCGCCGGGATGTCCGCCGCAAGCGTGTTTCGAACCTCGATCGTGGAGGGTTTCGAAATCATACCGCGACTAACTCAAGGTTAGAGGCAATTTCCGCGGAACGCCGGCTGTCCAGGAGTGGAAGAACGGTTCCCGAGGCGCGCGCATCGGAAATCGTGCTCAGGTTCAACTCTCCCACCACCATCATTTCCAGGTTCGGACTTCCCTCCGCCAGGATTCCGTCGCGCGAAAACGAAAAATCGCTGGGCGTCAGGATGGACGCCTGGCCGTAATTGAGGGAGACCACCGGCACCATGGGCAGCGATCCGACGGTGCAGGAATGAATCACGTACATCTGATTCTCGATGGCCCGCGCCTGGGCGCAGTAGCGGACGCGAAGAAATCCCTGACGATCGTCGGTGCAACTGGGAACCACCAAAATATGAGCTCCTTCGGACGCGGCCGCGCGCGCGATTTCCGGAAATTCCACATCGTAACAGATGGCGATTGCGATCTTACCAAAATCCGTTTCGAACACGCGCAGCGCGGAACGCGGCGAGATCAGCCATTCCTCCTTCTCGAACCGCGTCATGTGCAGTTTACCCTGCACGCCCACCGAACCAGAAGGCCCGTGGATGAAGCTCTCGTTAAAGATCTGCTCCTTTCCTTCTATCGTGGGCACCGTTCCGGCGACGATGTACATCTGAAAGCGGCGGGCCAGGATGCGCATCTCCTCATTCACTCGCGCTGCCTGACACGCAAGATCCCGGATCTGCTCACGGATAGGTCTGCGGATGTTCCCGAGCGTCAGCAACTGAAGGCTAAAGTACTCCGGGAAAACAACCAGCTGGCACTTGTAGTCCGCTGCCGTCTCCACCAGGCCGACCACCTGGTCGCGAAACTGCTCGAACGTCTGAACCGGCCGGATGTAATACTGCAAGGTAGCGACACGAATCCGCTCTATCTGCATGCTGTCTCGATTATCGCGCGATCCCGCAGGAACCCGGCGCTAACTCCGAAAGGGCGGCTCCGGGAAGCAGATTCTCCGATGTACAATCAGCCTGATAGGAGACCCCGCATGTACACGCGTCGTGACTTCGGCAAAATCGCGCTGGCCGCGCTGCCGGCTTCCAGTTTGCTCGCACGGGAGAAGATCAACTCGACCATCGAGGGCGTCATGATCGGCGCGCAGAGCTACAGCTTCCGCGAGAAGCCGCTGGACGGCGTGATCCAGGCCATGGTCGAGATCGGGCTGGGCGAATGCGAGCTGTTTTCACCGCACATCGAGCCTAAAGGGGTCTCTCGCGAGGATCTTCGCAAATGGCGCTTGACGGTGCCGCTCGACGAAATCAAGGCCGTCCGGACGAAATTCGACGACGCCGGCATCAACTTGTGCGCATTCAACCTCAGCTTCAACGACAGTTACACGGATGAGGAGATCGATCGCGGATTCGACCTGGCCAAGGCGCTGGGGGTGCCCGTGATCACGGCATCCTCCACTTTGACCTCGGCCAAACGCGTGGCGCCCTTCGCCGACAAACACGATATGATCGTCGCCTTTCACGGCCATTCCGACATCAAGGACCCCAACCAGTTCGCCAAACCCGAAGCCTTCGCCAAAGCTCTCGCCATGTCGAAGAAATTCGCGATCAATCTGGATATCGGGCACTTCGTGGCGGCCAACTACGATCCCGTGGAATACATCAAGGCCCAGCACGAGCACATCCTGATCCTGCATCTGAAAGACCGCAAGCGCAACGAAGGTCCGAACATGCCTTGGGGCCAGGGCGATACTCCCATCAAAGCGGTGCTCCAGCTTCTCAAGAAGGAAAAGTATCCGATGCGGGCGCTGATCGAGTACGAGTATCGCGGCGCGAGCGATTCGGTCACCGAGGTCAAGAAATGCTTCGAGTACTGCAAAGAAGCGCTGGCATAGTCGCGGTTCTGTGGTTTGCGCGCGTCCGTTGCCTCGCTCAGTTGATCAGCCGGCCGGTTCCTCCCGCCGATGCGGTGGAGCGCGGCCAGAAGGAGTTTGTCGCGCAGTGCGGATCGTGCCATGGCGCGAACGCCCGCGGCGACGATAACGGTCCGGATCTGGTGCGCTCGGAAATCGTACTTGATGACGAGCAGGGCAACCTGATCGGACCTCTCATCCGCCAAGGACGCCCAAACGACGGGATGCCAGCGTTCGATCTGTCCGATGCGCAGATCCAAGATGTGGCTGCGTTCCTGCGCGAGCGCACCCAGGCGGCGATCAATCGCAACGCGTACACGATTCAGAACGTGCTCACGGGCGATGCCAAGGCCGGCGAAGCATATTTCAACGGCGCGGGGCGCTGCAACACGTGCCACTCCGCGACCGGCGATCTGGCCGGGATCGGAAGCCGCTTTCAGCCGGTGCAATTGCAAGCCCGCTTTCTGTATCCGCGCGGTGGACGCGGCGGCGGGCAAGCCAAGCCGACTACTGCTACGGTGATGCCGCACACGGGACCCGCAGTTTCCGGCACGCTCGAATTCATGGATGACTTTACGATCGGGCTGCGCGACGCGGAAGGCTACTATCGTTCGTTCTCGCGAGATTCGGTCAAGGTGGATGATCCAGGATCCGCTCGCGGCGCACGCGCAGCTGCTCGGACAGTACACCGACAAGAGCATGCACGACGTGCTGGCCTACCTGGTGACTCTCAAATGAGACAGATCCTTGTCGTCGCACTTCTTTCGGCGGGCGCGCTGGCCGCCTCACTCGATGCACAGCCACTCGATTCGGCCAAGCTCCTCCAGCCTCCTACCGACTCCTGGCCGACCTACAACGGCGACTACACCGGACGCCGCTACAGCCCGCTCAACCAGATCAATCAATCCAACGTGAACACGCTGAATCTCGCGTGGACGCGCCGCTTCTCGGCCGGCGGCGGTCGAGGCGGCGGGGGCGGGGTTCAGATAAAAGCCACGCCTCTCGAGGTCAACGGCATTCTATATTTCACGGCGCCGGATCATGCCTGGGCTGTCGACGCGCGCAGCGGGCGCGAGCTGTGGCACTTCGCCTGGCAAACCAAGGGCGGCATCCACATCGGCAATCGCGGCTTCGGCATGTACGGCGACTGGCTGTATTTCGAAACACCCGACTGCTACCTGATTTCGCTCGACGCCAGGACCGGGAAGATGCGCTGGAATCACGAGATCGCCGACGTGAAGCAGGAATATTTCTGCGGGCCCGCTCCGATGGTCATCAAGAATCACATCATCACCGGCGTGGGCGGCGATTCGCTCGATCTGCCCGGTTACCTGGAAGCGCGCGATCCGGAAACCGGCGAGGTGCAGTGGCGCTGGAACACGACGCCCAGGCCCGGCGAGCCCGGCTCGGAGACGTGGCCGTCGAAGGAATCGATGGAACACGGCGGCGGCATGACCTGGCATTCGGGAACCTACGATCCGGAGTTGAACCTTTACTACTTCGGTACAGGCAATCCGAATCCGGTGTATGCACCGCAGAGCCGGGCGGGAAACAATCTGTACACCTGCTCGATCGTGGCGCTGAATCCGGACACGGGGAAGATGGCCTGGTATTACCAGGTTTCGCCGCACGACACGCACGACTATGACAATGTCGAGACGCCGGTCCTGATCGACGGCGAGTTCAACGGCCAGCCGCGCAAGATGCTGGCGCAGGCGGCGCGGAACGGCTATTTCGTGCTGCTGGACCGGACCAACGGGAAGAATCTGCTCACGGCGCCTTTCGTGGAAGGGCTGAATTGGGCCAAGGGGCTGGATGCGGAAGGCCGGCCCATTCCGAATCCCGACATGCAAGCCAAGCCCGATGGAAGACTGGTTTCACCCACCGAGGGCGGAGCAGCAAATTGGTTTGCTCCCTCGTTCAGTCCGTTAACAGGGCTGTTCTACACACATGCGTCCGAATCGTACGGATTGGATTGGCAGACCGATACTTCGAAGACGCCGGAAGGATACGGGGGACGCAACCAGACCCTCTGGATGCAGAACCTTCTGCAAGCGATCGACTATAAAACGGGGAAGATCGTGTGGAGCCACCGCTATCCGAATCAGGGAGGAAATCGTTCGGGTCTGTTGAGCACCGGGGGCGGACTGCTCTTCGGCGGCGATCCCACGGGCAACGTGTTTGCGATGGATCCGGCGAATGGCAAGATCCTATGGCATGCCGGGTTGCACGCTTCGGTGAGCAACGGGCCGATTACGTTTGAACTGGAGAAAACGGGCCGGCCGTCCGGCGTAATCCTCCGGACGCGCCACCTCGGCGTTGATCCACTCAATGACCGCTGCATATCCCAGACTTTCCGGATCGTGCCGCAGGTAGTCGCTGACCACCGCCAGCACCTCAAATCCGTGCCGCAGCTGGAACGATAAGGTCGGGTCCTTTAGCTCGCCCCGGATCACGCCAATCACGTAATCCTCCGCGCTCATCTTATCGGCGTAGTGATGATAACCGCGCAGCCGGGCGCCCGCCCTGATTCGTAACAGTCCCAAGCGCTGGGTAAGCTCGCGCCTGGCCTGGTAGAGCCGCGTGCCGATTCCCCGGCCCTGCAAGTTCGGCCGCACCATGACTTCCGCACCGTAGAGCGTTCGTCCGTAAACGGGATCATGGTTGTTGAACGTTCCGTGATCGGTGAACTCCCTCCAGTTGGTGTGCAGGTCGTAGTCATCCCACAGCACGACCAGGCTGGCCGCCATGCCCACCACCCGTCCGGAGGGACCCTCGACGGCGACGAATTGGCCTTCGGGGAACGTCGCAAGATGGGATTCTAGCTGCGAAATGCTCCAGGGCGGGCTATCCCGGTAGACTTCGCGCGACATCTCGACGATCGCCGGGATGTCCGCCGCAAGCGTGTTTCGAACCTCAATCGTGGAGGGTTTCGAAATCATACCGCGACTAATTCAAGGTTAGAGGCAATTTCCGCAGAGCGCCGGCTGTCCAGGAGCGGAAGAACGGTTCCCGAGGCGCGCGCATCGGAAATCGTGCTGAGGTTCAACTCTCCCACTACCATCATTTCCTGGTTCGGACTGCCCTCCGCCAGGATTCCGTCGCGCGAAAACGCAAAATCGCTGGGCGTCAGGATAGACGCTTGGCCGTAATTGAGGGAGACCACCGGCACCATGGGCAGCGATCCGACGGTGCAGGAGTGAATCACGTACATCTGATTCTCGATGGCCCGCGCCTGGGCGCAGTAGCGGACGCGAAGAAAACCCTGACGATCGTCGGTGCAGCTGGGAACCACCAAAATATGTGCTCCTTCGGACGCAGCGGCGCGCGCGATTTCCGGAAATTCCACGTCGTAGCAGATGGCGATTGCGATCTTACCAAAATCCGTTTCGAACACGCGCAGCGCGGAACGGGGCGAGATCAGCCATTCTTCCTTCTCGAACCGCGTCATGTGCAGTTTACCCTGTACGCCCACCGAACCAGAAGGCCCGTGGATGAAGCTCTCGTTAAAGATCTGATCCTTTCCTTCTATCGTGGGCACCGTCCCGGCGACGATGTACATTTGGAAGCGGCGGGCCAGGATGCGCATCTCCTCATTCACTCGCCCTGCTTGACACGCAAGATCCCGGATTTGCTCGCGGATAGGCCTGCGGATGTTCCCGAGTGTCAGCAACTGAAGGCTAAAGTACTCCGGGAAGACAACCAGTTGGCACTTGTAGTCCGCTGCTGTCTCCACCAGGCCGACAACCTGGTCGCGAAACTGCTCGAACGTTTGAACCGGCCGAATGTAATACTGCAAGGTGGCGACACGAATCCGTTCTATCTGCATGTTGCCTCAATTATCGCGCGATCCCGCATGAACCCGGCGCGAACTCCGAAAGGGCGGCTCCGGGAAGCGGATTCTCCGATGTACAATCAGCCTGATAGGAGACTCGCATGTACACGCGTCGTGACTTCGGCAAAATCGCGCTGGCCGCGCTGCCGGCTTCCAGTTTGCTCGCACGGGAGAAGATCAATTCGACCATCCAGGGCGTCATGATCGGCGCGCAGAGTTACAGCTTCCGCGAGAAGCCGCTGGACGGCGTGATCCAGGCCATGGTCGAGATCGGGCTGGGAGAATGCGAGCTGTTTTCACCGCACATCGAGCCGAAAGGGGTCTCTCGCGAGGATCTTCGCAAGTGGCGCTTGACGGTGCCGCTCGACGAAATCAAGGCCGTCCGGAAGAAGTTCGACGACGCCGGCATCAACTTGTGCGCATTCAACCTGAGCTTCAACGACAGTTACACGGATGAGGAGATCGATCGCGGATTCGACCTGGCCAAGGCGCTGGGCGTGCCCATGATCACCGCATCCTCCACCTTGACCTCGGCCAAACGGGTGGCGCCCTTCGCCGACAAACACGACATGATCGTTGCCTTTCACGGGCACTCCGATGTGAAGGATCCCAACCAGTTCGCCAAGCCCGAAGCCTTCGCAAAAGCTCTCGCCATGTCGAAGGAATTCGCGATCAACCTGGACATCGGGCACTTCGTGGCGGCCAACTACGATCCGGTGGAATACATCAAGGCCCAACACGAGCACATCCTGATCCTGCATCTGAAAGACCGCAAGCGCAACGAAGGTCCGAATATGCCTTGGGGCCAGGGCGATACTCCCATCAAGCCGGTACTGCAGCTCCTCAAGAAGGAAAAGTATCCGATGCGGGCGCTGATCGAGTACGAGTATCGCGGCGCGAGCGATTCGGTCACCGAGGTCAAGAAATGCTTCGAGTACTGCAAAGAAGCGCTGGCATAGCCGCGGTTCTGTGGTTGGCGTCGGTGGCGAGCGCGCAGCTGATCAGCCGGCCAGTTCCTCCGGCCGATGCGGTGGAGCGCGGCCAGAAGGAGTTTATCGCGCAGTGCGCGTCGTGCCATGGCGCGAACGCGCGCGGCGACGATAACGGTCCGGATCTGGTGCGCTCGGAAATCGTACTTGATGACGAGCAGGGCAGCCTGATCGGGCCTCTCATCCGCCAGGGACGTCCAAACGACGGGATGCCGGCGTTCGATCTGTCCGATGCGCAGATCCAGGATGTGGCTGCGTTCCTGCGCGAGCGCACACAGGCGGCGATCAATCGCAACGCGTACACGATTCAGAACGTCCTCACGGGCGATGCCAAGGCCGGCGAAGCATATTTCAACGGCGCGGGACGCTGCAACACCTGCCATTCCGCGACCGGCGATCTGGCCGGGATCGGAAGCCGCTTTCAGCCGGTGCAACTGCAAGCCCGGTTTCTGTATCCGCGCGGTGGACGCGGGGGCGGGCAAGCGAAGCCTACCACGGTCACGGTGATTTCTCGCACGGGACCCGCCGTTTCCGGAACGCTCGAATTCATCGATGACTTTACGATCGGGCTGCGTGACGCGGAAGGCTACTATCGTTCGTTCCCGCGAGATTCGGTCAAGGTGGATATCCGGGACCCGCTGGCGGCCCACGCGCAGCAGCTCGGACAGTACAACAACAAGAGCATGCACGATGTTCTGGCCTATCTGGTGACGCTGAAATGAATAAGATACTTTTCGCGGCGTTGGTTTTGGCGGGCGCGCTGGCCGCCTCACTCGATGCACAGCCACTCGATTCGGCCAAGCTCCTCCAGCCTCCTACCGACTCCTGGCCGACCTACAACGGCGACTACACCGGACGCCGCTACAGCCCGCTCAACCAGATCAATCAGTCCAACGTGAACACGCTGAATCTGGCGTGGACGCGCCGCTTCACGGCCGGCGGAGGGCGGGGCGGCGGGGGCGGGGTCCAGATAAAAGCCACGCCTCTCGAGGTCAACGGCATTCTTTATTTGACGGCGCCGGATCATGCCTGGGCTGTCGACGCGCGCAGCGGGCGCGAGCTGTGGCATTTCGCCTGGCAAACCAAGGGCGGCATCCACATCGGCAACCGCGGCTTCGGCATGTACGGCGACTGGCTGTATTTCGAAACACCCGACTGCTACCTGATTTCGCTCGACGCCAGGACCGGGAAGATGCGCTGGAATCACCAGATCGCCGACGTGAAGCAGGAATATTTCTGCGGGCCCGCTCCGATGGTCATCAAGAATCACATCATCACCGGCGTGGGCGGCGATTCGCTGGATCTGCCTGGTTACCTGGAAGCGCACGATCCGGAAACCGGCGAGGTGCAGTGGCGATGGAACACGACGCCCAGGCCCGGCGAGCCTGGCGCAGAGACGTGGCCGTCGAAGGAATCGATGGAACACGGCGGCGGCATGACCTGGCATTCGGGAACCTACGATCCGGAGTTGAACCTTTACTACTTCGGCACAGGCAATCCGAATCCGGTGTATGCACCGCAGAGCCGGTTGGGAAACAATCTGTACACCTGCTCGATCGTGGCGCTGAATCCGGACACGGGGAAGATGGCCTGGTATTACCAGGTATCGCCGCACGACACGCACGACTATGACAATGTCGAGACGCCGGTCCTGATCGACGGCGAGTTCAACGGCCAGCCGCGCAAGATGCTGGCGCAGGCGGCGCGGAACGGGTATTTCGTGCTGCTGGACCGGACCAACGGTAAGAATCTGCTCACGGCGCCTTTCGTGGAGGGGCTGAATTGGGCCAAGGGGCTGGATGCGGAAGGGCGGCCTATTCCGAATCCCGACATGCAAGCCAAGCCCGATGGAAGACTGGTTTCCCCCACCGAGGGCGGAGCAGCAAACTGGTTTGCTCCCTCCTTCAGTCCGTTAACAGGGCTGTTCTACACGCATGCGTCCGAATCGTACGGATTGGATTGGCAGACCGATACGTCGAAGACGCCGGAAGGATACGGAGGACGCAACCAGACCCTATGGATGCAGAACCTGCTGCAAGCGATCGACTATAAGACCGGAAAGATCGTGTGGAGCCACCGCTATCCGAATCAGGGAGGAAATCGGTCGGGTCTATTGAGCACAGGGGGCGGACTGCTTTTCGGCGGCGATCCCACCGGCAACGTGTTTGCCATGGATCCGGCGAATGGCAAGATGCTGTGGCATGCCGGGCTGCACACTTCGGTGAGCAACGGACCGATCACGTTTGAACTGGACGGCCGCCAGTATATGGTGGTCGGCGCGGGTGACATGCTGTACGCGTTTACTCTGCCGGGGAACTAACTCCTGAGCTTCTTCCAGCTCGCCAAACAACGCTCGGCGGTCTCGAGTTCCGGGAAGCGGCTGCCTTCCTGCTCGATCAGATAATACTCGACGCCGCCGACGCTCTCGGCAGCCTCGAACACTTTCGTCCAGGGCACGTCGCCTTCGCCGAACAGAACACGATAGCCGCGGTCTTTTTCTTGATCAGCCCCCTGCCCCGCGCCCCAGTTTTTGCAATGGGATGCTGCGGATGCGGCCAGGATTCGCGTGGATCCAGGCAAGGTCCTCCGGGACAAAGGCATTGCCCTGGCGATATCACTTTCGGCTTTCACGATTGACCGTTCATCACAATTGTGACGGCAGTATCGTCCGCGGGACGGAAAATCGGAACATGAAAGTCTGGGATCATTCGACAGAGGACCCGATGGGGACGTCATCCGCCTACTGGGCTTTCCAAGCGTTTTGGTGGGGACTTTACGCGGCCGTCGGCCTCACCATAAATGTCATCAACGGCGGGAATATCCCTAACCTCATCATTGGCCACATCTGCTTCTTCTTTTACAGCATCGGCTTGACGCACGTGTTTCGAGGGAGGATCGAAGGGCTACGATTGCGTCAGCCGCCGGTCATCCGGATGCGGCTGTTTCTTGCCGCTGGAGTGTTGGTCATCAGCCTGATCCAGGAGACTCTTGTGATCTCCATCGATGTCGCCCTGAATGGACGGCAGGCGGCAGAATGGCCGCTTATCGCGATCGCGGGCCTCTGGTGGGGGATGTTTCTCGGGACAGGAATCTGGACCATGATTTATGTGCGGACTACTGAGAGACGCATCCAGGAAAAGCGGGAGGTTCAAATGCAGCTCGCGCTGCAGTCAGCGGAACTTCGCGCTTTGGAAGCGCAGATCAATCCGCACTTTCTGTTCAACTGCCTCAATTCCATCCGCGCCCTGGTGGTCGAAGATCCCCGCAAGGCACAGGACATGATCACCCGGTTCGCCACGCTGCTGCGCTACAACCTGAACCACGATACCCGCCACACCGTCCCTTTGGCCGCGGAAGCCGAGGTGGTGGCCGACTACCTCGCGCTCGAGAAAGTTCGCTTCGAGGACCGGCTGCGGCTCCAGGTTGCCATCGATCCGGCGGCTGCCACTCTGCTGGTTCCTCCGATGATCCTGCAAACTCTGGTCGAGAATGCCTTGAAGCACGGAATCGCCCCTCTGCCGGAGGGCGGTGACCTTCAGATTCGCGCCACCGCCCGCAACGGAACCCTCGTTTTGGAAGTGGAGAATACCGGCGAGTTGACGGATTCGCGATCCGGCGATACGCAAGTCGGGCTCAATAACATCCGCGAGCGGCTTCGTATCCTCTATGGGGATCGTGCCAGCCTGGCGTTGCGGAATGGCGAGGGCGGCCACGTGGTGGCCACGATCCAGATTCCGAAGGCTCCATGAAAGCTCTCATTGTCGACGACGAGCGGCTCGCGCGGACGGAACTGCGCCGCCTTCTGGCCCAGCATCCGGAAATCGAAATCGCCGGAGAGGCCCGCAATGGCGAGGAAGCTCTGGGGATGATCGCTCAGCTTTCACCGGACCTGCTGTTCCTCGATATCCAGATGCCGCGGATGAGCGGGTTCGATCTTCTGGAGCGTTTGGACGATGTTCCGCAGGTGATCTTCACCACTGCTTACGACGCCTACGCCATCAAGGCCTTCGAGGTGAACGCGCTCGACTACCTGATGAAGCCCATCGCGCCTGCCCGGCTCGCAACCGCGCTCGCCAAGCTCCGCCCGCGCTCCGGCCCAACGCGCCTGGAGCGTGTGTTCGTGCGCGATGGCGACCGGTGTTGGATCGTCGCGCTACCCGATATCTTCCTGCTGGAATCGGAAGGCAACTACACGCGGGTCCACTTCAACGGACAGCGTCCGCTGATCCGGCGGTCGCTCAACACGCTGGAGGCGCAACTGGATCCGGCCATGTTCTTCCGGGCGAATCGTAAGGAAATTCTGAACTTGAAGTGGATCGACAAGGTGGATCTGGGAGTCGCCGGCGGCCTTTCGGTCACGCTTCGGGGCGGCCGCGCGGTGGAGATGTCGCGAAGGCAATCCGGGCGCCTGCGCGAGATCTTAAGCTTATAAACCAAGCCTACTAGCGCATGCGAAACTGGAGAGCATGCAATATTCACGTTTAGGCGATACCGGATTAATTGTTTCGCGCCTGGCCTTCGGCGCCATGACTTTCGGCACGGGCAAAGGACCCTTCGCTGCCGTCTCTAAAGTCGGCCCTGAGCTCGCGGATCAAATTATCGGCAAGACGCTCGATGCAGGCGTCAACTTTTTCAACACGGCCGATGGCTATACCGGCGGACAGTCCGAAGAGCTGCTCGGCAAGGCTTTGGGCGCGCGCCGCAAGGATGTGGTGGTCTCAACCAAATGCGGATTTCGTTCCGGCGAGGCGCTCTTGCACCAGGGTTTGTCACGGCAGCATATTCTGGCATCAGCGGAAGGAAGCCTCAAGCGGCTGGGTACGGATTATATCGACGTCTACCTGGTCCACCGCGTAGACCCGAACACGCCCGAGGAAGAAACCGCCGGCGCGTTGGACGATCTGGTCCGGCAAGGCAAAGTCCGCTACGCCGGATTTTCGAATTGGCCCGCGTGGAAGGCGGCCAAGGCCGTGGGGATCCAGAAGCGTCACGGTTATGCGCGATTCCGCGCGGCGGAAATGTACTATTCACTGGTGGGCCGGGACGTGGAATATGACATCGTGCCGTTCATCGAAGACGCCGGAATCGGGATGATGGTGTGGAGTCCCCTGGCGGGAGGTTTCCTCACCGGCAAGTACACGCGCGAGAATCCTCAGGGCGACGGCGGCCGGCTTACCGGCTTCGACATGCTGCCCTACGATCGCGAAAAGGGTCACACGGTGGTCGACAAGCTGCGCGAGGTCGCCAAGGCGCACGGTGCTTCTCCCGCGCAGATCGCGCTGGCCTGGCTGCTCCGCAAGAAGGGCGTCACATCCATTCTGGTCGGCGCGAACAAGTTGGCGCAGCTAGAGGACAACCTGGGCGCAGCAAACGTGCAACTCACCACGGAGCAAATGTCGCAGCTGGACGAGCCGACGGCGCCGGCGCCGCTCTATCCGCATTGGTTCACCGCCCGCGTGCAGGATCCGCAAGTAGCGGAAGCACTCAAGTCCGGCAAACAGTGATATGATCCTGCTCGTATGAGACGGCGACGCTTCATCCAGGCTCTAGCTGCCGCTCCGGCCGCGCCCGCGTTACTCGCGCAACAAGCCCAGCCAACGCCGCCACCAGCCGTTCCACAGCCAGCCCCCGCGGATCCCGCGCCGCTGGACTTCTCGGTCCCCGACGAAGGGGCCGATCCGGTCCCCGGATTCTTCAGCGCGCGGCAGTTCGCGACCCTTGGCAGGTTGTGTGATCTGCTGATGCCGGCCCTGCCGGGCTCTCCCGGCGCACTCGAGGCGCGCGTGCCCGAGTTCCTGGATTTTCTGATCGGCGATTCGCCCCTCGACCGCCAGCAGGTCTGGCTGAGCGGGCTGGACGAGCTCGAATACCAGTCGCAGAGCCGCTTCCAGAAGGCGTTTACGGATACCGACGCCGCCCAGGCCGATGCTCTGTTCGCCCCGCTGCACCAGCCCTGGACCTTCGAGCCACCCGACGATCCGATCGCGCGCTTGCTGGCCGCAGCCAAGCCGGATGTCCGCACCGCGACCTTCAACTCTTATGAGCGCAATCTGGCCGCATCCGGAGGCAAGCGTCGCCGGGGCGGCGGCGGACTGTACTGGCTGCCGGTCGAATAAGACATATATAGAAGATCATGGCCGCACCCAACTACGATGTTCTCATCATTGGTTCCGGCGCTTCCGGAGGCATGGCTGCGTACACACTCGCCAAGAAGGGCATCAAATGCCTGATGCTCGACGCCGGCCCGCCTGTCGATTTTGAGAATAACCGCGTATCCCGGCCCGCATACGAGTTGCCCTACCGCGGCTTGGGGAAACCCGGGCGCCTGGCGCACGTGTTTCAGGCCAACGAGTACAACGCCAACCAGTGGGTAGACGAACAGCAGGTTCCGTACACGCACGATCCCGGCGAACCCTTCAACTGGGTCCGTGTGCGCTATGTGGGCGGCAAGTCGCTGTTCTGGTCGCGCATGTCGTTCCGCCTGAGCGATTACGAGTTCAAGGCCAAGGATCACGACGGCTTCGGTGACAACTGGCCCATCAGCCTGGCGGATCTGGCTCCCTACTACGATCAGGTCGAGCCGATCTTCCGCGTGCGGGGCCGCAAGGAAGGCTTGAAGCAGCTTCCCGACGGCAACTTCATCGAGGACAACACGCCCTGGAGTCCGGCGGTTCAGAAGTTCATCGGCGAAGCGAACAAGCGCAACATCGCCGTCACGAAGATGCGCAGCTCTCTCGGCCGGGGGCCGCTGGCGAGCTCGCTCAATCTTCTGCTGCCGGATGCGCTGGCCACCGGAAACCTGACCATCGTCCCCAACGCGGTGGTCCGCGAAATCACCGTAGATAAGAATACGGGCCTTGCGAACGGCGCGAATTTTCTGGATCGCCATTCCCGCCGCGAGATGCACGCCAAAGCCAAAGTGGTGGTGCTGGGCGCTTCGTGTCTGGAGAGCACGCGCATCCTGCTGAATTCGGGGATCGCGAATTCCAGCGGCGTGCTGGGCCACTATTTGCACGACCAGTTCTACATCACGCAGAGCGTCCAGGCCGTGATGCCCGAAGTTCGTGACAAGACGGCTCCCGCGGGCTACGCGTCCGGCGGCGGCTACGTCCCGCGATTCCGAAATCTGCAGACGCGGGAAAAAGATTTTCTGCGCGGCTACGCATTCGATTTCAACGCGGGCAGCACCCCGGATGCGAAATTTTTTCCGTTCTACGGCAAGGCACTCGACGACGCGCTCGAAGCGCATCGCGGGACCGGGTTCACGGGCACTTGCATGGGCGAAGTGCTGCCGCGCTTCGAGAATCACGTTCGCATCAACAAAGATGTGACCGATGCCTGGGGGATTCCGGTGCTCCATATCCAGGCTCGCTACGGCAGCAACGAATTCAACATGGCCAAGGACGCCATCAACACGATGTCCGAGTTGTACCAGGCCTGCGGATGGGAAGTGCTGGCCCGCCACGACCAGCCGTTTCCCCCGGGCTACAGCATTCACGAAGTGGGAACCTGCCGGATGGGCGACAATCCCAAAACCAGCGTGCTCAACAAGTGGAACCAAAGCTGGGATATCAAGAACCTGTTCGTAGTGGACGGCAGCAGCTTTGTCACTGGCGGGTCGCAGAATCCGACCATGACGATCGTGTCACTTTCCATGCGCGCTTCCGAATATCTCGCCGAGCAGATGCGCAAGGGCGAGTTGTAAGCCATTCGGAATATTTCCCGGAGTCGTCTCTTTCAGCAAACTCTGTACACAAGAATCTTCCTTCTTGACAGCGGTGGGGAATGGGAGCACAATTGCGGCAGAGTGGCATTTAGCTTCTCTACGTTTTGCCCTCTACGATAGTAGGGCGCTAAACCAACCCGCGTAGGTTCAGGGAGGGAAACAGCGCGTGAGGACAAATCCCAAAAGTGGGGGCCAAAAAGAGACTGCACCGCGGGCTCCCCATCGCAGGACTGCTCGACAGAAAGCTCCGGAATCTGTTGCGTTGACAACGGCTTCTGAGCCGAATATTCCCGTTGGGGAACAGATCGCCCGGCTCGCCTATGCCCTATGGGAGGCGCGAGGCGGCAACGGCGGATCGGCAGAAGAAGACTGGTATCGTGCCGAGCAGGAGATCCTGGCGCGTTCCCGGACCTAAGCGCGACGTTAACGCGTTCGCGACGTCTCTGTAGGAAGAGAGTCCCGTGGAAAGCATCCTGACAATTCTGTTAGCCGGAGGTGTCGGCGAGCGTCTGGCTCCGCTGACTCGCGATGAACCCAAGCCGATGATGCCGTTCGGCGGTATCTACCGCCTGATCGATCTGACGCTTTCCAATTGCCTGAACTCCGGACTGGGCAAGATCTATGTCCTGACGCAGTACAAGGCGCTGAGCCTCAACCGGCACATCCGGCAGGCCTGGAACATCCTTTCCCCGGAACTGGGGCAGTTCATTGAAGCGGTCCCCCCCACGCAGCGCTTGCGAAACACCTGGTATCTGGGCACCGCCGACGCGGTCTACCAGAACATGCAGAGCATTGTCGACGAACATCTGCCTTACGTTCTGATCCTTTCCGCGGACCACGTGTACAAGATGAACTACGCCCACATGCTCGACTGGCATGTCGAGCGCGGCGCGGATGTGACCGTCGCCACCACCCAGATCAGCCCATCCGAATCCCGGCGATTCGGGATCGTGAGCATGGATGCTGAGTACTCGATTCAGGATTTCGAGGAAAAGCCGCCGAGGGAACGCGCCGCCCGTTCCCTCTTCAATGAAGACGCGTGCAGCGCATCTATGGGCGTGTACCTGTTTTCCACTTCCGTTCTTTTGGAAGCTCTCCGGGAAGACGCCGAAGACGAGGGCTCCTCGCACGATTTCGGACATGACGTGCTGCCCAAGCTGATCGGCCGCCGTCACGTGGTCGCCTATGATTTCGTGGACGAGAATAGGAAAGACGTCATCTATTGGCGCGACGTGGGTACCCTGGAAGCCTACTTCGAAGCCAATATGGATCTGGTCGCGGTGAATCCGGTGTTCAATCTGTACGACCAGGAGTGGCCGCTGCGCACCTCCATGCCGCCGCTGCCTCCCGCGAAGTTCGTTTTCGCGACCGAGGGCCGATGCATGGGATTGGCGCTCGATTCCATCGTGTCGCACGGCTGCATCATCTCGGGAGGCCGGGTAACACGAAGCGTTCTTTCACCCGGAGTGCGAGTAGAGCGCGGGGCTTCCGTCGATAGTTGTTTGCTATTTTCCGGCGTACAGGTGGGCGCGCACAGCCGGATCCGGAACGCGATTGTCGACCACAATCTGAAGATTCCCGAAAACGCCGTCATCGGCCTGGATCCGGAGACCAATCGTCGCGAAGGTCACACCGTGACCGACTCGGGACTGGTGATCGTCCATGCCGATTCGCCCGGTATCAGTCTGCAAGAGACCCAGCGCCGGCCGGTCGCTTCGGAACAACGCCAGTTGTTGCGCCGCGGCGCACACTCCGCCTGACGCTTCACGGGAGCCGGCCTTCGGAGTTACTCCTTCAGGACTTTCACCACGAAATAGCTGACCGACTGGGGAACTTCCTTGAACCAGTGCGGCATTCCGGCGGGGATCGTCACGACGTCGCCCTTCACCAGATGATGGGTTTGCCCACCGGTAACGCCGGTGCCTCGCCACTGACCGGCCCCGGTCTTCTTCCCGCCCACCATAGTGCCGCCGGTGACGAAGGTCGCTTCGCCGTCCATGATGTAGAGGATGTCGGTTTCCGTTTCGTGCATTTCCACCTGGCCCGGTCCGTTGCGATGGGCGCCCGAAATCGTATATGCCTTGGTCGCGGCCAGAGATCCGCCCTTGGCCAGCGCGGCGTCAACCTTATCGTGACTGATGTAAGTGGCCTGATCGGCCCCCATCAGGACCGTTGCGGCCGACAGGATTACAAGCGTCAGGGAATATTTCATGTCGGGAGTCTATCACACGGCGGCGCTGGAAACGCCCAGCGCGCGGCGCACAGCCGACGCGGCATCCTTCATAGCAACCTTGGCCGTATCGAGGATGCCACCAAACTGAAAAAACGGGTGGATCATGCCTTCGTAGCGTTTTAGCTCGACAGGAACTCCGGCGCTTTGCAGCTTGCGGGCGTAGGCTTCGCCCTGGTCGCGCAGCGGATCGCATTCCGCGGTGATGATCATAGCCGGCGGGAGCCCCTGTAGACTTGACGCGTTCATGGGGGAAGCGGAGGGTTCGAGTCCGGCCTCGCGCGAAGGCAAATAGCTTTCCCTGAACCAGTCCATGCCTTCGCGCGACAGGAAATGATCCTTGGAATACTGCTGCATGGACGGACTCTCGTCGTAGAAGTCCACCAGCGGATAGATCAGGAGCTGAAACTTCAACGGGGGACCGCCGCGGTCGCGCGCCAGCAGCGATACGACGGTTGCCAGAGTCCCGCCCGCGCTGTCGCCGCCCACGGCGATCCGGTTGGGATCGACGCCGAATTCCGCAGCGTGCTCGGCGACATACTGCGTGGCCGCATACGCATCGTCCACCGCGGCCGGATACTTGTGCTCCGGCGCGAGCCGGTAATCCACCGAAATAACCGCGCAGCCCGATGCGTTAGCGAGGCCCCGGCACACGCGGTCGTGCGTGTCGAGATTGCAGATCACGTAGCCGCCGCCATGGAAAAATACCAGCGCCGGGAGCGTTTCCTTCTTCACAGGCCGATACACACGCACGGGAATCGGCCCGGCAGGTCCCGGAATGCTGCGGTTCTGCACTTCGGCGACGGGTTCTTCCGGCCCGCTGGCCTCGACCATCTCTGATCGAACCGCACGTGCTTCCGCCAGGGGAAGCTGTTCGAGCGGCGGCGCACCTGACGACGCGAGCATATCGAGAAATGCCTTAGCCTGCGGATGTAAAGCCATATTTACTGTATCCTCGCTTTGCTGGACATACCGTCCTCATAACTGCTCCAGCCGGAAAGCATGCCGTAAGGGACCGTGATCTGAATCTCTTCCACGCGGTGTATCTTGCCGGCTTCGATCTTATACGCCTCGAACACCTCTAGGGTGGTGGGGCGAACCGGGCCAGCGGTGATTTCGCGGCCATCCGCCAGCTTGAAGGTCGCATACTTGCCGGCGGGTTGATCCAGCTCGGCGATCACCATGACGAGTCCGCGCTCGTGGTCGACGGCCACGAAGCGGCGGTCGCGAACACGTCGGGCAAAGTTGAAATACCCAAGTTTGAACTGCTCGGCACATCCCATGGCCCCGATGTTGATCTGCAAACCCTGCGGTTGGGGCGGCTCCGGAGCGGGCGCCTGTTTGCCACGTCCGCCTCGTCCGCCGCGGCCGGCCGGCGGAGCCATCTGCGCGGCGGCATCCGGATTATTCGTCGTCTGCACGCCGTTCTGAATCCGCTGGCAGTCATCGGCGAAAGGAGGAATCCGCTTGCCGTCATTCTTTTCGAGTGCCGACAGGTACAGGTTGGCGACGCGGACCAGCTCGGCGCGCGAAGCTCGCTGCGCCGCGGGGATCGCCGCCAGAAACACCGGATTCGGCATGCCCCACTTCTCCAGGTTGGTGGCAGCTTTCACGTCTCGCACGACGATATTCTCGATCTCCGAAACCTGGCGATTCACGACCTTCAACCGTATCCCGATGATCACCGGATTCGGCATGGGCGTATTCACTTCGCGCATGGTGCCCATGAACGTGACGTGTCCGGTTTCGGGGTCGGTCACGAACAGCCGGTAGGAGCCTTTGGCGAGCGCGGTTCGCCAGAATCCGTCGCCGGGATTCAGGCGTACGCCGTCTTCGGTATTCTTGACGCGCGCGGTCATCGGCAGTTTCTTGGGATCGTGAGCGATCAGGGCGTCCATGTACTGATCGACGAAGTTTTCCAGGCACGCGCGATCGCAGGTGCTTTGCCCCCAGCCGGTCGCCTGCAGGAATACGGCGAGCGCGGCGGCCAGTCTATAATTCATGCTATTTCAGCTCCGTAATGATGGCGCGCTGTTTGCCGCGAATCAAGGTTTCCGTGTGGATCCGGTCGCGCAGGTTGAATCGAATCATACCGGGCTTGTACGGATTCACGGTCTTCTCGCCGCTGGGCGTCGTGGATCTGAAGATCTCCGTCTTCGAAGTAATACACGACGACGTCCTTGTCATGGAAGTGCATGGGAGTCGCGACGCCGGGCTTCCAGGTGTAGTCCCATACGATGACGCGGTTATTCTCCAAGAGCTTCTTAATACCCGGCCGCGGAAACGCCAGCGGGTATTTCGACTTGTTCGCCATCGGCGCCACCTGGAAATCCTTCAGCTCGATCAGAATGCCTTTGCCGTCGGCCTTATGCGTGGAACCCTTTTTCAAGAACGCTGCGTGGCCTGCGCGGGAGATCCATACCGAATCGTACGGAACCGCCTCCACTGCGCTGTCGATCTCCCGAACCTGCACGCGTTGATTGTCGATCGCGGGCGGCGCCGGCGGCGCTTGAAAACCCAGCAGGGTCAAAGCAAGAAGTAGGAAGGTCATGGCGTTATTGTTTGGCGACGTCGCGGCCGCGGCTGCTCAACCCGTCTTCCCACGAGCTCCAGCCGGAATTCATCCCATAAGGAGAGCGTTCCATGATGGCCTGGATCTGGTGCAGCTGGCCTTTCCGGATCTGGAACAGCTCCACGATTTGCCAGGTCCAGGGCTGCTGCGGGCCCGCGCTGACCTTGCGGCCGTCGGGAGTCTCGAAGTTCCGCGTATCGCCGGCGGAGTGATCGAAGAATCCGAGAGCGAACACCAATCCGCGCTCGGGATCGACCGCTACATACCGCCGGTCGCGAATGCGCGTGACGAAGTGCAGCAGTCCGCTTTTGAATTGTTCCATGCAGCTCCACTGGCCGGAGTAGCCGGTGGCTGTCTTGGGATCGGGTCTCTGCTTGCCCTGGGGCGTCGGCTGGTTGGTGGTCAGCCCGCCGTTCTCGATGCGGTTGCAATCGGGGGCGAACGGATAGTCGCCCTTGCCGTCATTCTTCTGCATGCCGGAAAAATACATGTTGGCGGTCTTCACCAGCTCATCGCGCGGCATGCGATCGGCGGGAGGGACCGTATCGGTCCACTTATACCCGATCCGCTCGAAGCCCGCCGCGGAGCTCGGACTGCGCTGCACGAAGTGCTCGGCCTCCGTGATCTGGTGGTTGCGGATCTTGAGCCGCAGCCCGATCATGGCGCCCGCATCCGCTTCCTTGATGCTTCCCAGGAACGCCACCTGCTGCGCCTCGACGTCGGTGACGAACAGCCGGAAGGTACCCTTGGCCGTCATGGTGTTCCACAAGCCATCGCCCAGTTCCAGGCGCTGGCCGTTCTCGGTGAACCTCACGCCGCGCGCGAAGGGAGCTTTGGAAGGATCGTGCGCAACCATGGCGTCGAGGTATTGATCGACGTAAGCGTCCAGGCACGCGCGATCGCAGGACGTAGCGGATTTGGTCTTTCCTTTGTTTTGGCCCTGGCCGAACGCGGCAACGGCGAACACGATCGCGAAAACGAAGTGTTTAGCGGACATCACGGTCATGCTATCAAAGTAGTGGCTCAGTGGCTTTCGCGGGGAATCCCTGCCCCACGGCATCCGACCAGAAAATCCAGATCGGCCCCTTGGTCCGCCTGCAGCACATGGTCGATGTAAAGCCGCTGATATCCGCCGGTCCAAGAGTCGGGCGCGGGCTTCCAGGCGGCTTTCCGGCGGTTGAGTTCGTCGTCTGAGACGCGCAACTCCAGCTTGCGCGCGTCGGTATCCAGTTCGATTTCGTCTCCGTTCTGCACAACCGCCAGCGGCCCGCCCGCGGCCGATTCCGGAGAAACGTGCAGCACCACCGTCCCGTAAGCCGTGCCGCTCATGCGCGCGTCCGAGATTCGCACCAGGTCGGTGATCCCGCGCGCCAGAAGCTTGGGTGGGAGCGGCATGTTCCCGACCTCGGGCATCCCCGGATATCCCTTGGGTCCCGCGCCCTTCAGCACCATCACCGACGTTTCGTCGATCTCCAGATCCGGCCGGTCAATACGCGCCTTGAAATCCTCGATGCTTTCGAACACCACCGCGCGGCCGCGATGCTTGAGCAAGCTGGGCGTCGCCGCGGAGGGTTTGATCACCGCCCCGTTGGGCGCCAGGTTGCCGCGGACCACCGCCAGACCGGCGTGCTCGCGAATCGGCCGAGCCCGTTCGTGGATCACTTCGCGATTCCAGCACGGTGCGTCCGCCGTGTTTTCGCCCATGGTCTTGCCGTTCACCGTGAGCGCGTCGCGATGGATCACATCCGCCAATTCGCGCACCACGGCCGGAACGCCGCCCGCGTAATAGAAATCCTCCATCAGAAATTTGCCCGAGGGCTGGATGTCCACCAGCAATGGAAGATGGTGACCCACGCGATCAAAATCATCGAGCGTCAGAGGCACGCCCACGCGCCCCGCGATCGCCAACATGTGCAGCACGAAATTGCTGGACCCGCCGATGGCCGCGTTGACTCGAATGGCATTCTCGAACGCCTGGCGCGTGAGGATGCGGGAAATCCGCAGATCCTCGTGCACCATTTCGACGATCCTCCGCCCGGCCTGCTGCGCTAACACGTACCGTCTAGAGTCAACAGCGGGTATCGCGGCGTTCTGCGGCAGGCCCATGCCGAGCGCTTCCACCATGCTGGCCATGGTCGACGCGGTCCCCATGGTCATGCAGTGGCCGGCCGACCGCGACATGCACGCCTCGGCTTCGAAGAAATCGGCGATCTTCATCTTGCCCGCGCGCACGTCTTCGCTCATCTGCCAGACGCCGGTGCCCGAGCCGAGCCTCTCGCCATGAAAGTTGCCGTTGAGCATCGGCCCGCCCGAGACGACGATGGCCGGAACATCGCAGCTCGCGGCGCCCATCATCAGCGACGGAGTGGTTTTATCGCAACCACACAACAGAACGACACCATCAATAGGATTGCCGCGAATCGATTCCTCCACGTCCATGCTGGCCAGATTGCGGAACAGCATCGCCGTGGGTCGAATGTTGGTTTCCCCCAGCGACATCACCGGAAACTCCAGCGGAAACCCGCCGGCTTCGTACACACCGCGCTTCACCCGCTCGGCTACCTGCCGCAGGTGCGCGTTGCACGGCGTCAGTTCGGAGAAGGTGTTGCAGATGCCGATCACCGGGCGGCCGTCGAACAAGTCAGGCGGAAAGCCCTGGTTCTTCATCCAGGAACGATGAAGGAATCCGTCGCGATCCTGGAGACCGAACCAATGCGTGGAACGAAGAGCCATTTCCGTAGTGTCTCAAAGCGAATGCCATCGCGGCGCAACGTGTGAGAAGATCGAAAGGCTGTGGCCGACCCCGTCATCGCCTCCGCCCCGCGAATGCTGCCGGTCCAGCGGCCTACGCGAGTCCGCTACTGGGTTCTGGTGTTCACCGTCACCCTGGCGGTGATCACCTATATCGACCGCGTGGCGATTTCGTTCGCCTTGCCGTACATCGGCAAAGATCTCGGCCTGGACTCGATCCAGAAGGGCTGGATCCTGACCGCCTTCGCGCTGGCCTACTCCATATTTGAAATTCCCGGCGGATTCCTGGGCGATTGGATGGGACCCCGCCGCGTCATTCTCCGCATCGTGCTGTGGTGGTCTTTTTTCACCGCGGCCACCGGCTGGGCCTGGAACTTTTCTTCCATGGTGACGGCGCGGTTCCTGTTCGGCGCCGGCGAGGCGGGCTGCTTCCCGAATCTCACCAAGATGTTCACCGTCTGGCTCCCCGCCCGCGAGCGCGTCCGCGCCCAGGGGTTGATGTGGCTGAGCGCGCGATGGGGCGGAGCTTTTACGCCGCCTTTGGCCGCGGCGGTCATCACGTGGGTCGGATGGCGGCATGCCTTTAGCATGTTCGGCGTGCTGGGGTTGATGTGGGCTTTCGCATTTTTCCTGTGGTATCGCGACAATCCCCGGGACAATCCCAAGCTGAATGATGCGGAGCGCGAGCTGCTCAGTAGGTCCTATCAGCCCTCCAGCCATTCTCGCGCCCCCTGGGGGGAACTGGTCCGCTCGGGGCGCGTGTGGCTGCTGTGCTGGCAGTATTTCTTCTTGTCCTACGGCTGGTATTTCAACATCACCTGGCTGCCCACGTATCTGCGCGAAGCCCGCGGCATGGACGTGGCCCAGGCGGCCATGTTCGGCGTGCTTCCGCTCTTCATGGGGGGATTGGGGAATCCCGTGAGCGTGTTCCTGAGCGAGCGGCTGTTCCGCTGGACCAAAAGCGTGGACCGTACGCGCCGCATCGTCGCCAGTCTCGGATTCACCGGCGCCTGCGCATCCTTGCTGGTGACCACTCACATGCAGGACGCCCGGGCCGCTGTCATCTCGATCTCTATGGCTAGCTTTTTCAACGATCTGGCCATGCCGCCCTCCTGGGCGGCCACCATGGACATGGGCGGCCGGTTCGCCGGGACCCTTTCCGGGGCCATGAACAGTTGGGGGAACCTGGGGGGCGCTGTGGCGCCCGCGGTCATCGGCTACGTGCTCGCCTGGACCAATAGCAATTGGAACATCGCCTTTTACATCTCGGCCGCCTTTTACGCCGCCGCGATTCCGTGCTGGATTTTCCTGGATTCGGTAACCCCGCTCGAAGTTCCGTCGCCCCATTGAGTGGAGGCTCTTGACCTGTTGCTTAGTCGCGTGTATGCTAGCATGTTAAGGCAGGGTTGTGCCTATTTTTTTGTCCAAGAGGATGGAGGTTTTCGCCAATGAAGGCTAAATTGCTTACTGTGATGGTTGCGGGATTGGGACTGCTCGTGTGCACTGTGCCTATATTGGCGCACCACTCGTTTGCCGCCGAATACGATTCGGCCAAACCGATTTCGCTGACCGGTACCGTTACCAAGGTCGAGTGGATGAATCCGCACGCGCGCTTTTATATCGATGTGAAGGACGACAAGGGCGAAGTCTCTAACTGGGAACTGGAACTCGGGAGCCCCAATGGCCTGATGCGTCAGGGTTGGACGCGCAACTCCCTGAAAGCCGGCGATGTCGTCAGCGTTTCCGGATCGCTGGCAAAGGACGGCTCCAAGCTGGCCAATGCCCGCTCGGTTACGTTGGCGGATGGCCGCAAGGTATTTGCCGGCTCCTCGGAGACCAAGGGCAAGGAAAAGCAGTAGGTTAGAAAACACCTTCTACATCCTCCGCGGGATGAACGTCGGCAGCCTGCCGGCGTTTGTCCTGCGTTTCGTTCTATAAGATTCCATTGGTGCCGGACTGCGGTCTGCTGCACGTTCCCCAGGGAGGGATAAACCATGAAGTTCTGCCCCAAGGCGACCCTTGCGGTCGCGGGATTGGCGATATCGTTCAGCGCCGTGACCATGTACGGCCAGGCCCCGGCGAAAGGCAAGGCGGCGCCCGCGAAAATAACCGCCGGAGACTTCTTCAAGAACGTCACCACACCCACCCTCAAGGTTCTGACGCCGGACGATTTTATATTGGCCATGGGCGTCCTTACCGACGACCTGGGTCTGGACTGCGCGGACTGCCATCCCGGCGCCGGCTCCGATAAGGCGGACTTTGTGATCGACACGCCGGCCAAGAGGACGGCGCGCAAGATGATCGAAATGGTGGGAGCGATTAATCGCACCAACTTCGGGGGAGCGCAGATGGTGACCTGTTGGACGTGCCATCACGGCCGCGAGGTACCCGCCACGACCATCGCCCTGGAGACGGTTTACAGCAGCCCGAATTCGGAAAAGGACGATGTCGTCCGGACAGTTCCGGGCGAGTCCGCCAATGCGATCTTCGACAAGTACATCGCGGCGCTGGGCGGCGCGCAACGTTTGAACGCTCTCACCAGCTGGGTTGCCTCGGGCGCCAGCGTTGGTTATGAGGGCTTAGGCGGCAACGGTGAATTCACGATTTACGCGAAATCTCCCAATCAGCGCACGACCCAGATTCACTTCAAGGACCACCCGGAACGCGGCGATAGCACCTGGGCGTTTAATGGCGCCACGGGATGGATCAAGACGCCGCGCGGCCTCCTGGGTGAATACCAGGTCACCGGAGAGGGCTTGGCGGCGACCCGGCTCGAAGCGCAGTTGGCGTTCCCCGGCCAGATCAAGACCTTGTTCCCGAACTGGCGCGTCGGACAGCCGGAAAGCCTGGGCGACCGCGACTTCAACGTGGTCCAAGGCGGTACGGCCAGAGGCCTGCTCGTCACGCTGTACTTCGATACAAAAACCAACTTGCTGTCGCGGATGATTCTGTACACTCCCTCTCCCATCGGGCGCGCTCCCACGCAGACGGATTACTCTGATTACCGCGACGTAGGCGGAATCAAGTTCCCCTTCGAATATAGCTTCCTGTGGTTGGACGGCCGCTATACCGCTAAGATCAGCGACGTTAAGACCAACGTCGCGATTGACCCAGCCAAGTTCGGTAAGCCGTAAAGGGTTTCCAAAAACACGTCTCGAAAGAACAGGGGTTGAAGGCTTCAGGCCATCAACCCCTGTTTTTTTCAACGCGCCCTTCGGCAAAATTTCGGCTCAGCCGTTGTATAATCCTCTTCAGGCCGAAAGGAGCGCCTTCATAATGAACGACATCACTCGACGTGGCTTCCTCGCTGCCGGAGCAGCAGTGGCGGCGCCTTATATTTTGAAATCCCAGGACAAGAGCGGCACCAAGAATCCAATCATTGGCGAGGGCGAGCACCGCTACGAGTGCATTCATGATTGGGGCCAGCTTCCCTCCAACATCAAATACGGGAACACCCACAGTGTCGTCGAAGATTCGCAGGGCCATATCTATGTGCATCACACCGTGTACGAGGACAGCCCCAGCCCCGACAGCGTCGTGGTCTTCGACGAAAAAGGAAAATTTGTCCGCTCCTTCGGGGCGATGTTCCGGGGCGGCGCGCACGGCCTGTTCCTGAACAAGGAAGGCCGCGAAGAGGTTCTGTATTTCTGCGACGAGAAACACGGCATCATCACCAAGCGCACCCTCAAGGGCGAAGAAATCTGGACGATGGGCTATCCGCAGGATTCTCCGATCTACCAGAAGGGGATCGGTGCCCATGGCCCAGGCGGCTCCGCGGGCCTGAACTACCGGCCCACCAATTTTGCCATCGCGCCCAACGGCGATTTCTGGGTTGGCGACGGCTACGGCTCCTACTACATGTTCCACTACAGCCAGAAAGGGAATGAGTATCCCAAGCTGGTGAACACCTTCGGCGGTCCTCCGGCGGGCCAGGCGCCAGCGGGCGGCCGGGGTCCGGGCGGTCCCGGAGGCCGTGGTCGAGGCCCGGGCGGTCCCGGCGGGGCTCAAGCCAGAGGCGGCGCTAGAGGCGGCGGTGGCAGAGCTGCCCCGCCTCCACGTCAGCCCGGGGAAGCCGGCGTCCCCAGAGACGAGCCCATCGAATCCATGAACAACCCGCACGGAAACATGGTCGACCTGCGCAATCCGGCGAATCCGATTCTGCTGGTGGCGGATCGAGGCAACCGGCGGATCGTTCGCTATACGCTTGAGGATAAGCCCATCGACATCCTCGCCGGCACTCTGCAGCCCTGCCATTTCCACGAGCACAAAGGGATGATCGTGGTCCCCGACTTGGCGTCCCGCGTTACCTTGATGGACAAGGACAACAAGATCGTGGCCCAGCTGGGCGAAGGCCTGGTCGGCAACCCGCCCCGGACCACCACCGACCGGAGCGCATTCGTTCCAGGCCAGTTTGTGGCCCCCCACGGAGCCTGTTTCGACCACAGCGCCAACATCTTCGTGGTGGAGTGGGTCGAAATCGGCCGCGTCACGAAGCTCCGCAAGCTGGCGTAACTCGAGCCGTCTGTAATACCGTCGAGCAGTGCGTCGTTAACCACGTCGTTAAAGGAGATCTATACATAAATGGACCCGCGGCTGTTCGGGGAATTCATGGGAACTCTGGTTCTCGCGTTCTTAGGCAATGGCGCTGTCGCCAACGTAGTTTTGAAGAAGACGCTGGGGTCCGGGGCGGGCTGGCTGACCATCGTGTTCGGCTACGGCGTGGGCGTAATGGCGGGAGTGTTCACCGCGATCTACTGCGGGAGCCCCGCGGCCTTCATCAATCCGGGCGTCACCCTGGCGTTTTCCATCTCCGGCGGGGATTTCAGCATGCTTCTCCCGTTCTGGATCGCGCAGGTTCTGGGCGCCTTTGTGGCGGGAGTATTCCTTTGGCTGCACTTTTTCCCGCACTGGGCTGAAACCCCGGACGCCGGACCAAAACTCGCCTGTTTTTGCACCGGTCCTGCCGTCCGGAATACGCTGGCGAATCTCACCAGTGAGATCATCGGCACGTTTTTGCTGGCCTTTCTGGTGCACGCGATGGTGAAGACCGGACCAGCAGCCGGGTTAGCTCCTTTCCTGGTCGGAGCAATCATCTGGGCGATCGGCTGCGGCCTCGGTGGCACCACTGGATTCGCTATCAATCCCGCGCGCGACCTGGGTCCGCGGATCGCTCACGCAATCCTTCCGATCCCCGGTAAGGGTGGATCGGATTTCGCCTACGGCCTGAGCGTTCCGGTGCTCGGCGGCCTGATCGGCGGCGGCCTGGCCGGCCTGTTCATCCGCATCGCGCATTTGTAACGCAACTCTTCGTGTACCCCGCCGTCCCGGCGGCGGGCAGCATGAAACGGAGGGGAGCCATAGTTCCCGAAGGCTTTTTCCGTGTTGGTCTACGAGGAAAAGACCCTCCCCGCACGCTACAATGGAACTTAGTCTCGGGTGATGGGGCTCTACCATTAACCGTCCCGCGCGATCGTCCACGGGAACGATAGCTCCTACAAAATGCAGCGGCTTTCCATGTTCTCGATCGATGCCAGAACCGCGCCAGGGGCTTCGCCGCTCGAGCAGGCCCTCCAGCTTGGATCGGAAGTCGTCGAACGGTACGGCCTCTCGACGCTTCATGCCCTTCTCGCTTCCTGCCGGACGGCTCTTGCGAGGCAAGATATCACGGTAGCGATTGTCGGGCGATTCAAAGCGGGCAAGAGCAGTTTCATTAACAACTTCATCAGCCAGCCCATACTGCCCGTCGGAGTCGTCCCCGTAACGACCGTCATCACTGAGATTCGGTTCGGGCCCGTGGAGAAGGCCGAAGTTCACTTCCTCGACGGACAGCGAAGAGAGCTGTTGGTTGCCGAGATCGGATCTTACGTTTCGGAGATCGAAAACCCGGAGAATCGCAAACGCGTGGCCGCGATCCAAGTGGAGTTGCCAAGCCTCGCCCCATTTCGAGGATTGACGTTCGTGGACACTCCCGGATTGGAGAGCGTGCTCGCGCATGACACGGATGCTTCCATGCGCTGGCTACCCAATGTGGGACTGGCCCTGGTTGCCGTGAGCGTGGACCCTCCGCTCTCTCAACACGACATTGAGTTACTTAGGAACCTCTACCAATACACGCCGAACGTGTCTGTTCTCCTGACTAAGGTGGACCTGCTCGGTTCCGCGGAACGCTCGGAGGTCCTCGAGTTCGTGCGAGCGCAACTGGCCAAGAGCTTCCGCAAGCCGCCCGACGTATTTCCCTACTCGGTCCGGCCAGGATTCGAATGCCTAAAGGTCGAGTTGGAGCGCAACCTAATCGGACGGGCCCTGACCGAATTCGGGGCGCAGCACCGCTCGATCGGGGTTCGCAAGATCGACACTCTGCTGAAGGAGTCCGCCGAATACCTCACGCTGAATCTCAAGTCGGCCGAGTCGCTCGACTCGCAACGAGACGCGCTGAAGCAGCAAGTCCTCGGCGAAAAGCAGGTGATCGCGGATATCAGGAGCGAACTGCGCCTGATCGTGGGACATGCGGCCGGCGGCACGCGCACCGCTATAGCGACTCGGCTGGAGACGCATCAGCAGGATATTGAAGGCCGATTGCTCGCGGACTTCTCCTCTCAATTCCCAGCTTGGACCAAAAGTCTGGTTGTCCTGCTCAGCTCTTTCCAAGAATGGCTGGACACGTGCCTGTCTCGCGAGTTGAGTCAAATCTCACTGGCCGAACGCTCGCAACTGATGGAGCCACTTCATCGGACGTCCGCGCAGGTATTCCGGGTTCTTCAGGAGTTTCGTGACCGGCTGTCCGACAGAACATCGAGGACCTTTGGCGTACCGCTACGCACCCAAGAAATCGAAGTCGAGATCCACGAGCCACGGACGCCTGACGTGAGCGTCGGACGCGTATTCGATCGAAGTTGGGAGCTGCTCTCGCCGGTCTTGCCCGTCGTGTTCATCAAACCAATGGTAAGGAGCCATTTTGCCCGGCAAGTTCCCTACGCCGTGTACAAGAACATCTCCCGGCTGACCTCCCAGTGGGAAGACAGGATCCACGCCGCCTTGCTGAACGTGGGAAAGGAAGCGGAGCGCCGTCTGGACGAGTTGATGGGAACTGTTGAGAGACTGATCCAAGGGGCCAGCAGCCCCCAGGCGCCTGCCATTCAGCACGATCTTGACCGAATAGCGTCCAGACGAGCCGGAATCGAAGCCGTGAAGTTGAGCAGTTAGCCTTTGCGGCAGCCCGTTGCGAAAGCCCAAAGGCAGCCTTCCACATTTCTGTAACACAACTCCTCTCACTCACGTCTCAACACTACTTCTGCAGTCCTGGAAGTTGGGGTATAATTCTGGAGCGCACGGGCGCGTCCACTCGAAGTTTTCAGAGACCCTTCCCGCGCGGTGAACGTCGACTAACGAAAAGGAGAACGAGCAATCATGGTAACTTTGGCGGACGCTCGGAGAGTGATCGCAGCTGCGGAGAAGAAGGCAGGTGAAATCGGCCAGCCCATGAATATCGCGGTCGCGGATGAGGGTGGAAACATCGTAGCCCACGTTCGTATGGATAACGCGTGGATCGGAAGTATCGATATCTCGCAGAAGAAGGCCTATACCTCGCGCGCGTTTGACATTTCCACCAAGGATCTGGCCACGCACTCGCAATCCGGTGGGCAGTTTTTTGGCATCCACGCGTCCAATAACGGGAAGATCATGATTTTCGCCGGCGGCATCCCGCTGAAGAAGAACGGAAAAGTGATGGGCGCCATCGGCGTCAGCGGCGGATCGGGAGATCAGGACCACGCGGTGGCCGAAGCCGGCGCCGCAGCATTCTAAAGCGCACTTGGTGCAGTAACGGAGCGCGCAACAGACGGAGTGATGAAGAAAGGTAAAAGGAGACAGGAAGTATGGCAACGAATCGTGGAGTAGCTTATATCAAGCCGGGCGTGGTGGAAGTTCAGTCCATCCCCTACCCCAAGCTGAAAATGCCGAAGAGCGAGACGGATCCTTTCGGCGGGAAAGACGCACCTCATGGCGTAATTTTGAAAGTAGTTACCACCAACATCTGCGGGTCGGATCAGCACATGGTCCGCGGCCGCACCACCGCCCCTCAAGGCTTGATCCTGGGTCACGAGATCACCGGCGAGGTGATCGAGAAGGGCAGCGACGTTGAAATGCTGAACATCGGCGACCTGGTCACGGTGCCGTTCAACATCGCCTGCGGGCGCTGCCGCAATTGCCGGGAAGGCAAGACCGGCATCTGCCTGACCGTGAATCCGGCTCGTCCGGGCGCGGCCTACGGCTATGTGGACATGGGCGGATGGGTCGGCGGCCAGGCGGAATACGTCATGGTGCCCTACGCCGATTTCAACCTGATCAAGTTCCCCAACAAAGAAAAAGCGATGGCGAAGATCAAGGACCTGACGCTTCTGTCCGACATCTTCCCGACCGGTTTCCACGGCTGCGTGCAAGCCGGGCGTTGGACCCGGCACCACGGTCTACATCGCGGGCGCCGGCCCGGTGGGTCTGGCCGCGGCAGCGGGAGCCCAGTTGCTGGGAGCGGCCGTAGTCATCGTCGGCGACATGATTCCGGAAAGGCTTGCTCAGGCCAAGTCCTTTGGCTGCGAAACCATCGACCTCCGCAAGGATGCCACGCTGGCCCAGCAGATCGAGCAGATCGTCGGCGAGCCGGTGGTCGATTGCACAGTCGATTGCGTCGGCTTCGAAGCGCACGGCCAGGGCAAGGATGCCGGCGTCGAACGTCCCGCCACGGTACTGAATTCGCTCCAGGAAGTAGTCCGCGCAGGCGGCTCGATCGGTATCCCCGGCCTGTACGTCACCGGCGATCCGGGCGGCATCGACGCGAACGCCAAAATCGGCGCGCTCTCGATCCGCATCGGCCTGGGATGGGCGAAGTCCTGCTCCTTCCACACCGGCCAGTGCCCGGTGCTGCGCTACAACCGCCAGCTCATGACGGCCATCCTGTACGACAAGGTGCATCCCGCCAAGGCGGTCAATGCCACGCTGATCTCGCTGGACGAGGCGCCCCAGGGCTACAAGGACTTCGACAAGGGCGCGGCCAAGAAGTTCATCATCGACCCGCACCATTCCGTGAAAGCCTAAGTCAGAAGACAGAAGTCAGGAAGAAGGGGACAGGCTACTCTGTCCCCTCCAGCAAACCCCTGACTTCGCCTGCCAGCGTGGGAGTGGACAGAGCTGCCTGTCCCCTTCTTCTTTCGTCGGAACAAGACGAGCGCCGGGGGAGTCGAATCCTCCGGCGCTTTTCTTTTTTTGGGAATCCGCTCAGCGAAAGATTTCGCCGAGCGGAACTTCGATGACAGGATTCTCCGCCGTGAGCACGCCGCTCTTCACTTCCTGAAGACCCGTCGCGGCGGTCGCCGTGAAGGCCTGCTTGGTCTCCGGGTCCAGCACCCAGACGTATGGCACGCCCATCGCCAGGTAGTCGTTGATGCGAACTTCGATTCGGCTCATGCGGTCTTCGGGCGAGAGGATCTCAAGGCAGATGAAAGGAGGTTTCGTAGGAACTTCCTCCCCGGGATCGCCCAAAGACGCAGACATCAGGAATCCGAACGCAAGCGGGTTTCACCCGGATACGACACGCGGTGGCTACGAGAGCCCCCATCTTGTCATACTCGGCCAGAAGATAAGCACCGACTCTCACTTGCATCTTGCAGTGATCACATTCGCCCAAGTTGCGCTCCTCGATGTGGCCATCCACAAAGTCGCAATCCGGCTCATAGGCGGAAGATAGGTAGTCTTCGACGGAAATCAATGTCTACCGTATCACTCCGGGAGCGCAGCGGCGTAAATCACCTGCTTCCCCGTATCGGCCGTCGGTCCATAGACGCTGAACACCTCCCGGCCGAGCATCCGGAGCATGGCCATCTGCTGTCCCCGGTGGTGCGAGGTATGGGCAATGCGCCGGACCAGGACCCAGGCCCGGCTGCGCCTTACGTCAAAGAACGCGACTTCCTCCTCCCACCAGGCGGCTTCCTCTTTTGACCTAAAACGTCTAGACGTTTTGAAGAATCCGTCCCGTACTGCAAAACGAACCCGCGCCTGGTCTCTTCCGCGGGCAGCGGCGGAGCCCCCACGTCGATCCCCAACATGTTGCAAAACCAAGCATTTTCGCTCAAGCACTGATGCCGCATTTGTTCCAGGAAGCTACGGCCCCGGGGATCGGTCGGATGTGGCCGGAACGGCAGGTCCTCGTCGCGGAACATACCCCATACGCTCAGTACTTTGAGCCGCTCAGTTTCATAGGTGTCCACCAGGAATCGATAGCGCATAAGAGTTACAATAGACGATGAACCTCTATGCAAGCTTGGGAACCTGATCGAGCCTCATCCCTGATCCAAGACTTACAGCAGCTTCCTGGCGCTCTTCTGCCAATTCTGCACGCTCTCCAGGAAGAATTCGGCTATATCGACCCCGCCGCCGTCCCTTTGGTCGCCGACGCGCTCAATATTTCCAAGGCTGAAGTACACGGAGTCATCAGCTTTTACCACGACTTCCGGCACGAGCCGCCCGGCCGCCACACCCTCAAGATGTGCCGCGCCGAGTCCTGCCAGTCCATGGGTTGCGACCGGCTGATCGAGCACGTCGAGAAGCGTTTGGGAGCCAAGCTGGGTGAGACCACGCCCGACGGCAGCTTCACCCTGGATGCGATCTATTGTCTCGGGAACTGCGCGATGTCGCCCGCCGTGATGCTCGACGGCAAACCGTATGGCCGGGTGTCGGCGCAGGTTGCCGATTTTCTCATCGATGACGTTCGGAGGCGGGCGTGAAGGTATTTGTTCCCTGTGACATGGCGGCGCTCTCGGTAGGCGCGGACGCCGTAGCCCGTGCGATTTCCGAACAAGTGGCCGCCCGCCGCGCCGACGTCACCATCGTCCGCAACGGCTCGCGCGGTCTGTTCTGGCTGGAACCCCTGGTGGAAGTAGAAACGGCCAAGGGTCGCGTGGCCTATGGACCGGTCACGGCCGAAGCCGTGCCGGGACTCTTCGAGGCGGGCTTTCTGGAAGGCAAGGCCCATGCGCTTTGTCTGGGACCTACCGAAGAGATTCCTTACCTTAAAAA
>CAVXFR010000013.1:0-99447 GCA_963761045.1 Terriglobia bacterium | reverse complement strand
TAAGGCGGCGGCGAAAATCCAAATGAGTTTCTTCATGTTCATGTGTCTCTCTTATCTTCTCAGTCTTATGTTAAAAACCGATGACTGGACGCCCCTCAGAAGGTGAATAGGAACTGAGAGTGCAGGCGGAACGAGGTGTTATAGCCTTGCTGCAACGGCACATAGAAGTTCTTCGATGGGTCGCTGCGCGAGATTCCGTTCTGGATGTACAGCCGGTTCTCCCAGGCCAGGAAGCGGGTCAGGCCAAAGTTCAGGCGAAGCTCGTGGCCCTTGAGGTTGACGCCGGAGCCGGTTCCGATGTCATCGTCGGTGAATTGCGAAACGAAGCCATTCGCGGGTTTGTAGAAGTACTGATATTGGAACTGTACGTCGCCCAGCCGCGCGGCCTGGCCCAGGCTCCAGCCGGCCATATATCCGTTATTGGCGAAGCTGGCGCCGGTGTTGTGCGTGGTCTGGACGAAGAGCGCGAAGGGGTAGTTATGCCCCGGAAGCTCGTGCCGGAGTAATTCAAATTGAATGCGCCGCGCACGACGTGGAAGGCACTCGCAAAGTAGGTGGCGCCGCCCGGGGTGGTCGTGGCGTTGCCGGTCTCGCCCAGGTTGGAGATAAGGTTCGCGCCCACAATCGGGCTGTTGGCGAACAAGGCGGCGCCACCCGCGGTCGAAGCGAGCTGGATCTGATTGGGCTCCCGCACCACGAAATAGTTGACGGTTTCGTTGTGGCTCCACTTCTTCCCGATCTTGCTGCCGACCGTGACGCCCTGGTCGAACAGATTGGAGGACGGCACCCGCTGGCCGGCCGAATATCCGGCGGCCAGGAAGGGGGAACTCGCCGAAAGTACCTGAATGTTCGGCTCCGTCAGGATGTACTGCGCTGCCGCTGCCTGGATAAACAGGCCGGCTTTGTTGCCGTTCCAGCGGTAGGTCTCGTGGAAGCCGTTGAAGCGGATGTCGTCGTCGTACACAAACTGCCGTCCGTCGGCAAACAGCTCGGGGGTGCGTCCGGCCCGCAGCGTCAGACTTTTGACCGGCGTGAAATCCATGTACGCTTCGGCAATCGAAATCGGCGCCCTGGTGCTGATTCCGGCAAAATCCGTATCCATCGTGGAGGGATTGTTGAATGGGTCGGTCGCAAGCTGCAGATGAAAGTGAGCCAGCGCGCGGTCCGAGTTGTCGGAGTAGAACAGGTCCTTATCCACGTTGACGCGAACACGGTATCGCTCCCGGGCGCGTTGAATGGCGTTGCTGCGGTTGTCGCTTGACCCGAACGCCGTGTTGGCGGAACGCTGCTGCGTGTCGAACCGGAACCGAAGGTCTCCGGAGAGACGGAACCCCCGAAGACTAGCGTTGATGCCGTCAATCGCCTTCTGGAGACTGTCGGCGCGGGCCGTGAGGCTGGAATCCGCTTGCGGTTCCGGCAAAGGTCGTGGATCGGGCAAAGCCAGAGGCGCCGCGGAAGCAACCGACGCGGGTAGCGCGGGAAGAACGGGCGTGAGTGAGGCGACCTCGGCCGATCGGTTCGCCGGAGGCTGGGAACCCCGGGCGGCGAGCGTTTTCAGCAAAACGCTCTGCTCCTCAAGCGTCTGGCGGAGCTGATCGATCTGCTGCTGCTGCTGAACGATGAGGGCCTTCAAGGCGGCCAGGTCGGAGGCCGGCGAATCCGGGTCGGCGGCGAAGGCGGAACATGCCGCAACAGCCGCCATCGCGAGTATACAAGTGAATGTTTTCATGGATAGTAGGTGAAATTTATGCTGGGGAGAATTCATCAAATCGACATCGCCAGTGTATTGCTTTTGCGTGTCAATTCGATGACAATCCTATAGCGAAACGGTTAACAATACACCGCACCCGCCGTGTCTCGGCGCCGATCCAGTGAAGTCGTTGATCGCATGGGGTCAAGTCACGAAATTTTGTAACGGAGTGAAGATTACAGCGGCGGGGCTGGGCGCAACGTTATCGAGGGCTTTGTCCGCCGAAGCTAGGGCTTTGTCCGCCGAAGCTGAAGAAGGCGCGGGACACCCGGTGGTCGGGTTCGACGAACGCCACGGCCTCGAATCCGGGACTCCGCACGGATCCGAACCGCAGATCCAGCAGTTCCACGCGAAGCTCATCCTCCACCGGCAGCAGAGTCCAGAAGGGAAGCTGATCGAAGTTCTCGAATACCTGGAACGTATGCGTGGTGCGCGCCGCGTCGATGGCGGGTGAGGAGATGGCGGGAAAATCCGTATGGCCCCCGGCGGCGTCGAAATCCCGGGTCAGATCGACCGGCACTTCATAGACGAAGCCATCGCCCTGCACCACGCCGCGCCAGCGCAACAGGCTCTCGGGAAACACACTGATGCGCTCGGCCGGCGCGCCCCTGTAATTGTGCGCGTCGATGAGTGAAACGGCGCGTTGGTGTTCCAACCACCGGCCCCCGTCGTAGCCCAGCACCGCCACCAGCGCGAACCAGGCCCATCCCCGCTTGGGTCCGGCCGATTTCTTCCCGGCGATTTCCGAGCTGACCAGCGCGACTAGCGCCGGAATGGCCAGGGCCGCCAACAGCACTCCCAGAATCACCGGGTCGATCAGGTTGCTGATATCCAGGTGATACCATTTCGCGTTGAAGGGCAGCATCAGCCGCACGCCGTAGACGTTGGTCCAATCGAGCAGCAGATGGCTGAACACGGCCAGCAGGCATCCCAGATAGGTGACCAGTGTCGCCATCGTCACGCGCGTACGGGCGAAAAGTTTCACCAGCAGCAAGGGAACCAGCGCCACCAGCGGCGCGAAGACCAGCGCGTGCGTGTAGCCGCGATGGATCTGAAGATACGCGAGATTATCGGTGAAAATGGAGTAGCCGTCGACATCGGGCGCATTGGCCGCGAGCATGATCGCCAGGGACGCCCCCTTCTCGCCGCGATGGAAGCCCGTGCGAGAAAGCATCAAGCCGACCAGCGTATGGGTGACGTTATCCATAATTCAATGGCGCTGCACGGGCAGTAGAAGCTGGAGCGCGCCTGGAACGATCTCGATCGAGACCGGCTGGCGGCCCAGATATTCGCCGTCGATCTGCACCGGCGTCCCGGTCAGGATGTCCACGCGGTGCGCGCGCAGAACATGAACGCCGCGCAGGCGCTGCACACGCCGGGCGGCCACATTCAGCATGTACCAAGCGTAACGCAACGGATTCGATCCCTCGAACAGAACCACCTCGAAATCATCGTCATGGAGCGAGGCGCCGCTGGCGATCTCCAGGTCGCCGCCATAATTCCGGACGCGGCTGATGAGCGCGAAACCGCATCGGTGCACTTGATTGTCCCCATTGGTAACGACGCGCACATCAAGCTGCTCGACGCGTTGGAAGAAGCGCGCGAATCCGGCGGTCCAGTAGGCCAGCTTGCCGGCGGCGTTCTTGAGGCCGGCGCTCACCTCGTACACGATGTTGGCGTCCAGGCCTGCCCCCGCCATCAGCAGAAAGTAGCGCGATCCGAAGCCGCCGCTGATCCGGCCGAGAGCCACCGGACGGGCTTCGAAGGCGGCCAGTTTGCGCGCGGCCGCTCCCGAGTGTGAGCCGAGCCCGAGTTCCATCGCCAGGACGTTGGCCGTCCCGCCCGGCAGAACGCCTAACGGGACGTTCGTATGGACCAGCCCCTGGACGACTTCGTTCACCGTGCCGTCGCCGCCCAGGACCAGCACCAGATCGGCGCCCTGGCGCACGGCTTCCCGCGCCAGCGACCCCGCTTGCCCGGGCGCGGAGGTAGGCAGGAGACGCGGACGGAGATCGACGCGCTCCAGCGCGGCAATGGTACGTTGGAGGGTACGTTCGGGGTTGCGCCGCGAAACGCCAGCGGCGGGGTTGTAAATCAGGACCGGCTGGCGAAATGAAGCAATCCGATCATTATACGTGAGTCGCACCTGCGCAGTAAAATGGGACACCACAATTCTTCTTTCTCTTGAGGCTGTCCCCCAGCGTCGCTCACAAGATAGAGGCTCTGCGCGAGAAGCTGCGCCACCACGAGCATCTGTATTACGTACTGGACGCGCCGGAGATCTCCGATGCCCAGTTCGACGCCATGATGCGGGAGCTGCAGGCGCTCGAAACCGCGCATCCCGAGCTTGTGACGCCGGATTCTCCCACCCAGCGCGTGGGCGGAAAACCGCGCGAGGGATTCGTCAAAGTCGCGCATTCGAGTCCCATGCTCAGCCTGGATAATGCCGTGGGCGAGGACGAACTGCGGGCCTTCGACCAGCGTGTGCGCGGCCTTTTCAAAGAGGACGAAGCCTGCGCCTATGTGGCCGAACTGAAGATGGACGGCGTCTCGATGGCCGTGCATTATCGCGACGGCAAACTGGCGCAGGCGCTGACGCGCGGCGACGGCACGATCGGCGAGGACGTCACGGAAAACGCGCGCACGATCCGCAGTATTCCCCTGCAATTGCACGGGTCCCACGCGAACCGGGAAGCTCGCGGCGAAGTGGTGCTGAATAAGAAGGCGTTCGAGAAACTCAACGCGGAGCAAGAGGAGCAAGGCGCGCGCTTGTTCGCGAATCCCCGCAATGCGGCCGCCGGATCGCTGCGGGTGCTGGATCCCGCCATCACGGCGTCCCGGCAGCTGGAATACTTTACGTACTTCCTGTTCTCCGACGGCGCTCCCGTGCACAAGACGCAGTGGGAAGCGCTCGAGGCGCTCAAGAAACTGGGATTCAAGGTGAATCCCAGCAGCCGGCGCTTCGAGGATATCGACGCGCTGACGGCGTTCTGTAAGGAGTGGGAGGAGAAACGCGATTCGCTGCCGTTTGAAATCGACGGCGTGGTCGTCAAAGTGGACTCGGTCGAGCAGCAGAACCGCCTGGGCTGGACCGCGAAAGCTCCGCGCTGGGCCATCGCCTACAAGTTCCCCGCGCGGCAGGAAGAGACGCTGCTCGAAAGCATCGAGGTGAACGTCGGCCGTACCGGCGCCGTCACGCCCTGGGCCCGGCTGAAGCCGGTCAACATCGGCGGCGTAACCGTCTCGCGTGCGACGCTTCACAACGAAGATGAAATCGAACGGCTGGGCGTGCAGGGCGGCGACGGCGTTCTGGTGGAGCGCGCCGGCGACGTGATCCCGAAGGTCGTCCGTGTCGTCCGGCACGGCGAGCATCGCAAGCCGTTCCACATGCCCAAGCATTGCCCGGTCTGCGGCGGCGAGATCGTGCGCGCCGAAGGCGAGGCCATCAGCCGCTGCATCAATACGAATTGTCCGGCGCGGCTCAAAGAATCCGTGCTACACTTCGCGGCGCGCGGTGTTATGGATATCGACGGCATGGGCGAGGCGCTGGTGTCTCAACTGGTCGACAGCGGGCTGGTGAAGAACGTCGCCGATCTGTACCGCCTCAAGCTCGCAGATCTGGTCGAGCTGGAACGGATGGGCGAGAAGTCGGCCGAGAAACTCCTGGCGAATATCGAAGCCTCCCGCAAGCAGCCCCTGCCGAGGATCCTGAACGGGCTGGGCATCCCGTTCGTGGGCGAGCGCACGGCGCAATTCCTGGCGGACGCGTTCGGCGATCTGGATAAAATCGCCACGGCGGACGAGGAGGAATTGCAGCGCGCCGAGGAAGTCGGTCCCAAAGTCTCGCAGAGCATCCGGCGGTTCTTCCACGAGAAACGCAACCGGGATCTCATCGAGCGGCTGCGCGAGGAAGGGCTATCCTTCAAATACCAAGCCAAGCGTAAGATAGGAGGGCCGCTGGCCGGAATGACTTTCGTGCTCACCGGAACGCTTCCGAATCTGTCGCGCCCGGAGGCGGAGAATCTGATTGAAGGCGCCGGGGGCAAAGTATCCGGTTCGGTCAGTAAGAAGACCAGTTACGTGGTGGCGGGCGCCGATCCGGGATCGAAGCTCGACAAAGCCAACGCCCTGGGCGTGAAAGTGATCGACGAAGCGGCTCTGCGGGAGCTGGCGGAGCGGGCCGCATTAAAGGAGTAGATGAAGGAGTTTAGAAAGCTGCTGGTCTCCTGGGGGCCACTGGGCGTCTTCGTCCTGTCCTTCATCGAATCGATCGGCATTCCCAATCCGGGCGGCACGGACGCGCTCCTGTTGCTGGTGGCGATCGCGCGGCCGGAATCGGCCGCCCTGTGCGCGGTGCTCGCGACCGTAGGCTCGTTGCTCGGCGGCCTGGTGTTCTACGAGATCGTGCGGAAGGGAGGCGACAAATTCCTCTTGCGCTACACGCTCTCCGGGCGGGGACAGCGCTTCCGTGCCTGGGTGCAGCGCTACGGCATGGTGACCGTGTTCATCTCGGCGCTGTTGCCCATTCCGTTCCTGCCGTTGAAGGTTTTCTGCGCTTTCGCTTGCGCCATGGGAGTGAGCCGCACGCGTTTCCTGCTGGTGCTGGCCGCGGGCCGGATTCCGCGCTATGCCGGTCTGGCCTACCTGGGCGCGCAACTGGGAGAAAACACGAATGCCTGGATCCGGGGGCATTACTGGCACATGGGCGCTGTCGCCGTGGCGCTGTTCGGAGCGCTGTATGCGCTGCTCAGATGGACCGACCGGCCAGACACGACAGTGCCGAGACTACAATAGAGATGTAGGAACCCGGTGACCCCTCTCCTCGACAGCTTCGGACGCCTGCACGACAACCTGCGGATCAGTGTGACCGACCGCTGCAATATCCGCTGTTTCTACTGCATGCCCGAGGAAGGGGTTAAGTTCGAGCCCCGCGAGAACATCCTGACGTTCGAGGAAATCGAGCGGTTTGCTAAGATTGCGGTCACCCTGGGCATCCGCAAGCTGCGCGTCACTGGAGGCGAGCCGCTGGTCCGCAAAGGACTTCCCGAGCTGATCCGCAGGCTGGTGGCGATCCCCGGTATCCAGGACCTGGCCCTGACCACCAACGGTGTCCTGCTGGCCCAGCACGCCCAGGAGCTTTACGACGCCGGATTGCGCCGGATCAACGTGCACCTGGATACGCTCGACCGGGACCGTTTCAAGCACATCACACGCCGGGACGACCTGGAAAAAGTCCTCGAGGGAATCGAGCTTTGCCGGAAGTTGGGCTATGGTCCTATCAAGATCAACGCCGTGGCGGTGAAGAACCTGGTCGAGCCCGATATCGTCTCCTTGGCGCGCTTCGGGCGCGAGCGCGATATCGAGATCCGCTACATCGAATTCATGCCGCTGGATGCGCAGGGACTGTGGGACCGCGACCGGGTCCTGACCATGGATACGATGATCGGCATGCTCCAGCGCGAGATCGGGCCGCTCGAAGAGATTCCGGACGCCGATCCGAGGGCTCCCGCGACCGAGTATCGCTTTCAGGACGGCGTCGGGCGCGTGGGATTCATCGCCTCGGTCAGCAAACCGTTCTGCCTGAACTGCAATCGCGTGCGCCTGACCTCGGACGGGAAGCTGCGCTACTGCCTGTTCGCGATCGAGGAAACCGACGTGAAGGGGCTGCTGCGCTCTGGCGCCCCGGATGCGGAGATCGCCGCAGCCGTGCGGAGCTGCGTGGCCGACAAGTGGATCGGGCACGAGATCAACACGCAGAAGTTCGTGCCGCCGCCGCGCCCGATGTATTCGATCGGCGGGTAATCACCAAATTTACTAGTCCACGCCGTGGACGCGGAGCTTGGCGATCTCTTCGGCATTCAGATTACGCATCCCCGCGTCCTGCAGATGCTGGAGATAAGCTCCGTCCACGCCGTGGATCCGCAACTGCGCGAGTTCTTCCGGAGTGAAGTCGTATCCCAGGCGCCGGGCTTGCTGCACAAAGCGTGTATCGACGCCGTGAATCCGGAGCTGGTCGATCTCGTCTACGGGCAGGTTGTCGTAGCCCGCGTCCTTTAAGCCTTTCAAATACTCGGGTGTCACGCCGTGAATCCGCATCTGCGAAAGATCCGAGGCGTCGGGCTTCAGTCCGTAACTCTTCAAGTCGCGCAGATAAGCGGGAATCCACACCGTGAATCCGGAGTTGCGCGATGTCGCCGGAGCGAAGGTCGTAACCCGCGGCTTTGAGCTCGCGCAGAAAGTTCGTGTCGACGCCGTGGATGCGGAGTTGAACGTAATCGTCGGCCGTGAAGCTCTGGTAACCGGCCTGGCGGGCTTCGCGCACATAGTCCAGGGTGACGCCATGAACTCGTAGCTGGATCAGGTCGTTGACTGACGCGCGCAGGCCGGCATCACGGATTTCGCGGGCGAAGTCGCGATTGATATCCATCATTAGCATGGAGAAGAGCTGATCGTCGTCGGGAGTGTCGTATCCCATTTGCTGGAGCGCCGAGGCGAATGCGCGGTCGGCCACGAAAGTATAGTTCCCCGATCCCGTGCCTACAAGAAAACGGCCTTCGCACAGCAATTTTCCGGCATCGGCGATGTATTCGAATTTGGCCGGGCCGGGTGTGGCGAGCATGGATAGTGAGAGTCCGCGAAAGCGATCGAGCGGCACGTCGCGGGTGCTGCTCCGGTTGCCGAAGCCGTTGGACTGCCGGATGGTGAGGTGCACCGAGTTGACCGAAAGACTCGGCGTGATCCGCCACTGGGCATCCTGGTTGTCCGAGAATGCCAGGAGCGTTGCGGCGGCCATGACGCCCGCGATCGCCAGCGCAACGGCAAAGTATTTGGAGTTCGCGCCCATTCAGATCACTCCGGTTAGATCACTCCGGCCTGCTTCAGCCGAATGATTTGCGGCAAAGTGAGGTTCGGGCTGAATTCCTTGGCCTGGCGCAGATCGTCGGGCCGCAAGCCGCTTTGAGCGGCTGCCAGGATGTCGGGGACCTTGATCTGCGGGAAGGCCTGCCGCAAAGCCTGGATCAGGTCGGGCCGCACGCCATTATCGGCCAGCGCGATCAAATCCTTGGTCGAAAGCGGCCCTTGACCGTTCTGGCTGAGGGCGCGCAGGAAATCGGAGGTCACTCCATGGTTGCGCAGCTCGATGATGTCGTCGACCGGGATTCCACCGTATCCGGCGGCGACCAGGGCGGCCAGGAAGGAGCTCCTGGGGGCAGCAGCGCGGCTTTGCTCGTCTGCGCGCTGTCGCTTGAGTTGAGCCTGCATCGCCGACAGCTCCGCTTTCCGGGCTCGCAGTTGAGCCTCCGCCGCGCGGATTTCATCGGCAGGAAGTGCTTGTTCCCTTTGAGCTTGCAGTTGCGCCTGCGCTGCAAGCATCTTTGCCTTGCGCGCGTTCAATTCGGCCTCTGCTGCGCGAATCTGGTTGTCTGCGCCGTCTTGGAAATCCGCTAGCGGCTCGGGTGCTTGGGGTGGTTCGGGCGGCGCAGGGGCCGCCACCGTGGGCTGCGGAGGAGTTGGCGGCACGGGCGCGGGCGACGGGGCGGGCGCGGCTGGAGGCGGAGGCTGAGGAACGGCGGCGGGCTCCTGCGCCAAGGCTGGCTCTTGTGCAAAGGCCACCCAGTGTGGCGCCTGCGCGCTCGCCAAGACCAGTCCGAGAAGGATCGCCGCACCCAGCGCCACGCGCACGAGCGAGACGCGCGGAGCGAAATCGCGCCCCGCCCGCAGCAGCGCTTCGATCCTTTCGCCCAGATGCGAGGCGCGGCCGGCCATGCCGGTGGCCAACAGTTGCCGCCGCCGGACGGAGCACAGCTCGAACAATCGCGCCAGGCTGGCCGCGTAGGGGCGAGCTTCGCCGGTCATCGCGACCACCCAATCGTCGCAGGCGATCTCGCGCTCCTGCTCGATGTTCCTGATCAGCCAGAGGGCCACCGGATGAATCGGAAGCAGTGCGCCGATCAGGCGCGCGAACAAATTCGTCCAGTCGTCGTAGCGGGCGATGTGGGCCAGTTCGTGCAGAATCACGTGATCCAGCTCTTCGGGGGTGAACTCGTTCAACAGGGTTTCCGGAACGATCACGGCGGGGCGTCGAAAGCCAACCGCCATAGGGGAAGCGATTTCGCTTGAAACCAGCAGCCGCGCGGTGCGGTCGATCCCGCAGGCCAGCAGCCACTCATTGAAATTCGCAAGCTGCGCGGGCGAGACGGCGCGGCTCCTCTGTTTGATGCCCCGCAGGTAACGGTAACTGCGGACGATCTGGGCCATCCGGAACAGCGACAGCGCCGACCAGATCGCGAAGATGGCGAAGAGTCCGGCTCCGGCCGTGATCTCGATCGGTCCAGAGACGTGAGATGGCGCCGCTGGAGCTTCGACTTGCGCGGAGGTCACGGGAACCGCGGTCTCGGGAATTGGCAGAGGCTCGGATGGAGCGGCTGATGACGCGGCCGGTTGTGCAGTGGGCTGTGCAGTGGAGTGTGGCGCCATCGGCGGGGTTGCCAAGGGAAGCAGCACCACCGCCGCCAGCACCGCCCACCACACGGCGCAGCGCGTCGCGGCATTGACTCTCACGTTGAGGCGCGGGAGGAATCGCAGGGCCGCCCAGACGAATAACGCGATCGCGGCGCTTTGCCAGAGATTGTTCAGCAGGGCCGCAACAGCCGTGCCCAGGATGTTTGTCGCGCTCATTTGTGCCCTCTCTGCTCACTGATGACTTCTTCTGTGATGCGTTTACGGATTCTGGATAGCTCCTGTTCGCTCAAATCCTCGTCTTCCAGGAGATTGAGGACCAGTTCTTCGGGCGAGTTCCGGAAGAACCGGGTGAGCAGCCGGCGCACCGCATTGCGGCTGGCTTCCTTCTGGCCGACCACCGGATGGTACAGGAACGCCCGGCCCTCCTTGGATTTGGTATGCCGCACATATCCCTTGTCTTCGAGGATGCGCATGGTGGTGAGCACCGTGTTGTAGGCCAGGCCGAGGCTCTTGGGCAGAGCTTCGGCGACCTCCGCCACGGTGGCCGATCCCTTGCGCCAGATCACGTCCATGAGGCGGAGTTCGGCTTCGGTGAGATCCTGGGATTTCTTGCGAGCCAAGCGGCGCTCCCTTCAGAACTAAGGAATTAAGACTTCCACGGCCAGAATACTCCTGGACCGGAAGCTGTGTCAACTAGAAAATTAGGTGAAGACGCCGGCATTGTCTTTCCAAGAGCCGAGGAATAAACTGTCTGCACGGGTTGGCGAGGGGGACGGGCGAGACCGCCCCGAATTGCCGAGCGCGGCCCAAAGGGGTGCTTGGATCGGCCTGCGAATCAGATGGCATTGTGGGTGACCCCTGTGCAGAAGCAGTGGGACGAACTCATCCGTCCCCGTTTCGCCTTGACTGGCTTCTCAGAATTTCGCAGCCCGGTTTCGCATTTCCGCTAATAGATCATCCAACACTTTCTTCGATACACCAGAAGTGCGTTTCATGCAGTACTGATATGCTTCAAAGACGGGAATACGGATGTTTGCACCATCTTTATAGAAAGTGTCGATTTGGTCTATGAGTTCTTCTAATGTGGTTTTGCCGTCCCGATAGACAAGCATTGATAACATCAGCGCATTTTTGACGGCCTCAGTTTTGTTGTCAGCGGCGATGAGGACCAATCCGTCTCTCAATCCAAAAAGATATCCGATCTTCATGGCCTCCGGTGACTGTTCCCAAAAACGGCCATTGACGAAATCACCTGTCTTCGTTCCGTCACTTTGAGCGGCCACGGCTGCGGCAAAAATCAGTGAGAGAATGATGCTTTTAAACATGGGTTAGTTCTAGCACACCCGAAGCGGTTACGGAAGTCGTTGACGGATTCGAGTCTGGCGCGCCATGGCATATCTGGACGTTGAAACGAGGTAGGGCAGTTTAGGCACTCTCTATCTCCTAACCCCTACCGCCATTGTCTTTCAAATTGCCGAGGAATAAACTGTCTGCATGGCTCCCGAACACGCGCCGGATTTGCCCGCCGCACCGCCACTCATAGAAGCCCAACCCGAGCAGCCCCACATGAACGAGGCGGCCCGGCTGGTGGGCGTTTTCTTTTCTCCCGGCAAGACCTTCGCCGATATCGCGCGCAAGCCCCGATGGTGGATCCCGGTGATCCTCATGGCCATCCTCGGCACCGTGTACCTGAATGCGTTCACCCAGCGCGTGGGCTGGGAATCGGTCATCCGTCCGGCCATCGAGAATAACTCCAACACACAAAACCTGACCACCCAGCAGCGCGAACAGCTCATTCAAAGGGCCGCCGGGCTCTACAAGTATTTGGGCTACGGTGCCTCGGCCGTGGGAACGCTGTTCTACATCTTCATTGTCGCCGTTCTCTTTATGTTCCTCTTTGACACAATCATGGGCGCTGGTATCGGTTTGAAACGCATGATGGCGATCGTGGCCTACGGGTTTCTCCCGCTCCTCATACAAACGGCGCTGTCCATGGTCGTGCTGTTCCTGAAGGACCCGGAAGATTTCAACCTGCAGAATCCATTGATGTTCAACGTGGGCGCTTATCTGAGTTCGGACACGCCGGCCGCGTGGCGCGCTCTGGGATCGTCGATCGACCTGTTTTCGCTGTGGATCATCGTGCTGCTGGCGATCGGCGTCTCCACCGCCGGGCGCAGGATCAGCTTCGGAAAAGCTCTGTGGGGCATCGCGATTCCGTGGGCGATGATTGTGGGCCTCAAAACCCTGGCGGCCGCGGCCGGTTTCTACAACGCTTGACCGAGCCCAACGCTAACATGGAAGTTTGATCGACATTCACAGCCACGTGCTGTTCGGGCTGGACGACGGCGCGCGGACGCTCGAAGACTCGCTCGCCATGGTGCGCATGGCGGCTGAACACGGCACCACCGACCTGGTGGCGACTCCCCACGCCAACCTCCACTATCGCTTTGAGCCGGAAAAGATCGCCGAGCGGATGGCGCAGCTCCGGGAAGCCTCGGGCGGCGTCCTGCGGCTCTACGCCGGCTGCGATTTTCACCTGAACTACGAAAATATTCAGGACGCAATCGATCATCCCAGGAAGTACACCATCCACCAGCAGAGCTACCTGCTGGTGGAGTTTTCCGAGCTGCTCATCTTCAAGAATACGGACGAAATCTTCGCCCTTCTGGGCGATGCCGGGATGACTCCGGTGATCACCCATCCCGAGCGCAACGGGCTCTTGCGGCAGCGCGCGGAGTTGATCGCCAGGTGGGTGGAACACGGCGCGCGCGTGCAGTTGACCGCACAGAGCCTCACCGGCGGTTTCGGACGCCACGCCCAGGATTTCTCGCGCGAGCTGTTGGGCCGGCGGCTGGTGCACGTGGTGGCCAGCGACGGGCACGATTGCGAGCGGCGGCCGCCGGTGATGGATCAGGCGCACGCGTGGCTGCGGAAACATTACGGAGACGCGCTGGCCGAAGCGCTGTGCGTCACGAATCCCGGCGCCGCGCTTGCGGGAGAAGCCATGCATCTGCCCGATGCCGATTCGGAATCCTCTGTACGGAAGTGGTACGAGTTCTGGCGGTAGTCTAAGGCCCGGATTTCCCCTTTCCCACTGAGACCTTTCTCAGCCGTTTTCCACAAACTGTGGTAGCAGCCGGTTTCTTCGCCCTCCCGGCGGAAGCACTCCTGGGACTCACAAGGCGAGAGCTATGCCTGAAGACACGTTGGACCACATCAATTGGTATGCGCTGACGGTGCGGTATCAGCACGAGCGGCAAACCGAGCAGGCCCTCCAGTCCAAGGGGCTCGAGACGCTGGTGCCTTTGTATCGCAGCCGGCGTCAGTGGTCGGACCGGGTGAAAGACGTAGAGCTGCCGCTGTTTGCCGGATACGTCCTGTGCCGCTTCGCTCTGAGCGAACGCATTCCCGTGCTGGATACGCCCGGGGTGGCGAAGATCGTGGGATTCGGGGGAGCGGTGGCGGCGATCCAAGACGCGGAAATTGCGGGCATTCAGCGGTTGCTCGCATCGAAACTGCCGCTGGCGCCGTGGCCGTATTTAGAGCCCGGGGATCGCGTGCGCGTGGAACGCGGCGCCATGCGCGGCCTGGAGGGGACGCTGCTGCGGATTAAAGACTCGCTGCGGCTGGTGGTCGGCGTGGAGCTGCTGCAGCGCTCGATCGCGGTGGAACTGGACCGGAACGCAGTGGTTCCGGAGAGGGTGGTGTAACGTGACCTGGCGCGAAGTAGCGGTGATCCTGTGCGGGCTGGGCGGTCTCCTTTCGGGACAATCGCGCTTCTCCCCGGGTTCGATCGACGTGGGGGCGAATTTGACGCCGAGGCCCATCGGCGCGGGCGACCTGCTGTCGATATCGGTGTACGGCGCGCCGGAGTTGTCGCGCTCGGCGCGGGTGAACGGGGAGGGTCTGATCCGGCTGCCCATGCTGAAGAACCCGATCGCTGCGCGCGGAGCCACTCCGGCGGAGCTCGAACAGCGCGTGGAGGCCGCCCTGGGCGAAGCGAAGATTCTGGTGGATCCGTCGGTGGTGATCACCATCGCCGAGTACGCCACGCGTCCCATTCGCGTGGCCGGCGCGGTGCGGCATCCGTTGACGTTTGAGACCACCGGTCCGGTGACGCTGCTGGAGGCGCTGACGCGCGCCGAAGGGCTGAGCCCGGACGCCGGAGGAGAGATTCTGGTGACGCGCGCGGCCCCGGAAAGCGGTCCAGCCAGGGGGCCGCTAACCCAGCGCATCGCCGTCAAGGACTTGATCGATACGGCCGAGCCTGAGGCCAACGTGGTCCTTGAGGGCGGCGAAGAAGTGCGCGTGCCCGAAGCCGGGCGCGTGTTCGTGGTGGGCAACGTCAAGAAACCGGGAGCGTTTCCGGTGGGCGACGGAGCCGGCGCTTCGGTGCTGAAGGCGCTCGCGCTGGCCGAAGGCTTAGCCCCGTATTCCGCTAAGGAAGCCTACATTTATCGGCCCACCGACGGCGCCAAGCAGGAGATCGCGGTCTCGCTGCGCAAGATCCTCGAGCGCAAGGCGCCGGACGTGCCCCTGAAGGCGGGCGATATTTTCTACATTCCCGACAACCACAGCGGACGGGTCACGGCCAGCGTGATCGAAAAAGCCGTTGCGTTCGCGGCGGGAACCGCTTCCGGAGCCCTGATTCTGGGCGTGGGCCGGTGAAATCGTCATGCATCCCCTGGTGAATCCCGCGGACCGCGAACAATGGCCGGTACTGCTCGACAGCCTGGCTGCTCCGGATCCGGACGAGGCTCGTATCCCCATCTCGCAATATCTGTGGATCTTCAGGCGCCACCGTTGGAGGATCCTGGGATTCTGCGCCGCGGCGGTGATCGCCACCGTGATTATTTCGGCGCGCCTGACACCCATCTTCGAGTCGACCGCGACGGTGGACGTGGACCGGCAGTCCCCGGCGGGAGTGGTGGGGCAGGAGGCCGCGGCGAGCGTGATGAACGACGCGGATCAGTTCCTGTCCACGCAGATGAAGCTGGTCGGCTCCGACGGAGTGCTGCGTCCGGTGGATGAGCGTTTCCGGCTGCGGCAGCGGGAGGGGCAATCCTCGGCCGATTCCGAGTCCGGGGAAGCCGCGCCGGTGGTGCTCAAAAACCTGCGGGTGACGCGCCCGCCCAACACCTATCTGATGCTGATCAGTTACCGTTCGCCGGATCCGCAACTGGCGGCCGACGCGGCCAACGCCATCGCGCAGTCCTATCTCGAGCACAGTTACGACATCCGCGCCCGCAGCTCCGCCAGCCTGTCCACGTTCATGGAGCGGCAATTGGATGAGCTGAAGGTCAAGATGGACCGCTCCAGTCAGGCTCTGGCGGCTTTCGAGCGGGAGCTGACGGTCATCAATCCGGAAGAGAAGACCAACATCCTGGGATCGCGGCTGGTGCAGCTCAACACCGAGCACACCGCCGCCGAGGCCGACCGGCTGCGCCAGCAGGCGGCTTGGGAATCGGTCCGGGACGGCTCGCTCGAGGCGGCTCTGGCGTCCCCGCAAGGCGATGCGTTGCGCCAGCTGGTGGAGCGGCGGGAGGAAGCCCGCGAGCATTTTGCCGACGTGGCCGCGTATTACGGCTCGAACCATCCGGAATATCGCCGCGCCAAAGCCCAGCTCGACCAGGTGGACCAGGCGCTCAAGGCCGGCCGGACCGGCGTGGCCAAGCGGGTGGAAGCGGCGTTCCGGGAAAGCCAGCGGCGTGAGGAGATGGCCGGGCAGGCGGTGGCCGAGGCCAAGGCCGAATTCGACAAGGTGAACGCGCGGAGTTTCGAATATCAGGAGGCCAAGCGCGAAGCCGACGCCGATAAAACGCTGTATGCGGAACTGGTGCGCAAGATCAAGGAAGCCGGCATCAACGCGGGGTTTCAGAACAGCGCCATCCGGATCGCCGATGCCGCCCGGCCCGCGCTCCAGCCGGTGTCTCCCAACATTCCGCTCAACGCTCTGCTGGCATTGCTGTTTTCGGCGCTGGTGGCGGCGGGCGTGGCGGTGGCGGGCGACCTGCTGGACAAGACCGTGAAGGATCCCGAGCAGGTGGCGCGCACTCTGCATGCGGAGGTGGTGGGCAGCCTGCCGCGGATGAAGCACGTGCCGGGTGGGCTGGTGCTGGCGCTGCCGGCGTCCTCCTCCGAGCGCGGGCTGGTCGCGGAACGCCACTCCAGCGGATTTCACGAGAGCGTGCGGACGCTGCGCAATTCGATTCTGCTGGCGAGTCTCGACCGGCGCTACCGCTCGCTGCTGGTGACCAGCGCCCAACCGGCCGAGGGCAAGACCACCACCGCCGCGAATCTGGCGGCGGCCCATGCCGAGCAGGGCCGTCGCACGCTGCTGATCGACGGAGATCTGCGGAGGCCGAGCGCGCACCGGAACTTCAACCTTCCCGGGGTAGTGGGGCTCGCCAACGTGCTGCGGGGCGACTTCCCCTGGCGCGCCGCGGTGATCCCGGTCGAGGGCCTGCCGCACTTGGACGTGCTGCCGGCGGGGGTGCCTTCGCGGCATGCGGCGGATCAGATCGGACGCGGCTTGCGGGAGATCCTCGAGGAAGCCGCGGTCGACTACGATCTGGTGGTGGTGGATGCGCCTCCTTTGCTGGGCTTCGCCGAGCCGTTGCAGATGGCCACGGCGGTGGATGGCGTGCTGGTGGTGACGCGCGCGGGCCAGACCACCCGCAAGGCGGTGGCGGCGGTGCTGGCGACGCTCAACCGGGTCCGCGCCACCACCGTCGGTCTGGTGCTCAACGAAGTGCACCGGGAACTGAGCGACAGTTACTACTACTACGACCACTATCGCGTTTACTATCGGACGCCCCCGGCGAATCCCGTCGAGAATAACGGGGTCCGGATGTGAGCCTGGTGCTGGGCGTGCACGACGGGCACAACGCCTCGGCGGCGCTGTTGCGGGACGGCCGGATCGAGCTGGCGCTGCAGGAAGAACGGCTCACGCGAGTCAAGAACCAGGGCGATGCGCCGGCCGGGGCGGTCCGCGCGGCGCTCGCCGCGGCGAACGGCGGGGCTCTCTCCGCGCGAGCGCCCGTGGTGGCGCTCAACGGCCACTATGTGAATTATCGCCAGTGGCGGCGGGAGACGATCCTGCGCGACTACGAGCGCTGTTCGAGCCTGGGCTCGCGCCTGAAGCAGTTTTTGAAGAACTCGGCGGTCGATCGCGCTTACCAGCGGCGGCGGGCGGCGGAGCGGGCCGAGCATCTGGGAGCGATCGGTTTAGGCGGCGCCGAGCTGGCGCCGGTCGAGCATCATCAGGCGCACGCCGCGGCAGCCTACTACACCTCGCCGTGGCGCAAGACCGGAGAAAAGGTATTGGTGCTCACCTGCGACGGCTCGGGCGACCGGTTATCGGCGACGGTGAGCGTGGGGGAAAACGGCCGGCTCACGCGGTTGGCGGAGGTGAGCGAGCACGACTCGATCGGGCGGCTGTATGCACTGGTAACCCAGCGGCTGGGAATGGTCCCCATGGAGCACGAATACAAGGTCATGGGCCTGGCTCCTTACGCGGCGAATTCGCGCGGGGCGGCGGAGGTGGCCGGCGCGCTCGAAGGACTGTTTGAATCGGCCGGCGACGGACTGGGCTGGCGGCGGCGGAGGGGTGTTCCATCGCTGTACGCGGCCTACGGGTTTCTGGGGACGGTGCTCCAAGGGCAGCGCTTCGACTGGGTGGCCGCGGGCGCGCAGCGCTTTATCGAAATCATGCTCACGCGCTGGGTGGCGGGTGCGGTGCGCGCAACCGGAATCGGCCGGATCGCCTGCGCGGGCGGCGTGTTCATGAACGTCAAGGCGAATCTCGCGATTCTCGAGCTGCCGGAGGTGGACAGCATGTTCGTGTTTCCCTCCTGCGGCGACGAATCGAACAGCATCGGAGCGGCCTGCTGGGAGGCGGCGCGGCGCGGGGAAGCCATTGAGCCGCTGGGCGCGATCTACTATGGCGATCCGATCACGGATGGAGAGGCCGAACAGGCGCTGGTCGACGCTTCACCGTGGGCGGGCCTGCGCTTCGACTGGGTTCCGGACATCGAGAAACGCGTGGCCAGCGAACTGGCCCGGGGCCGGATCGTGGCGCGGGCGAAAGGCGCCGTCGGAGTTCGGAGCGAGGGCGCTGGGGAACCGGTCGATCCTGGCCCGGGCGGACTCGCCGTCCGCGGTCCGCACCATTAACGAAGCCATCAAGAATCGCGATTTCTGGATGCCCTTCGCGCCGGCGGTGCTGGCCGAACGCGCGTCCCGCTACTACGAAAAACCCAAGCCCGTGGAGTCTCCTTATATGATGTTCGCGTTCCGCACGCGGCCGGAGCGCCGGAATGCGCTGGCCGGGGCGCAGCATCCTTACGATTTCACCACTCGTCCGCAGGAGGTTCGGGCCGGGCACAACCCCGATTTTCACCGGCTGCTCGAGGAGTACGAAGCGCTCACCGGGGAGGCGGCCGTGTTAAATACCTCCTTCAACCTGCACGGCGAGCCGATCGTGTACGGCGCCAAGGATGCGGTCGACGTGTTCCTGCGCAGCGGCCTGGAGCACATGGCGCTGGCGAACTGGTGGGTGGAGAAAACGGCATGACGATCCTGGTCACCGGCGCGGCCGGGTTCATCGGCTATCACCTGGCGGCCCGGCTCCTGGCCGAGGGCCGGCGGGTGACCGGCGTCGACAACCTGAACCCGTATTACGATCCGCGACCTCAAGCGGGCGCGGCTGGCGCGGCTCCAGGCGTATCCGCACTTCGAGTTCCTGGAAGCCGACCTGGCCCAGCGTGCGGCGGCGGAAGCGCTGTTTGCGCGCGGCCCCTACGACGCGGTGGTCCATCTGGCGGCGCAGGCGGGCGTGCGGCACTCGCTCGAAAATCCGCACGCCTACATCGAGGCGAATGTCACCGGTTTTCTGCACGTGCTCGAAGGCTGCCGGCGGAGCGAGATCGGGCGCCTGATTTACGCCTCCTCGAGCTCGGTGTACGCGGGCAACCGCAAGACGCCGTTCGCGGTGGGCGATCCGGTGGAAACGCCGGTTTCACTCTACGCCGCCACGAAACGCTCGAATGAATTGATGGCGCATTGCTACGCGCACCTGTTCGGCATCGCGACCACGGGCCTGCGCTTCTTCACGGTGTACGGGCCGTGGGGGCGTCCGGACATGGCGCCCTTCAAGTTTGTGGAGGCGGTCGAGCGGGGCCGGCGGATCGATCTTTATAACTATGGGCGCATGACGCGCGATTTCACCTACGTGGACGACATCGTGGAAGGATTGGTGCGGGTGATCGACCGCCCGCACACCGGCTACCGGCTGTACAACGTAGGCCGCGGCTCGCCGGTGGGACTGCTCGAATTCGTGCACACCATCGAGCGCGCGCTGGGTAAACGGGCGCACAAACGGTTCCTGCCGATCCCGCCGGGAGACGTGGTGGCCACGCACGCCGAGGTCGAGGATTTTTTCGAGTACACCGGGTTCTATCCGGCGACGCCCGTGGCGGTGGGCGTGGAGCGGCTGGTCGAGTGGCATCGCCAGTGGGCGCAACCGGGAAAATTTGCGACGGTGGCATGAGCAGCCCGAGTCTGGAAACCCTCGCGGTCGAGGAACCGCTCTATCCTGCGGGCTGGCGTCCGCTGTTGCGCGCGGCCAGCTTTACCGGGACCGGCTCGGTCCTGAGCGCCGCGCTGAGCGTGACGGCGACCAAGATCTTCGCCGCGATGCTCGGTCCGGCGGAAGTGGCCGTGCTGGCCACGCTCCAGCAGATCCGGCAGGCGGGATTGACCGGTGCGACGCTCAACGGGGGGACCGCGCTGGTGCAGGGCGCGACCGCTCGCCAGGGCCGCGAGCGGCGCGAGTTCCTGCGCACGGCGCTGCTGCTGATGGCCACGGCGACGGGATTGGCCGCGGTGTTTTTGCTGGCTGCGCCGGGATGGATCGCGGCGTCGACCGGTTTGGGAGCCGAGCGTTCCGGTCTGATCCGCTGGCTGGCCGTGCCGCTGGTATTCTCGAGCGCGCTGGTGTTCCTGAGCGCGCTGCTGAACGCCCGCGGCGCGATCGGCCGGCTGGCCCTGGTGCAGGTGGCATCGCCCGCGGCGCTGGCGCTGCTGGCGTATCCCGTAACACGGACGGTTCGCGCCGGGAATGAAGGTTTTCTGGTTTGGTGGCTGGCCGCGGCGGCCGGCTCGGCGGCGGTGCTGGCCCTGGTGTTGTTCAGCCGCGAACAGGCCGGCGGCTGGTTCGAAGGTGCGGGGCGATGGTGGAGTCCGCAAGCGGCGCGCGGATTCCTGACGGTATCGGGATCGATGCTCGCGGGCGGGGCGGCGGCATCGGTGGTGCTGCTGGCGGCGCGGGCCCGGATCCTCCACCAGCAGGGGTTCGCGGCAGCCGGTCACTTCGATGCGGCGTGGGCCATCAGCATGAACCACGTTTCGCTGCTGCTCGGGTCGTTGCAGACGTTTTGCCTGCCGGTACTGGCAGGAACCTCGGACCGGGCCGAGCGCAACGCCCACCTGACCCGCATGCTGACGGCGGCGGCGCTGGCGGCGGCCGCGGTGATCTGCGTGCTGGCGCTGTTGAAACCGGTGGTGCTGGCGCTGTTCTATTCGCACGCGTTCCGGGAGGGGGCACAGTATCTCCGCTGGACGCTGATCGGGGATTACCTCAAAGTCTCGAGCTGGGTGCTGTCGATTCAGATGCTGGCCGCGGCCGACATGCGCGCGTTCCTGGCGGCGGACCTGAGCGCCTACACGGTGTTCGCGGCGGCAGCGCTGGCGGCGGGGCACTTTCGCGGGGCAGCCGAAGGAACCGCTATCGCCTTCGTGCTGATGTATGCGGCGCACCTGGCGGTGTGCGGCGCGATCGCCTGGCGGCGTTACGGATTCCGTCCGGACCCGCGGACGGTGGCGATCTGGAGCGGGGGAATGCTCGCGGTGCTCGCGGTGTCGGCCGCGACCTGGAGGGCGGCATGACCGGCGGCATGAAGGGTGATTTGAGAGGTAGCGCGACGGTTTCGGTGGCCATCGCCACCTATAACAGGGCCGGCATGGTGCGGCAGGCGATCGAGGCGGCTCTCGCTGAAACCCTCCCGCCGGATGAGATCGTGGTGGCCGACGATGCTTCGACCGACGCGACCTGGGCGGCGCTCTCCGAGTTGGCGGGCCGCGTGCCCAGCCTCAAAATCTTCCGGCGCGAGCGGAATTCGGGAGGCGCCGAAAACTGGAGTTTTGCGATCGGCCAGACCCGCGGCGACTACATCGCCTGGTGCTCGGACGACGACCGCTTCACGCCCGGCCATCTGGAAGCGTCGGTCGCGTACCTGGAGGCGCATCCTGAAGTCGGCCTGGTGCACTCCGGTTTTATCGACGCAGTGGAAACGGCGGGAACGGTGCAGATGCTGCCCCGTCCGCTGCGGTTTCCGCGGACCCGGATCGTCACCCGGCACACTTTGCTCGGCTACCTGACGCGCTACTATGACTGGCCCTTTCATCCCTCCACGCTGGTGCTGCGGCGCGCGGTGTGGGAGCGCGTGGGCCCGTTCCACGCGGCTTATGCATTGGCCGATACGGACTGGTTCGTGCGGGCGGTGGAGCAGTTTCCGGCGGCCATGCTGGCGTATCACGGGGTGATCAACCGGCGGCATGCCGGCAACTGGAGCAACCGGCTGGGCAGCGCGCGGATGCAGCGCGAGATTTTCGAGATCGTGGAGGGAGCCATCGGCCGGCTGTGTCCCGGGAGGCCATTGGCGCGGAACGCGTGGAGAACCTGGTGGCGGGCGAACGTCCGGATGCGGCTCCTTTTGACATTGCGGGCGCGGCTCAAAACCGGGCACGCCGATGCGGCCTGCGCGGTGTGGAACATGCTCGCGCGCGGCACCGGCCGGAAAGCGCCCAAAGCCGTGGCGGACGCCGGATGGGCGGCCATCCGCTGGTGGTGCGGGCGGCGGGAGCCGGAGTTCGATGACATTCGCCAATCCGTCAGTCCGTTGTAGTGCGAACATGTGCGGGATTGCAGGAGTTGTCGGGCGCGCGCAAGAGCACGTGGCGCGCGAGCAGGTGACGGCGCGCGAGCAGGTGACAACGATGACAGCCACTCTGGCGCATCGCGGACCGGATGGCGCGGGAGTCTTCGCTGCGAATCCGGAAACCGCGCTGGGGCACGCCCGGCTGGCGATTCTCGACCTCTCACCGTCCGGCGCGCAGCCCATGACCTCGCGCGACGGGCGCTGGACCATCGTGTTGAACGGCGAAATCTTCAACTATCGCGAGCTGCGCGGAGAACTGGGCGCCGTACTCTGGCGCTCGTCGAGCGACACGGAAGTGCTGCTTGAAGCCGTGGCGGCCTGGGGAATCGAGCGTGCGCTCGAGCGTTCGATCGGCATGTTCGCCTTCGCTCTGTGGGATGCGCGAGAAAGGGAACTGACGCTCGCTCGGGACCGGGCCGGGGAAAAGCCGCTGGTGTATTTCGAACAGGGGCGCACCTTGGCCTTCGCCAGCGAATTGAAAGCGCTGCGGGATTTTCATGGCGGATGTCTGAATGCGCAAGCCGTCGAAGTCTATCTGGCGCTGGGGTACGTTCCGGCTCCGCTGGCGATTTTCCGGGATGTGAAGAAGCTTCCGGCCGGGCACCGGCTGCGGTGGAAAGACGGAACCACGACGGTCGAGCGATGGTGGTTTCCGGAGCGGGCTCGCGCAGTAGTCTCACGCACGCCAGAGGGACGGCGAGAGGAAGCGCGCGCCTTGATCGCCGATGCCGTGCGCCTGCGTTTGCGGGCGGATGTGCCGCTGGCGCTGGCGCTGAGCGGCGGCGTCGATTCCACCGTGATCGCCGCCGAGGCCGCCCGCCAGGATGCTCCTCCCGACGCTTTTACGGTGATCGCGGAAGGAGACCAGACGGATCTGCCCTACGCGCGATCGGCCGCGCAGCGTTACGGCCTGCGGCATGAAGTCGTGCGGGCGCCGGCGGCTTCGGCGGCCGAGCGTCTGCTCGACGCAGCCGGCCACTTCGATGAACCGTTCGCGGACAGTTCCGCGCTGAGTTCGCTCGAGCTCGCCCGGTCGCTGGGCGGCCGCTACAAGGTGATCCTCAACGGCGACGGAGGCGACGAAGCGTTTGGAGGTTACCGGCACTACGCCTATATCGCGGCGAAACAGGCGGTCAAGGCGGCCGCGGCCGGCGTGGGGCTGGTGGACGGGCGCGGCTCGACCGGTGTCTACGTGCAGTCGAAGGCCACGTTTCGCGAGCGGGAGCGGGCGTCGCTGCTTCAGGGGCAGGCCGAAGGCGGAGCGTTGCCCCGCTTGCTCGCCGCCGACGAGTTCCTTAATGTTTTTCCGGAAAAAGGCGCTCTCAAACACGCCCTGTGGATCGACCGGCACCTGTACCTGGCCAACGACCTGACGCACAAGATGGACATGGCTCTGGGAGCCTACGGGATCGAAGGGAGAAGCCCGTTCCTCGATCACCGGATTCTTGAATGGACCCAGCAACTCCCGGCCGGAGATCTGGTGCGAGGCGGAAAGAAGAAAATCCTCTTGCGGGAGGCCTACCACCGGGAGCTGCCCCCGGAAGTCGCCGCGCGCCCCAAACACGGTTTCGGAGCGCCGGTGGCAGCGTGGCTGGAAGGTCCTTTGCGGGAACTGGTCCGCGAGCTGCTGCCGTGCCCGCTGCTCGATCCGGAACTGCAGGCGCACGCGCGCGGGCAGCGGCTGTGGACGCTGCTGGCCTTCGCCCAATGGGCTGCGCGCTGGGGAGCGACATGCTGAAGCCGGGAACCTTGCCCCTGCGGTGACGGTGTTGATGGCGGTGTACGATCCGCCGCTCGCGATGCTCGATCAGGCCGTGGACTCGATCCTGAATCAGACCTTCGTGGATTTCGAATTCCTGATCATTGACGACGGGAGCCGCGATCCGGCGGTTGGAAGCTGGCTGGGCCGGCGAGTTCAAGATGACCCGCGCATCCGCGTCGCGTGCGAGCCGCACCGGGGATTGACCGCGTCGCTCAACCGCGGGTTAACGCTCGCACGGGGAACGTGGATCGCGCGCCAGGACGCCGACGATTGGAGCGAGCCGGCGCGTCTCGAGCGCCAGGTGGAATATTTCCGGGCGCATCCGGAGACGGCCGTGCTGGGCGCCGGAGCCTGGACGCATCAGCAGGACGGGCGGCCGTTGTGGCGTCTGCGTTTGCCGGCGGAGCGCGCCGCGATCCTGGCCCACCTGCCGCGCGGGAATCCGTTCGTGCACGGCTCGGTGATGTTTCCGCGCGCGGCGGCGATGGCGGCGGGCGGGTATCGCGAGGAGTTTCGCTGCTCTCAGGACTACGATTTTCTGTGGAGGCTGGCCGAGCTCGGGGGCGCCGCGAATCTGGCTGAGGCGCTCTATCACTATCGCTACACCAGCGGTGCGGTGAGCGCCGGCCGGGCCCAGGAGCAGGCCCGGGCGCATCGGGCGATCGGGCGGCTGGCGGCGGCGCGCGGGCGGGGCGAGCGGGAAGACGTCGCACAGGCGCTCGCCGAGGCGGCCGGTCGGGAATTTCTGCGTCCCTCGCTCAAGCAAGCCGACCATCTGATGCTGGCGGGCGACTACCGGGGGGCGTGGGCGGCGTATCGGAAGCTCCTGGGATCGAATCCGGCGCATCCTCTGGCCTGGGCCAAGCTCGCGCGGCTGGGAGTGTTCTGGCGTTTTCCGCGCCTGCGGGAGGCGTGTTTCCGATGAACGCTGCTGCCCCCGGAACTCTGGCCCTCGGTGCTCTTGCCCCCGAAGGTCTCGTTTCCCAAAGAGCCCCGCGCGTGTTGTTTGTGGTTCCGGGCGTGGCCCAAGGCCACTCCATGGTATTCGCGCGGCGGCAAGCGGAGGCTCTGGCCGGACAGGCGTTCCAAGTGGAGGTCTTCGATTTGCGCTCGCGCACTTCGCCGCGGGCGGTGTGGGAAGAATTCCGCCGCTTCCGCAGCGTGCTTCGGGCCTTCCGCCCGCAGGTGATTCATGCGCAGTACGGAACGGTGACGGCCATGTTCGCGGCGCTGGGTGCGGGCAAAATCCCGCTGGTGATCACCTACCGCGGCAGCGATTTGAACCGGCTTCCGACGGAGCGGGGTCTCCGCCCGGCGGCCGCCCGGCTGTTATCCCAGGTGGCCGCGCTCAAGGCCGCGCGCATCGTGTGCGTGAGCCGCCGGTTAGAGCGCCGGCTGTGGTGGCGGCGCGCGCGCGTGACGGTGCTGCCCAGCAGCGTCGACCCGGAAGTGTTCCGGCCCGCGCCTCAAAAGGTCCTGCGCGACCAGCTGGGCTGGCGGGAGGAGGAACGAGTGGTGTTGTTCAACGCCGGGCGCGATTTTCGCAACAAGCGCCTGGATCTGGCGGAGAGTGCCGTTCAAGAAGCCCGGCGGTGGGCGCCGTCGGTTCGCCTGGAGGTGCTCGATGGGAGCGTCCCGCCGGAGCGGATGCCGGCCCTGATGAACGCCGCCGACTGCCTCCTGGTGACTAGCGACGCCGAGGGTTCTCCCACGGTGGTGCGGGAGGCGCTGGCGACCAATCTTCCGGTGGTGAGCGTGGACGTGGGTGATATCCGCGCCTGGCTCGAGGGCGTCCAGTGTTCGCGCGTCACCGAGCGCGATCCGCGTGCTTTGGGACGCGCCCTGGCCGAGGTCTTGAATCCACCGCGGCGCTCGGACGGGCGCAAGCGGGCGGAGGAGTTTTCATCCCCGCGAATCGAGCGGCAGCTCGAGCGGCTGTACCGGGAACTTCTAGCGGAGCGGAAACGGTAAATGGAATACTTCGCCCTGCTCGCGGTGGCGACCACGGTGATCCTGGTTCTGGCGGCCGCGCTCTACCGCAAGCGGCGGGACGCCGGGACCGTGGTGGGGATCGCGGCGCTCTACTATTGGTCCCTCTATGGCGCCTGGTTCATCGTGATCGACAAGACCGGCGGATTCAGCGGCAAGAATTATCAGTATCTGGAAAGCAAGCTGTTCCCCATCGCGCTCGACGGGAATTACCTGCTGACGCTGGCCCTGTATGCGGGCTTCATCATCCTAGTGGAGCTGACGCTGCTGGCGGCGGTCGAGCCGCCCCGGGAGAACCGGGCCTCTGCGCCGCTGCTGCTGCGGCACGAGCCGATTCTGCTGATCGGGCTGGGCGCGGGCGTGGCCAGCCTGCTGCTGGTCGCCGACAAGCTCGGCGCGGCCTGGGCTCTCCATATGTCGGCGTACGAGTACACGCGGTCGCGGACCGATGAATGGTTCACGCTGCACCAGGTTTTAAACCGCGTGGCGCTGATTCCGCCGGCCATTGGCCTGGCGGTGCTGGCGGCGGGGAAACGCTCGCGCGTGCTGGTGAGCGCCGGGCGGCGCTACACGCTGTGGGCCTACCTGGCGCTGCTGACGGCGATGGGGGTGTTCACCTTCGTGCTGGGGAACAAGAACGAGGTGCTGGTGGCGCTGGTGGCGGGCGTGCTGGCCTATCTCGGCTCGGCGCGGAAACCGAATTGGATCCGGGCGGGGATGGTGATGCTGGCCGGGCTGTGGTTTCTCTATGCCATCGACTTCTTCCGCGGGGTGCCGCTGGTGGATTTGCGCGGCGCCGTGAGCGGGCAGGCGGAGGAGGCCACCGGACTGGCGCGTTTTCTGACCTCGAGCAATGAGGCCTACGGCGCGCACTTTTCGATGTACGGGGTGCTGGCCAAGGGCGTGGAGCCGCGCTTCGGCTACAGCCTGTATTCGCTGGCCTGCTCGGTGATCCCGCGCGTGCTGTGGCCCGGCCGGCCGCGGGATATCTATCTGTACTACAGCGAAAGCGTGGGTGCGATTCAAAACCAGGGTTATTCGCTGCATCACGCCACCGGCTGGTATCTCAACTTCGGATACGCGGGCGTGGCGCTGGGCGCGGTGGTGATGGGCCTGGTGTGGGCGTACTGCCTGAACGCGCACCGCCGTGCCGGCGCGGGACTGGTGTTCCGGCTGTTTGCGACGGTGGCCCCGTGGCTGTTCGCGGCGTGCCTGCCGCCTCTGATTCGCGCCGGGCCGGAGGGCTACAAAGGGTTCCTCATCGAAGGGGTGCTGATTCCGGTGGGCGTGCTGGCCTTCGCCTGCCGTCCAAAGAAGGTCCGCGTCAGGCTCGCCTGGCATCCGGATCGCGGCTGGATGTGGGGGACACCACTGTGAAAAACGATCCGGTGACGCCGATGGTGTCCGTAATCGTCCCGTGCCGCGACGAGGCAGAGTTTATCGGCCGGTGTCTCGATTCCGTGCTGGCTTCAGAGTATCCACCCGATCGGCTGGAGGTGATCGTCGCCGACGGGATGAGCCAGGACGGCACGCGCGAGCGGATCGCGGAGGTTGCCGCGCGCGACCCCCGCGTGCGGCCGATCGACAACCCGGGCCGGTCCACTCCGCGGGCGCTGAATCGCGCCATGGCGGCCGCGCAAGGCGACCTGATCCTGCGTCTGGACGCGCATGCCGGGATCGCGCCGGACTATATTGCGCGCGCGGTCCGGAACCTCGAGTCATCGGGAGCCGATTGCGTGGGCGGCGCGATGCGGACGCTCGCGCCGGGCACGGGAGCGTTCGCCGAACCGATCCGGATTGCACTATCGAATCCCTTCGGCGTGGGGAATTCGCATTTTCGCACCGGCGGCGGCCTGCCGCGCTGGGTGGACGCGGTCTTCGGCGCCTGCTGGAAGCGGGATGTGTTCGAGCGCATCGGCGGGTTCGACGAGCGCCTGGAGCGCAGCCAGGACATCGAACTCAGCAGCCGGCTGCGGCGCGCCGGAGGAAAAATCCTGATGTCGCCCCAGATGCGGATCGACTACTACGCGCGCGCGACCTTGGGCGGCTTCTGGAAGCAGAACTGGTCGAACGGTGTGTGGGCCATTCTCCCGTTTGCGCATGTATCGGGGATCGCGGTGCGCTGGCGGCACCTGGCGCCTCTGGCCCTGGTCCTGGGACTGGCAGGCTCGGCGGCGGCGGGCGCCTGGACCGGAAGTTGGTGGCTCGGAGGGAGTCATGGCGGCTCTATACGCGGCGGCGAACCTGGCGGCCTCGATCCATGCGGCCCGGGCGGCCTGGAAGGATCGCAGCATCGCGCTGGTGTTCCTGATGCCGCTGGTGTTCGCCAGTTTGCACCTGGCCTATGGCGCGGGCAGCGTGTGGGGATGCGCGCGGCTGGCGGCGCTGCTCGACAAAAAAGATCAACTGCCGGAGCCGACGCCGGAGGCAGAGGCATGAACGCGACCCTGGCGCCCAGCTACGTCCACGTGACCGAGCGGCCGGGACAACCGGCTTCGCGCCTCCAGCTCGAAATGCTCCAGGCGCGCTACGCGTGGGCGGCGGAACAGGCTCGCGGGAAAGATGTTCTCGAGGCCGGCTGCGGGGCAGGCATGGGTTTGCCGATACTCGCCGAGGTGGCCCGTTCGGTGCAGGCGGGCGACGTGGATCCGGAGAATCTGCGTGCGGCGCGGGCGGCCTGTGCCGGACACGCCCGGATCGCACTGCGGCCATTTCGCGCCCAGGAGCTTCCGTTTCCCGAGAAATCCTTCGACCTGGTCTTGCTCTTCGAAGCCATCTATTACCTTCCCGACGCCCGGCGATTTTTTCAAGAGACCCGGCGTGTCCTGCGTCCGCGAGGGACGCTGCTGATCGTGACCGTGAATCCGGAGTGGACGGGTTTCAATCCCAGCCCGCTCAAGACCCGCTATTGGCGCGCCGCGGAACTGCTCCAGGCCCTGGGGGAAGCGGGCTTCGCGGCCCGAGTTCAGGGAGCGTTTCCGGAAGCCACGGCCTGGACCGCGCGGGCCGTAGATCTGGTCCGGCGCGCGGCGGTCGCACTGAATCTGGTCCCGAGCACGATGCGCGGCAAGGCGCTGCTCAAACGAATTTTCTATGGACCGCTCCGGGAGGTTCCACCGCTGGCGGGTGCCTCTATCCTCCCTCCCGCGCTCGAGGAGTTAGGCATGGTGGGGTCGCGCCGCCATCGGGTGCTGTACGCCACGGCCCAAAAGCTATGAATCCCTCTCCGGTTCGATCCATCCCGTTCTTCGATTACCCGCACCTGTTTCTTTCCGAAGAACAGGAGCTGACCGCGATCTTCCGCGACGTGGGCCGCAGGGGCGCATTCATCCTCCAGGAGGATCTGGTCCGGTTCGAGCGGAACCTGGCGGCCTACCTCGGGGTCAAATACGCGCTGGGCGTGGCCAACGCTACCGACGGCCTAGTGTTGGCTTTGCGCGCGGCGGGGATCGGCGCAGGCGATGAAGTGATCTTCTGCTCCCACACCATGGTGGCCACCGCCGCAGCGATTCATTTTGCCGGCGCGAAACCTGTTCCCGTCGAATGCGGGGACGATCATCTGATCGACCCCAGAGCCGTCGAGGGAGCCGTGACGCCGCGCACGCGCGCGATCCTGCCCACACAGTTGAACGGGCGCACAGCCGATATGCAGGCGCTCACCGCAATTGCGAAGCGCCATGGTCTGGCGATCGTCGAAGACGCGGCGCAGGCGCTGGGCTCGCGCTTTCAAGGACGCGCGGCGGGAAGTTTCGGCGCGGCCGCCGCGTTCAGTTTCTTCCCGGCCAAGACGCTGGGGTGCCTGGGAGACGGCGGGGCCGTCGTGACCAACCGCGACGATGTCTACCAACGCGTCGTCGAGCTGCGCGACCACGGCCGCGGCGCGGACGGCGAGATCGTGAGCTGGGGGCTCAACTCGCGTCTGGACAATCTGCAAGCCGCGATTTTGGATTTCCGGCTGGCGTCCTACCCGACCGTCATCGCGCGGCGGCGGGAGCTGGCCGGTCTCTACAGGAACCGCCTGCGGTCCATCCAGCAAGGTGCAGCTGCCTCCGGGGCCGGACGACGACTCCGAACACTTTGACGTTTTTCAGAACTACGAGATCGAGGCGGAGCGGCGCGACGAACTCCGCGCCTTTCTGAAGACGCGTCACATCGGCACGGCGCTTCCCTGGGGAGGCAAGGCCGTGCACCAGTGGGCCGGCCTGGGACTGCAAGCCAGCCTGCCCTGCACCGAAGCGCTGTTCGAACGTGTCCTGCTGCTGCCCTTGAACCTTTCGCTGAGTGACGACGATGTCCACCACATTGCAAACACCATCCATGATTTCTACCGCGATTTCTACGGCGATTCCTGCCGCCTCGGCTGAAGGCCGGCGGACGGAAGCCTGGCTGCTCGACCGCTGGAAGACCATGCTGCGGATCCGGCGGGCCGAGGAGATCATCGCCCAAATGTCGGAGAGCGGGGAGGCGCGCTGCCCCTGCCATCTTTCGATCGGCCAGGAGGCCGTGGCGGCGGGAGTGTGCGCGGCGCTCGGGCCGCTCGACACGATCTGGGGAGGGCACCGCTCGCACGGGCATTATCTGGCCAAAGGCGGATCGCTCGAAGGATTGTTCGCTGAAGTGCTGGGCAAAACCACGGGCTGCGCCGGCGGGCGCGGCGGATCGATGCACCTGATGGCGCCCGAGCTGGGCATTCCGGGAACCGTGCCCATCGTGGCCGGCACCGTTCCTCTGGCCGCGGGCGCGGCGCTGGCCTACAAACTGCGCGGGGAGGTGCGCGTGGCCGTGGCCTTCTTCGGCGACGGGGCCCTGGAGGAAGGCAGCGTGCACGAGACTCTGAATCTGGCGGCCTTGTACCGGCTCCCGTTGATTTTCGTCTGCGAGAACAATTTGTACGCCAGCCACCTGCATTGGAGCGAGCGGCGCGTGGCGGACAACCTCCATCAGGCGGGCGCATTCCACTCCGTTCCCGGCGAGCGGATCGACGGCAACGATGTTGAAGCCGTTTACGGCGCCGCCCGGGAAGCCGCGGTCCGGGCTCGCCTGGGCGCGGGACCGTCGTTTCTCGAATGCCGGACGTTTCGCCAGCGCGGGCACGTCGGCGCGAGCGCGGACGAAGACGTCGGCGTGCGGCGGCGCGGCGAACTGGCCGGATGGCGGGAACGCGATCCGATCCAGCGGGCCGAGGAGCGGCTGGAGAATCTGGGGACTTCGAATCTGGCGCATCACCGCGCGGAGATTGAAGGAGAGATTGAAGAGGAGATCGCCCAAGCACTCGAGGCCGCGCGCCGCGCGCCTGCTCCCGATGCGCGGCGGATAGGAGACCACGTATGCGCGTATTGACCTACGTTCAAGCGATTCGCGAAGCCCATGCCCAGTTGCTGGCCTCCGATCCCCGCGTGTTCCTCCTCGGCCAGGGACTGTGGAGCCCCTGGTACGCCGGAGGGAGCCTTGAAAATCTGGACCGCGAGTTCGGCCGCGGGCGCTTGCTCGACAGTCCGGTTTCGGAGAACGCGGTTACCGGAATGGCGGTAGGCGCGGCGCTGGCCGGGATGCGCCCGATCGTGTTTCATCCGCGCCTGGATTTTCTGCTGCTGGCCATGGACCCGGTGATCAACCAGGCGGCCAACTGGTCGTACCTTTTTGCCGGACAGGGCAGTGTCCCGCTGGTGATCCGCGCGGTGATCAATCGCGGCGGCGAGCAGGGCGCTCAGCACTCCCAGGCTCTGCACGCCATGTTCATGCACGTGCCGGGACTCAAGACCGTGATGCCGGCGACACCGGCCGACGCCAAGGGACTGCTGCTCGCGGCGGTGGAGGATCCCAACCCGGTCCTCTATATCGATGACCGGTGGCTCTACGGCCTGACCGGTCCGGTTCCCGAAGACGGATATCGAACCCCCATCGGCGAGGCCGCGTTGCGGCGCGCCGGCCGGGACGTGACCATCGTGGGGATTTCCTGGATGGCGGCGCAAGCGCTCGAGGCAGCCGATCGGCTGGCCGGGCAGGGGATCGAGGCCGAGGTGATCGACCTCCGGAGCCTCAAGCCCTGGGACCAGTCCCGTGTACTTGCGAGCGCGCGCAAGACCAGGCATGCGATTGTCGCCGATCCGGGCTGGCGCACGGCGGGTGCCTCGGCCGAGATCGCCGCGACCATCGCGGCCGAAGCGTTTCACGATCTCGAAGCGCCGGTCGAGCGCGTGACGCTTCCGGATACCCCCGCGCCAACCGCGCGCGTAGAAGAGCAGGCGTATTATCCGGGGCCCGAGGCCATCGTCGAAGCCGCGTGGCGGGCGCTGGGGCGGCGTGCGGGAGTCGCAGCGTGAAGCGCGTCGCATTGAAACGAGGTTTTGGGAAACGAGCGTTCGATTTCGTGTCCGCGCTGTGCGGGCTGGCGATTTTATCGCCGCTGCTGGGACTGATCGCGCTGGCGGTGTGGCTCGAGGACCGGCGCTCGCCCTGGTTCCGCGGCGTGCGGGTGGGGCGCGGCGGACGAAGGTTCCGCATGCTGAAGTTCCGCACCATGATCCCGGATGCCTGGAAGTCGGGAGTTTCCTCCACTGCCGCCGGCGACCGCCGGATCACGCGCGTGGGAAAACGCTTGCGCCGCGCCAAGCTCGATGAGCTGCCGCAGTTGTGGAACGTCCTGATAGGCGATATGAGTTTGGTCGGGCCGCGCCCGCAGGTGGAGCCCGATGCGGCGCTCTACACCGGCCGGGAGCGGCGGTTGTTGGACGTGCGGCCCGGTGTCACCGACCTGGCGTCGATCGTCTTCGCCGACGAAGCCGAAATCCTGGCGGGCGCCGCGGACCCCGATCTGGCCTATAACCAGATCATCCGGCCGTGGAAGAGCCGGCTGGGTCTCCTGTATATAGAACGGCAAAGCCTCGTAGATGACCTCCGGATTCTGGGGCTGACGCTTCGCGGCCGCGATCTCGCGGAAAAAAGCGCTCGCCGGTGTCGCGCGCATGCTCGATCGCTGGGATGCCGACCCGTTGCTCCGCCGCATGGCTCTTCGACGGGAACCTCTGCTGGCCTGGCCGCCACCGGGGGCCGAGCACATTGTGACTGAGTATGTGACTGAGTATGGGAGTGAGTATTCCTCGCAGGCGGCCGGCGCATGAGGGCCGTCCTGCTCCAACACCGCCGGCTGATGGCCGAAGCGATCGAGGCCTCGATCGCGGCAGCATCCCTGGCGACCAGCTTCCTGCTGCGCTTCGAGTTTCCCCTCGCGCCTCCGTACGGGCACATGCTGCTCCAATCGCTGCCCCTGCTGGTGGCCGTCAAAATCCTGATGTTCCGGGGCTTTGGGTTGCGGGATTTAGCCTGGCGCTACATCGGGTTCCCGGATCTGCTGCGGATCGGAGCCGCCAATCTGGCCGCCTCGGGCGCGAGCGCCGTCGTCCTGCGGCTGGTGATCGGCCCGGCTTTTCCTCGCTCGCTGTACGCGCTCGATTTTTTCGTGTGCCTCACCGGGATCGTGGCCGTCCGCGCGGCGGTGAAGTGGCTGCTCGAGCTGCGCCGCGAAAAACCCGCGAAATCCACGCGGCGCGCCCTGATCTATGGCGCCGGGAAAACCGGAGTCGCCACGCTGGCCGAGATCCGGGCGAATGCCGCCGCGGGCCGGCAGGTGATCGGGTTTCTGGACGACGATCGCTCCAAACGCTCCATGCGCATCCATGGAGTGAAAGTCCTGGGCGGATGCCTGGAGCTTCCCGCGGTGGCGCGGAAACACCGCGTGGAGGAGGTCCTGCTGGCGCTCCCGGCGGCGTCGGGCGACCGCCTCACCGGGATTCTCGAACAGTGCCGGGCCGCCGGAGTTTCGGTCAAGCGCGTGCCCGCCCTGCTCGAGCGGATCGGCTCGCGCGTGCGGGTGAACCAGATCCGCGAGGTCCGTCTCGAAGATCTGTTGGGACGCCCGCCGGCGCACTGGCGGGAAAGCGGCCTTCCGGAGCACTTGTCCGGAAGGACCGTCTTAGTCACCGGAGCCGGCGGTTCGATCGGCAGCGAACTATGCCGGCGGATCGCCCGTCACCGTCCCCGCGCGCTGATCGGGTTCGATCAGGCGGAGACCGCGCTCTATCAGCTCGAGCAGGAGCTGCGGGAGTGGTTTCCCGCGCTCGAGTTTCGCCCCGCGGTGGGCAGCATCCAGAACCGGCGGCGCCTGGACGAGCTGTTTCAAGAGCACCGGCCCCAGTCGGTGTACCACGCGGCCGCCTATAAGCACGTGCCGCTGATGGAGACGCACCTGTTTGAAGCGGTCGAAAACAATATCCTGGGCACGCGCAATCTGGCGCGCGCGGCCTCCGCCTACGGAGCCGAAGAGTTCGTCCTGGTGAGCTCGGATAAGGCCGTGCGCCCGGCGGGGGTGATGGGCGCGACCAAGCGCGTCGCCGAGATGATCTGCCAGGCCGAGCGTTCGAGCTCGACGCGCTTCCTGGCCGTGCGCTTCGGCAACGTGCTGGGGTCCAGCGGGAGCGTCATTCCCAACTTCCGGCGCCAGATCGAGGCGGGCGGTCCGGTGACGGTGACCCATCCCGATATGCACCGCTATTTCATGACCATTCCGGAAGCCGCCGAACTCGTTCTGCAAGCCGCCTCCCTGGGCTCGGGCGGCGAAATCTTCGTGCTCGATATGGGCCAGCCGGTGCGCATTCTGGACCTGGCGCGGAAGATGATCCTGCTGAGCGGATTGCGCCCGGAGATCGACATTCCCATCGTGTTTTCGGGAACCCGGCCGGGAGAAAAACTGCACGAGGAAATCCGGGCGCTCGAAGAGCATACCTCCACCACGCCGCACGCCCAGATCCGCGTCTTTTCAGGACCGGGACTGTCACCGGCGATCCTGCGGCGGACGCTGGCGGAACTGGAGCAGGCCGCCGGCGAGCGCGATACGGCGCGGGTCATGTTGTGCCTCCAGAACATGGTTCCCAGCTACACGCCGAGCGTGGTGGCGCTGGGAGAGGAGCAGGTTCCCCGAGGCCATGCGGTGGGCGCCTAGATGGGCCCGGCGGGAATCCGCCGCGGCGATCCTGCTGCCGGCGCTGGCCGCCGCCGCGACGCTCGCAATCTGGAGCGCCGATCCATTCGCCGAGTGGGCCTACGAAGGCGGCGTATTTCTCCTGGCCGGCTGGATCGCGCTGAGCAGAGACGTGCGCTGGGGGCCCGTTCTGGTAACGACGGCCTTGCTGGCTCTGTGGGGTTTCGCGCAGCTGGCGGCGGGCGCCACGGTTTACCGCTATGCGACGTTAAACGGATCGCTGCGCGTCGCGGCGCTGGCGGCCACCGCGCTGGTCGCGTCGGACGTTTTCCGGCCTGCGGAGTCCCGCGACCGGTGGATGAAGTGGTTTGCGTGGTTTGGGTTCGTCCTGGGCGTGGCCAGCGTGGTGGCCTACTACACCTCGCCGGGAAAGATCTTCTGGTTTTTTGAAAGCCCCTATCCCGACGTGTGGGGCCCGTTTCTCAGCCGCAACAATTTCGCCCAGTTTCTCGAACTGGCGCTGCCGGTGAGCCTGTGGCTGGGTTTGACCGTGCGTCCGCACTATCTGTGGATGAGCGCGGCGATGCTGGCCTGCGGCCTGGTGTCGGCCTCGCGAGCCGGTGCGGTCGTGCTGATGCTCGAAACCACGGTGGTGTTCGTGCTGGCACGGCCGGCCGCTCCGCGCCGTCTGATCCCACAGTTCGGGCTGGCGGTCCTCCTGCTGGCGGCGCTGGCGGGCGGCGAGGTCTTAGTCCACCGCTTTCACGATTCCGACCCGTTCCGCGACCGCCGCGAAATTTTTGAATCGTCGCTGCAAATGATCGCCGCGCAGCCCTGGACCGGATACGGTCTGGGGAACTTTTCGACCGTCTATCCGGAATTCGCGCGATTCGATCCCGGCGCCGTGATCGAACACGCGCACAACGACTGGTTGGAGTGGGCCACCGAAGGCGGCTGGCCTTATGCCGCCGTGTGGATGCTGCTGGCGATTTCCGTAACGCGCCCGGCGTTTCGCTCGGTGTGGGGAATCGGCGTGCCGGCTGTCTTCGTGCACGCACTGGTGGACTATCCGTTCGCCCGCTTCGGGGTTTCCGCGTGGCTGTTTATTCTGGCGGGCGCATTGGAGAGTGTAGGGCCAAAGATGGCGCTGCAGAAAGAGAGATCCAAATGAAAGTCGCAACGGTGGTTCTGATCTTGAACGGGATGCTGGGGCTGGCCATCGCGGCCACTCCGGTGACCGGCACGGCGATCGGCACGGCGATCGGCACAGTGATCGGCACAGTGATGTCCGGCGGTGCGTTTCGCCTCAATGGAGATACCGTCCAGGGGAACGGCACGCTCACCGAGGGCGCCGTGCTGGAAAGCGGGCGCGGCAGTTCTACGGTCCGGCTGGCGGGAGGCGCGCGCCTGTCGCTGAGCGCGGACTCTCGCGGAAGGCTGTACAGCGACCGTATGATTCTCGAAAAGGGCGATACCCGCCTGGACAACGGGTCCGGGTTTCATCTGGAGGCGCTGGGGCTGACGATTTTTCCGGATCGGGGACCCGCCACGGGCCGGATCGGCCTGATGGGAACCACGCGCGTTCGCGTGGCGGCGCAGACCGGGGGCTTCCGCGTGCTGAACGCGCGCGGCGTGCTGGTGGCAAAGGTGGCGGCCGGATCCACTCTGGCGTTTGAGCCGCGGGCCTCTCCTGCGGTCACTCACATCACGGGAACCTTGACCGGACAAAGCGGACATTTCCTGTTGACCGACCAGGTCACCCGCGTCATGGTGGAAGTTACAGGTCAGCGCCTGGCGGCGTATGTGGGTCATGTCGTAGGTGTGACCGGCGCGTTGGTGGAGGCGACGCCCGTCGCGGGAGCCTCGCAGGTGATCGCCGCCAGCGAGGTGAGGGCGTTCGGCGCAGGCACAGGCGCCGCTCCCATCGCGATTGTCGGCGGAGTCACCGCCCGCGCCGCTGTCCGGCCCATCACTCCGCCGGGAAGACCGCCAGGACGGCCCCCCGGTGGGCCTCCCCCAACCCCGCCGGGACGACCCGGGGGACGCCCCATCGGAAACCCGCCGGGATTGAGTCGCTGATCTCGTGCGCCTGATTGCACGCGGTACCCTGCTGGCGTTCTTCGGATTCGTGCTCTTCCTCACCATCCGTCTGGGGGTGGCCGAGGTGGATTGGCGGAAAAATCCCCAGCTCGCGTTGCGCTCGCCCTTCTGGCTCCGCGCTGAGAATCTGGTCCGCTCTAACTCCTCACCGAGCGAACTGCGGGTCGCGGTACGCCTGAACCCCCGGCTCGCATCGGCCTGGATCTACCTGGGGCTCGACGCCGAAGCGGACGGCGACCTGCCGGAAGCGGAACAAGACCTGCTCCGGGCGGCTCGCGTGGACCGGCAATACGCGCCCTCCTGGACGCTCGCCAATTTCTACTTCCGCCGCGGCGATCCGGATAAATTCTGGCCGTGGGCCGAGCGCGCCGCGGCGCTCACCTTTGACGACTATCGTCCCTTGCTCCGGCTGGCCGATGCGCTCGAGACATCCCCGCGAACCGTCGCCACGCGCCTGGCCGGCGGGGCGCCTCTGCTGCGCGCTTATCTGGACCTGCTGATCGGCGAGGGACGTTTGGACTCGGCGCAAGAAATCGCGAGTCTTCTGGCTGCGAGCAATGCCGCTCGCCATGATCCCGGCGATCAAGCGCGCCTGGCCGACTTCGCGGACCGCCGGCTGCGCGCGAATCAACACAAATAAACTTCGCGTTCATTTGCGTTCATTCGCGGCGTATTTATTTGCGATCATTTGCGGCCGACTTCTTCCAGATGCCCTCCGGTCTCCTGCTCCACCCGCGCGTGCAAGCTATTCCCGTGCGCGTCCATGGTGACGATGGCGGCGAAGTCGTGCACCCTCAGGTGCCACATGGCCTCGGGAATTCCGAAGTCGAGCAAATGCACCCCCAGCACCTGATCGATCGAGCGCGCATAAAACTGCGCCGCCCCTCCGATGGCGTTCAGGTACACCGCTCCGGACTCCTCTAGCGCCGCCAGCGTCTTCTTCCCCATCCCGCCCTTGCCGATCACCGCGCGCACTCCGTAATTGCGGATGATATCGGCCTGATACGGCTCCTCCCGGATGCTGGTGGTCGGACCGGCTGCCTTGACCGTCCAGGTTTCTTTCCCTTCGGGACCCTGTTTCAGCATCACCGGGCCGCAGTGGTACAGCACCGACCCTCGCATGTCCACCGGCGGCGGATTCTTCATCAGGTAGGCGTGCACCGCGTCGCGGCCGGTGAACATCTCACCTGTGATCAGCACCACGTCGCCCACCTTGAGCGCGCGAACCTGCTCCTCGGTCAACGGCGGCCGCAGGATCACTTCTCTTCCCGTCAACGGAAACCCTTCCCCGCGAGCCATCTTGGCCACCGGCCGCGCAGGATCCCGATACAGCCACTTCGTGATCGCGCCGCTCGATGCGTCGAGTCTCACGCCCAGCCTCCGGAACGCCCAGCAATCGTAGGCCACGCTCACGAAGAAGCTCGCCGGCAGACGGTTGGCCGCGGTGATCTTGCATCCGATCAGCGACGACTTTCCGCCGAATCCCATCGCGCCCACGCCGATCTGATTCGCCTCCTCCATGATTCCGGCTTCGAGCTTGGCCAGCACCGGATTCGGATTCACATCGTCCAGCGTGCGGAACAACTGATACTTCGCCAGCAGATACCCCTGCGCGCGATCGCTGCCGATGCAGACTCCCAGGGCCCCCGGCGCGCAGCCCTGCCCTTGCGCCTGCCACACCGCATGCAGGATGCACTTGCGGACCCCCTCCAGATCGCGGCCCGCTTTGCCCAGATGCTCCAGCTCCATGGGCAGCGAATACTGGATGTTCTTGTTCTCGCAACCCCCGCCCTTGAGGATCAGCTTCACCTCGATCTCGTCCTGCTCCCACTGCTCGAAGTGGATCACGGGAGTCTCCGCGCCCAGGTTGTCGCCGCTATTCTTTCCCGTGAGCGAATCGACCGAGTTGGGACGCAGCTTTCCGCGCTTGGTCGCCTCGGCCACCGCCGCGCGGATCGCTTTCTTAATGGCTAGCTGATTCACGCCCACCGGCGTGTGGATGTCGAACGTCGGCATCCCCGTGTCCTGGCAGATGGGTCCGGCATCCTCAGCGGCCATGTCGATATTGGTCGCGATGATCCCCAGCGCCTGCGACGATTGCGTGTGCGGAGTCTCTCCCGCGATCGCCACGCCCATGGCTTGCCGCACATCCGGCGGCAGGTTGGTGGAGGTCTGGGTAATCAGTTCAACGATGCTCTCGTGAAGGAATTGCATGAAGGTGTCCGAACTTGATTTTAACGTGGCTCAAAAAACAAAAGCGGCGAGCATCTCTGCCCGCCGCCTGTACGCTTCTGACTTCTGTCTCCTGACTCCTGCCCCCTAGTACCGATAGTGATCCGGCTTGTACGGACCTTCCACCGGAACCCCCAGATACTCCGCCTGCTTCGGACGACAGCTTGGTCAGCTTCACGCCGATCTTCTCCAGGTGCAGCCGGGCGACTTCTTCGTCCAGCTTCTTCGGCAGCGTGTACACGCCCACCTTGTAGACGTCCTTGTTCTTCCACAGATCGAGCTGCGCCAGCGTCTGGTTCGAGAAAGCTGTTCGACATCACGAAGCTCGGATGCCCCGTCGCGCAGCCCAGGTTGACCAGCCGTCCCTCGGCCAGCAGGAAAATGCTGTGCCCGTCGGGGAAGGTGTACATGTCCACCTGCGGCTTGATCTCGGTCTTCTTGACGCCCTTGGCCGTGTTCAGCGGCTCCACCTGGATCTCGTTATCGAAGTGGCCGATGTTGCACACGATCGCCTGGTCCTTCATCTTCTTCATGTGCTCCAGCGTGATGATGTCGACGTTCCCCGTCGTCGTCACGTAGATATCGCCGCGGCCCAGCGTATCTTCGACCGTGGTCACCTCGAAGCCTTCCATCGCGGCTTGCAGCGCGTTGATCGGATCGATCTCCGTCACCACCACGCGCGCGCCAAACCCGCGCAGCGAGTGCGCCGAGCCCTTGCCGACGTCGCCGTATCCGCACACCACCGCGACCTTGCCCGCCACCATCACGTCGGTCGCGCGCTTGATGCCGTCGCTCAGCGACTCGCGGCAGCCGTATAGATTGTCGAACTTCGACTTGGTCACCGAATCGTTCACGTTGATCGCCGGCACCAGGAGCTTGCCTTCCTGCTGCATCTTGTACAGGCGATGCACGCCGGTCGTGGTCTCTTCGGAAACGCCGCGCCATTCCTTCGCCAGATCGCTCCAGCGCTGCGGATTCTCGGCATGAACTTCCTTGAGCAGGTCCTTGATCACCTTCTCTTCATGGCTGCCCGAAGGAGTGTTGACCCAGTCCGATCCCTTCTCGAGCTCCACGCCCTTGTGGATCAGCAGCGTCACGTCGCCGCCGTCGTCCACCACCAGCTGCGGGCCTTTGCCGTGGGGGAAGCTGATCGCCTGATACGTGCACCACCAGTATTCCTCGAGCGTCTCGCCCTTCCAGGCGTACACCGGAGTGCCGGTCGCCGCGATCGCCGCCGCCGCGTGATCCTGCGTCGAGAAAATGTTGCAGCTCGCCCAGCGCACGTCCGCGCCCAGATCCTTCAGAGTCTCGATCAGCACCGCCGTCTGGATGGTCATGTGCAACGACCCGGTGACGCGCACGCCCTGCAGGGGCTTGTCGGTGGCGTATTTCTTGCGGATCGACATCAGGCCGGGCATCTCGGCTTCGGCGATGCTGATCTCTTTCCGGCCCCAATCGGCCAGTTTCATGTCCGCGACTTTGTAGGCCAGCATGGCCGGATTCGCTACAGTGCTCATCTCTACATGGCTCCTTTAAACTTTATATCGTTAAATCTAGATACTACGATATAATACTAAACAGGGACCCATGGCGTCAATCCTCAAATCCCTTAGGCTGCTGGCCGATCCCAATCGCGTCCGCATCGTCCTGCTGCTCGAGCGCGAGGAGCTTTCCGTCGCCGAATTGCAGGAAATCCTGGCCATGGGGCAAAGCACCATCTCGACGCATCTGGCCCAGCTCAAGCAGGCCGGCATCGTCGAAGACCGGCGCACCGGCAAGAACATACTATATCGCCTGAAAGCCTTCGGCAACGGCACGCAGGAGCAGGTGCTCGGCGTCCTCCGGCATGCCGTAAAAGAAATTCCCGAGGCCGCGGAGGATCGCGACGCGCTGCGTCTGGCACTTAGGCGGCGTCAGGATAAAGTGAGGTCCTATTTCGACGAGCTCGCGGGCAAATTCGGACGCCAGTACGTTCCCGGCCGCTCCTGGCAAGGCTTGGCCGAAACCTTCCTGCTGTTGATGCCGCCCCTGGTGATCGCCGACCTGGGCGCCGGCGAAGGAACCGTGTCGCAACTGCTCGCGCGCCGAGCCAAAAAAGTGATCGCCGTCGACAACTCCGAAAAGATGGTCGAGTTCGGCTCGAGCCTGGCACAGGCCCACGGCGTCAAGAATCTGGAGTACCGCTTCGGCGACCTCGAAGAGCTTCCCATCAAGAAGGGCGAGGCGGACGTGGCGCTTTTCAGCCAGTCCCTCCACCATGCCCAGCATCCGGCGCGTGCGTTAACCGAAGCCTATCGCATCTTGAAACCCGGCGGCCGCGTCATCGTCCTCGACTTGTTGAAACACCATTTCGAGAAAGCCCGCGCGCTCTACGCCGATGTGTGGCTGGGTTTCAGTGAAGTCGAGCTGCGCCGCATGCTGGGCGACGCCGGATTCAAGAACATCAGCACGGCTCTGGTGCATCGCGAAGCCGAAGCGCCGCACTTTGAAACCATCCTCGCCGTGGGCGACCGCTCGTAGAACATCTTATTGCACGTAGAGATAACCGGAGACCGTCGTAAGAGCGCTCTGCGGCGTGGGGCGGAGATTCAACGCGAATTTCACGGTGTTGGCGGGAATCTGCGCAATGACAACATAGGCTCCGTACACTAACGTAGGCACGGCGCCCGCGAACGCTACGGGAACGCCTTGCGTGTACTCCGTGCAAACGTGGAAACCGCACTGACGGATCGTGACGTCTACCGAGAGTGCCGACATCACCCTCTGCAAATCGAATCCTGCTACGCCGCCGTCAATCACGGGACCTTCCAATTGTCCGCCACCCGTCCAATACACGGCCACATAGGATCCTGGGGGTGCCGGATGCTGCGGTGAGTTGATCGTGCCATCCTGGTTGATCGCGGCGATTTGAGAGTTCACCTGGAACAGTCCGGGTGCGATCGGGGCGGTGGGCGCGTAGAGGCACGAGCTGGCCGCATTCATCGTGACGCATACCGGCACTCTCGTCTCCGTCCGTCCGCAGCGACCAGGGCGCGATGAAGTTGATCTGGCCCGATTGCGCATAGAGTACCGGCGCGGGTTTGCCGTCCACGGTAACGCTCGCCCCGGCGAGATCGAACGGCACGTGGCCATCCTGCAACGTGAAAGAGGTGCCTGCCTGGGGACCGATCTGATCGCCAAACAACGTCATGATCGTTCCGGGAGCGACTGGCGAGACCTGCAGCGTCGCCGAATGCACCAGGCATCCCGCCGATGTATGCGCCGATGGCAAATGATCGGGATCGAACCTTACGATCCCCTGCCATCTCGCTCCCCGGCCATCCAACACCAGGAACGCTTGCGTCAAGGCATAGGGAAAACCGTCGTTTGACACACCTGATCGGTAGATACAGAGGAATCTCTTCCGCCATGAAAGTGGCGTACTGGCTATCACCATCCGGCCCGATCACCATCAGGAATCCATACGTGCCTGGGGGCGCGTTGGAGATCGGCTCCATCAAGTCCGGGCCGCACGACTGCGTTTCATGGAAGGTCGGGTAATTCGGAGGAGCGCTTCCGAACAAAAAGACTGTCCCCGAAGGCGTGACCGCGAATTGCGGGAACGATGCCCCGGTAAAATCGCGCTTGAGCAAGAGCTGCTGGCCGTCCGAAGCGTATTTCCGATAACCCGCCGGCGTGGCGGCGTAAACGTTGTCCGAACCGTCCCGCCCGATATTGGTGATGTCGGTGGCGAGATCGGTCGTCGTGGAGAATACCAGCTGCGAAAGGGATCCGTCCAGGGCCGCGATCGTCTGGCCCATGGAAAACAGAACGTCTCCGTTCCCGCGAAGCATGAGGTTTGCCACTTGCCCCTCGATATACGTCGCAGCCGCCAACTGGCCTCCCGAACCGTTGAGTTTCGCGATGAATCCGCCAGAGCCGTCGGACGCCTGGCGATACGCCCCAGGTGTTACCGGTAGTTGGCCGGCCTTGGGAATTCCTCCGATGTATACGGCACCGGCCGCATCCACATCCATGCCGAGAATTGCTCCAGCCCAAGCGAGACGTGTGTTGAAAAGGATGTTGCCGGTGGCGTCGAGCTTCAAAAGCACTTCATCGCTGCTCGAACCTTGCGACGGGAGCGCCGGATAGTCCACCGAACTCGTCGAACCTGAAAGATACAAGTTTCCCGCGGAATCGACCTTGATTCCGCCAACGAAGTCTTCCCCGGTTCCTCCAACCGCCGTTCCGTAAATCTGGCGCCCATCAGGATCCAGTTTGATAACGACCATATCGCGGCCGCCCAGTGGTCCGAATCGAAGGTTAACGGTAGCCGGAATCGCACCTTGGACTCCTCCCGCAAGGTATAGATTTCCTTGCGCGTCCACATCGAATGCTGCGACGTCAAGCCACGGGTAAAGCTGATCGATCCTCTGGATCAAGTCGACAGCCTGCGGCAACTCCTGCGCCGCCGCGGCCAGAGTGAACAGCCAAGCGGCCATGAACCATCGCATCGTTCGAATGCTTCAGCACGTCAAAAGCCGAAGCGTGACGAAAAGACTTAGCGCCCTTGCGGACGCCTGCGCTGGGTCGAATCGACTCAGTCTGTGGCGCGACCTGCTATGCTACGCGAGGACATTTGTATGAAGAACATCCTCCGAATCGCCCCACCTGCGATTGTGCTTTCGGCCCTAGCGATTCTGCCGTTCGCCGCCCCCGCGCAGCACAAGAAACCTGCACCGCCCAAATCGGTGCGGCTGTACATTCTCGATTGCGGCGATATTACCGGCGTCGGGGAAGCTGCCTTCGGCTTCAAGCCGGGCCAGCTGGCCGATAGCCGGATGGTCACGCCCTGTTACTTGATCGTCCATCCTCGTGGAACTTTGATGTGGGACACCGGCGAGATTCGCGACGCCGACTTCAAGGGCAATCCGACCAAGCAAGGCGCGTACACGGTTACCCGGCCGCTGCTGCCGCAACTGGCAGCGCTCGGCTACACGCCCGCCGATATCACCTATCTCGCGCTCTCGCACTATCACGGCGATCACGTGGCCAATGCCAACTCCTTCGCCGGCTCCACCTGGATCGTCCAGGATGTCGAGCGGACCGCCATGTTCGCAGAAAAGGATGAGAAGGCCAAAGGGTCCAACACTCCCAACGGGGCTTACTACGGAAAGCTCGCGAACAGCAAGACGATCCTGCTCCACAGCGAAGACCACGACGTCTTCGGCGACGGAACCGTCGTCATCAAGTTCACGCCCGGCCATACCCCCGGACATCAGTCTCTGTTTCTGAAGTTCGCCAGAACCGGCCCCGTGGTGCTCTCCGGCGACCTCTATCATTACCCCGAAGAGCGCAGCCTGGGCATCGTTCCCAATTTCGACTTCAACGCTGCGCAGACCAGAAAGTCGCGAGCCGACATGGAAGTCTTTCTGAAGAAATCCGGCGCGCAACTCTGGATCCAGCACTCTTCGGCCGACAACGCCAAGCGGAAGAAAGCTCCCCAGTATTACGAGTAACCGCGTCAGACGTCGAGCGGGACGAGTCGTGTCATATGCGCGTCATATGATGGAAGTAGGTCCATGAAGAATACCTGGCTGTGCTGGCTCGCCATTCTGGTTGCGGTGTGCACGCTTCTGCTGATCGTCGACGGCGCCATGGTTGGCCCCGGAACGCAACCTACACCCGAGGCGATGTCGGCACATCGCATCGCGGCGACGGCCGTCAGCCTGTTGACCCTCGGCTTGGTTCTGGGGCTGATTTTCAAGGACCCGCGTCCGCAAGCCCGCCGCCTGGGCTGGATTACCCTGGCCATCGCCGTACTGCAGGATTCCGTGGGACACGCCGCGGTGCTGGCACTGGTTCCGCGCACGGCCGCGATCGTGCATGCCTGCCTGGCGCCGCTTTTCTTCGCCGCGGTTGTGGCCATCGCGTTAGTCACATCGCCAGCGTGGTTTCGCGGCCCGGAAATGGCCAGCGATTACGGCTGGCCCTCCATGCGGACTCTGGCCATCTTCACGCCGATTGTGGTGCTGGGTCAGATCCTGCTGGGCGCGGCGTTTCGGCAAAAGGCTCTCTCGCTGCTGCCGCATGTTCTGGGCGCCATGTTCGTGGCGCTGGTCATTCTGCTGGAATCGCTTTTCGTCCTGCAACAATTCCCCACGCATCGCGCGCTGCGCCCGGCCGCTCAGACGCTGCTGAGCGTCGCGTTCGGGCAGGTGTTCCTCGGCATTGGTGCGCTCACCATGAAGTCGATCGCCGACGATACCGCCCGGTCCGTGATCCTGACCGTGGCCGCGCACATCACCGGTGGCGCCGTCACGTTGGCCACCACCATCGTCCTGTCGATCCTGATCCGCCGCAACGTCCAGCCGCGCGTCGAGGAAGAAGAGGACATCGAAGCGCCCGCTGCTGGTTAGAAGCGCCTGCGGCCGGATAAAAAGCGCCTGCGGCTAGTGGATCACTTGAGCTGCCTGGACCGGTTCGCCCTTCGGCTCCCAGTACCCGATCCACCGTCCCGCCGACAGCACGCCCAGCCACAGAACCATGGAGAGCACGGCGGCCAGTTTGGCCCGTCCCGGAATCACCCGGCTGTGGTCCAACTCGCCCACGTTGCGATACACGCTCCGGAATACCAGCGCGTGAATGATGATCAGAGCGAACAGTGCGAGCTTGATCCGGAGATACGGGTTCGGATAATAGATAGCGGCTTTGGACCACAGCAGCAGGATCCCGCACCCCGCCGTGAGCGTCAGTCCCAGGTGCTTCCACGGCCGCAGCCCGTTCACCACGTCCGATATGGGCCGCTTGGTCATCGCGATTCCCAGGATGCGTAGATCGGTCATCAGGATCATTCCGCCAAATAGGCCCATTCCCGTTAAGTGCAGCGAAAGGATCACCGGAAACACCAGCGCCGACTCGCGAATCGCGGTGGCGAACGACATGTTTTGAAGCCATTGGACGATTTCTGGAGGCATATGATTTTCTCCTTATACAAACGCGATGAAGATTCCGCCGAAGATCACGCTCGCCCACAGGGCCAGCGAGACCACGCCCGTCAGTACGGCCATGCCGCCCGAGGCTTGCTTGAGCGCCATCCAGCGGTGGATCGTGTAGTTGTAAATAATCGCCAGCGCCAGCATGGTCAGCTTGAACCGGAAGGAGGCATTGCGCAGGTACATGTTGGGATCGGACGAAAAAATCAGTGGACCGGTGATCAGCGCAAGCGCCAGGCCCGCCAGGGTCCAGGGGAACGTGTCCTTCCACAGGTCCGCGGACGACTCCTTCTTCATTCCGATGCCCAGTAGCCGCAGGTCCACCATGGTGATGGTCCCGATCCCGATGGCGAACCCCAGGATGTGCAGGATCTCGCACACCGGGAACGCCCATTCGTTCGTGTTCAGCGGATTTGTCGTTACGTCATAGGCTAAGAAAAGTGCCATTTATAGATTCCACCTCGTCTTCTACAGAGAAGCTCCCGATGTGGTCCGCCGCACAAATAGTCTACGGCGCACCAACTGGAAACCGATGATAACAGACGTGACGCAGAGCGAGGTCCCGCCCAGCATCAGCGTCAAAACCACGATGTCCCAGGCCGGCCGATAATTGTACAGCCAGGGAAAGTTGATCGAATGCAGCCCGTGGTACAGCCAGCGATTCACCCACGACTCGGCGCTCGAGCGATAGCTCCCCACCACCTGCGCCGTCCTCGGGTCGATGTAGTAACGCGAATGATCTGGGTCGTTCAGTCGCACCAGCAGGACCGGTAAAGGCTGCTCGCCGCGCCGGTCCAGATAGTACGCGTCGTAGCGCGTCATGGTCCGCGCTTCGGCAACGCTGGCAGTCTCGCTCACGACTTTCAAGATTCGCCCGCGATCGAACGATTCCATCGGATCGCCGCGCATGGGAACGATGCGTGTCTCCCCACCCGCCGCCCTCGCCAGATACACCGGATCGCCCGCGAAGGAGGTGAGTTCCAGCTCCTTCGCTCCGAACGCCGGACCCACTTGAGCCAGCGCCTCGCGCGGAGATTTCGCCTCGTACTGCGACAGGGGCGGACGTTTCCCGCGCAGGGCTCCGCCGATGCTCACCCGTGGGCCGCCGCCGCCCGAACTCACCGGGAACGGATCCATCGACAGCATCCCGCTGAATGCCCAGGTGCAGGCCACCACCCCGAAAAACAATCCCAGAATATGATGCAGCCGCTTGGGCCCCGTATAGGGAATGCTGATTCTCCGCGCTGGCGAATACATCATCAGCCCGGCGATTAATCCCATCAGCGCCACCACCGTTGCGATCCCCGACGACCAGATCACCACCTGGCTCCACAGCGGCCCGTTTTTCCGCAGCGGCGTGTAGTACAGCCAGTGGGGAATCGGACCGAGTTCCGCGAACCAGCGCGACGAGCGCGTCGTGAATTGGACCACCTCGCCCGTGTTCCCGGAAACATACACCTGATCGCCGTTCGGCCACGAATACTTCCACAACGGACGCAGATTGCGGAGGCCGCCCTCCAGCGTCCACTGATCCGGTTCCGTCACCTCTTCGACCCGGGCCGCGCTCGCCGGTTGCCCGGTCCATGCTGCCGCCGTTCTCAGATTGAGTTCCGGAGGAAAGACGTCCTGCTGCTGGCCGGTATCGGCATACACGATCGCTTCGCCCCGGCCGATGCGGAATTGATAGGCAGGCCGGCCATCGAAGGCCGCCAGCCGGATCGCGTTCGGCGCCTGATCCAACCCGAGCCCTGCGTAGGCTTCCGCCGCCGACAGCTTCACCTGGGACGCGTCCAGACGCGGCGCTCTTTCGAGACGGTCCTCCGCGCTCACCCCCGGGTAGTCCCAGTACATCATGAAGATCCCGGAGACGAACCACCACGCAAACAGAAGGCAGAACGCCACGCCCATCCAGCGGTGGGACAGGATGGCGATTTTCTTGATTAGAATCAGCACTGGGCCGGTGATTTAGGTGTAGCTTAAGGAGCGTAACATGAGTTGGTCCGGGCTGTGCAGGCCCAACACGTCACGTTGTGGTCACTGACCGGTGTGTGACCTCGTGGTTTCAAGGCGTTGGGATCGGCTCACTTCTCGCCGCAGGACCATCCGGCATTGTTAAAACGGTCGTAATCGCACACGCGCGCCCCGCTGGCCAGAGTCACCGAGCGGGCATGCGCGAAGTTCGAGCCGTCCCGCGCGAGGTCGGCTGTCACGGTCACCACGTCGCCCTTCTTGAGGGTGTACCGGGTCCAGCCATGCTGCATCAGGGCGTTCGGGCTGCCCAGCTCGAATTCCCAGCGCGCCGTTTTGCCGCCCGGTTCGGCTACATCCAGGGCGAAGTGGGCGTGCGGATTCAGCCACTCCACCTGCGTTACGGTTCCTTTGAAATCCCTCTGCTTGGATAGATCGAATACCGCTACGAACGCATGATGCGCCCACAAGGGCGCGGCGGACAGGGCAAGAGCGAATCCGGCAGCGATCCTGAGCGACCTGACAGTCATTGGTCGGCCTCCTGGCCTCGTTAGACAAAGCCGATAGCCCGGCCGCCCACGCCCACGCCGAACCACAGCACCAGTGACAGCAGCGCCATCAGCCAGCCCAGCAGCATGGGACGGTGATTTTCATCCTTGTGCGTGATCCAGCGGAACAATGTGAACTGGAAGATGATGGCCGGAAACAGCATCTCCATCTTGAACTTGAATCCGTCATTCACGAAACACTTCATGGCTTCCGAGGTGAACAGCAGGTAGCCGGTGGCGAGCATGGTCACCAGTCCCCAGGTCATGTAGGGCTCCAGGTTCTTGGCGAGCAGCGCCACCGATTGCTTCTTCAGGCCGAAGCCCATCATCCGCAGATCGATGATCACAATCGCGCCGAACATCATGGTCAGCGCCAGAATGTGGATGGTTTCGATCACCGGAAAGGCCCAGATGGTGCCGGAAATCGCCTGGCCGATCCAGACTTTGTCGTTCCACTCAAAAAACGGCTTGAAGGATTGCCACATGATTTAGAAGTTGTAAGTCCTCGAAGTTATAAGCCCTAAAAATTATAAGCTGTGGTGCGGCCCGCGATGATCACGACGGCCCAGCTGATCAGCGAGATCCACCCGGCCAGCTTGGCGGCCCGAGGCGGATTGGGGGCCCATTCCCATTCATGGATGTGCCGGTAGATCTTGGAAGAGTGAAAGATCAGCACGTTCAGCCCGGCCAGGAACAGGAACAGCACTTTCAAACGGAAGAAAATGCTGTCGTAGCATTTGACCGGCTCCGAGATCAGCAGCAGGGTCCCGGTGATCATCATCATCGCGAATCCGGCCGAGGTCCAGGGGATGAGCTGGTGAAACACGTCGGAGGCCGACTCCTTCTTGAAGATCAGCCCCATCATGCGCAGATCGGAGATGGCGATGGTCCCGGCCGAGACGCTGATGCCCAGCAAGTGCCCGCCTTCGATCAGCGGAAACATCAGAATCGACTCCCGGATCGATACGCTGAGAGAAGTCTCCTGGAGCCATTGTGCGATTTGAAGAATAGACATCATTACCCATCAGCAGCCTAACATGAGTCTGAGGTGGATGCGCCCGTCCACAGGTCAAGAGATGGTCAGTGACCGGTGTGTGACCGGGTAACCACATTTGAATATAACTACTTAGACGAGGAGGACTGGTCCGGGATCCGCAGCTCGCGGTGCAGCACGTAGCTGACCTCGATGGGCATCGTATCCATGGACTTTATTTTCAAGACCACCTGGTAATAGCGCGGAACGCTGCCGTCGGGCTTTTTCATTTTTGAAATCAATGTCTTCGCGAAGGTTGCGTCGGTGAATGCCTGCACCTCTCCGGTGATGCTGGAGATCCGGTTCCCGGCCAGATACAGGACCTCGCCGTTGCCGTACAGCCCCGGCACGCGGCTGATCAGCGCGTAGCTTTCCTCCGTATCTTGCGGATCGCGCGGGGGTTTATCGGCGAAGAACTCCGGCTCGCCCGGCGCCGGGTTCATGTTGCGGATGCCTCCCGGCTCCAGCACGAATGGCCGGTCGGCCGACATGGCCTGCATCTGCCGGTTGCCCGCCACCGGTCCCAGAAACACGACGTTCCCCATGGCGACCTCGGGGGCCGCAATCTGGTCGCTGCTGGTCACCAGCACGTCCTGCTTGTGCAGCATGCCGAGAAACTGCCCCAGCAGTACGGCTCCGGTTGCCGTCCCGGCCTCGTTCGAACCCGCCGTGGGCATCGAAAGGCACACGATCAGCGGCCGCTTGGACGAAACAAATGGATCCCAAAGCTGCTTCAATTCCGGCGTCCAGTCCCGCGCCGACGGGAGGCTGGTGGTCCTCTGCACCTGCCAGAGTCGCGTTCCGAAATATCCGGCCAGAATCAGCGCCAGCAGTAGCCCCGCGGCCAGCCCGATTTCCTTGCCGCCCCAGCGCCCGCCCGCCGTCGGTTGTTCGGCGACGGTCTCCGGGCGAACCTCGCGCGGCTCGATGGTCAGCTTGAATCCGCCCTTGGGCAGATCCACCAGAATGGTATCGTCCACGCCCTCGGTGCGATAGTAATCGGCCAGTTTCTGCCGCAGCCGGGCGACGTGCATCCGGACGGTGGATTCCTGGCGCGGATCGTAGGAATCGGGTTTGGCGAACACGTCCAGCCCGACGGTATATTCCTTCAGCCCGTCCGCGGTTCCGGAGACGGATTTCTCCGCCAGGTAACTCAACAGGTTACGGTGGATCTCCGATGTGCGGAACGCCTTGCTCTGAAGAATCCGCTGGATCTGAGCGTGCGTGGCTCCCAGCTCTTGGACCATTGCCATCTATATGATAACACTCCGTATCTATAAACACGCTCCTCGCGGGCTTCTAGTTACAGGTGGAGCAGTATCTTCAATCCCCGGTCGTGGTGGCGATCTGCGTCAGGTTCGCATTCAGCACGGCTTCGGCATCCGCTTCCGTGAACTCCTGGGTCTTCACCGAGTGGTTCATCGAGCAGAACTTGGGCCCGCACATCGAGCAGAACGCCGCGTCCTTGAACCCTTCTTCGGGCAGAGTTTCATCGTGATACGCCTGCGCCGTCTCCGGGTCGAGCGACAGCTCGAACTGCTTCTTCCAGTCGAAAGCGAACCGCGCGCGCGATAACGCGTCATCCCGATCCCTGGCGCCCGGACGATGCCGCGCGATATCGGCCGCATGCGCCGCGATCTTGTACGCGATCAATCCCTGCTTCACGTCGTCGGCGTTGGGCAGCCCCAGGTGCTCCTTGGGCGTCACGTAGCACAGCATGGCCGCGCCATGCCATCCGATCATCGCCGCCCCGATGGCCGACGTGATGTGATCGTAGCCCGGCGCGAAATCCGTCACCAGCGGCCCGAGTGTATAAAACGGGGCCTCCTGGCAGATCTGGACTTCCTTCTCCACCTGCATCTGGATCTGGTCCATCGGAATGTGTCCCGGACCCTCGATCATCACCTGCACGTCATGTTTCCAGGCGATCTTGGTCAGCTCGCCCAGCGTCTCGAGCTCGGCGAACTGCGCGCGGTCGCTCGCATCGGCCAGAGATCCGGGCCGCAGCCCGTCGCCCAAGGAAAAGCTCACGTCGTGCTTCTGGAAGATCTTGCAGATGTCCTCGAAGTATTCGTACAGAAAATTCTGCTTGTGGTTCTTCACCATCCACTCGGCGAGAATCGCCCCGCCGCGGCTGACGATTCCCGTGACGCGCTTGGTGGTCAGCGGAATGTACTGGACCAGAACGCCCGCGTGGATGGTCATGTAATCCACGCCCTGCTCGGCCTGCTCTTCGATCACTTCGAGCATCACCTGGATGTTGAGGTCTTCGACTCGCCGCACGCGCGCCAGAGCTTCATACAGAGGCACCGTCCCGATCGGAACGGGCGAGCTGCGGATGATGGCTTCGCGGATGCGCGGAATGTCGCCGCCGGTGGACAGATCCATCACCGTGTCGGCCCCGTACTTCACCGAATAGCGCAGCTTTTCGAGCTCGCCGTCGATGTCCGAGGTGGTCGAGGAATTCCCGATGTTCGCGTTGATCTTGCAGCAGGAGGCCACCCCGATGCACATCGGCTCGAGGTTGGTGTGATGGATGTTGGCGGGGATGATCATGCGCCCGCGCGCCACTTCGTCGCGGACCACGTCGGGCGCCAGCCGCTCGCGTGTCGCGACGTATTCCATCTCTTCGGTGATCCGCCCTTGCCGCCCATAGTGCATCTGTGTGCGGATCTGGTCGTTCACGCGCCGCGCAACCCATTCTTGTCGCATAACGCTCCGATCTTACCAGAATTAAAATGCCGAGCTAGTGGAGTTGGGGATGCTGGCCGATACCGAAGTAGGAGAGGGCGATAACCACCAGAACAGCCAACGCGATACGGAGCGTCCAGTATTTCCAGCGGGACCGCGGATCGGAGATAGCCTTCACGCGCTGGTTAAAGGCGCGGGTGGGCAGCAGGCTATCGAGGAGCGCGGAAAGGACACTCATTGGATGTGCCTCCAAGGGTACGACTCCATTGTATGAATTTCTGGCTGGCTCCCTGCTACCATGAACAGTATCGGAGCCGCGGGAGGCGAACAGTAAGGCCTCTCGCCACGTCGCCTCTGAGTCGCTTCCGCCCTTCTTGCGGATTTCCTTGCTGCGGATTGAAGGTGTTTTGCCATGCAGCTCCGGACCGGTTACGAACTGATTTATAACTTTCCGCAACCCACGCCGATCATCCTGGTCGTGAATATCCACGATTCACGCGCCTCCGACATCGTCGTCCCCGACCGCCTGATCGCCGAGCCGTCCGTTCCGATCTCCGGCTACCGCGACGCTTTCGGAAACCGGTGCAACCGTCTTCTCGCGCCTCCGGGCCGCCTGCGACTGACGGCCGACGCCGTCGTCAACGATAGCGGCCAGCCGGATGAGGTTGTGCCTTCCGCCGGGCAGCATCCCGTGCAGGATCTGCCCGAAGAAACGCTCGTGTTCCTGTTGGGCAGCCGCTATTGTGAGACCGATTTGCTGTCTCAGACGGCCTGGCAGCTCTTCAGCGGAACCACGCCCGGCTACCCGCGCGTGCAGGCCATCTGCGATTACGTCCACAACCACATTGCCTTCAACTATCAGTACGCCCGCGCCACTCGCGGCGCCGCCGAGGCTTTCAATGAGCGGATCGGCGTCTGCCGCGACTACGCGCATCTGGCCATCACCTTCTGCCGCTCCATGAATATCCCGGCGCGCTACTGCACCGGGTACTTGAGTGATCTCGGAACGCCTCCTCCTTACGGCGTGGGCGATTTCGCGGCGTGGTTCGAAGCCTGGATCGGCGGACGCTGGCACATCTTCGACCCGCGTAACAACGTGCCGCGCATGGGCCGCATCCTGATGGCGCGAGGCCGCGATGCGTCCGATGTCGCGATCGCCACCACCTTCGGACCCAACACGCTCGAGAGCTTCCGCGTCTGGACCGACGAAATTCCAGAGGGCGCGAGTGCGGGGTCCGGCGCCTGATGTCCTTTCTCACGGTGCGCCACTCCACCGTCTACCGCTACCGTGAGCCCGTCAGTCTCGGCGAACATCGCATGATGTTCCGCCCGCGCGAGAGTTACGACCTGCGGCTGATCCAGACCAACCTGGTCATTACTCCGCAACCCGCTCATTTGCGCTGGCTGCACGATCCGTTCGATAACTCGGTCGCCGTCGCCACGTTTGAAGGGACCACCACCGAGCTCCGCTTCGAAAGCACGGTAAAGCTGGAGCATTTCGAGACCTCCATGCTGGAGTATCCGTTGGAGGAATATGCGCGGACGTATCCTTTTCGCTATGCCGACGAGGACTTCCCCAATCTCGTGCGCCCCTTGGCTCGTCATTACCCGGGCGAGGGCGTGGACAAATGGGCATTACAGTTTCTCGATTCATCGGATTGTACCGGCACCATGAAACTGCTTCGCGCCATGACCCACGGCATTTCCGAACAGTTCACATACACTCGCCGCTCTGAGAAAGGGGTGCAGACCCCCGAGGAAACGTTGCGGCACGGGCGAGGCAGTTGCCGCGATTTCGCGGTCCTGATGATGGAAGCCGCCCGGTCGCTGGGTATCGCGGCGCGGTTTGTCAGCGGTTATATCTTCGTGCCCAACAGTTCCGGGCTGGCCGGCGGCGGAGCCACCCACGCATGGATGCAAGCCTACTTACCCGGCGCCGGCTGGATCGATTTCGACCCCACCAACAAAATCATCGGAAATCGGAATCTCATTCGCGTCGCCGTTGCGTGGGATCCCTATCACGTGCTGCCCTTGTGGGGCACCTACGACGGTCCCCCGGGATCCTTCCTCGGCATGGACGTCACGGTGAACGTCACCGAAACGGTGGGGTGACGCATTGCCATGACGCCTGACCCGGCCGAGCCTCGCCTCCTGCGCCCGCGGGGATCCGGCCGCTTCGTCTTGTTCTGCGATCACGCCGGGAACTACATTCCTGAGGAACTTCACGACCTCGGTTTGCCGGCGTCCGAACTTGCCCGGCACATTGCGTGGGATATCGGTGCGGCGGGCGTGACGGCGGCGCTCTCGGAAATCTTCGACGCCCCGGCGATCCTCTCGAGCGCCTCCCGCCTGGTCATCGACTGCAACCGCAATCTCGACGCCTCCGATCTCATCCCCGAAGTCAGCGACGGGACGGTGATCCCCGGCAACCTGCATCTCGGCGAGTCAGCCAAAGCGGCCCGCGTCGAGCGCTGGTTCCGTCCCTATCACGACGCGGTCGAAGCGGTCATGCTGGAACGCGAGGCGCGAGGCGTCGAGTCCATCGCGGTTTCCGTTCACTCCATGACGGCCTGTCTGGCCGGCCAACCCCGGCCCTGGAAGATCGCTCTCTCCAGTTATCTCGACCGCAGCTTGGCCGACCCGGTGCTCGCCGCGCTGCGCCGGCCCGGCGATATCGAGGTGGGTGACAATCAACCCTACGATCTGGATCCGAAAGTGGACTACAGCACTCCGTTTCACGCGCTGCGCCGCGGATTGCCGCACCTCCAGGTGGAATTCCGCCAGGACGAGATCGCGGACGCGGCGGGCCAGCGCCAATGGGCTCTGCGATTCGCCCAGTCGTTGCTGTATATCGCAGGAAACGAAAGCGTCAGGAGCGAGGCGTGACCACGTGACCGCGTACGGTCATTGATCCCCCAGGTATTCGGAAGGCACATCGTCCTCCAGGACTTCTCTCGTGTGGACTTCCGCCACATCCGGATCGGACGCGTTTTCCACCCCGCTGATTGCCTCGGCTTCGAGGAATTGCCCCTCTTCGATCAGCTCCTGCACGCTCTCCGAGCCCGCTTCCGCGACATCCGACAATCCCTGCGTGTCCCCGGACTGGCCGGCGGAACCCGTGCCCCCCCGCCTCTCTTTTGGAGGCACTTCACTGTACGTTCGGCGTCCTTCGTCTTCTTTTTTCTTCATACGGCCCTCCTACTGCACGCAGCTTACCAATGTTTGATGAGTGTCGCGCTCGCAGCCATTATCAGCGGTCGTCACCGGATTTGCAATCGAACGCGCCGGGGCTGCGCCGAAGCAGCCCGCTAAACCCGGCGCAGGTGAACGACAGCTTCCAGATGAAATGTTTGCGGGAATAGATCCACCAGCGTGAGCGACTCGATCTGATAACCCGTCAGTCCGGCCAGATCCCGCGCCAGGGTCGCCGGATCGCAGGAAACAATCGTCATGCGCGGCGGGGCCAGGCGCAGCAGGTGCCCCACCACGTCTTTCCCCAATCCCGCGCGAGGCGGATCGGCCAGCACGAACTCGGGCGTGCCTTGCAGGCGCTCCAGATAGTCCTCTACCCGGGCCTGTTCGACCTTCACCGCCGCTTCCGCGCGCGACGCATTGAACTCCAGATCGTGCGCCGCGCTCGACCCCGTCTCCACTGCCGTTACCGAGCGGAAGTTTCGCGCCATCGGCACCGCGAACAGTCCCACTCCTGCGTACAGATCCAGCGCCGATTCCCCGCCGTCCTCCGGTAGTGCCGCCTCCACCAGTTTCTCGACGAGAAACCGGTTCACCTGAAAAAACGATCGTGAACTGACGCGGAACATGCCCAATGCAGTTTCATAGTCGATCGCCTGTTGCGACTCGCACCAGTCGTAGAACCGCCGTGCCACCGGCCGTTCCGATTCGATCACGTTGATCTGGACGTCGCTCTCGTTGGTGAAGATTTCGAGCGCCTGCACGAAGCGCGGAAAGCGCGCGTCACCCATCCGCTCACGCATCTCCGCGAGAGCCTGGTTCAGGCGCGGCGAGCAAACCGGACATTCGCTCTCCACGGGAACCAGTTCATGCGACCGCGCCGCCAGGTACCCGATCTTGCCGCCGCCGTGTTCCGGCGCGACATGAAACTGCGCCCGGTTGCGATAGCCCAGCGGCGGGCCGCTGATCACCGCGATCTCGCCTTCGAACTGGATCTTGCCGACGCGCTGCAACTGCTCCCGCAGGATCTCCACCTTCCGGGCGAGCTGGAATTCGTAGGGCGCGTGCTGATAGTGGCAGCCGCCGCAGACCGTGAACAGCGGGCAGGGAACGTCGACGGGCGCTACCCGCTCGGGCGCGGGCGTGAGCACTTCGGCCAAAGAAGCATGCACGTCCTTCCCGAAATCGATCCGCACGGTTTCGCCGGGCAGAACGTTGGGGACGAGCACAACTCTCCCGTCGACGCGGGCTAGTCCTTCGCCGCCGTACACCCACTTGTCGATTTGAACATCATGAGATGACATCGTTTACGATAAGAGTTTCCCCTGACTACACATGAAGAGAGTTCTATCCGGCATCCAGCCCACGGGCAATCCGCACATCGGGAATTATCTGGGCGCGCTGAAGAACTGGGCCAAGATTCAGTATGACTACGATAGCATCTACTGCATCGTGGACCTCCACGCGGTCACGGCTTATCAGGATCCCAAGGAACTGAACGCCAAAATCCTGCAACTGGCGGGCATTCTGCTGGCCATCGGCATCGATAAGAAATCGCTGGTACTCCAGTCCCGGGTCCCCGAGCACGCCGAGCTCGCCTGGCTGCTCACGTGCGTGACTCCGGTCGGCTGGCTGGAGCGAATGACGCAGTACAAGGTAAAGGCCCAGGCACAAGAGAAGATGCAGGAGCCCATCGGCGACGGCCTGCTCCAGTATCCCGTGCTCATGGCGGCCGATATTCTCTTGTACCAGGCCGACGTCGTTCCCGTCGGCGATGACCAGAAGCAGCACGTGGAGCTGACGCGCGACATCGCCCAGCGCTTCAACTCGCTGTATCCCGAAAACGGGGAGACGTTCACCATGCCCGCGACCCATCTGCCCACCGTCGGTGCGCGCGTCATGGGCTTGGACGATCCCGAAAAGAAGATGAGCAAGTCCGAGCCCGGCGCCGGCCACGCCATCGGCATCTTGGACGAGCCCGCGGTGATCCGCAAGAAAATCATGCGCGCCACCACCGACTCCAAACCCGGCGTCGATTTCGACGATCCCGGCGCGGGCGTGCGCAACCTGCTCGCGATTTACCAGGCGTTCACCGAATCCGCTAGCGAGGATATGCGGGAAAAATTCTCCGGCATGCGCTACGGCGATTTCAAGAAAACCGTGGCCGAGGCCGTGGTCGCCGGACTCGAGCCCATCCAGCAGCGCTATCGCGAGATTACGCCGGAGCAAATCACGGAAGCCTTCCGTTTAGGTTCCGAGCGCGCCGGGAATATCGCGAAGAGCACGCTCACGAAAGTGAAGCGCGCCATGGGCCTGTTTACGTTCGACTAGAAACTATCGCCCGAACCAGCGCTTTCGCAGTCCCCGCAGCTTATCCGCCCAGCTCGTTTTCCGCGGAGCTTGCGTGTCTTCGAAATTGCGGGTGGTACGCACTTCCGGCACGGCCGGCGCCCCCAGGTAGGGAGTCTTCGAAACCAGTTTCACGCGGTACCCGCTAAACGCGAACGTCTTCTTGTAAACCTTGCCGTCTTTGTCCTGGAGCACCAGGGAAAAGGCCCTGCCTTCCTCTCCCGGCACGTTCTGCGGCTCGATCGGATACCAGCCCTTCACGTTGCGCTCGATGTATGCCGTCTCGTAACGGCTCCTTTTCGTGCTCCAGACAAACACGCGAAAACTGTCGAAGTCGTAGGGCTCCGATTTTGACGACGTCGTGGTCCACAGCCAATTATTTTTATCCGTCGCGCCCGCCTTGCCCAGCGGCAAATACGCGGTGACCACGTGCCCTTCGGCGTATTGCGCCACTTCGTCTGGAATCGCCATCCAGACCTGCCTCGCCAGCACCCAGCCCGCTCTTTCCTCGCCGGTGCGCGCGTCTTTCATGCGAATAAGGTACCAGTCGTCGGAAGGTACCGGCGCCGCGGGCGGCGGCGGCTCGTTGCCTTGCTTGGTCTCCTCGGTCGAGGCGATCTCTTTGGAGGACGCCGGCTCCTTCGCCGGCGCGCTCGCCGGGGGCATCGTCCCGTTCCTCGGCGTCACCCGGTGCGCCAGCACCTCCATCATGCCGCCTTCGGGAATCTGGGTGATGCTGGGGGCTTGCCGGCTCGGCGCGGTGTGCACGTTCAGGGTGTCGTAAACCGACCCCGCGCCCTGCGAAGGAAGCTTGGCGGCGAACTCGGCGAGAGCGTCCAGATCGCTCACCTGCTGTTGCGTCAGCAGGTAGTTCCCGTCCGTCCATCCCTCCACGCCCTGGGATGTGCGGACCTTGACGAAGCGCCGCCGCGTCTCCAGCACCTCCAGCCGTTCGCCATGATGCAGAGTGGCAACCGTATTCGCTCTGGGACCCAGGTCCTTGCGCAGATTGACGGTGTTCGGTCCCGTGTAGGCGATACCCACGGCGGGCGCTTGGGCGGACTTCTGCTGTCTGCACGCTACAGATCCGCACGAAATCAGCAGCAGCAGCGACGCGGCAGCGAGTCCGGTCAATTTTCTCGGCGACCTGGCCGTCAATGTTCTCGTTGACGTGCCGGTCAACCGATGCCGAGCTCGTCCACCTGCTCGAGCGGCGTTCCGCACAGCCGGCAGATCGTCGATTGGCAATCGCCGCAGGTTAGCGGATCCTTCACTTCCTTTTGACACCGGGGGCAATACAAATCTCCACCGATAATAGGTTCCGCGGCCGCATCCGCGGTCATTGGTTACCGCCTGCGAACGCCGCGATGGCTCTCGGCGCGGCATCGGAAGGCGGACCTGCATCCGGAGGCGCGGTCACGTCTGCCACGATCGCGGCGCGCGCTTCGAGGAAAATGTCGTACTGGCTCATCACGTCCCGGAACACCGCGTCGCCCAGCATCCGGTATCCGGGTCCCGTGAAATGCACATGGTCGGCCTGGGCCATGCCCGCGGCTACCCATTTCAGCATCGAACCCTTGCCGCCCATCTTGGCCCGCAGATCCCAGAACGCGCAGCCGTTCGCCAGCGCGGCTTCTCTCTGTGCCTCCGCGATCACGTCGATCTGGTTCATCGTCCGCCAGCCGACTCGGCGGATCTTCTGCGAGCGGTCCGGCGGGCCCACCACCAGAATCGTCGCCGCGGGAGCATCCATCCGGAACCTTTCGATCAGCCGCGAATACAACTCGCGATAGCTCTCGATCGTCCAGTCCTTGCGTCCGGCTTCGTTTGTGCCGTACGCCAGGACAATCAGCGCGGGATCGCGGCGCTCGATGTTCGATCGCAGCGTCTCTTCGTCCCAACCCAGAACGATGGACGCCTGCGCGCCGTTGATCCCCAGTTCCTCGTAGGTAACCCCGGTGGTGTTTTCCGCCACCCAGCCGAACAGGCGCACCGGCGCGTGATCGAGCGTTTCCGCTTCCACGCGATGCATGCCGGGGATCGCGTCCAGGCGGTAGTAGGCCGGGCCGGGTTCGCCGTCGGTTGAAATCTGCTCGGTGGGCATGCCGTTGTCGTAGATCTGCACCGTCCCGCCGCCCGGCTGCTGGTAGTAGAACAGTTCGAATTCCGACGCGCTTGCGTCCAGGTACACCGCTTCATGCGCCTGGGTCGTGGACATGCTCACGCCGCCTAAACCGTAAACGCCGTCGCCCGTGCGTCCCACCAGGCCGTCGGAATGCCAGCCGCGCGTCGATCCCGACCGTACATCCGTCCGGCGATACGTGTTCCACGGGCGCCCGGCCAGCGAGAATCCGCTGCCGCCGTCGCCGAACTTCTCCTGGAAGCGCGCGCGCAGGTCGCCGGTCCATTCGTCGGCCGCGGTATGCGAATCGCCGTAGTGCAGGATGTGCAGCGGACCCGCGATCTCGCCGCGCTGGTGGCGATACAGCTGCTCAAAGAAAGGAATCAGGGCCGCGGCGTTTTCCACCGGGATATCCGCGCTGTCGGCCACGGTCTGGAATACGAAATTGTGCGCCGCGGCTTTGGCTTTCGCGGCGGCAACGGCGCGCGACCGGCTGGAGGAAGCCGATTTTGCTTTCTTGGCGGCGACCGTTCTCTTGGTCGACGATTTTCGCTTGCTGGAACTCTTGCCGCTGCTGGAGACGTACTTCTTCTTGGCCGAAGCCTTTTTCGAAGCGCTGATTTTCTTAGAGGCGGTTTTCGAGGCAGGCTTCTTTTTGGAAGTGGACTTATTGCTGGACGCCGGCGCCTTGGCCGGCTGCACCGCCACGGCCGCGGCGGCCGCGGTCACTAAGGCGATCCATAACTGGATCCAGCGCGACTGGACAAAGCCTTTCACTTGGTGGTGCTGCCCTTCGAGCCCGCAGGCCCGCCTTTCGAAACCCGTACTGCTCTTCCGCCAACTTCCTGGCTGACGACTTCCCGACTTCTCAATTGTCGCAGCTTATATTCGTTATAGCCCTCTCGCAGGGCTCCGTACAACAGCCCCCCCACGATCTTGGCCCCGGCCGGCATGGGATGGATGTAATCCGCGCCCACCAGGCGCGGCTCGGCGGCATACCAGCGCGCCATGGTTCCGTCCCCGCCCATGGCCTGGAAGGTGTTGAAAAAAGCCACTCCCGTTTCTTCGGCTACCTGCTCCTCGATCTTTACCAGCCTGGGCATGGTCGCGATCGTCTCGATCTCCCCCCGATCGTTGCGCTCGCCCCGATCCATGGGGCTCATCAGCAGGATCGAAGCCTCGGGCAGGGCCGTCCGCAATCGTTTTACGGCCGACTTCATTTCTTCGCCCCAGGTGGAGTCGACAAATTTCGGGAAGCCGCTCTCGTTGGTCCCATACGCCAGCACCACCAGATCCGGCCGGTAGTGTTCGAGCTGCGCGGCCCAGTGCGCCCGGTTGAAAGCGCGGCTGAGCAGTGTGATGTTCGCGCCATTGACGCCCAGGCTGCTGTACAGTACGCCCGGCTGGCTCTTGCTGAACTCCACGCCGTACAAACGAACCCAGCCGCTGGTCACGCGCACCGTGAACTTTTTCGATCCCACGGGCAAGGCGAACGACGCCCAGGCCGCTTGCCGCGTTTCTGCAGCCGTTTCCACCGTTCCCAGCGGCGTTCCGTCCGCTTCGAAGGAAAACGCCCCGCCGTTGGGCTGCTCCAGGAACGCGACCTCCGCGGTGCGCTGCCCGTCCCTGACCGTGAAATTCGCCACCGCCCCGGGTAATCCCTGGAAACTCGCGCCGCCCAGCCCGTGCAGCCCGTCGCGAATGGACGTATTTCCCGCCACGTCGATGGTCCAATTCGACGAGTCCATCTCCACGCCGCGATGGTGATACCAGGCCCACGGTTTCGCGATCAGCACGAAGCCCGCTCCGCCGTCGCCGAACTCCTTCTGGAACAGCACGCGCGCATCGGCGGTGATCAGATCGCCCGTGGTGGGCGAATCGCCGTAGTGCAGCACCCGAACCGGCCCGCCCCGGAGCAGCGCCCGGTAGAAATGATCCAGCTCTTTCTGCGGATCGATCAGGTTCTGGGGAGCCTGGACTTGCAGGCGGCGCGCTCGAACCTCATCCGTTTCCAGTTCCTTGGGCTTGGGAACCGGAAGATCCCACACCAGCGGGATGTCGCGCGGATCCAGCGATGTGTAGTCCTTGAGCGCCGGCACCACGCGCGGCAATAAGATCAGTGCCACGAACGTCGCCACCGCCAGTGCTGTCTTGCGCATCTCTACTTACTTCAGATCCCTAGACTTAATTCAGATCCCTAGAATCTCGTATAAATGAACGGCGCGGCGCCCGTCTGCGCCACGTATTGCAGCCCGATCACCAGCGCCGCCAGCGCCCCCGCCTGCGCGTAGAACGGCGCGCGCACGTACAGTTCGACGCTCAGGTCGTACCACTTCTTCGGCAAGTAATGCGCCGCCACGGCGATCGCCAGAATCATCCATAATCCCGGGGAGACGTTGGCGAAGGAAACCGTTCCCGAACCGATGCGCGCCAGAATCAAAGACGCGGTCTCCAGGTCGGGCGCGCGGAAAAAGATCCAGGCGAACGCCACGTAGTGGACCGTCAGAAAGATGCTGGCATATCGCCAGAATCCCGCGGCGGGTTTGGGCCCCGTGCGCGTCTGCCATAGCCGGACAATCACCAGGCCCAGCCCGTGCAGCCCGCCCCAGATCACGAAATTCCAGCTCTGCCCGTGCCACAGCCCGCCCAGCACCATGGTGATCAGCAGATTCGTGTAGGTGAAAATCTTCCACTTCGACCGCAGCCCCGGCAGCGAGAAGTACAGGTAGTCGCGCAGCCAGTTGGACAGCGTGATGTGCCAGCGCCGCCAGAAATCGGCGATATTATGCGCCGCGTACGGACGATTGAAGTTCGCCGGCAGCGTGATCCCCAGCAGCAGCGCCGATCCGATGGCGATATCGGTGTAGCCGGAAAAATCGTAGAACAGTTGCAGCGTGTACGCATACACCGCGATCAGGTTCTCCGCGCCGGTGTAGAGATTGGGAAAGTCGAACACCCGGTTGACCAGGTTCCCGCCCAGATAATCGGCGATCATCAGCTTCTTCACCAGCCCCAGGCCGATCAGAAACAGCGCCCGCCCGCCCGCGGATGCTTCCAGCGGCTTGCGCTTCTCGAACTGCTCGAGCAGGACCGCCACGCGCGTAATGGGCCCCGCCAGGATGGTCGGGAAGAACGACACCGCCGCCAGGTGCGCCAGGTAGCTCTTCGTCGCCTTCGCGTCGCGCCGGTACAGGTCGATGGTGTAGGTCAGCGCCTGGAACGCATAGAAGGAAAGCGTGATCGAAAGCTTCCAGTTGCGCGCGAACGCAATCAGCCCGATGTTCAGCGCGATGCTGGCCGTCACCAGCAGCCGCCGCAGCACCCGGTTGGGCGTGGCCGCAAGGCCCAGGCCGATGAAATAGTCGCAGGTCGAAGCCAGCGGAATAATCGCCAGATACCGCAGATCCCAGCGGGCGTAGAAGAAGTAGTTGGCGAACAGGATCAGGCTCAGCGCCAGCGCCCGAACCCGCGATACCGACCAATAAAGGACGAAAATCCCCACCAGGAAGATGAAGTAGGTCGAGCTGGAGAGGAGCAAGTCCTAGGATACGGATTTCGATACAATCTCCACAATAGGGAGGCTCAATATGCGCATCTGCATTTTGATCCTGTTAGTTGGCGGGGGCCTTCAGGCGCAGTGGCTGAACCACCGCGATCCGGAAACCCCCCGCAGCAGGGACGGCAAGCCGAATTTATCGGCGCCCGCGCCGCGCGCCAATGGCAGGCCGGACCTGTCCGGCGTCTGGCAGGGCCAGGGGGCCCCGATCAGCGTGCTGATGAAAATGCTTCCGGCGGGAACCAACGGGCTGGGCGAAGATCCCCCGCCGCTTTCCTTCTTCAACGTCCTGGCGTCCTACAAACCTGGGGAATCGCCGTTGCGCCCAGAATTCAGGGCAGAGTATGAGAAGCGCGCGGCCGTTGCTTTGACCGCGCCTCCTCCCGCGCTCTGCACCCCGCCCAGCATACCGCTTGCGGATTCGTTGCCGGCTCCCTTCAAAATCGTCCAGACACCCAAGCTCACTCTCATGCTGTATGAATCGGACACGGTCTTCCGCCAGATCTTTACGGACGGCAGGAAACAGCTGGAGGATCCGCAACCGAGCTGGCTCGGGTATTCCGTGGGGAAGTGGCAGGGCGACTCGCTGGTCGTGGACACAGTGGGATTAATCCCGGATGGTCCGCTTGACACTTTCGGTCATCCACACAGCGAAGCCATGCGCGTTACGGAGCAGTTCCACCGCAAGGATTTCGGCCATATGGACGTCCAGGTGACCATTGACGATCCCAAGACTTACACCAAGCCCTTCACGTATACGCTCGGCCTCAATCTGCTTCCCGATTCAGACGTGCTGGAATACTTCTGCGGCGAAGACGAAAAAGACGCAGCGCACATGAAGAATTAGCGCCGGCAGGTAAGGCGCGAAATTGTTACCGCGGAACCGCCGCAGCCGCCTGAATCTGGCGTTGGATCTCCTGATGCTGCGCCATGTAGCCGGCGACTTCCGGATCGTTCGGGGCCAGGCTCACCGCGCGCTGCAGCACGCTTTCCGCCAGCGGGCCCGTGTCGAAATCGAGTTTGCCGCTGCCGCGCAGAATCGCGCCCTGAAACGAGATCTGATAGCCGGCCACCGCCAGCACGTAGGGGTTTGTCGAAGCCGCCAGCGCGTCGTGCGCCTGCTGGGCGACCGGAGCCTGAATCTGCCGGGGGTCCGAGCCCAGCGGATAACCGTTCTTGTTGATCATGGTGACTCCCAGGATCGCCATCGCATAAGTTTGGCCCAGGCCCGCGGCGATGTTCTTGTTGCCGGGTTCCAGGGCCAGCGCGCGCTCCAGCAATCTTATGGTGAAAGGTTTGTCGGAAAGTTTGAAGAAGAAGGCCGCGTTCGCCAGCGCTGCGGCTGTGACGTCCGGCTTCGCCGTCTGCTTACGCCAGGCGTCCGACGCCAGCTTGAACCCTTGCGGATCGGCCAGCCGGTGGCCGGAAGCGTCGATCGTGGCGGCCGAAGTTCCGGCTAACTCGTCGGACGGCGTGTTTTCGATCAACCACAGAATGTGACGCCGCCGCGCCGGAATCGCCACCGCCGGGGCCAGCGCGGAGTTCAGGAAATAGTAGTTGAGCAACGCGCTTCGCACCACCCGGTCCGCGGGATTAGTTTGGAGAGCCGTTTCGAACTGCCGGGCTTGCACGGCGGAAAGCTGCGGGCGCTGCGTTTGCCCTTCCGTACCGATTGCCAGGACCGCCAAGACCGAAAACACAAGAAACCGATGCATACCGGAGACATCGGCTCTTCTTATGATTACGTTATAGGCGGTTGGAACCACCCCAGCATGGCCCGCGCGCCGTCCACGCTCCAGTTGGAAAGCGTGACCCCGACTTGCGTGTAGACCATCAGCAGGATCAGTACCAGCAACCCGTACCGCGCCACCATCGAATAGATTTGCACCGGAATCCGCGCGGCCAGCAGGAGCTTCGACCCATCCAGCGGCGGCACCGGGATCAGGTTGAACAGGGCCAGATACAGACTCAGCCACACGCCTTGCGACGCGAACCTCGAAACCGCGGGATTGAGGGCCGCCGTGGCCGCCGCCACCGCCGCCAGCACCACCGCGAACACCACGTTGCTCGCCGGACCCGCCAGCGCCACCAGCGCCATCCCGTTCCAGCCGCCCCGTAACCTCGAGGGGTTCGTGTTCACCGGCCGGCCCCATCCCAGGAATCCCGCGCCCGCCAGCGACGTCACCGCCGGCAGCAGCACCGTGCCGATCCAGTCCACGTGCGCCATGGGATTCAGCGTGACCCGGCCTTCGCGCCGCGGTGTGTCGTCGCCCAGTTTCGTCGCGACCCACGCGTGCGCGAATTCGTGCGGCGTGGTCAGCAGCCACAGCAACGCCACATTGATCAGGGCTGCTTGCAGGTTCATTTAACGAAACCCCATGCTAGCACCGCGTCTGCCAAGTATCATATAGAACGATGCGATTTCTCCCCTTCTTATTGGCTGTGTTACCTGTGGTCGCCCAGGACGCCGGCGTCGCCCGCGCCGACTGGCCCAGCTACGGCGGCACCCAGTTTTCCTGGCGCTATAGCGCGCTCGACCAGATCAACACCTCGAACGTCAAGAATCTCCTGCCCGCCTGGATCTTCCAGACCGGCGACTATAGCGAGTACCTCGGCGCCACGCCCATCGTGGACGATGGCGTCATGTACCTCATCTCCGCCAGCGCGCGCGTCTTCGCCATCGACGCGGCCAAGGGAACGCTGATCTGGCAGTACCGCTATCCCACTCCGCGCCCCGGCATCGCCGGCAGCCATTCCGATTTCATTCAGAATCGCGGCGTCGCCGTCGCTGGCGGCAAAGTCATCTTCGGAACCCGGGACAACTTCGTGGTCGCGCTCGATCAGAAAACCGGCCGCGAGATCTGGAAGGTCAGCGTCGACGATCCCAAGCAGTGCGGCTGCAACAACCTCGCCGCGCCGCTCATCGTCAAGGACAAGGTCATCATGGGCGGCAATGGCGGCGATCAGGCGCATCGCGGATATCTCACCGCCTTCTACATCGAGACCGGCCGCCTCGCCTGGCGCTGGTACGTGGTGCCTGCACCGGGTGAAAAGGGGAACGAAACGTGGAAGGGCGACAGCTGGCGCTACGGCGGCGGCTCGCCCTGGCTCACCGGATCCTTCGATCCCGGCTTGAACCTGGTCTATTGGGGCACCGGCAACGCCGCGGCCGATTTCTATGACGCCGATCGCGTCGCCGCGGGCGCCAGCAAGTCCCGGGACGTGAACCTCTACACCGCCAGCGTGGTCGCGCTCGATGCCGATACCGGCAAGCTGCGCTGGCATTTCCAGGAAGTCCCCGACGACGTGTGGGACTACGATTCCGCCTATGAAGTCCTGCTCATGGACCGCCAAATCAAAGGCCAGATGCGTAAAATCCTGGTCCACATGAACAAGAGCGGCCTGACCTTCGTGCTCGACCGCACCACCGGAGAATTCCTCAGCTCGTTCAACGTGCCCGAAGTCTCCAACTGGATCACCGGCGTCACCGAGGATGGCAAGCTGGTCGGCCGCGATGAGCCCGTGTTGGGAAAGACCAAGAACTTCTGTCCCAGCACGGCCGGCGCCAAGAGCTGGAACTCCATGGCCTACTCGCCGCGCACCGGGTTTCTCTATACGCCCACCAACGAAATCTGCAACGATATTACGCCCGATGACACCAAGCCCACCGAGGGCCACTTCTTCATGAACGGCGCTTTCCCGGCCAACCTGCCGCCCAACCGCAGCACCTACAGCCACGTGGACGCCTGGGATCCGGTGACCGGCAAGCGTATCTGGAGCGTGCCGTACAAATTCGTGCTGCTGTCCTCCATGCTCGCCACCGCCGGCGATCTGGTCTTCACCGGCGATCCCGAAGGCAACTTCTTCGCGCTCGACGCGCGCACCGGCAACAAGCTGTGGAGCTTCCAGACCGGCGCCGGACACCGCGGCGCGTCCATTTCTTATTCGGTCGGCGGCCGGCAGTACATCGCGGTGACGACTGGATTTCAGCAGACGGTGGTCGGCAGCGCCGCCATTGGTTTGTTCCCCCACGAAAGTTTTCGCCCGGGATCCACGCTAGTCGTATTCGCGCTTCCGGAGGGATCGCGATGAAGATCGCTTTAGCCTTACTCGCGGTCGCCTCACTCGTCCCCGCCCAGGACATTGTGAAACAGGGCGAGACCGTATTCAGCAAATCTTGCGCGACCGGATACTGCCACGGAGCTCGCGGCGCCAACGGCGGCGCCCCCCGCGTCGCGGCTCGTGGATTCGACCAGGGCTTCATCCGTAACACCGTGACCAACGGCGTTTCCGGTACCGCCATGCCGGCCTTTGGAACCGCCCTGTCGCGCGCCGATCTGAACGCCGTGATCGCTTACGTCGCCTCCCTGAACGGCGTCACGAATTTCGCGGGTAACAGCGGAGCTGCCGGCGCAGCCGTAGTGAAGCTCTCAGGCGACGCCGCCCGCGGCCGCGATCTGTTCTCCGACTCCGTCCGCGGCTTCGGGCGCTGTTCCACCTGCCACGAGGTCGCCGGTATCGGCATCCCCATCGCGACCCCCATCGCCAAAATTCCTGCCGGCGTCGCGGCGCTGAAGGCCCTGGCGACGCCTCAGATTTCGACGGCCACCGTGGGCAGCGAATCCATGCCGGCTCTGGTGGTCAGCAAGAAGGCCGACACGGTGATCTTCTACGATCTCACCACGCCCCCGCCCGTGCTTCGCACCGAATCGCCCTCGGCCGTCCAGACCCGCGACGGCGGCTCCTGGCGCCACGCTTCTGTCATCGGCTCCTATAACGATGCCGAGCTCGCGGCGATCCTCTCTTATCTCCGCGCGGTAGTGAGACCATAGGAGTTGCATCCGCGCGCCCAACGATGTATCTTCTTTGTAGATACACAAGGAGTTCCGATTATGAAAGCTTCCGTCCAGCGCTGGGGAAACAGTCTCGCTCTGCGCATTCCGAAAGCAATCGCCCTCGAATCCGGCTTGGCCGACGGGTCCGTGGTCGATTTGAAGCTCCGCAAGGGTATAATTGCCCTGATTCCCGAGCGCCGGCAAAAGCGCAAGCTCTCCGACCTGCTTTCGCAGGTCACCAAGAAGAATCTGCACGGAGAAGTGTCGACCGGCACGCCTATCGGAAAGGAGATCTGGTGAAGCGCTGGATCCCGGGCCGCGGTGACGCAGTCTGGATTGATATGGACCCCCAGGCCGGCCACGAACAGCGGGGACGTCGTCCCGCCATGATCCTATCTCCCGCCGAATACAACAGTAAGGTCGGCCTGGCGTTATTGTGCCCCATTACCGGCCAGATCAAAGGATATCCCTTCGAGGTCCTGGTGCCTGCAGGTTTGAAGGTCCAGGGCGCGATCCTCTCGGACCAGTTGAAAAGTCTGGACTGGCGGGCGCGAAAGGCCGCGATGATCTGTTCGCTTCCCGTCCCGACGATTGGTGAGGTGCTGTCAAAACTTGGCACTTTGCTGCAGCCTGTGTGATCTTCACCATCGGCCACTCCACGCTCCCCATCGAGAAATTCCTCGACATGATCGAGGCACACGGCATCCAACAGCTCGTCGACGTCCGCACGATTCCCAAGTCGCGCCGCAATCCTCAATTCGGCCAGGACCAACTCCCCGCTTCGCTGGAGCAGCGTGGAATCCGGTACCTGCATCTGCCCGGACTCGGCGGACTCCGCCACGCCCGTAAGGATTCCATCAATACCGGCTGGAAGAACGCGAGCTTTCGCGGCTACGCGGATTACATGCAGACTCCCGCCTTCAGCGAGAACCTGAGCAAGCTCATCGAACTCGCCGCTGCCAGTCCCACCGCGATCATGTGCGCGGAAGCCGTCCCCTGGCGCTGCCACCGTTCGCTGATCGCCGACGCCCTGGCCGCGCGCGGCATCACGGTCGAGCACATCCTCAGCGCCACCAGCCTCAAATCCCACACGTACACGCCCTTCGCGCGAGTCGAAGGAGAATCGGTGACCTATCCCGGCGTTCCCTTGTGACCGGCTCCTGCTAGACTCAAGGCAGGTGGCGCATTTACGCAGTTTCGGGCTGATCCTGCTTGCCGGACTTGCCGGACTTGCCGGACTTGCCGGACTTGCCCAAGCCCAGACCCCGCCCGCCTCGCAAGACGACGTCCCGCTCTATCGCCTGGACGCCCGGCTGGTTCTCCTTCACGCCAGCGTCGTCGATAAGAAGGGCAGGCTGGTCACCAACATTCCCCAATCGGCGTTCAAGATCTTCGAGGACGGCGTCGAGCAGCCCATCAAATTGTTTCGCCGCGAAGACGTGCCGGTCTCGATGGGCATCCTCGTCGATAACAGCGGGAGCATGAGCAACAAGCGATCGCGCGTCGCCGCCGCCGCGCTGGACCTGGTGAAGCAATCCAACCCGGACGACGAAGTCTTCATCGTCAACTTCGACGACGATACGCACTTCGATCAGCTTTTGACCAGCGATATCAGGAAGCTTCAGGGGGCGCTGGCCCGGATGGAGACCCGTGGCGGCACCGCCATGCGCGACGCATTGAGCAAATCCATCGATTACGTCAAACGAAACGGGAAGAAGGACAAGAAGGTCCTGGTGATCATCACCGACGGCAACGATAATTCCAGCAACATCACCCAGGCGCAGGTGCTCCGCCAGGCGCACGACAGCGATGTGTTGATCTATTCCATCGGATTGCTCAGCGAAGAAGATGGACACGAAGCCCGCGCCGCCAAACGGGCGTTGAAGGCCCTGGCGGAAGCCTCCGGCGGCGTGGAATACTATCCCAAGAATCTCAGCGATATCCAGGAAATCACGCCGCGCGTGGCCCACGAGATCCGGAACCAGTACATTCTCGGATACACCTCTTCCAATCAGGCTTTGGATGGGACCTTCCGCCAGATCAAGGTCACCGTCACCGGCTTCGGCCACCCCACCGTCCGCACACGGAACGGTTATTACGCGACCCCTATTGCACGGCTTGAGACGCCTGCGGCTGAGTTGGCGCGTAGTACCCGTGCCGGGCCCGCACGATAAGCTCTTTGTGGTCCTTCACCCGAATCTGCACCGGATGATACAGTCCGTCGGTGCTGAGCGGATTCGGCCGGTAGAACACGTTGTACTGGTGCCGCAGCTCATTGGCGATGTTCTCGAACGATTGCCCCAGGTCCTCCGCCTTGAAGGGGAAGAACGCGATTCCGCCGGTCTCTTCCGCGTAGCGCTTCAGCACCTTGTCGCCGGTGGTGTCCAGGTGCGAGATGTTGGTGGAAATGGTGTAGATCACCGCGTCCGCCTTGTGCGCCATCTCCAGCGCCTGCTCGCGCGTCCATTGGCTCTGGTTGTCTTCGCCGTCGCTTAGCACCACAATCGCCCGGCGGAACTTGTCGCGCGGCTGATCCTTCATGAGCTTGTCGCGGCAGGCGAAGAAAATCGCGTCGTACAGCGCCGTGCCGCCGCCCGGCCGGAGATCGCGGATCGCTTTGGTGATCGCCACCTCGTCGCCCGTTAGATCCGAAACCAGCTCCGCCGACGTATCGAAACTCACCACAATCGCTTTGTCCTTGCCCGGACGCATCACCGTGGTGATGAAGTCGGTCGCGGCTTCCTGGATGAAATGGAAGCGGTCGCGAATGCTGTTGCTGGTGTCGATCAGGATCGCCAGCCGCAAGGGCAGATCAGTCTCCGCCGTGAACTCCAGAATCTGCTGCGGCTTCTTGTTTTCGATAATCTCGAAATCGTCCTTGGTCAGATTGCTGACGAAGCGGCCCTTCTTGTCCGTGACCGTGAACAGCAGGTTCACGCGCGTCACGTCCACCGTGATCTTGCCCTCGTCTTCCGCCGGCGCGGCCGCTTTCGCCGCCGCCTTCTGTTTGGCGTTCTGCCCAAACAGGAGACCGGCGCTCACCAGGATAAAGATTGCGCGTTTCATGGATTATCTGGAGTTGTGCTCACCTTGAATTATAGCCCCGCCAGCCAGGTTTCCAGCTCCGGCGGCAGCGGAGCCTCCACCGTTACCCGTTCCCCCGTAGCAGGGCTCACGAACCCGATCCTCCAGGCGTGCAGGAACAGCCGCTCGGCTGGTGGTGCCCCATAGACGCGATCCCCCGCCACCGGATGCCCGATGCTCGCCAGATGCACCCGGATCTGGTGCGTCCGGCCCGTTCCGATCCGCACCTCCAGGAACGTAAACTTTTCGAAGCGCTTCCGCACCCGGTACTCGGTCAGCGCCTCGCGCCCCGAATCCAGCCGCGCCGTCATCCGCGTCCGCCGCACCGGATCCCGCGCGATCGGTTTGGTGATCCGCCCCGAATCCGCCCGCACTTTTCCGTGCACTAGCGCTAGATACGTCTTTTCCACGGTCCGGCCCGCGAACTGCGCCGCCAGAGCCCGATGCGCCGCGTCCGTCCGCGCCACCAGAAGCACGCCGCTGGTGTCTTTATCCAGCCTGTGCACGATCCCCGGCCGCAGCTCGCCACCCAGCTCCGAAAGGATGCCAAAGTGATGCACCAGACGGTTGACCAGCGTCCCCGCATGCAACCCCGCGCCCGCATGCACCGCCAGGCCGGGGGGCTTGTTGACCGCCAGCAGCGACGCGTCTTCGTACAGCACTTCCACCGGAAGATCTTCGGGAGTCGCCGTGAGCGGCGCGAGCCCGGCCGGGGAAACCTCGATCGTCTCCCCACCGCGCAACACCAGGGACGCTTTCGCCGGCGAGCCGTTCACGAGTACGCGGCTCTCCTTGATCCACGATTGAATCCGCGAGCGGCTGTATTCGCTCAGCTTTTCTTGCAGAAAGTGATCCAGCCGCTGGCCCGCTTCACCCGTAAAGCGATTCGTCACCCTTGGCCCGATACCTCGAACACCGCGGTTTCCGCCATCAGGTTCGGCAGCCACGTCACCTGCCGTTCTCCCGCCAGGAAAATCCGCCGCTCGATTTTCCAGCCTTGCTTGAGGGTGAGACCCTCGAAGTCCAGCACCGTCAGGAAGTGGATGTTCGGCGAGTCGTACCAGTCATACGGAAACCGCTCTGTCCGCGGCGCGCGCCCGCTCAGGAGCCACGCCAGCCGCACCGAGTAGTGTCCGAAATTCGGGAATGCCACGATGGCGCGCTTGCCCACCCGCAGCATTCCGCGCAGCACCGCCAGCGGGTAGCGCGTCTCCTGCAGCGTCTGTGACAGCACCACGTAGTCGAACGCCTGGTCCGGATAATCCTCCACCGCCGACTCCAGATCGCCTTGATACACCGACGCTCCGCGCGCGATCGCCTTCTGCACGCGAGCGCCTTCCATCTCGACGCCGCGCCCGTCCACCTGCTTGTTCTCTTTGAGCCAGGCCAGCAGCTCGCCCTCGCCGCAGCCCAGATCCAGCACCCGTGTTTTCGGCTCGATCAGATCCCCGATGATCGCGAAGTCGCGCCGCCCGCCGACGTTAGGCATCGTTGTTATGGATCGGGCTACGCACCTGCGGCCGCTCCCCGGAACGTGCTCGCCAGAAACCCGCGCACCACTTCGGTCTGCTGCTCCACCTCCACCAGGAAGGAATCGTGCCCGTAGCGCGCATCCAGATTGCAGTACGCCACATCGCAATTCCGTCCGCGCAGCGCCTTCACGATCTCCAGCAGCTGGTACGGCGGATACAGCCAGTCCGAGGTGAAGCTGATCAGCAGAAACCGCGCGTCGTTGGCTTCGAATAAGGCCGGCAGCGTCCCGCGCTGCGTCAGATCGAAGGTGTCCATGGCGCGCGTGATGTAGAGGTAGGAATTCGCGTCAAAGCGGTCCACGAACTTGTACCCGCGGTAGGTCAGGTAGCTCTCCACTTCGAACTGGTCCGGCTTCCGCAGCTTGCGCCCGAACTTCTCGCGCATGCTTTGGTCGCTCATGTAAGTGATGTGGCCCACCATGCGCGCCACCGCCAGGCCGCGCGCCGGCGGCCGTCCGCCGTAGTAGTTGCCGTCGTTCCAGTCCGGGTCCGCCATGATCGCCTGCCGACCGACCTCGTTGAACGCGATCTGCTGGGCGCTGTGCCGCGCCGTCGTCGCAATCGGGATCGCCGACGCCACCCGCTCCGGATAGGACACCGCCCATTCCAGCGCCTGCATCCCTCCCATCGAGCCGCCCGATACCGACAGCAGCCGCTCGATTCCCAGATGATCGATCAGCATCTTCTGCAGCCGCACCATGTCGGCGACCGTGATCTGCGGGAACGACATGGCCCACGGGCAGCCCGTCTCCGGATTGATCGAGCCGGGGCCCGTGGTCCCCCGGCATCCCCCCAAAACGTTGGAACAAATGACGAAGTACTTGTCGGTGTCGAAGGCCTTGCCCGGCCCGATCATGGTCGACCACCAGCCCCCTTCGCCCGCCGCGTGCGCGTCGCCTGAAAACGCGTGCACGATCAGGATGGCGTTGGAGCGCGCGGCGTTCAGTTCGCCGTAGGTCTCATAGGCGACTTCCACGGGCGACAATGTGGCGCCGGAATCCAGCTCCAGCCGGTCGAACGCGCAGCTAGCAACCTCCGTGACCATGGGGATACTTTCAGTATAGGCGTCAGGAATCGTATATCGTGGTCAGGAGGCAACGCCACTATGTTTCGAAAGCTGCTGTCCACCCCCAACGATCCGACCCTGACTCTGGCCCGGATCATCCTGGCCGTCATCTTTTTCGCCCACGGATCTCAAAAGATGTTTGGCTTCTTCGGAGGCCGGGGCGCCTCCGGAACCATCGCGCTCTTTGAGCAGACCATGGGCATCCCTGCGCCCCTCACCGTTCTGGCGATGATTGCCGAAGTCTTCGGCGCCGCCGGCCTGTTCCTGGGCTTGTTCAGCCGCATTGCCGCGCTGGGAGTGCTGGTCGTGATGCTCGTCGCGCCTTTCGCGAATCATCTGTACCCCAACTTCTTCATGAATTGGACCGGCCGCCAGGTGGGCGAAGGCTACGAGTACCACCTGCTGGCGATCGCGCTGATCGTCACCATCCTGGTCCGCGGCGCCGGTGCGCTCTCGCTCGACCGGACGATTTCTTCCAGGTAACCCGCAAAGGGCGCGCGGGCACCCACATTCCAGTCAGGTAAGCAGCCCGCGGGCTCCGTTTTGCGGGGTGTTATCTAGTCGCCCGCAAAGGGCGCGCGGGCACCCACATTCCAGTCCGGTAAGCAGCCCGCGCGCTCCGTTTTGCGGGGTGTTATTTAGTCGCCCGTGTCAAAACCACTTTCCCCTAACGGGGATTGGCCGTAGAATCAGACATGGCGATGGGAAGCAAGGAAGAGAAACAGGAAGAACTGTTTTACGCCAGCGAGCAAGCGGAAGCACCTGGGCACCCGTTTTACCAGAAGCTGAACGGTGTGCTGAGCGCGGCGAAGTTCGACAGGTTCTGCGAGGAGCAATGCGGACGGTTCTACCACACGAAGCTGGGTCGCCCGTCGATGCCGCCCGGGGTGTACTTCCGGCTGCTGCTGATCGGATTCTTCGAGGGCCTCGCGAGCGAGCGCGGGATCTGTTGGCGGGTGGCCGACAGTCTGAGCCTGCGCCGGTTTCTGAACTACGGCCTGGGCGAAGCAACGCCGGATCACGTGACGATGTCGCGCACCAGAAGGTTGTTCGACGAAGCGGTGCATCAGGCCGTGTTCACGTTCGTACTAACGGAAGTGGCGCGGCGGGGAATGCTGAAAGGCAAAACCATCGGCATCGATGCAACGACGCTGGAGGCAAACGCGGCGATGCGCTCGATTGTTCGGCGCGACACGGGCCAGAGCTACATGGAGTATCTGCGGAAGCTGGCTGCGGAAGCGGGTATCGATGCCAGCGATGACGCGGCGGTGCGGCGCATGGATCGCAAACGCGAGAAGAAGACGCCCAATGCGGAGTGGGTGAATCCGCACGATCCGGATGCCGAAGTGATGAAGATGAAGGACGGCTCCACGCACCTGGCCTACAAAGCAGAGCAGGCGGTGGATCTGGACACGGGCGCGATTGTGGCGATCACGACGCATGGCGGGGCGGTGGATGATCGGAAGTCGGTGGAAGAGACGTTGCCTGCGGCGGGACTTGCGGTGGCCGAGCAGATCGATACGCCGATGGCCCAGGGCCGATACAAAGTGCATGTGCAAGGGTTGAGCGAAGTGGTGACCGACAAGGGCTATCACAGCGCGGCGAGTTTGATGCGGATGACGGAGTGGGGCGTGCGGACGTATGTGTCGGCGCCGCAGCAGAAGCGCGGTGAGGGGAAGGCTCCGCCAGCGGTGGTCAAGGCCAATCTGCGGCGCGTGGAAGGTGAGCGCGGCAAGGTTCTACTGCGGCGGCGGGGCGAGTTGCTGGAGCGGCCGTTCGCACATCAGTACGAGACCGGAGCGATGCGACGGCTGCATGTTCGAGGCCGGGACAATGTGTCCAAGCGAGTCTTGTTGCAAGCCGCGGCGTTCAATCTCGCGCTGATTCTGCGTTCGATCACACGGGCGGGTACGCCCAGGGCGTTGGCGGACCTCACTCAAACCGCACTTCGCGTTCTATTGCGTGTGCTGGACGCTCTGGCGGTTTGTGATGCGCCCGTTCCGATACGACGTCCCATCGGCGTCCTCACGCCGGTAAGCAGGCTCCGCGCGCTACACATCGTTCAGTTGAAATCGGGGTTCTGATTATCGCGCTCTTAGGAGTGTTTAGCGCGACAGCGCTTCCCGGATCCGCTTGAGGTTCAACGCGCCTGTGCCCGTTAAGCCCGTTCCCGTGGACGACGCCACGGGCGGCGCTGCCGACACGGGCGATGGAGGCGCCGCCGCAGGCGATGGAGGCGTCCGGGGACTTCCCAGCGTCGCAGTCTTGAACAGCGGCATCACCGTCTCCGGCGTCGGCGGATTGGTTTCCAGATAGTCCATGCCCTCTACCGAGATCATCAGGTTGCTCTTGTCGTCGCTGGCCACCAGGCTCCGCTGTTTCAGGTACCACAGCGCGAAGCTCAGCCCCTCGGGCGTGGTTTCGAGCATGTTCTCGATTCTGCGCATCGACAGGCTCGGCGTGAACGGATGGAGGCGGCGGCGGTCGTAAAGCACGCACAACAGTGCGGCGCGCAACGCGGTCTCGTGCCCCAGCGCCGCGAAAAAGTCCAGCCCGCTGAATCGGAATTCGGCCTTTTGCTCTCCGCCGCTTCTCAGTTTGTCGAACTCGGCGCGCAGCCCCGCGTCGGACAGAACCTCGTACGCCAGATTGACGGCGTCGAACGTCTCCTGGTCGCCGGTCTGCGTGTTCCGCGGATGATACTTCTGCGCCAGCTTGCCGTAGGCCTGCTGGATCGCCTCCACGTTGGACTTGGGATCGATCCCGAGTACCTTGTAGTGATCCTGAAACTTGCCGGCCAGAGGAGCGGACATAGGGTGTCCCTTCTATCGGCGGATGTGGCCAGCGGCTCTAGGGCCAACGCGGCCATGCCTTCTTACTTACTTCGAGCTCTTCTTAAAGCCTCGCGAGGGGTTTGGCGGAATGAAGGGCGGCTGAATCGCGGTCGCCTTGGCATTGGGGTTGGGCACAACGTGGATGTTAAACGCATAGAACCTTTGCTTGGGATCGAAAAGCATCTGATAGGACATTGTCGCCGGAACACTTGCAGTGGGAATGGCCGGGCGAGAAACGATCGACGCGAGCAAGCGGGACAGCACGTGGTTCGCTGGCTCATTCGAGGCAATAATTGCAACGTGGGGAGTGGCTAATTGGCCGATGGGCATGATCCCAAGATTCACCTTAAACCCAGACGCTGCTGAAACTTGGCCAAGGATTGCCTTTAACGTATCCAAGGCGGTAAGGTCCTGACCTTTGAGCGTGATCGGTGTTGAGAGGACTGGCGCCGCCGCGATGTTAGCTCCCGCAACAGAGTGCCATTGGGTTGGCACAATGTAAAATACGTCGCCATCCGCTTCAATCATGAACTTCCCGGGAACACTCGTCGACACGTTAGCAGCGCTAAGAATCGAGTTTAGGGCATTCGCGACACTCAATCTATCAGGCAGTCGCTGGCTTTCGGGATCGACCGCGATCGGTGCTGAGAGCTGTCCGCCCCTTGGCACTATAACCTTCAGACCGAGTGGAGCCTGAGCTCGTTGCTCTGGAGTCGTGATTGAATTCGCTATATCTTGAGTATCCGCCGAACTGTCGTATCGGAGATCTTCATAATTGATTGGCATACCCGACAACTTCTCGATCTCAAGTGCTGCCGCGTAAACTGGTCGAGGGTCGTTTACAGATAGGGTCGTGCTTTGAGCGAAGAGGAGTACGCCGGTAAGCACTGCTAACGTGAGTAGAATGGTCACGAGAACAAGTTGCTTCTTCATGTTCATCTTCCTTTCCTCGGGGTACGTCTTCCCTCCTACGGATAGGCTCGCCAGACCGTAACGCCAGCTCTCTGCACGCCGAAAAGTGTCGCGCTTGCGATATTGACGTACACAACATCAGTGAAATACGTGAAATCCCCACTACTTGTATACATTCGCATGGCCTGTGGTCTTGCAATTAGACACGGAGCCCGGCCGTTATTTCTATAGTAGTCCACGATTGTAGGATCCATTCCGACGTAGTCATAGTCCCAGCTGCTGTTGAAGTAGTAAAAGCCCACATACCATCCGCCGCCACTCAAGGTAGCAGGCGGGTAGGCTGACCCTGAGAACCAGCAGCCGTCAGATGGATCTCCGTTTGATGCTTCATATACTTGCCGTCCTGCCAAGTCTTTCGACGACGCAATCGTTTGCTCGAACAGTGCGACCGTCGGGTAGGCGCTCCACCAAGCGACAAAGGTGCTGCTCTCTGTAGGGTTGCCGTCTGGAGTGTCCGTAGGCTTTGTCATAGTGAAGGACCCGTTTTGGCCGTTGGCTTCGCTCCAGGTGCCGCTTCCATAGTCACAGCTATCATTCACAATCGTTCCACTTTGCCTGATCCAATCGTCAGGAATATACCCCCCGCACGCGCCCGGTGGTGAGGGACCTGATGCCATCCAGTCGATGTCAGTCTCACCGGCCACGACTCCCTGTAACCCACTGTATTGGCTGATTGTGCCGGAGAGTTGATACGTGACCCCTGGACATCCCGGGGCGGGATTAGAAAACTGAAGAGTCCCGGAAATCGAGTATGTACCGACTGACGGTGGGTTGTTGTTCGAAGTAACATTCCAAACGAACCCATAATTATCCGTCCAAGATCCTGTGCACTGTGCACAGGGTACCGGATTAGGGGAGCAACGCGGAGTATTGCAACTTTGCCCGTAGACACCTTGTATGATGCCCAATCCAGCGAGCACCGGCAGCACAATCCGAGTTATGGCCGTTGTTAACATATTCGTAACGTTTGATCCTCTCTGGCCCGGCAAGCTTGCACGATGCTCTGGTACCAACCAATTTATAACCGTCTTTTCGAAAAAGTGTATGCTGCATCTGCCGCAACGACCGCCATTCCGTTTGGCTCCCGAACGCCGCGTTGGTTTGATTGCGAGGACGCTACAAAAGCTTCCACAGCTTCGCGCTGAAACCGCCACTGACGACCGACCTTAATCGCAGGTAAATACGAGCATTCAGCCCATAAACACACCGTGCGCCGCGATATTCGAAGCCGCGTGGCGACTTCTGCAGTGGTGAGCAGTCTTAAGGAGCGTTGTTTCATTGCTTGTGCCTTCCGGCCCTGCACCGCAGCCTTCCGCCACAAAGAGGCCAGATGCGCCACCATTTGTAGTAGATGCTTATTTGCAATTAAACGTTACGACAATCCCCCAAAAAAGTTGGACGAGAGTGACTCATCAAGCACGAAATGACCTATACCGCTGGGGCCAAAAGGAATATTCGGACTTCAAAACTGATACTGCGCTGGCGTCCCGCCAACTGTGATCCGCGGCCATTCGGTAGGCTCGTCCAGTTCCCCGACGCTCCCATCCACCCATCGGAATCCCCGGATGGTCGCCAATGGTCTGATCGTTGATTTGGATCACTCCAGCCTTGATCCGCCGCGCCATCCGCATCCCGTGATCGACTGATCCCATCATCACCGCCGCCAGTCCGTAGCACGTGCCGCTGGCCAGCGCCACCGCCTCATCGCTCGTCCTCCGCGATCGTCACCGGCACCACCGGTCCGAAAATCTCCTCGTCGTAGGCGCGCATTGCCGGCCTTTACGCCGCCCAGCACTGTCGGCTTGTAGAACACCCTTCGTGCGTGCCACCCGTCACCACATTCGCGCCCGCCTTCACCGAATCCCCGACAATCTCCAGACCCGCGCCGGCCTTCATTTAGCCTGCTTCAGCTGCTCGTAGGGCACATTGGAATGAGCGTTGGGGTCGAAGCTGGAGTCGTTGGAGTGAATGTAGTTCCCGTACCCGTCCGTCCAGTGATAGCTGTACAGGCTGGATTGTTCCGAGACGTTTCCCGAGGAATCCTCCATCTTCTCGGTGCCCCGGATGTACTGATCGAAATCCTCGGCGGCCTTCTCGGCGCTATTCGCGGAACTGGAAGCGCGCGCGGCGTTAGCCTCGGCGCGTTGCTCGACGCGGGACTCGTCCATCGCCTGAATCATCGCGTCGTTGTTCGCGCTGATGGCCCGGCTCAGCCTGCCCGCCGCCTCGATCTGCGCATACCCGGCGGCCAGATTCCGGTTGTATGCATCGATCAATTGCTTGATCGCAGCGTCCCGCTGTTTCTCCCAGACCTTGTCGACCTCGAAGGAGTGCGCCATGTAGCCCAGCAGCGGACGCACGGACTCCAGCTTTCCGCTTTTCGCTCCGATGCTGTGCACCAGCGTCAGCGTGCGGTGGTATTCGTACGTGGTCCCTTGCGGGCCGTGATACGGGATGGTCAGCTTGGGCGTCAGCAGGCCGAAAAACTCTTCGTCTACGGTCTGGCCTCCCGATTCATAGCGCACACGGAAATCGATCCCTTCGCCGGAAATGGCCGGCTGATTCAAGGCCTGCGCCAGATTGCTCACCGGACGATAGCCCAGAATCCGCAGGTTCTTCTCCTTGCCTCGATACCGCCGGATCACGTAGCGCTCCATGGCCTGCTGGACCGTGATATTCGTGTGATGGATCCCGCCCACGGTACCGCCCTGGAAGTTGTCCCAGCGCGGGTCCAGCCAGAAGAAAACCTCGGCCGGGTAGGTTTCGATCCACGCGCTGCCGTCCGGCGATTCGGCCCGGCTGGAAAATCGCACCGGCGTATACAGATCGTTGTAATGCCATTCGAGAAGGCCGTTGGCCTTCCAGTCTTGCGGCGCCGCGAAGCGCACCGCGATCAATCCGCCTTGGTCTTTGTCGGCAACTTCCTGCACGCGAAATTTGATCTTTGTCAGAGCCGGGTCAAGCTTCTGAGTGGAGGAAGTCTTGGGTGCATCCTTGCTGCACGCAGCCAAGGTCAACAGGACCAGCACAACAGGTAATCCACGGACCATAGGCGCAGTTTACCTTAAAGATTCGGTTCCTGAACCATCGGTGACGAATCCATACGCCCGTGACCGGCAGTCTTGTTACCCTGAAAAAGTAGCGCAGCCGCGCACAGGAGGTCTGCATTGATTGAGGCACTGAAGGGATTCCCCCCCAAAGTCCTTGCCTTCGCTTGCAAGGGACACGTCACGAAAGCGGATTATGAAACCGTGCTGATTCCCGCCGTGGAAAAAGCGCTCCAGCAGCCCGGCAAGATCCGCCTCTATTATCAGGTCGACGCTGATTTTTCCGGGATTGATCCGGGCGCCATGTGGGACGATTTCAAGGTCGGGATGGAGCACGTCCTGCGCTGGGAGCGCTTCGCCGTGATTACCGATGTGGATTGGATCCGGCATACCCTTCAAGTCTTCAGTTTTGTGATTCCCGGGGTCGTGAGGATTTTTCCGTTGAATGAGGCCGCCAAGGCCCGGGAGTGGATCGTAGAGGGCCTCGCTCCGTAAGCTCCGTAAGCCCCGTAAGCCACCAGCGCGCTCCGCCCCTGGCAAGTGATAGCATCCTAAATAGTGCCCGCTGTCGAAATCAGCGACGTCACCAAGAACTTCGGCGACGTCACCGCTGTCGATCATCTCTCGCTCACGGTTCCGGAAGGCTCGGTGTACGGCTTCATCGGCCCCAACGGCTCCGGTAAGTCCACCACCATGCGGATGATCGCCAACATATTCTATCCGGATTCCGGGAAAATCCAGGTTTTTGGGAAAACCCGCTCCGGGACGCGTTCCGCCGAGATCGGCTATCTTCCCGAGGAGCGCGGCGTTTACCGGAAAATGAAGGTGCGCGCCCTGCTGGAGTTTTATGGCGAGCTGCGCGGCGGGCGCAACGTCACGTCGCAAGTGAACTCCTGGCTCCAGCGCCTGGGCCTGGCCAATCGCGCCGACGATAAAGTCGAGACCCTCAGCAAGGGCATGAGCCAGAAGATCCAGTTCATCGCCACCGTCATTCCCGAGCCGAAGCTGCTGATCCTGGACGAACCGTTCAGCGGCCTCGACCCGGTCAGTCTCGATTCGATTCGCAGCGCCGTTCTGGAGATGCGCAAGCGCGGTTGCACGATTATTTTAAGCACCCACGACATGGGCGTCGCCGAAAGCCTGTGCGACTCGATTTTCATGATCTTCCGCGGCAAGAAAGTGCTCGACGGCTCGCTCGCCTCCATCCAGGCGAGCTATGGAAGCGACACCATTCGCGTGGAAGTCGAAGGCAGCGCTTCCGCGCTGGGCGAACTGCCCGGCATCGAGCGCATCAACGACCTGGGCCAGGTCCAGGAATTGCGCATGGGGCGAGGGTGCGATCCCCAGCAGGTGCTCCACACGCTCGCATCCCGCGCGCGCATCGTCTCATTTTCCGTAGTCCAGCCGTCGCTGCACGATATCTTCGTCCGCATCGCCGGGCCGCAGCCGGAGGAGGCGATCGTTGCGTAGAGTCCTGCTTATCGCCAAGCGCGATTACCTGCAAACCGTTCTGAGCAAGGCGTATCTGGTTGGCCTGGTCCTGGTCCCCCTGCTCATCGGCGGATCGTTCCTGGCTACGTCCATGGCAGTCCGGGGAAATGCCAGGGACCAGCACGTTGCCATCATCGACCACACGGGAGTCGCCGCGTCCGCTGTGATCCAGGCCGTTGAGGAAGCCAGCAGCAGGCCGACGCCGAATGCCCCTGCCGGGATCCGCGTAACGCCGCACTTTATTTTCGAGCAGGTGCAGCCCGAAGCCGATGAGTCCGCGCAGCTCCTGGCCCTCTCCAACCGCGTACGAAAAGGCGAGCTGAACCTGATCATCGATATTTCCGCCGACGCCCTTCTCCCCTCGAGCGACCCGGAAAAGGAGCCGATTCACTTTTACAGCAATTCTTCGGGTGTGAACCAATCCGGCTTCTCGCTGCCCGCCGCCGTGAACGATGGTCTGCGCAGCGTGCGGCTGTCGCGATTGGGGATCGATCCGGCGAAGATTCCCGGCGTCCTGCAAGATGTTCCCGTAGCGGCTGTGGGCCTGATGACCAGGGACCCGGTGACCGGCAAGATCGTGGGCGGCGAAAAGAGGAATCCGGTTCAGGCCGTGCTCGTTCCGGTCTTCCTGGCGGTTCTGTTGATGATTGTCGTTCTCGCCGGCGCGGCGCCGCACTTGGGCGCAGTGGCGGAAGACAAGATGCAGCGCGTATTTGAGATGCTGCTGTGTTCCGCATCGCCGTTCGAGCTCATGATGGGCAAGGTGGTGGCCTCCTTGGGGGCATCCTTGACCAGTTCGGTGTTCTACATCCTGGGCGGATTGGCGGCGCTGGCGGGAATGGCGGCGTTCGGACTCGCGCCGCTCGATTTGCTGCCGTGGTTTTTCGTGTATTTGATCGCGGAAGTGGTGATGCTCTCCGCCTGGAGCGTCGCGCTCGGATCGGCCTGCAGCACTCCTCAGGACGCGCAGAGCCTGGCGTTCCTGCTGGTCATTCCCATCATGATCCCCATGCTGATGCTGACCCCGATCATGGCGCAGCCCAACGGCGCCATGGCCACCGCGATGTCGTTCATCCCGCCCTTCACGCCGATGATCATGCTCATGCGGCAGGCCATGCCCGGCGGAGTCCCCTGGTGGCAGCCCTGGGTGGGCTTGATCGGGATGATCGTGTTCGCCGCCGCCGTGATCTGGGCCGCCGCCCGCATCTTCCGCATCGGCATTCTCTCGCAGGGCAAAGCTCCCAAACTTGCCGAACTGGCCCAATGGGTCGTGCGGGGCTGAAGGCCCGGCCTCTTGCCCGGCGCGCCGCCGCATCTTGACGTGGCCAGCAATTAGTATCACAATGTGGTAGTAATGACCATCGGCGAGTTCGAATACCTCCTGCTTACCGCGGCCGCGCGACTGGGCGAAGAAGCATACGGCGCGGCGATCCGGCAGGAGATCGAGGGCGCAACCAAGCGCCGCTGCTCTATCGGCGCTCTTTATACGACTCTGGATCGTCTGGAGACCAAGGGCCTTCTCAAAACGTGGATGGGCGACGCCACGCCTCAACGGGGCGGCCGCGCCAAACGCATGGTCCGCGTGACGGCGAAGGGCATTCAGGCCGCCACAGCCTTTTACGACGCGGTGACGCGAGTGAGCCGAGGCGTAACTTGGGAGGCGAGCCGAAGCGCGACCCGAACATGACCCGAATCTGCTGGTGGTGCGTGGACCTCGTGTCCCGAATGCTCGAGCCCGGCGAACGGGACGCCGTGCGCGGGGATTTTGCGGAGTCCGGCGAGACGGGTGGACAAGCGTTGCGCGGTCTGCTGGGTTTAGTCCTCCGGCGGCAGACAGCTCCGTGGAAGGACTGGCGGCCTTGGCTGGCCCTGGTGGGAGCGGTTGCTCCTTTCGGCATCCTGCTCAGCCTGGTCTCCAGGCGGATGGCTCAAAGTAGCGCCGTCACTTCCTGGCTGTACCTGAACAACTGGGATTGGACCTACGTTCGGAACTCTGGGTTCCGGCTGGATCTCGCCCGCGATTTCGCGGTGATCCTCTTCGGATTCCTGCTGCTGAGTTGCTGGTCGTGGACCAGCGGCTTTGTGCTCGGGTTCCTTTCGCGCCGTGCCATCTGGATCAACGCGCCTTTATTTTGTCTCGTGCTGGTGACGGTGGAACTCTTGGGTATGCCGCAGTTTCTGGGGCGTTCGTTGCTCCTGTCCCGGGCAGACACCTTTTCGGCGAACGCCGCGGTGTTTGCGGTCGCGTTCTACCGCGACGTGTTCCCGGTGATCGTAAACACCGTCCTGGTTCTCCTTCCTTCACTTTGGGGAATGCGTCAGGGTCTCCGGCTGGCTGCGCTCCCGTTGCCGCTCCAGACTATGCTTTGGGCTTCCTTAGCATTGGCGATGACGACACTCGCGATGCAGGACTCAGTATGGTGGCAGGTGCGGACTTGGAACGTGCAACCTCCGCCGCTGCCTCATCTCCCATCCCTGGCGCCCTTTGCCGTATTGGGGCCGGTCGGATACATCCTCGCAACCGCCATCGGCCGCCGATTCGCGAGGCGGTAGCGCCACAGTCGACCCACGCAAGTGCGTCTCTCCTTGAGCAAGCTGCTACGGCTTGGCAGCTTTCTTCAGCTCCAACGCGACGCTGTTGCCACGCTGGGTCCAGGTCCCATTCATCTCGGTGCCTTCCTTGTTGATTTCGGCCTCATACCCGCCGCCAACAGCGTTCACCTCAAGGGTCAGCTTCGTTCCCTTCTGTGCGACCGCGCTCACGGGGATCTGGGCATTCCCCTGGTCCACACTCACCATTTGCGCTTCCGCTCCAGCGCTGCCGTTGGCGAGGGTCACCTTCACCCGCAATCCGGCGCCGGCCTGAATGGTGCCTTCCCACGTGCCCACAAATTCCGGTGCGATCGCGGGACTTGTTTTCGGCGTTTCGACCTTCGCTTCCCCGGTTCGAGTCAGCTTCAACGGCAAGGACGCCGGTCCTTGGGTGAAAGTCCCGTCCAGCGTCTTTCCGTCCGGGGAGAGCGTACCCGCGAACGTGGGATCGCCGGGAACTCCTTTGAAGTGAAACGAGCCCTTGCCGTCCTGGAACGAGATTGCGTCCAGCGGCACCCCCGTTGCTCCCTGTGCGGGAATCGACACGGAGCCGATCCAGCCGCTCGCAGCATGATCCAGATCCACTTCCATGGCCAACGCACCTCCGGAGGTCTCGATAGATCCGCTCCAGTGTCCCCGCATGTCGTTCCGGGCAGAGAGTGGCACCGCGAGTGCGATCCACGCGAGCGCAATGGCCGCACGCCTGGCGTTATGATGATTCATTCCGTCCTCCTGATCTGTTTTAGTTTCGTGGTTCAAAGCTCCCCGCGCCGCTCCAGGTGTTTGTAAAAATACAGCGAATACAGCACGGGGATGAGCGCCCCGGCCATGAGAGCGACGAAAGGCGGCCAGCCGTTCAGGCCCATCACGATGAATGCGACGCCCGCCAAGCCGCCTACGACGAACGTTTTGGCCGCGAGGCGATGTGTGGCATTCCAAACACGCTCGTTGGCCAGGGCCCACGGAGTCCGGACGCCGATGTAGAAATTTCGGCGGACCTTCCCCATCACGTTCCCCAGCAATGCGAAAAGCAAGCAGACGCCGAAGAGACCCGCCCGGCCTACGTTCACGCTATGCCCGATGCCGGCCCAAAGGATCACGGCATCGATATAAGCAAACACGCCGGCCGTCATCAACATGATTTGAAGGTAGGTAGACCGAAAGCTCTCCACCTCGAAGTGCTTCGGCGAGAGCCAAGGGAGCAGCCACGTGAGCAGCACGATCCCCCCCATGATTCCCGGACCGAGGATATAAAGCGCCCATTTAGGACTGTAGCCGTTGGGTTGACCGTGTATGTTCCAGTGGGTCGGGACCGAACTTGGCAGCTGCGGATACGCGACGATGGTGGCCGCTAAAGCTGCTGCGGTCAGCACGATTCCGGCCAGATAGTAGTATTTTCCGGTCATCTTGGTTTCCCTCCGTTCTTCTTGCCGTCCTCCATCAGGCGCATGGCCCACGCCATGAGGTCCTGCACTACCGTCGTGTTCAACCCGTACCAGATCTGTTGCCCGTCACGGCGGCTGGTGATGAGATCCGCGTCCTTCAACACTGCGAAGTGGTGCGACATGGACGGCTTGGTCATATCGAATTTTTCCGCCAGCGCTCCCGCCGTCATTTCACCTTTGCGAAGCAGGTCAAGGATTTCCCGGCGGGTAGGATCAGCGAGCGCCCGGAATGTTTGATTGCGGCTCACAGAAGGATTAGTCTCGTATCTAATTAGACGTATGCCTAATTATCTGCGCATTTGGAGCCGCCGTCAAGATCCTGTGAAGACAGACGCAGCGGGTAAACCGCAATAGCGTCTTCGAACTCCGATCATTCTTCAGCCCGAGCCCGTCTTTCACCCCCCTCCCAAATGAGGCACAATAGCTCCGTGGCCCGCCCTCTGGCGCGGTAACCTTTTGACCGGGAAAGGACGTCCATTTATCGCGCGGCATGGCTGGCGACGGATGGCTCGCTAGGAAATCAACGGCCGGTCACGGCGGTGGCGGACCGCGCATCGTTTGAGGAGTTAAACGAAATGCGTAAGCAATGGGTGGCCGCATGTGCGGCCGGCGTGTTGGGTGTGATGATGGCGGCGTGGCTTCCGGCGCAGGCGCCCGGCCAGGGTCCGGGGCAAGGCAAGAGGAAAGGGAAGGCGCGGCCGCCGATCGTGGAAGGGCCTACGATTTGGCTCAAGGATGGCGTGCCGGATTTCCGGGGCGTCTGGAATAGCGGCTGGATTGTGGACATGGCCGATGGGCGCTACGCGGAGAAGACCGTGGAGGTCCCGTTTACAGAGTGGGGCCGCAAGCTGTGGGAAGAGCGCACGGGGAACCTGCAGAAGAACGATCCGAACATGCAGTGCAAGCCCGGCGGGCTACCGCGCACCCAGGGCGTGCCGTATCCGATGCAGATTGTGCAGACCGACGATCAGGTGATATTTCTGTATGAAGGCGGGCTGCACACATTCCGCATTGTGCCGATGGATGGGCGCAAGCACAATCCGGATGCGTGGACGTGGATGGGCGATTCGGTGGGCCACTACGAGGGTCCGGAACTGGTGATCGACGTGACGGGATTCAATGACCAACAGTCCTGGCTCGATTCCTCAGGACATCCGCACAGCGAACAACTGCACTTGTTGGAGCGGTATCGGCGGCTGAACGCGAAAACAATGCGCTACACCGTGACGATTGAGGATCCGAAGGCCTATACGCGCCCCTGGACGACCTCGTACATTTATCGTATGAATCCGGGCACGGAGATCATGGAATATTGGTGCACGGAGAACGAAAAAGACGCGAAACATATGGTCGGCAAATAGAGTCCGCACGGAAGCGGCTACTTCCCCACGACGAGCGTGCCTGAACCATCCCGAACGATATCTCTTCGGCGTTGTTCTGGAGAAGCCTCCGATCTAATCATCCTTCGGGCAGAGCCCGCCTTCCACCCCTCTCCCAAATAAGGCACAATAGCTCCGTGGCCCACTCATCCATCACCCGTCGCAACGTCCTGGCAGCCCCTCTCGCCCTGGCTCTCGCCGCGCGCGATTCCCGCGCCCAGACGGCGCTCCCCAACATCGTCTACATGATGGCCGACGACCTGGGTTACGCCGACCTCTCCTGTTACGGCCGCCCCGACTTTACCACCTCCAACATCGACCGCCTCGCCACCGAGGGCATGAAGTTCCTGCAAGCCTATGCCAACTCGGCCGTCTGTTCGGCCACGCGCACCGCCCTCATCACCGGACGCTATCAGTACCGCCTGCCCGTCGGCCTCACCGAGCCTCTGGGCACCGGCAACACCACTCTGGGCCTGCCGCCCGAGCATCCCACTCTGCCCTCGCTTCTCAAGAAGGTCGGCTACGGCACCACCTTGCTCGGGAAATGGCACCTCGGCAATCTCCCCAACTTCAGCCCGCTCAAGAGCGGCTACGACCACTTCTGGGGATTCCACAACGGAGCCCTCGATTACTTCACCCACAAGGCCGGCGCCGGTCCCAATGCCTTGGCCGATTTGTGGGATGACGACGCGCCTATCGAGCAGACCGGCTACCTCACCACTCTGCTGGGCGATCGCGCCGTCAAAACCATCAGCGACTACGCCGCCGGGCGCAAGCCATTCCTGCTGAGCCTCCACTTCAACGCGCCCCACTGGCCCTGGGAGGGGCCCCATGACGAGGCCGAATCCAAGCGCATCCGCGGCTTGTTCGACTTCGACGGCGGCTCGCAGAAGACCTACATCAGCATGGTCCAGGAGATGGATAAGCAGGTCGGCCGCGTGCTCCAGACCCTGGCCGGCTCCGGCATCGCCGGCAACACCATCGTGATCTTCACCAGCGATAACGGCGGCGAGCGTTTCGCCGACACCTGGCCCTTCACCGGCAAGAAGACCGAGCTCCTCGAAGGCGGTCTGCGCATTCCCGCTCTGGTCCGCTGGCCCGGCCATGTGAAGCCCGGCAGCACCACCGAGCAGGTTGCGATCAGCATGGACTGGCTTCCCACGCTCCTGGCCGCCGCCGGCACCCGGCCCGACCCCGCCTATCCTTCCGACGGCATGAACCTTCTGCCCGCGCTCACCCAGAACGCCGCGCCGGTCCCGCGCAAGCTGTACTGGCGATATAACGAGAAGTCCCAGCACGCCATGCGCGACGGCGACATGAAGTTCCTCAAGATTCGCGAGAACACGTTCCTGTTTAACGTGGTCGACGATCCCCTGGAGCGCGCCAATCTCAAGAACCGCCAGCCGGAAGTATATCGCCGCATGGTCCAGGATTACGAGAACTGGAACGCCACCATGTTGGCCGAGCAACCCCGCCAGGGCGGCGGGTTCACCGCCGACCAGCTCGCCGATCACTTCGGCAACGAACGTCCGCCTCGTCCGCCCAACGCCGGAAAGCAATCGTCCAAGCAATCGTCCAAACAGTAGACGCTTGGGAGCCCCCCCGCCAACGGCCCCGCGAACGGGTAGAATTATCCGAGTTGACCCCCGACTCGTTTCACAAGACCCGAAGGAGATTGGCCATGACATTCGCAACCCGCATCGCAGCAGCCTTGTTTGCCGTTGGATTCGCTTCGTTACCTCTCGCAGCCCAAAGTCAGCGCGAAATGCAGGACCGCGTCCAGATCGAGGAGCTCATGTGGCGCTACGTGCGTGCGCTCGACAGCGGCAACGCCGACGCCTACGCCGCCACGTACACTCCGGATGGACAATTCGGCGCCGGAGCGAATGTCACCAAGGGAACGGCGGCCTTAAAGAAACTGGTCTCGGACTTCGCACAGCGCATTGCGGAGGATAAAGCCAAGGGTGTGACGCGCCCGCCCATGTATCACATGAGCACGGACCACAGCATCACCTTTATCGATAAGGATCACGTGCGCTATGAGGCCTACTACCTTACCGTGACCGCCGCCGCGGGCACGGCCATGCCTGCTCGTGTGGTCGCCGCCGGACGCGAGGTCGATGAGATCGTCCGTGTGAACGGGAAGTGGCTGATCAAGGTGCGCGATGTGGCTCCCAAGGATTGATTCGGCCGGGCTTCCAGCGCGGCGCGCGTCACCGAGAGCCGGAGGCCCCGCACAAGGCTGCGAGACGGGCCTTATTTGAGGTGTGCGGCGTCCTTCTCGTTCTCGCAGAACATCTCGAAAATATCGTTGTCGGCCACCAGCTCGTGCGGAATCCTGACGGTGAACTTCTGCGTGTAAAACGTAGGATCGTCGAAGGTCATCTCGACATCCAAATGCCCGAAGTCACGGCGCCGGAAACGCTCCGTCACATGCATCTCCTCGCTGCGCGGATGTCCTGAGACATCCAGCAGCGTGCCGCCCTTGAACCCGCGAGACTCGACGATAAAAGTATCGCCCTCCCAGCGTCCGACGGAGTAGCCCAGGTAGGCCGGCAATTCAAACGTCGCGGGAAACTTGCGGCCATCCGTGAAAACCTGCCTGTGCAGGTTGCCGACTTCATAAAAAATCATGGTCTCTTTGGGAGCCTGGACAATCTTGATCGGCTCGGAAAGAAGTCCGGCCTGGGGCCACCCAACCTCTTCTGCGCCGCAAGGATTACCGGGAGGCTTTCCCAGCAGTCCGGCGATGAGCCGCCGTTGAGCCGCCACACCTTCGGGCCGCATGAGAGCCGTGGGGGGTTCCCCTGGCTTGAATCCGTTCACGGCATCGAAGTCGATGAGCATGTCGGTCCCGTACTTGTTCTGCAATTCGATATTCATCCCCGGAGGCAAGACTCCGAACTCATCCTCCAGGAAATGCCCCTGAAAGAGGCGCTTGAGTTCGGCGGGCGGGGTGGGTTCGTGCATCCACACGCCGGTGAGGTCCGGCTTGCCATCTGCGGTGTGCGGCGCGGGAGCGGAGAGATTCACTTTTCCATCTTTCAGGCGCGGTACGCCCGCCTCCCGGTAGTTCAGCCATTGTGCATCGGCACACACACAGAGGAGAAGCAGTGAGATGACCAGCTGTGGGCGCATCTTTTTCAAATACTCCCGTCGAGGTGTCATTGCCCAGACCTTTCTTCTGCTGGCAGTGAAGTGGCACGCGCTGGTGCCAAGCGGTCCTACGGCTTCGCAGCGCTCCAGCTCGCACTGTCCGCCAACAACATCTTGCGTCCGATTGTAGCCGATTTTGTATGTAGAACCCTTTCGGAAATGCCCCTTCCCTCTCTTTGACACAGGCGTTGCTGCGGAGCCAGGCATCCTCCGGCGAGCCCGTCCGAAGCCTTCCAGGCAGTAGCCCCAACTTCTGCCTAACCGGATCTCGATTTTGCGATAGGCCGCGGGCTCTTACTGGAGCCGCAGCCGGATGAGTTCGGCGGTCCTCTTGCGAGCCTGGCGGCGCTTCGCCGCGTTTCTGGCCGCGTGGAGCAGCAGTGCGAGTACCACCATCGCGAATCCGGCCACGGCGAAAAGAGTCAACAACATGGAGTCTTCTGTGTTCCCGGGCAGCGCCATGCTGAGAAAGAGCTTAGCACCGCAATCGGTTTGCGCCCCAGACTAAAGTATCCGCCAGAAAGTACTCCATGTACCATGTCCGCGTTGTGCCCCATTTCACCCTGCGGTAATCTTAAGGGGCTATGAAAACGCTCCACTGGATCCTCCCCACCGGATTGCTGCTTTTGGCCGCCAGCTTGATGCTCTACGCCGCGAAAACCGACAGCATGCATGTGTTGACCGGCAAGCAGGCCGTCAGCACCACGGCTACATTGAAGCCCGGCACGGCCTACAAAATCACTCCGCAGGATCTTCCCAAGCCCGGTGCGACCCCATCCGGGTTCACGCCCGGCGGCCGCGGCGCAGTCAGGCCTCCCGACGCGATGCCGCAGGCGCCGGCCGGTTTCAAGGTCGGCTTATACGTTTCCGAGGGGCTCACTAACCCGCGCCAGATCCGCACCGCGCCCAACGGCGATTACTTCGTGGCCGATACCAGCGCCGGCGATGTGAAGATCTACCGCGGCATCTCCGCCGCGGGCAAGCCCGACCAGAGCTCCACCTACGTCACCGGACTCCGGGGAGTGTTCGGGATCAATTTCTACCCGCCGGGGCCGAATCCGCAATGGGTTTACCTCAGCACCACCAGCAGCGTCTACCGCTACGCCTATAAGAACGGCGATCTCAAGGCCACCGGTATGCCCGAGACCCTGATCACCGATCTGCCGAAGGGCGGCAACCACACCACCCGCGACATCGTCTTCTCGAAAGATGGCAAGAGCCTCTTCGTGGCCGTCGGCTCGTCGACCAACAACGGCGATACGCAAGCCGAATTCCATCGCGGCAACATTCTGGAGTACACGCCCGAAGGGAAGTTTGTCGATATCTACGCCTCCGGAATTCGAAATCCGGTCGGACTGGCCATCAATCCCGTGACCGGCGAGTTGTGGACCTCCATCAATGAGCGCGATACCTACGGCGACAACCTGGTTCCCGATTACGTCACCAGCGTCAAGAAGGGCGGTTTCTACGGCTGGCCCTGGTTCTACATCGGCGGCAACTACGATCCGGCTCATGTGGGCAAGCACCCCGAGTTGAAAGACAAAGTGATCGTGCCCGATGTGCTGCTCCAGGCGCACAGCGCTTCGTTGGGGATGGTCTTCTACGAAGGAAAACAGTTTCCGAAGGAGTATGACGGCGATGCTTTTGCCGCCGAACACGGCTCCTGGAACCACGCCGCCGGCTCGGGCCACGAAGTCGTCCGCATCCCGCTCGAGAAGGGCAAATCCAACGGCGTGTATCAGGACTTCCTGACCGGCTTCTCGACCAACGGTGTTGTGTGGGGCCGCCCGGTCGGCATTGCCGTGGCGACCGACGGTTCGCTCCTGGTCACCGACGACGGCGCCCGCGTCATCTGGCGCGTCAGCTACACCGGCAAGTAATTTTGTTCGAGGTAATCTTATAGGGACTATGAAAACGCTCCACTGGATCCTCCCCGCCGGATTGCTGCTTTTGGCCGCGAGCATGATGCTCTACGCCGCCAAGACCGACAGCATGCATGTGTTGACCGGCCAGCAGGCCGTCAGCACCACGGCTTCGCTGAAGCCCGGCACGGCCTACAAGATCACGGAAAAAGACCTTCCCAAACCCGGCGCGACGCCCTCCGGCCGCAGCGGCGGCGCGGGACCCCGTCCCGCGGGCGCCATGCCGCAGGCTCCCGCCGGATTCAAGGTTTCCATTTACGTCGATCAGGGACTCAACAATCCCCGGCAGATTCGCCGGGCGCCGAACGGCGACATCTTCGTCGCCGAAACCAGCGGCGGCGCTGCCGGCGCGGTCAAAATCTTCCGCGGCATCACCGCGGACGGCAAGCCGAAGCAGTCCTCCGTGTTCGCGAACCTGCCTTCCGCGTTTGGGATCAACTTCTATCCGCCTGGCCCGAATCCGCAGTGGGTGTACGTCACCAACACCAGCACGCTGGTCCGGTTCCCTTACAAGAACGGCGACCTGAAGGCCACCGGCCCGGCCCAGACGCTGATTTCCGACATCCCCGCGGGCCGCGGCCACTCCACGCGCGACATCGTTTTCTCCAAGGACGGCAAGAGCCTGTTCCTGGCCGTCGGCTCGTCGTCGAACAACGGCGATACGGAAGCGGAATTCCACCGCGCCAATATTCTGGAGTACACGCCCGAGGGCAAGTTCGTCGACGTCTACGCCTCTGGAATCCGGAACCCCGTCGGGCTGGCGATCAATCCCGTGACCGGCGAGTTGTGGACTTCCATCAACGAGCGCGACACCTACGGCGACAACCTGGTTCCCGATTACGTCACCAGCGTCAAGAAGGGCGGTTTCTACGGCTGGCCCTGGTTCTACATCGGCGGCAACTACGATCCCGCTCATGTGGGCAAGCACCCCGAGCTCAAAGACAAAGTGATCGTGCCCGACGTGCTGCTTCAGGCGCATAGCGCCTCGCTCGGAATGACCTTTTACGACGGGAAACAATTTCCGAAGGAGTATGACGGCGACGCCTTTGCCGCCGAACACGGCTCCTGGAATCACGCCGCCGGCTCGGGCCACGAAGTCGTTCGCATCCCGCTCGAGAAGGGGAAATCCAACGGAGTCTATCAGGATTTCCTGACCGGCTTCGCCACCAACGGGGTTGTCTGGGGAAAACCCGTCGGTATCGCCGTCGCGACCGATGGTTCGCTGCTGGTCACCGACGACGGCGCCAAGATCATCTGGCGAGTCAGCTATACCGGCAAGTAAAATCCGTAGCGTTTCAGAATCGAGCGCGCCTGTTCACCCAGCAGGAACGTTCGGAACTCTTGTGACAGGGCGGCATTCCGTGTCGATTTCACGATGATGCCGCTCTGGTCCATTTTCGGGTAGTCACCCGGCGGCACGACCCAGGAACGCCCTCCCTTCGCCAGCGACTGCGAGACGATTCCAATGTCCGCCGCACCCGTCTCGACGTATTGCAGCGCCTGCGAGACGTTTTCTCCGTAGACCAGTTTGTCCTTCACTTCGTCATAGATGCCCAGCGACCGCAGCGCGGCTTCCGCGGCTTTTCCATAGGGCGCGAATTCAGGATTGGCGATGGCGATGTGGCGGATCGACGGATCGAGCAGCGCTTGCGCGCCGGTCAACTGGATCGGCGAGGAAGCCGGAACCCAGACGACGATGCTGCCCAGCGCATAAACAAATTCCGAGCCCGGCAGCGCCAGACCTTCTTTGGCGAGTTGGCGCGGATAGCCGGCGTCGGCCGAACAGAACACGTCGAAGGGCGCGCCGTTTTCGATCTGTCGCGTGAATTGCCCCGACGATCCGTAGCTGGTTTTGACGTTTACCTCGGGATGAGCTGCTTGGAATTGAGGCGCGATCTCGTCCATGGCGAAGCGCAGGTCGGCGGCAGCGGCAATGAGGAAGTCCGGCTTTTCGGAACGGCTGCAGCCGGTGGCGGCCAGGACCAGGATTACGGTCCCCCATGAGGCAATGTGTCGTGTTAACATTACAGACTGTAATCTTTACACGACAGCCGATGCCGGCGCAAATCGTCATTTTTGCCTTGTTCCTGACGCCAAGCTTGTGCTTCGGGGCCGAATTCTTCGGCGCCATCCTGGACCCCTCCGGCCGGGCGGTTCCCCAGGCCACCATCGAGGCCGAAGACCAGGCCACCATGGTCCGGCATTCCGCCGCCTCCGATGCTCGCGGCGAATATCGCATCCTGGGACTGCCCGCGGGGCAGTACGTGCTGACGGTGGAGCAGCCGGGTTTCCGGACGCATCGGCAATCGGGCATTACCTTGAGATTGGGCGACCGAACGGAAGTGGATGTGAAACTGGAACTGGGCCGGCCTTCGCAAACCATCGACGTCACCGCGGCGGCGCCTCTTCTCCAGACCGCCAGCGGCGAGGTCAGCCAGAATGTCGATCAGCAGAAAATCTCCACGCTGCCGCTGGACGGGCGAAATTTCATTCCTTTGGTCACGTTAGCTCCGGGCGTCGCGCTTCCCAACGGCAGTTTTCTTCCGCGCATCAACGGAAGCCGGCCGCGCACCAACGAATATCTTTACGATGGCATCAGCGTTCTGCAACCGGAACCGGGGCAAGTCGTCTACTATCCGATCGTCGATGGAATGGCGGAGTTCAAGCTCAACATCAACAGCTACTCTCCCGAGTACGGCCGGTCGAACGGCGGCACGGTGATGGTGATCGGGAAATCCGGAAGCAACCAGTTCCACGGCGATCTGTTCGAGTTCTTCCGCAACGAAGCCTTGAACGCGAGGAACCTGTTCGCGCAACCGGGTCCCAAGCCCGAGTTCCGCCGCAACCAATACGGGCTGACGCTGGGCGGACCGGTTCAAACCAACCGGACGTTCTTCTTCGTGGATTGGCAGGGAACGCGGCAGCAGACCGGCATCACGCGATTCAGCGTGGTCCCGACGCTCTCGCAACGGAAGGGCATCTTCACGCAGCCGATTTTCGATCCGGCCAGCTCGCCGCGCACGCAGTTTGTCAACAACACGATTCCGGCGTCCCGCTTCGACTCGCTGGGGATGCAAATCCTGGAGCACTACCCGCTGCCGAACGTCGCCGGCGCGAACAACTTCGTGCGAACGGCCACCGAACCAGACAATCAGGATCAGGCCGATTTTCGGATCGACCGATACTTCGGCGAAAAGCACAGGGTCTTCGGACGCTACACGTTCTTCCGCGACGACGACACCCCCGTCACTCCGCTGCCGGATGGAAGCGGAAGCCTGACGTCTGGAGTGATCGGGCACGCGATCACGCGGGGCGACGCGTTTGCCGGCCACTATAACTGGGCGCTCTCTCCGACGGCTTTGAACGAATTCCGGGTGGGCTATTCCAGGCGCGATCTCAATCAGACGTCGCTTCAGAACGGCGGGATTACCGTGCCCGGGCTGCCGGCTAATTCCTTCGGATCGGTGTTGCCGATCTTCACGGTCGCCGGACTCCAGCAAATCGGTCCGACCACGGCCGCAAACTCCCGGTTCACGACTTCGATCACGGAGTTTCTCGATACGTTCACGCTGGTGCGGGGACGCCACTCGATTAAATTCGGGACCGATCTACGCCGCGAAGCTCTGGACGTTTTGAATCCGCCCAATCCCACCGGGTCATTTTCCTTCAATACTACGGGCACGAATAGCCCTGCGGCCGCTGGAAGCGGAAACTCGCTGGCCTCGCTCCTTCTGGGCCAGGTGAACGCCTTCACCATCGACATCCAGAAACACGTGATCCAACCGCGCGCCCACATCGCCGAGTTCTTCATCGGCGACGACTGGAAAGTTTCGCAGCGGCTCACGCTGAACCTCGGGACTCGCTATACGCTCAACTTTCCCTCCACGGAGCGGAACGATCAAGGGGCGGTCTTCAACCTGAACACGCAGGTTCTGGATTTCGTCCACACCGCGCGCAAGCTGGACTGGGGCGACTTCGGCCCTCGTTTCGGATTCGCCTACCGGCCTGGAAACAGCTGGGTCGTTCGCGGCGGCTACGGCATGATGTACTTTGAGCAGTCCGGTATCACCACGCCCTTTACGATTCCGCAGTTTCCGTTTATTCAAACCGTGGGACAGCAGTCGCAGGACAACGTCCATGCGGCGTTCCAGCTTTCGAGCGGGCCCATGGTTGAAGTGACGCCGCCGAATCCGAATTCCGGGTTGGGCCAAGGTGTTTTTGGAGTCGATCGCAACAACGGTTCCGGTTATTCGCAGCAATGGAACTTCACGGTGCAGAAGACCATCGGAAAGGGCTGGAACGTGGAGGCGGCGTACCTGGGCTCGAAGAATACGCGGCTGGGCATACCGGATCCCAACATCAACCAGCTTCCGTCGCAATATCTGGCGATGGGTTCGGCCCTTCTGACGAAAGTTTCCAATCCGTACTACGGGCAGATCCCGGCCTCGTCGTCCCTGGGAGGCGCGACCATCGCCCGGCAGTTGCTGCTGCGGCCGTATCCGCGCTTCACCAACGTGGCTCTGTTCCGCGACAACGTGGGGCAGTCGACTTACAACGCGGCGGCCCTCAAGCTCGAAAGATGGTTGTCACGCGGTCTGACGGTCAACGCGTCGTACACGTTCTCCAAGCTCATCGACGACGCCTCCAGCGTGTTTTCGCAGACCATCTTCACCGGCCCCGTACTGGGCACGACCGGAGCGGCGGACGCCAACAACCGGCATCTGGAAAAGGATGTTTCGAGCGGCGATATTCCCCGGGTTTTCGCGCTGGGTTGGGTCTACGACATTCCCCGTGTGTGGAAGATTTCCGGCTGGCAGTTGGCGGGATTGGTTCGCGTCCAGTCGGGCGACGCCGTCGCGGTGGCCCAGGCCACCAACAACAACTCGAGCCTGGGCTATGCGGTTCAACGGCCCAATCGAGCCGGCGACCCCAACGGGTTTGCCGGCCGCAGCGTGGCCGAATACTTCAACACCGCGACGTTCACGCCCGCGCCGCAATTTGCGATTGGGAACAGCCCACGCAATCCGGTTCGCGGGCCGGGGCTCGAGAATGCGGACGTGATGATCGGGAAGACATTTCGGATCACCGAGCGGGTGAACCTCGAAACGCGTGCGGAGGCGTTCAATGTGTCGAACACGCCTCCGCTGAAGGATCCGAACGGAAGCTACGGCAGCGCGGCGTTCGGTTCGATTACCAGCGCGGGGAATCCGCGCGACTTCGAGTTCGTCGCAAAGGTGCATTTCTAGGAGAGAATCGTGACTGTGAAGACGCGCCTGAAGAACCGGCTGGCGGAGATTCGCAAGAGCATGCGCGTGGGCGCAACCGAACTCGCGCGCAGCGTAAACGTGAGCCGCCAGACGATCTACGCGATCGAAGCCGGGACGTACATTCCCAATACCGAGGTCGCGCTGAAGCTCGCACGCGAGCTGAAGACCACGGTGGAAGAATTGTTCTCAACGCAGGAGGACTTGGGCTCCGGGCTTCTGCCGAGCGAATTGCTCAGCTCGGCGGAGCCGGTCAAGGGCCAGCCGGTGCGCATTTCGAAGATCGGATCGCGCTGGGTGAGCGTACCGGCGAGCGCGATCCCGTACTATCTTCCGGAAGCCGACGGTGTGATCGGCCGCGTGAACTACGGCGGGCGCGCGAACCTGAAGGTCTTCGACCAGGAAGAAGGCTTCCAGAAGCGGCTGGTGCTGGCGGGATGCGATCCGGCGACGAATCTGCTGGCGCGCATGGTGGAGCGGACGGCCGGCGTCGAGATCGTCGCAGCGGCGGCATCCAGCAAACTGGCGCTGACGTGGCTGAAGGAAGGCAAGGTGCACATCGCCGGGTCGCACCTGGAGGATCCGGAAACGGGCGAGTTCAATCTGCCGTTCCTGAAACGCGAATTTCCGGGCGAGGATTTCCGGGTGGTGACGTTCGCGCAATGGGAGGAGGGCCTGGTGGTGGCCACGGGGAACCCCAAAGGGATCCGGAAAATCGAGCACCTGGCGAAGAAGAACGTGCGCTTCGCGAATCGCGAGCCGGGATCGGGAAGCCGCGGGCTGCTGGACGAAATGCTGGGAGTGGCTGGAATGCGCACGCGGCAGGTCGAGGGATATCACCGGATCTCCTACGGGCATCTGGCGGCGGCCTACGCAGTGGCGTCGGAGGAAGCGGATTGCTGCCTGGCGACACGCTCGGCCGCGCGGACCTTCGGGCTCGATTTCATCCCGCTGCGATTCGAGCGATATGACCTGGTGATGCGCAAGCAGACCATGGAGCTGCCGGCCGCGCAGGCGTTCCTCGACGTACTGCAGCAGGCCACGCTGCGACGGAGGCTGGAAGTGCTGGCGGGTTACGATACGTCGCGGACGGGAGCGGTGCTGGTATAGCCGCGATTAAAGT
>CAVXFR010000012.1:0-280110 GCA_963761045.1 Terriglobia bacterium | reverse complement strand
GATTCCTCGGAGATCGACTATCGGGCGATGAAGTTTAACCAGCCCTTTCCCCAGGATCGCTTCACGTTCGATCCCCCACCGGGCGCCCGCGAACTGGATAAGCACGATCCTGATCCTTTCACGGCACGCAAAAAGAGGTGACGTTTTTGGTCTGCCGGCAACTCCATCCGACGCAGGCTTGCATGCCCGATCGACGGCGCGAAGGGAGGCAAGTTCCGGAGCCCTCATCTCCTAACCCATGCCGCCGTTGTCGGGATAGGAGACAGCGGGCTCCGAAACCGTACCCCCTTGGCGGGTTGTTGCCGAACGACCGTTTTTGTTACGGTCTAGCGAGCGTGGCGGACTTGCGCATAGCACTTCCGAAACTGCCCCCCTCTTTTGCCATAGGGCGGCACAAATAGGATATTCTCACGTGGCCGTGACAGCTTCCACTGGGGCCTTTGACTTTGATTGTCCATAGTGTTACTAGAGGTTAAACCGTATTTCAGCGTTCGTTCTTGAACCGTCCTTATTAGCGGCGGGAAGTGTTTTTTGAAATGACCTGTTTTGCAAGGAGGCTGGTCGGCAAGATGAAGACACATGTCGCATTTCTAGCGCTGCTCGGAACTACCTCAGTCTTTGGGGGCGAGGGAATAGCCGGTTAGGTCGCGCCGCAGCAATCCGTTATGAAACTTGTGGAGGCTCTTAAGAAGAACGATTACCGGCAGGCCCTCGACACTCTTTATAGAGTCCACGAGCAAGTCTCTGATATTCAGGTCAGGAACCCAAAGGTTTTGTGGGACAGGCTGACCAAGGAGTATTACGATAACCAGATCGCGGAAATTGCGAAGCCTCAGGACGATCCCTACGCAGGACTTCTGGCATTTGGCACCAGCAATACTCCGGTTTTGACAGTGCGAAAAATCGACCCTTTGTACCAGAACAAGCAGAGCCTAGGCAACCGAGGTTATTGAGACGCGCAAACAGCGAGCTACCGACTTATCCAACGGCAGGGAACTCGATCTCACAGTTGTTTAACTAACTGAAGAATGCCTATCCTCCGAATGAAGCGCCTCTCATTGATCGCCGTCGCTTAAAAGAAGCCATTGTCGAATTTGATACCTTCGAGGGCCTTGTATACGATGCGAGTCGAGTCCGTGAAGGTGATGTAGCCTACGACTCTGTACCGAGCGCTATACCCGCAACTCCGCGTGCATCGAACCCGAACACGTCGGCTCCGGCTCCGGGCGCGGCGGGCGCTAACACGACGACAGCCCCGCAAGGCTATCCAGTGAGTTTCCCGGTCGTTGATCGTCACGGCTTCGGCCGCTGCTGGGGCACATTAACAGTCTCGCAAGAGACCCTCAAATATCAACAGACCGGAGGGACAGGAAAAGACAGCTTCGAGATTCCGATTACTCAGGTCTCCAGCGTAAGCCCCTCCACGAAGAACCTGTTCCAGATCGTGCTCAAGGACCGTCGTAGTTTTGATTTCGCACACGGGGTTCCAAGCAACAGAACAGGTATAACGTTGGAGGATCTCGTTGACCTTCAGCCAATGAAACCAGTGATTGAGGCAATCCGTCAAGCGTTGGCGCAGTGACCGCAGCATCGAAGCCAACGCGCGAGGCATGGAATGTGACGCGCGTCCCCGGTCAGCCGAACACTCTACGGTCTTTGCCTTCAGGACCTTGCTAATCGCTCCTTGCGATCCATCGGCAAATTTAGGACGGATGTCATCGAGGCGAAGTCCGCGCTTGTCGGGCGGACAATCACTTTGCTCCTCACCGCCCAGCTTTCGGTCTTGGTGATTGCTTCGGGCTTTCAGCCTGTTTCTCGATGCCAGAGACAAGCTCGGACATGGTTATCCCCAATCCCTTAGCCACGGTCAGAACCGTTTGTATGGTCAGATTACGTTCGCCTCGCTCGATTCCGCCCATATAGGTTCGATGCAACCCGCAATGATCGGCAAAAGATTCCTGCGAAAAACCCTTCCTCAGCCGCAACTCACGAATTCTGCTTCCGAGTATTACCTGGACGGTGGGCACCACTAACAGTCTGAAAACAGACGGACGCAAGGTCTACAGCTTTGTTGTGGACAGCCGATATATGGCTGTCCCCTCGGCCCGATCGCGGGGAAGGACCCATCAGGAAGACCCGTGAAGCATTTTCACATTCGCTTCGCCGTTGTAAGTGTGGCTCTGTCCCTCGCAGGAATTTTTGGCCGGGCAGACTCCGGCACTGCGACCATCCCACAGCTCCGGCGAGTTCCCCTTGGTCGGGTCCGCACCGTGGCCGGTGAATCACGGTTTTACGATTCTCGGCGGTGGACACCGGGCTGGCTTCGATTACCTCGGAGAACAGCTCACCGCCATTGAGCTACCCAATCCGGGCAAATCAAAGACAGAGTCAGGTGCGGGGCTGCACTTGACCGTTCCCCCGGCGACGCCCGCCGGAGAATATCAGATCGAGGTCTCAGGACGCGGCCAGAACGGACAGTCGCTAACAGAAACCGTGCAATTGACGGTAAGCGCGGTCACGGTTCTGAAGTCCCCCATCGGCAGGAGCCCGGTTGTCCTGCTCAATGATTCCAGTTGGTGTGCACCAATCTCGATAGTACGGTGACTGCTTCCGAGGGACGTTCGGCCAATTGGCGTCTCTCCTGCAAGCGGATCAAGTTCCTGTCGCGTTCTTTAACAACTGTGCGTACGGCGACATTACGATCGAACAATTGGCTGCTCAGTTGAACTTTTATATTGCAACGCTTAGATATTCTATGGAACGCCAGTCGCTCAGGTTGATCTCGTCGCTCACAGCATGGGTGGGCTTATCGCGCGGGCTTACCTCGCCGGACTGCACAGGGTGGCACGTTTGTGCCACCCCAGAATCTGTCTGTTCGCAAGTTGGTCCTTATTGCAACGCCTAATTTTGGTTCATTCCAAGCGACCCGCACGGGCATACAGACACCCGAGATGGTCCCCGGTAGCATGTTCCTATGGAGCCTCGCTACATGGAATCAGCGCCAGGATGATCTTCGCGGCGTCGATGCGTTAGCAGTAATTGGGAACGCAGGTGGCTTTACCAGCCGACAAACCTCGACGACGGCGTCGTCTCGTTGACGAGCGCGTCCCTGAGTTTTGCAAGACCTGATCAACGAACGCGGATTGTGCCGTATTGTCATGTCACGCCAGGGCTTTCAACCTTGTTCGGCACCGTTGGGATGAATTGTTTTGGCTATCAAGGAATCGCAGATGTCGATAGCGCTACCCATTTAACGGCGCGGATTGTGCGTTCGTTTCTAGCAGATACGTCTGACTGGATGTCGATTGGTCACTCGCCAAGCCAGGACCAGTGGTTAGCGCAATATGGCGGAATCTACTTCACAAGCCAGACTGCGACCGGCCAAAAGATCAATTTGAGCAAAGTTACCTTTGGGACGGCGACCCTCAACAATGGGGGAGCGACCGGGACTGTATTCTATGGCGAGTTCACACGCGGAACGGATACCTTCCTCGAAAACGGCGGCACTTTCACTTGTGGCCCATTCACGAAGCCGTTGGGCCACTATTATGCGTTACGCTGCAAGTTCTCGCCGCAGATTTTGTCCGTGGGTCCACTGCTCACGGCTGCAGCGGCATCGATCGTCCAGTCAGGGGCAACGATAACGATCAACGGGGTTGGTTTCGGCCAACAGCAATGTTCGGCTTGCCAAGTATCGATATACCCGAACCTCCCATTGAAGGTTTCTTCGTGGAGCGATCAGGCGATTACGGCGGTTATGCCTTCGTTTAACCCTGGTGTTCTCGGACTATCCGTAGCTCACTGCCGCAGGGTCGGACTACATCACCTTCATGTCTGCGCCCGCGCCCATCATTTCGTTCTCACCTTCACAACTCCAATTCGCCTACACCGTGGGAGGTGCATCACCGCCACCGCAGACCATCGCGATAAGCAACAACGGTGGGAGGAACCCTCACCTGGACGGCAACACCGAGCGCACCGTGGATGGTGCTTGGATCGCCGCCGCTTACAGTCTCGATCAATCCGACAGGGTTGAATCCTGGCACCTATCAAGGCACCATCACCATCGCTGCCGTTGCGCGACGAACAGTCCGCAAACCGTCTCTGTGACGCTCACTGTAAGCTGGGGCAGCAGCCCAACTTACAACCAAGAACTCGGCGAGCTTCGGGGTTGGGTCTCTGGCACCTGATGTGATCGCGTTCAGCGAAGCTCCGGGAATCGCTTCCGCCCTGGTGGTGACACCGGGAACCCTTGGCCGCCTACGCTCGGTGGCGCAAGCCTGGAGATAACGGATAGTCAAGGTCAGAAGCGCTTAGCGCCGCTTTACTACGTCACGACGAACGCGATGAGCTATCTGATTCCAGCGGGGATGGCGCTCGGTCTTGCACCGCGAAACTGACCACTTCGACTGGGAGCACCATTACCGGCACGTTCACCGTTGATCGTGTTTCGCCCGGCCTGTTCACCGCAAATGCTACGGGTCAGGGGGTCCCGGCGGGTTTTTGGATTTGCGCCGACTGCTGACGGAACGCAGAGTCAAGACTACCTGTTCGACCCGACGAAACCCGTGGGGAGCCGCATCCCAGTCCCCGTGGATCTCGGCGCGAAACGGGATCAGGTGTTTCTGTCGCTCTATGGCACTGGATTCCGTGGTGCGACGCAGCGACGGCCACCGTGGGTGGCGTCGACGGTCCCCGTGTCGGTTTCGCCGGCTGTGGGTGTTTACCAGGGCGAGGATGTGGTGAACATTGGGCCGCTGCCGCATTCACTCGCCGGGCGCGGAGCGGTTGATATCGTCGTCACGTTCGACGGCAAGACAGCCAACATTGCAACGGTTAGCTTTCGCTAAGGTTCCCGCACTTGCCTGCTTTTATAGGCCCAGAGTGATCTCAACGTTTACTCAGGCCGCGAAATGCCAACCAGTTGCGCCAAACTCTGCCAATGCCGTGGATGTGGGAGCCGATCACCCGCGCGGATTTTGGCCGCATAAGGTACTGACACCCCGAGCGCCGCGACTATGGCCGGTCTCGTGACCCGAGCAAGAAGAGGCTGAATTCTTGTCACGTAGGTGTCATGGTTAAGCCAAGCGGGTTGGTCCGACGCTTTCCAACTGAGTATGGCCCCGGCGTGTCGCCGTTGCGTCTCTGAACGCTTCGCCTGCGCCTCGGGAGTCAGTGCAGCTAGCCGCCCCGTTTTCGCCGTCCGAGCCATTTTGTCTTTAACGAAAGTGACGGCGCAATGAACACAATACTTGTTTCCAGGTGAAATGGATGCCCCGCAAAGCGTACAGACCTTTTGCGGCTTAGGTGTGCGTTCGGCGGGTGAGAGCATCACGGAGCACCTTTCACTTCCCGCCTACGACTTTGAGTCAGATGAGTGGCGGGGAGCGGGTTCGCGAGCTGACCTAGATGTTGTCAGCCAGAGCGTGTGCATGATCCGCTCGGCGTATGGCGCGACGGCCCGACGCCACGTTGGGATGGTTTCGGCCAGCTGACATGCAAACGGTGCCATTAGACGGCAGTTCCCACTTCGCTGTTCGAAGAACCACTCCCGTCTGAGCGGTGAGCGCTCGATCCAATCCAGGACAAGAGCATCAACCTGCGGCCTAACAGGTTCCATGAGATCACAAGCCAAGCTGTCGCGAGCCCTGGTATCAGCGTGAAGAAAACCCAAACCCGGATCGAGCCCAAGGGCGGCTGCGGCTAGCCGTGATTCTGCTTCGAGCAAGCTATATAAGAAGTTCAGCATAGAATTTACGGGATTAGCGGCTAGGCGAGGCGAATTCGTTAGCGGCGAATGGCGGGGTCGCGAACACACGCCAGTGATCGGGAACTCTCAGAAGGTCGCTCTTAGGGAAATTGATCGGAAGGCCGCGCCATGCGGACCAATAGGCAAGGCCAGCCTGAGCTTCCATCACGCGAGCAGCTTGAATTGTCTCGGCGGATGTGACGGCGACGCGCATAGCCGCGATCGTATCGCCGACCGCGCCGTTGCTGAGCTTGTCCCTCGCCACCCGCTCTTGACCGGCAGCTTCTGACGTTATCAGCTCCCGGACAATTCGCATAGCAGCTCCAGACTGATCCGCACGAGCTTGGGCGCGACGAAGGCGCGCGTCGTTGGGAGGAACCGGTCCGGTACTGGCGAGAACAGAGCCGTCTCGATCGAGCATGATGAACGCTGCGCGCTGGTCGGACAACCAGCGGAGGGCGGCGAGAGATACCATTCCGTCAGCGCCGATTACAACTAATCTCCGAAGGCCGTGATCGACGCGGGGAAGTCGCGCATAGCGACGATCCGAACCGATTCCATCCTCCAGAATCAGGTGACCCCTATCCACGCGGGCCGGGATGCCGTAGCCAAAGAGTGTAATGACGCCGTGGCTTGGAGTTATGGAAGCGTGCGGATTTGACGCCAGCTTCGCCGGACGCTGGATTTGCGCAGGCGTCGCCGCTGCGCTACGGTTTTCGTAGCTGCCATGGGAGCTAATCCCTCCTGTGGTGGTCAGGGCTTGTCGTCTGCTACTAACAGGCGGCGAGCCCGCAAATGCTTTAGAATCCTACATCTAGGATATCAAACAACCAAGCGCTCTCGCCGCTCTAAGACTAAATCTACAGACGTGGGGGATGTTCTTCGTCGGGAGTATTCGGCGACGATCATAAACGGTAGGGCAGGCGGCGGATGGTTCGCCTTCAGAGCCTTATCGATGGCGCGACTTAGGTAATACCATTTTTCTCGAAGTTCCAAGGATGCGTGCGATTGAGATCCACGTTTGCCGAGCAGCCACTGCTTGACCCGCTCCGGCAAGTCACCCTTCACCGGACAGGAACGAACGATCCCGCGAATGATCCGAAAGACTTCGTACAAGCTGGCCCGAAACTCTTTATGCTTCCCTTCCAACAGTCTCTTGGCGGATTGCCTACAGCCGATGTCAGGAAGCCCGGCTAAGGCATTTGCTACCCTCAAAGGAGTAAGCCTGTAACGATGACTGGTGCAGAAATGAACTATCTCGGCATGAGCAAAAACGGCTTCGTCGTGTAGCAGCGCCGCTCTAAGCTCCCGCCATTGGCGATTTAACACCTCGGCAGCACGATCCGAGTCCGCCAGCGCCTGCGCCTGCCGAGATCTCTCCTCGGCGATTGCCACACGCTGATCTTCTGTTGCATTCGCGAGGGCGCGGTTAATTATGCCCAGATCCTCACGCAGAAGGTGTTGACGGTCGCTCGTTTCTCGAATGGAATCAGCTAACTCCTCCAATCGCTTGCGCATTTTTCGCAGATTCCGTGGATCTGGCGTCCCGACGAATACGGCGGTGACTGGATGCAACAGGACTTGTACACGATAGGGATCGGAAGCTGTCTTCCAGATTCGAAAACAGTTATGCACATCATTTGCGCTCCTGAGGTTCATCAGGTTCCAGCCCACGTGCCCCCAGGTATTTTCTAACAACCCCAGGAGGACACCGCGAGCATTCTGAAGTTCTGCCTGCTGAATCCCTAGCCGTCGGCCAGGACGGGTCTTTTCGCGGTTTTTTTTCCGGCCCATGGGAAAGTTTTTTCCGCCATCTTATTATACACTACTGGATATTAACAGACGTGTAATAGGCACCTAAATAATAGTTACTGCCACTTAATAATTCAATGAACGATCCACGTAAATACATGAAAATAAGCATCTTGTAGTTCACGCCTCCGCTTTTGTGGTCTAGACTCCCTATCGAGAGGCAAATGTGGCACACAAAAAACAATTCGGCAAAAAGCTACGGTCCAGACCAACGGGGACTCAGAAATCTAAAGCTCGGCAAAATGCAAAAAAGGCCCTGGCGCGGACGGCCAAAGCGCAAGACCGCTCGAATACAATTGCGCGCGTGATCTCAAAAATGAGAGCGGATGGAATTTCCCTCCAGAAAGCCGCTCGACAGCTTTCCGTTGATCCACGCACGGTGATCCGTTACGGACGTTCTGCCGTGCGCAAACTGCCGAACGGGCGGTGGGTATCGAAGGCCCGATGACCGGATCTCGCGTCTTCTTCTCATCCCCACGTCCAGTGGGCTGAGTGAGATCTCGGTCAGTGATTCACGTCAAGCGAGCCAGCTCGGCAAGTATTGGGATGGTGTCCAGAAGTATCTGGAAACTGGCGATTCCTCGGGCCTTCGGAAATTCATTGGCAAATCGATCACGAATGCCAACGGTCAACAGATTCCCCTATTGACAGATCTTGACGAACTCGACCGCCAAGGTTCCGCTGGGGTTCTTTCCTTCGAGTCAGTCTATGCGAGGAGTGCGTAATGGCTAAGAAACGAATCCAGAGTAGTGCTGTGCGCGCGCGTCAACGTCAGGCCGTAGCCGCGCGTCGCGTCGGCATTGGCAGCAAGTGCGCGTGCGGCGAGACCCGTCCGTTGGCGCTCATTAGGGATGGCGACTCGGTGATCTGTGCAGAGTGTCAACGAAAGCAGCATGGACAAACACCCGATGACGACCATCACGTCGGGGGTAGAAACAATCATCCAGCAACAGTAGAGGTACCCGCGAACGATCACCGAGCCACACTTAGTGCGAAACAGTACGACTGGCCAAAAGAGGTTCGCGAGAATCCCGATGGCAGTCCCTTCCTTGCGGCTGCCGCATGCATTCGAGGTGCCGCCGACACCATCACTTACGTGGTCGAAACCGTTGTTCTCTGGATTGCACACATGCTTGAGATGGCTCACGACTATTTCACGGAGAATCTCGGACCCCAATGGTGGGTTAACACTCCGATCGAGCCGTTCTCACGAGAGAGGAAGCCCCATGTCTAAGCCTGAACCTAAACCCCTGTGCGTCGCCATCCGCGTGTATCCAAAGCCCAATCTCGGGGAAGAACGAACGCGACGTGAAAGGCCACCGCATCGTCCTGATTGTATGTTGGTCTTTGATACAGAGACGCTCACCGACGCGACCCAGCGCCTCACATTTGGGAGTTTTAGATTCCTCGAACGCGGACGGTGCCTGGAGGAATACTTGTTCTATGCCGACGATCTGCCCACGAAGGATCGTGAAGTGCTCGAACAGTACGCCGCAAAGCATCGTGCGGATACGGTCGAGGAGGGCAGCCGTCGGTTAACGCTCTTGACCCGGCGTGAATTCGTCGACATGTTGTATGGCGCGGCCTATAAGGGCCGCTGCCTACTCGTGGGTTTCAATCTTCCCTTTGACCTGGCGCGAATCGCGCGCGACTTCACAACCGCGCGAGGCCGGTTTGCCGGGGGCTTTTCACTGCTGATCTGGACCTACAGGGACGACGCAGGAAACGAACGCGCGCACGCCTATCGGCCAAGCATTTGCATAAAGCACATTGACAACAAACGAGCCCTCAAGGGATTCACCGCGCGGAAGGACCCCGACAGCACGGACCTAATTCCGGATGGGTCGCCGAACGGAGAGCCGGAAGTGGGTTACAAATTTCGAGGACACTTTTTGGATACCCGACGCTTGCATTCGCCTTGACCGACAGGGGATACTCCCTGGCAAAAGCGTGCGAAGTGTTTGACGTAGAGCACGGCAAGCTCCAGACGGTAGATCACGGCATCGTAACCGCAGAATACATCGACTACAATCGCGGCGACGTTCGAGCCACGGGGGAACTAGCCATGAAGCTGCTCGAAGAATACGACAAACATCCGATCAGTCTCCAGGTTACAAAGGCCTACTCACCCGCTTCGATTGGCAAGTCATACCTACGCGCGCTCGGCATTGAACCGATTCTGAAACGGCAACCAGATTTTCCGATGGCCTATCTCGGATACGCGGCGGCGGCGTTTTTCGGAGGCCGCACCAGTGCGCATGTCCGCAAAGTCTCAGTCCCAGTGGTGTACACCGATTTCCTGTCCATGTATCCCACCGTCAACAGCCTCATGGATCTGTGGCAATTTGTGATCGCTCAGAGAATTGAAGTCGTCGAGCACTGTCAACCGGAAATCCAAACATTTCTAAGCCGGTCGACTGCCGATGACCTATTCAAGCCCGCGACATGGAAGCTTCTAACCGCCTTCGTCAAGCTGGTTCCCGAGGGCGACGTATTGCCGTGTCGTGCCAAGTACAGTGTCGATAGCAACGATTGGCAGGTGGGTGTGAATCACCTTTACGCCCCGACGGACGATTCTGAACGCGGGGCCCTTTGGTTCTCGCTTCCCGATGTCGTCGCCTCGGTGATTCTTACTGGACGCGTGCCGAAGATTATTGATGCCTTCCGGATCGAGGCACATGGCAAACTCGCCGGACTTGAGCCTACGAAATTGCGCGGCGTGGTAGACGTAGATCCCGGAAACCAAGACTTTTTCAGGGTCGTGATCGAGGAGCGCAAACGGTTGTCTTCCCGCGCTGATCTCCCCCATTCGGACAGGGAGCGACTAGACAAGGCCCTCAAAGTCCTCGCTAACGCCGCGAGCTACGGTATCTATGCAGAAATGAACCGCAAAGACTCAGACGAAAAAGTCGCGGTAACATGCCACGGGATTGATCCGGAACCATTCACGTGTCGGGTTGCTCACCCCGACGAGGCTGGCGAATATTGTTTCCCGCCCCTCGCTTCGCTGATCACAGGTGGCGCGCGCCTGATGCTTGCGCTCCTGGAACATTGCGTGGCCAAGTTGGGTGGTACCTACGCCATGGAGGACACAGACTCCATGGCGATCATTGCAACCAAGAATGGTGGGCCAGTTTCGTGTGCAGGCCCTGATCAGGCTAATGATGAACGGCACATGACGAGGGCGCTGTCATGGAAGCAGGTGAAAAGCATCTCTGATCGGTTTTCATCGCTCAATCTCTACGATCGTCATGCGATACCGGGGTCGATTCTAAAGATCGAGGATGATAACTTCGATCCGAAAACAGGAAAGCAACGTCAGCTCTATTGCCTGGCAATCTCAGCTAAGCGGTACGCGCTTTTCGTCAGGCGTAAGGATGGAGCCCCGGTGCTACTGCGGAAAGGTGTGAATAACAATCAGGACCGCTGGTCCAAGCACGGCCTCGGGCATCTCTTAAACCCGACAGATCCTGAGGGAGAAGACCGCGATTGGATCGGACAAGCATGGCTCAACATTGTTCGTCAGGCGGAAGGACTATCGGTTCGCAAGCTTGGGTTCGAGCACGTACCGGCGGTAGGCCGTGTGACTGTCAGCAGTCCAGCGATAATGCGAGCGTTTGTGCACCTTAACGATGGCAAACTATACCCGGACCAAATCAAGCCGTTTAATTTCATTCTGACGTGTCATGTACGACCACTCGGTCACCCGATTGGCGTTGATCCCGCAAAATATCACCTGATCGGCCAATATAGTTCTGATCCTAGAAAGTGGCTCAAGACGGAGTGGGTCGATCAATACTCTGGCAATTCATATCGAATCACCACAGACGGCCAGCACGGCGACCGATCGACGGCACGCGTAAAAACCTTCGGCGAAATTCTGAGCGAGTATCAATATCATCCCGAAGCAAAGTGTGCCGATTCCGATGGCCAGGCATGCCGCAAGCAAACGTTCGGCCTGTTGCAGCGCCGACACGTTCGAATTGAACGAGTACGGTATATCGGGAAGGAATCGAACAGCCTGGAAGACGTTGACGCAGGCATGATCCACTCGGCGTCAAACGTCTATACGGAATATCCGGACTCGCGCCGGGATGAGTGGGAAACGAAGATCAGACCTGCGCTAAGAAAGGTTTCGCTCTCCCGCCTCGTGAAAGAGACGGGCTTTTCCCGCATGATGCTGATAGACGCACGGATGGGGCGTAGTAGACCGCATCTGAGGAATCAGGAGATGCTCGCAATGGTTCTTCAAAAACTTAGCCTGATCTAGCCTCACCGCGCGGCGTCTTGCATGGCCTACGCTTGGCTCAGGCGCGACATTCTTCGGTGACCGCTGTGATTCGATAGCGCTACCTTGTATCATGGCGTCTAGCACGCAGCTCTGGGACCGAGACCCGAACGAGCTGCCAGCGAAGGAGACACCCGGTGTTCTGCGTGAACTGCGGAAAGACATATGAGCCGTCTCACAACTTCTGCAATCATTGCGGTTATCCGTTACCTTCAAATGTTGATCAGAGTGAAGGCAGGGCCCCCCCGATCAGCCCAAATTGGCGTCTGAGGCTTCAGTTGAGGCTGCTATCGAGACTCCCCAGACTCGCGACGAGAGCCCCACATTAGTACCAACCCCTGTCCAGCCGCCGTTGCAAGTAGGTGCTCCTTATGCGACCTTCGTTTCACTACTCCTCGGTTTTCGCTCTCCTCTTTTCAGTGGTGATCTTCAATGTTGCGGATGCGCTTGTTCGTAACCGCTGGGAAACGACGATCTCAACCGTGATTGCAGCAGTAGGCGCTGTCCTGCTGGCTCGAAGTGCACGGGGTGCATGGCGTCGAGTCGTTGGGGTTGAGCCGGAAACGGACACCATACTCAGGAGCCGTCACCGCCGGGTACTTCGGAACAGCGCGATCATTACTATCCTTTTCCTTACGACCGCCGCCATTGTAGGCGCAGCAATTGGTCAAAACCGAACCGACGCAATACAGCTTGCTGCCGATCTAGAGCAAATGAAGACCGTGGGTGACCGGATATCAAAGGCTCGCAGCGTCGTTGAGGCCACGATTCCATCATACGTCCAGATGTACAAGAGTATCGAGCTGGACGTTAATTTACTTGACTCCACCTTCAGGCGTCTGAAGGCTGAGCTCGAAGTCTACGACGGCAAGTTTCCTGCACAGCACGAACGAACCTCCAAGAGCATAGCCGCAATGGAAACCGGACTACGGCGGATGGCATTGTTAAAACAGGAGATCGAGGTTGCTAATCAGATTGAGGCTCTCGACCCCAATCGACAGTTTGCTATGTGGGAGACTGTAGATGCTCCTCTACTCTCTAGCGAAGAGGCGCTCGATAAGTAGCCATCTTGGACTTTGAGCGGATGAATGGAGTTAACAGCAACATCCCAGTCGTGTAAATAGAAGACATGGCGAACGCGAGTTGACCGAAATATGTAGGCCAGCCATATCAGATTCGAAATGATCGCCAGAACATTTAATGCCACGTTATCGGGGAAATACGCGGCATCGATCATCATCCCGACAACGTTCGCCAAAAGCTCGGCCACCCATAATCCATCTGAGAAGCTTCAACATGTCCAGGAAGTTAGCGAGCTGTGAGCAAGAGTGTGGCTACGGCGCATTCCAGAACAAGCAACAACAAGCCGGGCACAGCGCTTGCTATAAACAGTGCGAATATGCTGGAGCTGTCGAAGTTCTCGGGAACGTAGCTCTGGATATTGATCGCAAAAAACACTGCGGATATAAGAACCCCGCTATAGAGTTGCCAATAGAACAACATCAACCATCCCCCGATCGGCTTCCGTTTGCGTGAGTTGCATATCACCGCAGGGATTATTCCCAACGGCAGCCCGGAGAGTATTGGCTTCCAGTCTGGTTACTGGCCGCGAGCACGGCAAGCGGAGTCGCAAGCGTGCAAATCAACAACCGCAGAGGAAGCTTTTGTCCCCTCAGTATTCCGTCACCGCCGATTGGCCCCTTACTCCGCAATTCGATGTATTGTTTCTTTAAGCCTGGATAGCGAACTGAGTTCCCGCTTGCCGGTTTTCTCCGTTGGGATCGCCTGCTAGGGCCGGGCTCGGATCTCGCTGATCGTATAGTTCCATTGGAAGTGTCCTCGTACATATGTTCCGCTCTTGAAGTAGATCGAGTTGTTGATATCACGGACTTGCCCAGGGGGAATCAACGGAGCGATATCTTCCTCGTCTTCGCCGACCACCTCGCAGTTGGACTTCTCATCGCAATCGAGTACGTGAAACGTGGCCCGTATGCCGAAGACTGTATATCGCGAGTTGTTCTTTACGCGACCGACGAGCTTATACGCTGAGCCGAAAGATTCAGGCCCTAGACGCATGTCTGTAAATTCTAGTTCATCGACACGGACGCGTGTTTTCGAGGCTTCCGTTTGTAGCCTGTCATATACGAGGGATGCAACAACGGCTAGCACAAGTATGACAATCACGAAGATAGTCTTCCTGAAGGATGGAACTTTGACAAGCGCTATGATGCCAGCGATCAACAAAAGCGCCCAGAACACGCGTCGTCCTCCTATGGGCACATGAAATCGAGGCCCAGATCAATCTGACCCCAATGAGTTTGCCGTTCACGGTGTTTTTTCCAGTGTAGTACCTTTAGCATGAGCGTTTTGGATTCAGCGTTTGCGACACAACAATCAGTGCAACACAATCCCCCCCTTGGCACGGGGGGTACGGTTTCGAACCGCTCTATCTCCTATCCCGACAATGGCATGGAAGTTCTCGCCGGATCTCTTCACAACAGAATCAAACGACTTTGTCCTGTCACCTTTCCATTCAGCCGTCTGCGGTACATAAACAAGATCTGGCCCAACGATCACACCCACGTAGTCGAACTCAAATCCCTGGGCAGTGTAAATGCAGCCGATCTGGTTCAATCCGCCTTCCTCGTATGCCCAACGATTCTCCTTGGGTATCGGAACTCCGCGAAGAAGGCACCTTTAAGTTTGGTTGAAATACGGTTGTAGGTCGAGTCTTCGATCAGCGTTTTCGTGGTGCCAGAATAGAGTCGCATGGAAGGGTGACGCAAACTATTCTTTCAGAAGCGGAGTCGTTTTGGCCAGACCTGCGCGTCAGATTTGTCGTGGCCAGATAATCGCACCCAGACGCGGTTCGAGCAAGCACGACCGCTTTTTGTGCCAATTCACGTGCCGTGTTCGTTTTGGGCGCGGCCAGATAGGCCACGAGTGCCGCAGCGACGTCGGTTCCTGGTGATACATTTAAGCCGCGCGCCATTATGTCAACACGTCTTCCGATGCACTCAGCGCGGGAAACCTCGGATCGCCCAAACTTTGGATCCCCGAAGTCGACGGACTTAATTCGCTTGGCGTACCACGGACGATCTGGATGGGAAGCATAAAACGTGTATACGTCGAAATCGTTAATGCCGATATTCCCTCGGAGGTAGTGCAAAGCAGCACCTTGGCAAAGAGCTGTCCCCAGTACTCGATCGGCGTAGAGTTCGGCCCAATCTCGATGTGCCGCGAAGAATTCATTCCGATCCCGGCGCGCGAGTTCCAGCAGGCGTTCAAGATCCCGAGCGGTTATCGGTGCGAAAGATCGGAGACGAGAATCACTGTTTTTCATTCCGCCTCTGCGTGCTGGCTCACGACGAGACGATCCAGCGAATTCAGAAAGCTAGGGTCGTAACTTTCAAGGACGTGTCGTGAGTTCCACAAACCCGAGCGTCGGACGTGCTCGTTCGGCGAGTGGGTGCCGAGCCAATTCGGCGAGGGAGGATCGAGTGGGGTGGGCATCGTAGCTAGACTCAGCAGCGCGATGGAATTGCACTCGATGTGCATCCGCTGGCTGTCCGGCGAAGGGTCATCGTCGCATTCGAGCCAAATGAATGGCATTTTGCCGATGTACTCAGAGACACGAGCTTCAAGCTTCGCCTCCGAGTCCCGAATTGCTTTAGCCGCCGATTGTCCGACACCCCAAGTGGCTGCGGCAAGTTGGGGATCTCGCCTGCCAGAGCCGCGCCCAGGAGTAAGCGGAAGACCGACCCCCTATGATTACCTCCTGCTCCGTCACCTTTGCCACGATGCTGAGACAGACGCCCCCACAGTGTAGATTTCGATCCGCGAGAAACGGCATGCGTCCCGACGCGAACCACTCGTAGTCCGGTTCCGGATTCTGCACGCAGTTCGCCCGGTTCGAAGAAGAAGTAGACGCCTCGCCTGGGCCAGCTCATGCGACCGTTGCAATTACGCAAGACACGCATTCCGCCGCATCTAGTCTCGACGGCAGAGAGTATCTCATAGAAGCGAAGAAGATCGTGTAGTCGACTCAGAGTGCTTCGCCCCTCCGATTAATCGCCGCGAGAAGCCATGCTTTTTGTCTACCTATGCCAAGTCCTCGCATTGGTACAGTCACGTCATACCCTTGCGAGATCAAGACCGGCTCCAAAAATTCGCGATAGCGTTCACCAGCCAGCATGACTACCTTATCTCCAAAGGTCATAACGACGCCCAATTGGGCTAGGACCTTATTGGCCCACAAGCGCCGGTCGCCTCGATTCATCTTGATCAGCGTTCTCTCGTATGGGGCGAGACGCCGGTCGGGTTCGACGATGTGATGTTGTGCCGAAAGAATGAACCAGCGATCTCCGGGCTGGATCACCTGTAACACGTAGCGTCGCGCTTTCTTGAACCAGTCAGACTGATACAGTTGCTCTGCAGGGAGAACATCTTTGGCTTTCGCCGAAACGCAGGACACCAGATAAACGGTCTTCACAAAATCGTAACCTTGACCATTACAGCCCCAATTACAGGCGGTCGCAAGTAAGGGTCTAGGACTTCACTCGATTGCATGGCTGAGAATTTCAAGAATCGTGATCCACTCAGCGAACTCGTTTGGTGTGGCAGGTCTGACAGAGGGCAGTTTCGGAGCCCTCTATCTCCTAACCCGACAACGGCGGTGTCTTCACTTAATTTTCTAGTTGACAGAACTTCCGGTCCAGGAGTATTCTGGCCGTGGAAGTCTTAATTCTTTAGTTCTGAAGGGAGCGCCGCTTGGCTCGCAAGAAATCCCAGGATCTCACCGAAGCCGAACTCCGCCTCATGGACGTGATCTGGCGCAAGGGATCGGCGACCGTGGCGGAGGTCGCCGAAGCTCTGCCCAAGAGCCTCGGCCTGGCCTACAACACGGTGCTCACCACCATGCGCATCCTCGAAGACAAGGGTTATGTGCGGCATACCAAATCCAAGGAGGGCCGGGCGTTCCTGTACCATCCGGTGGTCGGCCAGAAGGAAGCCAGCCGCAATGCGGTGCGCCGGCTGCTCACCCGGTTCTTCCGGAACTCGCCCGAAGAACTGGTCCTCAATCTCCTGGAAGACGAGGATTTGAGTGAACAGGAGCTATCCAGAATCCGTAAACGCATCACAGAAGAAGTCGATCAGTGAGCAGAGAGGGCACAAATGAGCGCGACAAACATCTTGGGCACGGCTGTTGCGGCCCTGCTGAACAATCTCTGGCAAAGCGCCGCGATCGCGCTCTTCGCCTGGGCGGCCCTGCGATTCCTGCCGCGCATTCATGTGAAGATCAATGCCGCGACGCGCTGTGCCGTGTGGTGGGCGGTGCTGGCGGCGGTGGTGCTGCTTCCCTTGGCAACCCCGCCGATGGCGCCACACTCCACTGCACAACCCACGGCACAACCTGCCGCGTCATCAGACGCTCTATCCGAGGCTGTGCCGATTCCCGAGACCGCGGTTCCCGTGACCTCCGCGCAAGTCGAAGCTCCCGCGACGCCATCTCACGTCTCTGGACCGATCGAGATCACGGCCGGAGCCGGGCTCTTCGCCATCTTCGCGATCTGGTTGGCGCTGTCGCTGTTCCGGATGGCCCAGATCGTCCGCAGTTACCGCTACCTTCGCGGCATCAAACAGAGGAGCCGCGCCGTCTCGCCCGCGCAGCTTGCGAATTTCAATGAGTGGCTGCTGGCCTGCGGGATCGACCGCACCGCGCGGCTGCTGGTTTCAAGCGAAATCGCTTCCCCTATGGCGGTTGGCTTTCGACGCCCCGCCGTGATCGTTCCGGAAACCCTGTTGAACGAGTTCACCGCCGAAGAGCTGGATCACGTGATTCTGCACGAACTGGCCCACATCGCCCGCTACGACGACTGGACGAATTTGTTCGCGCGCCTGATCGGCGCACTGCTTCCGATTCATCCGGTGGCCCTCTGGCTGATCAGGAACATCGAGCAGGAGCGCGAGATCGCCTGCGACGATTGGGTGGTCGCGATGACCGGCGAAGCTCGCCCCTACGCGGCCAGCCTGGCGCGTCTCTTCGAGCTGTGTTCCGTCCGGCGGCGGCAACTGTTGGCCACCGGCATGGCCGGCCGCGCCTCGCATCTGGGCGAAAGGATCGAAGCGCTGCTGCGGGCGGGGCGCGATTTCGCTCCGCGCGTCTCGCTCGTGCGCGTGGCGCTGGGTGCGGCGATCCTTCTCGGACTGGTCTTGGCGAGCGCGCAGGCGCCGCACTGGGTGGCCTTTGCACAAGAGCCAGCCTTGGCGCAGGAGCCCGCCGCCGTTCCGCAGCCTCCGCCTCCAGCCGCGCCCGCTCCGTTGCCCGCGCCCGTGCCGCCAACTCCTCCGCAGCCCACGGTGGCGGCCCCTGCGCCGCCCGAACCACCCCAAGCACCCGAGCCGCTAGCGGATTTCCAAGACGGCGCAGACAACCAGATTCGCGCAGCAGAGGCCGAATTGAACGCGCGCAAGGCAAAGATGCTTGCAGCGCAGGCGCAACTGCAAGCTCAAAGGGAACAAGCACTTCCTGCCGATGAAATCCGCGCGGCGGAGGCTCAACTGCGAGCCCGGAAAGCGGAGCTGTCGGCGATGCAGGCTCAACTCAAGCGACAGCGCGCAGACGAGCAAAGCCGCGCTGCTGCCCCCAGGAGCTCTTTCCTCGCCGCCCTGGTCGCCGCCGGATACGGCGGAATCCCGGTCGACGACATCATCGAGCTGCGCAACCATGGAGTGACCTCCGATTTCCTGCGCGCCCTCAGCCAGAACGGTCAAGGGCCGCTTTCGACCAAGGATTTGATCGCGCTGGCCGATAATGGCGTGCGGCCCGACCTGATCCAGGCTTTGCGGCAGGCCTTCCCGCAGATCAAGGTCCCCGACATCCTGGCAGCCGCTCAAAGCGGCTTGCGGCCCGACGATCTGCGCCAGGCCAAGGAATTCAGCCCGAACCTCACTTTGCCGCAAATCATTCGGCTGAAGCAGGCCGGAGTGATCTAACCGGAGTGATCTGAATGGGCGCGAACTCCAAATACTTTGCCGTTGCGCTGGCGATCGCGGGCGTCATGGTCGCCGCAACGCTCCTGGCATTCTCGGACAACCAGGATGCCCAGTGGCGGATCACGCCGAGTCTTTCGGTCAACTCGGTGCACCTCACCATCCGGCAGTCCAACGGCTTCGGCAACCGGAGCAGCACCCGCGACGTGCCGCTCGATCGCTTTCGCGGACTCTCACTATCCATGCTCGCCACACGCCGGCCCGGCCAAATTCGAATACATCGCCGATGCCGGAAAATTGCTGTGCGAAGGCCGTTTTCTTGTAGGCACGGGATCGGGGAACTATACTTTCGTGGCCGACCGCGCATTCGCCTCGGCGCTCCAGCAAATGGGATACGACACTCCCGACGACGATCAGCTCTTCTCCATGCTAATGATGGATATCAATCGCGACTTCGCCCGCGAAATCCGTGATGCCGGCCTGCGCGCGTCAGTCAACGACCTGATCCAGCTACGAGTTCATGGCGTCACCCTGGACTATGTGCGCGAAGCCCGCCAGGCCGGTTACCAGAGCTTCACGGCCGACGATTACGTTCAACTCCGCATCCACGGCGTCGACACGAACTTTCTGCGCGAGCTCAAAGCCGCGGGCTACGACCTCCGCTCCGGCGACATCGCGCAACTCCGGATTCACGGTGTGGATTCCCGCTTATATGCGCGACTTGATGAGTTACGGACTGAAGCCCGACGCCTCGGATCTTTCGCAGATGCGGATTCACGGCGTGACACCCGAGTATTTGAAAGGCTTAAAGGACGCGGGCTACGACAACCTGCCCGTAGACGAGATCGACCAGCTCCGGATTCACGGCGTCGATACACGCTTTGTGCAGCAAGCCCGGCGCCTGGGATACGACTTCACTCCGGAAGAACTCGCGCAGTTGCGGATCCACGGCGTGGACGGAGCTTATCTCCAGCATCTGCAGGACGCGGGGATGCGTAATCTGAATGCCGAAGAGATCGCCAAGCTCCGCGTCCACGGCGTGGACTAGTAAATTTGGTGATTACCCGCCGATCGAATACATCGGGCGCGGCGGCGGCACGAACTTCTGCGTGTTGATCTCGTGCCCGATCCACTTGTCGGCCACGCAGCTCCGCACGGCTGCGGCGATCTCCGCATCCGGGGCGCCAGAGCGCAGCAGCCCCTTCACGTCGGTTTCCTCGATCGCGAACAGGCAGTAGCGCAGCTTGCCGTCCGAGGTCAGGCGCACGCGATTGCAGTTCAGGCAGAACGGCTTGCTGACCGAGGCGATGAATCCCACGCGCCCGACGCCGTCCTGAAAGCGATACTCGGTCGCGGGAGCCCTCGGATCGGCGTCCGGAATCTCTTCGAGCGGCCCGATCTCGCGCTGGAGCATGCCGATCATCGTATCCATGGTCAGGACCCGGTCGCGGTCCCACAGTCCCTGCGCATCCAGCGGCATGAATTCGATGTAGCGGATCTCGATATCGCGCTCGCGCCCGAAGCGCGCCAGAGAAACGATATCGGGCTCCACCAGGTTCTTCACCGCGACGGCGTTGATCTTGATGGGGCCGTAGCCCAACTTCCGGCAAAGCTCGATTCCCTCGAGGACTTTTTCCAGGTCGTCCCGGCGTGTGATGTGCTTGAATCGGTCCCGGTCGAGCGTATCCAGGTGCACGTTGATCCGGCGCAATCCGGCGTCGTAAAGCTCCTGGGCGTGCTGGGCCAGCAGGACCCCGTTGGTGGTCAGGGCCAGGTCCTGGATGCCGGGGATCGCCACCAGCCTGCGGATCAGCTCGGGAAGTCCTTTGCGGACCAGCGGCTCGCCGCCGGTGACGCGCAGCTTGCGGATGCCCAGGGTGACGGCAATCTTAACAAAACGCTCGATTTCCTCGAACGTCAGGATGTTCTCGCGGGGCTCGAACTTAACCCCTTCCTCGGGCATGCAGTAGAAACAGCGGATATTGCAGCGGTCGGTCACACTGATCCGCAGGTTGTCGTGCAGGCGTCCGAAGCTGTCGAGGAGAGGGGTCACCGGGTTCCTACATCTCTATTGTAGTCTCGGCACTGTCGTGTCTGGCCGGTCGGTCCATCTGAGCAGCGCATACAGCGCTCCGAACAGCGCCACGGCGACAGCGCCCATGTGCCAGTAATGCCCCCGGATCCAGGCATTCGTGTTTTCTCCCAGTTGCGCGCCCAGGTAGGCCAGACCGGCATAGCGCGGAATCCGGCCCGCGGCCAGCACCAGCAGGAAACGCGTGCGGCTCACTCCCATGGCGCAAGCGAAAGCGCAGAAAACCTTCAACGGCAGGAACGGAATGGGCAACAGCGCCGAGATGAACACGGTCACCATGCCGTAGCGCTGCACCCAGGCACGGAAGCGCTGTCCCCGCCCGGAGAGCGTGTAGCGCAAGAGGAATTTGTCGCCTCCCTTCCGCACGATCTCGTAGAACACCAGGCCGCCGAGCAACGAGCCTACGGTCGCGAGCACCGCGCACAGGGCGGCCGATTCCGGCCGCGCGATCGCCACCAGCAACAGGAGCGCGTCCGTGCCGCCCGGATTGGGAATGCCGATCGATTCGATGAAGGACAGGACGAAGACGCCCAGTGGCCCCCAGGAGACCAGCAGCTTTCTAAACTCCTTCATCTACTCCTTTAATGCGGCCCGCTCCGCCAGCTCCCGCAGAGCCGCTTCGTCGATCACTTTCACGCCCAGGGCGTTGGCTTTGTCGAGCTTCGATCCCGGATCGGCGCCCGCCACCACGTAACTGGTCTTCTTACTGACCGAACCGGATACTTTGCCCCCGGCGCCTTCAATCAGATTCTCCGCCTCCGGGCGCGACAGATTCGGAAGCGTTCCGGTGAGCACGAAAGTCATTCCGGCCAGCGGCCCTCCTATCTTACGCTTGGCTTGGTATTTGAAGGATAGCCCTTCCTCGCGCAGCCGCTCGATGAGATCCCGGTTGCGTTTCTCGTGGAAGAACCGCCGGATGCTCTGCGAGACTTTGGGACCGACTTCCTCGGCGCGCTGCAATTCCTCCTCGTCCGCCGTGGCGATTTTATCCAGATCGCCGAACGCGTCCGCCAGGAATTGCGCCGTGCGCTCGCCCACGAACGGGATGCCCAGCCCGTTCAGGATCCTCGGCAGGGGCTGCTTGCGGGAGGCTTCGATATTCGCCAGGAGTTTCTCGGCCGACTTCTCGCCCATCCGTTCCAGCTCGACCAGATCTGCGAGCTTGAGGCGGTACAGATCGGCGACGTTCTTCACCAGCCCGCTGTCGACCAGTTGAGACACCAGCGCCTCGCCCATGCCGTCGATATCCATAACACCGCGCGCCGCGAAGTGTAGCACGGATTCTTTGAGCCGCGCCGGACAATTCGTATTGATGCAGCGGCTGATGGCCTCGCCTTCGGCGCGCACGATCTCGCCGCCGCAGACCGGGCAATGCTTGGGCATGTGAAACGGCTTGCGATGCTCGCCGTGCCGGACGACACGGACGACCTTGGGGATCACGTCGCCGGCGCGCTCCACCAGAACGCGGTCGCCGCCCTGCACGCCCAGCCGTTCGATTTCATCTTCGTTGTGAAGCGTCGCACGCGAGACGGTCACGCCGCCGATGTTGACCGGCTTCAGCCGGGCCCAGGGCGTGACGGCGCCGGTACGGCCGACGTTCACCTCGATGCTTTCGAGCAGCGTCTCTTCCTGCCGCGCGGGGAACTTGTAGGCGATGGCCCAGCGCGGAGCTTTCGCGGTCCAGCCCAGGCGGTTCTGCTGCTCGACTGAGTCCACTTTGACGACCACGCCGTCGATTTCAAACGGCAGCGAATCGCGTTTCTCCTCCCACTCCTTGCAGAACGCCGTCAGCGCGTCGATATCCTCGAAGCGCTGGCTGCGGGGATTCACCTTGAATCCCAGGTTCTTGAGCGCCTCGAGCGCTTCCCACTGCGTCTTGTGCACGGGAGCGCCGTCGGAGAACAGGAAGTACGTAAAGTATTCCAGCTGCCGGGACGCCGTGATGGCGGGATCCAGCACCCGCAGCGATCCGGCGGCCGCGTTGCGGGGATTCGCGAACAAGCGCGCGCCTTGCTCCTCTTGCTCCGCGTTGAGTTTCTCGAACGCCTTCTTATTCAGCACCACTTCGCCGCGAGCTTCCCGGCTCGCGTGGGACCCGTGCAACTGCAGGGGAATACTGCGGATGGTGCGCGCGTTTTCCGTGACGTCCTCGCCAATCGTGCCGTCGCCGCGCGTCAGCGCTTGCGCCAGTTTGCCGTCGCGGTAATGCACGGCCATCGACACGCCGTCCATCTTTAATTCGGCCACATAAGCGCACTTTTCGTCCGCTTTCAAAAGGCCACGCACGCGCTGGTCGAAGGCCCGCAGTTCGTCCTCGCCCACCGCATTGTCCAGGCTGAGCATGGGACTCGAATGCGGGACTTTGACGAATCCCTCGCGCGGTTTTCCGCCCACGCGCTGGGTGGGAGAATCCGGGGTGATGAACTCCGGATGCGTCTTTTCAAGCGCCTGCAGCTCGCGCATCATGGCGTCGAACTGGGCATCGGAGATCTCCGGTGCGTCCAGCACGTAATACAGATGCTCGTGGTGGCGCAGCTTCTCGCGCAGAGCCTCTATCTTGTGAGCGACGCTGGTCAAAATGGGGACAGCCTCCAATTTCGAAGGATAAGACTCCGCGGGTCCGTATCGGTTAACCGAAATTGGCTGGCTGTCCCCATTTTACTGCTCACGTTGCTGACGTATCACTTATAATGATCGGATTGCTTCATTTCGCCAGCCGGTCCTGATCTACAACCCCGCCGCTGGCGTTTCGCGGCGCAATCCCGAACGTACCCTCCAACGTACCATTGCGGCGCTGGCCGGCGTCGATCTGCATCCCCGTCTGCTGCCTACCTCCGCGCCGGGGCAAGCGGGGTCGCTCGCGCGGGAAGCCGTGAGCCAGGGCGCCGATCTGGTGCTGGTGCTGGGCGGCGACGGTACGGTGAACGAAGTCGTCCAGGGGCTGGTCCAATTGAACGTGCCGTTAGGCGTCTTGCCAGGCGGGACGGCCAACGTCCTGGCGATGGAACTCGGCTTAGGGTCACACTCGGAAGGAGCCGCGCGCAAACTCGCCGCCTTCGAGGCCCGCGCCGTGGCTCTCGGCCGGATCAGCGGCAGCTTCGGCTCGCGTTACTTTCTGCTGATGGCGGGAGCGGGGCTGGACGCGAACATCGTCTACGAGGTGAGCGCCGGCCTCAAGAACGCCGCCGGAAAGCTGGCCTACTGGACCGCCGGATTCGCGCGCTTCTTCAAACGCGTGGAGCAGCTCGAGGTGCGCGTCACTTCCAATGGGGACCAACAAGTGCACCGATGCGGTTTCGCGCTCATCAGCCGCGTCCGGAATTACGGCGGCGACCTGGAGATCGCCAGCGGCGCCTCGCTCCATGACGATGATTTCGAGGTGGTCCTGTTCGAGGGATCGAACCCGTTGCGCTACGCTTGGTACATGTTGAATGTGGCCGCCCGACGCGTGCAGCGCCTGCGCGGCGTCCACGTTCTGCGCGCACACCGCGTGGACATCCTGACCGGGACGCCGGTACAGATCGACGGCGAATATCTGGGCCGCCAGCCGGTCTCGATCGAGATCGTTCCGGGCGCGCTCCAGCTTCTATTGCCCGTGAAACGCCATTAAATTATGGATAACGTCACCCATACGCTGGTCGGCTTGATGCTTTCTCGCGCGGGCGGCTTTAATTCCAGCAATGCCCGCGGCGAGAAGGGGGCGTCACTGGCGATCATGCTCGCGGCCAATGCGCCCGATGTCGACGGCTACTCCATTTTCACCGACAACCTGGCGTATCTTCAGATCCATCGCGGCTACACGCACGCGCTGGCCTTCGCGCCGCTGGTGGCGCTGGTTCCCTTGCTGCTGGTGAAACTATTCGCCCGTACGCGGGTGACAATGGCGACACTGGTCACCTATCTGGGATGCCTGCTGGCCGTGTTCAGCCATCTCCTGCTCGATTGGACCAACGTCTACGGCGTGCGGCTGATGCTGCCTTTCAACGCGAAATGGTACCACCTGGATATCAGCAACCTGGTCGACCCGGTGATTCTGGGAGTGCTGCTGGCGGCCCTGGCCATTCCGGCGCTGGTCGCGCTGGTCAGCTCGGAAATCGCCGGGAAGAAATCGCCCGGACCCAGGCGAGCATGGGCCTGGTTCGCGCTGGTGGCGGTGCTGGGCTACGACGGGGGCCGGTGGTTGGAGCACCAACGCGCCATTTCGCTCATCGACGCGCACAATTACCGGGGCGCGCCGGCCGAGCGCATCAGCGTGTTTCCCGAGAGCCTGTTGCGCTGGCGCGGCGTGGTGCAGGGCGATGGCTTCGTCTATGAAGTGCCGGTGGATCTGACCCAGGATTTCGACGCCGCCGCGGGCCATACGGATTTTCCCGCCATCTCCTCGCCCGCCATCGACGCGGCGCGCACCACGCGCACGTTCCAGGTGTTCGAGAACTTCGACCAGCTTCCCTTCTGGACCCTGCTGCCGGTGGAGGATGAGCTGCGGGTGGAACTGCTGGATTTACGGTTCGGATCCGTGCAGCATCCCGGATTCGAGGCCGTGGCGTTCGTCGAACCCGACCACCGGGTGTCCCGGGCCTACTTCAGCTTCGGCCAATCGAGGTAATAACTCAGATAATTCCGACCCGCCCGGAACTGTAACACACAATCTGTTACTAAACCGTTACTGCCCATTCATCCTTTGTTAACACGGTCCCGCTAGGCTAGGCTTGCAGTCACTTCAATGCCAGCAGCAGGAGCCCTTCTAAAATAATGAAATCCATTTTGAATGTTGTATTTGCAGGTGTTTTCCTGTGTGCTGCCGCGTCTGCGGCAGACCACGACCCGACTACCGGCAAGGCGTCCCCTGCGACCCCGCCGGTTGGGGCAACGCCGACTTCGTCAAACGATGCCGACCTGGTCCAACTCAAGGCCAGAATCGCGGAGCAACAGGCTCAGATTGACCAACTGATGAAGTCGCTCGCCGCCCAGTCCGAGATCCTCAATAAGATTTCCACCCCGGCCGATTCCACACCGGCGGCGCCCGCCAAACCGGATGCTTCGGCAGCCTCGGCTCCGTCCCGTGGCGCGGGAGAAGTCGCATCTACCGTACCGATTTTGCCGCCCCTGCCGGTGGCGACGGCGATAGCCGACCCGCTTCCCGTCCCCCAGGCGGCGCGTCCGGCATCGTCATCAACCGCCGACGAAGTGGCAGACTTGGAGAAAAGGCTGTCCGACCTCGCCTTGGGAAAAGTGAAGATCGGCGCCACCTTCTACGGATTCTATTCGGCTTTTCCCCAGACCGGTTTTGGCCCTCAGACTCTTGACAACACGGACATCTACCCTGGACCGGGCAACAACGGGTACAACGAATTTAATGTCAACCGAACCTACATCAACATCCTCTACACGCCGACGGATGCCATTACGCTCCGCTTCACGCCGAACGTTTATCGGGAAGTCGGCGCGGCTGGTGCGCAGAAGTTGGGTGCTACGAGCGGCGCCGGATCGAGTATCAACGGCAATCTCTCGTTCCGCCTCAAGTACGCCTACTTTGACCTGAATAAGCTCTTCTCCAAGAGCAAAGCCTTCGGCAAGGATAAGCTGACCTTCGGCCAGACGCAACAACCCCTGACCGATTGGGAAGAGAACCTTTATGGCTACCGGTTTGTCAATCTGACTCAGTGGAACATGTTGAGCCTCAGCTCTACCTACATCGGAGTGAAGCTTCACGGGCCGATTCAATTCAATGGCAAACAATACATCGACTACGACATCGGTGTCTTCAACGCCTCCAGTTACCACGCCTACGAAATTGGGGAGAGGAAGCAGGTCATGGCTCGCGTGTCCGTCTTCCCATTCGGCGCGGAGTCACAATTTCAGGGGCTGGGCCTGACGGCTTTCGGGAACTACGGCTACAAGGACGTCGCGATTGACCAGCTCACGAACGTGCCGATCACACGCCTCGCGTTTCTGGCGCACTACCAGTCCAAATCCAACGACTACGGGATTGCCGGCGAATGGGATTGGGGCCGCAATGCGTTTTCCGCGGGGAACCTTTTCTCTGGAAGCGGACCCAATGACTTCTTTGGGTTGGGTACAACGCAGTACGCTGCGTTTAACTCCTTGACGGCGGCGATTCTCAGCGGGACTCATACCAGGCAGTCGGGCTACAGCTTCTTTGGTCATGCGAGGATTGGCAAGTCACCCTTCTATCTGTTCGGTACGATCGATGGCTTCAAGCCCAACACGCAGGTCAGCAACAACCCCATCGATTTCCGGACCATGATCGGGGGCATTAGCTACCACTACGGCAAGAACTGGCAGTTCGCTGTGGATAGCAAGAACATCGTATATTCTCACAGCCAGTTCACCTTCCCGGCTTCCGCACTTTCCGGGTTGAGCTCGAGCCTGGCTACGCAATACCCGAACGGCATTGCCAACGCTGTTCCGCAGGATACCAATCAGGTCTCCTTCAATGTGTTGTTCAACTACTAGCCTGATTTCCGGACCAGGCAAGCTTCAGGAATGGGCGCTGCTCCAGAAGCGCGCCATGGAGTTCTCGTTCTAAGTGAATCAGGCCGTAATTCGCCTGTAACCCAAGGCTGAGATGATTGTGAGGCGGAAAAGGACGCCCCCCGGGGGAGCCCGCCTCATCGGCCGTAACCTGTTTGTAACACAAGATTGAGATGATAGGAGACTGGAAAAATGACTCGAAGAATTCTTGTTAACGCTGCGCTGGCAACCGCTCTCACGATGGGGGTGGCGTGCGCGCAGCAAGTCCTGATCAATGCAGCCGGGGCGACCTTCCCGTACCCGATGTACTCCAAGTGGTTCGACGAATACCACAAAAAAACCAACGCACAGATCAACTATGCGTCGATCGGATCCGGCGGTGGCATCGCACAGGTGACCGCGGGTACGGTCGACTTCGGCGCCAGCGACGGGCCGATGACCGACGAGCAGATCAAAGCTTTCCAGGGCAAGCGGGGAACGGCGATCCTGCACTTCCCCACCGTTCTCGGCGCGGTGGTTCCCACCTACAACATCCCTGGAGTCACCGGGTCCCTCAACTTCACGGGCGAGGCGCTGGCGGATATCTACCTGGGCAAGATCACCAAGTGGAACGATCCGGAACTGACCAAAGCCAACCCCGGCGTCAAACTTCCCGGCAACAATATTGTCGTGGTCCATCGTTCCGATGGCAGCGGCACCACCTATATCTGGACCGACTATCTTTCCAAGGTCAGCAAGGAGTGGGAGACGAAAGTCGGCAAAGCCACGTCGGTAAAGTGGCCGCTTGGCCTGGGCGGCAAAGGGAATGAAGGTGTTTCCGGATCGGTCCAGCAGACGGCGAACTCGATTGGGTATGTCGAACTGATCTATGCCATCCAGAACAAGATGACCTATGGCAAGGTCAAGAACGCCGCGGGCGTATTCATCCAGGCCACACTGGCCGGCGTAACCGCGGCTGCGGCGACCGCCACCATGCCGGACGATTTCCGGGTGTCCATTACCAACGCGCCCGGCAAAACAGCCTATCCCATCTCCAGTTTTACCTGGCTCCTGATTCCCGCCAAGATCGCCGACCCTGTCAAAAAGAAAGCCATCACGGGATTTCTCTCGTGGATGATGACGGACGGCCAGAAAATGACCTCGGCTCTGGCCTATGCTCCCCTTCCGAAGGCGGTCGTGACCAAGGAGATGAAAGCGATCGCCAAGATCCAGTAGCCCGTTTAAAAGCGCAACAGTAATGGCAGCTTCCTCCACGATCGCTCCTCTGAACGCCCGCCCTTCGGGGCGGGCGTCGGCCTTCCTGCAGCGCTTGCGGAGCGGTGACGATATCGCGTATGTCATCACGCTGACCTGCGCGCTGACGATTCTGGCGATCACGGCGCTGCTGGTATTCGAGCTTTACAAAAACTCTGCCCTGCCCCGTCACCAGTTTGGCTGGTCGTTTCTGGTCACCTCGACCTGGGACCCTGTTGCCGAGCAGTTTGGGGCGCTGCCGTTTATCTACGGTACGCTGGTGACGTCCGCGCTGGCCCTGTTCCTGGGCATCCCTCTCGGCGTGGGCGCGGCTATCTTTCTCGCTGAACTCGCTCCCACCAGGATTTCGAACGGGCTCACCTTCCTGATCGAATTGCTGGCCGCCGTCCCCAGCGTCATTTTCGGGTTGCTCGGAATCTTTGTCCTAGTGCCGGCTCTGATCGCCTTGGAGCCGGTGATCCGGGGGGTCCTGGGGTGGACGCCCTTGTTCTCCGGACCGTTCTACGGCGTCAGCATGCTGGCGGCCGGCGTGGTGCTGTCGGTCATGATCGTCCCGTTCATCATCTCGATTTCGCGCGAAGTGATTCTTGCGGTTCCCACCGAGCAGCGCGAAGGCGCGCTGGCGCTGGGGGCTACCAGATGGGAGACCACCTGGGATGTCGTGATCCCTTTTGCGCGCAAGGGCATTATGGGCTCGATTTTCCTGGCGCTGGCGCGTTCCCTGGGCGAAACCATGGCGGTGACCATGGTGGTCGGCAATGACCCCGCGATTCATGCGTCCCTATTTGCGCCGGGCTATTCGATTGCTGCTGTCATCGCCAACGAGTTTGCTGAAGCTACCGGCGATCTGTACCTGGGTTCGCTGATTGAACTCGGCCTGGTGCTGTTCGGGTTGACGATTGTCATTAACGGGCTGGCACGCGTGCTGGTTCTCAGCACGACCAAGAAGGGGGCAAGCTAACCGATGTTGAGCTTGCGCCGGAAATCTGTGAACGCCATCATGCTCGGTCTTACGGGCGTGTGTACGTTCCTATCTGTCGGAACCCTTCTCTTTATCCTCGGGTATCTGTTCGTCCATGGCGGCACGAGCCTGACTCTGAATTTCTTTACCAAGCTGCCCACGCCGGTCGGCGAAGCGGGCGGAGGCATGGCCAACGCGATCCTGGGCAGCGCCAAATTGCTGCTGCTGGCCACCGGCATCGGCGTGCCGATTGGCTTTCTCGGCGGAGTATACCTCGCGGAATTCGGCGGGTCGGCGTTCTCCTTCGTGGTCCGCTACACCACGGACCTCCTCAACGGAGTGCCCTCCATCGTGATCGGAATCTTCGCCTACACGCTGATCGTGCTTCCCCAAAAGCATTTTTCGACGCTGGCGGGCGGACTGGCCCTGGGCGTCATGATGATCCCCATCGCCATTCGCAGTTCCGAAGATTTCTTGCGGGCCGTGCCGGTATCTCTGCGCGAGGGCGCCATGGCGCTGGGAGCCTCCCGGGCCAAGACGATTTTCACGGTGGTGATTCCGGCCGCGAAAGCCGGGCTCATTACCGGCATTATGTTGAATGTGGCTCGCGTGGCGGGAGAGACCGCGCCGCTGATCTTCACCGCCTTCGGCAACCGCTACTGGAGTCCGGGCTGGGAACAGCCCACCTCCTCGCTGCCGGTGATGATTTATACTTATGCCATTTCGCCCTATAAGGATTGGAAGCAGCAGGCCTGGTCCGCGGGCTTCGTGCTTTTGATGCTGGTACTCACGATCAACGTCTTCGCGCGAATGATTCTATCCAAGAGAGGCCACCCAGCAAGATGAGTCCCATGCCGGCTCCTAGCCCCAAACCCATCTCCGATGTGACAATGAAAAGCCAGACCTTCCCAATGCAGATGGCCGAGGAAAAGAAGCCGGCGGTGGGCGAACAGTCCAAGCTCAGCACGACGAACCTGAATTTCCACTACGGGTCGTTTCAAGCGCTGCATGGAATCTCCATGCAGGTCTACGACAAGCGCGTCACGGCGTTTATCGGGCCGTCCGGGTGCGGTAAGTCGACGTTCCTCAGAACGCTGAACCGGATGTACGAAACCATCCGGACCGCGCGCGTGGACGGCGAAATCCTGCTGGATGGCGAGGACATCTTTAAACTCGAAGTGTCCGCGCTGCGCCGGCGCGTCGGCATGGTGTTCCAGAGGCCCAATCCGTTTCCCAAGTCCATCTTCGATAACATCGCTTACGGACCGCGCGTCAACGGCTCCATCAGCCGGTCCGGAATGAAAGACCACGTGGAGCAAAGCCTGCGCCGCGCGGCCCTGTGGGACGAGGTCAAGGACAAGTTGCACGATTCGGCCTACGGACTCTCCGGCGGGCAGCAGCAGCGCCTGTGCATCGCGCGCGCGCTGGCCGTGAATCCGGAAGTCCTGCTGCTGGATGAACCGTGCTCCTCTTTGGACCCCATCGCGACCGCGAAAATCGAGGACCTGATCTTCCAGCTCAAGGACAGCTGCACCATCGTGATCGTCACGCACAATATGCAGCAGGCCGCACGCGTCGCCGATTACACCGGGTTCTTCCTGATGGGGAAGCTGATCGAATTCGACAACACCACGGTGATCTTCAAGAATCCCTCCAAGAAGGAAACGGAAGACTACATCACGGGCCGCTTCGGTTGAGCGGTCCGCCTGCGTAAACGGGAGCCGGAATTATGCGCCACTTCGAACGGGAGTTGGAACAGCTAAAAGGCAAACTGCTGGAGATGAGCGCGCTCGTCGAAGCGTCCGTTCAGAGGAGCGTCGCCGCGGTCGCCCAAAAGGACCGGAGCGCGGCCGAGCAGGTCTTCCGCAACGAAGCCCGCATCAATCAGCTAGAGATGGAGATCGACGAGTTCGCCATCAATCTTCTCGCGACGCTCCAGCCGGTGGCGGCCGACCTGCGCTTGATTGTGGCCGCGCTCAAGATCAATACCGATCTGGAGCGCATGGGCGATCTTTCCGTGAGCATCGCGCAGAGGGCCGTCTCCTTGCTTTCCGAGCCCGTGATCCAACCCATGGTGGACGTCCGCCACATGTCTTCGCTGGTGGAGTCCATGGTCCGCAAGAGCCTGGATGCCTTCGTGGCGAACGACGCCGACATGGCCCGTAGCGTCCTGTCTTCCGACGACGCCGTGGATAGTCTCCGTACGGCTTCCTACCACGAACTGGTCAGCTTCATGGAGAAGGATCCGCGCAACATCCCGCAGGCGCTCGATCTGATCGGGATTACCCGGAGTCTGGAGCGGATCGCGGACCACTCCACCAACATCGCCGAGGACGTGCTGTTCCTGGTGAAAGGTGTCGACGTCCGGCATCACGCGGAAGCACGCCAAGAGCGCGTGTAAGCTACCCCCCAAGAGGCGCGCTGCGGACTTTTGCTTGTTCCCCTGGAAGGACCAGTGTAGGATTGGGATGGTGATTCACGCCGCAGCACATACGGGACCATTAGGCTAAAGGGGTATCCGGCATTGCGTCATTTTGCAGTCGAGCTCGATGAACTGAACCAGGCCCTGCTGGAGATGGGGGCGTTGGTCGAATCGTCCATCCATTGCAGCGTCCAGGCGCTGGTGGATCGCAACGAGCGCATGGCCCGCCGGGTCATGGAAGACGAAGTTCGCATCAATCGGATGGAGCTCGACCTCGACGCCCGTGTCACGCGCCTGCTGGCGCTCAACCAGCCCGTGGCCAGCGATCTCCGCCTGCTGATCATCGCCCTCAAGATCAACACCGACCTGGAACGCATGGGCGACCTGGCCGTCAATATCGCCGAACGAGCCATCTCTCTGTCCAAGGTCCCGCCGGTCAAGCCCCTGATCGACACGCCGCGCATGGCTTCCTTAGTCGAAGACATGCTGCACCGCAGCCTGGACGCATTCGTCAAGCGTGACGCCGCGCTCGCCGCCAAGGTCCTGCCGGCCGACGACGAAGTGGACTCGCTGCGTGACAGGATCTACGCCGAGTTGCTGGAAATCATGCAGACCAGCCCGCACGTCGTTCCGAATGCGATCCACCTGATGTTTGTGGCGCGCAACCTGGAGCGCATCGCCGATCACACCACCAACATCGCCGAGGACGTCATCTTCCTGGTCAAAGGCGTCGACGTCCGGCACCACGCCGCCGAGGAAAAGATCTAGGCGTCCCCGCTCAGAGCGGCCCTCACAGCGCCGCTTCGCCGCGATCGTCGTTGCGGATACGAACCGCGTCCGTGACATCGGACACGAACACCTTTCCGTCGCCGACCTTGCCGGTCCGGGCCGCGGCGCACAGCGCGTTGACGATTTCCAGCGCGCGGCCCCCGGGCACCACCAGCTCCAGTTTCATCTTGGGCAGCAAGTCCACCTGGTACTCCTGGCCGCGGTAGTGCTCGGTATGGCCCTTCTGGCGGCCGTGCCCCCGGACTTCGGAGATGGTGATGCCGTCGACGCCGGCGGCCACCAGGGCATTCTTCACGTCCTCCAGTTTATGGGGCTGAATCACGGCTTCGATTTTTTTCATGCGGTTGCTCCTCTGCCCGATGAACGATACGGGCTACTCCCCGATGGGATCGCCCGAGTACGCTTCCATCCCCATCTCGGAGATGTCCAGGCCGCGTGCTTCGTCCTGCGGATCGACGCGCAGGCCGAAGATCACCTTGATGATGAACCAGGCCACCAGGGACAGAGTCAGCGTGAAAGCTCCCACCGCGGCCGTCCCGATCAACTGGGACTGCAACGACGCGAATCCGCCGCCGTAGAACAGGCCGCTGGCGCCGCCGCCGGGCGCCTCGGAGAAGGCGAACAGACCGACGGAAATCGTGCCCCAGATGCCGTTCACCAGGTGGACCGAGAGGGCGCCCACCGGATCGTCGATTTTTCGCTTGTCAAAGAATATGACCGCGGGGACCACGATGATACCGGCGATCAGGCCGATGACCGCCGATCCGGTCACGGTGACGAACGCGCAGGGCGCCGTGATGGCCACCAGGCCGGCCAACGCGCCGTTGATGGTCATGGTGAAGTCGGGCTTGCCCAGCATGATCCAGGCCATGATCGTAGAGCTCAGAACCGCCGCCGCGCAGGCCAGGTTGGTGGTCATCGCCACGTGCGCGATCGCCCGCGGATCCGCCGCCATCGTGCTGCCCGGATTGAATCCGAACCAGCCTAGCCAAAGGATCAAGCCACCCAGGAAAACCAGTGCCATACTGTGCCCGGGAATCGGCTGCATACTGCCGTCCTTCTTGTACTTGCCATTGCGGGGTCCCAAGAGCAGGATGCCCGCCAATCCGGCCCAGCCGCCGACCGCGTGCACCACCGTCGAGCCCGCGAAATCGCGCATCCCCAGGCTCGCCAGCCATCCGCCGCCCCAGATCCAGTGACCGGTGATCGGGTAGGACAGGCCCACCAGGACCAGCGTGAAAATCATGAACGACTTATAGTGAATTCTCTCGGCCACGCATCCGGAAACAATGGTGGCGGCGGTTCCCGCGAAAACCAGCTGGAAGAAAAACTTCGCCAGCAACGGAACGCCTGTCCAGTTCAACGAACCGTACACACCGTGGTAAGCCGCGGCCATGGCCGGACTGTTGTCGGCGCCCGACACCAGCCATCCGCTGAGCCCCATGAAAGAGCTCCCGTCGCCGAACATAATGGCGAATCCTATCGCCCAATAGGCGATGGTGGAGAACGCGAAAACGACGAAATTCTTGCCCAGAATATTGGTCGCGTTTTTGGCGCGGCATAGTCCCGACTCCACGCAGCCGAAGCCGGCATTCATCCAAAAGACCAGGAACGCGGTCATGAGCACCCAGACCGTATCCACCATAACCTTGAGGTCGGCGTTGGACGGCCCCGCCGGCGCGGTGGCCTGCGCCGATGAGATGCCGCTGAATATAATTCCCAGCAGTGGTAGGGATACCCACCTGGAAACTGCAGTGATCTTTTTCTTCGTCATGGCTCTCCTGTAATCAAGTTTTCCGAGTGTAAAGCGCTTCAGCGATTCTTGGCAGTACGCAGACCATACGGCTGGCCTCGCCACGGAACGTAATGGCATTAAAGAATATCAATCGTATTCGACCCTACACGCAAAGGCAACATTAAACTTTCTATATCTAGCCAAAGAAATTTCTATCGGTTCGCGGGCTTGCCTTGGAGTGGATCACCGACTACACTGGAGCCGTCTTAGGAGTGCGGCGCGCATTCCGGCACGGAGGGAATGGGGGGAAAGTGGGCACGGTCAGTTCAGCAGCCGCGGCGTTCGTCCTGATGGCGTGCTTCTACCTCTCGCTCTTGATCACGATCAAATACCGGAATTCCTGCTCCCGTTGGATTCGGGTGGCGCTGGCCGGCTTGGGCCTGGCTGCCGCAGGTTTCCTCTTTATCGATCCGTAAAGAGCGGGACCGGCCGTCAATCGGCCTTGGCCACCTTCGTGGTGAGCATCCACTTCAGCACTCCCCGAGGCGGCCCCAGCCTTGCGTGCGTCGCGATCCGCACCAGGGAGCCCTTCTTCAGGTCCACCATCACGGGAGCCTCCAGCAATAGCCCGATCAGGCTTCCCAGGTGCGGCTGGTGGCCCGCCAGCAGGACCTGCTCCACTTTGGGGCCGCTGCCGATCTCTTTCCATACCAGTTCCGGACTCGCGCCCGGGAGCAGATTCCGCGTTTCCACGACCCGCTTGCAGCCCAGCACCTCCGCGGCGATGGCCGCAGTCTCCTGAGCGCGCCGGAGCGGGCTGGTAAGAATCAGATCGGGCGCGACCTCCGCCTTCCGCGCGAGCTTCAGCACTGCCTTCAGATCCTGCTTGCCCCTGGCAGTGAGCTTGCGGTCGCGATCCGCGCGCCCGGTTTCCCGTTCTTCTGCTTCCCCGTGGCGCAAAACATAGATTTCCATGTCATTTATTCCCGTCTGCCGCGCCCAGCACGGCTTTCCATCGCGCTCTCTCCCGCGGCGACCCCATGTGTCGCTTCCAGTAGCTTCGAAACTCCGCCTCCCGTTCGCCGGCAAGCCGGCGCACCGCCGCTGCTGCCGCGCGATCCCTGCGGATCATCTCGAGCGTAGTGGCACAGTCGTTGATCGCGCCCAGCTTCGCTTGCAGGCCTTTTAGGGACTCCAGGATCTTCTCCGTCTTGGCTCCATAAACCGGCGCGAAAAGGTCCAGGGTATAGCGCATTCGCTTGGTCTTCAGCCGGAACTCATGCAATTCCAGGTGGCTGGAATCCGGCCGGGCGGCCTCCCGCCCCGCGCGAAACAGATCCTCCATCATGGCCGGCAGCAGCCGCCGGGCATGCTCTTCCGCGGAACCCCGGAATTCCGCGCCGCGAGCGGGCGGCGCCACCCGCAGCCGTCCGCGCCATTTGCGGACCCGGTCCCTCCGGCGCCAGCCTTGCAGCGTGCGCGCGAGTTCTTCGCGCCTGCTCCGGCGTTCCTCCGCCAAGCCCGCGAACAACTCCGGTTTCCGCCATCCAGCCGCCCGCAGCACCTCGATCGCGATATCGCAATTCCGCACGGCCGCGCATCGTTCCATCAACTTTCGCAAACGCCCGCGGATTCTCTTGACCTGGCCCGGCTCGAACCACGCCTCAAACACCCGCAGCGCCCGGGTCAGGCGCCGGATCGACACTCGCAGGTCGTGGATGGCTTCGGCGTCCTGGCCTTTGCGCGCGCCGTGTTTGAGCACCTGGCGCCGCAACACGGCGTCCAGCCGGTTCAGCCGCCCGGCGGTCTGCGACTGGACGATTTTTCTCAGAGAGGGCGGGTTTCTCATCGCCTGACCCGCACCGTCAAAGGAACACCGTAGGCTTCGCGGAAAACGCCCGCCACCTGCTCCACCTGCCACTGTTCGATATCGACGTCGCGCTCGGAAAACAGCCGCAGCTCGACGGCGTTTTCGAGCACCGCCGTCTCCACCCGCTCCACGCGCTGCTCCTGGCTCTGATCGAGCGCCACCGCCAGGCGCAGCAGCGGCGTCAGAAGAACCACGCTGTTGCGATCCTCCGGATCCAGCGCCTGAAACGTTTCATGCGAGACCTGCGGCAGCGACTTGCGGTGATACCGGCACAGGTTCGCGATCACGATCCTCTCCCGGTCCTCGAACCCCGGCAGATCCGAGTTCGCCACCAAATACATGGAATGCCGGTGATGGCGCGACTCGTTGACAAAGTGACCGATGTTGTACAGATACGCCGCGGCTTCGAGCAGCCGGCCTTTGGCCAGCGGCAGGCGGTGCAAGGGCCGCAGCGATTGGAACAGCATCCCCGCCAGTTCCGCCACCTTGCGCACGTGCGGCGCCGATACTCCATAACGGCGGCCCATGGCCCGCACCGCCCTGCGCTCATCCGCGTTCAGACGAGCCTGCTCCATGCCTACCTGGCGGTGCGACAGATCCGCGATGATCCCCTCGCGCACACCCGCCGTCGAATAGTACAGCCGGTTGAGCCGCAGCTCCTGCACCACCTCGTTGAGCACCGCCACGCCCGCCACGATGATCTCCGCGCGCTTGGGCCCGATCCCGGTGATCTTGGCGCGCCCTCCGGAATCCCGCGAGGACACGTCGCGGAGCAACTGCCGCAACTGCGGAGCGGTGGCCTGCAACCGGTCCGCGCGCTCGCGCCGCGAACGGCGCACGTGATTCACCGCGCACACCGCCGCCGCCGCCGTGGCCGAGGTCGCGATCATCCGGTCCACCCGCGCCGTCCCGAACCGCACCACGGGACCCGCGATTCTCTCCTGGATGTATTTCTGCATCCGCGCCAGCTCGCGCGCGTTGGGCGGATCGCTCTTTAAGAAGAATTCCGTGAGTCGCAGCGCCCCCAGCGGTTTGGAGAACGCTTCCACCAGCCGCCCGCCTTCGCTCAGAATCAACTCCGCGCTCCCGCCGCCGATGTCCATCATCAGCACCCGCTGCTTGGGATGGGGCCACGCGCTTTGCACCCCCAGATGAATCAAGCGCGCTTCTTCCAGTCCCGAGATCACTTCCACCGGATGCTCGAGGATGGCCGCGGCCCGCGCCAGAAACTCGTCGCGATTCGACGCGTCCCGCAAGGCCGCCGTCCCCACCGCGCGCACACCCGTCAGGTCCAGCTTGCGGTACTGCTCGGCCATGCGCCCCAGCACCTGGCACGCCAGCTCGACTTCCGACGCCGCGAGCTTCCCTTCCCGGAACACCGTTCTTCCCAGACGCACCACTTGCCGGTCCGCCGCCAGCACCCGCATGGGTTGTCCCGGCGTGGAGTGCGGCGAGTTCACCTCCGCCGCCAGCATGCGGATGGAATTGCTGCCGATATCGATCGCTGCGTAGCGGGACATGTTTCCGGAGTATCCTGAATCTATGGGGGCCTGTAACGCGTCTGTAACACGTACACAAAGGCCCTGTCGTTATAATAGGGAACCTTCGTGCCCTTCTTCCTGCCAAATCGCGGACCCGGCCGATTAATTGTAGTGGAAGGCATCGACGGATCGGGTAAATCCACCCAGCTCGCCCTGCTGTCGCAGTGGTTGCGGCTGCGCGGCTACGCCGTCGCCTTCAGCGAATGGAACTCGTCTCCGCTGGTGCGCGAGACCACCCGCCGCGGCAAGAAAAAGGAGATGTTCACGCCCACCTCCTTCAGCCTCATCCACGCCACCGATTTCGCCGACCGCATGGAGCGTTACATCCTTCCGCTGCTCAAGGCCGGCGCGGTGGTCTGCGCCGACCGCTATGCCTACACCGCTTTCGCGCGCGACGTGGTGCGCGGCGTCGACCGCGCCTGGGTGCGCAACCTCTATCGCTTCGCGCTCAAGCCGGACCTGGCCTTTTATTTCAAGGTGCCGCTTGAAACCGCGCTCGGCCGCATTTTAGGCGGGCGCAACGCGCTCAAATACTACGAAGCCGGCATGGACCTGGGTCTCAGCCGCAACATCGAGGAGAGTTTCCGGATTTTTCAGGGCCGCATCCTGACCGAATACGAATCCATGATTGAGGAGATGGGCTTCCACGTGATCGATGCTACCAAGTCCATCGAATCGCAGCAAAAAGAAATGCGCCGCATCGTGCTGCGCGAGTTCGGACTGACGCGCCCGCCCGGCGTTCTCGGCGTGGATCTCCACGCCGCGCGATTGCACGCGTGATTCCATGCCTGATGACCATGCCTGATTGCCATGCCTGATTATAAAGACCGGCCGCCGCTCTCCTACTACCGCACCGCGCTCCCCGGCGTCGATTACTCGGAACTCCAGGGCAAGCTGATCGTGATCGAAGGCCCGGACGCCGTCGGACGCAGCACTCAAATCCGCGGCTTGAAGCCGTGGCTTGAAGAACTCGGGCACGCCGTTCTCGACACCGGCATGGCGCGCTCCGCCTTGGCCGGCAAGGGAATCAAGGTAGCCAAGCAAGGCCACACGCTCGGCCCGGTCACCATGACCATGTATTACCTCACCGACTTCGCCGACCGTCTGGAGAATGAAATCATTCCCGCTCTGCGCGCCGGCGTGGTGGTGCTCACCGACCGGTACATCTATTCGGTCATGGCCCGCGCCATCGCGCGCGGCGAGAATCGCGCCTGGATCGAGAAGGCCGCCGGATTCGCGCTGGTTCCGCACGCCGTTTTCTATCTGCGCGCCGAAGTGCAGGATCTGGTCAGGCGCGTGGTGGTCGGCCGCGGCGCCTTCGACTATTGGGAAAGCGGCCTCGATACGGGCTTCGGCCGCAACATGTACGACAGCTTCGTCAAGTACCAGTCGCGCCTGATCCGCGTCTTCGATAGCCTGGCGGTTCCTTACGGGTTCCAGACGATCGATGCGACCCGCCCGCCCCTGGAAGTCTTCGAGACTCTCAAGACCTCCATGTCGCGGATCTTCGACGGCCATGAGAAACCCAAAACCGCGCATCGCCGCAAATCCGTGCAGCGTGTCGATGCTCCCGCCACCCTCAAGGCTACCGCCCGCGGGGATTAGAGCGGTCCGCTCCGGACCGCCCGCGCGGGCTAACTGGCTCTCTTCCGAAAGGCCGCGATGCCCAACAACCCGAGGCTCAGGAGCAGAGCCGCCGTGGGCTCCGGCACCGCGACGGGGCCATCGAAGCCGCCAAGAAATCCGCCGGGTCGATCGATCGAAACCGAATAGGGGTCTTTGTTCCACGACACGTAGCCCGATTTGTCGTAGCTGGTGGCGTTGGTGACCACGACCATGGCCTCGGTCGAGTGGCCTGCTCCCAATAGGGCGGTGAATCCCCAGCCGACGGCAAGACCTGGGCTTGGTAAGCGGTTGACAAAATCGGGATCGGTGTCTCCGCTGACGCCGGGAATGTATCCGATATCGGTCCAATAACCGGTGACGTCCGCAAACCCGAATGTTGAAACCGAGCCCTGATCTACGCCTATGAAGAAAGCGAAGGACAGGCAGCCGGAACAGGGGTTGAACAGGTCAGACAGTACGTATTCCTCATACGATCCAGTGAGCGCTCCGCTGCCGAAATCGAAAGTCCCCGTAAGATGGTCAAGAATTGTCACGCTGCCGGGGTTCGCGAATACGTCTGGCGTTGTGAGATCGCCCGGATTCACGACATTGGCATGGAGCGGAACCGTCATGAGCATCAGGACGGTCGCGGCGACCAGATATTGTAAACGGGTCGCGGAAAACAGCCTATTGGGAATCTGCACGTTTTAGAAATCTCCTTAGGACGGACTAAACGCCAAAATTCTTGCAGGCGGCTATTATACGCCAAAACGGCTTCGCGGCACCGATCCGGCGCAAATTGAGACTACCAGGACCATTGGAACTACTAGCGCGGGTTGCGGTGACGGTCACAGCCACCTGCTGGAACGTGGATGGGCTCACCTTACAGTGCGGCGATCTCGAGGCCTAAATGGGATATAATCTGCCCTGTTGTCTTTGCTCCCGTCGAGGAGGGAACTACCATGTCACTGTCCAGAACCAAACGATTCCTCAAGATTGCACAGATACTTGGCGCCACAGCCGCGATTCTTGCTCTTTGGGCGACGCCCGCCACGACCCAGCAGGGCGCATCCAACGGTTCCAGTGACGCCAATTGGGGTAGCTATGGCGGCGATGCCGGCAACACCCGCTATTCGCCGCTGAATCAGATCGACGCCAGCAATTTCTCTAAGCTGCAACTGGCCTGGACCTTCAGCACCGCCAACTTGGGCCCGACCCCGGAGACGAATCTGGAATCGACGCCGCTGGTGATCGATGGGGTGCTGTATTCCACCGCCGGGAACCGGCGCGATGTGGTCGCGCTGGACGCCGCCACGGGCGAGGTTCTGTGGACCCATCGCGAAGACGAAGGCAAACGTGCGGAAGTTTCGCCCCGGCGTCTCTCCGGCCGCGGCCTCGCGTACTGGGCGGATAGCGACTCCGGGCAGTGATGACAAGCGGATCGTCTACTTCACGCAGGGATATCGCATGATCGAGCTGAACGCCAAGACCGGCCTCCGGATTCCGAGCTTCGGCGTGGACGGCGCCGTCGATCTCAAAATGGATGACGATCAGGAAATCGATCCGCTCAGCAGCGAGATCGGCATCCATGCGACGCCGGCGATCGGCAGGAACACCATCGTGGTGGGCGCCGCGCACAAGCCGGGCGGCCTGCCCACCAGCAAAACGAATATCAAAGGTTATGTCCGCGGATACGATGTCCGCACCGGCAAGCGTAAGTGGATCTTCCATACCATCCCCAAGCCGGGCGAGTTTGGATTGGATACGTGGCTCGATGATTCCTGGTCCTACACCGGCAACACAGGTGTCTGGGGGCAGATCTCGATCGACGAGGCGCGAGGGCTCGTCTATCTCGGCGTCGAGGAGCCCACCGGCGACTTCTACGGGGGACCGCGTCCCGGCAACAACCTCTTCGGGGAAAGCCTGGTGGCGTTGGACCTGGAAACCGGCCAGCGCCGCTGGCACTACCAGTTTGTCCATCACGGTCTCTGGGACCATGACAACCCCTCGCCTCCGATCCTGGCGGATGTCGCGATCAAGGGGAAGCGAGTCCCCGTCGTGGCGCAGCCCAGCAAACAAGCGTTTCTGTATGTGCTGAATCGTGAAACCGGCAAACCCGTATGGCCCATTGAGGAGCGTCCGGTAGAGAAGGGCACCGTTCCGGGCGAGTGGTATTCGCCCACGCAGCCGTTCCCGACGGCGCCTCCCGCCTACGAGAATCAGGGTGTCGATGAAAGCGTGCTGATCGACTTCACGCCGGAGCTGCACAAAGAGGCGCTCGATATCGTGAAGCACTACAAGATGGGTCCGATCTTCACGCCGCCGGTGGTCAGCAAGGCCGAAGGTCCCTGGGCGACCCTGGTCGCCTCGCTTTCCGGCTCCAACTGGATGGGCGGCTCGATTGACCCGGAGACCGGCATTGTTTACGTCGGCTCCAGCCGGAGTATTCTCGGCATCTCTTTGGTGCCCTCGGGCACTCGCTCCGACGTCGGGTATATTTCCGGGCGAGCGCCGGGCGCACAGGGAAAACTGACAGTGGAGGGGCTGCCTCTGGTGAAGCCGCCCTATTCGCAGATCTCAGCCATTGACCTGAAAACGGGGACCATTCTGTGGCATGTTCCGCACGGGGACACTCCCGACAATGTGCGCGACAACCCGGCCCTGAAGGGCTTGAATATTCCGCGCACCGGGCGCGGCGGCGCGGCGATCACGCTGGTCACCAAGACGTTGGTCATCGCCGGGGAGAAGGGTACGGTCACCATGGCCGACGGACGGAAAGGCGCAATGCTGCGGGCCTACAATAAGGCGACCGGGCAGGATGCAGGCGCGGTGTATATGCCGGCGCAAGCCACTGGCGGTCCCATGACGTATATGGTGAACGGGGTGCAATACATCGTGATCGCGGTCGGCGGCAACATCGACGGACACAATCAGGCCCAGTTCATGGCGTTCCGCTTGCCCAATAACCAGACTCGCAAGTGAGCCGTCGCCGCACGGCCTGAGGCCGCGCGATCTGAGAAGTACCGAGGCGAGACTTGCCACACAGCCGGAGGCCCGTCACCGGCTCAGTTCCTGGAGCTTCCTTACCACATCGATCAGGCTGTCCCATTTCCACACCAGCAATGTCGGGATCACGATCAACAGGCTGGCTCCCAGGACCAGGCCCGTTTGCGCCCAGCCCCGGTGCTCGCCGAGCGCGGGGGCGGGCTTGGTTCGCAGAGCCAGCCAGGCGAACAGGATCGCTGCCGCCGCCTTTTCGAGACCCAGAAGATTCACGTAACAGGCGATCCCCATGATCAGGGACGCCGTTGCGAACGCGTATTTTTGACCCAGCACATTGGCGTTAGGGTCGGTATTCATCGGATTCATTCTGACTCCTCGTGTGACCGAAGTTCGGTCTTGATTTGAAACGGATTCTCCCCTGCCACGGCAAAAGCGGCAGCCGCCAGCAGCAGCGGCACCAGTTGTGCCCACATCCCGAGGCTGCGATTCGGGATGAACTCAATCAGCTTGAAGACCACCAGCAGTGCTGCCAGCGCGAGCAGCCACCGGCGTTTTTCAGGTTGGCCGGCGGGGCTCTGGAGGCGGTCCGCCAGCTGCGGCCAGAGATCCACGGCGTGGGTCTGTCGCGACTGCCCTTGCCACCAACGGTCGATCGCCTGCAACTCTCCGAGCTCCCGACGGCACTCCGCGCATTCCGCCAAATGTCCCTGGATGGCCGCGCGGGGAAGGAGCGGCGTCTCGCCATCCGCCAGGGCCATGGCCGCGATGCGGACTTGTTCGCAATTCATCGTCTTCCTCCTAACTGTTCCCGTACTTCCTTACGTGCGTAAAACAGCCGGCTCATCACGGTGCCCACGGGAAGCTCGAGCCGGGCCGCCAGTTCTTCGTAGGACAAGCCATCCAAGTGGCGCAGCGTCAGGATTTCGCGGCTCTGCGGGGAAAGTTCCCGCAGGGCTTGTTCGAGCGCCAGCCGGTTTTCGACCGAGCCGCTGCCGGTGCTCGCCAGGATCCCGACCGTCTCCAGCGCGGAGGATTCCTGTTTTCCGCGGCGCGCCGCCAGCTTCCAGCAGCAATTCCTCAGGATCGTGTAGAACCAGGGATAGAAGCGGCGGTTTTCGTCGAAGCTGCCAAGCGCCCTGTAAGTGGACAGGAACGCTTCCTGAAGGGCGTCCTCCGCGTCCTGCCGGTGGCCCAGGATGGCGATGGCATGGCCCATGGCCTCGGTCTGGTAGCGCTCCACCAAGTATCGAAAAGCATCCGTATCGCCCTGCCTGCAACATCGGATTGCCGCTGCGTCGTCCAGGGTCTTGTCCTCTCACTCCAACGTATCCGCGGGAAGGGCGAAATATTCACACCGTCAAGTCCACCGCCCGCAGGGACTAGACTAGCTCCGCCGGCCGAATCCATATCGGAGGGAATGTTCATTCGTGGGAAACGGCGTCCCACGACCGCGCGGGGCTAGCCGCCCCCTTCCGCTGCAAGGCTCGCGTTTTCCTATCCTTAGAAGTGGTAACAGAACTGCCCCACGGGTCGCAATGACTTGGCTCGCCGATCTCCGCTACGCCCTGCGGCTGCTGCGCCACAGCCCGTTGTTCACCTGTGCAGTGGTAGCGTCGCTCGCACTGGGGCTGGGCGCCAATACTGTGATCTTCAACCTGCTGGACCAGGTCCTGCTACGCCCCTTGCCGGTGAAGGACCCCGGCCAGCTTGTGCTGCTCGATGCGCCCGGTCCCAATTCCGGCATGTTCACCGGAGACCGGTCACGGCGCTTGTTCTCCTACCCCGAATACCGGAGCCTGCGCGATCGCGGGCGGATGTTCGATGGCCTGATCGCCCGCTTCCCGGTTGGCGTGAACTTTTCCTACCAAGGCCCCGCGGAAGCCGCGGCGGGCGAACTCGTCTCCGGCAACTTCTTCGATGTCCTCGGAATCCGTCCCGCTCTGGGCCGCCTGCTCTCGCCGCAGGACGACTTGGTCAAGGGCGCCCATCCAGTTGACCGTCATGAGTTACGGCTTCTGGATGCGACGGTTCGGGGGCGATCCCGCAGTGGTCGGGAAGACCGTGCGCGTGAACAGCACTCCCATGACCGTGATTGGCGTACTGCCGCGCGGGTTCTTCGGCGTCTATATTGGCCGCGCGCCGGATCTGTACGTTCCGATCATGATGAAGGCCCAGATGACGCCGACCTGGGACAGGCTTGAAGACCGCACCGCGCATTGGCTGCACATCCTCGGACGCGTCCAGAATCGCGCAGCGGCCGAGGCCGCGGTTCAGGTAGTCTACAAACCCGAACTCGAAGCGGATCTCACCGCCATCGGTGGTGCGCCCCCTCCAGGCTTCCGGCAGCGCTTCCTGGAAAAGAAGCTGCTTCTGCAGCCCGCGTCCTCCGGAGTGCCTACTTTCCGCGAAGAGGCCGGCGTGGCGCTCTGGCTGCTGATGGCCATGGTGGGCCTGTTGCTGCTGATCGCCTGCGCCAACGTAGCCAACCTGATGATGGCCCGGGCGCTCGGACGGGGCAAGGAAGTGGCCCTGCGGCTCGCGATGGGCGCCCGCCGCTGGGACGTGGTGCGGCAGCTCCTGGCGGAGAGCCTGGTGCTTTCCCTTCTGGCTGCGATTGCCGGAATCGGCCTGGCTGCCTGGACCGCCGCCTTGTTGGTCCACAATCTCCCGGGAGACGAAGGCGTCAATGCCATTACTTCCGATTTGGATTGGCGCACACTTGCCTTTGCTTTCGCGCTCAGTCTGATCAGCATTATCGTTTTTGGCCTATTGCCGGCCATTCGAAGCACGCGACCCAATCTTCGTCCGAGTCTGGTGGACCAAGGCACGCAGCTTACCGGAAGTCGCGGTCACATCCGGGCCCGCAGAGCCTTCGTGATCGCGCAGATGGCGCTGTCCCTGCTGCTGGTCACTGGAGCCGGATTACTCACCCGCAGCCTGCTCAACCTCCACCGCTTGGATCCTGGTTTCCGCACGCAGAGCTTGGTTTTGTTCACCATCGATGCCTCGCGCAACGGCTACAGCCAATCGCGCATTCGCCAGCTTTATGCCACCGTGCGTGAACGAATCGCGGCGGTGCCTGGAGTCAGCTCCGCGGCCCTCGGCGACATGATTCCCCTGAATGGCGACCATAATCAGTCCGACATCGGCGTGACGGGCGCGCAAGCCAAGCAGGGCCAGGTCCTGAGCGCCTACGGAGAATACGTTTCTCCGGGATTCTTCGCCACGATGGGAATGCCCCTGGCCGGCGGCCGCGATTTCGATGAACACGACGGGGCGGACACACCGCGCGTCGCCATCGTGAACGAAGCTTTCGTCCGGCAGTTTTTCCCCGGCGATCCCGCGCTGGGCCGGAAGTTCGCCTGGGGCGGAGGGACACCCAATGTCGAAATCATAGGGCGTGGTGAAAGACGCCAAGTACGACGACCTGCACAATGAAGGCGTGCGGCAGGTGTACTTCCCGTTCCAGCAATCCGGAGCGCTGGCGGATATGACCGTCCACGTTCGGACCGAGGCCGCGCCGGCACAGGTGATGCCCGCCCTGCGCGCGGAAATGGCGCAAATCGACCCGAACCTGGCATTGCGGGACCTGACCACCATGGACGATCAGTTGAACCGCTCGCTGTTCGGCGAGCGCATACTTGCCTTTTTGAGCGCCGCGTTTGGCGCGCTGGCGACGATCCTTGCGTGCGTGGGTTTGTACGGCGTGACCGCCTTTTCCGTAGCGCGCCGCAGCCGCGAGATCGGCATCCGCATGGCCCTCGGTGCGAATCGCCGGCGCATCCTGAGCATGGTTCTGCAAGAAGTGGGATGGATGTCTCTGATCGGCGTGGGCCTGGGGTTGCCCGCCGCCGCCGCGGTAGCGCTGCTGATTCAGTCCCAACTATATGGGCTGGCGGCGATCGACCCGCTGACCCTGGCCGGCTCAGCCCTCCTGCTGCTGATCGTATCGTTCGCCGCCGGCTATCTTCCCGCCCGCCGTGCCTCGAGTGTCGAGCCGAACCAGGTGCTGCGGTACGAATGATGGCCGAAAGGGCGTACGCTTCCAACCCCTTCGACCTCCGCCAATGCCATAATGAGTCTTGACCGCGCGCATCTTCAGTAAGCTCATCCTGAGCCTGTTGGCGGTTCTCGCCCTCACGCTCATCGCGGTCGATTTTCTCGTCACCCAGCGCGTCCAGCAGACTCTTGTCAACCTGGCCGTGCCCGCCGCCGCCATCGATGCGCAGGTCAGTGCGATTCGCAATGAAGTACTGCTTTCCACCGCCCTGGCCTTCCTGCCGTTCGTGATTCTGGCCGCGGTCTTCGCCCGCTATATCTCCGGCCGCCTGGGAACCATCATCGAATTCACCCGCCAGCTGGCCGAAGGCAACTTCCGCGCGCGCCTTCCCGGCTCCTCCCGCGGCGAGCTGGGCCTGCTCTCCACCAAGCTCAACGAAACCAGTGAAAAACTCGAATTCATGCTGGACCGCCTGGAAACCGAGCACGCCGAGCTGGAAAAACTCGAGAATATCCGCAAGGATTTCGTCATCAACGTCTCGCACGAGCTGCGTACGCCGCTCGCCTCCATCCAGGGCTACACCGAAACGCTGCTCGACGGCGCCATCCACGACCCCGCCAACAATCTCAAATTTCTGAATATCATCCGCCAGAATGCCGAGCGTCTGGCCCGTCTGGCCGCCGATCTGCTCACGCTGTCCCGCGTCGAGCTCAAGCAGCAGGAATTCAAGTTCGCGTCCTACTACGTCAACCGCCTCCTGACCGATAACCTGGACGGAATGCGGCCGATCGCGGAACGCCGCGGCATCGAACTGGTCCTCAAGCGCGCCCCCGAGGACGCGGAAGTCTTCTGCGACGCCGAAGCCGTCCACCAGATCCTGACCAATCTTCTCGATAACGCCATCAAGTACACCCCCGGCTCCGGAACCGTGACGGTCGGCGCCAAACCGGTCAGCGCCCCTGGCGCGGCTCCCGGCGAGCCACCTGGCCGCGTCGAGTTCTTCATCCGCGATACCGGCGCCGGCATTCCCGCCGACGAGCTGCCGCGCCTGTTCGAGCGCTTCTACCGCGTCGATAAAGCCCGCTCCCGGGCCCTGGGCGGCACCGGCCTGGGTTTGGCGATCGTGAAGCACCTAGCCCGCTCCCAGGGCGGCGAAGTTCGCGTGGAAAGCCAAGTAGATAAAGGATCAACCTTCTTTTTCACCCTGCCCGTCCAGGACCTGGGCCTGGCCGACGCCGCCCAGCTTCAAAACCTCATTCAAAAAGAGTTAACTAGCTCGTAATCAGTTTGTAACTACTTATGGGTTACTTTGGAGTTAGAAAACTGAGCATTAATGAAGAAGATTGTACTCATTGAGGATGACGCAGACCTTTTCTCGCTGATCCAGTACAACCTGGAAAAGGAAGGTTTCGCCTTTGCCGGTTCCCGGACCGGCAAGGGTGCCATCGATCTCTGCCGCCGCGAAAAGCCCGACCTCATTCTGCTCGACATCATGCTCCCGGACTCCGACGGCCTGGAGATCTGCAAGTCCATTCGGGCGCATCCCGAGCTCTCCGCGATTCCCATCATCTTCCTGACCGCGCGCGCCTCGGAAACCGATCGCATCGTGGGTCTCGAGCTGGGCGCCAATGACTATATCGTCAAGCCCTTCTTCGTCCGGGAACTGGTGGCCCGCATCAAGATACATTTCCGCGGGGCGCCCTCGTCCACCAAGCTTTTGAAAATCGGCGATCTCGAGCTCGACCGCACGCGCTGCCAGGTGCGCCTGGGCGGTCACGAAGTTTCGCTCACCGCCACGGAATTCCGGCTGCTCGAATTTCTCATGAGCCGGCCCGGCGTGGTCTTCAGCCGCGAGCAGCTGCTCGATGCCGTCTGGGGCCACGACCGCGCGGTGACCGACCGCACCGTGGACGTCTACATTCTCCGCTTGCGCCAGAAGATCGAAACTCCCGAGGGCGTTTCCTTTCTCCGCAGCGTACGCGGCTTCGGCTACAGCTTCGAGTCTGGCGTCACTCAATCGGCTCCTAACTAGGAAGCCCGACCACCGTCACGCCTTCCCGCCGCCGCGCATCTTTCTGAAGTTGCTTGCGCGCGACGATCTCCTTCTCCCGCTGGACGCTCAACTCGTCTTCGCTCGCCACCCGGTGCGATTTCGCGAGCAGTAGCTGCGCCGCCCGCCCCGCCGCGACTTCCACCGGTGCCGATCCTTCCACGTCCACCAGCCACACGAACTCGGGCAAGCTCGCTTCGAGCGCCCGCACTTCCCGCCAATATCGCCGGATATCTCTCATGCCGCTGCCCTCCGATCCTGGTAGGACTTCTCGATCCGGTCGGCATTCTCCGATACCTGCACCGCCAGGCGCTTCAGGCCGGCGGCCCTTGCCAGCAGCGCTCCCGCGACGCCCTTGGACATATCCACCGGCAGCACCATCTCCTCGCGGACCGCCCCGCGAAGCTGCTCCAGCACCTTCTCCGCCCGCTCCTGGGCGATCCGCTCCAGCGCCCGGGCCCGCGCCTCAAGCGTATGCGCTTCCTCCCGCAGGCTCGCGATCTGCGCCCTTGGAATCAGGTGCTCCGCGAGTCTCCCGATGGCCTGCCCCAGCGTCCGGATCTGCGCTTCGCCCGCCGCGACCTCGTCCAGCTTCCTGAACTCCAGCTTTTTTTCGGAGGCCGCCGCGTCCACCAGATTCTCCAGAGCTTTTTCCGACAGCTCGGTAACCCGCTCGCGCGATTCCTTAGCGTGCCGGTTCAGCGCCCGCTCCGCCGCCCGTAGACGCTCCAGACGATTCTGCGCCTGTTGCTGCGCGCCGGCTGCCTCGCACACCGGCTCGTGCGACTCGGCTTGCTGAACCGCCTCCGCCACGCGGGCTTCCAGATCCTGCGCCAGTAGGCGTTCGTCTTCGGTCGCCACCGCTTCGAGCGTGGGCGTCTCCTGCAGATAGAAACTCATGACGCCCTATCTTGCGCCGGGCGTCTCGAATCCGGCCGCGGTGCTATCCTCGAACCCGTTGAAAAGCCGCTCTATCTTTGATCCAGCCGAGCAGGATTGCCAGCAGCGTCGCCAGCGTCACCACCAGTCCGGCGCGATTCTCCAGAGGCATGGCGAATCTCAAATGCACTTCCTGCTGGCCCGGCGGCGGATCCACCACCATGAAACCCATGGCGTCTTTCCGGATCGGAACCGCTGCGCCGCCCACGGAAGCCTGCCAGGCCGGATCGTAGCTCTCCTGCACCAGAATCGACTGCCCCGCCTCCACCTTCGCCCGCACCACCATCGCGTCCGTGCCCTCCCGCGACAAACTCACCGCCGCGTCCGGACCATGCTCCACAACATCCACATACGCCCGCAGGTGGTCCACGAAGTGGTCTCCCACGGGCGGTTGAACCGCATTGAGCCGGGCGGTCTCCACCACCCGCGCGCGCGCCGCGAAACGCCTGGGGACCCCGTAGAGCACATTGCCGCGCTGATCGTCGTAGAGCGCCGGCAACTTCCCGGCGAATTTGCGCGGGCTTATGTCTTTGTAAATCTCTTCCGAGCTTGGATCGGAAGCGTACACCGCGTCCACTCCCAGAGCCTGCATCCAGAGAACGGAAGGCTCCGTTTCGGTTCCAAGACGGATTTCATACATGGCGTTCTGCGTCAAGCCGTTCACCAGTCCCTGGTCCGAGCCTCCCGTCATCTGCGCCAGGTCGTGCCAGGCGTCGTACCAGAAACGCACCGATCCATCCGCATACACGCGGGCGTCCGGCATGTTCTTCCAAACCCAGTCCTGGATCCGGTACTCCACCCGGCTTTGGTAATCGGGAGCCTCGGTGGGCTGCGCCCAGGCGTGGCGCACGAAGCCGATCGACGTAGCCAAGGCCCCCGCCGCCAGCACGGCGGCAGCGACGCGTGGGGCCCTGCCAGGCCGCGCCCACAGCCACGCTACGAACGTGGCCGCGAGAAAGATATACGCCAGGTCCAATTCCGGAACCAATCGAACGGGTTCGCCCGCTAAACGAAAATTGAAAAGCACCCCCCCCGCCACCAGGAGCGTAAGGGCGATGCCGCAGCCCGCGCAGAACGTCACCCAGGCCCGCTCCGCTTTGCCCCGCGCCAGTTTCCAGGCCGCCGCGGCGAACACCACGGCCACCAGTACCGCCAACCCCGCCGACCATACGTTTCCCGGCTGGGACACATACCTCATGTTCTGGCTGGTGATCCTTACGTAGGACGGCGTCAGCCAGAATGCGCAGAGACCGTATGCCAGCGCGGGGATCGCCAGCGCCCGCGCCAACACCTGCCCGCCGCCGTGCGTAACCCACAGGCTGAACACCAGGATCGGGTAGAAGATCGCCAGCGCCGTGGCGCCGTAGAAATTATTGGCGACCACCGCCGCCGAAAAGATCGCCGCGCAGGCCAGAGCACTCCAGCGGCGGCCCTCCAGCGCGATCCAGGTGAACGCCAGCGCGAAGGGAATCAGCGCCAGCGCGGTCATATGCGGCCCTTCTCCGTATTGCTCCAGCACGTGCAGCCGCTGCGGGATCCAATGTGGGGAATCCATCCGAAGCTGTTTCAGGATCAGAAACGCCGGCGACGTTAATGCCGCTGCTGCCGCCCCCATCCAGGCCGCCCGGCGCGAACGCGCCCCGACCCGGATCAACAGATAGACTCCCGCGATTCCCAGGCAGTAGAACAGCCCCGTGTAGAAACGATAAGCCCGCACCGGCAGGACGCCGGAAACCTTGGCGATGAGCGCCGTGCCGTACCGCAGAGCCGGCGGATACACGTAGTCAAAGCGCGTTCCCGTGTACCACAGCGGCTGCCACTGCGGATGCGGCCAGTGCGCCATCAGGAAGCGGGCATCGGCGATGAAGGTGCTCTCGATCGATCCCCAGTTAGTGGTGTAGCCCGCTCTCAACCACGGAGCGATGAGCACGGCGGTCAGCAGGAAAATGAGAACAACATCCAGCAGGATCTCCGCCCGCCGTGGCCGTTCTGGAAGGTTCTGCAATTTACAGGCTATTATGGCATCTTCGCGCACAGTAAACTGAATCTAGACGCTTCGTTGCGCCTTCCCCATGAAATCTTCCCGCCACAAACTGCTCGAGGACGCCGTGTCCTCCCGCATCCTGATCCTGGACGGCGCCATGGGCACCATGCTCCAGGCCCGCAACCCCACGGCGGACGATTTCGGCGGCGCGGGCCTGGAAAACTGCAACGAAAATCTCTGCCTTACGCATCCCGAATGGATTCTCGATATCCACCGCGCCTACATCGACGCCGGCGCCGACATCCTCTCCACCAACAGTTTCCAAGCCTCGCCCATCGTGCTCCAAGAGTTCGGTCTGGCCGATCAGACCCATGAGTTGAACGTCCTGGCGGCGCAACTGGCCCGGCAGGCGGCCGGCGATGCTTTCGTCGCCGGATCCATGGGCCCCACCACGAAATCGCTCACCTTGCGCGGCGACGTCACCTTCGATCAACTGCGTGACAGCTACCGGATCCAGGCTCGTGCGCTGGCCGAAGGCGGCGTCGATCTTCTGCTGATTGAAACCGGCTTCGACACCCGCAATGTGAAAGCCGCGCTGCTGGCGATTCAGGATCTCCACATTCCCACCATCATCTCCGGCACCATCGAGCGCTGGGGAGCCATGCTCGCCGGCCAGCCCGTCGACGCGTTCTATGCCTCCGTGGCTCACGCCAAGCCCTTCGCCATCGGCCTCAACTGCGCCACCGGCCCCGATCTGATGACCGATCACATCCGCACGCTGGCGCAGATGGCCGCGATGCCGGTGTCCTGCTTTCCCAATGCCGGCCTGCCCAACGAAGACAACCAGTACCTCGAAACACCCGAGTCCCTCACCGCGCAACTGGAGAAATTTGTGAGCCAGGGCTGGCTGAACATCGTCGGCGGATGTTGCGGGACCACGCCGGCCCACATTCGCGCCATTGCCCAAATGGCCGCGGGCCGCCCGCCGCGAGTGATCCCCCCTTCCGCGCATCGCGCCTATTATTCCGGCATCGAGCTGGTCGAAGCCGACGAGAGCCTCCGCCCGTTGATCGTGGGCGAGCGCACCAACGTGATCGGCTCGCGCCTCTTCAAGAACATGATCGCCGAAGAGAAGTGGGACGAGGCCACGGAAATCGCGCGCCGGCAGGTGAAGAACGGAGCGCACGTCATCGACGTCTGCCTGCAATCTTCCGAGCGCGAAGAGCTGAAGGATATCGACCCCTTCTACGGGATGCTCATGCCCAAGATCAAGGCGCCGGTGATGATCGACACCACCGATCCGCGCGCGATCGAGGCCGGCCTCAAGTGGACCCAAGGTAAGAGCATCATCAACTCCATCAACCTCGAAGACGGCGAGGAGAAATTCGAGCGCGTCTGCCCTCTGGCACGTATGTACGGTGCAGCCCTCGTCGTCGGGACGATTGACGAGGATAAACAACAAGCCCAGGCCTTCACCCGCGAGCGTAAACTCGCCGTCGCCCGGCGCTCGGTCCAGCTATTGACGGAGAAGTACGGCATCGCTCCTGAAGACATCCTCATCGACACCCTGGTTTTCCCCTGCGCCACCGGCGATGAAAACTACATCGCCGGCGCGGTCGAGACCATCGAAGCGATCCGCCTCATCAAGCAGCAGATCCCCTACATCAAGACCATCCTGGGCGTCTCCAACATCAGCTTCGGATTGCCGGCCAGCGCGCGCGAAGTGGTCAATTCGGTGTTCCTCTACCACGCCACCAAGGCCGGCCTCGATCTCGCCATCGTCAATGCGGAGCGCCTGGAACGCTTCGCTTCGATCCCAATAGCGGATCGCCGCCTGGCCGAGAACCTGTTGTTCAACACGCCTCCCGGCGACGCCCCCGACCCGCTGTTCCGCACCGCCTCCGCGGACTGGCGCCAGCAAACCCGCGAGCAGAAAATCGGCATCAACCAGTTCCACATCGCCGCCATCACCGACCGCTTCAGAAAAACCGCCGCCCGGGACAAGACGGCTCCCGAGGCGCCCATCGATGAGCGCCTGGCCCGCTACATCATCGAAGGCACCAAGGACGGCTTGATTCCCGATCTCGATCAAAAACGGCAGGAAGGCGCGAACCCCCTCGACATCATCAATGGCCCGCTCCTGGCGGGGATGACCGAGGTGGGCCGCCTGTTCAGCAACAACGAGCTGATCGTCGCCGAAGTGCTGCAATCGGCCGAGGCGATGAAGGCCGCCGTCAATCATCTGCAGCAGTTCATGGAGAAGGCCGACACAGCCACGCGAGGAACCATCGTGCTGGCCACCGTCAAGGGCGACGTGCACGACATCGGCAAGAATCTGGTCGAGATCATTCTGGCCAACAACGGCTATCAGGTGATCAACCTCGGCATCAAGGTCCCCTCGGACGACCTGATCCAGGCCTGGCGCGAGCACCATCCCGACGCCATCGGCCTGTCCGGCCTGCTGGTCAAGAGCGCGCACCAGATGCTCACCACCGCGCAGGATTTCAAGGATCAGGGCGTGGCGGTGCCCCTGCTGGTGGGCGGCGCAGCGCTTTCTGAGAAATTCGCGACCACCCGCATCGGCCCCGCCTACGGAGCGCCGATCTTCTACGCCAAGGACGCCATGACCGGGCTCGGCATCATGAACCAGTTGACGGACCCTGCGCGGCGCGATGCCGCACTCGCGTCGCATACGTTCACGGCGGCCATCGCCGTAGCGCCCGAGTCCACGCCCATCGCGCCCGCCGCTGTCGAACGGAGCCCTAGAGCCCGGACCGATATTCCCATCCCGCCGGTTCCCTATCTCGACCGCCGCGTTCGCGAAGCCCCCAACCTTCCGCTGATCTGGAGCTACATCAACCCCGTCATGCTCTACGGCCGTCATCTCGGCTTCAAGGGCAACTTCGAGAAACTTCTCGCCGAGCGCGACCCCACTGCCATGAAGCTCTACAACGACGTGGAGCAGGCCAAGCTTGAAGCCGCGGAATTCATGAAGGTTCGCGCGGTGTGGCAGTTCTTCGAGGCGGAGCGCGACGGCAACTCGATACAACTGTTCGCGCCCCGGGCGAGCACGCCCTTGCACACGTTCCACTTCGCGCGCCAGCCCAAAGACGACCAGCTATGCCTGAGCGACTATATTCTGCCGCCAGAACCCTCCGGCCGCGATCACCTCGCGTTATTCGTGGTGACGGCGGGCGAGAGCATCCGGGAACGCGCGGAGGAGGCCAAAGTCGCGGGACGCTTCTTTTTCGCGCATGCGCTCCAGGCTCTGGCGCTCGAGTCCGCGGAGGCCTGCGCCGAGTGGCTCCATCGCCGCATCCGCGAAGATTGGGGATTTCCCGATCCACCCACGCTCGCCATGCGGGAGCGCTTCGTTTCGCACTACCACGGCAAGCGCTACAGTTTCGGCTATCCGGCGTGCCCGAATCTGGAAGATCAAAAGGGACTGTTCGAGCTGCTGAAGCCCGAAGAAATCGGCGTTCACCTCACCGAAGGCTTCATGATGGACCCGGAAGCGAGCGTCAGCGCGCTGGTGTTCCATCACCCCGATTGCTCGTACTTCAGTGTGACAACCGCTTCCGGCGAACCCACACCGCCCCCGGGAACGTAGATACCAGGCCGGCGTCAGTCGTATTTTTCCAATTTCAACTGGTCGCCGCGTGCGGTCCCGGTCTGCTCCAGCGTTCCGGCAGGAAGTTCCAGCACCGAATGCGCCAGCAGGCTGAGGGCGATCCGGCTGCGGACCATGTTGGGCCGGACCTTGAGGATCTTGTGCTTGCGATTGAGGAACACCACGTCAATGGGGAACTTCATGGCGAACGTATGGACGCCCTCGCAGGGGACGATCCACAGTCCCTCGCCCGGAGCCAGACCCTTGTGCTTCAGCAGGCCGGTGCGGCGCTTGGCGCTGGTGTCGGCGACCTCGGCCCGGTCGGCCAGCATGCGCCCGCGGGTCTGATTGGTAACGCGAAGCTTGGGCAAGATCCAGGCTAGCCCGTCTTTATCTCGTTCGGCAAGCCCGGGGCGGTACAATCAAGGTATGGACGCGCAGCTCAGCAAGGCCAGTTTCGGCGCCGGCTGTTTTTGGGGCGTCGAGGCTGCATTTCGCCGTCTGGCTGGTGTGAAATCGACGCAGGTCGGCTACATGGGCGGAAACGTGAAACACCCGACCTACGAAGACGTGTGCACCGACCGCACCGGCCATGCGGAGGTGGTCGAAGTCACCTACGATCCCCAAGTGATCAGCTACCACGACTTACTCGAAGTCTTCTGGAGCAATCACAACCCCACCACGCTCAACCGCCAGGGACCGGATGTGGGCGCGCAGTACCGTTCGGCGATTTTCTACCATACGCCGGAGCAGCTGGCGGAAGCGCGGGCGTCGCGCGAGGCGGCTCAGGCGAGGTTTCCCAAGCCGATTGTGACGCAGATCGTCCCGGCCACCGAGTTCTGGCGCGCGGAAGAATATCATCAGCAGTATCTGGAAAAGCGCGGCCTGGAGACCTGTCATTTATAAATGACAGTGTGTCATTCATGAAAATTGGATTCGTTAGCTTGGGCTGTCCCAAAAACCTGGTCGATACCGAGGTGATGATGGGCCAGCTCACCGCGCAGGGTCACGAGCTGACGCCGCATCCTTCCGATGCTGACGTGATCGTGGTCAACACCTGCAGTTTTATCGATCCCGCCAAGCAGGAATCGGTGGATACCATCCTCGAGATGGCCGAGTACAAGAAAACCGGGCGCGCCAAGAAGCTGATTGTGGCGGGGTGCCTGGTGGAACGCTACCGCGGCGACATCCAGCAGAACATGCCGGAAGTGGACGCGGTGATCGGCACCAATGAGCTGGAACAGATCACCCGTCTGTGCGAAGGCGTGGAGCCCGCCGCCCGCAATCCCTTCGAGCCCTATCTCTATCACGACGCAACGCCGCGCGTGCTGGCGACGCCCAAGCATTTCGCCTATATCAAGATCGCCGAGGGCTGCGACCATCCCTGCACCTTCTGCGTGATCCCGCAGTATCGCGGCCAGTTCCGCAGCCGCCGTTTCGAAAGCGTGATTTCCGAAGCGACGCGGCTGTTTTCGCAGGGCGTGCGCGAGATCAACCTGATCGGCCAGGACACCACCTGTTACGGCGAGGATCTGGGCCTCAAGGACGGCTTGTCCCTGCTGCTGGAGCGCCTGGCGGGGATCGAGACGGAATACGCCAAGTGGGTCCGGTTCCTGTACTGCTATCCGAACAAAGTGACGCAGAAGCTGCTGGATACGATCGCGGCGCATGCGGCGCTGGTCAAATATATCGACATGCCGCTGCAGCACGCCAGCGCTTCGGTGCTCAAACGAATGAAGCGCGGGGCCAACGGCGACATCTTCCTGAAGCTTTTGGAGAAGATCCGCCGAACCATTCCCGGCGTGGCCATTCGCACCAGCATGATCGTCGGGTTTCCCGGCGAAACCGAAGCGGACTTCCAGGAATTGTGCCAGTTCGTCGAGGCCGCGCAGTTCGACCGGATGGGGGCCTTCGCCTACTCCGATGAAGACACCAGCAAGAGCTTCGAGTTGGATGCCAAGGTGGACGGGCGCACGATTCAAAATCGCATTCGCCGGCTCATGACCATCCAGCGCAAGATTTCCCGCGCGCGCAATCGGACGCTGCTGGGCCGCGAGGTGGACGTGCTGGTGGAAGGACCGACGCCGGATTCCGATCTGGTCTGGCAGGCGAGACTCTCCTCCCAGGCTCCCGAGATCGACGGAATCTGCTACATCGCCGACCCGGGCGAAACGCCGCCGCGGGCGGGCGAGTTCCGCCGCATGCGGATCACCAAGGCCTACGACTACGATCTGACCGGCGATCTGGTGGATCGCCCGGAGGCGGACGTGGAAGCCCACACTGCCGCCAGTTCCGAGCTGGTACAGCTTCGCTAGGGCCATGCGCTGTCCGATCTGCCGGAAGAAGGTCCAGCCTGACGATCCCTACGCGCCCTTCTGCAGCGACCGCTGCCGGATTATCGACCTGGGCAACTGGGCTTCGGAGAAATACGTGATCCCGGTGCGCGCCGACCCCGAGGATCTCGATCTCGAAGGAATCCCGGACCAGGAAGACGACAGCGAATGAGCGCGCTGGCACGCTTCCTGGGCACGTTCTTCTATCTTGGATACGCCCCGAAAGGGCCCGGAACCGCGGGATCGCTGGGAGCGCTGGCGATCGCCTGGGGACTCAACGCCTACCTGGGCATTTCCGGCGCCTGGATCGGGCTCTTCGGGCTGCTGCTGATCGCTCCCGCCATCTGGGCCGCGGGACGCATGGCGAAGGACACCGGCAGCAAAGATCCGCAAATCGTGGTCATCGACGAGGTCGTAGGCCAGTGGATGACGCTGGCCGGGGCCTTGACGCTCAACTGGAAGAGCTGGCTGGGAGCGTTTCTGCTGTTTCGCGCGTTCGACATATGGAAGCCGCCGCCGGTGCGCCAGTTGGAGCGGGTCCCGGGCGGATCGGGCATTGTGCTGGACGACGCCATGGCCGGAATTTACGCCGCGCTTGTGTTGTACTGCGCCGGATGGTTCAATCTTTATTAGCTGCCCCGTTTATGGCCCTTCGCAAGAGTTCAGAATCCCGACCGCAGATTTCAGACGTTTCCCCGGCAGCGGCCATTCCCGGAGGCGAGTTCCGCATCCGCGGCAAGGGGCTGGCCGGCGTGGAACGGCCCACGGCGCGCTTCGGCGACCTGGCTGCGCCGGTGGTGATCGGCTCGGACTCGCTGGTGATCGTACGCGTGCCGGAAGGCGTCTCGCGCGGCGAGCTAAAGCTCGGCAAGGATGAAGACGCGGCCTGGACCTGCGACATCGGCATCCAGATCGCGGAGGGCTTGCATCCGGTTTCGAACCCCGCCGTTGACAAGCTGGGGAACATCTACACGACCTTCAGCGGATCGGCCGGGCAGAAAACGCCGGTTTCGATTTACAAGATCGACGCCAGCCTGAACGCCAAGCCGCTGGTCACCGACATGATGAACGCCACCGGCCTGGCGCTCGACGCCGAGGGAGGGCTGTACTGCTCCAGCCGCCACGACGGGATGGTGTACCAGGTTTCGCCGTCGGGCAACACCTCGACCTACGTCGAGGGCATGGGCGTGGCCACCGGGATCGTCTTCGACCGCGACGATAATCTTTTCGTCGGCGACCGCAGCGGAACGGTTTTCAAGATCAGCCGGCAGCGGCAAATCTACGTGTTCGCCACGCTGGAAGCGTCCATTGCCGCCTATCATCTGGCCTTCGGACCGGATGGGTACCTGTACGTCACCGGGCCCACCACTTCGAGTTTCGACGCGGTCCACCGCATCGACAAGGACGGGCACGTGGAGACGTTCTATCGCGGCCTGGGACGTCCGCAGGGCATGGCGTTCGATGTTCAGGGGAACCTGTATGTCGCGGCATCGCTCGGTGGACGCCGCGGCGTCGTGCGGATTACGCCCGAACGCAAAGCGGAGCTGTTTCTCTCCGGGCCGGGGATCGTCGGTCTGGCGTTTTCGCCGACGAAGTCGGTGATCGTGGCCACCAACAGTTCGCTGTTCAAAGTGGACGCGCGCATCGAGGGCTGGCCGGTTCCGTAGAGCCACGCACCGCGGCCACGGCTGTGGAAAAATGGGGACAGCCAGCCGATTTCGTTGCGGAATAATGTGCGAACTTCGAAGCCGTCAACGAAATCGGAGGCAGTCCCCATTTTTCTGATGCAGGACGCCGAGATCATCGCCGTGGGGTCGGAAATGCTGACCTCGCAGCGCATCGACACCAATTCGCTGTACATCACCGATCAACTGAACGCGCTGGGCGTCGAAGTGCGCCGCAAGCTGATCGTCGGCGACGATCGCGCGCTGCTGGCCGAGGCGGTCCGGTCCGCCCTGACGCATGCCGGGATCGTCATCCTGACCGGCGGCCTGGGTCCCACCGAAGACGACCTGACGCGCCAGGCCGTAGCCGATGCCCTGGACCGCGAACTGGTGTTCAGCCAGGAAATCTGCGGCGCGATCGAGGAACGGTTCCGGCGCCGCCAGCGCAAGATGGCCGAGATCAACAAGCGGCAGGCGTACCTGATCCAGGGCGCGGAGGTTCTTCTGAACACCAACGGAACCGCGCCGGGCCAGTGGATCGAGCACCGGGACCACATCGTGATGCTGTTGCCGGGTCCTCCGGGTGAGATGAAGCCGCTGTTCGCGAAAGAATGCCTCCCGCGATTGACCAAACTTCTGCCGGCGCAGGTGATCCGCGCGCGATTCTACAGGGTCACGGGATTCACGGAGTCCGATCTCGATGCGCTGATCGCGCCGGTGTATACGAAATACACGAATCCTTCGACAACGATTCTCGCGTCGCCTGGCGATATTCAGATTCATTTGCGCGCCCGCTGCGGGTCGGCGGAAGATGCCGATCGCCTGCTGGCCGAGGTCGGCGGGCCCATGGAAGAACTGCTGGGCAGGCATCTCTTCTCTCGTAACGGCGACCCCCTGGAGGCGATCGTGGGCACGCTGCTGCGCGAGCGCGGAGCGACCCTCAGCATCGCCGAAAGCTGCACCGGAGGCATGGCCGGGGAGCGCATCACATCCGTGGCGGGGAGTTCGGATTACTTTCTGGGCGGATTTGTCACCTACACGGACCGCATGAAAACGGAGCTGCTGGGCGTGGACCCGGAGCTGATCGCACAGCACACCGCGGTCAGCAAGGAAGTGGCTCGCGCGATGGCCGAGGGCGCACGGGCGCGCACCGGCTCGACGTTCGCCGTCTCGATCACCGGGGAAGCGGGTCCGGAATCGGGCTCGGGCGCTCCGGTCGGCACCATCTTCGTGGGATTCGCGGGTCCCGACGCGCCGCCGGAAGCGCTACGCTTCGCGATGCCGGGGGATCGTCCGCGCATTCGCCGGTTCGCCACCCAGGCGGCCCTCGACCTGTTGCGGCGGCGGCTGCTGAAACTGGATTAACCCGGTCGATGCCAGTTCCCCGAACCATTTGGCCCGCGCTGGTGCTGGCGACGATTCTGTTCTGGGCGATCCCGCTGTTTCAACCCCAGGCGACCATCCATTGGGACCTGGCAGACGTTTCCTATCCCGCGCAAAAATATTTCGCCGATTCCATCCACGCGGGACGGCTGCCGTACTGGACGCCCTTCCTGTACTCAGGAATGCCGTTTCTCTCCGATCCCCAGAGCGGCGCGTGGTATCCGCTGCATTGGCCGTTTTACCTGATCGGAATCACCCCGCGCGTCCTGTTCTGGGAGCTGGCTCTCCATTCCTTCCTGGCGCTGGCCGGAGCGTTCCTGCTGGGCCGCAAGCTGCTCGGCGATCCGATGGCGGCCGCCATCGCGGCGATGTTCTATGCCTGGGGCGGATTCTTCGCCGCGCACAGCTCGCAACTGGGAATGTTCGAAGCCGCCGCGCTGCTGCCGTGGCTGCTGTGGGCCTCGCTGCTGGAGCGGCGATGCTGGCTGTTAACAGGGATATTCGCCGGGCTCATCACATTGGCAGGCAACTTGGATGCCGCCCTGTATTGTTTCCTGGCACTGGCGTGCTTCCTTGTCGTTTCGCGGTCATGGAAGCGCGCGGGGATGGTGGCCGTGGCGACGCCCATCATCGGATTCTGCTTGAGCGCGGTGGCGATCCTGCCGTGGCTTGAGATCGGCAAGTACGCCGCGCATCCGGTCACGTCGCCCGCAGCCTCTTTGCGGCCGATCGACCTGGCCGCGGTGATGTCGGCCGACTACTTCGGACTGCTCTCCGGCAATTACCGCGGCCCGGAGGAAATTCGCCAGTTCTATCTCTACGGCGGATTGCTGCTGCTGCCGTTGGCGATCGCCGGGCTCATGCGCCGGATGCGGATCGGGCCGCTGCTCGCGCTGATCGTTCCCGGCCTGTGGTACGCCTTCGGCCCGGCCGCGGGATTCGCCCGCCTGCTCCAGTTGCTGCCGGGATTCCGCGACGCTCACGCACCGGTCGAGATCTGGTTCGTGCCGGCGCTGGGCCTGGCGCTCGCGGCCGGGTCGGGTGCGGCCTGGGTGGCGGAGAAGATGGGGCAAAAGCGTCTGCCGTTCATCCTGATGGTGGTGATCGCCGCCGATCTATGGCACTTCAACATGTACAAGAGCCCGCTGGTGTACGCGTCCACCACGTTCGAGGAGCTGTACGGAAAGCGTCAGGCGGCTTTTGAGAGCCGCGTCCAGGAGGTCAAAAAGCAGCCCTTGTACCGGCTGTGGATGTCGACTCCCAGCCTCGCGATTGGCCCCCTGGACGGGTCGCTCGCGGCGCGCACGGAAGTGAGCTGGGGAGCCGGGTTGCTGGAACTGAATCGCTACGCCGAATATACCCGGGCGATCGCGTCGAATCCGCGGCTGTTGCACGGGCTGGGCGTGAATTATCTGGTGGACCCGCTGGGACGCCTGGAAGTGAATCCTTCCGCGCTGCCGCGCGTCTCCGTGCCCCCAAGAATCGCGGCAGGCGGATATGCGGAGCTGGCTTCGCTCGATCCCGCCCAGGGCTCCGTGGTGGAAGGGCTGGCCCAAAGCGTGACTCAGCAGCAGCCCTCGGAGCTGACCGTCACGGGTTATGGCGAGGATCTTTATCGAATCTCGTATTCCGCCGCGGCGGACACGTTCATTCGCATTGCGGTGCCGTACGCCCCGGGGTGGACCGCAAACGTGGATGGAGCGCCGGTGGCCGTACGGCCGGTGGACTACGCCCTGAGCGGCGTGCTGGTCCCGGCCGGCCGGCATCAATTAGCGCTGCAATTCCGACCGAAATACTTCCTGCTGGGCGCCGCGCTGAGTATGCTTGCAGCCGTTGGAATGGTTCTGCTGTTCTGTATAGTGAAGTGAGAGGTTAACATGCGAAGCCGCACGGCAGTCCTGGGAATATTCACCCTGGTTGGACTCTTGCAGGCGCAAGCCCCTGCTCCCGCAAGAGCCAAAGCCCCGGCGGCGCGCCAGGCTCCCCCCGCGACCCTCTCTCAGCTCATGAAGGGGATTTTCTTCCCCAGTGCGAATGTGATTTTCGCGGCGCAGAGCGACAACCCGAACGATGTGCCGCCGGCCAAGGATCCATCGCTGGCGGTCAATCCTCTCGCCAGCACCTATGGCAAATGGGACGCGGTGGAGAACGCCGGCTTGGCGATCGCGGATGCCGCGAGTCTTCTCACGGTTCCAGGACGCAAGTGCTCGAACGGCCGGGCCGTCCCGATTTCGAATGCGGACTGGCCGAAGCTGGTCCAAGGGCTGCGGGACGCGGGAATGGCGGCCTACAAGGCGGCTCAGTCGAAGAATCAGGATAAGATCCTCGACGCCGCCGACGCGATGACCACGGCCTGCGCGAACTGCCACGACAAGTATCGCGAGAAGCCCACCCTGGCAGACCGCTGCAAATAAGAACGATTCTGACGCTGTAGTCTTCCGCCGTTTCGTCCGATAGACACAGCAGGTCCCATGGTCGAGACGGTTTCCGTTCCTGCTGACAAGCTGTCTCAGCGCGCGATGGGCGCGTTGGGCAAGCTGCCGCCTTTTTCGCCGATCCTCAATAGGCTGCTGGCCTCGCTGGCGGGCGAAGACGTATCCTTCGCCAAGCTGGGGGACTTGATCGAAAAAGACACGGTGGTGGCGGGAAATATCCTGCACCTGGTGAATTCGGCGCTCTACGCCCGCCGCGCGACCATCACGTCGGTGCGCCACGCGCTGGCGCTCCTGGGAATGGACAAGGTCCGCAACACGCTGCTGGGGATGTCGATCTCGCGCATGTGGAGCCAGGTGAAGACGCCTCCGGTGTGGTCCATGGCGCGCTTCAACCGCCACTCCGCCACGGTCGCGGTCTTGAGCGACCACATCGCGTCGCGGATTCCCGCGGATTATCCAGAAGGGGCGTTCGTGGCCGGGCTGCTGCACGACTTGGGCCGGCTGCTGATCGCGCTGGGCCTCCCGGACGAATTCGCACGCCTGTTGAAGCTGCACGAACAGTCCGAGCGGTCCTGGACGGAGTGCGAACGCGAACTGCTGGGGTTCACGCACGCCGAACTATCGTCGGAGGCTTTGGCCGTGTGGAAATTCCCGGAACCGGTGCAAATCGCGGTACGGGACCACCACCATCCGCCGCCCTTTCAGGCCGGTGGAACCGTGCCTCTGAGCGCGGTGGTCGATGCCGCCAATCAGTACGTCAACTCGACCGGTGAATCGATCGTCGCCAGTAAGCTGGTGGCCGCCGAGGACGCGGGAGCAATCGCGGCCCTGGGCATTCCGGAAGAGAATCTGGCCAAGCTGCTGGCGGATTTCCGGGCCGAACACGCGGCCATGGCGGCGTTCTTCAAATAAGAATCGCGCAAAATGGAGCGCGGCGCGATCGTTGTTTACCTCCGACTCATGGTGCCCGCCGCGCCCTTTGCGCTCCGAAGAATCGCGCAAAACACATTCCGGACTAGCTCCGCAAGCCGCGGCCGTTCCCCGCACTTCGAAAAGCCCTCCGAATCGCATGCGGTAAACTCTAAGTAGCAGGTCCTCCCCCGTATGCCGGCCGTACAGTCCATCGTCGACGAAATTCTGGAGCTGAAGCAGCAGCGCCACGCCATCATTCTGGCGCATCACTACCAGGAGTCCGAGATCCAGGAGCTGGCGGATTCGGTCGGCGACAGCCTGGAGCTGGCTCGCCGGGCGCGCGATTTTGAAGGCGACGTGATTGCGTTCTGCGGCGTGGTGTTCATGGCCGAAACGGCCAAGGTGCTGAACCCCACGCGCACCGTGGTGCTGCCCGATCTGGATGCCGGATGCAGTCTGGTCGATAGCTGCACGGCCGAGCAGGTGCGCGCGTTCCGCGAGCGCCATCCCGACCACGTGATCGTCAGCTACGTCAATACCTCGGTCGAGGTGAAGGCGGAGAGCGATATTCTGTGCACCTCGCGCAACGCCGTGCGGATCGTCAACTCGATTCCGGCGGAGAAGCCTATCTTGTTTCTGCCCGATATCAATCTGGGCAATTACGTCAAGCAGCAGACCGGGCGCGAAAATATGCGCATCTGGCAGGGCGCGTGTATCGTGCACGCGACGTTCCTGGCTCGCCGCCTGGCCAGCGCGCGGGCGGAGCATCCTCAAGCTCTGGTGGCGGCGCATCCCGAGTGTCCGGCGGACGTTCTGGCGATGGCGGATTTCATCGGATCCACCAGCGCGATCATCGACTGGTGCGTCGGGGCTCCCGCCGACGAATACATCGTGATGACCGAGAGCGGCGTGCGGCATTCCCTGGAGCGGCTGGCGCCCCACAAACGCTTCTACTTCGTCCCCAACGAGAACTGCAATTGCAGCGAGTGCCCCTACATGCGGCGCAACACGCTCGAGAAACTGCGCGACTGCCTGGCGAACCTGACGCCGCGCATCGAGCTGTCCGAAGAGATCATCCGGCGCGCCGCGCTGCCCATCGAGCGGATGCTCGCCGTTCGCTAAGGGGCCCGGGCAGTGGCTTTCGACGTCTCGCACCCCGAAATTCTGGACGCGGTTCGCCGAGCGCTCGCCGAGGATATCGGCTCGGGCGATATCACCACCAACCTGTGCGTTCCGGCGGAAGCCACCGCCACGGGCCGCATGGTCGCGCGGGAATCGTTGACGCTGGCGGGCGTGGAGTTGCTGCCGCTCATCTTTACAAACTGCATTGTGGCGCTCACACGCCATTCCGGCGACCGGCTGGAAGACGGGAATGAGATCGCGGTGGTGCAGGGTCCCGCGTGGGCGTTGCTGACCGGCGAACGCACCGCGTTGAACTTCGTCCAGCGGTTAAGTGGAGTCGCGACGCTGGCCGCGGCCTACGTTCGCGCCGTCGAAGGGACGCGCTGCCGGATTCTGGATACTCGCAAGACCACTCCAGGGCTGCGAAGACTGGAGAAGATGGCGGCGGCGGCGGGCGGGGCCGTGAACCATCGCATGGGGCTGTTCGATGCGGTGCTGATCAAGAATAATCACATCACCGCGGCGGGCGGCGTCAAGGCAGCGCTCGAGCGCACCCGAAAAGCGGGTGTGCCGGTGGAAATTGAGGTCCGGACGCGCGAAGAATTGGACGAGGCCTTGGCCTGCGGGGCGACGCATCTTCTTTTAGACAACCTGGATCCGGATGAGGCGCGCCAGTGGATCTTGCACATCGATCGGCGCGCTACCGTGGAGCTGTCCGGCGGCATCACGCTCGAAACCGCGCGAGCCTATGCGGAATCCGGCGCGGATTTCCTGTCGAGCGGCGCGATCACGCATTCGGCTCGGGCGGTCGATATCAATTTCCGGCTGGCGTTGGACTGACCGGTCACTTCAGCAGTTCGTTCACCAGCTCTTCGGCGCCATAGAGCTTCCGCAGCGCCTCGGTCATCGCCGCCGTGTGGACCGCCACCGAGCGGTTTGTTTCGCCCTCATAGACAAAATCGCCCACCAGCGATTCGATGTTGCCATCGAAGATCAGGCCCACGATCTCGCCATTCTTGTTGATCACGGGCGATCCCGAGTTGCCCCCGATAATATCGTTGGTGGTGACGAAGTTGAAGGGCGTCGCCAGATCCAGCTTGTCGCGGCCTTCCACATAGCGCTCGGGCAGCTCAAACGGGTCCTTGTCGCCGAAACTGGCCGACCGGTCATACAACCCGTACATCGTCGTCATGGGCGGAGCGATGGTTCCGTTCATCGGATAGCCCTTCACCTGGCCGTAGGATAGACGCAGCGTGAAGGTCGCGTCGGGATAGGTGGATTTTCCGAACGCCGCGAAACGCGCCTTGCCCAACTGTTCGCCGGCGCGCTGCTCCACGCTCTGGACGTTGTCTTCCATCCACTTGGTCAGCTCGCGGCGAATCGGGTCGAGCTTGCGCGCCAGCACGATCATCGAATCGGTGGACGCGTCCACGGCCGCCTGACCGCCCTCCACCAGTTTCTTGCGCACTTCCGGATCGGTCAGCTTGGTTCCGTTGACCAGCTCCGTGGCGACCTCGCGCGGCGATTTCCCGTTCAGCACCAGCTTCAGCCAGGGATCATTGGCAGCGGCGGGACCCGCTTCGGCCAGATCCAGCTCGAGGGCTCCGGTCATGCGCGCGATTTCCATGTCCGGGTAAATCGGCGCGGGAGAGAACATCCCCAGCCTCAGCGATTCGAGCTGCGACTCATGGTAGCCGGCCAGACGCTGGCCGTCCGGCTTCTTGATCTCGGCGACGTATTGCACGATCTGCTGCGCCAGACTCGCCAGCGACGAGTTCAGTCCGTGAAAGTATTCCTCCCGGAAGCGCGTCTTGATCTTCTTTTCGGCCCCGGCAATCTGATCCCAGGCATTACCGTACGCGGATTTCCATTGCGGATTGGCCATCACCAGGGCCTTGAACTTGGTTTCATCGGCGCGCTTGGCATCCATCACGCGCTTGTCCTCGAGACCGCGCAGCCGTCCATCGTAGGCCTTCAACGAATTCTCCAGGCCGAAAATCTGCTCCAGGGCGCGCCGGTCGGCCTCCGCGCCGGTAGCCGAGTACTTCTTCAGCGCGTCGATGCGGCTGTGAAGAATCTTCAAAATCGCGGGCTCGTACAGATCGCGCTCGGTTTCAAGCTGCGCCAGCGTATCGGAACGCTGCGTGGATCCGGGATTGCCGGACACGAACACCAGCTCGCCGTCGGCCGCGCCCTTGGGATTCCACTTGAGATAGTTCTCCGTCTGAATCGGCCGCCCGTTCTCATACACGCGGAACAGCGCGAAATCGAGATCGTAACGCGGATACGTGAAGTTGTCGGGATCGCCGCCGAAGAACGCGATCTGCTGCTCAGGCGCGAAGACGATTCGCACATCCGTGTATTTCTTGTAGCGATACAGCCAGTATTCCCCGCCCTGATACAGCGTAATGACGTCGGAGCGCAGCCCGGTCTTTTCCAGGCTTTCGCGCTCGATGGCGGCGATGGCGTCCTTGCGTTTGGAGAATTCCTGCTCCGCGTTGCGCGCCCCTTTGAGGGCATCCTGCACGCGAGCGGTCACGTTCTCCATGGAGACCAGGACGTTCACTTCCAGATCGGGCGACTTCATTTCCTCTTCAGGCGTGCGCGCATAGAAGCCCACTTTGACGTAGTCGTGCTGGGGCGTCGAATTCTTCTGCAGCTGGCCCAGCGCGACGTGATGGTTGGTGAGCAGCAGCCCATTCGGGCTGACAAAGGATCCCGAACCGCCGTCGTTCAGGCGAACGCTAGAGAGTCGAACATGGTCGAGCCACTGTTGGGTGATGGCGAAGTTATATTTTTCCTGGACCAGCCGGGTGGGGGGATTGTCGAAGGTCCACATCCCTTCCTCCGCCTGAAGTAACGCGAGGGTAAGAAACACCCCTCCTGTGAGAAAAATCAGTCGCTTCATAGAGACCATGGTAGCGCGCGATAAGATAGGGCCTTGGTGACTCCCGCCTGGCGCCGCTACGTCCGACCGCAGGATTTCGTGTGGCTGCTGCTGTTCACCGCGCTGGCCGTATTCAGCCCGGAGCGCCATCCCGTCACGCTGGCCGCGCTCGGATTGCTGGGCGTGGTTCAGGTTCTGGAACCAAGACTCGGCGCGGTACCCTCGGTGGTCCTCAAACTGGCGCTGTGTTATCCGCTGATCGGCTTCGGCGGCGGCGTGTCGAGCAGCTTCTACCTGGTCCTGTTCCTGCCGGTGATTTCGGCCGCCACCAGCTTCGGTCTGCTCGGCGCGATGCTGTCCGCTCTGGCGGCTTGCGCCCTCTATTTGTCGTTTCTCTTCTTTCTGGGGCAGGACCAATACATTCCGGCGGACTCGATAAGAGAACTGATCCTGCGCGGGCTTTTTTTGCCCGCGGTCGGATTCCTGACGAACCAGCTCGCCGAAGCCAATCGGAATGAAGCGCGGAAATCGCAGGCCGCGGCGGAAAAACTGGCCGAAGCCAATCGTCATCTGGAGGAAGCCGAAGCCCAGGTGCGCCGCGCCGATCGCCTGGCCGCGCTGGGGCAGTTGACCGCGGGGCTGGCGCACGAGCTGCGGAATCCCCTGGGCACGCTCAAGACTTCCGCGGAGCTGCTGGAGCGGAAGGTGGCGGCCGACAACGAAATCGCGCGTGAAATGGCGGGGTACATCTCACAGGAAGTGGACCGGATCAACACGCTGATCACGCGATTCCTGGATTTCGCGCGCCCCCGGAACCTGAGCCTGGAGAAGACCGACCTGCACGCCATGCTGGATCACGCCATCGCGGTTTTCGATCGCGAGAAATCGGGGGCGGCCGCGTCCGTGAGCGTATTCAAGAACTATTCGCCCGACGTGCCGCCGGTGCGTACCGAGGCGGAGCTGATGGAGCACGTCATCACGAATCTTCTGTCGAACGCCGCGCAGGCCAGCGCTCCTGGAGCGGTGGTGACCATCAAGACCCGCCTGGCCCGCACGGCGGAAGGGCGGATGGCGGAAATCGCGGTGATCGACCGCGGCTCGGGGATCGACCCGAAGCATCTCGAAAATATCTTCAATCCGTTCTTCACCACTAAAGCAGAGGGCGTGGGCCTGGGCCTGGCCGTGGTCTCGAAGATCGTGGACGAGCACGGCGGGCAGATTACGGTGGAAAGCACTCCGGGCGAAGGCAGCGTGTTTCGGGTGTACCTGCCTGTGGCAGAGTAAGAGCAGCGGCGCCTAAATACAAACCATGGCCGAAAAGCAAACTATTCTGGTGATCGAGGACGAAGAGAAACACCGCCGGGTACTCGGCCTGCACTTGTCGTCAAGTGGCTATGGCGTGAAGGCCGTCGGCACGGCGGAAGAAGCGCTGAAACTGGCCGCGGATGTGGACCTGGTGCTCACCGACCTGAAGCTGCCGGGCATGGACGGTCTGGAGCTGCTCGAGCGATTGCAGGCGCAGAACGCGCACCTGCCGGTGATCGTGATGTCGGCCTTCGGCACGGTGGAAATCGCGGTGGAGGCGATGAAAAAGGGCGCGGTTGATTTTCTGCCCAAACCATTTTCGCTCGATCACCTGACGGTGGTTGTCGAAAAAGCCCTGGAAGTCCGCAAGCTGCGCGACGAAAATCGCGAGCTGCGGGAAGCGCTGGGGCAGCGCTACCAGTTCGAAAACATCATCGGTCACAGCGGGCCCATGCAGGAGATTTTCGCGACCATCACCCGGGTGGCGCCCACGCGCGCGACGGTGCTGCTGGCGGGGGAAAGCGGCGTGGGCAAGGATATGATCGCGCGCGCCATCCACCAGCATTCCCCGCGCAAGGATCGTCCGTTCGTCAAGATCAACTGCACCGCGATTCCCGAAAACCTGATGGAGAGCGAGCTGTTCGGTTACGAGAAAGGTGCGTTCACCGGAGCAAATACGTCCAAGCCCGGAAAGTTCGAGCAGGCCAATACGGGCACCGTGTTTCTGGACGAGATCGGCGACGTGCCGGGGTCGGTCCAGGTGAAACTGTTGCGTGTTCTGCAGGAGCGCGAGTTCGAGCGGCTGGGCAGCAACAAGACGCAGCACACCGACGTGCGCGTGATCGCGGCGACCAACGTGGACTTACGCGCGGCGCTGGAACAGGGGACGTTTCGCGAGGATCTCTATTACCGCTTGAATGTGGTGCCCATGAATATTCCTCCGCTGCGCGAGCGCAAGGAAGACATCCCTTACCTGGTGGAGCATTTCGCCAAGAAGTTCAACGGCCAGATCAGCGAAGGCGCGATGGAGCGTCTCATGAGCTATCACTGGCCGGGCAATGTCCGCGAACTGGAGAACGTGGTGGAGCGCAGTGTCCTGCTGGCGCAAGGCCCGCGCGTAGAAGCCGAGGACGTGAAGATCGACACCGCGCCGCGCCGGCAGGCCGCACCGGCTGGAGGAGATCACTTTCTTCCGGAAGGGATGACGCTCGATGAATACGAGCAGTCGGTGATTCGCGAGGCGCTCAAGCGGGCGAATGGGAACAAGAGCCAGGCCGCGCGGCTGCTGGGGCTGACGCGGAACGCACTGCGCTACCGTCTCGCGCAGATGGGGATTGAATAGGACGTGCTAAAGGGGTCAGACGGTTGGGTTAGATAACCGTCGCCCGTTGGAGCTACGTGTCATCTGACCCCTTTAGGGCTACTTCGTTTTCAGAACGTCGACCAGCTCCTGAACCGAAGCGGCGCTCTTGGCGAGCATGGCCTTCTCTTCCTCGGTCAGCTTGATCTGGTAGATCTGTTCGATGCCCTTCGCGCCCAGTTTCACCGGCACGCCGACGAACAATCCGTTGATGCCGTACTCGCCTTCGAGATACGCCGCGCAGGGCAGAACCTTCTTCTTGTCCTTGAGAATCGACTCGACCATCTCCACCGCCGCAGCCGAAGGAGCATAGTAGGCGCTGCCGGTCTTGAGATGCTTGACGATCTCCGCGCCGCCGTTGCGCGTGCGGTCGACGATCGCCGCGAGCTTATCCGGCGCGATCAGCTCGGTTAGCGGGAGTCCCGAGACACCCGACAGCCGGACCACCGGCACCATGGTATCGCCGTGGCCGCCCATCACCACCGCCGTGACGTTCTCCACCGAGACATCCAGCTCCTGCGCGATGAACGCGCGGAAGCGCGCGGAATCCAGCACGCCCGCCATCCCGATCACGCGATTCTTCGGAAATTTCGAGGTCTTGAACGCGGTCCAGCACATCGCATCCAGGGGATTCGTCACCAGCACGATGATGCAATTCGGTGAATACTTGGCGATCTGCTCGGTGACTGCCTTGACCACCTCGTGGTTGGCCAGCAGCAGGTCGTCGCGGCTCATGCCGGGCTTGCGAGCCAAGCCGGCGGTGATCACGGCCACGTCGGAATTCGCCGTGGGGGCGTAATCGTTGGCGCCCGTGATGCGGACGTCGTAGCCCTCGATGGGACCCATCTGGAGCATGTCCAGCGACTTGCCCTGGGGCACGCCTTCGACCACGTCCACCAGAACGACGTCGCCCAATTCCTTATATGCGAGATTGACCGCGCAGCTCGCGCCGACGTGGCCCCCGCCCACAACTGTGATTTTTTTACGCATTGAATCTGCGATTATAGCATCCAGGGCCAAGAGTGCAGCGTCTGGATGAGGCCACCGCGGAACGTTTCACGCGCCTTGCGCTGGACGGGGTGACGCGCGAATATCCGAACAAATTCGCACACGTCATGCACAGCGACGCGGACGCCGGCCCTCCGAGAAAGCTGACCCCGGCGTTTTACGGTTGCTTCGACTGGCACTCCGCTGTCCATAGCCACTGGCTGCTGGCGCGCGCGGTCCGGCTGTTTCCACAGACTGCGTTCGCCGCGGAAGCTCGGGCCGCATTGGCGCGCAGCATCACCAGGGAAAACATCGCGGCTGAGTTTCATTACCTGCAGGGCGAGGGACGCCAGACGTTTGAGCGCCCGTACGGGTTGGCGTGGATGCTCGCGCTGGGCGCCGAACTCAGGTTCGTGGATCCGCACTTGGCCGCGATCCTGCTGCCGCTTCCCGCCTTAGCGGCGGGGCGCCTGACCCCGTGGATCGAGAAGTTGCCGCGGCCGGACCGCTCCGGGCAGCACTTCAACACGGCGTTTGCGCTGGGGCTGGCTCTGGACGCGGCGCGTCTGTCTGGAATTGGCAAGTTCGAAGCGCTGATCGTGCAGCGCGCGCGGGATTTTTATCTGGCCGACCGCAATGCGCCGGTTACTTGGGAGCCGTCGGGCGAAGATTTCCTTTCGCCCTGCCTGGCGGAAGCCGATCTGATGCGGCGGGTGCTGGATCGCGACGAGTTTCGAGCCTGGCTGGCCGCGTTCCTGCCGGACTGGTCGTCGCTCCAGCCGGTGGTTTCGCCCGATCCGGGAGATGGGAAGTTCGCCCACCTGGACGGGTTGAATCTGAGCCGGGCCTGGATGTTGGACGGCCTGGCGCGCGCTGTCGACAATCCGCAGCTAGGCGGGCTCGCGGAGGCGCACGCGGCGGCGGGGCTGGCAGCGGCCACCGGGGAGCATTACGAGGGCGGCCACTGGCTGGGAACGTTCGCGGTGTACCTGCTCACCAACGGTGAGCTCTAGGCGGCGACTTCGACGCGGTCCCGTCCCGCCTGCTTGGCCCGGTACAAGGCGTGATCCGCGGCGTCGATCAGTTCCGCGCACATTTGGCCCTGGCCGGGAAACATCGATACCCCGCAGGAGATGGAAATCCTTGCGAGCGTTTCGCCATGGTATCGCACGGTCAAATCGCGTATGGCTTCCCGCAGCTCCTCCGCGCGCTTCACGATCGCGTCCGCCGGAAGACCCGGCAGCAGCATGACGAACTCCTCACCGCCGTAGCGGCAGACTACGTCCTCCACGCGCGTGTGGCTTTGCAGCGTCAGCGCGACGCGCTGCAGCACGGCGTCTCCGGCTTCATGCCCGTTGGAATCGTTAAAGCGCTTGAACTGATCCACGTCGATCATGATCAGTCCGACGGAGGAACCATCCTCGGCCGCCCGCAGCAATTCGCGCGCTGCGGTCTCCTCGAAGTAGCGCCGGTTGTACATCGCGGTCAGAGGATCCCGGATGGCCTGATCGCGGAGCTTTTCGCGCAACTGGAGATTGGCCAGCGCCAGGCCGATCCGTTCCGCGATCACCACTGCCAGCTTCTGCGTTGCTTCGGGGATGCCCGTCCCGGCCCCTTGCAGCACCAGCAGCCCGGTCGATTCGCCGTGCGCCATCATGGGAACGCAGATGGCACTCGTGGGAGTTGACTCCCCCCTGGAAAGATGCCGGCAATACACGTCCTGTCGACCGCCCTCACTCAGGAATTCCCGGCCTCGACGCAAAGCCCAGCAGTCGTCGGGAGGAAACATCGTGACCTGTTTCCCCTCGCCTCCCCAGCCTGTGGCCAGTTCCAAGACGTTGCGCGAGGCGCGGTAGAGGTAGATGGCTCCGTGTTCCTCCGGGAACAGTTTCGGTCCAAAGCGCTCCATCACGTTTTGGGATTCCGTTGGGGTACCGCAAGCTTGCAGCAACTCCATCAATTCGCTGATGAGGGTAGTCTCGCGATGGCTACGCTCCAGAGCCAGCAGCGATTGCTGCACCTGAAGATTGGCCTGTTCCAATTCAGCGGTCCGCTCGCGAACCCGGTCCTCGAGCCCGGCTCGAATCTCCCGAAGAACGCGGGTGGTTTCTGCCCGGTTCCGGAGTTCGCGCCGCATGGGCCGCAGCAGGATCAAGTAGATGGTGGGAGTCATCAGCCCCAACATGAACAAGGAGCCCACCACCGCCTGCATCATCACGGAGTGAGACGGAATCTGCGCGAGCAGAGTAAACATGACCGCCAAACCGCCCATACCGATCGATACGATGGTCAGAGTAACGCGCCACACTGACGGCGTGCTGTCCGGTGTACCGGGAAGCGGCGGCGCACTGGGATTCGAAATGTCCGCCGGTGCGCTCATTTTTCCCGTTCGCTCAGAAATCGGCTAAAACGGGCTTTTTCTTTAGGATGCAGGCTCTGGCCCGGCGGCTTCCTTGGCGGCTTCTTTACGAGCGTGCTCGAACAGGAAACTCAGGGTTTTGTCGGTGCGGATATGTTGAGCGATACGACCGATGCCGCCTTCCTTCTGGAGCTTGGCGCGCGTCACCGCGGCCGCCTCGCGCTGCTGGCGGGCAATCCGGTTCACTTCGCGGTCGATTTCTTCCTGCGTGGGGCCGATGGCTTCCCGCTCGCCGACCTTATCCAGAATCAGCGAGGCCTTCACGTCGCGCACAGCCCGGTCTTTCTGCGACTCGCGCACTTTGGCCCAATCCAGCTTGATCTGCTTGGGATCCACGCCCTGCGCGGCCAGCGAGCGCAGCTGATTTTCGACGTTGATCTCGATCTGCCGGTCGATATACGCCTCGGGCACCGGGAAGTCATGCGCATCCACCAGCTTTTCGATCAGCTGGCTCTTGGCCTCTTCCTGGGCGCGATGCTCGCGCTCCTGCTGGATCGATTTGCGGATGGTTTCGCGCAGTTCCTCGAGCGTCTTGAAGTCGCCCAGATCCTTGGCGAACTCGTCGTTGAGTTCCGGCAGATCCTTGCGGCGGACGGCCTTCACCACGGCGCGGAATTTCACGGTCTTTCCGGCCAGCGACGGGCGGTCGTAATCCTCCGGATAGGTGACCGAGAACTCACGCTGGTCCTCGGGCGAAGCACCCCGCAGGTTCTCGCTGAACTCCTTCATGGTGGCCTCGTCGCCGATCTTGAGCATCAGCTCGTCCTGCGAGACCTTCTCTTCGACGCCTTCCAGGCTCTCAAGCGACACCACGGCGTAATCGCCATCGGCCAGCGCCCGCGGCTCCTCGTTGACGTACTGAGCCTTCTGCTCGCGGATCTGTTCGACGCGCGCATCCACGTCCGCGTCGGTGACTTCAGCTTCGTCGTAAGTGATGGTGATGTCGCGGTACTCGCCTAATTCGAAGGCTGGAGCGACCTCGAATTCGGCCTTGAAGCGCAGCGGTTCCCCGGAGTGAAAATGGACGTCGGAGATCGCCGGCCGGCCCACCAGGTGCAGATTCTCTTTTTCCACGGCGGCCTGCAGGAATCGCGGCACCAGCGCATCCAGGACATCCTGGCGGATATCGCCGGCAAAGCGGGTCTTGACGATCGAGAGAGGCGCCTTGCCGGGCCGAAAACCCGGCAGGCGCGCCTTCCCTTGAATGACGACGGCTACACGCTCGGTCTCTTTGTCCACCTCGTCCACGGGGACAGAGATTTCCAGAGCATGCTTGCACCCTTCGACTAGCACGATCTCTCCCATTTGGGCGCACAACAGAGCCTGGCGCTGGTCATACCCATCACCGCTGTTAAATCATTCGGGCCCGCGCCGGCCCTGTGCGCCCTCATGCTCAGCTGCGGGCCGCAACGGCCGGCTGCGCGGCTTCCTTGAGCGCGTGCGCCTTGTCCGTGGCTTCCCAGCTGAACGTGTCTTCGGTCCGGCCGAAGTGGCCGAACGCGGCGGTCTTGCGGTAGATCGGGCGGCGCAGCTTCAGCGTCTCGATCATGCCCTTGGGCGTAAGGACGAAGTTGGCGCGAATCAGCTCCACCAGACGCTCTTCCGGCAGCGTGCCGGTGCCGAAGGTGTTCACCATCACCGATACCGGCTCGGCCACGCCGATGGCGTAAGCCAGCTGCACTTCGACGCGCTTGGCCAGACCCGCCGCGACGATGTTCTTCGCGACGTAGCGCGCGAAGTAGCAAGCCGAACGGTCCACCTTCGTCGGATCCTTGCCCGAGAACGCCCCGCCGCCGTGCCGGCCCATGCCGCCGTAGGTGTCGACGATGATCTTGCGGCCGGTCAATCCCGTGTCGCCGTGAGGACCGCCGATGACGAACCGGCCGGTCGGGTTGATGTGATATTTGGTGTTCGAATCGACCATCTTCGAAGGAACGATGGGGTCGATGACGTACTTCTTCACGTCGGCGCGGAGCTGCTCGGTGGTGACGTCGTCATCGTGCTGGGTGGAAATGACCACCGCGTCGATGCGCTTGGGCTGGCCGTCCACGTACTCCACGCTGACCTGGCTCTTGCCGTCGGGACGCAGGTAAGTCAGCTTGCTGGTGCGGCGGATGTCGCTCAGCTGCTTCACCAGATGGTGCGCCATCTGGATCGGCATGGGCATCAATTCCGTGGTTTCGTCGCAGGCGTAACCGAACATCAAGCCCTGGTCGCCGGCGCCGCCCGTGTCCACACCCATGGCGATGTCGGGAGACTGCGTCTGGATCACGTTGAGGATTCCGCAAGTCTTGGCGTCGAAGCCCATCTTGGCATCGGTGAACCCGATGTCGGCGATGACTTCGCGGGCCAGCTTGGGAATGTCCAGAATGGCCTTGGTGGTGATTTCGCCCGCCACCATGCAGATTCCGGTGGTGACCAGCGTTTCGCAGGCCACACGGCTGGTGGGATCCACCGCCAGCGCCGCATCCAATACGGCGTCCGAGATCTGGTCCGCCATCTTGTCGGGATGACCTTCGGTCACCGATTCCGACGTGAAAATATGTCGCATTCGTTCAGACACTTGCAGTATCCTCCAGGGGTTTGTTCCTACAGTCTTCGGGTGAGGAAAACCAAAGAAATCAGTCTACCACAGCCGGGAAGCGCCCGCATCTGTAGCGCTTGCAAGGAATTGCCGATGGAAAGCTGGTTATGACGCGCTCCGATACCAGGGTCTCCGCCGCCATTTTCGCAGGCGTCGGCGCGATTCTGCTGGCGCTGCACGGCCAGCGGATGGTGCTGACCGGCGATGAGGGCATCGTGCTGGAGGCGGCCCAGCGCATGGTTGCGGGACAGCGCCCCTACGTCGACTTCTTCACCTACATGAGTCCCGGCAGCTACTGGTTGCAAGCCGCCGTGTTCCGGGTGTTTGGGCTGGCGCTCTGGACCGGCCGCCTGATCGTGATCCTGGACTTCTCGCTGCAATGCGCGCTGGTTTATTGGCTGGTGGCGCGTCTGTCGAGCCGCCCCGCCGCCGTGGCGGCGTTGCTGGCGTTCGCGGGCTTCCAGATCTCCGATCCATCGTTATTGACGGCCCAGCACCGCTGGGATAGCGCCACATTCGCCCTGGCAGGAGTGTGCGTGGCGGTGGCGGCCAACCGGTCCACGCTGCGCTGGTTCGCCAGCGGCGCCTTATTGGCCGTGGCGGCGTGGTGCACGCCCTCTCTGGTGCTGGTGATCCCGGGGGTGGCTGGCTGGCTGCTCATCGGTTCCGACCGCCGCCGGAATCTGATTCCGCTGGCCGGAGGTGTAGGCGCGGTTACGCTCGCGGCCCTGGCGGCACTGGCGGCAACCGGAAGTCTGGCGGCGTTTTTCTACCGGATGTTCGCGCTGCCGCAAGGCTATTCGGCGCTGAATAACATGTCGTATGGCGGCATTATCGGAGGCTACGGCGCATTGCTAGAAGGGGCCAGCGGGCTGCCGGAAACGGCCGTGCGCATGTTGCTGGTGGCGTGCGTGGCGCTGCCGGCGATTCTTCCGGTCGCCGCGATTCTGCTGTGGGGCGCGCTCCTGTGGCGAAACAAGATCCCCGCGGAACAGCGGCCCGTGATCGGCCTGCTGCTCGTGGCGGAAATCATCTTCGTGATGACCACCTGGCCGCGCCAGGACGTGATGCATCTCGCTTTTGTCGCCGCACTGGGCTATGCGCTGAGCGCCGGGGCGCTCGCTCGCCTGATTCCCCCGCGTGCCGGGGCGGCGCTGGCCATGGCATCGAGTCTCCTGGCGACCGTGTTTGCTTCGAACTACGTGCGAGGCTGGACGCAGACGGTCCCGGTGCCGAGTCCGGTCGGAACCCTGCGCGTCGAGGCGGACCAGGCGTCCGGATTGAGACGGCTGGTCACAGCCGTGCATCCCGGCGAGAGCCTGTTCGTGTATCCCTACATGCCCATCCAGTATTTCCTGACGCAGGGGAAAAATCCGACACCGTTTTTCGCCTTGGGGCCAGGTTCGACGCCCCGCGCGTCTGAATTGGAGAGTCTCGCCGATCTGCAAGCACGCCCTCCCCAGTGGCTGCTCTACATGCAGTTATCGCGCGAGGAGTTTCTGCGCGTCTTCCCCAACGGAACGAACCTCAACTACCGGTTGGAGAAGCTCGAGTCCTGGATGCAGCGAAACTACCGGCCGGTGGAAGATCCGCCCATCAGCCTCGGCGGATACCGTTTGTGGCGGCGCATGCCCGCTTCCGAAGCTGCCGCGCTCGCGCGTTAGGATCCGTTTTCGCCCAGGCAGCATCCCCGCTCCCCTGCGCAAAAGGACCCACTTTTGTGCGTTCTCTCGCCCAAACCGGAGCGCCCGCCGGCCTTTCGCCGTTGCAGGCGCGTTTTGGCACGTCCCGTGCACAGGAACCGTTAGGGACATCCAAAATGACCACATCAATACCTACCGCAACCTCGGGACTTACCGCAACCTCGGGAGTTCTGGATAGCGATGCTATGAAATTCCTGGCCGGATGCGCCGGCCCATGTATCACGATTGTGGTCCCCGCCCATCATCCGGGCTCGAGGGAAGGGTCCCGCGGGACTCTGCTTCACGGGCTGGTCCGCACGGCCGGCGAACAAATGAAGCAAGGCAAACTGGCGGACCGCGCCACGGCACTGCTGGCTCCTCTGGAAAAAATCGCCCGGGAATCGGGCGTCGAGGCGGGCGGCGCCGGATTCGCGATCTTCCGCTCGCCGGAGTACACGGCGCGTTACTACCTGCCGGAGAAGCCGGGAAAGACGCCGGTGGAAAAGCTGGCGATCGCCGAGCACTTTTATCTTGCGCCGTTCGTGGCCGGCGCCTTCGCGCCGCGCGAATTCTTCGTGCTGGGCCTGAGCACGAAACATCTGCGGCTGTTCCGGTACGTGAACGGGGAGTGCCAGGAGCAACCCCTGCCGGCCGCGGTGCCTCCGAGCCTGGAAGCCGCGGGCGGATTCGACCAGCCCGACCATCTCTTGAACCGGTCTCCTTCCGGATCGTCGACCGGCGCCAAGCGCGGGGTCCAATTCGGAACGACGACGGATCGTGAGACGGTCCCCGAACATGTTCTGCATTTCTTCGGAGTGGTGGACCGTGAGCTGAATCCGACGCTGGACGGCAAGCCGCTGTTGCTGATGGGCGTCCAGGAAGAGGTGGCTGCCTACCGGCGAGCCTCTAAGCGCGCCTACATTCTCACGTCCGACGTTCTGGGCAACACGGATTTTCTGACTGCCCCGGAAGTGGCGGCTCGTGCGGCGGACGCCTGCCGCGCGCATTATCAACTGCTGGCGGAACGCGTGCTCCTGGAATGCCGGGAAATGACCGACCGGGGCCGCACCCTGGCCGATGTTCCCGCCGTGCTCAAGGCGGCCGGCGAGGGCCGGGTGCACCGTTTGTGCGTGCGCTCCGAGACGGAAATCGCGGGCCCTGAGGGCGAAGACATGATCAACGCCGCGGTCGTCGAAACGTTGCGCGCCGGAGGAGAGGTATTCATGCTTCCGCAGGATAAGATGCCGGCCGCCCAGCCGCTGGCCGCGATCCTGCGCTACTAGACACGTTCAGAGCAGCTCGCCAGGAGAAGGCGTCATGAAGCTCTCAAAAATTCTTTTGCCGGTGGATTTCTCCGAACAAGGAGCCGGCGCTGCCCAACAGGCGGCGGCCCTGGCGCGGCATTTCGGCGCGGAGCTGATTCTGCTGCACGTGAATCCGATCCAGATTCCCGCGCTTTCGGCGCCCGGCGACTTCAGCGGCGTGATCGATACCGGCTGGGTCACGGGGCTGGAGGCCCAGGGGCGCAAAGAGCTGGACGCCTATCGCCAGGCTGATTTTGGCGGAATCGAAACCCGCAGGATGGTCGTGACCGGCGATCCGGCCGCGCGTATCGTGGAGTTCGCCGGCCGCGAAAAGCCGGACTTGATCGTGCTGCCGACCCACGGATACGGGCCTTTTCGCAAGTTTCTGCTCGGCTCGGTCACCGCCAAGGTTCTGCACGATGTCGAGGCTCCGGTGTGGACCGGCGCACACCTGCAGAAGACTTCGCCGGAATGGAAACGGATCGGCCGGGTGATCTGCGCGATCGATCTCCGAATCGCTGAGCCGGCGCTGGCCTGGGCACGCGACTTTGCCGCCGAATTCGAAGCGGAAGTTCTTATCGTGCACGCCGTACGGGAGAGGGAGCCCGAGGATTCCTATCAAGCGGATGAGCACATCCGGTGCCTGCAACGGAAACTCGGCGTGGCGGGCGAAATTCTGATCGAAGAAGGCGATCCCGCCCAAGTGGTGCGAGCCGCGGCCACCCGGAGGAACGCCGATCTGGTCGTGATCGGGCGGAGCCCGCGGGAGGGAGTTTTGGGGCGTTTGCGGACAAACGCCTATTCGATCGTGCGGGACGCTCCGTGTCCGGTAGTGAGTGTGTAAGCGGATGCGGACAATGAGTGCGTGTGTGAAGGAGGTTTTATGCGTATGAAGGCAGTACACCTGTTAGGCGGCTTGCTGCTGATGGGAGCAATGCTGCTGGCGAGCGACTATGACAAGCGAACGGAGGTCACGCTCAATCAGCCGGTGATGGTCGCCGGTGTTCCCGTGGTGACACTCGAACCCGGCCAATACGTGATCCGGCTGATGAACCACGATCATAACCGGAATATCGTGCAGATCTTCAACGCGCGCGAGGATCACCTGTTCACGACGGTTCTCGCGATTCCGAATTACCGGCTGTATCCCAAGGACAAGACTACGTTCGGTTTCTGGGAGACCCCGCGGGGCAACCCGGTGGCTCTCAGATCGTGGTTCTTTCCTGGAGATCGGTGGGGCCAGGAATTTGTCTACCCCAAGGGTCTGGCGGCGAGCATCGCGAGTGACACCGGCGAACCGGTTCTAACTTCGCCCGCGGAAACGGTCGCCGAACTGGATACCGCACCGGTAACGCAAGTGACCAAGACGGGCGAGGAGCAACCGTTAGAGGAAGCATTTACCGCGCCCGCGCCGGAGCCCGAAGCAGTTGCAACGGAGCCCGCTCCCGCGGCGACCGAAGTCGCCCTGGCTGAGCCCGCACCCGAGCCCGAGCCGGCGCCTGCTGAATTGCCGGCAACGGCCAGCCCCTTCTATGCGATCGGACTGGCGGGATTGTTGGCGGCAGCGGCCGGCCTGACGATGCGCCGGCTGGCGTATCGCAAGTCGTAAGTCATTCGATGCACGGCGTGCCGTTTTGCGCCGGCAATTAAGTTAAGTAAGGAGTTGTTATGATCGTGCGGGTCCGCCTTCAACCGCTTTGGAAATCGTTCCTAAGGGTGACGGCGGACCTGCTGATCGTGCTGGGTGTGGGCGGAATGCTGGTGTGGCTCTGGGGTGTTTCAGACGGGGCCGTATATCAGTACACGCAAGGCGTGCAATTCAGCAGGGAAGCCGCCCACAGCGACGTAACCATCGCGGCGAATCCAATCACTCCCGTCGCTCCCGAAGCGAGCCCCGAACCCGCGAGCCCCGGAACGATAGTCTCGCGCTGGCTCGCTCCCGCGTTGCCCCGGCGCGATCCGCTGCTTCTGGGACGGCTGGAGATACCGAGCGTCCATCTAACCGTAATGATGCGAGAGGGCGTCGATGCGGCGAGCCTGCGCAAAGCGGCCGGCCATTTGCCTTCGAGCGCGCTTCCCGGCCAGGCCGGTAATGTCGTCGTGCTGGGCCATCGCGATACATTTTTCCGGCCGTTGCGCGGTATCGCACAGGGCGATCCTATCCGCGTGAGAACGCCAGGCGGCTCGTTTCAGTACGTGGTTGACTCGATTCGGGTGGTGGAGCCGGACCAGTCGCTCGCATTCCAAAAAGATATGCCTGCTAAGTCGATTACTTTGATCACCTGCTTTCCCTTCGACTATGTGGGACCAGCGCCTCGACGTTTCGTGGTGCGAGCCCGAATGACGGACTCTGTATTGGACCCCGCCGTGCACGGAAACCTGGTGGAGACTCGCTCACTGGAGAAAATGCCATGAAGGTCCTGATGGCCACCGATGGTTCGAAACACGCCTCCCGCGCCTTGACGACGGCTTGCCGCATCCTGTCGACTCAAGATCGTGAAATCGACCTGCTATGCGTGGCGCCCCCCACCAGAGATAAGGCGCACGTGCACCGCGCGAAGCTTTGCCGCCGCGCCACGCGGATTTTGGATGTGGCCCGAGCCGCCTTGAGCGCCGAAGGCGTCAGCGCCAAGCCGGTGATCGAGGTGGGCTCGCCGGCCCGAATGCTGGTGGCGGATTCGCTCAACTACGACGTGACTGTGCTGGGCGCGCAGAGCCATAAGAACGGTGCCTCGGCGGGCCTGGGTCCGGTCGCGAGCAGGGTGGCGGAGCATTCCAACGCAACCGTTCTGATCGCCCGGGAACTTCACAGCGATGCGGGCCTGAAAATCATGGCGCCGGTGGACGGGTCGGAAGGCTCGCTCCGGGCCTTAGACAAGCTGGCGGCGCTGGTGGACCTTACCGGCGCCGATGTCACCCTGGTCCACGTCGTCGAAACGCCCTGGCTGCATGCCGGCGACGATCAGGAATGGATGGGATACGAAGAAGAGAAGGAAGAAGAGATCGATCCGCAGGCGCAGTTCGAGCGCGAATTCGAAACCGAAGGCGATGCGATTCTCGAAAACGCCCGGGCCAGGCTGCCGGTCCGCACTTCGGTCAACACGCTGATCTATCGCGGGATTCCGGGTGAAGAGATTCTGGGAGAGGCCGAAACGGGAGACTACGACCTGGTGGTGATGGCCGCCAGCGGCGTCACGGATCTGAAGCACCAGATGCTGGGCAGCGTATCGAGCAAGGTGGCCTGGAACGCGCCGTGTTCGGTGCTGCTGATTCGCGGCACGGATTGAAGCCGCGGGCGCATGCTACGATCACGGTTTATGGCAGCCGGATCCCGATGCATGTGGCTATTCCTGCCGGCTTGGGTGGCGGGCGCTATCTTGGCCCCAGCGGCATTTTCCCAAACGACGGTCGACCGCCCGCTGTCCGCGCTTCCCTATACGCCAAGCCTGGATGTGTCCTCCATGGATCGGTCCGTCGATCCCTGTACGAACTTTTACCGGTACTCGTGCAACACCTGGATCAAGAACAATCCGATTCCTCCGGATCAAGCCCGATGGGACGTCTACTCGAAGCTCCAACAGGAGAACCAGCGTTTCCTGTGGGGTTTGCTGGAGCAGGCCGCGAAGCCTGACGCAAACCGGAGCCTGCCGGAGCAGGAGATCGGAGATTACTTCCAGTCCTGCATGGATGAGGCCGGGATAGAGAAAGCTGGATTGACACCTCTGAAGCCCACGCTCGACGAGATCGCGGGCTTGACGTCGCTGAGCGGCCTTCCCCGGCTCCTGGCGCGTCTCCACCTGGGGATCAGCGGCGATCACATGCTCTTCGGTTTCGGATCCGGCCAGGACTTCGGCGATTCGACCCAGGTGATCGCCTTTGCCTCGGCGGGCGGCCTGGGTCTGCCGGATCGCGACTACTATTTGAAAACCGACGCGGAATCGAAAGCCACGCGCGCGAAATACGTGGAGCACGTACAGCGGATGTTCGTCCTGCTCGGTGATTCCCCTGAGGCCGCGGCAGGGAACGCCAGGATCGTGATGGATATGGAAACGGCGCTCGCCAAGGCGACCTTGACCAGGGTGGAGCAGCGGGATCCGTACAAGCTGTATCACAAACTCTCCCTCCGCCAACTGCAAGCCCTGACGCCGTCGTTCCGCTGGGACACTTATTTCTCCACGTCCGGCGCGCCTGCGATCCTTTCCGTGAACGTGACCGAGCCGAAGTTCTTCCAGGAAATGCAGTCGCTGTTGCGGTCCAGGAGCCTTCAGGATTGGAAGACGTATCTCCGCTGGCATTACGCGCATGACAAGGCGCGCTATCTATCGGCTTCGTTTGTTCAGGCAGATTTCGATTTCTACCGGAAGGATTTGCGGGGAGTCAAGGAAATGCAGCCGCGCTGGAAACGCTGCGTGGCGTATGTGGATCGGGATCTGGGCGAGGCGCTGGGGAAGGTGTTCGTCGAGAAGACGTTTACGCCGGCCACCAAGGCGCGGACGGTCGCGATGGCGAAGCAGATTGAATCGGCCATGGAATCCGAGATCCGGCAACTTGCCTGGATGAGCGACGCGACCAAGGCGCGGGCTCTCGACAAGCTTCACGGCATCGTCAACAAGATCGGCTATCCGGATAAATGGCGCGACTATAGCTCGGTGAAGATCGTGCGCGACGACTTTTTGGGCAATGAAGACCGCGCCACGGAATTCGAGTCGCATCGCCAGTTAGCGAAGATCGGGAAGCCCGTGGACCGCGGCGAGTGGCAAATGACGCCGCCCACCGTGAACGCCTACTACGATCCTCAATTGAACGACATGAACTTTCCCGCGGGCGTGCTGCAACCGCCGCTGTTCGATCCCAAGATGGATGACGCGCCGAATTACGGCAACACCGGATCCACCATCGGGCATGAACTGACCCACGGCTTCGACGATGAAGGCCGCAAGTTCGACGCCCATGGAGATCTGCATGACTGGTGGACCAAGCAGGACGCGGCCGGCTTCGTCAAACGCTCCAGCTGCGTGCTGAATCAGTATGCGCAGTACACGGTGGTCGATAAGATCAAGATCAACAGCAAGCTGACGCTGGGCGAGGATCTGGCGGACCTCGGGGGAACTCTGCTGGCCTATATCGCCTGGAAACACGCGACCGAGGGGCAGGACTTACAGCCCGTGGATGGACTGACGCCGGACCAGCGGTTTTTCGTCGGGATGGCGCAGTGGGCGTGCGGGGATGAGCGCCCCGCGAACAAGCGGCTGAACGCGGCCACGGATGAGCACTCTCCCGATGAGTTCCGCGTGAATGGCGTGGTCTCGGACATGCCCGAATTCCAAAAAGCGTTCGCGTGCAAAGCGGGACAACCCATGGTGCGGGCGAACGCCTGCCGGGTTTGGTAGGGGAAGAAGTTGGCGGGGACGACGGGGCTCGAACCGCCTAGCGCGGCTGCAACAAGTGGCAATGAGAGTACCTGCTGATAACACGTCGGGCGCTCCGGCCGATCAGGCAACAACAACATCTAAAATGCACAGATAGCGGCTGGGTCAGACTCAACACCAGCCGGGAGTCCAAAATGGAAATTCCGATTGGGTGAGAGGAGAGGACTAAAGTGAGAATGCGCGTCCGGCAATGCGGCGTGGTGGCTGCCCTGGCTCTATTGGCTGCCTGCAACCGGCCGCAGCCAGCCGCCGATGCGGATCTGGTTGCGGAGATCGACGGCATTCGGGCCATCGACAATCACGCGCATCCCGTGCGGATCACAGCGAGCGGCGAAAAGCCAGATCGCGATTTCGATGCGCTGCCCGTGGACAATATGGAGCCGCAGTCGGACCCCGTCAATCTGCGGCCGGGAGCGCCGGTCGTGGGGGACGCAGCCAGAGCGCTCTCGGGCAAACAGCAGGTGATGCGCGAAGAAGGCGAGCAGTACCCGGCGTGGGTGCTAGATCAGATGGGAGTCGACGTGATGCTTGCCAACCGCGTGGAAATGGGTCCCGGCATTCAGCCGCCGCGCTTCCTGTGGGTCCCGTACGCGGACGCCCTGATCTTCCCGCTGGATAATGCGCAACTGGCGGCGGCTAACCCCGACCGCAAGGCTTTCTTCGCGCTCGAAGATGTGCTGCGCGGACGCTATCTCACGGCGCTGGGGCTGAAGACGATACCGCCGACACTGGGCGAATATCTGGCGCGCGTCGTGACGCCGACTCTGGAACGTCAGCGGGCCGGCGGCGCGGTGGCGGAAAAGTTCGAAGCAGCGTATCTGCGTTCGCTCGCATTCGACAAGGTGGATCGCAGCGCGGCCGACGCCATCTACGCGCGGTATGTGGCGAAGAGCGCGCCGGCGGAAGCCGAATACAAACCGCTCCAAGACTACCTGTTCCGGTATATCGCCGCGGAATGCGGACGGCTGGGGATGGCGGTGCACGTGCACACCAACGCCGGCGCAGGAGGGTACTTCCATGTGGGCGGCGCGAATCCGCTGTTGCTCGAAAGTGTGCTGAACGACCCGGATCTGCGCAAAACCAAATTTGTGATGCTGCACGGCGGCTGGCCCTTCACGCAGGAGATCACGGCCCTTCTCACTAAGCCCAATGCGTGGCTGGACTTTTCGTCGCAGGACCTGCTTCTGACGCCGGCGACGCTGGCGGGCATTCTGCGCGAGTGGCTGGAATACGTTCCGGAGAAGGTGTTGTTCGCGACCGACGCTTACCCGTACAGCCCGGAAATCGGATGGGAGGAATCGGGCTGGATCGCGGCGCACCAGGGGCGGCAGGCGCTTGCTATAGCGCTCACGGGAATGTTGCGCTCGGGCGAGATCACACGCGCACGCGCTTCACAGCTGGCGCGCATGGTGTTGCAGGACAACGCGCGGGCACTCTACGGTTTGGCCGACGGGCGCCCGGCAAAATAGTCCTCGCACGGCGCGCAGAAAACAAAAGGGAAAGAGTTGGCGGGGACGACGGGGCTCGAACCCGCGACCTCCGACGTGACAGGCCGGCGTTCTAACCAACTGAACTACGTCCCCGCTATTGTCGCGCCGCGGATCTGCGGCGCACGCCAGGTCGGCGATTCCCAGGATAACACGCCGGGGTCCTCGATTTGTCTTTTCTGATATCCTGAGAATGGATGTTGTTCCTGCCTCCGCGCCCGCGGATGTCTGCCTGCCTGGACCTGACGAAGTTCCGTCCCAAAACGTCCCGCCTCGAATGAAGTCCATTGTCCAGATCACCCGCGGCATCGAGTCCCTGTTCGGGACCCGGGACGAGAATATCCGCCTGATCGAAGAAGGCTTGAATATCCGCACGCGGCTGCTGAACGATTCCCTCGAAATCGAAGGCGAGGAAGCCAGCGTGGTCCGCGCCGCGCAAATCCTGAACGACTACGTCGCCTTGGTCCGCGAGGGACACACCTTCCACAACGGCGATCTCAACAGCTTTCTGCGCGTGGTGACCGTGGACACCGACACCTCCTTGCGCAATCTGGTGGAAAGCGGAAAACAGCGCACCTTCGGCAAAAAAGTCATCGCGCCGAAGAGCATGACGCAGCGGCGCTATATCGACGCCATCGAGCGCTACGATCTGGTGTTCGGCATCGGTCCGGCGGGCACCGGCAAAACCTACCTGGCTGTGGCCATGGCGGTTTCCGCTCTCCTGTCGAAACGCGTCAGCCGCATTATTCTGACGCGGCCGGCCGTGGAAGCCGGCGAACGCCTGGGCTTTCTGCCCGGGACCTTCCAGGAAAAAGTGGACCCGTATCTGCGCCCCTTGTACGATGCGCTGTTCGACATGCTGGAGGTGGAGAAGGTCGAAAAGCTCCTGGAGCGCAACGTGATCGAAGTGGCGCCCATCGCCTTCATGCGCGGCCGCACCCTCAATGACAGCTTCATCATCATGGATGAGGCCCAGAACACCACGCCCGAGCAGATGAAGATGATCCTCACCCGCCAGGGCTTCAATTCGAAGATGGTGGTCACCGGCGATGTCACCCAGATCGATCTGGCGATGGGACAGCGCAGCGGATTGGTCGAGGTCGCCGACGTGCTCCGGGGCGTCGAGGGCATCCAGTTCATCCAGTTCGATGAACGCGACGTGGTGCGCCACAGCCTGGTGCAGAAAATCGTAAAGGCGTACGAGCGCTATAACGAGGCGATCGGAGCGAATCGCCAGTTGTCCCTGCGGCTGGCCGAACCGGCGGCCGACGCCTCGGCAACGGACCCGGCCGGCTCTCAATTCCCGGTCGCTTAAGACCGCGCCATGGGCAGACACTCATCGTCGGTGCTATTTCGCCACCCATCGCCTCACGTGGGACGACGAGATCTGCGCCGGTTCTTCAAAGACCTGGCGCACGAACTTCTGCCGGCACAAGGCGCGACCTGTTTGATTGCGGCCGATGAAGATCTGAAAGCGCTGAATCGCAAGTTTCGCGGAAAGAATTCCGCGACCGACGTGCTGTCGTTCCCTCCGGAAGATATTGCGATCTCTTTCGACCGCGCCCGGGAGCAGGCGAAAGAAATGCGCCACAGCGTCGAGGACGAATTGCGCATCCTGATGCTGCACGGCCTGCTGCACCTGGCCGGCATGGACCACGAGGCCGATCGCGGCGCCATGTCGCGCGCGGAAGCCCGCTGGCGCAAACGGCTGGGACTGCCCGCCGGGCTCATCGAACGGGTGACCGCATGACGCTGCTGCTGACACTGGTAGCCGCGGCGGTTGCGTTCCTGGTGACGCTGGTCACCTGCATCCAGCTTCTGTACCTGGAAAGCCTGCGGGTGCGCACGCGCGAGCTGCCGGCGTTGCAGTTCTTCCGGGAAGCGATCGAGCCGCGGATCAAACTGGATACCGAACGGGGCGCGCTGACTTTTTCCCTGGTCAAACACATCGGCCTGGGCGTTCTGGGCTGCCTGATCTTAGCCATCACCATCGAAAGCTCTCCGTTGTGGGAAGCGCTGGCAGGGGCTTTTCTCCTGACAGGTCTGGCAACCGTCCTGGGAGCGCACCTGGTTCCCCAGATCGTGTATCGCAAGACCACCGGCCAAGGGCTGGCGGCACTGGTCCCCGTGTTTCGCGTGCTGGCTCTGGCGGCGCTCCCGCTGACCTGGATCGTGGAATTTCTGCAATCGCTGTTCGAGCTGGGCCGCCCGGCGCCCGGCGGGGAAGGGCTGGCCGAAGAGCACATCGAGGCCCTGATCAGCGCGGGCGAAGAAGAGGGCATCATCGAGGAAGGCGACCGCGAGCTGATCCAATCCGTGGTGGCTTTCGGCGACAAAACCGTGCGCGAGGTGCTGACGCCGCGGCCGCGCATTGTCGCCATCAGCCAGGATGCGACGCTCGACCAGTTGCGCGAGCTGGCCATCAACGAACAGTATTCCCGCGTCCCCGCCTACGACGGCGATATCGATTCGATCACCGGCTTCGTGCACGTCCGCGACATGTTCGAACTGGACGAAGAAGAGCGCGCCAAACGCACGGTGCGCGACATTCTGCGGCCCATCCGCATGGTTCCGGAAACCAAGCCGGTCAATGACCTGTTGCGGGAAATGCAGGAAGAAGGCGCGCACATGGCCGTGGTGGTGGACGAGTACGGATCCACCGCCGGCATCGTCACCCTGGAAGACATGGTGGAGGAGATTGTCGGCGAGATTCACGACGAACATGAGCCGGAGCGCGATTTTCACGAGGAACCCGACGGCAGCTACGTCGTTTCCGGCAGCTTCGACCTGGACCGGCTGGGGGATCTGCTGGGGTTCCGCCCGCAGCAGGACACCGAATCGACCACCGTCGGCGGCCTGATCACGGAGTGGCTGGGGCACGTGCCGGCCGTGGGCGAGGAAACCGAGCGGGACGGCATCCAGATCACGGTGCTGGCGGCCAACAATCTGCGCGTGGATCAGGTGCGGGTGGCGAAGGCCGCGGGCAAGTGAAACCAGTGAATTTATGAAACACCGCTCCGGGTTCGTTGCGATTCTAGGACGTCCCAATGCCGGGAAATCGACGCTGCTGAACGCGCTGCTGGGAACCAAGCTGGCCATTGTCGCGCCGCGGCCGCAGACCACGCGGACGGCCATCCAGGGGGTGCTGAAACTGCCGGGCGCCCAGATCGTGTTCGTCGATACGCCGGGCATTCACGAGTCTTCGACACTGCTCAACAAGCGCATGATGGATCAGGTGCGTGCATCGTCCGATGCGGACGTGGTGGTGTTTCTGGTGGACGCGACGGCTTCGTTCCAGGACGACGACGCGCAGGCTGTCGACCTGGTGAGAAAGACGGGGGCGCCGGCCATCGCGGTGTTCAACAAGATCGACAAGCTGCGCGAGAAAGCGAAGTTGCTGGCGCTGATCGAGCGGTATCGCGGGATGCACGATTTCGCGGCGTATATACCCATTTCCGCGCTCAAGGGCGACGGCGTGGACCTGCTGCGAAAAGAGATCCTGGCGCGGCTGCCGGAGGGTCCCGCGCTCTATCCCAAGGATTACTTGACCGATCAGCCGGAACGTTTTCTGGCAGCGGAAATCGTTCGCGAAAAAGTTCTCCACCTGACGCGGCAGGAAGTTCCGCACGCCGTGGCGGTGATGATCGAGCAGTGGGAGGACACCCCCACGCTGCTGCGCATCGCCGCGACCATCTATGTGGAGCGGCCCGGGCAGAAAGCCATTCTGATCGGCGCGGGCGGGGCGCTGCTCAAGAAGATCGGCACGCTGGCGCGGCGCGAGATCGAAACGCTGATGGGCAAGAAGGTTTTCTTGCAGACGTTCGTAAAGGTCCGGCCGAACTGGCGCCAGGATCCGGAATTCCTGGCGGCGACGGACTGGCGCGGCATGGCCGGCACGTAAGAGTAGAATAAAAGCATGCTGCCGAGGCTCATAGCTCTGTTGCTGTTGGTGACTCTGGCCGTGCCCCTGCTGGTCGCACAGAAACCGCCTGTGTCCGACGATATGATTTGGGACAACGTGCGGCAGCGCCTCGCCAACGATGCGGATGTCCGCGGCGCGGCGCTCGATGTCAGCGTCAAGGAAGGCGTCGTCACCATCAAAGGCCGGGTCCATACGGAAAAGGGCCGCAAGAAGGCCACCGAGCTCACCAAGAAGGTGAAGGGCGTGGTCAACGTGGACAATCAGCTCAAGCTGTACAGCGATAAATAGCGGTGGAGCGGGCTTTAGCCTGCAACGGAGGCTTGAGCCTCCGATTCGGCACGGGCGCTGAAGCACCCGTTGGAGGCTGAAGTCTGCTCCACGTCCTAGTGCCGGAAGTGGCGCACGCCGGTGAAGACCATTGCCAGTCCTAAGCGGTCGGCGGCGGCGATCACGTCGTTGTCGTTGACCGAACCGCCCGGCTGGATCACCGCGGTGATTCCGTGTTTAGCCGCTTCCTCGAGGCCGTCGGGGAATGGGAAGAAGGCGTCGGAAGCCACGATCGAGCCCTTGAGCGGCAGCACGGCCTTCATCGCACCGACCTTCACGGAATCCACACGGCTCATCTGGCCCGCGCCAACGCTGATGGTCTGGCCGGCGCCGGCGTACACGATGGCGTTGGACTTCACGTGCTTCGACACTTTCCAGCCGAACTCGAGCGCGATCCACTCTTCGTCCGTGGGGACGCGGCTCGTAACCACGCGCTCATCGGCGCGAGCCAGAACGTGCGCGTCCGGAGTCTGAGCCAGGTAGCCGCCGCTGATGGACTTCACGACCAGCGTGGGCGGCTCGACAATCACCCGCAGCAGGCGAAGATTCTTCTTCGAAGTGAGAATATTGAGCGCGTCGCCTGAAAAATCCGGGGCGGCGACCGCTTCGACAAACGTCTTGGCGATTTCCGTGGCCGTTTCGCGATCGACCGTCCGGTTGAACGCCAGTACGCTGCCGAACGCCGATATGGGATCGGCCTCGAACGCCCGGCGGTAGCTTTCCGCGAGCGTAGAACCTTCCGCGCAGCCGCATGGATTGGTGTGCTTGATGACGGCCGATGCGGGCCGGTCGAATTCGAGAACCAATTGCCAGGCTGCGTCCAGATCGACCAGATTGTTGTAGGAAAGTTCCTTGCCGTGGAGCTGCACCGCCCCGGCGATTCCGCCTGTCCCGGTCGCGTACAGCGCGGCGGACTGGTGCGGATTTTCACCGTAGCGCAGCGCCAGGGTGCGGGGCGCGCGGATATCGAGCGTGGCCGGAAGAAGCTCGCCGGTGGGAGGGATTTCGGCCAGTCTGGCGCTGACGGCCCGATCGTAAGCGGCAGTCGTCGCAAAGGCCTTCTTGGCCAGCTTCCAGTGCGTTTCTTCCGACAGCGAACCCTTTCCTGCCTTGAGTTCGTCGACGATCGCGGCGTAATCGGCGATGGAGGTGATCACCGCCACGTCCTGCCAGTTCTTGGCCGCGGCGCGAATCATGGTGGGGCCGCCGATATCGATATTTTCGATCAGCTCTTCCAGAGAAACGTCCTTCTTCGCAGCCACTTTCTCGAATTCGTACAGGCTCACGGCCACCAGATCGATACGGGGGATACCGTGCTCGGCGAGCGCCCGCATATGCTCGGGCTTGGAGCGGACGGCGAGAATGCCGCCGGCGATGCACGGGTGAATGGTCTTGACCCGGCCGTCCAGCATCTCGGGAAACTGGGTGACTTCGGCGACCTCGCGCAGGGGCGCGATGCCCCCTTCCTTCAACACGCGGAAGGTTCCGCCGGTCGAAAGAATCTCGACGCCCAGGCCGGTCAGCGCCCGCGCAAATTCGACGATCCCGGTTTTGTCGGTGACACTGAGGAGAGCACGCTCGATTCGAGGCATGGGAATCTTTTATTATGGTGTACTCTGAACGTCTATGCGACTGGTGACATTTCAAGGGCCGGGGTCCACTCCGGAGGCGGGTATCGTCGAGGGAGATAAAGTCCAGGGCCTGGGCGTGGACATGCTCACGGTGTGTGCCGCGGGGCGAGTGCCGGATGCGCACGGGCCGTCCTTCGATCTGGCCTCGGTCAAATTGCTGGCGCCGGTGCCGCGACCTCCCAAGCTGATCTGCGTGGGGCTGAACTATCGCGATCACGCGGCAGAATCGAAGTCGGAGATCCCCAAAGTCCCCACCATCTTCAGCAAGTTTTCAAACGTGGTGATCGGCCCGGGCGATCCCATCGTGCTGCCGAAGGCATCGCGCAAACCGGATTACGAGGCGGAATTCGCCTTCGTGATCGGACGCGGAGGCCGCCATATTCCCGCCGCCCAGGCGCTCGATCACGTGCTGGGCTACACCATCGTGAACGACGTCAGCGCGCGCGATTTCCAGACCGCCACCACCCAGTGGCTGATGGGCAAGACCTTCGATACCTTCGCGCCCATGGGCCCTTGGATCGTGACCAAGGATGAGATTCCGGACCCGCACGCACTCGATATTTCGCTTGAAATCGGAGGCGAGACGCTGCAAAGTTCGAACACGCGGGAAATGGTGTTCCGCGTTCCCGAACTGATCGAATACGTTTCCACCGTGGTGACGCTCGAGCCCGGCGACGTGTTCATCACCGGCACTCCGGCGGGCGTCGGATTCGGCCGGAAACCGCCGCGGTGGCTGAAACCGGGCGAGGAAGTGATCGTGCGCATCTCCGGTATCGGCGAGTTGCGGAATCCCACTGTCGCCGAGGCGTGATTGAGGCGCCCGCGACACTCGCCGGGAATCACCACCGGCAGTGATAAACTGGGTGAAGTCTACTGGGACGTCGTCTAATGGTAAGACTGCAGACTCTGGATCTGCGTATCGGGGTTCGAGTCCCTGCGTCCCAGCCAATCGAAATCCGGCACAGAGTGAAGACGAAGTGACGCGGCTCACGTCTATCAGGCAAAGGAGTCCCATGACGCCTCGCATCGCCTTGATTTTGCTGTCCATCCTCTTACTGCCCTTAATCGTGGGGGCACAGACGCCGGCGCAGGAAGCGGACCAGGCGCTGCGCGCCCGCGTGACCGAGTTCCTGCAGGATCACGTCGACGGGAACTTCCGGAAGGCTTACGAGATGGTCGCCGACGACACCAAGGACCAGTACTTCAGCGTGGGTAAAGTCAAGTTGCTGGGCTTCAAGGTCGGCGACATCAAATTTGACGACAATTTCGACAAAGCCACGGTGAGCATGACGGTTTCGAAGATGTTTAACATTCAGGGTCAGGATATTCCCGTGCAGGTCCCTTCGACCACCACTTGGAAGATCGAGAACGGCAAATGGGTCTGGTACGACAACGCCAAGAAGGGGACCCTGCTGGCGGGAGTCCCCCTTCCGCCACCGGCCGCCACGGTCAACAGCGACGCCGCTGAAGACGGAGGGTTGCCCAAGGAACTGAACGAAAAGGTCATCGCGGCCGCTACCCAGAGCATCCTGCGAGAGGTCAGCGTGGACAAGAAAGAAGTCACCCTGGTGACCGACAAACCTTCCGAGGAACAAGTGGTTTTTCACAACGGTATGACCGGTTCCGTGCAACTGGAGCTGAACGCGCCTGAAGTTCCGGGGTTCAGCGCGAAACTTGCGCAAACCATCGCGAAAGCCGCTGGGGACGTTCCCGTGGTGCTTCGATACGAACCGGGCGATGGTCCCGGACGCAGCGATCCCATCGACGTGCGGCTTACGGTGCAACCTCTAAACCAGGTCTTTGTGATCCGGGTGCGGTTTGCGGCCAAGAGCCCCCAGGTTCATTAATAAAAGCGGAATAAGTTGGCAACCGAGTTGCTTTTCTCCTGGCGGAGGCAACACGGAATGGTCAGCTCAATCACCGGCTCGCAATCCTCGGACATCCTGGCCGGACTTTCAACTCGGCAAGCAACTCCTTCAGGATCAACGGCTTCGTTTACCGAACAGATCGCGGCCGCGCTCGAAGGATACCTGGCGCAGTCCAACAACAACTCGAATATGCAGATCGATATTCAGAGTACTCAGAGTCAGAATTCCGGCGTTCGTCAGTTTATTGTCACGGTGAGGAACCCGAATACGCCCGCACCGGCGAGTTCGGCGAACAACACAGCCCCGGTTTCCACCACAGCCGCTTCGGTACAAACCCCTTCGGCACAAGCCAGCGCATCCTCTAGCGCGCCTACCCAAAACGCGCCTATGGACGACGCCGCGCTGGCGGCACAGAACCGGGCGGAGAACAACGCCTACTGGGCCGCACAGCCGCCCGAGGTGCAGCAGTTGCGCAACGTCTCGGACTTTGGCGAGCGATCGGCTCTGGCCGATCAGCTGGCCTCGCAAGGATATACCGTCGACCGCGCCATCATGGTGTGGGGCTGGGATCCACTGAAGACCATGCTGACGCGCCAGATGTACGGCTATAGCTGGGTGCCCAGCTACAATCAGGCATCTGTTTCGACACCCGGCATGACGGTCGGCGGGCAGACGCCGTACGACCCGAGCAATCCGCCTCCGGGCTCGGTTGCCGTGAACACCCATTTCGCGGACGCATTGGGAATCACCAATCCTTGGGCTCAAGCACAATCACAAGGGGCGTAATCACACCTTCCAGGCGAGCACCAAGCGTCAGGCGGTGAAGGGGTTGCGGCTTCATCCGGGAGCGTCCGGCATCCACAGGCGGGGCATGATGGCACCAGGAGATTGCCCCTATGGCCACTGTGATCCGCCCTGTAAGCCAGCCCGCGGTCCCGGCGCAGCCCGGCACGGCGTTCTACACCGTCCAGGACCTGGCGCTGTTCAAGTCCTACTCTCGCGACAGCTATCGGGCCGCATTCGGCGTGGAAGCGCCCGCGTACGATCCCATGCGCCGCCGCAAGACTTGGTTCGACTCCACGGCGGATGTCTCCGGCCCGGATAACGTCGCGGTCTACCGCATCGTCGCGGTGGATCAAAACGCCACTGGTATCCTGCGGCAGATCGTGATGCCGGCGCAAGAGGCGGCCACAGTCAATCTGCCCGGCGCGATTCCGTATCCTCCCTACATCGTCGAGCCCACGGGCGCCACCCGCGGCGGGTCCAGCCTGAACGCGATCTATTTCAGCCTGGAGAGCGATGCCCAAGCCCTGATGAAGGAACTGGGAGGCGACAACCTGCAGCAGGAAGACCTGCCGTCGTTTCCGGCGAGTTATCCCAGTGACGAGCTCCGGCGCCCGTGGTATTTTCTGTTTCACGGCCAACCGGTCAATGTAGGCGCGTTGTTGCTGAGCCGCAACGCGCAGGGCGTAGGCGCTCCCGGGCATTGGGACGTCTCCTCGCTTCAGCCGGTGTGGGTTCCCGATCCTCCCAGTCCGGCCCCGGCGGACGACACGCGCCCTCCCTGGGAAATGCCGGTTCGCGACCTGTTGCCGAACGAAAAGCTGTATACGGGCCTTCTGGGCATTCCGGGAGTGGAGCGCACCGACCTGCAGCAGACCGCCGAGGAAGCCAGCGGCAAGTTCACGCCGGACGACCGCGCGACGCTACGGATGATCTATCAGGCCCTGAGCAAGCTGTCGAGCTAAGGCGCCGCGATCACTCCCGGCAGGAACACCGGATTGCCGAACTTGTAGGAGCCGTTGATTAATGCCGCAATCGCCAGGCTTCGATCGGTCCCGACCGGAGAATCCATGGGAATCTCGAATTCGACGAGGTATGCGCCGACCGATCCCATCAGATAGCGGGCGGAGAGAACCGGAACGCCGCCGTCGCTGACGCCGACGATCACCGGCAGGTTCACGTCCTGGGATCCCGTGCCGGTCGCACCGGAGGAGGTGGCCGGGGTAACCAGACCGAGACCGGTGACGATCATGTAATAGCGCCCGCCCTGCCGCGCCGGGTTGGTCGGAGTCACGTAGGTGCCGTCCGCCGCGTCAATGACGGCGCCGTAGACCTTGTCGTTGTTCGGCACCATGTAAGTGAAGATACCGGGCTGAACGTCGAACACGGGGACACCGGTGACGGTCGTATTGGCGCCGCCGACCGTGACCACCACGGTGGCCGCGCCGGCGGTGAGACCGCAGGGGGCCTGGAAGTTAACCTGCTCGACGCCGTTCAGGTTGGCGACGGCCTGAATCGGCGCGAGAAATCCGTTGACCGTGATGGAGACTCCGTCCAGCATGTAGGACGGGGGACCGAAGCCGTACATTCCCAAGTCCACGCCCTGAACCGAGGGCGCGAGGCCGTCTCCCTTTACCGTGGCCAAGCCGCAGGGAGTCAAGCCGACCGCCAGGCTGGCGGCGTTCCTGAAGCTGGTGCTGGTGACCTGGGGACCGGCCAGGTGCGACGACAGCGTCGCTGTCGCGGAGAAAGTGGCATACGTCGCGGTGACGACGATGGTTCCGGCGGTGGGGCCGGCTGTAACGGAGGTGTGCGCCTGACCCTGGGCATCGGTGGTGGCGCTGGCCGGGTTCACCGAGGCTCCGTTAGAAGCTGAGAAGTTGACAGCCACGCCCGACAGCGGATGGTTGCTCACGTCGCGGACCTGGAAAACCAGGGGATTCGGAAAAGCCTGACCGACGTTTACGGATTGCCCACTTCCGCTGACCAGGGAGATCCCGGAGACGAGAATTTGATTGGTGAGGTTGAAGGTGACCGGCGAAAGGTTCGCACCCGAGACCTGGATCTTCACGTTCCCCGCGGTGGAGCCGAAGATCACGTGCGCCGACACCTGCCCGCTGGAGTCCGAAGTGGTTTGCACGGCGGAAAGAGAAGCCGATCCGGTTGTGCCCGGAAGGACGGTCCAGTTCAATCCGCTGAAGCCCGCCGCCGCTTGACCGCAGCCGTCGGTGACGCGCGCCAAAAGCGTTAAAGAGTTGCCGGGGTTGCCGGTCTGGTTGTTGCCGGAGACTAAGTTTAACCGCGACGGAACTCCGTTGGTGATCGCAATCGTCAGACCATAGGACCTGTATTCCCCGACTTGAAGCGTTGCGGTGGTTGTTTCACCCGCGAATACATTGGGCGGGCAAGCAGCCTGCACATCGCAGGAAGAAATCCCGTTGTTGTCCCCGCGCGACAGACCCACGCAGGAGACGACGGACGACATTTTGGACCCATCATTCGGATCCGCGAGCCTGAGTCCGACATTGGGGATCGGCTGGCCGTGCGCAATGGTGTACGCCGTGATCGCATTGCCCAGAAACCCGCCCTGCGGAATAGTCACTTTCCGGTCCACTGGGGTGACGATGTCAGAATCGGGCTGGTGCGGATCGCTGGTAATGGCGTCGTGAGTCACCTCGTAGAATTCCACCGAGCCGTATTCGGAAGTGGCGGTGACCTTACTGAGCAGATAGGGAGTGCCGTAAAAAAGAGAGCCGGCGTTAAAGTTAGCCCGGGCCAAGCCGTTGACATCCGTGACCACGTCTGTAGGCAGAAGCATTCGACTCGAGTCCTGGCCGTTGGGTACAACGCTGTAGGTGACCGCAACGTTTTGCAAGGGGTTGCCGTCCGCATCGGTGACCTTGACCGTCAACGGCTGCTTCCCTGCATCCAGAGTCGACTGGCTTTGTCTTAAGAGTTGGCCATCGCCAGAATAGATGGAAATCCTGGGAGTGCCACCGGTGCTGCTGTTCCCAACGACCAGATGGAAGTCGGCCGAGAGGTTTCCGGCGGTTAGCGTGACGGTGTAGGTTCCGGGAGTGGTTGGCGCCGTGACAATGGTTTGCGCCCAGCCCCCCGCGGTAGTGACCGGCGAAGGAGTCGCGATCGTAATCCCCGCGGCGGGTTCCGCGGAGAAAGACGCGGGAACTCCCATCACGGGACGGCCGGCGGAGTCAAGAATTTCCCCAATGAGAACGGTCTGCGAATCAGGTGCCACCGCCTGGGTCTCGTTGATTTGGAACAGGTGGTCTGCGCCTGACTGGGCTGGAATCGAAGCGAACGACAAAACAGTCCACTTAGCGGGGTCCAGCGTGCTGGTTGTGTCAATCCCGTTGGTGGCCAGATTTACCCGGTAGAAGCTTTGGTCGGAAATCGACAAGTACAGGTATCGGGAAGACGGGCGCTCATCGGAAACGGCTGCAGCTTTCACTTCGGTCGTCGGTATGATGCCATTGAGTACGCTGGGCGTGGGGAAGCTCAAGGCCAGCGGGGTGGGAGTTACATCCCACAGTGTCTTGGACGCGGCTGTATACGCAAAGACGCGATCGTTGCCGGCCACCAAAATCTGGTCGACCGCCGGGGGAGCGCTGTTATCGGAAGGCAACCAGCCGGAGATTGAATGGGACTGAACATCCAGCTTGTAAAGCGGAGAACAACTTGCGCAAGGGCTGGCGTTGAGAAAATAGGCGCTGGCGCCGTCAGGAGTAAATTGCAGTGGTCCGATCTGCCCCGGGAGCTGAATCCGCCCGAACGGTGTAACACTGAGCGACGCAGAGTCGATCTCATACAGGCTGTCGCCCGCCTTGACATACAAAAGGCTGCGGGAAGTGATTACGATCTCGGCGGCGGTGGCCGTTATGTTCAAGGGGGTTCCCACGGTGAGGAAGCTCTGCAGATCCACAGCCGTCACGACGCTGCCGGTTGCGGCGTTGGACAAAATCCAAGCAGTCCGGGCATCATGGCTGACGGCGATGCCGACGGGAGTGCCCCCGGTGGGAATACCGATATCCGCCTTGGCGGCGAGGCTGTCCGTAGCTACGTCGAGGATGTATAAATGATCTGCGACCACCCAGAGATACTTGCCGTCGGGCGTGACATCGGCGGCAGTCACGGTTCCTGTAACGACACTGAGGGGCGTTAGACCGGCCAAGGCCGCGTCGCCCGAGAAGATTCCACCCGGAGCAAGGACGTAAAATTTGGATCCGCTGGGAGTCGCCAGGACCCGGTAGGCTCCAGCAGGTCCGTTCGCGCTACTCACAGCGCGATGAAAGTCGTTATCACCCAGCCCCGTAATCTGCGTTGTCAGACCGGTCTGGCCGGGCAGCTCGAAAATGTAGCTGCTCTGAGCGAATGCGGCCGCGACGGCAGTCAAATACACGCATATCACCAGGGATAGATGTGGTTTTACCATGGAACAACCTTTCAGGTAATGGATGGACGCGGCGGGAACACCAATCAGTATACCATTGGCTGGCGCCAAATCAGAACACAAGTTTCTCCAGGACGGTAGCTGCCAGAAATGAAAAAGGGGAGGAGCCGAAGCTCCTCCCCTCTCTTTTTGGACTGCTAAAGGACTGCTTAGTGCGCGTCGTTCTCGCCAATCGAGTTCGTACGCGGCAGAGTCCCCTGATCGAGGACGATGGCCAAGTAGCCCATCGCCAGGTTATCAGCCTCGAATCCAGCGCCCTGCTTGCTGATGAAGGCAAAGCCGTGGCAGTACTGGAAGCCAGTCTGAGCGATGATGTACCCTTGGAAGCCCGGGGCTCCCAGGAGGACGGGACCCGCGGGTCCGCCGTCGATGACGCCACCGGACGACAGCACGTAGGTGAGCATGCCGCCAGGAGGAACGTCAGTCTTCGTCGCCGCATCGCAACTACCGGGCGTCGTGGCGTTGGTGCACTGCGTATTGCCCTGAGTCAGGAAGTTCGGCTCAGCAGGCGTAGCAGTGTTGTTTCGGTTGTAGTACCACAGCTGGACCGGGCCAGACTGTGCAGATGCCAGGAACCCGTACACCGTGGGTGCGCTGTTTCCCGGATCTTTAGACGTGTTGGCGATCGCCATTCCCGTATCGAAGTTTCCGCCCGTGGTTGGGGCGTTGGTCACGAAGGGGAACAGCAGGTTGCAGGAGCAGCGCGCGATCGCGTAGAAATCGACCGGCGTTACCAGGCGCTGGAATCGCGGAATGGCCAGAGTGGCCGGGGTGGAGATGGTGTTCTCGTTACCCGCGGCATAGGCTGTTTCGCGAACATTGAGCGAAGGATCGTAGTACGGAGCGAAGTTGCCCTGGATCTGCGAGACCACGTTCGGGGCGGGCAGATTGGAAGGCAGATTGGGGTTGCCCCACACCTTCAGAGGAACGGCCAACTGTTCCAGTGCACTGGGGTTCGAGAAGAACACTTCGTACACGGCGCGGTTGGGATAGGAAATACCACCGAAGACGCCCGCAACGATGCTGCTTCCCACAAGGCCACCAGGCGTTCCGCCGAACCCGCTGGAGCTGGTGTTATTGATCAGCACCGCCAGTCCGGTTGTGCCACCGCCAATGACGTTAGTGAGGCTCACGAGGTTGGGCGCGGTCACATAAGAACCCGCCGGAATATTCGTGAAGCTAATCATCAACCGGGTACCCTGCGTCGCGATCCCGGCCTTGGTGATTCCAGTGGCCGAGCCGCCTACGTTAGAGAACGGGATTCCCGCACCCGTGCCGCCCGTAAGGGCATTGAGGGGATCATCACCGGCGCTCGCGAGGAAGCTATTCACGAAGCCGCTTTCGGTGTCATAGACCGCACCCGGAACGTTCTGGTTGTTGGCGACGCCCTGGGTGATGTCGTTCCCGACGAAGTTATAGCTGGGCTTGGCAACGCCGTTTAGGAGCACCTGAGTCAAGCTCTGGGGCTTAAAGGCGTTCGAGAAACCTTCCTTGAACGAGTAGACCAGATTCTGAGATTGGCCATCCAAGGCACTGCACTGAATGAAGTCGAGCTTCGAATGATTCAGAGCCGGGCCAACCAGACCGAGCTGGACGCGGGCAACCACGTGCGTCGGGTTGTCCACGGGAAGACCGGAGGAGGGGTTGATGATCAGGTCAGACGTGATGGTCGAGGTCTGATTGCCCTGAGACACGCCCTTGCTCGAAGCATCGCCGCGGATGTTGGTGATGCGGATGATGCGGTGGCACTGGCCATTGACGGGATTGTCGCAGATCGTGCCCGGAGGGTCGATCGGCACACCAGAGAAGACCACCTGATTGGTCTGGCCGGTGATGAGCCGGAAGGAACGTCCCTGGAACACGTTGGGGTGTCCATCGGTGCCGTCGTAGGTGTTCTGGGCCCCAGTGGATCCGCCGCCAAGCACACTGCAAACACCGGCTCCCGCCTGTGTGTTGTCAGGTGCCGCGGTGCGGCCGCAGTTCAAGAGCGGGCGCGTCGGGTTGGAGGCAGAGTTGGGTTCGTCGACAATCAACAACGACTCGAGGAACTCAACCTGATTGATCACCGCGGTGGTCTGGCTCGATACGTACGTGTCGAGGTTCACCAAGATATTGACCGGCGGAACGGTCTGGTTGGGAGGGGTGGGAATGCCACCCGTGCAATCCAGCACCAAATCGCCCATCAGTTCGGAATAGCCTTCCGCCCGGACTACCGGCGGAACACCTGTACTGTTGGTGCATTGGAACGCTTGTGCGCTAGCCGACGCCGTGAACCCCGCGAGCAGGGCCACTAAGGCGAACGCATAAAGACATCTGCGAAAATCTGCCATTTCCTTCTCCTTGTGGAATCTGAAATTTGAATTGATGGAAGTTCTCTTTTTCAACCTGAGCCTCAATCCTGTCGTCCCGTACGCGGGGCTCGAGCCTGTTGATAACCACTCACCGGCTGCTCCGTGCTCGTCACTCTCTTAAAGCTCATTTTGTTTCGACTTCTCTTGTTGCTTCTAGTGTGCTCGCGGGATTCACGGTCAATGAAAGCCGCCTAAAAAACCGCTTAAACTGTTACACCCTGGACGCAGTCAGAATATAGATACCATCCCGGGACCGTTCAAGTCAAGCAAAAAGTGATACTTGCACCCTCTGCCTGGACCTGTTGAGCCGTGCGGGACTGTCTCAATTGATAACACTCGGCGGCTCCGGAAACAAACTTTAACAGCGAAGAACCGCTGAGCGGGAGCGAATGGCGAAAAAACGGGCGCGAATGGAACCGGGAGATCCTGCCCGGACAGCGTATCCGCTACTCGGTGATGTACTTGCGCAGCTTTCGGACACGTGACTTCAATTCCTCGGACGCTTCCAGGAGATCGTTGGTGTCGTAGATGACGTGGGGAGTCATGAAGAGGATCAACTCGCTGCGGTCGTGGCTGTAGGTTTTGCTGCCGAAAATCCCCCCGACGTAGGGGATGCGATTCAGTCCGGGGATGCCGGAGGAGCCGCTACTGGTATTTTCCGAGATGAGGCCGCCGATCGCGATGGTGTCGCCGTCCTGCACGGTGATCTGGGTTTGCACCACCTGCTGATCGAACGACGGGGTGGGGATGCTGGACGTGGTGGTGGCCGTGGGGTTGCTGACTTCCTGGTTGATAATCAGAGTCACCACGCCGCTGGGATTCACACGCGCGTTCACCTGCAGTGTCACTCCGGTGTTGTGCGAGGAGATCCCCTGCGTTTGTGTATTCGTTCCGCCTCCGGGCGTAATGGTGGTGCCGGTGAGCACCGGAACCTGCGCGCCGACGTTGATCGAAGCCGGGATACTGTCGGTGGCGATCAGGCTGGGCTCGGAGATCACGCGTACGTTACCGGCGTTGTCGGACAGGCTCAGGAAGGCGAGCAGTTCCTTGGCTTGGCCGACCAGGGTTCCGGCCGATAGCTGCGTCACCGTATTCACCAGGCTCCCCAGGGGCTTGCGTTCCTGGCCGCTGACTTTCTGAAAGTAGTAATTCACGCCCATCGCGAAGCTGCCGCTCATGACCACCGAGTAGATTTTTGCGTCGAGCAGAATCTGGCGCGGCGCCACGTCGAGTTCCTTGAGCAGTTTCAGGATGGCCTGGTACTGCTGGGCGTCGGCCTGGATGAGCAGAGAGTTGTCCAGGGGATTGGCAACGATGCGGGGAGGATTCTGCGAAGATCCATCCGCAGCGCCCGCAGCGGTCGACGATGTGTTCGCGGCCGGAGCAGCCGCGGCGCCCAGGGGCCCTACGCCCACGCCAGGACCCACCGGCGCTTGGGCCGCATAGCCTCCAAAGGATGGGGACCCATATCCGTATCCGCCTCCGCCGAAGCCGCCGCCCATGGTGCCGCAGGCTCCGGCGCCGCCGAAGCCGCTGTTGAAGCTATTCTGGCTGCCGTAGCCGCCGTTGCTTCCGCCCAGTCCACCGACGGGATAACTACCGGAGTTCCCATATCCTCCGCCGTAGTTGCCGCCGTAGTTGCCGCCGTAGTTGCCGCCGTAGTTGCCGCCATATCCGCCGCCGTAAGGAGCTCCGCCCCCGTATCCGTAGGCTCCCGCGCCATACGCGCCGGCGGGCATATACAACTGATTCAGCGCCATCGCCAGGCAGTCGGCGCGGCCGTAGCGCACATGATACACGTAGGTGTCGATCACGCCGCTGGTGATCGAAACCGGCACGTCCAGCTTCTTGATCCAGGTCTCGACGGTATCGAACACGCCCGGGTTGGGCGCCACCGCGATCAGTGTCCCGATGCGGTCCACCGGCAGGAATCGCACGGTGGCGGTTTTGCTGTCGAGCGAAATCGACTTGAGGATATTGTCCAGCTCCTTGACCAGGTCGGAGGGCCGCGAGTTATGCAGCTCATACAGGCGGACACGATCGCCCGCGAAGGTATCGCTATCGAAGAGCCCCACCAGCTCCATGAGGCGGCGCATGTTGCGGCGGCTGTCCAGGATGAACAACAGATTCGCCGGAGGATAGGTTTTCACGACCGCATTGGGATCCGTGAATTCCTGCAACACCTTGCTCAGCTCGTCGACGGTGACGTACTTCAGAAAAATCAAGTTGAGAATGAGTTGATCGTCGGCAGGGATATCGCCTTCCTTGGCCTGCTGAAACGGGATCGGCTGGCGGACCGCATCGGCCATCGGCACGATACGATAGATCTCGCCCTCCTGCACCATTCCGAAGCCGTTGACGCGCAGGATCATGTCCAGCAGATTGCGCGGATCGAGATTGCGCGTCTCGCCGTAGGTGTTGAGCGTAACGGTGCCTTTGACGCGGGGATCGATCTGGATATTGATGCGCAGCTGGCGCGCCAGCTGGTCGACCACTTCGTTGAGCGAGGCATCCTGCAAGTTCAGGATCGGCCCGGGTTGCGCGGGGGCCTGCGGGGCCGGAGGCTGCTGAGCAGGCGGTTGTTGCGCGGGGGCCTGCAAGACCGCCAAGCCGGCCAGAACCAGTATTGCCGCGCTCTTGGCGCTTTTGCGGATCATAATCATTTGATGAGCTCCCACTGACAACTCGGGCCGAACGGGCCCGCCGTAATTTTTTTTCTGAATCCGTCCTTGACGGTGCCGCTCGGGCTGTTATCACCGGAGACGCAGGCGCGCGTCTCGCCGTTTTGAATGCCCAGGGCAGGACTCTTGTCGTCGGTAGCACCGATCCTGGAACTGGCGCGGACGGCTTTAGCGGCCACCGGAGCCGCTGGCTGCCCGGCCGCGGAGTCCTTGGGCTTCAGCTCCTCCAGCGGATATTTCAGCGTCTTATCTTTCCATTCGAAGGTAATGGTTTCGTGATTGAAGGCGACCAGCTTGAACGGTCCCACTTTGTCGCCGACATGAAATCCCTTCTGGCCGGACTTATCGATGCCCAGGAAGGCGACCGGCTCGCCCAGCGCCATCTGACCGTAATAGGCCGGGCGCGGCGGCGGCGGCTCCTCGGGTTTCGGCGGCGGCGGGGGAGCGACCTCGATAATCACGTCCGGATTGCGGTCCTTCGAGAACAGCGTTTTCTGCGCGACGTCCAGGTAATCGGCCGGCACGGCGGGCTGGGGTGGCACGGGCGAGGGCGGCGGCAATTGCGCCGTCTTCCGGGGCGCTTTCGAGAGGGTGGCCAGCTCGCGGGTACGAGTTTGGCGCCAGTGCGCACGCAGCATCCAGGCAAGCGCGCCCAACAGAACCAGCAGGACGAGATTCAAAGCCAGGATCTTGCGGTTCATGCGCTACCCTCCCTTCTTCTGCGGCACCAGATTCTTGGGCACGATGCCCGCCACGGTGAGACGGACATTCAACGTCTTTTGCTTGGGATCACCGGCCGCCACGCGCAGATCGCGGGTGGCGATCAGTTCGGGCCGCGCGGCCAAATCGGCCAGCAGATTGAGCAACTGCTCGATGCGGCATTCCACCAGAATCGAGACATTCACGGCGCCGTAATTGTCGCCGAACGGAGCGATGGGGCCCAACTCGGTGGCGCGGATTTCGATGGGGGGCGCTTCCGACGCACCCAGGCCGCGAAGGATCGTAATGAGCTGCGCCTGGGCCTGCTGCGCGGTTTCCGCCCGGATCAAACCTTTTTCGCGGGTCGCGAGATCCGCAGCCACTTTCTTGAGAATTTCCTGTTTCGCGGGAACCGTCGAGGCGATTTGGCGCACCCGCGCCAGACGCTGTTCCATCTGCGCCACGGACTGCGGAGACGAGTCCGCCACCACGGCCGTACTGGCGGGCCAGAACTCGTAAATCAGCACCACGGCGGTGAGCCCCAGCGCGACCGCTAGGGCGATCAGCGCCTTTTTCTCGCGTGGCTCCAATGTTTTCATGACAGCGTCTTCATGGCAGCAGTCCCTGGCGACCGGCCTCGCGGGTGGTCCGGATGCGGAACGTCTCGCCCGAGGCGCTGCGCACCGGCGGCGAAACAAACTCGGAGGATTCAAACCGCGGCGAGGCATCGATCGCTTTGAGCAACGGCGCGGCCTGATCGGCCTCGCCGCTGACGGCGACCTGCTGGCCGTTGAGTTCGAGCGATGTGAGCCATGCGGGCGGGGCCAGCAGCCGCGTCATTTCCGCCAGCACGTCCATGTCGGCCTTGCTGCGGGCGCGGAAAGAATCAAGCAGCACGGTGCGCTTACGGGTCGAATCGATCTCGCGGTCGATGGCCGCGGCGCGCGCAGCCGCCGGCTGGACTTTGGCGATGGCCGTGTCGAGCTCGCGCAGATAGCGCCGGTTTTCAAATCCCGGCAGAGCCGTGGTGGCGCCCGCCGCCAGCAGCACCAGCACGGCCAGCGCAGTGGAGGGAACCCACACCATGGGGGAACTGGTCTGGCGCTGTTCGGCCGGCAGCAGGTTCAGGGCAAGACACAGGCGGGGACAAGCCGAGGCCAGCGCGGCCGCGTAGGGTAGCGCGGGATCGGCTCCCAGCAGCTCGGGCAGCGGAAGGATGGCGGGCGCGGATTCAAAACGCAATTCCGGAGACGCCAGCGCCGCCGCGCGTTCCAGGTCCACATTGAAGACCGCCGAAAAAACGGGCTTGGACGGGCTTTCGCCGTAGATCTCCACGCCGCTGTCGCCGGCTTCGTACGCCAGAATCTCCGCCGGAGGAGTTTTTCCGAACAGGCGCAGCGCCGAGTAGGTCGCCGCGGCCGAACAGGTGAATCCTGCGATCTTGATCCCGGCTTCGCCGAACAGCGAGGCGTAGCGCCGGATGGTTTCGGCGCGCACGATGGCCACCAGCACGGTGGAGGAATGCTCCAGCCGCGCCCAACTGGAGAGCACATCTTCTTCGTTGTAGGGATGCAGGCCGTCCAACTGGAACCGCACCGCGCCGGCCAGGTCCTGGCCCGAAACGCCCGGCAGGGCCAATTGGCGGACGATCACTTCATGCCGCGGAAGCACGACGGTCGCCGCGACGTGACCAATTCCCAGTTTGCCCAGGAACGCGGCGTAATCGGCGCCCCAGGCCGCCGCGGGCTGATGCTCGAAATCTTCCACCGTGAAGCCGCCCAACACATGCGCGCCTTGCGGCCGGACGCGAACCGCGGAAATGCGCAACGACTCGCGGCCGCGCGGCCCCGCGATCTCCAGACCGGCGCCGCTTCCGATGGCGGCGAATTTCCTGAGCCCGGCGGGAATCATTGCGCCCCGACTCCACTCCCCGGAAAGGGCGTAGCAGCCGTGAACTCCGACCAGGCGTCTTCGTAAGATCGCAACACCCGCAGCCGGGTCGGGCCGCGCCGGGGATTGCGCTGCGTCGGCCGCGGCGGCAACACCAGCGCCGCAATCGCGGAAGCGGAACGGACTACGTCGGACGGCGATCCGTCGGGCCGGCGCAGCCGCGCGGTGGCACGGATGTTCCAGATCAGGTGCTGCACCCTGCCAACCTCCAGCCGATCGATGGGAATCCCCAGCGCGGCCACCTCGCTCAGATCGTGGAAGGGCTGCTGGGCGCGCCGCTGCACCAGCTGGGCGATGGCTCCCGGCGCGGCCCCCAGGGCTTCGAGCAGCGCGGGACTGACCGCATTGGCGTCAAACGGGCCGGGCGAACCCCATACCGACAGGCTGTCGCGCAGTCCTCCGCGTGGGGACAAACTCCCATCCGCGTTCGCTACGTAATTTCCGTAATACAATTCCGGGGTCATGCCGCGCACCAGCAGTAATTCCTCGATCTGTTCAAAAGACGCGCCCGGGGGCCGTAAAGTCGGACCGGGAGCCTGAAAAAGCGACTCCGATGCGCCGGACCCGCCGCCCTGAATCGCGCCGGCTATCTCCTGGGCGCGCTGCGGATCGCCGCTGACGACCGTAATCAGGCGCACCAGGTCTTCTCCGGAGGCGTGATTGATGTCCAGCTTGGCGGCCTCCGGCATCATTTCCACCACCACGTCTCCACTGGGATAGGAGAAGTTCAAGCGCGGCTTGTCGCGGTAGTGTTGATAGTCAAAAAAGCGCGAGGAGGCGGTTCCCCACAGCAGCCCCTGGATGGCCCGGTCGACGGAGCCGGTGGCGAGATAGGTGGCGCGAAGTCCGTCGGCCGCCGTGCCGGCCCGGTCGGTCTCGGCGCGAATCGACATCGACACCGAAAGAGCGATGGCAGCCAAGGCGGCTGAGACCCACAGGACCGTGAGCAGCGCACCGCCTTTTTCACCGACGCCGGGCATCGCTCGAGGACTCTCGCGGCGCGCTATTGCGGTAGATCTTCATATGGCGGATCGTCGAAAAAACGATTGACGTGCAACGACGCGGTGACGGCGACCACCGGCAGCCGCGTGGGATCGGGCGCGGCCGGAGCCATTTCGATGCGGACCGCCGAAGGCAGGTTTGGATCGGTCCATGCGGCGACCCATCCGCCTCCTTGAAACCGAGTGTCCGGATTCATCTGGTGATAGGAAATCCGGCAGTAGGCCAGGTGAGAAGCGGCCACCAGGGGCTGCGGAGATCCCTGCAACGCGACGCCTTCGCCGCAGAACTCGCCCATGCTCCCGGGTGTGTAGATGCGCTCATAGACGATCAACTTCACCGTTCCGTTGTCATCGGGTGCGACTTGATATTCGACGATGTGCGGATAGCCGCGCGCGCCTTCGGCAATCGAATACGTGCTCACCATCTGGAGCGCCGTGGCCGTGCCGCGAAAGGCGAAGGGGCTCATCTGCCCGCCGCACCCGTTCCGCACCGGCATGGCGCCCTCCAGCTGCATGCTGAGGATCCTCTGGATGCCCAGCGCGCGGCGATTCTCGTCCAGACGCGTCTGGATCCGGCCGAGCGAAAGCAGGCCGCCGCGCATGGCCATCAGCATGCCGGTGGCGATGGCCGCCACCAGCGTGATGGCGATCATCAGCTCCATCAGGGTAAAGCCGCGCCGGGCTTTGCTTCGTGTCTTGCGTCAGGGCGAACCACTAGATGCCCTCCCCCTGGCGCAAAAGCGCCCGGCGGTAGCCTTCCAGAGAAAAACTGTGGCGCGTCGCGCCATCCATCCACCAGATTTCGAGCTCGATGCGGTCGACCACCCAGTTGAGATCGAAGGTCGCTTCAGGAGCGTACTCGAAGGGCGTGACGCGCGCGCGCCAGCCGGCGTCCATGGCTCCCGCCTCGGCCGCGGCGAAGCGGCCTTCCAGATACGTTTTGCGCGGCAGGCCGTCGTTGGCCAGCAGCTCGTCCATCTTGGTGCGCGCCAGGACCACGGCCCGGTCGGCCTGGGTGAGGCGAATGACGTTGCGGGAAGACGCCGCGAGCGCGTCCAGGATTCCGGCCACCGCGACGCCCATGATCATGGTCGCGACCAGCGCTTCGAGCAGCGTAAAGCCGCGCGAGCCGTGCTTTACCGGGCGTCTCACTGAGCCGCTCCCAAGGTTTGCGAAATGGGCGATCCGGTGACGGGATCGACGCTCACCAGCCGCCGGCGTCCCTGCAACGTCGAAATTTCGATCCCGATTTGCGGCACCGCGCCCCCGGGATAGAGCAGAAAGCGGCGCGGCTCCCCCGGATTGGCCAGCGTGGGCAGCACCGGCTGTACCGAAACAATGCGAAGCTGCGCGGGCAGATCCAGGCGGCGCGAAAACCCTAAATCGGCGGTGCGGCTCAGCATCAGATTCTCACCGGGAGAAATGACCACCTCCACCGCTTGCTGCCTCCGGTCGGCGTGATCGAGCGCGATGTTCAGGAACGAGACGATGGAATCGGAGGCGGAGCGAAGGCGCAGCGTATCGAGTCCGGAACTGACCGCGGGGTAGCTCAAACCGGCGATCATCGCGACCAGCGCCACGACGATCAGCGCCTCGATCAGAGTCACGCCATTTTCATTTCTTTTCCGCGCACAACGGATCGCGGCGGCAGCATGACTCCTATGTGTGGCCGCCGCTACCTGTGCGCTCCGGTTCTGCCGCCGGCAGTGATTCACTTGTTACTTATTGCTCCAGCTGACGATGTCCGCGTTATTCCCGTCCCCGCCCGGCTGGCCGTCGGCGCCGAGCGAGATGACGTCCGGATCCTCGCCGTGATCGCCCGGGTACTTGTACTGGTAGGGGCGGCCCCAGGGATCGAGCGGCACATCTTTCGGGAGGTACGGCCCGGCCCAATTGGGCATGTCTCCCGGCTTCTCGCGCAGCGCCTGCAAGCCCTGCGCGGTGGGCGGGTACAGGCCGGTATCCAGCTTATAAATGCCCAGCGCATTCATGAAAGAGCCGATCTGCGCCCGCGTGGCGGTGCGCTTGGCGCTTTCGCCCTGGCGGATGACGTTCACCGTCACCAGCCCGGCGATCAGGCCGATGATGGTGATCACCACCAGCATTTCGATCAAGGTGACGCCTCGTTCAGACTTTCTGCGTTGTATGTTTTTCATATAGCGATGTCGTTGATGCTCGTGATGGCCAGCATCAGGCTCATGATCAGGCTCCCTACCACCAGGCCCATCACCAGGATGATGAGCGGCTCAAACAGCGCCGTGAAACGCCGGATGGCGGTTCGCGTTTCGCCGTCGTAAATATCGGCCATGCGGTTGAACATGGCATCCAGGTGTCCGGTCTCCTCGCCCACGCTCAGCAGGTGGCCCGCCAGCGGCGGAAACTCTCCTACGCGAGCCAGGGGTCCGGCGATTCCTTCTCCGCGCTTCACACCTTGCGCCACCTGCTCCAAGGTTCCGGCCATGCGGCGGTTGTTCAGAATCCCGCGCGCGATGCCGATGGATTGCACCAGCGGGACGCTGGCGGCGACCAGCGTACTCATGGCGCGCGCGAAGCGGGCGGTTTCGGCCTTGCGCAGCGCATCGCCGAGCAGGGGCATCTTCAAGCGGATGGTGTCCCACCACAGGCGGCCGGCCACGGTGCGAATGTAGACCTGAAAGAGGACGATCGCCACCAGCAGCGCCAAAGCCGTCGGCAGCCAGTAGGCCTGCACCAGAGCGCTCACTTCGAGCAGGATCAGCGTGGGCGTGGGGATCTTCATGCGCGGATCGGAAAAGATCAGGGCGAAGCGCGGGACCACGAAATTCAGCAGCACGAAGATCGATCCCAGGCCCACCAGCGTCAGCAGGATGGGATAAATCAGCGAGCTGACGATGTAGCCGCGCAGGTCGTCGCGGGTGCGTTCGAATTCGGCCAGCCGGTCGAAAATCTGGGCCAGCGATCCGGAAGCCTCGCCGGCGCGGACCATGTTGATGTAGAGTTCGGAAAAATGCGAAGGGCGCGTGGCCAGGCTGTCGGCCAGCGACTTGCCGCCCTTGAGGATGCGCATCACATCCATCACCACCGCGCGGAAATCGCCGCGGGAGGTGAGCTCGGCGACGATCGAAAGCGCGCGGTCAAGCGGCACGCCGGCGTTGAGCAGCGTGGCCAGCTCCTGGGTGAAGAACAGCACGTCCTTGCGGTGGCTGCGGCCGAAGGACGGCAGCTTGATCTCGAGGCCGCCGCTCGACCCCTTGCTCAGTCCGATATAAACCGGGATCAGGCCTTGCCGGCGCAGCTCGCCTGCCACCAGCTTGTCGTTCTCGGCGGTCAGCGTGCCGGTGCGGGGCTTGCCGTCGGAAGCCACTGCCCGAAAGAAGAAAGTGGTCGCCATGGGTTATATCAACACGCTTAGAATTCCTGTGTCACGCGAATCACTTCATCCGGAGTGGTCACGCCGCGCGCGACCTTGTCCCAGCCGTCGTCACGCAGATTACGCATGCCGTTGCGCCGGGCGGCGGCGGTGATGATGCTGGCGTCCTCATTTCGCATAATGATCGCGCGCAGCTCCTCGTTGAGTTCCATCAGCTCGAAGATGCCGAGGCGGCCGTGATAGCCGGTTCCGAAGCAATGCTCGCATCCGGCGCCGCGGAAAGACGGCAGGCGGTCCCCGTTGGGCGCGGTCACTTCGCCCGCGGGCTGGCGGCAGTGCGGGCAGATCACGCGGACCAGGCGCTGCGCCAGGACCGCCACCAAGGACGAAGTCAGCAGATAATTCTCGATGCCCATGTCGGTCAGGCGCGTGATGGCGCTGGGCGCGTCGTTGGTGTGGAGCGTGGAATACACGAAGTGGCCGGTGAGCGCGGCGCGGATGGCGATATCGGCGGTCTCCTGGTCGCGGATTTCGCCCACCATGATGACGTCCGGGTCCTGGCGCACGATGTGGCGCAGTCCGCCGGCGAAGGTCAGTCCGATCTGCGGATTCACGTGGATCTGGTTGATCCCGTCCATCTGATATTCCACCGGGTCTTCGATGGTGATGATCTTCTTGTCGGTCTGGTTGATGCGCTTGAGCGCGGCATAGAGTGTGGTCGATTTCCCGCTTCCGGTAGGCCCGGTCACCAGGAAAATGCCGTGCGGCAGCGACGTGTAATACGTCATGCGCCGCAGCATGTGATCGTCGAATCCCAGGCGCTCCAGATCGTAAAAATCGCCGGCCGAGCGGTCGAGCAGACGCATGACCACGCTTTCGCCGTACAGCGTAGGGAGCGTCGAGACGCGCAGGTCGACTTCGCGCCCCAGCGTCTTGATCTTGATGCGGCCGTCCTGCGGGAGCCTGCGTTCGGCGATATTCAGCCGGGCCATCAGCTTGACGCGGGAGATAATCGCGGCTTTCAGCTCGCGCGGCGGCGGGCTCTGACTCGCCAGAACACCGTCGATCCGGTAGCGGATGCGGAACTCTTTCTCAAACGGCTCAATGTGGATATCGCTGGCGCGCTGCTCGACGGCCTGCGCGATCATGGCGTTCACCAGCCGGATCACGGGCGCCTCGCTGGCCATGTCGCGGAGGTGTTCGAGATCCTCCGATTCACCCGCGGGCGTCGCCAGCTCGGTTTCGTTCTTGGCCGTCTGGCCATAGTAACGGTCGATGGAATCGAGGATTTCCTGCTCCAGCGCGATCCCGGCTTCGACGGTGAGGCCCGTGGACGACTCCACCGCGTTGCGGGTCTCGAAATCCAGCGGATCGGCCATGGCGAGCGTGACCGTATGGTCGTGCAGCGCGACAGGAAGGCAGCGGAACTGTCGCAGGAAACGCGGCGCGAGCGTTTCGATTTCGGGCGAGACGGCGGGCGGGCCCTCCAGCGTGAGCACCGGAACCTGCAACTGCTCGGCCAGCGCCGAGAGCAGGTCGCGCGTGGCGATGAAGCCCAGATCCACCAGGATCTTGCCCAGCTTCTCGCCGCTGCGCTCTTTCTGGATGTCCAGCGCGCGGGCGAGGTCGTCCGGAGTGATGAGTTTCCGTTCGATCAGGATCTCGCCCAGGCGCATTGGTTCGCTTCCGGTAGCGACGTTAGTCTTCCGTGACGCGAATCGAGGCGTCCAGAGCGGCGCCCTTGGATTCGAGCAGCTTTCTCTTGGTCCCCTGCACCGTCACTTGCGCGGGCAGGCCGGCGGCATCTTCAAAGGTGAAGCGCGGCACAATCACGGCGATGACCACCTGTTCGTCGGGCGGAACGGTATCGAGCATGGACGCCGCGGAGACCAGTGCCTCTTTTAACACCTTCTTCAACTCCGGCACGCGCGCGAGTTTCGTCTTGCGCATCTGCGCGATTTCCGCCTTGTTCGGGAGCGGATGCATGATGTTAACCGGCGCGTTCACCAGGATGACTTCGGCCGTCACTACCGCGCCCACGCCTTCCAAATAGACCCCGCGGGAGAGCCCGATCAAGGTACGGGTGTTGTCGGAAGTGAAGCGCTGCAGCGTAGCATCCAGGCTCTTTTCCACTCTTTCCACCTGGCCCCGGTCCACGCGCGGCGTCTCGCCCGCGGCCGCGTACGCAGCCGACATAAGGACTAACGGCAGAACTAATGATTTCATGGTTTTCATGGAGAATCTTCCTAACGAATTAACGCCGCATTGCTCAGATACATATTGTTGACCTGCTTATCGCGCACTTCGAGTCGTTCATACATCGCCTGGAGCTCCTGGGTATGCCGCGCTTCTAGCTGCGAGACCGCCTTGTTTACAGCGGCATCCACCTGGGCTTGTCCCGGCCGCATCCAGCCGTGCACCAGGATCGCGGCGGCCACCAGGAGGCCCGCGGCGAAAGTGGGACTAAACATTGTTTGATTAAAAGCCCGCTGCCACCAGCGCGGCTCGAACACCTTGTCCGAGACAAAGGCGATGCGCCGCGGAACTTCTTCCTCGCGCAGCGTGGAGAGCGTATCGAGCGTCAAGCGCAGCGTGGCTACCTCTTCGTGGCAGATCGAACAGGCAGCCAAGTGCGCTTCCGCCTCGCGGTGCGCGTCTGGACCGAGTTCGCGCAGCACGTAGGCCTTCCAATCGGGTTTCGATTCGGGGTTTGCGTCAAAAGAGGAACAACTCATGCTTCACCTCGCAGGCTGGTCTTATGCATCGGAGCCAAAGTGGTTTTGAGCAAATCGAGCGCCGTGTACAGCCGCGATTTCACCGTCGAAACCGGGCATTCCAGGATTTCGGCCATTTCCTCGAACTTGAATCCCTGGTAGACCTTGAGCAGCACCGCTTCGCGCTGGTCCGGACTTAACCGGCCCAGGGCTGTTTCGACCGCCAGCGACAGCTCCATCGGCAGCAGCCCCGGACTCAACTCAGCGGGACGGGGTTCCCCTGCCAGCTCGGTTTCCGGCCGCTTCCGGCGCAGCATCGAGAAGGCTTCGTTGTGCGCGATGCGGAACAACCAGCCCGAAAATCGGGCCGGATCGTCCAGCTTGGGCAGGCTCTGGTAGGCTTTCAAGAACACGTCCTGGCTCACGTCCATGGCATCTTCACGATTCGAGACCAGCCGCAGGAGATAGTTAAAGACACGCTTCTCCCATCGGGAAACAAGGAGGTTATAAGCCTCCACATCCCCGCGCCGCGCTTTGGCGATCAGGTCTGGATCTTCGACCTCGCGGAAGATCAACTCATTGCTCCAAATTTCTTGGCTCCGTCCGTAAAGACGCCGTGGGGGCGGAAAAAGTCGGACGGGGGGCCGACCGCTTATTCAATAATCAGCTTAGATCAGTGGGAGGCAGATGGCCGACACTCCATATCATGAGAAGTTCCCTAACGGCACTTCAGTCCGAATTGCGGACCTGCCGACTCTGCAAGAGTTCCACCGTACCTGGAAGTATCACAACAAGTTACAGGACAGCCAGCTTGCCTACCATGACCACATTGCTGTCGTGAAGCAGGTCGGCTTCTATCACGGCGGCGACGCGCTTTACGAGTTGGACGGTGTTCCGGGCGTCTGGCACGAATGCTGCCTTCAGCCAGCGTGACTCGTGTGTTTAGCCGCGAAAAGATCCGGGAATCGCTTCGCCGTGCTCCAAGCGATCTGCGATTACCCGTAGCGCCAGGTCCTCAACGGCGGTGAGAGCCTGCTTCCGAGTACGACCATAAACCGTAACTCCAGGCAGCGCCGCAATATCAGCGATCCAGCGACCGTCGGTTTCGCGATCGAATTCTATTCGCAAGCCGCGCATTCCAACACCATGATCGCGGATTCCCCGGACCCAATGCCATAATGCTTGTTGGCTTCCACCCTCCAGTTCCACAAAGCATGACCCACCTCAAGCGCGAACTCGGCCTGCGCGACCTGACCCTGTTCGCCATCGCCTGCATCGTCGGGCCGCGCTGGATCGCGGTCGCCGCCAGCGCCGGACCCGGCTCGGTGATCCTGTGGATCGGCGCGGCCGTGCTGTTTGCGGCTCCTCTGGGCGTGGCCGTGGCGGCGCTGATCCACAAATATCCCGACGCGGGCGGCCTGTACGCCTGGACCCGCCACGATTTCGGACCCTGGCACGGCTTCCTGTGCTTCTGGCTGTACTGGTTCAGCATCGCCCTGACCCTGCCCAACTCGGCCATGTTCGCCATGAGCATGAGCGCCTACACGCTGGGGCCCAAGTATGCGTTCCTGGCCGACAACCAGATGTACGTGGTGCTTTCGACCTTCGCCTCCATCTGGATCGCGCTCGGCACTAACATGATCGGGTTGAAGATCGGCAAGTGGACCGAAAACCTGGGCGGCATCACCGCGTGGATGCTGGGATTCCTGCTGGTGGGCGCGGGCACGGCGGTCTGGATGCGGCACGGCAGCGCCACCCCCATGAACACAACGATGCATTTCGCGCCGGCCTGGAACTGGGACACGCTCGGATTTTTCGGCGCGATGGCCTTCGGCCTGAGCGGCATGGAAGCCATCGGCCTGATGGCCGCGGAAATCCGCCAGCCCCGCCGCACGGTGGTGCCCGCCACCTGGATCGGGACCCTGTTCACCACCGGGTTCTACGTCGCGGGCACTCTGGCGCTGCTGGTTCTGATCGTGCCCGCCTCCGTCAGTGAATTGCACGGCCTGGCCGACGGCAGCAACGTCGCCGCAGGCCTGCTGGGGCTGCCCTGGCTGACGCCGCTGATCGCTTTGCTCGTGCTGGTGAATTCCATTGGCGGCTGGGGCGGCTTGGGCTCGGCCGTATCGCGGATGCCCTACGCCGCGGGCGTCGATCATCTCCTTCCACCGGCTTTCGCGCGCCTGCATCCGAAGTGGGCGACGCCATACCTGTCGATCCTGGTATTCGGCGGCGTAGCTTCCCTGCTGCTGTTTGCGGTCCAATTGGGCGATTCCCTGCGCGCGGCGTATCAGGCGCTGCTCTCGCTCATGGTATTGTCCGGATTCATCCCGTATCTCTACTTATTCGCCAGCGCCTGGAAGGCCGGCTGTCGCGTGGCGGCCGTGTCCGGAATCGGTATGACTCTGCTGACCATCGTTTCAAGCGCCGTGCCCACCGGCGAGGTCCGCAGCATCTGGCTGTTCGAAGGAAAGCTCGCGGCGGGAACCGCATTGATGATCGGCACGGCGTGGCTGGTGTACCGTCGAAGAAGTCCCTCCCGATGACATATCCAGATTCCGTGCGGTTCCTTTATGCGCTGGGGAACGAGATCAAATCCGCCAAACTGGGCCTGGAGCGCATCCGCGCCGTGCTCGAGGCGCTGGGAAATCCCGAGCGCGCGAATCGCGTGGTGCATGTAGCGGGGACCAACGGCAAAGGCTCGACCTGCGCCATGATCGAGGCCGGTCTGCGTGCGGCGAATGTTCGCACCGGTCTGTTCACTTCGCCGCATCTGATCGAGCCCACCGAGCGCATCCAGATCGACGGCATTCCCGTCAGCCCCGCGGACTTCGAGCGAGCGTTCAACATCGTTCACGAAACCGCCGAAAAGCTCGACCTGGACTGCCACCCGACGTATTTTGAAACCGTCACCGCCATGGCTTTCTGGCTGTTTCGGGAAATGCGCGTGCACACGGCCGTGATCGAAGTGGGCCTGGGCGGCCGCCTGGATTCGACCAACGTAGTCGAGCCGGCGCTCACCGTGATCACGCCCATCGATTTCGACCACGAGGCGTATCTGGGCCACACCCTCGAGGCCATCGCGGGCGAAAAAGCCGGCATCCTGAAGCCGGGAATACCCGCGGTCTTTGCTCCGCAGCGTCCGGAGGCCGCTAAGGTATTAGACGCGCGGGCCGCGGAGCTGCATGTGCCCGTTACCCGCGCCGAGGATTTTGAGATCCGCGATCTCGACATCGACGCGCGCGGCTCGCGATTCTCCGGCATCGTCTGCCCGCTTGCGGGCGAGCACCAGGTGGAGAACGCCGTCACCGCCGCGCTGGCGTTACGCGCATTAGGAATATCCCCGGATGGGATCAAAGACGCCCGCTGGCCCGGCCGTCTGGAGCACGTTTCCCCGAATCCCGACATCCTCCTGGACGGGGCGCACAATCCGGCCGGCGCGCGCGCCCTGGCGCGCTATCTCGAACGATTCTACGGCGGCCGCCGGATCTGGCTGGTCTACGGAGCGATGCGCGACAAAGCCATCGACGAAGTCGCCGGCATTCTGTTTCCCATCGCAACGGAGCTGGTCTTGACGGCGCCGGATACTTCCCGGGCGCTGCGCCCCGAAGCTTTGGCCGAATTTGCGGGACGCGGGCACATCGAGCCCACCGTAGGAGCCGCCATCGATTACGCGCGGACGCACGCAGCCGGGGAAGACGTCATCGTGATCACGGGTTCGTTATTCGTGGTGGGCGAGGCGCGGCAATTATTTCTGACGACCACCGGCGGGCGTTGGCAATAATGAATAAACTGATGGCCGTCCTTTGGAGCTGGATCTACGTCATCCCCCTGATCATTCTGTCCACCGCTTGTTTCGGGGTCGTCAGCTTCGTGATCTCGCTGTTCGATCGCACTCCTCCCCGGCAGCTCCGCGTCGCGCGCGTCTGGGCCCGCTCGCTGCTGCGGATCGCCGGCGTGAAGGTGACCGTCGAAGGCCTCGACCGCATCCGGCCCGGCGGCAACTACGTGTTCGTCTCCAACCACGTCAGCTATATGGATATTCCCGTGGTGCTGGGCAATATCCCCGAGGAGTTCCTGTTTCTGGCGAAGGCCGAGCTATTCAAGATTCCCATGCTCGGCACGCACCTCAAAACCGCCGGCCATGTTCTGGTGCCGCTCGAGGATCCCCGTTCGTCCATCAAGACCCTGCAACACACCGCCGCGCTGCTTCATGACGGGCGCAGCACGCTGGTCTTCCCCGAAGGCGGGCGCTCGGAGACGGGGGAGCTGCGGGAGTTCAAGGATGGCGCGGCGTTCCTGGCCATCCGCGCGCAGATCCCGGTGGTGCCCCTGGCGATGACCGGCATGCACGGCATCCTGCCCATGCATTCGCTCACCTTTCACCGGGGACGTGTCACGCTGCGGATCGGCGAACCCATCTCCACGGAGGGTATGACCACGCATCAACGCGCGGAGCTCACTTCGGCCGCGCGTCAGAAAATCGTCGACATGCTGGGCTGATTTAGCTTCACGGAAGCCTCCGGATAACCGGATAGGGCTTCGCCTGTAAGGTGGCGCGGGCCCGATCCGCAATCTTGCTGAGTGAAACGCCGGAATCGATTTGCCGCAACAGCAACTGAGAGGAGTTATACATCTGCCGGCGATAGGCGTTCTCGTACATCTTCGATGGGTCGGATTTGGGCCGAGCGGATGCATTACGTTCTAAATACTCGCGTATTGGCTGAGACCCGTCCGCCGCCGCACTCGTTATTTGCGTAAGGAGATCTCGCTCCGCATCCAGGTATCCACGCGCCGATTCCACCATGCCTCTGGTATCGGGACCCACAAAGGTTCCGTCGTCAAACATAATCGCCTCGACCGAGATGGTGACTCCCTCCGAACGCTGCTCCTGAGCCTGTAGCTTCTTCAGAATGTCATTCTTGGCGCTGCCCAGGCGGTAGACCGGCGAAACCAGGCGGCTGGCGCCCGGTGCGATGGCGTCGCCGCCGCGGAACGTCTGAAGATTCCGCCAGGTATACGTGCCGGCAACAGGCTTGTCGAGCGCGCCCATGATCGTGATTCCCGTGGAATAAAGTGCGACGTGTTTATTCGTGCCGTTTCTCAAGATGTAGCAAAAGGGATAAAAGTCCTCATCCTCCGGTCCCGTGGCGGAGGCCGTCACGGCTTTGGCAAGCTCATCCCTGAAACCCGGTGAATCGTACGGAATGACTTGTATGCCCAACGCCTCAACCCCGTTCGAGTTGACATGAACATTTCGGTGCTGAGCGAACGCCATCGCTGGTCACACAGTAACAAAACCAGATAATTTACGGGCGTATCGGCTAGACGACTAGCAACGCGCCGAGCCTCACTTCGGCCGCGCGTCAAAAGATCGTCGATATGCTGGGGTAATGGTGGAGCGGGCTTTAGCCTGCAAGGGGTGCTTCAGCACCAGTACCGAATCGGAGGCTAAAGCCTCCGTCGCAGGCTGAAGCCTGCTCCACTGTGCTATTCCAGCTTCCAGAACCGGATCACCACGTCGGCTGGATACCGCTCGCCCGTGCCCACGAAGATGGAGCGCGTCAGCCAGGCCAGCTCCGGAGCCGAAGTTTCAAACCTGGGAGCGCTGCGGAAGTACACCAGCGACGGATCCACGGGCTCGCCCTTCGCCAGTCGCGCCGTGACTTCGGGCGGGGCGTGACGGATGCCCGGATTCTGCACGTAGATGATCTTGCCGTCGTCGGTTTCGAGAGTGTAGCGCGTATCGAGATCGGCCACGCCGTCGGCCCGCACGATCTGCCAGTCCGCGCCGCCCGGCAAAACGCGGCCACGAAGACCGGGCCCTTCAAATGTCCCCGTGAGAATGGGGATAATGCGGCGGCGTCCTCCCGGGACCGGGCCCACATCGAGCGGCGGGCCGACCTGCACGCGGACTTCGAACGCGAAGACCAATCCGGGGGTAGCGATGGTGGGTTTGGTGTCACTCATTTGGAAGTTTTCGAGAACAGGCCCAACAGCCCGCTCAGCGAGCTGCTCTTCTTTTCAGGGGCGCCGGGGCGGACGCCCAGGCGCTCCACAACCTGGGTCAGGCTCTTGCCGAAGGTCGTGTTGGACGGGACCGGCTTGCCTTCCATCAGCGCCTTCTGGACGGCCTCATAGTCGCTGGGAATGCTGTCGAAGACCTCGGTGTGCAGCGCCGTGCCGATCACCTCGCGGCTGAGTCCGATATCGCGCTGGTAGCGGTTCACCAGCAGCCGGATCTTATAGCGGCCCACCCGGTTGGCGTCCAGGTAGGATAGGGCCCGCTGGGCTGCCTGCAACGCGGGCAGCTCATTGGTGGTGACCAGCAGCACTTCGTGGGCGGCCCGGGCCTGGTTCAGGTTCCAGTCGCCGTAGACGTTGCCCGCGTCCAGGATGATCACGTCGTAGGCGTGCCGCGCGTACTCGAGAATCGGCGAGGGATCGTTCAGCTCCGGCGGATTCTCGATCACCAGCTCGGGCGCCGCAGGATGTCCACCCCCTCCACCGTCGTGACCATGGCGCGCCACAAATCGGCGTCCAGCTCATGGGCGCGCTGCAGCGTATCCAGGAAACTGTAGACGGATTTGATCTTCAACAGGAAGGATAGGGTGCCGGTGAGCGGATCCAGGTCCGCCAGCAGGACCCTTTTGGCGCCCATGCGCTTCCAGTAGAAGGCCAGGTTGCAGGCGATGGTGGTGGCTCCGCAGGCTCCCTTGGCCGGCATCACCGCGATGATCTTGACGGGATCGGCGCCCGCTGTCTCGGCCGCGGGCTGCAGCCGGGCGATCTTGGTCAGGACCGCGTCGAGCTGCTCCGCGGTAAAAGGCTCCATCAGAAAGTCCGCCGCCCCGGCGCGCAGACAGCGCAGGAGGAAGTCGGGATCGTTGCCGGAAAGCAGCGCCAGCACGTGGAGATGGCTGCCCAGGCGCATCATCTCGCCCAGCAGCTGGAGGGCGCGCTCCGGGTCGGAACCTACATCCAAAAAGACCAGTTGGAGGGCTCCGCCGCCCAACGCGGTGGCTAGATCCCGCGGCGAAGGGTAGCTATTGACGAAGTTGATGGAACTGCCGGCCAGGTGTGATTCCAGGAGCGGGGCCAATTCCCGCACCATGCGTGAATTGGGGCTGATGACGACACCACGCCTCAGTACCTCCGCACGGGAATCACGGTTCTGCATGTGGTCGCCCAGACCATTTTGGAAAGCGTTCCAAAGAAGTAAATCGACTAGAAGTGATCATAGCATGAGAGACTCCGCGCCTTCCCTCAACTATGAGAGAGGTACTCCCAGTTAACGAGTACTGGGCCAAGGAGTTAGTCCGGGCAGTGTTTAGTCCGGGCAGTGTAGGGAAGCCGGAAACGAGTCGGCTCCGGTAATGGCCGCAGTGACTGGCAGGAGTGAAGTAAATTTGGCGTCCGCATAAATACGCCGGGAAATGAGACATAACAAACATGAACGTGACTGGCAACGGAAATATAGCATCGGCCGCTGGGGCCGCCCGCGGAAGCCGTCCGCGGCGCCGAGGCGGCCTGCACGGCTGAAATAACCAAGTCCATTGCGATCTGCGACACCCAACCGGTAACGGCGGAGGGAGTCCGGAACCTGTTGAGAGGCATCCCGGATCTGAAGTTCCTCACCGCTCCGGAATCTCTCTCGCAAGCTGCGGAAGTGGTACGGAAGCAGCGTCCGGACGTCCTGATCCTCGACAAGGGGTTCGGGATCCAGGCGGTTCTGGACTGGCTGGTAGAGATGCAGACAGGGGAAGGGACGCCCTTGCATACAGGGATGGTCGTCTGGGGCGTCTCCGTCACCGAAGCCGAGGCCCTGCGCTTCCTGCAGGCCGGCGCGCGAGGAATTCTCCGCAAATCCGCGGGGGTCCAGGCGGTGGTCGCCTGCCTGCGGACCGTGGCGGCGGGACGAAGCTGGATGGAAGACTGCGTGTTCCGCGATTCCAGCCGCTCAGACCGCTATCCGCGCAGCGAGTTGACCGCGCGCGAACAACAGGTTCTGGAACTGGTGGAGCAGGGGTTCAAGAACAAGGAAATCGCCGGCGAACTCGGCATCCGGCCCGGAACCGTCAAGATCCACCTGAAGCACATCTTCGAAAAGACCGGCGTGCGCGGCCGCTACGGTCTGGCGCTCAACGGCCTCAGGGATCGCGGCCTGGTGTCCCTGCCGGCGTAAGTTGGCAAGCGCTTCCTCCTCGAGAGAGGAAGCGCTAAAATGACCATGGAATGGCCGGCCGTGGCAAACTGGGTTTCTTTTTTTTCTGCGCCGGCGGCCCGCTGGTCACGCTCCTGAGCACGCAGCTTCCCTCGCCTCTGCTGGGGCAAAGGGTGGTCAGCGCCAAGGCCGGCTTGATCACCTACCTGCAGGGCCCCGCCTTCGTGGACGGCAATCGGGTGATCCTCCATGCCATGCGCTTCCCCCAGATGCGGGATGGAGAGACGCTCTCCACCAGCTGGGGCCGGGCTGAACTGCTTCTGGCCCCCGGCGTCGTCCTCAGGCTTTCGGAGAACTCCCGGCTGCGCATGGACAACACCCTCCTGGCGGACACACGCGTTACGCTCCAACAGGGCGATGCCCTGATCGAGATCATGCAGTTGCCGGACGACAACCGGATTCAGGTGGCCCTGGCCGATACTACGACGGAACTCGCCCGCACTGGCTTGTACCGGTTCGGGATTTCCCAAAATGACACAGGACGAGGCACGTTGCGAGTCTACGGCGGGCAAGCCTTGGTCCATGCCGGTCTCCAGACCGCGGCTGTGAAGCGCGGCATGGCGGTGGATCTCGGCCCAAGTGCGAACCCAGGTGCCGACCCAAATCTCACTGTGACAAAATTCGATCGCAAGCAGACGGATATGCTGCATGAGTGGTCGGCCCGGCGATCCTTCGACTTGTTCATGAGCCACCCGGAGGCCCGCCGGAAGCAGACCCACTGGCAATCGGCCGGCGCAGGGTACCTGGAGAATAAGAACTTCGGCGTCGAGTTCCGCGCCTTTATCCGCCGCGGACCGCGGATGGGGATTCGCCCGCCGATCCCGCGAGCCGAGACTCCCTGAAATCCGGCGCATCGCACGGAAGGCGCTGGGGAGCGCGGTGGAGGGACCATATTCGCCAGCTTTTATCCCTGGTATGCTGAGGGGGTCATGCGCGCATTCCTCGCTGTATTTTTACTCCTGTCCACCTGCGCCTTCGGGCAGAGCCCGCTGGTGAAAATCCTGGCGGACGAACTCGACCGAAACTTCACTGTTTTGAAGCAGAAGGGCGATCCGGCGCCGTACTTCATGTCATATGAAGTCACCAGCACGGACTCCTATGCAATGGTGGCCAGCCGCGGCTCGCTCGAGACCCAGCAGCACAATAAGACGCGCTATCTGGATGTGACCGTTCGCGATGGAAGCCCGAAGTTCGATAACTATCACCTGGTGGCGAATGAAAACCGCCCGCGCTTCACTGTGGCCACGCCGATCGCGCTGGAGGACAACGCAGCCGCGATCCAAAAAGCCGTGTGGCTGGCCACCGACCGCGTATATCGGGGCGGCGCGCAGCGTCTGATCCGGCTGATGGGGGATGAAAAGCTTCGTACGCTGGCCACCGACACCTCCGACGACTTCGATCACGAAGATCCGCAGGTTTACTTCTCCGCTCCGGCGCCGCTGAAGTTCAATCCCACCGAATGGGCCGCGCGCCTGCGCAGGCTGTCCGCCGAATTCTCCAAGTACCCCGGCGCGCTCGATTCCACGGTTCAGCTTCAATCCCAGACCCTCACCCAGACGCTGGTGAACACCGAAGGAACGCGCCTGGAATTCGGCCGTCCCTTTACCCGCATGATCATCGTGGCCAACGGCAAGGCCCAGGACGGGATGGATCTCACCACCATGGAAAGCTTCGAAACGGACGATCCCGCCAAGCTTCCCAAGGACGCCGAGATCCTGGCCGCCGTCCGGAAAGCCGGAGCCGATCTCACCGGCTTGTTGAACGCCCCGCTTTCCGATCCCTACGTGGGGCCGGCGATTCTTTCCGGGCGCGCCGCCGGCGTATTCTTCCACGAAATCTTCGGGCACCGCATCGAGGGCCACCGCCAGAAGGACGAATTGGAAGGCCAGACCTTCACCAAGTCCGTCAACAAGCCGGTCCTGCCCGATTTTCTCAGCGTGGTCTTCGATCCCACGCGCAAGCAGTTCGGCGATGTGGCGCTGAACGGCTATTACGCCTACGACGACGAGGGCGTCAAGGCCCGTCCGGTCACCATCGTGGACAAGGGAATCCTGAAGACCTTCCTGATGTCGCGCTCGCCCATCCAGGGCTTTGCGAATTCCAACGGCCACGGCCGGAAGTCTGCCGGCAATGAAATTGTGTCGCGGCAATCCAATATGTTCGTCCAATCCACCAAGCAGGTCAGCGACGCCGAGCTTCGCCGCATGCTGATCGCCGAGGTCAAGCGCCAGAACAAACCGTACGGCCTGTTCTTCGACGAGGTGACCAGCGGTTACACCACCACCGGACGCCGCGGTCTGCAAGCCTTCACGGTGGTTCCATTGGTGGTCCATCGCGTGTACGCCGACGGCCGTCCGGATGAGCTGGTGCGCGGCGTCGATATCGTGGGCACCCCGCTGGCGAGCTTTTCGAAGATCGTTGCGACTTCCGACCGCATGGAAGTGTTCAACGGCATCTGCGGCGCCGAATCCGGCAATGTTCCCGTATCCACCGTCGCCCCCGCGCTGCTGGTTTCCGAGATCGAAGTGCAGCGCAAGGACAGCTCGCGCGACCGGCCGCCCTATTTGTCGCCCCCACCGTCGGAAGGCCAGGAGTTGCGCCGGTGACGGCGCGCCGGCGGATGCGGCGCCCGATCTTGCGCGGAGTGGTGCTGGCCCTGGGCCTGGCCGCCTCGGCTGCCTGGCTGATCTCGCAAACCCCGGAGCTCTCGATTCCGGCGGACGAAACGCTTCTGCGGGCCATGCGCGATGAGCTGCAGCGTTCCAAGCAGTTGTCGGTCGTGGCCGGCCAGGACGCGCCGTATTTTTTCAGCTATACCCTGACCGACGCCGAAATGCTGAGCATCTCCGCCTCGATGGGCGCGGTGGTCAATGTTTCGCGGAACCGTTTCCGCTCGCCCTCCACCGAAGTTCGCGTGGGCAGTTACGACTTCGATAATACCGGCCATATTTACAGCGGCATCTACTCCGGCTCGCGCTACGACGGCAACTGGCCCCTGGACGACAATTACGCCAATTTCCGCAGCGAACTCTGGCTTAGCACCGACCGCGCCTTCAAGGCCGCCGTGGAATCCATGTCCCGCAAGCGGGCCTCCCTCAAGAACTCGGCGGTCTCCTCCTCCGAACCTCTGCCCGATTTTTCCAAGGTCACGCCGGTCGTGAGTATCGGGAAAGTCTCGCGGACGAAGGTCGATGACGACGCCTGGACAGCGCGAGTCGCTCACCTGGCCGCGATTTTCAACAACTATAAGGAAGTGCTGTCCTCCGGCCTCGAACTGCAACTGATCCAGGGTCCCACCACGCTGATGAACTCGGAGGGTACGGCGGTCCGTTACAACGACGACATGTATTGGATGTATGCCAAGGCGGAAGGGCAGGCGCCCGATGGAATGCTGCTGCACGATGCCGTGTCCATCCAGGCGATCGATCTGGACAAGTTTCCCTCCGAAGCGGAGATGAGCAAATCTCTGAACCAGGTCGGCGAGGACGTTCGCGCGCTGGTTCACGCCCCGGCGGGAGAGAGCTATACCGGCCCGGTCTTGCTGGAGCCCCGCGCCGCCGCGCAGTTACTCGCGCAGTTGCTGGGCGATAACCTGCGCGTTCCGCGCCGCCCGCTTTCCGATCCCGGCCGCAACGTTCCCTTCGCCCCCAGTGAGTTCGAGAGCCGCATCGGCGGACGGGTCCTGCCGGATTTCTTCGATGTGACCGACGATGCGACCCAATCCACTTACAACGGGAAGGCCCTGGCGGGATACTATCCGTTCGACATGGAAGGCGTGCCGCCCAAGCCGGTCAGCGTCATCGAAAAAGGCGTCTTGAAGAACTTCCTGACCACGCGCCAGCCCATTCGCGGATTCCCGACGTCCAACGGCCACGCGCGTTTGCCCGGTTCCTATGGGGCACACTCGGCGGCCATCGGAAATCTGTTCGTGAAGGCCACCGAAACCAGTCCGCTGACCGATTTGAAGAAGCGCCTGATCGAGCTGACCACCATGCGCGGGAAACCTTACGGAATGCTGATCCGCAAGCTCGACTATCCTTATTCGGCGGGCGGTTCCGAACTTCAGTCTCTGGCCCAGGCCAGCGCTCAGTCCGGCGGTTCCGCGCGGCCGGTGAGCCCGCCGCTGCTGATTTATCGCGTGTATCCGGACGGTCGCGAGGAGCTGGTTCGCGGACTGCGGTTCCGCGGTCTGACCAGCCGCAACTTGCGCGACGTCCTGGCGGCCTCCACGGAAACCGAGCTGTTCGACTTCGTCAACGTGGCGGCTCCATTGGCGATCCTGGGCGCGGGCGGTTATCTGGCCCCCGCCAGCGTGGTTTCACCCGGCCTCCTGTTCGACGAACTGGAACTCGAGCCGCCCCAGGACCAGTTGCCCAAGCCGCCCACGGTTCCGCCGCCCAGCGCGAACTAATGGACCGGGCGCTCGCATAACTTATGCGCCTGCTGAGCCGCACGCTGTTTCTCGAAATCCTGTCCAGCTCGGTGCTGGGCTGCACGCTATTTACGCTGGTCCTGTTTCTGGACCTGACGCGGACGCTATTCGCATTCCTGGTGCGCGATTCCGGATCGCCCCGGCTGGTAGCCAAATTGTTCGCCCTGGTGCTGCCGCAAGCGCTCCCCTACGCCATTCCGTTGGGCGTTTTGGTCGGCACCCTCATCACGCTGAGCCGCATGTCGAGCGACGGGGAAGTCACCGCCATGCGGGCCGCGGGCGTCTCGGGCCGCCGCGTGGCTCCGCCGATTCTGGCGTTCGGCTTCCTGATGACGCTGGTCGCCGCCGCTGCCTCGCTGTGGCTCACTCCCTGGGCCATCCGCGAGCGCTTTAAGATTCAGAATCAGCTCATCGCCGGCCAGTTGACCGCGGAAGTGCAGGCCCGCGTCTTCCAGGAGCAGTTCCCCAACTCGATTCTCTACATCAGCGACATTCCCACGGGCGCCACGACGCGCTGGCGCCGCGTTTTTCTGGCCGACGTCACTCCTTCAAAGGACCGCGGCGATAGCCCCCGCGTGACCCTCGCTTCCCAAGCCATTGCCGTTCCGGACGTCGCCCACAATCGCATCCAGCTCTCGTTGAGCAACGCCAGCGTCTACGAGGCCGGCAAGGATCCGTCCGAATATAAGGTGACTTCCGAGGTGGACCACGACCTGCTCCTGGAAGCGCAGCGGAACAGCGAAGTTGCTCCCTCCAAGCCGGTCATCGAGATGGACTCCGGGCCGCTTTACAAGCTGGCTTATGGCAAGCCTGCTTCCGGTGAAAAGCTAGATCCCGAGCGCGCCCTGGAAGCGCGCATCGAATGGCACCAGCGCCTGGCGTTGCCGTTCGCGTGCATGTTGCTGGCGCTGGCCGGCATCCCTCTGGGCGTGGGATCGCGCCGCTCCGGAAAATCCTCGGCCTACGTGCTGACGGTCGCGCTCGCGCTGCTGTACTACATCGGCTTGATCAACGCGATCAACTTTGGGCGGCAGGGAACCATTCCGGCCGGCCTCGCCGTGTGGATGCCCGACCTGGTGTTCGCGGTGCTCGGTCTTTCGATGCTCGCGCGCCTGGAAGCGCCGGGTGACCGCGACTACATCGGCCGGCTGGCGCGACTCTTTCGCACCGCGAGCCGGAAGCCGCAGGAGCGCATCCCGCGCCTGCTCGACCGGATCCAGCCCCGGACCTGGAGCTGGCGGTTCCCCCTGCTGCCCCAGGTGCTGGACACCTACCTGTTCTCCAGCTTCCTGTTCTACTTCGTGCTGTGGCTGGTGAGTTTTGTGCTGATGTACCACGTCTTCACTTTTTTCGAGCTGCTGAGCGACATCATCAAGAATCACATCGCCATGGGCCGCGTCTTCACGTACCTGTTCTTCCTGACGCCGCGCCTGATCTACCGCTTCACTCCCATCAGCGTGCTGACCTCGGTGCTGGTGGTTTTCGGCGTGCTCACCAAGAACAACGAAGTCACCGCGTTCAAGGCGTGCGGCGTGAGCATGTACCGGCTCACCGTGCCGATTCTGGTCGCCGGATTTCTGCTGAGCGGCGGCCTGTTTGCCTTCGATCACTACTGGGTTCCCGAAGCCGACCGGCTCCAGGACGCCATCCGGTCCGAGATCAAGGGCGCGCCCGCGCAAAGCTTTTTCAATCCCGGCCGCACCTGGTTCTACGGCCTGGAAGATCGTATCTACTACTACAAGTATTTCGATCCGAAGGCGCACGTGATGGTGGGAGTCAATGTCTTCGAGATCGACCCGGCGACGTTTCGGCTGAAGAAGCAGATCGAAGCGGAGAGCGCCCGCTGGGAGCCGGCGCTCAAGGCCTGGGTATTCCAGAATGGCTGGAGCCGCGACATAAAAGACTACGAATCCGCCTCGGTCGTGAACTTCACCGGCGGAACCCGCGTGTTTCCGGAACTCGAGGAAACGCCCGATTACTTCGTCAAGGAAGCTCTCCAATCGCAGCAGATGAATTTCCTGGAACTGCGGGACTATATCGGCGAGTTGCAGCAAAGCGGGTTCGACACCATCCCGCTGCAGGTCCAGCTTTACAAGAAATTCTCGGTGCCCATGTTCGCCTTCATCCTGGCCCTGGTATCGGCGCCGTTCGCGTTCCTGGCGGGTAACCGCGGCGGGATGGCGGGCGTGGGCATGAGCTTCATCATCTTCATCGCCTACGTGTCGGTCGACCAGCTTTTCGAGCAGCTGGGGAACTTGAATGAGCTGCCTCCGCAACTGGCGGCGTGGTCCCCGGACGTGGTCTTCTCACTTGTGGGACTATATTTTCTGGCCCGCATGCGGACTTAGGCGCAGGGCCCTGGGGAGATTTGGAACATCATGGGTGCATCACCTTCCGCCGGACGCACGCGGCCCTTTACCGGCCAGGAATACATCGAGAGCCTCCGCGACGGCCGCGAGATCTACATTTACGGCGAGCGCGTCAAGGACGTCACCACGCATCCGGCCTTCCGCAACACCGTGCGCATGCTGGCGCGCCTCTACGACGCCCTGCACGGAGAGCACAAAGACACGCTGTGCACGGAGACCGACACGGGCAACGGCGGCTACACGCACAAGTTCTTTCGCGCCTCGCGCAACGCCGAAGAATTGGTCGGCGCGCGCGACGCGATCGCCGAATGGGCTCGCGTCACCTACGGCTGGATGGGCCGCAGCCCGGATTACAAGGCGGCTTTTCTCGCCACGCTCGGCGCCAATTCCGGATTTTACGCGCCGTACGAGGACAACGCCAAGCGCTGGTACAAGAAGGTGCAGGAGGAGTGCACCTTCGTCAATCACGCCATCGTCAATCCGCCGGTCGACCGCAACAAGCAACTCGACGAAGTCCGCGACGTCTACATGCACGTCGAGAAGGAAACCGACGCGCGGCCTGATCGTGAGCGGCGCCAAGGTGGTCGCCACGACTTCGACTCTGACGCATTACAACTTCATCGCCAACAACGGCGCGCTGCCCATCAAGACGAAAGACTTCGCCTTCGTGTGCATCGTGCCGACGGATGCGCCCGGCGTGAAACTGTTCTGCCGGCCGTCCTATGAGCTGGCGGCCGCCGCGACCGGCAGCCCGTTCGACTACCCGCTCTCGAGCCGCCTGGACGAAAACGATTCCATCATCGTCTTCGACAAGGTCTTCGTGCCGTACGAAAACGTGTTCGCCTACGGCGATATCGACAAGGTCAACAACTTCTTCCCGCGCTCCGGATTCCTGCCGCGGTTCATGTTCCACGGCTGCGTGCGCCTGGCCGTGAAGCTCGATTTCATCGCCGGCCTGCTGCTCAAGGCCGTGGATTGCACCGGGACGCAAGGATTTCCGCGGCGTGCAGGCGCAGGTGGGCGAAGTCCTGGCCTGGCGCAATCTGTTCTGGGGATTAACCGACGCGATGGCGCGCACCACGGTCCCCTGGACGCCCGGCCACGTGCTGCCGAACCTGGATTACGGACTGGCGTACCGCGTGGCGGCCAGCACGCTCTATCCCAAGCTCAAGGAGATTGTCGAAAACGTCCTGGCCAGCGCGCTGATCTATCTGCCGTCACATTCCAGCGATTTCAAGAATCCGGAAATCCGCAAATACCTGGATCAGTATGTGCGCGGCTCCAACGGCTACTCGGCCGAGGATCGCGTCAAGCTGATGAAGCTGATGTGGGACGCCATGGGCACCGAGTTCGGCGGACGCCACGAGCTCTACGAGCGCAACTACTTCGGCAGCCACGAGAGCATCCGCTTTGAGGTGTTGATGGTGGCTGAAGCGCTGGGCCAGGCCGCCAAGTACAGAGGCTTCGCCGAGCAGTGCATGTCCGAATACAACCTGGACGGCTGGACCGTGCCGGACCTGATCAATCCCGACGACGTCAGCATCGTCTTAAAAAAGGCTGCTGGCAAGGCTATGAAGCAAGCCGCCGGCGAAGGCGTAACGCTGTTTACGGATCGGTAATCGCCCCGCCCATCATCAGGCTTTGGCCGTCGGGGCGCTTGGCGTCTACCCACGTACCGCCATTTTCGCCGGTCTTCAGGGGATGCAGCGTGACGCTAATCTTGTCACCGGGCTTCAAGGTATGCCGGTTCCATCCCCGGCGAGCCAGAAAATTGGGGCTCATTCCCTCGATCCCCCAGGTCTCCGTCACGCCCTTGTCATTCACGACATCGATCCAAATCCAGGTATGCGGATTGGTCCAGTCGAATTTCTTAATCGTCCCGGTGACGGTCTTTGTCTCGGCCATATCGAAGGCCGAGTAGGAGTGGTGTGCCACTGCCAGACTGGTACCGCCCGCCATCAGACTCGCCCCGATGATGATTCTCCACGCCGCCTGTTTCATATTGCGTTTCATAAAAGGCCCTTTCCTACTTCGCCGATGCGTTCGGGTTGGCGAGGTTGACTCCCTCCTTGCCGTTCGCATCCACATAATTGCGATTATTCTCTTCGCAGATATATTCCGCGATGGTCCAGTTGCGATGCCGTATCAAGGTCCTGGTTCCCATCGAGTATGGTGCGGTCAGAGCCTCGGGATCGACGATGGTGGTCTCGATGCTCATGGTGTTGGGCGCCGTCAGCCGGAAGCGTTCGACGATCTTCATCTTATCGCTATAAGGGAAGCTGAGTCCGCGCGGGATATCCTCAAAGCCCACCGTCTCGGCCACCAGCGTATCGCCTTCCCAGTGCCCGATCGAGGTGCCGTAAAACGATGGATCAGGATCCTCCGGCAGCGGACGGCCGTCGGTGTAGATATGACGGATCTGATTGTAGGCCTCGATCACGATGGTCACCTGGCCCGGCGTCAGCAGGAATTCCATGGGATACGGCTGGCCCATGATTCCGGGCAAACCGGGAGGCAGACAGTTGGCCGTTTGGCGTGCCTCCTCGGCGCGGGCCGCTTGCGTTGCTTGAGCCTTGGCGGCATACTCCGGCGTCAGAGAAGGACCTGCCCGGCCTGGACCGCCGCGCCCGCCTGGTCCGCCCGGACCCCTGCCGCGGCCGCCAGCGGGAGTGGCAGCACGTCCATTCGCCCCGGGCGCCCCACGCGCTCCAGCGGGAGCCCCGCGTCCGCCCGCCCGGCCCCGCGTCCGCGTCCGCCTCCGCCTCCGAACCCCATTTCCCAAACACCCGTAAAATCAGGGAGCTTGGCAAGCGCGGCCCAATCCGCCGTGGTGGGAGCCTTGCGCACCACCTTCTGGGCGACCGCGACTGGCGAGAGGGCCACCGCAGCGGCGAGGAACACAGAGCAAATCCGGCGTGTGCTTCCCATATTTTTGATTCTTTCCTGATGCCGTCTAGAATTCTAGCGAAATTCCGCGTCGACCGCCAGCGGCAGCGGCCATTTCCTTGTTCGCGGAGAGGTACCCATCGTCAGCGTTACCGGGATATCGTCACCGGTACGGACAGCGTCCGGAACCTGCACGTTCACCAGGTACACCCCCACCAGAGTCGGCGCCAAGCCCGAGAAACTCACCGGGGCATCCACGCCTCCAATCGTCACTTTCGGGAGGGCGGTTGTCGTCAGGAAGGGGCTAAGCGGAGTTGCGTCGCCATCCTGCGGCGGATCTCCATTGACGGAACCGAGTCCCGTGCAATAAATCGATATGAATTGTCCGCGTTGAACCGGCTGCGCTGCACGCGGCGTGGATGCCGGTCCCGCGACTAAACTGTTGTTGGAAATCAGAATCGCGCCCTGCCCCTGGCCGCTCCCATCCAAGCTGAACAAACCCGGCTCGACGTGCGTCACTAACAAGTCCACTCCCGCCGACCGTGTGCCATTGCGAATGACCGTTAACTGCTGCTTGTCTGCATTCAGGCCGCGGGAATCAGCGCATTGATCTGCCCGGACTCACAAAGTAGAGCGGTAGCGGCCGGTTCTGTATGAGCACTTGTGTACCTGACAGCGTCTTTGGATAGGAACTGCATCGCTACCGTCGTCGCATCCGCTAGTCCTATTCCCTTCAGCGTCACCCAGGCTCCCGCCGCAATCTCTCCCGCCTGTCATTGCTCGCAGCGTTCGCGACCGAGATCACCCGCCGCCGCATCTGCCACCGTCTAGACCAGTCCCGGCAAAGCGCCGCCATGCCCGATAGTGCATTCGTGCCTGGCCAGGGATTTGTTGACCCGCGCGAGCAGACTTACGCCGGATGCTCCCATAGCTGGGGTCCAGGTCGCGGTCCAAAGCCCGCTTCCCTGCTGAGTGAGAGGATCTCGATGTCCGGCGAGTTGGCGCCTGCACGACAACATCGGCAGCCGCGCTACTGGTAACCGCGCTTCCCTGGCAATCCACAGCCAGCACTTTAAGCGGAACCGAATGACGGGCCAGACTTGGAATCCGTCTTCGGGCCCTGAAACACTACCGCTAAATCCGCGTTCGAGTTGCAGCTACCGACCCACCGGCGGCGCCGCGCTCTGAATGCCGGTATTCGAGCCGTTGTTTGCGCTGCCGTCGCCACCAGAACCACTCCAACGTTGCCACGTTCCGTCGAAAAAGCCACCCGCACAGTCCCGCGCCACAAACCAGCGCTCAATCCAGCCAGGCTGCTTGAACATTCAACTGATCGCACCATTTGCCGGCACGCTGCCACTAGCCGGGACTGCCGTCAACCACGCTGTCCATCCTCGGTCACCGCGGTTGACGTGTAGGTCAGTATCGCGTCACTGTGATTCAGCAGCGTTATCGTTTGTGCGGCCGCGGTGGCCGACCCGACCTGGCCCACCAGGATCAGTCCCGACGGGGCGGCCTCTGGCTCAGGAGATTGTCCCGGATCTAACACCGTCAGCGAAACGTCACCGATTTCGGGCTGTTTCCAGCACTCGGGGCGTCCACCTCCACGGTCCCGTAGTATGCCCCGGAGCCAGTCCCTGAGGTCCGCCGTTACGCTCACCAACATGCCGTGGCGCTCCTCCGGCCGCCACGCCGCTCGTCGGGCGATGTTCAGCCATCCTGTCCCGGATGACGGGATGCTCCAGCTCATATCGCCTGTGCCCGCGTTCTACAATCCCAAACGTCTGGCCGTCGGCAGCGATCCCGTCGCTACCTGAAAATCGAGGCCAGTCTGCGACAACAGGAGAGAGTGTGATTCGCCGCTGATCACTATCGTGACCGAAATGGTCTGCTTTTGATCCGCATCCCCGGTCACTATATCTGCCCGGCACACGTTCCCGCAACCCCTGCGGATCCACGTAAAGTCGATCACCGATGACTCCTGAGTGCGCTTCCTTGGCCGTTCACGCGTGAGCCAGGCGCCACACGACGTGGTCTGTGCCTCGAAATCTAACCACAGCGTGCCCGTCCCAATATTGGAAACCACCAGTTGCTGATGGTCTTCCGAAGAGCCTCCTTGCGCGTAACTCAGCTGAAAGCGCGAGAGAGAAACGCCCAGAACCGGCGGAGAATCAGCCGCCAGCGTGAGCGTCACTGGAATGGTGATGGCATTCAGCTCCGTGTTCGCGCCGGTAATCGTAACGTGGCCGTTGTAGGTTGTACCGCTGGCGAGCCCGTCTTCGTTTACGGAGACTACCAGGTTGCCGAGCGTCTGCCCTGTTCCTGAACTCACCGTGAACCAGTTCCCGCCTGAGGTGGTCACTGAAAAGTCCGCCGGGCGTCGCTGCTGAACACCGAAATGCTCTGCGGTGCCGGCGAGGTGGCGTCATCCTGGCGGGCGTGAAAGCTCAGGCTCCCTGGATCGACGGTAAGAATGTTCGTCCCGTCGGCGGACCATCTATGCCTAGGACGTACTCTATCGCTCCCGTCACGCCGTTTGCATCACTCGCCTGAATGTGGATTCCGTACGTTCCGCGCGTCGTCGGTGTTCCCGACAGCACGCCCGCGGCGGAAAGGGACAGCCGATGGGCATGTGCCCGTAGCCAAGAACGTGTACGGCGCCTGTCCTCCGGAGGCTGTATCGCAACGAAATAGACTGAGGCACCACAGCGCGGGAGGCTCGCCGGCGCGAACGTCAGAGTTACGGCCCCGGAGCGCAAATTGATCTGGAAGACCCGGCTGCCGGTGGAACCATTGGCATCGGTCGCCTGAACGTGAAGCTCAGCAGCGCGTTAGTTCCCGCGTGCGTGCCGGTAATAGTTCCGTCGGGATTCACTACCATGCCGGCAGCCCACATAGTGGCCGATGGCATAGTGAAGGTGTACGGAGCAGTCCCCCCAGAAGCCGTAAGTTGCGCGAAGTAGTGCTGAGTTCCAAACGCATCCGGTAGCAAAGCTGTACCGAGCGTTATGGAGTCACCGCAATCACAAGTTGGTAACTGCGCGACACCATCGCGCCAACGGTATCGGTTGCGGTGATCGTTACACTAAAAGTGCCTGAGTTCTGAGGGTTCCGTTCACTGCCTGCCGTCACCGCAGGCTTATCCCGTTTGGCAGTGTTCCTCCCGTGACCGAGAACGTGTACGGCCCCGTGCCGCCGAACGCATTAAGAGTTGCTGCGTAGAGTTGGTGAAGCGAGCCAGCAGGCAGTTGAGTCGGCGTTATCGAAAGAGTCGCCGCGACAATGGTCAACTGTAGTCCCGGCTTCCTTTCGCCCCGGTGCTATCAGTGGCTTGTATCTGGAATTTTGCGTAGCCCGCGACAACGGAGGTGTACTGAAAGGAACCATTGGAGGAGAGCGACAGTGGCGAAACACCAATGGAGCTGTCTTCATTGAATAGAGCGAACGTGTAGGGGGGCGTGCCGCCGCTCGCAGTGAAGTTGACAGTATATGGCACCGAAACGTGCCAGTCAACAAAGACACCGAGCTGACAGAAATCGCTGGCGCCACGATAGTGATCTAGTAGTCCCAGCCCGCGTCAGACTGCCGGAATCAGTCCCCGTCAGATGAAACAGATACGTGCCCGCGTGGTCAGCATACCCTCTATCTTTACCCTGTCTGGAATACTCGTATTCTGAGTTAACCCCGTGGAAGAGAGCCATTAGAAACCGTCCAGTGTACCAGCAACGTCAGATTGCTTCCGCACGGAGCTTCTGCAAAAACCTCTGGCCGTAACTCTGGCCGATCTTCCGCCGAGCAACATAAGCGCAGTAAGCAGAAGAGTGTTATTTCCCGCGATGGTAAGTGTGTACGTCCGGGAACCTACTTCGCCTGCATGTCTTGAGCATCGATCCTGATCGTGAAGGTGCCGTACACGCTCAGCTTGCCTGAAAAAACCCCTGTATTGGAATCTAGCACTAGCCCGGAGATATACGCAAGCGACAGATTGTATCGGTACGGAGGCGTTCCTCCAAGCAGAAAAGTGACCGAATAGTCCTAGCCTACAGCGCCGTTCGGAATTGTCGAAGGTTGTACCGTGAGCGCGAGCGTATAGATGAGTATACCTATGTTCGCAGTTCCGGTTCGGCCCTGAGTCGACAACGTTAACATCGAAATAGTAAGATTCACCCCCCGTAGGCGTACCGCTCACCTGACCCGATGCAGCTAAAGTGAGCCCGGGCGGAAGAGTGCCAACGGTTGCCTTACTGAAAGTCAAAGGCGGTGTGCCATCTATCGTGCTAAGGCTCTGGGAGTAAGGCTGCCCTAGCATGCCACTGGGTAGAACTAGGGGAATGATACTCAGAGGTGGCCCCGCACTGGCGCAACCGTCATTGTGTAGCCACTACTACCGTCAACTAGCCTCCGTCCGTCATAACCAGCGTGAAGCTGAAGGTGCCAGCCGTAGTGGGAGTCCCCCGGAGGTCGGAAAGACCACCGTTCAGAACTAGCGATAGCCCCGGTGGGAGAGTGCCTGAGGCGAGCGTCACGGGGAGTGAACCAGGAACCCCCGCGGATAGAAAAATCTGCTGGTACGCGTCCCTACCGTCCCTGCCGGTAGTGTCGCTGTATCGATATCCAGAGCCATCACGGAGATGGTCAAATGGCCGGTGCTTCCGACTTGGTCCGTCGCCACTATCTGGAAACTGACCGCCGCGCCGGCAGTGGGCGTGCCCGACAAAACTCCTGCATTGAAGGTCATTCCGGGCGGAGGGCTCCCGGAACCACTTACCAAGGCAAAGGTATAGGGTGCGACGCCACCGCTCGCCGTAAACGTCACAGGTGGATAGGGCACCCCCACTTGAGCCGCGGGGACACTGCTGGGGGCCACGCTCAGGACGACCCCATTGATGGGGATCGTCAAGCTTGCGGTGCCCGTTAAGGCATTCGCATCCGTTACCTGAACCTGGAAGTTGTAGTTCCCTACGTGCGTCGGAGTACCTGTAATGGCTCCGCTACTGCCATTCAACTGCACCCCCGGCGGCAACGCCCCGGAAGCCAGTGCAAAAGTATAAGGCGGTGTTCCAGTATAGACCGTGACCTGCGCCGAATAAGCTTGGCCCGGTATACCGCTAGCGAGAGTGTAGTTTGTAAGTACCGAAAGCCCGGGGATGACCGTGACGGTGAAGTTGCCCTGGACAATCTGGGGCGTATCGGAGTGATCGTAGACGGTCACGTCGAGCGGAAAAGTACCCGCTGTCGTAGGAGTACCGTAAAGCGCACCGCTGCTTACTTCGAGGAAGATTCCCGAGGCTACCTGCTCGGCGATCGGTATGGAGTAGAGATAAGGAGGTACTCCGCCTGAGACGGCAATCTGCCCGCTGTAGGGAGCCCCTACTTTTCCGCCGGGCAGCGATGTCGTCGTCATCACAAAAGGTCCTGGTGGCGGTGGTTCTATGTCAACGAGGAAGGAGCTAAATCCGCTCAAGGGTGTAGTCGAGCTGTCGGTCACGGCAACCAGGAGCGAAATCCCGCCTACATAGGGAGGCGTACCCGTGAGTTGCCCGCTATCGCTGAGCTGGAATCCACTTACTGCCTGGTCGAGCACAAAGTGATAGGGCGCTACTCCGCCGCTGGCCGTGAACTGTCCCGTGTACGGGACTCCTTGGGTTCCCTGTGGTAAGGATCCGTTTATCGTCAATTGGGCAGACCCGACCGCCGCCAACGCTGCCATCAGAATGAGCAGTTTCAGACGCAGAAATCGAGCGCGCGATCTTGTGCCGGGCGACACGGGGACGACATTCCATGCCAAAAACGCTGACATTTTTAAAAAAAGCGGCGGGTTCCATTATATACAGTTATGCCGTCCGAAATCACGCATAAATTCCCGGGGGAATTCAACGCTCGGGGATCCTTTAAGTAAGGTAGGGGGCGGGCCTTCATGGTGCTGGTTCCGCGCGCGCCGCCTGGTTCGCGTAACGCGGATCGTCCGGCTTAGCATTTTAGATACGTTTCTAAGTGTAAAATGGAGCGATTGCACCATGCAGACCCACACACACAAACCCGGCTTTTGGACGATGTTCTCGAAGACCCATCCGTGATCTTTCTCCCCTGCGAAATGGAGTGTAGCCACCGCCTGAAAGGGCATTGATGAAGACGGAACCTCTTGTATTCGCGGGCGTGTGCGATTGGGCCGGCATCGTGCGCGGCAAGGCCTTTCCCGAAGCGGATCTCGACGTGCGGCTGAAGAAGGGGGTGGGACTGACGCACTCCAACATCATGATGTCCTGCTTCGGTCCGATTTACACGACGCCCTTTGGCACGTCGGGGGATCTGATCATCCGGCCCGATCAGCGGACGCGCATCGAGGTGCCGTTCGAGGACGGGACGGCGGAGCGCTTCTACCTCGGCGATATCGTGAACACCGACGGCAGTCCTTGGGATTACTGCCCGCGGACGTTTCTCGCGCGGGCGCTGGAAGCGCTGGCGCAGTTCGGGCTCCGGGTGTTGGCGAGCTTTGAGCAGGAATTCGTGCTCACGGGCGTGGAGGACCGGCCGGGGGCGACCTATGCGCTGGATTCCTTCCGGCGGCAGGGGCGTTTCGGCGAGACGCTGATGGCGGCGTTGAAAGCGGCGGGGTTCAAGCCCGACAGTTTCCTGCCCGAATATGGGCCGCGGCAATACGAGGCGACCATCGCGGCCGAGGAGGGCATGCGCGCTGCGGACGCGGCCGTGGTTCTGCGCGAGTTGGCGCGCGCGATCGCCTGGCGGACAGGACAGCGGGTCATCTTTGCGCCGATGCTGAAGCCGGACGGGATCGGCAACGGTACGCATATCCATTTGAGCCTGTGGAACGGCGAGACGCCGGTCACGCAGGACGCCGGTGCGGCCTACGGGATTTCGAAGCGGGCGGCGCCGTTCTTCGCGGGGGTCCTGGCGCATCTGCCGGCGATTTGTGCGTTCTCCGCGCCTTCGGTTGCTTCCTACTATCGGCTCACGCCGAATCGCTGGGCGCCTGTGCATGCCGATCTCGGCGTGCAAGACCGCGGCGTGGCGCTGCGCGTGGCGCCGGTCTTCCCGACGTCGCCGGAGGAGCCCGCACGGCAGTTCAACGTGGAGTTCCGCGTGGCGGACGGGTCGAACTGCCCCTATCTTGCACTGGGAGCAATCGTGTGGGCGGGAGTGGACGGCCTCGCGCGAGGGCTTGCCCTGCCGGCCGCGAATGCGGAGTCCGCATTGCTGCCGCGCTCGCTGCAGGCGGCACTCGCCGCGCTGGAGGCGGACGAGATGGGGGCAACCTGGTGGAGTGCCGAGGCCAAGTCGGCCTACCTTGCGTTCAAGCGGGCCGAGATCAAGGCACTGGAGGGAGCCACGGCGGAAGAAATCTGTGCGCGCTACGCCGCGGTTTATTGATTGCATGAAGGACTTCGGGTTATCGCGCGAGGTGCCGGTGAAGCGGGGAGCCACGGCTGTGCTCTTTGTCGATGTGCAGAATTATTCGGCGGAGGGAGGGGGCGCGTATGCGGGGCTTCAAGCGGACGCGATCCAGGCGCGCTACGGATACTTTTTTCTCGCGATGCGGGAGCGGGCGGTGCCGAATATGCGGAGACTTCAGCGCGCCTGCCGGGAGGCGGGAGTCGAGGTCCTGTACACGGTGATCGAGAGCTTGACGCTGGATGGACGGGACATGGGGCTGGACTACAAGATCTCCGGACTGTTCTGCCCGAAGGGATCGCGCGACGCGCGGGTGATCGATGCGATCGCGCCCCAGGGAGACGAGATGGTGATCCCCAAAACATCGTCTTCCGTGTTCATCTCGACGAACATCCATTACGTGCTGGGCAATCTCGGCGTGAAGCATCTGATCGTGAGCGGGGTTTTGACGGACCAGTGCGTCGATTCCACGGTGCGCGATGCGTGCGACTACGGGTATCTGGTGACTCTGGTCACGGATGCGTGCGCAACGCTGAGCGAAGAGCGTCACGCCACGTCCATGGCGAACAACCGGGGATACTGCCGGCAACGCACCACCGGCCAGATGGTTGAGGAGCTGGCGGCGCTCCGATGACTCGGGCGCGCCCCTCGACTACGCGTTGGGCGGCGCGAGCGGGTTCACCTTGGTGCGATAATTTCCCAGGAACGAATGCGGACCGACCGCGATCTCAGTCTATATAACGACGACTTGGCCCCCATCCCGCTGGCCAGGCGAACTTGGGGTCTCTACAACTACGTGTCGCTGTGGGTGGCGATGAGCGTGTGCATTCCCACCTACATGCTGGCTTCCGGTCTGATCGCGGGAGGGATGAACTGGTGGCAAGCCGTCGGGACGATCCTGCTGGGGAACTTGATCGTCCTGGTGCCGATGCTGCTGAACGCGCACGCCGGCGCCAAGTACGGCATCCCGTTTCCGGTGCTGGTGCGGGCGTCGTTCGGCGTTCGTGGCGCGAACATCCCCGCGATTCTCAGGGCTCTGGTGGCATGCGGCTGGTTCGGAATCCAAACCTGGATCGGCGGTCAGGCCATCCACTCCATGCTCCAGATTCTCTGGCCAGCGGCCGCGGACCCCCGCGTGGTCTGGCTCTGTTTCGGGGCATTTTGGCTGCTCAACATCTTTGTGATCTGGAAAGGCCTGGACACCATACGGTTCCTGGAGGACGTCGGTGCGCCGTTCATGTTAGCTGTCGGACTGCTTCTGCTTTGGTGGATTACGAGTAAGGCAGGCGGCTTCGGTCCGATGCTGAGCGCCCCCGGCAAGTTCCAGGACACCGGCTCCTTCTGGAAGTTCTTCGTTCCGTCGCTTACCGCCATGGTGGGCTTTTGGGCCACGGTTGCTTTGAATATCCCGGATTTCACGCGCTATGCGCGCAGCCAGCGCGATCAGGCGCTCGGCCAGGCCTTGGGCCTGCCGGCGGCCATGACTCTGTATTCCTTCATCGGCATCGCCGTCACGTCGGCGTCGGTGGTGCTGTTCGGGGAAGCGATCTGGGATCCGGTGGAGCTGATCGGCCGCTTTCACCAGCCTCTGGCCGCGTTCATTGCGCTGATCGCAATTCTGATCGCGACCTTGACGACCAATGTGGCCGCCAATGTGGTCTCGCCTTCGAATGATTTCTCCAACCTGAATCCACGCCGGATTTCGTTCCGGACGGGAGGATTCATCACCGGGATCGTAGGCGTGATGATGATGCCCTGGAGGCTCTTGAGCGACTATAGCGCCTATATCTTCGGATGGCTGGATGGGTATTCCGGTTTGCTCGGCCCGATCGCAGGAGTCATGATCGCCGATTATTTTGTGGTGCGCCGGCGCAATCTCAACTTAGATGATCTCTACCGGAGGGGCGGCGAATATGAATACTCGAAGGGAATCAACCCCCGCGCGCTTGTGAGCCTGGCGTTAGGCATCGTAGTTGCGCTGGTGGGACTCGCGATTTCATCGCTACGCTGGCTGTACGACTACGCCTGGTTTGTGGGCTTTGCCGCGTCGGCCGGGTGTTACGTGTTCCTCATGTCCGGACGTCATCCAGGACCACGCCGGTCCCTGGCCGAAGAATCCGGTCTTTCTCAGGAGACCATGGAACGTGGGCGCAACTAGGCTAGTACTTTTCGTGCTGTGATTCCGGCGTAAAGTTAAGCTATGTCTTGGCCTTCACGATTCGGGATCCTTTGGCTTTCGCTGGCGATTTTGCCCCTGCTTTTCTCCGCGGAAAAGGAAGGGGAACGAGGCAATTCGAAACACGACAAGGAGCTTTTTCAGGTATCGACGCTGGACGCTCTGTCGCAGGGGATCTACTACGGCGCACTGTCTTACCATGACTTGGAGCAGCATGGAGATTTCGGACTGGGTACCTTCGACAGCCTGGACGGCGAAATGGTGGCCCTCGACGGGCGATTCTATCAGGTGCGCTCGAATGGCATCATCGACCGCGTACGAGGGGACGCCACCACGCCTTTCGCCGCCGTCACAAACTTCCAGACCGATCTGCGGCTCATCATTAACCAGCCGACGCCCCTGGCCCAACTAACCGCTCTGATCGACCAGATTCTGCCGTCGGCGAATTTCTTTTATGCCGTCAAGGTGCATGGCCGCTTCCTGGATCTGACAACTCGAAGCGTGCCCAGGCAATACGTCCCGTATCCGCCGCTTGCCACCGCCATCTTTCAGCAGACACTGTTTCCCTACAGCCACATCGAAGGCACGCTAGTTGGCTTCCGTTCACCTGCGTTCGTGAAGGGTATTAACCAAGCCGGATACCATTTCCATTTCATTTCCGATGACGAGAAAGCGGGCGGGCATACCCTCAGCTTTACGCTGTCGCAAGGGACCGTGGAGATCGAGGTGCTTCGAAAGAACTCGGTGCTGTTACCCGACAATCCGGCGTTTCGCGCGGCACCCTTGCCGCTGCCCTGAGCCGGAAACCTACCCCCCGCCCGTCTGCGAGGCGCGTTAGCGTTTCACGCCGCGCCATCCAATAGATAGAATGAGTAGACTGCTCTATGCACCGCTATTTGCTCCACAACGACGAAATCCGCGACACCGGCGCGCAGGATCTCTCGGCCGGGCAGGTCGGGTTGCTCAACGGCTGGGGCGTGTTCTCCACCATCCGCATCTGTGACGGCGTGATGTTCGCCTGGGAGCGCCACTGGGAGCGGATGCGCACCGACGCCGGCCGCATGCGGGTTCCCTTCCCTCCCGACCGGGATTGGCTCGCCCAGCGATTGCACCGCCTGATCGAGGCCAACCAGGCATGGAACGCCACGCTGCGCGTCGCGGTGATCCGCAACCGCGGCGGCATGTTCGAGGGTCCCAGCCCCATGCGCGAGTTCGACGTGATCGCCTTCACCGCCGATGTGAACCAGTGGGGAGATAGCGTGAAGCTCGGCCTGATTCCCAATGCGCGGCTGGCCGCCAGCGAGTTCGCCGGCACCAAGAATCTCTCCTGGTCGGAGAACCTCACCTGGTACGAGCGCGCGCATGAGCAGGGCCTGGATGAGGTGGTGCTCCTCAATGAGCGCGGCGAAGTCTGCGAATGCACCTCCGCCAACATTTTCACGGCCGTTTCCACCGCACAAGGCGCCGCAGTGTGGACGCCGCCGCTCGATTCCGGCTGCCTGCCGGGCGTGACGCGCGCGCTCCTGCTCGAGGAGATCCGTGTTCCCGGCGTGCGCGTCGCGGAAAAAACGCTCTTGCCGGCCGATCTGGAAGCCGCCGATGAGGTTTTCATCACCTCCACCACCCGCGGGCTTCTGCCCGTCGTTTCGGTCCGGGGATTAAAAATCCGAGCCGGCCGCGGCGTGCGCGAACTGCTTCAGCGGGCCTTTGCGGCGTATGTGGAATCCTATGTTGCCCCCCGAAAACGGGCCGATAGTATAGTGTAGGTCCTTCTATCTATGCGACTGACCTGTCCGACCTGCGGCACTCGGGACGTGCGGGTCTCCCGCCCGCATGGGATGGGCGAGTACCTGAAGAACTTCGTGGGGGTTTCAGGGCTCCGCTGCCGCCGCTGCAACCACCGCTGGGAAACCAGCGTTTGGGCCAACGGATCCTGGCGATACGCGCGTTGTCCCCGCTGCTACCGGCAGGAACTGGGCAAGTGGGAGGAGCACTACTATAATCCGCCGCGATGGACACGGTTCCTGCTGCGGATAGGCGCTACCCCTTACCGCTGCCCCGCCTGTCGCTGCAATTTCGCCAGCTTCAAATCCCGAAAGGAAATTTTCACCTGGCAGCACAAGGTTCGCGCCGGAGCGGTTCCGCCGCTGCCCGATCAGGACGCCGCGATGCTCGCCAGACAAACCCCGCCCGGGGAAGAATCTGGGGACCAGATGCCATAACTGGCCGCGCGCGCAGCGAGCGGTAAGGCGGGCGGGATAAAAAATGGTTCCAAGTGACCCTCCGGCAGCTTGCTCTCCGACCGGCATGCACGGTCAGAACGTGGCATCCGGAACTGGCGAGACGTGAGCCCTTTGCTCCCCACGGCTGGTTTTGCCCAACCGCGGATCAGTGCGCAGGTGCGCGTCTGCTCTCCATCCCGGTAGAAGCCCGCTTCTCGATACGGCCTTTCACTCTACAGCACCGAGGACTGGCCTTGCGACCGATCCCCGTAACTGCGTCAACGTTCCCGGCCTGCATCTTCGAAACGATCCTCAGATCCAGCCTGGCCCGTTCGCTTCCCCACTCCCGCCCCCGTTTGGCCTTTTGCTGACCTCGCGGGGCGCGATCCACGCGCGGAACCCGTTGCCTGACCTGACCTCAGGACTCATGATTCGTATTCGAGCGTCGGCTCCCCTCCGGGATCTCTCGATCCCTCGGGATCAAAGCCCTCAGCCCGATTCCGAACCACAAAGCTTACCCTTGCAGGTTGCCCGATCTTCCTTCACTCCCCGCAACGCGGCAACAATTTTAGTTATCGCTCAGCGCCACGGATCATCGCTCCAGATCCGCTACTTCCTGCCAGGCTCGCTGTCCTTCGAACCTCTTGGAACCATAGTCATCATGCGCCTGAAGCAGGTTTCGCGTCAATGCTAAAATCGCGCTTTCCTCAAAAAATAACTTGCTTTGAATGTGCTACTTAGGCCACATCAACGGTGGATGGCGTGTGAATAAAACAGGCTGGGAGGATTCTGTTTTCGCGAACGTCAGCCGCGGCGGGCGGGACTCATGACCAGGTCTAGAACCTGAGCCGTATCCAGGGTCTTCAGCTCGCTTTGGGCCAGCGCCACGAGGCATCCGATCTGCTCGCCTACGGTGGTGAGCAGTTCCATTTCTCCGCCGGAGTGAAAATGCGGCTCGCGATGCTGCACGTTGATGACACCGGCCACGCGATCGCGCAGGATGACCGGGGCGGACAGAAACGCCTCGTAGGTGTCTTCCGGAAGTGCGGTGAAGAGCTTAAAACGGGAGTCGGCATAGGCTTCCCTGGAAATCGCCAGCAAGCGCCGCTCGCGCGCCACCCAGCCGGTGAGGCCCTCGCCGAGCTGCAGGCGCACTCTCCCGATGGTTTCCGGATGCGGGCTGTTGGAAGTGCACAGCACTAATTCCTGTTCCCGCAGCAGATACAGCAAGCAGGAGTCGCACTCCATGAATTCGACCACCAGGGAAACCACTTCCTGCAAGGCGGCGCCGAGGCTCATCTCCCGGACCATGAAGCGGCTGATCTTCTGCAGCAGGCGGAGTTGTTGCTCGGTATTCTCGAGCCGCGATTCCAAGTCTTTCACCCGTGACACAGTGTCCTCAATTCTGCCAGATCAATTATGCCAGATCCTCCCCAGACCCGAAGGCAAACGGTCTGAGTCACGGCCCGGATGAAAACTATTTCCCCCGATTCCTCGGCAACTTGCCGGTGCGAGTCCGGCCAGCCCGGAACGACTCCGTGGGACACATGGCGGCGAAGGAGGAAGTTTCTAAATGGATCCAGGAGGAGTGGTTTGGCTGCCCGGCAGCGGGCAGGAGTACGAAAACCAATACGACGCCATCTGCCAGCAAAGTTTCGGAGGGGCGTATTACGGGTGTGGAACCCAGCCCTGGGAGGGCGGTACTTGGCTGTTCTGTTGCCCCGCCTAGCGTGAGCTGGGGAGTGCGGCGGCGTTCGCGCCGCCGCATTTATTTCAGGTAAGAAGGGAGAATCGTGAACGAGCAAGATGCGGTGATCATAGTGCCCGACTCCAACGGCAGCCCGGAGCAAGATTGTCAGATCTTCTTCTATGGGGCCTATCACTACTGCGGCGACGCCGGACCGGGCTTGGTTCTGTGCTGCCCGGGAGGAATACCGGGAGGAATACAATGATGCGCGCCGTGATCGCGTTTCTGGCCGGTGGGCTGGCGCTGATGGCGCAAGGAACGGTGCCCCGGCCGGCGCCGGAGTTGAAGATTATCGAGCCCTCCGGCAAGACCACCCTGCTATCGAGTTACCGGGGGCGCGTGGTGCTGCTGGCGTTCATCTCCACCCAGTGTCCGCACTGTCAGCGGGCGTCGGGCGTCTTCGAGCAGCTCTTGCACGAGTTTGCCGGCAGACTGCAAGTAGCCGAGGTAGCGGCCTTTGGGGAAACCACCGATGTCGCGGCGTTCAAAGCGCGCTTTGGTTTGACCTTTCCGGTGGGCATTGGCAATAGTGACCGAGCGCACGACTTCCTGGGTCTCGCGCGCGGGACGCGGCTGGGGACGCCGCAAGTGGTCGTGATCGACCGGAGGGGTGTGATCCGCGCCCAAAGCGAGCGGCTGGGCAGTCCGATCTTGCAGACGTCCGACTACTTGCACGATCTGCTGAAGGCGGTGATGAGATGATCGACCATACCCTGGTGATCTCCCCGTGGGGAGCGCTCTTGTTCCATCTGAAGCAGGTATTTTTTCTGTATGCGTGGCCGATGCTGATCGGCTTCGTGACGATTCTTGGGTATCAGGCCCTCGGCCGGATTTCGATGATGGGCACCGTCAAGTGGCCGGTGGTTTTCGCGCTGGGCTCGGTGGTTCCCATGGTCTCGCTATTCGGCTGGGTGACGATGGTGCGGGGCATCCAGATGATCCCGTTCTATGGAGTCGGCTTCGGCTTGGCCAGCGCGCTGATGTCACGCGTCTACGCCATCACCACCCCGGTCCATCCGCGGCTGAAGGTGCGGATCATTCGGGTGACCTGGCGAGGCGACACGGAGGGCATCGAGCAGTTGCAGCAGGCCCTGCGCGCACGAGCGGCGGCGGCCCGTCCCGGCGCGGCCGCCGGAACCGGCATGGAAGCGGCCCGCGCTAGGGTATAATCCCCAGTTGAGCCCGTTGGAAGATCCACGCCGTATTTGCAGGTAGAAGCGCAGCAGCGCGCGACGCTTCCTTTCGCGCACAAAAAGGCGATGCTGGCACGACTTATTCCGGTTTCCCTGACGCTGGCCCTGTCGCAGGTGGACCTTCGCCGGAAGGACGACCGGGATCTGGCCCGCCGGCTCCAGTCGCGCGACTCCGGCGCGATGCGGGAACTCTATGACCGCTACGGCAAGCTGGTGTATTCGCTGATTATGCGGGTCGTGCGGAACTCCGCCGCGGCCGAGGACCTGGTGCAGGAAACCTTCCTGCGCGTGTGGAACCGGATGCAGGCGTTCGACCAGGAACGCGGGGCGCTGGGCCCCTGGGTGCTGGCGGTGGCCCGTAACCGCGCCATCGATTATTTGCGCTCCACGGAGGGGCGGACGTCAGCCGGGGCGCTCGAGCTGGACCGGCTGGAGCATCCCGGACAATTTTGCGGATTCGAGGATGGGGTGTTGTCGCGGGAGCGCGCGCGGCGGCTCAAGGATGCGTTCGAGAAACTGACCCCGCAACAAAAGACGGTGGTGGAACTGGCCTATTACGAGGGGCTTTCGCCGTCCGCCATAGCGGAGCGCATCAAACAGCCGCTGGAGACCGTCCAGACCTGGTTCCGGTCGGCGTTGAAAATATTGCGGGAACAACTGACGGAGGCGGCGGCCGCGTGACCTGCGAGGAACTGCGCGACAGCTATGAACTCTATTCGCTGGGGCTGCTGGACGCCGGGGAAACGCGCGAAATCGAGGCGCATCTGGGTCGGAATTGCGCCGTCTGCCGGAAATACTTCCACCAGGCCCTGGCCGTCAACGCGCTGTTGCTGAGCCAGGCGCACCCGGTGGTGCCTCCCTCGCGGCTGCGGCGGCGAGTGATGGCTTCCGTGGGGATGGAGCGCGCCGGCTGGGTGTGGGTCGCGGCGCTGGCGGCCGCCTGCTCGCTCATCGTGGCGCTGTGGCTCAGTTGGGAGAAGCGGACCACCGACCGCGCTCTGGCGGACGCGCGCCGCACACTGCAGGAGTCTGTGGCCGATCGCGCCCGGCTGAAGCAGGCGTTCACCTTCCTGAGCCAGCCCGAAACACGGCCGGTGGATTCCGGCCAGGGCCAGGGCGAGCCGCCCCGGGTCAAGTTCTTTTTGAACCCTAGTATGGGCGTTTTGCTCATCGCCTCGAACTTACCGGTGCTGCCGGCAGGCAAGACCTATGAGCTGTGGGTAATCCCGAAAGGGGGCACGCCGCACCCAGCAGGTCTGTTCCAATCTGGACCACAGGGCATGGCCATACACATCCTGCCGGGCGCACTGGATCAGAATGTGAATTTGGCCGTAACCATGGAGCCCGAATCGGGTTCTCAGACACCCACCTCGAACATCCTATTTGGCACTAGCCCGTAAACGAACCAATTTGGGACTGCCATTATGGATCGTTTTCCGGATATTTCCCCGGACATTCCCCTTGGACGCGCCCTTAATTCCTGGTAGTATCTAGTACGCAACGAAAAGAAGTAAGGTGAGAGGTCGCATTGGCCAGTTTCCCCCGAGGCCTTGGCCTTGTTCTCACGGTATTTATGGCTGCCACGCGCCCGTCGTCAGCCATAAGGACTGGGTCGCCTGACTCCAGTCCGTGGTGGGAAACCAAAGATTTCATAGACCTAACCAAAGCCGCGCAAGAGCGTGGAGCGGTCCGGGATTTTGTGGGCCTGGAAGCCGTGTACGCACGGGGCTACGAGAGAGCCACGGCGCTGGGAAACCGGCCCGCGCAGATCAACTACCTGAGCAACCTGGGAACCGCGCGCATGCTCTCGCTGCGGTATGCGTCGGCGCTGGAGGCCTATCTGGAGGCCAGCGCGCTGGCGGAGCAAGCGCGGGACTGGTCCGCATTGGGAGGAATCGCGGTGAACCTGGCGCACATCTACCAGCGAATGGGCGATGCCGACGCCGCGCTGAGCGCGCTGGAACGGGGGAAGGCGGCGGTGGATCACCTACGAGCCCCGCCGGCTTATGAGGCACAGCTACTCATACGTCTTCGGAGCGTTCGCGTTGCTTTGCAAGAAAACCCGTCCGAGCGTCGTTCTATAGAGCCCAGCTACGAAGATGCGATTGAGGCGGCGCGGCAGACCGACAATCCGAGCGCGGAGGCCTTGGCTTGGCATTTGCTGGGCGAGGAGGAGATCGCGGCAGGCCAGCTGGAGGAAGCCGAAGCCGCGTTGGGCCAGGCATTACGGTTGCGAACGGCGCATTCTCCCAAGGACTTAGGCTTTTCCTACGCAGCCTTGGGCGCTTTGCGGCTGGCGCAGGCCGATCGAGCCAGCGGGGATGCGCGGCGGCGGCAGGCCCAGGAGGCCGAAGCTTTTACCGAACGCGCTCTAGGAACCGGCCCTTCCGGTCCGCCTGTCTACGTGCTGCTGCATCAACGGGGCCGGATCCATGAAGTGCTGGGCCAGACCGAGCTGGCACTGGAGGATTTCAGCGCGGCCGCGGACCAGGCCAGTCAAGGGTACGGAGCCGTCCCGGCGGCACTGGCCCTGCTGACCGAAGCCAACGTTGGATTTCAGCACCAGGTATACGATTCGTTCGTCGAAGCCGCGTCGCGCGAGGCGCTGCGCACCGGCGACCGGAAATGGGCGATCGAGGCGTTTCTCGCGCTGGAGGCGAATCGGGCAGCCAGCCTGCGGGAAAGCCGGGCGCTGGCGCCGGCGTGGAAAGAGAAGTTGCCCATTGCGTATTGGGAAACTCTGGCGCGGCTGAATCAAGAAGAAACCCGCCATTTGAGTACTGCGGGTACTGCAAGCCCTGAATCTAAACGTCTCCGTTTGGAGCTTACCGAAATGGAATCCACCGCGGGGATTGGAGTTTCGGCGATGTTGACCGAGAATTTCCGAGCTCGGAATTCACTTATTCATTTTCAACATGGGTTAGGAGAATCCGACTTGCTCCTCAGTTTTCACTTAGGCAAGCGGGAATCGTACCTTTGGGCCGTCACGCAAAGCGGCCTGGAGCTACACAGGCTGCCGGCAGAGTCTGAGATCCGCGAGGATGTAAGACGGTTTCGGGACGCGGTCTTGACCGGCGGCCAACCCGAGGGAGAGAGATTGGGCGCGGATCTTTATCAACGGTTGTTCGGTGCGCTGAGTCCGGCGGACGCGGCCAAGACGTCCTGGCTGCTGTCGCTGGACGGTCCGCTGTTCGAGCTGCCCTTCGCGGCGCTGGTGAGCGGGTACCAGAACGGCCAGCCGGTCTACACCGTGGAGCAGCATTCCCTGCAGCGGATTCCGGGCGCGATGTTCTTGGACGCGTCCTTCCATAACAATACGGCGAATCACGATACGGCGAAAAGTCACGCCGTCCCAGCGGGTGGCTACCTGGGGGTGGCGGATCCGGTGTACAACTCGGCCGATCCCCGATGGAAGCCCGGTCCGTGGTGGAAGCTGTGGTGGACCATGGACGGGAGCTTCCGCCGGACGGCCGACGGCGCGGAAGGCCGCGGCCAGCTGAACCGGCTGGTAAGCAGCGCTCGCGAATTACACCGCAGCTCCCAAAGCTGGCAAACCTCGACCGGCCCGCCCCGGCCGATCCAAGTTCTGGAGGGGACGGCGGCGCGGCGCGACGCTTTTCTCGAAGGGCTCGACGCGATGCCCTCGACCATCCATTTGGCGACGCACGTTCTCACTCCCCAGGTGCGATCTTCCGGCACGCTATCGCAACAGGCATTTCTGGCCTTCTCGTTGGATGCCAGCGGCAGGCCGGGCCTGCTCTCGACCTCGGAAGTAGGCATGCTGCACGTGCCGGGGGCGCTGATCGTCATGACGGGGTGCGCCACAGGCGCCGGCGACGCCCGCGCGGGCGCTGGATTGCTAGGACTTTCGCGGGCCTGGATGATGGCCGGAGCAAAAGACGTGGTGGCGACGAGTTGGCCGGTAGCGGATACGAATGGGGACCTGATTCCGGCTTTCTACCGGTATCTGCAAACCAATTCCGCGGCCGAGGCTTTGCGCCGCGCGAAAGTGGAAATGATCCATTCGGGCACCTGGCAGGCCTCGCCCTCTTATTGGGCGGCGTTCCAGGTGGCGGGAGGCGGCCGGTGATACGCTCGCGCCGCATTTCGCCGCTGGCCGTGGCGCCGCATGCGACGCCACACGGGCCGCCTGAGCCTGAGGAGATCCTTTCCAACTCGCCTGACGGGAAGGCCGCGGAAGAGGATTCTTCGCCTCCGGCGGCAGCCGTAGCGGCAGGCGCGGAAGAAGGAGACGGCGCACTGGGCGAGCCCGCCGATGAAGCAGGGACCGTCCATGCGGGATGGGTCGAGTTGGTGGAACGGATCCGCACCGGGAAGACCGATGGGATGGAAGAGCTTTATCAGCTGTTTTCCCGTGGAATCCGGTTCTACCTGTGCCGCCAGCTGGGACCCCAGGAGCTGGACGACAAAGTCCACGACACCTTCGTCGTCGTGGTCCAAGCCATTCGCCGCGGGGAGCTGCGGGACCCGTCGCGGCTGATGGGGTTCGTGCGCACCATCGTCCGGCGCCAGGTGGCCGCGCATATCGACAGGGTGGTCCACGACCGGCGCGAACAGGCGGAGTTCGATTCCACCGTGCGCGTAGTCGATCCCCGCGGAAATCCAGAGGAAGCAGCCATCTTCCGCCAGCGGATCTCACTCATCCGGCAGGTACTCGGGGAGTTGTCCGAGCGGGATCGGGAGATCCTGACCCGGTTCTATATCGATGAGGAGAGCCAGGATCAGATCTGTTCGGAGATGGAACTGACCGAGACCCAGTTCCGCCTGCTGAAATCCCGGGCGAAAGCCCGTTTTGGCGAGTTGGGCAAGAAAAAGCTGGTTCACAAGAGCCTGCATCAAGTTTTTATGAGAACTTCAAGGAGCGTGTCCCACTAAGGAACAGAATCTTGCTTTGGAACGAAGCTCTCGCTTGATGCTCCGTTATGGGAATTCCTGTCGATCCGACGAAACGCTTCCCGGCCCACCCCACTGAGGAAATCCTCGAAGAGTACGTATTTCATCGTCTTCCGGAGGCGCTTGCCGCCCGCGTCGAAGAACACCTCCTGATCTGCCCTGACTGTCAAGACGCGGTCGCGGAAACCGACCGGTTCGTGTCCGCCCTGAAGGCTGCGGCTCCGGTCGAAAGACCGGTTCAGCCGGGCTGGGGGAAGGTCCTGGAGCTTCCCCGCCTCACGATCACCCGAACGAGTCTGGTGCCGGTTCTCGCCCTGGTGATTTTGGCGGCCCTTACGCTCTGGAGACCAGCACAAGCTCCCCTCGAACCGGTTCCCGTGAGCCTATCCTCGCTGCGCGGCGCCGATCCCCTGTCTCCCGCACCGGCGGGGAAGCCTCTTCAATTCAACTTCAAAGCGCCGGACTTGTTATCCAGGGCGGAGTACGAAGTGGAAGTGGTGGATGCAGCCGGGGGCCCGGTTTGGGAGGGGGCGGCCAAGGAAGCCGGCGGGAAACTGGTCGCAACGATGTCAAAACCGCTTAGGAAGGGAGTGTACTGGGTCCGCTTGTGCGGCGCGGATTCAGAAGTACTCCGGGAATTTGGCCTGTCCGCCAAATGATGCGGCCCGCTTATAACTTCGCCCCGTTCGCTTCGAGGAACTCGACCATGGCCTGCTGCGCTGCGGTGAGCGCCAGATCGAGCGGTCTCTGATTGTTATCGGCGCGGACGGACGCATCGGCCCCCGCGGCAAGCAGTGCGCCGGCGGATTCCAGATCGCCGTTCTGCGCGGCGGAATGCAGCGGGACCCATCCGCCGTGCTGGCGCGCATTGGCGTTGGCGCCGTGGTCGAGCAGGAGCTTGACGATATCGGCGTGCTTGCCGGCGGCCGCGGCGTGCAGGGGCGTGTTGGCCATGGGATTCGTGGATCGCGCGGTCACGGCCGCGCCTTTATTCAACAAGAGACGCACGGCGCCGCCTTTTCCGAAAAAAGCCGCCAGATGCAGCGGAGTCCAGCCATCGGTGCTGACCGCGGACACCAGAGACCGATTTCCCGTCAGCAGTTCTTCCAGGCGCTCCGTGTCACCCAGGACGGCGGCGGCGAAAATCGCGAGCGTGGGATCGGCATCGACCAGGGCCTGGACGCGCTGAAGATCCCCGGCGCGCACGGCCTCGAAAAGTTCCTTCATGCGGCAGGCTGGAACACTTGTTCGGCCTTGGCGATTTCCCAGCCCAGGTGATTGATGTAGAAAAGTAGCGCCGGCGCGGGATACACCGCGTGGAACTTCTCCCAGACCTGCTGCTGCCAGCCTTCCTTCAGGTGGCCGGAGACGTCAGCGTCCTTGGCGAAAAATCCGTCTTCATGCGGGATGCCCTGGTGATCCAGCACGGCGCGGATCATATCCAGGTGCGAAATCAGGATGGCTTGGGCGACGTCGGTGGCGAACTCGTCGTCATGCTGGCCGATGCGCGCCCAGATGCGCGGGGCAGCTTTGCGCAGCGTCTCCGAATTCAGTTTGTTGAGATAGAGGACGGTCTTCATGCGGTCGTAGAGCTGGTAGGTCTTCAGTCGTCCGATCGAGACACTGCGGAGCAGGTGGTTGAAGTTCTCCTCACCCAACTGGAGAAAGATGTCGGAAAGCTGCATCAGAGCTATTGTACCGGCTCGGCACTGTAACGGTTTTTGAATACTTCATTGCTACAATGGTTCGCTGGAGCGCGGAGCTCTTTCAAGGAATGAATAACGTAATCGTCCTGGGCGCCCAGTGGGGCGACGAGGGCAAAGGCAAAGTCGTCGACCTGCTGGCCGAACGCTTCGATATCGTGGCGCGATATCAGGGCGGGCACAATGCCGGCCACACCGTATATATCGGCGAGAAGAAGTTCATTCTCAAGCTGATCCCCAGCGGGATCCTGCGGCCGGGCGTGACGGCGGTGATCGGCAACGGCGTGGTGGTGGATCTGGCGGCGCTGGCCGAGGAAATGGCGATGCTGGAAGCCGCCGGGATCGACGTTCAGAAGCACCTGCGGATCAGTAATCGCGCACACGTGATCTTTCCGTTCCACCGGCTGGTGGAAAAGATGTCGGAAGCCCGCGAAAACCGCATTCCGCTGGGCACCACGGCGCGCGGCATCGGGCCGTGCTACGAGGATAAAATCGGCCGCCGCGGGATCCGCATCGCGGATCTGTACGATCCGGCCAGTTTCCGCGTGCTCTATGACACGCTGGCCGAAGACAAGAACACGCTGGCCGAAACCTTCCACCTGGAAGGGCCCATCGATTACACCGCCATCCGCTGCCAGACCGAGCTACTGGCCGCGCAGATTCGCCCGCTGGTGTGCGACACGTCGAAATTGCTCGCGGGCGCGATGGCCGCCGGGAAACGCGTCCTGTTCGAGGGCGCGCAGGGCACCATGCTCGATATCGACCACGGAACCTATCCTTTTGTCACGTCTTCGAGTGCGACCGCGGGCGGAGCCTGCACCGGCCTGGGCGTGCCTCCCACACGGATTGAGGGCGTGATCGGCGTGTCCAAAGCCTACATCACGCGCGTCGGAACCGGACCGTTTCCCAGCGAAAGCAAGGACGCGGCAGGCGACCTGCTGCGCCGCGAAGGCAAAGAGTACGGTTCGGTCACCGGCCGCCCCCGCCGCTGCGGCTGGTTCGACGTGCCGCTGCTGCGCTACACCGCCATGGTCAACGGCTTCGATTCGCTGTTCATCACTAAGCTGGACGTGCTGGACCAGCTCGCCAAGATTCCGGTATGCGTCGGGTATTGGCTGGACGGGAAGGAAGTCGAGGAGATGCCGGCTACCTACCGGTCGCTCGAAAGCGTCGAGCCGCTCTATGAGAAGCTGCCGGGCTGGCAGACCTCGACGCGCGGCGTCACGCGCTACGAGGATTTGCCCGAGAAGGCTCGCGCCTATCTGAGGTTTCTGGAGGAGCGCGCGGGGGTGGAGATCGGCGCGATTTCCACAGGTCCGGAACGGACCGAAACCATTATTCGACCGGGATCCAAGCTGGGCCAGCTCATCGGCTAGCAACCTTAGGGGACTTTCTATTTTAAATGTGTCAGACACCTTTAAATGTGTCAGACACCTTTAGACCGTCGGCTGGGTAGATAATAAGTACCAAGAGGTACCCCAAATGAAGAAGTGGCTGGTTTTAGCCACGCTGGCTCTGGCTGGCGTGTCTCTCGGCGCGGATATGGCCCGTCCCAAGGCGGGAAAAGTGGAGATCCTCCCGCTGAAGCAGGTGAAGCCCGGGATGCATGCCACCGCCTGGACCGTGTTCCAGGGAACCGAGCCGGAAGCCATGCCGGTGGACATCGTAGGGGTCTGGAAGAATTACCTGGGACCGCGGCAGGACGTGATCATCTGCAAACTCGGCGGCAAAGGCAAGGAAACCGGAGTCGCTGCGGGGATGAGCGGCAGCCCGGTGTACTACGACGGCAAACTGATGGGCGCGATCTCCCTGCGCATGGGCGCGTTCTCGCCCGACGCGATTTGCGGTATCACCCCCATCGAGTCGATGCTCGAAATCCAGGAATTCGACAAGTCCCGCCCGGCCGACGCGCGGACGCCGGAGAAAGTGGCCGCGGAGGCGTTGGACGCCCCGGGAGTGCCCGCCGGCTTATCTGGTGACCAGCGCGCCAGTTTGCTCTCCGCGGGCGTGCAGCCGATCGATACGCCCTTGACGTTCTCCGGTTTCAGCTCAGCCGTGTTGAAGCACTTCGAGCCGATGTTCTCGCAAATGGGCGTCACCGCGGTGCAGGGCGGCGCAACGGCAGGGAAACTTTCGGCCAAGCCCGCCCCGGGATGGGAGAAATCGCTCAATCCGGGCGAAGCCATCAGCGGCGTCCTGGTTTCGGGCGACATGTCGGCCACCGGCATGGGCACGGTGACCTACAACGACGGCAAGCGCGTGCTGGCCTTCGGGCATCCCTTCTATAACCTGGGTCCCATCAATATGCCCATGGCGAAGAGCGAGATCCTCATGGTGTTCGGCTCCTCTTACCAGCCGACCAAGTTCGGCAGCGCGACGGAAGTGGTCGGCGCGCTCAAGCAAGACCGCTATACCGGGATCATGGGCGAGCTGGGCGCGGAAGCCCCGACCGTGCCGGTCCACGTGCGGGTGCGCTCGCTGGGCGCGGGCGGCAAGGTGATCGCCCAGAAGGATTTGAACTTCAACGTGTTCGTGCATCAGAAATGGACGCCCGTGCTGATGAACATGACGCTGGCGAACTCCCTGCAGGAGATGAACGAGTTTGCGGACGAGATCACCTACCGGGTCAGCGGCGACGTACAACTGGCCGGCAAGCAGATGCTCCACGTTTCGACGGTACAGGCCGGCACGGACGCCATGGCGCCTCTGCCCGTCTCGCTGGGCGCATGGTGGGGAGACAAGTTCCAGAGGCTGTTCGAGAACAACGTGACCACGCCGGATCTGAAACAGGTGGAGTGCACCGTGGACCTGCTGCCGGATCGCCGGATCATGTCGGTGGATACGGCCTGGACGCCGTCCACGGAAGTCACCGCGGGAACCGAGATTCCCGTCAAGGTTTTCCTGCGGCCCTATCGCGGCGAGCGCATCGAGCGGAACATCACCGTGAAGATCCCCGCCGACCTGCCCAGAGGCGAACATCGCATTCTGCTGAGCGATGCGGTCACGCTGAATCGCCTGCAGACTTCGGCGGTTTCCTCCAACCGCTACCTGGATCTTCCGGAAACAGTTTCGCTGTTGAACCAGGAGCGCGGCAACAACCGCTTGTACGTGTCCGTGGTGCAGCGCCGGCCGACGTATTACGCCGAGGATAAGACTCTGCCCGCCCTGCCGCTTTCCGTGCTGAACGTGTTTCAGAGCCAGCGGAGCGCGGGACGCACGCTGACCGGCATCGCCGAGAGCGCCGAGGAAGAGCTTTCCATCCCCTTCGATCAGGTGGTCACCGGAAGCTTTTCGATCCCGATTACAGTCCGATAAAACAGATCCCAATGCGATTGTTTCATGTCGTTTGCGCGCTGGTGTGCTTTGGCGCCGTCCTGTCCGCGGTAGAGACCGAAACCTGGGAACAGGATTCCATGCAGGATTTCGATCAGGGCACGCTCCGGCGCCTGTCGCTGTCGAGCGATGGCCGCGTCACGGTGGCTCCCCGGTTGAGCGAAGTGTACGACACCTCCCTCGCGTTTCTGTGGGCCGTGGCGCGCGATTCCAAGGGCACCGTCTACGCCGGCGGCGGCAGCCTGGGCGGATCGCGGGCCAGGCTCTACTCGATCGACGCCCGCGGCCAGGGGAAATTGCTGGCGGAGCTGGACGGAATTGCGATACAGGCGATCGCCATCGACCGGCAGGATCGGGTGTACGCGGCCACCTCGCCGGACGGGAAAGTGTATCGCATCGACAGCAATGGCAAGGCGCAAGTCTTCTACGATCCCAAGACCAAGTACATCTGGGCGCTGGCGTTCGCCAAAAACGGTGATTTGTACGTGGCCACGGGAGACCAGGGAGAGATTCATCGCGTGACGCCGGCCGGAGTCGGGTCGGTATTCTTCCGCACGGAAGAAGCGCACGCGCGGTCGATGGTCGTGGACACGTCGGGCAACCAGGACACTTTGATTATTGGCACCGAGCCGAGCGGCCTGATCTTCCGCGTGACGCCCGGCCCCGCCGGACAAGGTCAGGGATTCGTTCTGTATCAGGCTCCCAAGCGCGAGATCACGGCCGTGGCCGTGGGCGCGGACGGGGCCATCTACGCGGCCGGCGCGGGGAATCGCGCCACCACACCGGCTCCGCCACCGACGGCAGTCGGCGCGCCGCCCAGGCCCGCCACTCCGGCCCCCGCCCCGCCGGGAACGGTCCAGATTGTGCCGCCCAGGCCCACGCCGGTGGCGACTCCGATCGTCACGTCGCAGGCGGTCGCAGGAGGATCGGAGATTTATCGCATTCAGAGCGACGGATATCCGCGCCGGATCTGGAGCCACGCCCAGGATCTGGTATACGCGCTGGCGTTCGATGCGCAGGGGAGGCTCCTGGCGGGCACCGGGAATCACGGGAATCTGTACCGCATCGACAGCGATTATTCCTACACGCGGCTGCTCAACGTCGAGCCGACGCAGATCACCGGCCTGCTGCGGGCGCCGGACGGCCGGGTGTACGCGGTGACCGGCAACATCGGCAAGGTGATGGCGATCGGGCCGGATCTGGAGCCTTCGGGAACGTTCGAAAGCGACGTCCTGGATGCCGGCGGCTTCTCCTACTGGGGCCGCATCGGCACGGAGCCGGAGGCAGCGGCCGGAACGGTGTTTGAAACGCGCTCCGGCAACGTCGGCCGCGCGCAGAGAAATTGGAGCGCCTGGGCTCCCCTCACTCAGGGCCGCGTGGCCTCCCCGCCCGCGCGCTTCTTGCAATATCGCGCGACGCTCAGCGGCAAAGCCGGGCTGTCCGATGTGGCGGTCGCATATCAGATGAAGAACGTGGCCCCGGTGGTGGCGCAGGTGGAGATCACGCCGCCGAATTACCGCTTCCCGGCTCCGGCCGCGATATCGGATACGGAGGCGCCCAGTCCGACGCTCAGCCTGCCGCCTCTCTTCCTGTCGACGGCGCCGCGTCCCAAGGCGTCGAAACCGCCGGCTCCCACGGACTCTGGCGCCACGCCGGCGTTGACCTGGGCCAAGGGGTATATTGGCGCCCGGTGGCTGGCGGAGGACGACAACGCCGACACGCTGGATTACAAGATCGAGATCCGGGGCGTGCATGAGACCGCCTGGAAGCTGGTCCGCGACAAGATTCGCGAAAACTACTTGAGCTGGGATTCGACGGCCTATGCCGACGGCCAGTACGTGCTGCGCGTCACCGCGTCCGATGCTCCCTCGAATCCTCCCGGCCAGGCTTTGACGTCGGTGCGGGAAAGCGATCCGTTCCTGATCGACAACACGCCGCCGGAAATTACCTGGGGTGCGAGCGTGGCTTCCCTCGGAGGCACGGCCCTTGGGATGCACGCCAAGGACGCGCTCAGCACTTTGAGCAAGGCCGAGTATTCCGTCAACGGCGGCGACTGGATGCTGGTCGAGCCCACCACCCGGCTCAGCGATTCACGCGAGCAGGACTATCGCATCGCGCTAGGCCGGACGCCGGGAGAAGTTACGCTGGCCGTTCGCGTAGAGGACGCCTACGGGAACCAGGCCGTGGCCAAGACCGTCTTCGGCCGCTAACCGCACGGGCACCGTAAGATAAACCCATGGGTCATTTGCGGAACCGCCTGATCCTGATCGCGATCGCACTGGTGTTGGTGCTGACGTGCGGGACCATCGGATTCGTGGCGATCGAGCACTACCCGGTGTTCGACGCCTTCTACATGACCCTGACCACCGTGACCACGGTGGGATATGCGGAAATCCGCGGATTGAGCCACGCCGGCCGGGTGTTCAACTCGTTCCTCATCTTTTTCGGCGTGACCACAATTTTTCTGGCGGTAGGCGCGATGACCCAAACTCTCATCGAGCTGGAGCTGAATCAATTCTTCGGAAAGCGGCGTGTGAGAAACATGATCGACAAACTGGAAGGCCACATTATCTTGTGCGGTTTCGGGCGCGTGGGGCGCGGCGCCGCCGCGGAATTGCGAAAGGCGGGAGCTCCCTTCGTGGTGGTCGACAACAACGAGGAGCGGGTGGAGCGCGCCATGAAGGCCGGCATGCTGGCGGTGCTGGCCGACGCCGGCCGGGACGAGGCGCTGCGCGACGTGGGGATCGCGCGAGCCAAGGGATTGATTGCCACGCTCGCGTCGGACGCCGACAACCTGTTCGTCATTATGAGCGCCAAGACCTTGAATCCGAAGCTGCAGCTTTCCGCGCGCATCGCCGAGGAGTCCTCCGAGCAGAAGATGCGGCGGGCCGGCGCCGACTTCGTATTCGCACCGTACAACACCACCGGCCAGCGCATGGCGCACGCGCTGCTGAAACCGCATGTGCTGCAGTTTTTGGACTTCACCACGCAGCAGGGCGTGGACATCGAAATTGAACAGGTGCGCGTGACCGGGCAGAGCGCCTTTGCGGGGCGCACGCTGGCCGAGGTCGACGTTAGGAACAAGAGCGGTGTGGCCATTTTGGCGATTCGCAAAGCCGATGGCGAGATGCTCTTTAATCCCTCTCCGGAGGCGCAGATGTCCGCCGGTGATCATTTGATTGCCATGGGGGAAGCGCGGAGCTTGCAGAAACTCGAGCAGCTTCTCACGGGAGCTGTCTCCGAATGAAAGTATTGACCGCGGAGCAGATGCGCGAGGTGGACCGCCGCACCATCGAAGAAGGCGTCCCCAGCATCGCGCTGATGGAGAACGCGGCGCATCGCGTGTTGGAAGAGATGGTGCGCGAGTTCGACCCGATCGACCGCCAGAACATCGTGATCCTGTGCGGCAAAGGCAACAACGGCGGCGACGGACTGGCCATCGCGCGGCTGCTGCACGAATTCAACGTGAGCCGGATGCGCGTGGTGCTCGCGGCGGATCCATCGGAGTACACCGGCGACGCGGCGGAAAACCTGAAGCGCATCGTCGAGCTGGGCATTCATCCGGTCTTCGAGGTCCCCGCGAAGCTGCGCGAGCGCCGCGAAGTGAACATCGTCGTGGACGCGCTGCTGGGCACGGGACTGAAGGGTCCGCCCACCGGCCGCACGGCGGAGCTGATCGCATCGACGCGCGACTTTCCGCAGGCCAGGATTGTAGCAGTCGATTTGCCCTCGGGGCTCGGCGGCGGCGGCGATTGCGTGCGCGCGGATATCACCGTGACGTTCACCGCGCCCAAGGTGGAACATTACCTGGCATCCGGCGCCGAGGATCATGTGGGGCGTTTGGTCGTCACCCAGATCGGCAGCCCGCCCTGGCTAATCCCGGGGGGCCTCGAAGTTTCCAGTCCGGGTGACTTCCGGCATCTGTTGCGGCCCCGCAAGCGCGAGGCGAATAAGGGTGATTTCGGTCACGTCCTCGTCGTGGGTGGAGCGCCTGGCAAGTCAGGAGCCGCGGCGATGGCCGGGCTGGCAGCGTTGCGCGCGGGCGCAGGATTGGTCACGGTCGCGTGCTCGGATTCGTCGCGGCTCGCGCCCGAGTTGATGTCGGCCTCGCTCGATAACTTTTCACTCGACCGCATGACCGTGCTGGCGGTGGGTCCTGGTCTGGGCGAGCGGCGCGAGCTCGTCCCCAAGCTGATGAAAGAGGCGGCCGTGCCGATGGTGATCGACGCGGACGGGCTGAACGCGATCGCCGGAACCGATTTTAGGGGCCGTGGATTGCAGACCGTGCTGACTCCGCATCCCGGCGAGATGGCGCGGCTGCTGGGAGTGGACCGCGTCAGCGAAAGCGATCGCCTGGAAGTCGCCCGCACGTTCGCGCGGGAGCGCAACGTGTGCCTGGTCCTCAAGGGCTATCGCACGCTGATCGCCTTGCCCGACGGCAACGTCTGGATCAACACCAGCGGGTCGCCGGCGATGGCCACCGGCGGCACCGGCGATATTCTCACCGGCATGATCGCGGGTTTCATTGCGCAGTTTCCGAATGAGATCGATACCGCAGTTCGAGCTGCCGTCTGGCTGCATGGACACGCCGGGCACCTGGGCGCGCAGGAGCTGACCGAGCAGTGCCTGATCGCGACGGATCTGCTGCACTACCTTCCCAAGGCGATCCGTGAAATCGTTTGAGACCAATTCCGAGGAAGAAACCATCGCACTTGGCCGCCGGATCGCCGGCGAGCTGCCCAAGAAAGCCGTCGTGCTGCTGATCGGCAACCTGGGCGCCGGCAAGACCACGCTGGCCAAGGGCATCGTCAGCGGATTGGGCGCGGCCGAGCCGGAGGAAGTCGCCAGTCCCACGTTCACCCTGATCCATGAATATGGAGGCGGGGAATATGGAGGCGGCCGGGTATATCACATCGATCTGTACCGCCTGGACACTCCCGCGCAGGTGGCGACACTCGGCTTGGAGGAAATCTTCGATCGCGATGCAGTCGTGCTGATCGAGTGGGGCGAAAAGTTTCGCGAGCAGATGCCGGCCCGGAGGATCGAGATCACACTGGACACCCGCACCGCGTCCGACTCAGAGCAGCGCCAAATTGTGGTCACCAAACACTTCGCGTGAGAGGACCCGGCAGGACCAAGCACTATTCCATTGTCTTTTGATGGGCAGCCACCTCCCCCACCGCTGCTGCGGGCGCACTCCATTCCAGCAAAGTGTTGATTCTACATATAGTTGCTAGACAGTATTGTCACTCATCGGTCGAGTGTGCTAATAATACTGTGTGGGCCGCGGCGGTCCTGCCGGGCCCAGGTTAATCGAGATTCTCTCAAACGCACAACATCAGATGGAGGTTGAACTATGAATATTCGCCCGCTCTATGACCGCATCGTGGTCAAACGGCTAGACGAAGAAGCAGACAAGACGGCTAGCGGGCTGTTTATACCCGATTCAGCCAAGGAAAAACCACAGATCGGCGAAGTGATGGCCGTGGGACAAGGCAAGCGCTCCGATGACGGCAAGCTGATCCCGCTGGACGTCAAAGTCGGCGACCGCATCCTATTCGGCAAGTATTCGGGATCGGATGTGCCCAAAGCCTACGGTGACGACTACATGATCATGCGCGAGGACGAGGTTCTCGGCATTCTGGTGGATGCCCCCAAACTGTCCAAGAAGTCGGCCTAAAGGATTCAGGAATCAGGAGACAAAAATATGGCAGCAAAACAGATTGTATATAGCGAAAATTCCCGCCAGGCGATCCTGCGCGGTGTGAATCAACTGGCCGACGCGGTCAAGGTGACCCTGGGCCCCAAGGGCCGCAACGTCGTTCTCGAGAAAAAGTTCGGCGGACCGACCATCACCAAGGACGGCGTGACGGTGGCCAAGGAAGTGGAGCTCAAGGATCCCCTGGAGAACATGGGCGCGCAGATGGTGCGCGAAGTGGCTTCCAAGACCTCCGACATCGCCGGCGACGGCACCACCACCGCGACCATCCTGGCCCAGTGCATCTACCGCGAAGGCGTGAAGAGCGTGGCGGCGGGCGCCAATCCGATGGCGCTGAAGCGCGGCATCGAGAAGGCCGTCGAAGCCGTGGTCGAGGCGGTCAAGAAGTTCTCCAAGCCCGTGAGCGGCGATATGATCGCGCAAGTCGGCACGATTTCCGCCAACGGCGACGAGACCATCGGCAACACCATCGCGGAAGCCATGAAGAAAGTGGGCAAGGATGGCGTCATCACGGTGGAAGAGTCCAAGACCATGTCGACCGAGCTGCAGACCGTGGACGGCATGCAGTTTGACCGCGGGTATCTTTCGCCCTACTTCATCAGCGATCCGGATCGCATGGAGTGCGTGCTGGAAGACCCCTACATCCTGATCCACGAAAAGAAAATCGCCAACATGAAGGACCTGCTGCCCGTTCTGGAGCAGATCGCGCGCGCGGGCAAACCGCTCCTGGTGATCGCCGAGGAAGTGGAAGGCGAAGCGCTGGCGACCCTGGTAGTCAACAAGCTGCGCGGCACGCTCAATGCCTGCGCGGTGAAGGCTCCCGGCTTCGGCGACCGCCGCAAGGCGATGCTCGAGGATATCGGCATTCTCACCGGCGGCCAGGCCATCTTCGAGGAGACCGGCATTAAGCTCGAAGGCGTCCAGCTCAAGGATCTGGGCCGAGCCAAGCGCATCACCGTCGACAAGGACAACACCACCATCATCGACGGCGCGGGTTCGCAGAAGGCCATCGAGGGCCGCATCAAGCAGTTGCGCGCACAGATCGATGAGACCACCTCGGATTACGATCGCGAGAAGCTGCAGGAGCGGCTGGCGAAGCTCGCCGGCGGCGTCGCGGTGATCAAAGTGGGCGCGGCCACCGAGACCGAGATGAAGGAGAAGAAGGCTCGCGTCGAGGATGCTCTGCATGCCACGCGCGCGGCGGTCGAGGAAGGCATCGTTCCGGGCGGCGGCGTGGCTCTGCTGCGCGCGGCAGCGGCTCTGGAAAACCTCAAGGCGGAGCACGACGAGCAGATCGGCGTCAATATCATTCGGCGGGCATGCGAGGAGCCGGTTCGGCAAATCGTCGGCAACGCCGGCTATGAAGGCGCCATCGTGATCGAGAAGATCCGGGCCAACAAGGACCCGAACTTCGGCTTCAACGCGGCCTCCGCGCAGTATGAAGACCTGGTGAAGAACGGCGTCATCGATCCGACCAAAGTGACCCGGTCGGCTTTGCAGAACGCCTCTTCGATCAGCGCCCTGATGCTGACCACCGAAGCGATGATCGCCGAGATCCCGGAGAAGAAGTCCGCTCAGATGCCCGGTGGCGAGCACGGCGGTCCCGGCGGCGGGATGGACTTCTAGGAACTAAACTGTAATCGCGCACAACGCAGCGCGGCGTGAGCAAGCTTCAACTGAAGGAGCACGTCGCGCGCTGTGCGCTCCGGACCAGAAGACAGTAGTCAGCATGAGCCGCCCGGCAACGGGCGGCCTTTTTTGTTGCGGGAGTCAGTTCAAGTAGATGACTTGGTGGCACATTCAGGCTTCTTGCGGATCTCCGTCCAGTATTCAGTTCTGATGTCATCGTCGATCTCAACCGGAATATTGCTGATATATAAGCGGTCCTTGCCATCTCGTCTTGGACCCGAAATCCAATACTCCTCACGCGTTTTGGCGTCAAGGTGATTCGACTTGAAGCCGGATGCCCGCATGAACTCTTGATCTTTGTAATACAGCGTACGGCCCGTCTTGGAAAAGTAGACGCGGCCGATCCTTGCCGGTCCATTGAGACCCCCGGCCTTCGACTCGATGTACATAATGCGCGATCGCATACGCAATTCTTATCACGCCGCGCGACGTTTCTTTCCCACCGGCTGGATGAGCACCTCAGCGGGAATCCCGAACTGCTCGTGCAGACGCCGGATCATCGCCAGGGTTAAAGGCCTCGCTCCTCTCAAAACTTCGTAGACCCTGGTTCGGCTTCCAATCACGCCGACTAAGTCACGAGGTCCCAGGCCTTGCTGCTCCAAACGAAAACGGATCGCATCGATCGGATCGGGAGGATCCATTGGGTAATTCATCCGCTCGTACGCATCCGCCAAGGTAATCAGTACGTCAAGCCGGTCTCCTCGCGGAGATCCCTCTTGAGCGCCCCACAGCCTCTCGATTTCCCGTAGCACCTTATCGTGATCACGAGCGTTTTTGATAGGCTTGATCCCCATATTGAACCGTCCTCACATCAATCTTGTCGTACTCCTTGTGCGGCCCGAGCCATTTCACAAACAACGCTCGCCGAGGGTAGTCGATCGCCGCCACCAGGCGATAACTATTCCCTTTGATGTTGAACACCACGCGATCCGCATCAACGATACTCGCATTCGCATAAATCTTTTTGATGTCCGCTGGGCCACGCCAATTCGCGCGCTCCACTTCGTGAAACCAAGCGTCGAGAGCGGCCTTCACAGCCACCCGATCCCTTCGGCCCGTCAATGTCTCGACAAACTTCGAGAGCGTCGACCGGGCGATCACTCGCATGCTTGTCTATCAGGATACCCTGTACCCACGGTGGGCACAAGGGAGGTTGCGCCTGCCCTGGGGCGGGCTATTTTACTTCTTCACGAACTTCTGCACTGCGCGATTCACCGTATCGGCGACGTAAATCTCGCCCTTGGGGCTCACCGCGATGAAGTGCGCTTCGCCGAACTCGCCCCACGTGCCGGCCGGTCCCGGTTTTCCCATCGCGGCCAGAACCTTTCCGTTCAGGTCCATCTGAACCACCTGGCCCGCGAAGCCGTTGACCATATAGATGTACTTTTTCCCGATATCCAGCGCGCACGGCAAGCCGGCGTACTTGATTTCGCGGATGTATTTCCCGTCCTGGTCGAAGATCTGGATTCTCTGGTTCTCGCGGTCGGTCACCCACAGCAGACCCTTGGCGTCGATGGCGATGCCATGCGCGACCTCGAATTTCCCGGGCTCGGTTCCTTTTCCGCCCCAGAACTTGATGAAGTTGCCGTTCTTATCGAACTTGAGGACGCCGGGGGCTTGCGGCGCGCCGCCTCGTCCGGCTCCGGGCGTGTGGCCCTGAGAGACGAAGACGTCTCCGTTGGCGGCGATGGCGATGTCATTCGGTTCGTTAAAAAGATGGGTCGTCTCATTCCACTCGCCCGCCTGGCCCTTGGTGCCGAGCGTCAGGAGCACCTTCCCCTCCGGGCTCAGCTTCATGACGATGTGCGCGCCGACGTCGGTGGCCCAGATGTTGCCGTCCTTATCGATGCGCAGGCCGTGGCTTCGCCTGAAGAGCCCCTCGCCAAAGGCGCGAATGAATTTCCCGTTTTCGTCGAACTCCGTGATCGGCTGGGCCCCGCGGCTCAACACAAACAGATGGCCCTTGGAATCGAAGGCCACGCTCGAAGACGCTCCCATGTTCACGCCTTCCGGAACCGGGAGCGGGTTGGCGACCGCCACGTAGTCCAAAGGCGGGGCTTGCTGGGGAATCAGGAGAGCCGGATTCGTTGGGCGCTGCGCCATCGCCGAGACGGCACACGCCAGGAATATCGCAAATCGCTTCATTGTGTTGTCCTTTAGGTGTTGGCCTTTAGTTTCCGGTCAGGCCGCCCGGCCACGGGGAATTGACGTGATAGGGCGCCGAGGTCCCGACCATTTCCACACGGCGGATCTTGCCGTTTTCGATCAGAAACGCCTCGGTCGCCAGAATACTCGAGGGCCGGTTGAAGCCCTTAAATTCGTAAGGCCTGCCATCGGAAAGGATGCCTTTGTTGACGGTGCCCTGGTCGATCACCATGTGCGTCCACACTACTCCCCGCTCGCGGTCGACCACCGGGAAACGACGCTGGTGGATGTTCTGCACTACGAAATAATAGCCCAGTTTGAATTGGCCCATGCAATCCATGGCGAAGCCATCGATGCCATCGGGCGGCGGAGGGTTGCGCGGGGGAGCCTTCGCCGTGAGGCTGCCGTTTTCGATGCGCGAGCAATCATTGGTGAAAGGGTAGGTGCCTGTTCCGTTGATCCCTTTGCCGTCGTTATGTTGAAGACCCGTAAAATAGCCGTCCGCGACTGCGATCAGCTCCTGGCGCGACATCTGTTGGGCGGGCGGAATCGACTTGAACCACATGGCCTCGGGCTTGTAAGGTGCGTCCATCCCGGCGATGTTGTTCGGCCCGCCGCCCCCGGGCTTGAAGAAGACGCTTTCGATCTCGGTGATCCGCCCCAGTTCCACCCGCAGGCGCAGACTCATCAGAATCGGTGCGCCGGCTTCGCGCATAGTCCCCATGTACGCCACCTGGCCGAATTGCGGATCGGCAAAAATATGCGTATACTTGCCGCGGGCCTGCGCGGTCTTCCAGAAACCGTCGCCGAGATCCATGACCTGATCGTTCTCTGTGTACTTGACGTCTTTGGAGAGCGGCAGGCGCGTCGGATCGTGCGCGACCACGGCGGCCAGGTATTGGTCGACCAGGTTTTCGAGGCATGCCCGATTGCAGTTCAGTGGAATGGGTCCGGTGGCGGCTTCGGCATGGGGAACAAAGCGGCCGGTGAGGGCCACGGCCCCGACGATCGCAAGAGCGCTGAGTGCCACGAACGTAGTGCGCATAAGGTTGTTCTCCTGCTCTCTCATCCTATTCAGGAGATTCTATCGCTGAATACCCTCAATGACCAGCGGTCTCCCCTTCTGAGCACCTTCCGGGGATGTCTGAAATAATAGAAGCTTGCCGCTGACCACGATGCTTTCTCCTGCAAAATCCGCCGCGCTCCTGCTGCTGGGAACCCTCTGCCTGTTTGGACAGATGAACACCGGGGAAATCTCGGGCAGCGTGCGGGACGCTTTGGGAGGAGCCCTGCCCGGAGCAACGGTGGTCGCCGAGCGGGCCAAAACCGGGCAGAAGTTCACCACCACTTCCAACGGTTCCGGCCAGTACCTGCTGACCCAGCTTCCCATCGGCACCTACTCGCTGAAAGTGAACGCGCAGAATTTCAAGCAGGCCATCCTGTCCAACGTGGAGGTGCATGTCGGCGATAGCTTGCGCCATGACTTCACCGTCCAGATCGGCAATGCCAACGAAACGGTGGTGGTGGAGGCCGGCACTGGGGAAGTCCAGCCGGAATCGGCCGAAATCAAGGATGTGATTCAGAACCGCCAGATCGTCAACCTGCCCTTGAAGAGCAGGCAGTTTCTGGATCTGGCGATGTTGAGCGAAGGCGTGGTGCGGCCTCCCGGCGGGACTCGCGGCGACGCCATGCAACAAGCCGGGACCCTGGTGAACGTTCTGGGACAGCGCAGCGGGCACAACCTGTATCTGGTCGACGGCGCCACCGTGACCGACGAGCACTTCAACAACCTGGTGGTCGCGCCTTCCATCGAGTCCATCAGCGAGTTCAACATTCAGAAGACTTCCTACGCTCCCGAGTTCGGCGGCAAGTCCGGAGCCGTGGTCAATGTGGTCACCAAGTCCGGGACGAATGATCTTCACGGCAGCCTGTTCGAGTTCGTGCGCAACGACGTTTTTGACGCCAAGAATTTCTTCGATTCGCCAACCGCGCCCATTCCTCCGTTCCGCCAGAACCAGTTCGGCGGGAGCCTGGGCGGACCGGTCATCCGGAATCGAACCTTCTTTTTCCTGAGCTATGAAGGCCAGCGCGTCCGGAAATCGCAGACTGGCACGTTCTCTGTCCCTACCGACGCTATGCGGAAAGGCGACTTTACGGGGCTGCCGGCGGTGTATGACCCGAATAATTCCGCTTTGGGCGTGCGCCAGCCTTTCCCCATGAATCGCATCCCCGTGACGAACCTGGACTCCATATCCACGGCTCTGCTGGCGAATATTCCGCGGGCGAATTTGCCGGGAATCGCCCAGAACCTTCTCTCTTCGGAAGTCCAGCGGCTGAACAGCAATAATTTCAGCGCCAGGTTGGACCACCAGCTTTCCATGAACGACACGGCCTATGCGCGTTTTTCGCTGTTCGATGCGCGCCAGTTCGATCCGTTTGGATCGGGAGTCTTGCAGGAGAGCCTGCTGCCCGGATTCGGCCGCAACCTGAGCACCCACACGCTGAACGGCGTGACGGGCTGGACCCACATCTTCTCGCCCGAACTCCTGAATGAGGCGCGCTTTGCGTTTCTCACCGTGACCGGCGGGCAAACCAGCCCGAATGCCGGAAATCCGTTTGCGGCCAACGCCGGCCTGCAGGGCGTGACCGCTAACCCGCTGGACATGGGCTTTCCGCAGATGTCCTTCGGCGGACAGTTCTCCACCATGGGAGATCCGGCCCTGTTCACGTATCGCAGCAACCGTGATTTTGAATTCTTCGAGAACGTCAGCCTGCACTGGCGATCCCACAACATCAAGTTCGGCGCGTATTTCATGCACTACGATCTGCAGCCGGTGAATCCGAATGGAGCGCGGGGAATCTTTTCCTTCACGCCCAGATTCACGTCATCGGTGGCCGGGCTGGGAGATGGCAACGCCTTCGCCGACTTCCTGCTGGGCGATCCGACCACCGCGCAGGTGGGCCTGGGACGCGCCGCGATGGACGCCAACACCAATTGGGGGCATTTCTATATTCAGGACAGCTGGCAGGTCGCGCGCAATCTGAAGCTGGATCTCGGGCTTCGGTATGAATACAACCAGAACATGACGGACGCGGGCAATCAGATGGCGGCGATCGACACATCCGTGCCGGGCGGACGATTCGTGATCGCCAGCGACTCCTCGGGGAAAATTTCCCCGGCCGCGAACGCCCTGCTGCCGTATCTGCCGATTCCCTACGTGACCTCCGCCGCGGCGGGGTGGAATAACAGCCTGCTGACGTCGAAACCCCTGCGCCTGGCTCCGCGAGGCGGGTTTGTCTGGACTCTGCCGGGACACGCGAACACCGTCCTGCGCGGAGGTTTCGGGATTTACCCCAACCAGGCGGCCTACGGAATCGTGACGGGCTTCGCGCAGAATCTGCCGTTCTTCGTGACCAAGACGGTGAATTCCGACGCCGCGGCTGCGCCCAGTTTCCAGATCGGAAACGCGCTGACCACGACGAGCCTGGGCACGGTGGGCGGCAGCGACCTGAATCACAACTTTCAGATCGAGTACAACGAAGTCTGGAATCTCAACCTGGAGCGCGAGATCACGCGGGGCTCGATCCTATCGATCGCCTACATCGGCTCGCGCACCTTGCACGCCGACAGCGCGACCATTCTGAATGTGCCCGAGCCGGGCCCCGGCAACATCAGCTCCCGCCGCCCGATTCCGCAGTTGAGCCAGGTCCACGAAATTCGCTGGGACGGATGGGCCACCTATCATGCGTTCGCTCTCGGCCTCAAGCGGCGCTTGAGCCGGGGTCTGACCTTCGATGCCAACTGGACGTGGTCTCACTCCATTGACGATGCCTCCGATCCCGGGCCCACGCTCAACGAAACCAACCTGGCGCAGAACGTTTACAACCGGTCCGGGGAAAAAGCGTCCTCCAGCTTCGATCACCGGCACCGCGCCGTGATCAGCCTGGTGTACCAGATCCCCAGTCCGTCGAACTCCCGATGGGTGCAAGCGCTGCTGGGCCAATGGCAGACGGGATCCTACTTCACGGCGCAATCGGGAGCGCCCTTCACCGTCAACATCTCGAGCGATCAGGCCAACATCGGCGCCGGTCCGGCGCAGCGTCCCAACATCTCGGGAGACCCCAACAACGGACCGCACACCCCGCAGCAATGGTTCGACACGTCCATGTTCTCGCTGCCGGCGCTCTATAGTTTCGGCAACGCGCCGCGCAATGCGGTGCTCGGCCCGGGTCTGCAGGAATTCGATTTCTCGCTGCAGAAGGATATCGTGCTCAGAGAGCCCCTCCGGCTGCAGTTCCGCGCGGAGGCCTATAACCTGCTCAACCACGCGAATTTCAATATCCCCAACCGGATCGCGTTCACGCCCAACTTCGGCAGTATCTCGAGCGCGCAGGATTCGCGCCAGTTGCAGTTTGCACTAAAAGTCCTGTTTTAAGCTTCCCGTCTACTTTCCCGGCGCCGGCTGCGCGAACGAGGCCGGCAGCGGCCAGTTCCCTTCATACGGCGGCCAATTGGGCACCAGAGCATCCGGAGTCGGATAGAACATCGCCGAGTAGATGGTGCGAATCTTGGCGTTATCGATAAAAAACCATTCGCTGAACACGTTTCGTCGTGTGGTGATGCCCGGGCGCCGGACAAACACGCCGATCGCCAGCACCGCGCCGGCTTCCTCATCCACCACGGGGTACCGGCGGGCCGCGACCATCGCGCTGAAGTTCGTCAGGCCGGACGTGCAATCGCTCACGGCCTCTTGTCCTTTGCCTCCCCCGCGCCCTGCCCGGCCCGTCACCGTGTTCCCGTTCTCCAGGCGCGTGCATCCGGGATGCGCGATGATGATCGGACCCGTCGCGCGTCGTGAGTCCGTCGAAATAGCTATTGGTGATGGCGACCAGCGCCTCGCGCGACAGCCGTTCCGCCCTGGGTAGGACCCGCTGCGGCGGAGGATTTGCCGCCAGATTCTCCGGCTCGAAGAAGTTCCCGGCGCGCTGGGTCGCCGTCGCGGGACCGTAAAGGCCGGGATCGTCCTTGCGCGCCATCAACCATTCGGCTTCCGTGATCTTTTTGTTCTCGACTTTCACCCGCACGGTGACGATCGCGAGGTTACTGCCCTCCTCCACCGTGCCGAAGTATCCGGCTTGCCCGCTGACGGGATCCAGGTAGCGGCGCTGCACTTTTCCCAGCCCGGTGACCGACTTCCAAACCCCCGTGCCGGGCCGCACGACGACGGCGTTTTCGGTCTGCCGAAACCCGACAAACAAGGGAGCGGCCGCAGGATCGTGCTTGACGACGGCGGCGAGGTATTGATCCAGAGAGGTTCGGAGACAGGTCCGGTCACAGTCGTTCGGCGCGGCGAAGAGACACGTGCCCGCCATCCCGCAAAGAAGGAGTTTCAGCAATCGTGGCATGGCAGCATTGTACACTGCCCCCGCTTAACTGCGGGCCAGAAGAGGGCTACCGGCGGCCTCGGGACGCTCCCGCGCTGGCGGCCACGGCGGCCGAGCTCGAGCCCGAGGAGACGCTCACCGCGCCCGTGCTGGCGTTGGAAGAAGGAGCAACCGACACCGAACCGGCTGACGCGGCGACACCCTGCCACGAAGTATTGACGCCGGAGTAGCCGTAATTGGGGGAGTACGGCTGAAGCACGACCCAGACGGTCCTCGGACTGTACCAGGACATTCCAAACGGGCTGTAGCCGTAGCCCGAATACGGAAGGAACGTGTACATGCTGTAATACGGATTCCACGCCCACAGGCTCGTGGCAAAGCCCCTGGAATTCACGCCCCGGGCGGCTGAGACGTTGGCCAGCGCCAGGCGGGCATCGCGCTCTTCGCTCCAGGCGTACAACTCGCCTCTCGATTTCTTCTTGTTGAACTTATCCGGCTCGAGTGAGGAAGCCACCAACAGCGTGCGCCCGCCTTTGAGCTCGGTGGAATTGGACGCATTCGATACTTCCGCTTTTCCTTCGAACGTACGGACCTGCCCCACATCCGCATTGAAGTGATACAGACCGGTTTTGAGCAGCAACGTCTGTGAATCGCCCATTTTCACCGTGATCCGGTTGCTTTTCAGAATTTCGTCGGCTTCCACCAGCGCCGATCCGTTGAGGATTTCCACCTGCGTGTCGGTCAATTTGCTCGAAATCATCCGGAATGACGTGTTATGGTCCAGCCGCAGAAACACGCCCGGCGTCAGCAGGATTTCGGCGCGCCCGGCCTGCGTGTAGAGAACCTGACCGGGGTTGACCTGCGGGAAAATCGCGCCATTGAGCTTCACCGGCGCGCCCCCGAGCCGCACGTCGCCCTCGACGTAATTCACCATTCCGGAACGGGCGGAAATCACCGCCTGCGCCCAGGCGGCCGGGAGGGAGACCATGGCCAGCACTGCGACCATGGAAGCGGCACGAGTCATGAATTACCTCCCCTTAATCTTCATTAGCTGCCCTTTCCCGATGCGTGTCAAGGCCGTCAGGTTGCCAAAAAAAAACAGATTAGCGTGTGGGCAACCGCCGTTGGATCCCAGGGGACCGTCCCATGGGCCGTTTCCGGGGCCGGGCGCGCAGGGCGCTATTTCCCGGCGGCTGGATCGCTAAGATGCTGTTGGCAATAGGGATTTGGGCTTCGCTGGTGTAGGAATCGGGAAGCGAAACGTCGACATACACATCTCCCGGGGCGATGTCGGAGGGTATGGTAACGGTCATGGCATACAAGGCGACGATGGTCGGGGTGAGCCCCGCGAATCCCACGGTGGCCAGCTCGCCGGCAACCTTCGCGACCGGCTGGATCGTCGCGTATATCAGGGGGCTCGATGGGGCGGGCACGCCGTCGCCCACGGGCGGCGCCACGTCACCCAGACCGGTCAGATACATGAGAATGGTTTCGCCCGGATGGGCCGGATTCTGGGGCGTGATCGTGGCGTAGGAGTTGTCCTGGACATGCTGCGCGATGGCGTAGCCGATGCCGCCCGCAGGATTCGTATAAACCCCGGGGGTGCCGTCTTTCACCCGGACCGTCCGGATTTCCGACGCGATGCCGTTATGGATCACCTGGATCGAGGCGACCCCGCCCGTAGTCGCATAGGGCACAATCGCCAGGACGACATCGGAACGCACGTAATAGATGGGCGCCTGCCGGCCGTTGATCAGCACCTGAACGTTGCCGAGCGTAAACGGCATGGAGTCGTTTTGCTCCGTACTGGAAGCAAGATTGGTCCCGTACAGCGCGATAAACCCGCCCCGGGAAACCCCTACGGTAAAAGGCGCGGAGCTCCCCGCGTTGGAGATCCCGGTAGGATCCAGATACACTCCCGAGCCGCTGAAATCGGGGGCTCTCAGGGCAATGTTGATTCCCAGCCGGGAGGTATTCCCGTAGCCGATCCGAATCGCGCCGCCCGCGCCCACCACGTTGTGGAGCCCCAGGAAGTCATCGTGACTTCCATCGCTGGGTTTCAGCGTGAAGTAATCCGAATAGGTGTAGTCGTACGGCGTGTAGTCGAAGGAGGGATCAAAGCAGGTCAGAACACGTTGATGGCCGATAATGGTGCCGGAACCCGCCAAGAACGCTCCATAATACGTCGCGATCGTATCGAAGTCCGTGCACGAAAACGTCGTCGTCGCCGGGACCAGATCGACGCCCGCCTGGTAGTAGGTGCCCTTGAGCGCATCGGGCGGGACGCTTCCGGCGTAGGCCCGCACGCCCACGATCATGTCCCATCCGTTGGCGGATCCGCCGAAGAAAAAGTTCCCGTCGGCGGAGAGATAACACTTGACGTCTCCCCCAATCAGGGGCGCGGGCAGCGTTCCACCGAACGAAAGCGTCAGAACACCGCTGGAGATTCCGTCGTTCGAAAACGCGTAGGGCGCGGCATTCACCGTCTGCATGACTTCCGTTCCCCCGCCGCCCACGAATCCCGTCAGGCTTACCGTGCCGAGGCTGCCATGGCCGTCCGGATTCAAGGGGAACAGCATGTCGCGGGCCTGGGACGCATTGCCACTCGGGATATTCACGGCCGCGGCCCAATAACTCCCGTTGAAGCTGGCATTGGTGGGCGCGGTCGCAGGCGCTTTCGCGGCGATGAACAGGCTGTTGATCCGGTCATCGGTGCTGCTGCCGATGAACACGCCCTGCGAAACCAGTCCCCATACCGTGCTGCTCGGGCTGGCGGCGCGGTTCCGGATCGGATCGTCCAGGAAGCCCATGCCGCTGGCTGCAATCCGGTACGCGCCGTTGGGAATCGAGAAGGATTGTATGGAGCCGCCGGCGGAGTCGATCACCGAGGAATTGAGCGCATAGGTGCCGTCGCCGTGGAACACGATCGAGCCATAGATCGCGACGCGATGGGTATCCCCGTTGTTCCGCCACATCACTTCGCGGAAGTTGTAGGTTCCCGACAGCAGGCCGTCTCCGCTGGAATCCCAGGCGACGGTATCGGCGGCCAGCGCGGGGTGCGTCGCGGCGGCCATCAAAAGCGCAAAGAATACGAATCGTGTGATTTTCACGGTGATCACCTGCTTTTGGACGCGACTCGCGGGCGGCGGGTTAACAGTACTTTCAGGATAACCGTTACTTCAGGGCGCCGTCCAGAATCCACAGATCCGCCTGGCTGGTGGCGGTGCCCACGGCGACGCTTTTCCCGTCCGGCGCCATGCTGATGCGAATGCCGCCGGTGTAGGTATTCTCGATTAAGGGCAGCGGCTGGAACCCGATGTGATACTCGGCCAGCGTTCGGATCGCGCCGGTGGCGACGTCCATGGCCTTGAGGGCCGGGGGATCGCTGGTGTACGCCAGGCCATAGATCGTCTTGCTGTCTTTGGACCAGGCCAGCGCGGGACTGTTGAGATTCGGGAGCATGCGGATCTCTTTCTTATGCTCATCGGGCGACGCCAAGGTCACATCCGTGAAGGTCGAAATGGCGATCCATTTCCCGTCCGGCGACCATTGTGGCCCATTCACTCCCGGGAGTCCTTCAATCTCGTGCGGCATGCGGTCGGATCCCACGGAGACGGTCGCAACGGGAATCGTCCCATCCGGCTTGATCCACAGGAAGGCTAGCTTGCTCCCGTCGGGGGACCAACTGGGCGCGTAACCATCGGCAACGATGGTGGGGGCGCCTCCGCTGGCCGGCGATATGGCGAGACTTCGGCGGCGGGCTCCACCCGCCAGTATCGCGGTATAGGCGATACGCGAGCCGTCCGGAGAGAAGACCGGGCTGAGCAAAACCTCCAGCGTGGGAAACTCCTTCGCGGTGACCACCGGCCGGTCCCAGTTTCCCTCCTTGCTGTGCACCCACAGCTCGTCGGTGCCGTTGCGCCGCGTGATGTAGGCGAACTGATCGCCCGTGGGGGACCAGGTGGGCGAAAATTCCGGCAAGCTGGTGGCCAGTAACGTGCGCGGCGCCGAGCCGTCCAGCGGCAGCTCGACGACGTCTCGATCCATGGTGATTTTGCTGAACAGCAGCCGCTTGCCGTTTGGCGAGACCGAGGGAGTGGTTTGCCACCCGCCGGGACTCGCCAGCAGCTTGGTCAGAGATTCGTCGCGCGTATCACCCAGCCAGAGAGTCGCTCCGCTGGCCGGCGCCGGGTTGGCGGCCAGCACCAGACGCTGGCTGTCCGGCATCCAGGACGCCGACGCCGCCCGGTTCCAGGGTATCTTCTCGAAAATCCGCCGCGGCCGGCCGCTTCCCGCCGGGAACGGCAGCAGCCACATTACGGCGCCGTCGTCGGTGTACATCGAAAGATACAGGGATTTTCCGTCGGGCGAAAATTGCAGATACACGGGAGTGAACGGCGTGCGCACGAAAGGCCCGTCCTTGTATTCCACCGGTTCCGCTCCCGGAGGCGAGGAGACCCATACGGAGTAGCGGGAGCCATCGCCGTCCTTGGCCCGGGTTCGTCTCCACAACGCCAGGCTCTTGCCGTCGCGCGTGATGTGGAAGGCGATGGCATTGTCCAGGATCTTTACGGGCTGGCCTCCCGCCCGGCTCACGGCGAAAATCGTGTTTCGCTGTAGGAAGTAGATCCGCGTGCCGTCGGAGGACCAGTCCGGCTGCGGCAGAGCGGACGTGGCGGCCAGCTCCGTCGGCGCCGGCGCGTCCAGCGATTGCACCATGAGGCGGCTCCCTTGCGCCGACTGCTCGATGTAGGCGACGCTCTGGCCGTCCGGCGACCACACCCCCGAGAATTCCTGAGCCTGGGTGAATGCGAAGGGGTGAAACTGGTACGAGGAGACATCCGGAAGCGGAGCCTGGCGAAGCCATAGAAACGCGAACACCACCGCCGCCAGGATGCTTTCCCCGCTGATCACGGGCCACAGCCAGCCGCGCCGCGCCGGTGCAGCGGCCGCACTCCGGGGAGAGGCGTTGAGCCCGGCGAAGGAATGCAGCGCAAACGCCAGGTCGCGAGCGGATTGAAAACGCTGCGCCGGTTTCTTTTCGATGCAGCGCTTGACGATCCTGCGCAGGCCGTCGGGAACGCTATCCGGCAATTCCGGCGGATCCTCGGTCACGATCGCGTGCATCACTTCCACCGCGGAATCGCCCTGAAACGCGGGCTTGCCTGCCAGCATTTCGTACAGCATCAGGCCCAGGCTGAAGATGTCGGACCGGTAATCGGATTCCTGGCCGCGAACCTGTTCGGGCGACATGTAGCCGGGCGTTCCGGTGGGCACGCCGGGGTTGGTCAATGTGCTGCGGTCCTGCGGTTTTTCACCGGCGACGGCAGGCGTGACGATTTTGGCCAGGCCGAAGTCCAGAATCTTGGTCCGGCCATCGGGCGTAAGCAGCACGTTCTCCGGCTTCAGATCGCGATGGCTGATGCCGGTTTCATGAGCCGCCGCCAGCGCTTCGGCGATCTGGGCCGCCACGTCCACCGCCTGCAGCATGGTGAGCTGGGCCTGGCGGAGGGTTTCGCCTTCCACCAGCTCGGTGACCATCCAGCCGTCGCCGACATCGTAGATGCTGACGATTCCGGGGTGATTAAGCGCCGCGATGGCGCGGGCTTCCTGCTCGAAGCGCTGCTTGCGCATCGGATCGGCGCTGTATTCCGGCGGGAGCAGCTTCAAGGCCACTTCCCGGTTCAAGCGCGGGATCGTGTGCCCGGAAAACCTGCCCCATACCTCCGGAGCCGAGCGGGCCGATGATCTCGTAGGGGCCGACCTTCTGGGGCGGCGTCGGGGACATGAAATTTGATTGTAACCTTCCACCAGATAGGGCGTTCCCGCGGTCCAAAAGGATACAGTGGAAGCGGCGAGGTTCCTAGGCTTTAGCTTTACTACAGTCGGCTGGCGATCCGCTGGGCCAGGTGAATGGCCTTCTCTCTTTGGTCCGGCATCATTCGCATGTCGATCTCGACTCCAACCGGGCCTTTTGTAAACGCCAGGTAGGAAGCGGACGGCGCCAGCCAAGCCTCATCGCCGACACCGGACAATTTCTCAAAGGCGCCGGCGCCAGGATCCAACAATTTCCCCGCCAGGCGGGCCGCCGTGATGGCGGTTCGCCCGCCGGTCCAGTGGATCTTCACTTCGATGAAGGTTTCCTTGCCCGGGGATTCCGCCTTCGCTTTACTGCCGGGATCGAAGTGGTAATGACAGGTGACCTCGTCGGTTATTTCCCGCATGTCCGACGGAACTCCCAGGATCTCTTCTACCTCGGTGGGGAGCAGAACAGAGCATGGGTTGGCACGGTTCACCTTGACGTTATTAGAGGCTGCCGTCGCCGGCTGCTCCTTAGGCGAGGACGATTCAGGCGACGACGATCCGTTCCGGCTGTTTCCACCCGCGCATCCGGCGAGAACCAGTGCCGCTACGCCGCAACTCATCGAGAGGATCGAGGATCTTCTCATCGCGGCCTCCTTATATCCAAGTCGAGTATCCAAGTCGAGATGAAGACAGGCTACGACTCCAGGATATTCAGAAACAGGCCTGCGGGTAAGGCCGGCGCGGCGTCGGGGACCCGGAACTTGATTGTAACCTTGCACCAGATAGCGCGTTCCGGGGTCGCTGAAGGATACAGCCGCTGCGAGAATCGGGTAGGAATGTGTATACGATGGATGGATGGACCCTGAGGCGCGACTGGAACAGATCCGCGGCGATCTGAGCCGTGAAGAGGGCGCCGGTTCCGGGGTTATCCAGCTTCTGATGGCCCTGGCGGTCGTAATGGCCGTTGTTTTGTGGATTTCGCTGGACACCCGCTCGTTCCCTCCTTGGACGGTCCTGGTGGGTGTGATTCCCGGCGCCGTTCTTATGCGTCGCGTGAGCCGGATCCACAATCGGCTAAGCAAACTGCGGCGCTTGTGCGTCTTCTATGATCGCGCTCTCACACGGCGGAACCATACGTGGATGGATGATCCGCAGACCGGCGCGGAGTACGACGATCCGGACCACCTATACGCCTCCGACCTCGATCTTTTTGGCCGAGGCTCGCTGTTCCAGCTCATGTGTGTCGCACGCACAGGAGTTGGCCGGGACGCGCTGGCGCTGTACATGAAAGAAATCGCGACGGAGAGCGAAGCCAAGGCGCGGACCGAGGCCATCGACGAGCTTAACGGCCGCTTAAAACTGCGGGAAGCGATCGTGACTGCCGGTAAGTATTCCTTCACGGATTGCCGCACGGAAACCTTTCACGAGTGGCTCCAGGCGCCGCCGTGGAGGATTCCTCGCTGGGCTGCGCCCGCGGCGTTTCTCCTATCCTGCGGCGCTCCCTTGCTGCTCGCGGCAACTGCCTTTCGTCTGGTCCCGTCCCACGTACTGTTCCAGCTTTTCGTAGGCTGGACCGCTGTGGCCGGTGGGCTTACCCTGATGTTTCGCGAACCGGCCTCCGCGGTTCTCGGAAATATCGGCATGCCCTCTATGGAGCTGGCGATTCTGTCCGATCTGATCGGAATTTTGGAACAACAGAAGTTTGTTTCTCCTAAGCTCCGCTCGCTCGCGGAGGCGCTAACCCGCCACGGCGCTCCCGCTTCGCTCGAAGTTGCCCGGCTTCGCAGGCTGCTAAAAGTGTTGGAAAGGGGCAGGATCTTTGAGCCGCTGACGTGGGCGTTGCTGTGGGACCTTCAGTTTGCGATGAGAATCGAGCGTTGGCGGACGCGACACGCGGAGGCCATGCAGCTGTGGCTACAGGCGGTCGGTGAGTTTGAATCGCTCAACGCAATTTCCACGTATGCTTCCGAGCACCCCGGGGACACCAAGGCTGAGTTCGTTGCTGGACCGGCTACATTTGACGCGATGGGTCTGGGCCACCCGCTCCTGGACGATCGCAAGTGTGTGCGAAACGATGTGTCGCTCGGCAGCGGCACTCCGCTGTGGATCGTCAGCGGGTCCAACATGTCGGGCAAGAGCACGCTGCTGCGCGCGTGCGGACTGACGGTTGTGCTCGCGTCCATGGGTGCGCCTGTTCGAGCCAGCCGCTTCCGCGTTTCCAATATGACGCTCGCAACGGCGCTCGGTATTCAAGATTCGCTTCTCGACGGAAAGTCCAAGTTTTTCGCCGAGGTTGCACGTCTAAAATCCATGATCGATCTGGCGGGACAAGGCCGCCCGCTCCTTTTTCTGGTGGACGAAATGTTGAGCGGCACGAACTCGCAGGATCGGCGAACCGCCTCCGAGGCTGTGATTCACGCGCTGCTGGAACGCAACGCCATTGGTCTGACCACGACCCACGATTTGGCCTTGACGCGTATCGCCGAGCAGGGGGACGTTCGGGCGCGGAATGTCCACCTCGCCGATTCTGCCGATTCCGGAGGTCTGGACTTCGACTACAGGCTGCGGCCCGGTGTGGTCCAGCGATCCAATGCTCTTGCGATCGTCGAAATGTTAGGGATTCCTTTGAGAGGAGTCCGGACATCGGGTTGAGAAGGGCGTTAGGTCTCGCCCTTGAAATGCTCCACGCCCAACCGCGAATAATGCCGGGCGACGATGGGGTTGGCGGGCTCAATGAGTTTCCAGGCTTCGTGCTTCCTGGTGTCGCCGGGAGCATGCACGGCCAGGAAGCCGGCCCCCTGGGAAGCAAGTTTGAAATCGTGGTCCGCATAGACCTCTTCGGTCTCGAACATCCGGGAGAGTCCCTGCATCAGGAACGTCCCTACGCCGCTGTGGCGGGCCTCCTCTTTGACCAGGCTGACCACGTCTTCCCCGGCCGCCACGATCACCTCATCGGGAGGGAAACCGGCATCGAGCAGGTTCCGCTCGGCCTTTTCCGCGGCATCGAGATCCAGAAACAGCGCTACCACGTAGCCGCGCGGGGCGAAAATCCCCATCTGCGTCTCAGAGCCTTTGAAGAACTCGGCAAGAACACTCACCGCAGCCACCTCCACAGTTGTTGGATGCTGCTGTTGTCGGATGCGTTTCAGTGTGAGGAGCAACATGATATCCTCGTACGTTGCGCGAACGCATCGTCATAAACCCAGCCAGACTCAAGGAGACACTCCCAAGATGAAGTTGAGCACCGACCGCATTCTCACCACCCACGTCGGCAGCCTGCCGCGCCCGCAGGATGTGGTTGATCTGATATTCGCGCAGGATCGTGGCGAACCGATCGATCAGGCCAAATTCGACACCGTGGTGCAGCGCGCCGTGGACGACGTGATTAAGAAACAGGTGGAGGTGGGCGTCGATATTCCCAGCGACGGCGAGCAGAGCAAGATCAGCTACGCCACCTACATCCGTCACCGGCTGACGGGGTTCGAGGGCGATTCCTCGCGGCCCACCCCTCAGGATCTGGACGATTTCCCGGACTATCGCGACAAGCTGGTGAAAGAGGGGCATTCGGCGACGTACAAGCGCCCGGTCTGCAAGGGCGAAATTAAGGTGAAGTCGCTCGAGCCGGTGAAAGAAGATATCGCCCGCATGAAGTCGGCGCTGGCCAAGGCCAACGTGACCGAAGGCTTCATGAACTCGGTATCGCCCGGCACCGTGGCCGTGTTCCAGCCCAACGAATACTACCCGACGCATCAAGCCTACATGACAGCGGTTGCGGAAGGCATGCGCGCCGAGTACGAGGAGATCGTCAAATCGGGCCTGCTGTTGCAGCTGGATTGCCCGGATCTGGCGATGGGGCGCCACTCGCGCTTCAAGGATCTGGACGAGGCGGGGTTCCTGAGGAACGCCGAGATCCAGGTGGAAGCGATGAATCACGCGCTGGCCAACGTGCCTGCCGACCGCGTGCGCATGCACGTGTGCTGGGGAAATTACGAGGGTCCGCACACGCACGATATCGCGCTGACGAAAATCCTCCCGATCATCCTGAAAGCCAAGCCCATGGCGTTTCTGCTGGAAGGCGCGAATCCCCGGCATAACCACGAGTGGGAAGTGTGGAAGACCTACAAGCTGCCGGCTGACAAAGTGCTGGTCCCGGGCGTGGTCGAGACCACCAGCAACTACGTGGAGCACCCGGAAGTCGTCGCGCAGCGCATTGTGCGCTATGCCGAGGTCATCGGTCGCGAACGCATCCTGGCCGGGAGCGATTGCGGGTTCGGAACCTTCGCCGGCTTCGGTCCTGTGCATCCTTCGGTCGGCTGGATGAAGCTGAAGTCGCTGGTCGAGGGCGCGGCGATCGCCAGCAAGAAGTTGTGGGGCAAGGCCGGGTCGGCGAGCTAGAAATTCCGGCAGGCCGATTCGACATCCGGGTCGAGCGACGTGATCCGGTCCATGTGCACGATCCCGAACGCCTTGGCCACGGGGCCCTGCGCGCCGGCCACGCGCATCTTGCCGCCGGCCCGGTCCATCTGGCCGTTGCATGCCACCAGCATGCCGATCCCGGCGCTATCGATGTAATCGAGCCCCGCGACGTCGATCACCAGCTTGCGGGCTCCCTCTTCAATCACGCGCTTGACCGCGTTTTCGACGCTCATCAACTCGTTACCTAAATTCAGGTGGCCGGTCAATTCCACTACGGTCAGGTCCGGTTCCACCTGGCGGATTTTCGACTGTGGCATGTCGAACAATAGTATAATGCGGTCTGGCGTGCTGAAGTCGCCATGAAAGGCAGTACTGAGAGTACTGTCTTCTGTTGCGCCCGCAGCGCGTAGTGCGGTATTGTAGCCAAAAGACCGTTCCGCGTTCTCGGAACGGGTGTCTCTCGTTAACCCAATTGGAGGGGTGTTCTGGATGTTTGTGACCTCGTTGTCTGCCCTGAGTAGGCGTTTCAAGCCGCTGTTTTTGCTGGTTTTATTTGCCCTCGCAGGCACCCCCCTTTTGGCCCAAGGCGAAGCCGAACTCAAGCTCCCGGACCTCAGCACGGCGCTGTTTCAGGGCGTCGATGGCCGCACGCTTCTGATGGCCGGCCTGGTCGTCAGCCTGCTCGGGCTGGTCTTCGGACTCATGATGTACAAGCATCTGCGCAATTTGCCGGTGCATGCATCCATGCTCGAAATCTCCGAGTTGATCTATGAAACCTGTAAGACCTACCTGCTGACGCAAGGCAAGTTTCTCATCATTCTGGAGATCTTCATTGGCGCGGTCATTATTCTGTACTTCGGCGTGCTCAGTGCTCTGCCGACGTTCCAGGTCCTGATCATCCTGGCCTTCAGCGTGTTGGGAATTCTCGGCAGCTATAGCGTGGCGTGGTTCGGCATCCGCGTGAACACCTTCGCGAACTCGCGTACCGCCTTCGCCAGCCTGCGCGGCAAGCCCTTCCCGTGCTACGCGATCCCGCTCAAGGCGGGCATGAGCATCGGCATGATGCTGATCAGCGTGGAGCTGTTCATCATGCTGTGTATCCTGCTGTTCATTCCGGGCGATTACGCCGGCCCCTGTTTCATCGGATTCGCCATCGGCGAGTCGCTGGGCGCGGCCGCCTTGCGCGTGGCGGGCGGCATCTTCACCAAGATCGCCGATATCGGCGCGGATCTGATGAAGATCGTGTTCAAGATCAAGGAAGACGACGCACGCAACCCGGGCGTGATCGCGGATTGCACCGGCGATAACGCGGGCGATTCGGTGGGACCCTCGGCTGACGGTTTTGAAACCTACGGCGTCACCGGCGTGGCGCTGATCAACTTCATCATTCTGGCCGTCAACAACGACATCACGCAGGTGCAGCTGCTGGTATGGATCTTCGCCATGCGCGTGATGATGATTATCGCCAGCGCGTTCTCTTATTTCATCAACGAGGCCGTGGCGAAAGCCAAGTATCAGACCCTCGACAAGATGAACTACGAACACCCGCTGACGTCGCTGGTGTGGCTGACCTCGTTCATTTCGATCGGCGCGACCTACGCGCTGTCGTACGTAATGATCCCGGATCTGGGCGGCGATCCCTCCATGTGGTGGAAGCTTTCGACCATCATTACCTGCGGCACGCTGGCGGGCGCCATTATTCCCGAACTGGTGAAAGTATTCACCTCGGTCGACTCGCGCCACGTGCGTGAAGTGGTGACGTCGTCCCAAGAAGGCGGCGCGTCGCTAAATATTCTCTCCGGTTTCGTGGCGGGCAACTTCAGCGCCTTCTGGCTGGGCATGACCATGATGGTGCTGATGGCCATCGCTTATGGCGTCAGCTTGCATGGCATGGATGCATTGATGCTGGCTCCCGCGGTGTTCGCGTTTGGACTGGTGGCGTTCGGATTCCTGGGCATGGGCCCGGTGACCATCGCGGTGGACTCTTACGGTCCGGTGACCGACAACGCGCAATCCGTTTACGAACTGAGCCAGATTGAGGAAATCCCCAACATCAAGGCCGAGCTGAAGAAGAGCTACGGCTTCGACGTCGATTTCGAGAAAGCCAAGCACCACCTGGAAGAGAATGACGGCGCGGGCAACACCTTCAAGGCTACGGCGAAACCCGTGCTGATCGGCACGGCCGTGGTGGGCGCCACCACCATGATCTTCGCGATCATCATCCTGCTGACCAACCACCTCGATCCACAACTGGTGAACAATCTCTCGATCCTGCATCCGCCGTTCCTGCTGGGCCTGATCACCGGCGGCGCGGTGATCTACTGGTTCACCGGCGCATCCACCCAGGCCGTCACCACCGGCGCCTATCGGGCCGTGGAATTCATCAAGGCCAACATCAAACTGGAAGGCGTTACCAAGGCCTCGGTGGCGGATTCCAAGAAGGTAGTCGAAATCTGCACACAGTACGCCCAGAAGGGCATGATCAACATCTTCCTGACGGTCTTCTTTATCACCCTGGCGTTTGCGTTCTTCGAGCCGTACTACTTCATCGGCTACCTGATTTCGATCGCAGTGAGCGGTTTGTACCAGGCCATTTTCATGGCCAACGCGGGCGGCGCCTGGGATAACGCCAAGAAGATCGTCGAAGTGGAGCTGAAGGCCAAAGGCACGCCGCTGCACGATGCGACCGTGGTGGGCGATACCGTGGGTGATCCGTTCAAGGACACCTCCTCGGTGGCGCTCAACCCGATCATCAAGTTCACCACGCTATTCGGCGTGCTGGCGGTATCTCTGGCCGTGTCCTGGACCAAGGACCGGGGTGCGGGCTTCACCACCACGCTCGGCGTGATCTTCCTGGCGATCGCGCTGGTCTTCGTGTGGCGCTCGTTCTACGCGATGCGGATCGAAGTCGGCAAGGGGTAAAGAGAAGGAGTCAGGAGTCAGGAGTCAGGATCTCCGAAGGCAGTATGCTGGGGGCATGCGTGGATTCACAGCGCTTGCCCCCTTTCTTGTTTCGTATGACGCTTTCCGCGGCCGCTATCCCTGATCCTCCGCCGGAGCTTGAACCGCATGATCGCGCGGTACGCTCCCGTGGAGCTGCACGCGGACACATCCAAGCTGTCCGCCGGCGATCAGAAGGCTCTGGCGAAGCTGCTCGACGCCGCGCGCGTTATCGACGATATTTTCCTGAAGCAAGTCTGGAGCGGGAATGTCGCGCTGCGGGCGAAGCTGGCGAAGGACACGTCGCCTTTGGGCAAAGCCCGGCTGCATTACTTCGATCTGAACAAAGGGCCGTGGTCGGAGCTGGACGGGCAGGTTGCGTTTCTGCCGGGCGTTCCGGAGAAGAAGCTGCCGGGCGCGAACTTCTATCCCGAGGACATGACCAAGCAGGAGTTCGAGGCATTCGCCAAGTCGGCTAACGACCCTGCGCGCGGGTTCTTTACAATTATCCGGCGAGGCGCGGACAAGAAGCTTCGAGCGATCCCGTATAGCGTTGCGTATAAGGCCGATCTGACGAAGGCTGCGAAGCTGCTCGAGGAAGCCGCGGCGCTGACGCCCAACAAGTCGCTGCGGGAGTTCCTGCATCTCCGCTCAAATGCTTTCTTGAGTAACGACTATTACGACAGCGATGTCGCCTGGATGAAGCTCGACGCGCCCATCGACATCACCATCGGGCCGTACGAGACCTACATGGACGAGATCTTCGGGTACAAGGCGGCCTTTGAAGCCTACGTCACGCTGCGCGACGACGAAGAAACCGCCAAGCTCAAGATGTTCGCCGATCACTTGCAGGAGATCGAGAACAATCTTCCCTTGGACCCCCAGTATCGCAATCCGAAAATAGGCGCGCTGGCGCCGATTCGCGTGGTGAATCAGGTGATCGCTACGGGCGACGGCGGGCATGGGGTCCGCACCGCCGCGTTCAATCTTCCCAATGACGAACGCATCGTGAAAAAGATGGGCTCCAAGCGCGTGATGCTCAAGAACGTCCAGGAGGCCAAGTTTTCGACCATTCTGGAGCCGATCGCCAAGCGCGTGCTCCCGCCCGCGGACCAGCGCGACTTGAGTTTCAATGCGTTCTTCACGCACATCCTGGCGCACGAGATGACGCACGGCATCGGGCCGCAGAATAACGTCCGGCAGTCGCTCAAGGAGCTGCACTCGGCGATCGAGGAAGCCAAAGCCGATGTCACCGGCCTGTTCATGATGCAGTATCTGTTCGACCACAAGCTGCTGCCGCCGGCCGAGAAGTCGCTGTACACCACGTTTCTGGCGTCGTCCTTCCGCACGCTGCGCTTCGGAGTCCACGAAGCGCACGGCAAGGGCATGGCGCTGCAATTCAACTACCTGATGGACAAGGGCGCGTTCGTCGCGAATCCGGACGGGACGTTCGCGGTGGATTTCGCCAGGATCCAGCCGGCCGTGCGCGACCTGGTGCACGATCTGCTGACCATCGAAGCGACCGGCGATTACGCGGGAGCCAAGAAGATGCTGGACCAGCTCGGCGTGCTGCGCCCGCCCTTGCAGCAGGCGCTCGCGAAGCTTACCGATATCCCCACCGACATCGAGCCCCTGCAAGCCGCTCGCTAAAATCTATTTCAGCAGCGTCACTTTAGCGGGAACGGAGTGCTCGCAGGCCACGGTTTCAGTCACCCCGAACGCAATCTCCCCGCAGGCGTTGGTGACCGCGGCCTGCTGCGCGAACTCCTCGGTGGTCGCCGAAGCGGTTTTGCAGTTGGTGCGGCCGTTGAACTGCATGCACACCTCCACGCGATGCTTCGCCAGAGTGAGGGTGGAGTACACGATCACGCCCAGTACGATCAAGACGAAGATGACGCCAAACAGGACCGGTTTTTTCATCATTCGGTGAAGAGCGCTCCCATGCGTCTGAATTTCTCATAACGATCGTCAATCAGTCTCTTCGGGTCCTGCCCGGAAAGCTCGGCCAGCGCGCTGCGCAGCGTCGTCCGTAGCGATTCCGCGGCCTGTTCCGGATCGATCTGCGCGCCGCCGCCCGGCTCGGGCACAATCCCATCGATCAAGCCGAATTCGAGCAGATCTTTCGCGGTCATCTTCAACGCGGCCGCCGCCCGGGGAGCCTTGCTCGAATCGCGATAGAGAATCGCGGCGCAACTCTCCGGCGTAATCACGCTGTAAATGGCGTTCTCGAGCATGTAAATACGATTGCCGATGCCCAGCGCCAAAGCTCCTCCGCTGCCGCCTTCGCCGATCACCACGGCGATCACCGGGACGGGCAGGCGCGACATCTCCCGCAGGTTTTGCGCGATGGCCTCGGCCTGGCCGCGCTCCTCGGCATCGATGCCGGGATAGGCTCCCATCGTATCCAGAAACGTGATCACGGGGCGCGAGAATTTGGCCGCCAGTTCCATCAGGCGCAGAGATTTCCGGTAGCCCTCGGGCTTGGGCATCCCGAAATTGCGGAAAAGCTTCTGCTTGGTGTCGCGGCCCTTCTGCTGGCCGATGATCATCACAGGACGGTCGTCGAACCAGGCCGGGCCGGCCACGATGGCGTGGTCGTCGCCATAGGCGCGGTCGCCGTGCAGCTCCTCGAAATTGGTGAACAACCGCTGGATGTAATCGAGCGTGTGGGGACGCTTGGGATGGCGGGCCAGCAGCACGCGTTCCCAGCTTGGATTGGTTTCGGTAGGGGCTTGGGCTTCCGCGCTCATTCGTTGGCGAGTACTTCCAGCGCTTCCGGTCCGCAGATACGCGCCAGCTCAGCGCAGAATTCCTTATCCGGGCGGACTTTAGCCGGTACGTCCAGGATAACCGAGAAGTCGCGCCGCTTTTCGAGGCGCAGGCGAACTTCCGTCCCTCCCGGCTTGCGGGCGAACAATTGGGAAAGAGCCGCGGCGCGGTCGGCATCGGTAGCGCCGTTGACCACGGCGCCGTTCATCGGAACCCGAATCGAGATCAGCGAGGGAAGACGCAATCGGGCGTTTTCGAGCAAAACGATATCCTGCACCGAGATCTTGGGCGGAGCATTTTCTTCCGGCAGCACCAAGCCGCGCACCAGCACGGCCTGGTCTTCGTTGAGCACCGGCAGCAGGCGCTCATACTGCGTGGAGAACACCATCGCTTCGAGGCTGCCTTCTTTATCCTCGATCTGCAGCGCCGCCCACAGCTTGCCTTCCTTGTTGCGCTTGCGCTGGATGCCGGTGAAAATGCCGCACAGAGCGACTTCGGTGTTCTTCTGCAGCCCCTCCAGACCGGAGGTGAAGTGCGTGGCGAGCTCTCCCACTTTATCCATGAACTGATCGAGCGGGTGGCCGGTGATGTAGAACCCGAGCATCTCCTTTTCGCCGGTGAGCTTTTCTTTCGGCGTCCAGTCGGGAACGGCGGGCAGCGGACGCGCCGCGGGCTCCTGCGCCGCGAGGTCGGCAAACAGGCCGGATTGGCCGCTGGCCCGATCCTTCTGCGCCCGCGTTCCGATTTCCATCGCGCCGTCGATGACGGCGAACAATTGCGCTCGCGCGGCGCCCATCGAATCGAGCGCGCCGGCTTTGATGAAGCTTTCGATCATGCGCCGGTTGACCGCCGAGAGATCCACGCGCTCGCAGAAATCGTACAGAGAGCTGAACCGGCCGCCTTCCGTGCGCGCTTTTATGATCGATTCCACCGCGTTCGCGCCCACGTTCTTGATCGCGCCCAGTCCGAACCGAATCCCGTCAGAGGCCGGCGTGAACGTGAATGCCGACGCGTTCACATCGGGAGCAAGTACTTGAATCCCCATTTCGCGGCACTCGTTGATGTACTTGACGACCTTCGCGGTGTTGCCGGCTTCCGAGGTCAGCAGCGCCGACATGAACTCCAGCGGATAGTGCGCTTTCAGATAGCCCGTGACCAGCGCCAGGAACGCGTAGGCCGCCGAGTGCGACTTGTTGAATCCGTAGCCGGCGAATTTTTCCATCAGGTCGAAAACTTTTTCGACCTTGCGCGCCGGGTGGTTGTTCTTTGCCGCGCCTTCGACGAATCGCGCGCGCTGCTTGGCCATCTCCTCGGCCTTCTTCTTGCCCATGGCGCGGCGCAGCAGATCGGCTTCCCCGAGCGAGTAGCCCGCCACCCGATTGGCGATCTGCATCACCTGTTCCTGGTAGACCATCACGCCGAAGGTCTCTTCCAGGATGTCCTTCATCACCGGCAGATCGTAGACCACTTCCTTGCGTCCGTGCTTGCGATCGATGAAGTCGTCGATCATGCCCATCGGTCCGGGCCGATAGAGCGCGTTCAGCGCGATCAGATCCTCCACCCGGTCCGGCTGGTAGCGCCGCAGAATGTCGCGCATGCCGGCGGATTCGAACTGGAACACGCCGCTGGTGTAGCCTTTGCTGAAAATCGTCTGATAGGTCTTGGGGTCGTCGAGCGGCAGATCCTCGATGCGCAGCGTCACGCCCTGATGGCGTTTGATCAGCTCCAGCGCGTCTTCAATGATGGTGAGGGTGGTCAGCCCCAGAAAATCCATCTTGAGCAGGCCCAGTTTTTCGAGGCCCACCATGTCGTACTGCGTGACAATTTCGTCCTTATTGGTCTTGTAGAGCGGAACCAGCTCCCGCAGCGCTTGCGGCGCGATGACCACTCCGGCCGCGTGCACGCTGGCATTGCGCGCGACTCCTTCCAGGCGCAGGGCGACGTCGAGAACCTCCTGGATCCTGGGGTCCTTGCGAGCCAGATCGTCGATTTGCGGCTCCATCTTGCGCGCCTCGGCGAGCTTGATGTTCAGCGGCATGGTCGGGATGAGCTTGGTGATGCGCTCCACGTCGGCATAGCTGACGTCCAGCACGCGGCCCACGTCCTTGAGGGCGGCGCGCGCCCCCAGCGTTCCAAAGGTGATGATCTGGGCCACCTGCTCCCGGCCGTACTTTTCGGTGACGTACTGGATCACTTCCCCGCGCCCGCGCGTGCAAAAGTCGATGTCGATATCGGGCATGGAGATGCGCTCGGGATTCAGAAACCGCTCGAACAGCAGCCCGTAGGCCAGCGGATCGATATCGGTGATCTCCATCGCGTAGCTCACCAGGCTGCCGGCGGCCGATCCGCGCCCGGGGCCCACGGGAATGCCCTTCTGCTTGGCGAACCGGATGAAGTCCCATACGATCAGGAAGTATCCGGAAAACTTCATCTGCTGGATGATCTTGATTTCCGTGTCCAGACGTTCGGCGTATTCCGCCAGATCGTTCTTCAGACCGCCCTGCGCCTGCAATGCTTCGAGGCGCACCCGGCGTTTCTCGAAACCCTGGCGCGCGACGTACTCGAAATAGGTGTCGGCGCTGTGGCCTTCCGGGATGGGGAATTTCGGAAACGGTTCGGAGATGGGATCGAGCTTGATCTGGCAGCGCTGCGCGATATCCCAGGTGCGGTCCAGCGCCTCGGGCACTTCGCCGAAAAGCTGCAACATCTCTTCGCGCGTCTTGAGGTGAAACTGTTGTGTCGTAAACCGCATCCGGTTGGGATCAGACATGGTCTTGCCGGTCTGGATGCACAGCAGAATCTCGTGCGCTCGGGCGTCGTCCTGGCGCAGATAGTGCGAATCGTTGGTGACCACCAGCGGAATCCCGGTATCGCCCGCCAGGCGGTGGATGTGCGGCAGCACTTTTTCATCCGGTTCCAGGCCGTGATTCTGCAGCTCCAGGAAGAAATTCTTCTTGCCGAACAGGTCGCTGTACTCGTAGGCCAGGCGCTTGGCTTCGTCGTAGCGGTCCGCCAGCAGGGTTTCGTTGATATCGCCGCGCAGGCACGCCGAGAGCGCGATCAAGCCTTCGGAATGGCGCGACAGCAGGTCTTTATCGATGCGCGGCTTGTAATAGAAGCCGTCCAGATACCCGGAAGAAACCAGCTGGATCAGGTTGCGGTAGCCGGTCTGGTTTTCGCACAACAGCACCAGATGGTTGTAGCGGTTGGTATCGTTCTTGACGCCCTGCCCCTGCTGCGCGACGTACACTTCGCAGCCGATCACCGGATGGACGCCGTGCTTCTTGGCCTCGTTGTAAAACTCCACCGCGCCGAACAGGTTGCCGTGGTCGGTCATGGCGACCGAGGGCATCTTCTGCTCCTCCACCTGCTGCATCAACTGCGAGATCTCGCAGGCTCCATCGAGCAGCGAGTAATCGGTATGGCAATGCAGATGAACGAAGGGCGCGGCCATGAAACTCTATCCGATCCCGGGGGAGACTCCTAGTATAGCGGTCCTAACCGCCGCTTCGCGACGTTCCGCGTGCCGTATGGTGTATGATCGCGTGTGCGAATCAATCGTTCCCGGAGTCCAGGAGACCTCGAATGTTCTGTGAGAAGTGCGGTACGCAAGTCGGTTCTGACGTTCAGTTCTGCCCGAACTGCGGGCAGTCTCTAGGCGGCGCCTTTCGATCCGGGAGCGCCCCGATTCCCACGCCCTGGACGCCTCCGGCAGGAGTGCATGCCAGCGGCGGCCGGTGGATGGGTGAAGGATGGGCGCTGGTCAAGGCGGATCTGGGCAACTATATTGTGACTTCCCTGGTCTTCGCCCTGCTCAGCGGAGTGCCGTTGATCCAAGGCCCCTTGATTGCCGGCTTCCACATTTTCACCATAAAAAAGCTGTCGGGCCGAAGGGCCGAATTCGCAGACCTCTTCAAGGGCTTCAATTTCTTTGTGCCCACTCTGGTAGCGTCCCTGGTCATCGGGCTATTCACCTTCGCGGGGACGATGCTTTGTCTTATCCCCGGATTGGTGGTGGCCGCCGTGTTCAAGTTTACGTACCTCTTCATCGTGGATAAGAAGATGGATTTCTGGCCGGCGATGCAAGCCAGTCACGCGGTCGTGAAGAACGATTATTTCGGGTTCACCATGTTCCTGATCCTCGCGTTTCTGGTGAACATGCTCGGGCTATTGTGCTGCGTCGTCGGGCTGCTGGTGACGATCCCGCTGACCTTCGCGGCCATTACCGTGGCCTACAAAGAGATCGTCGGATTCGATCCAAGGACGGTGGACTCCCTGTAATGCCTGCGCGGATTGCCTACCCGCGCGTCGCGGCAGCTGTGGCGATCTTTGCCGCGTTGTGGTGCTTCACGCCGCCGGCGGACCCCAGCGTGCGTCTGTGCGGATTCCACTGGCTCACCGGCCTGGACTGCCCGTTGTGCGGGCTCACGCGCGGCCTTTTCGCGCTCGCCAAGGGACACTGGAGCCAGGCCATCCACTTTAATGCCCTCACCCCGCTGGGCTTTGCGATGCTCTTCACGGTCGTCTTGAATGCTCCCTGGCTGGCGCGCCTGTGGACGTTTGGCATCGCGGCTTTCGCCGTCTACGGGATTTACCGGCTGGTTTAGATAGCTCGATGATGGCGGACCTCAGGATCGTACCCGCAACGGAAAAAGATGTGCCGGCGATTCTCGACCTGATTCGCGGCTTGGCCGAGTATGAGCATCTCCTGCACGTTTTCGAAGCGACGGAAGAGCGCCTGCGGCGCACGCTGTTTGGCGATCGTCCCGCGGCGGAGGTTCTGATGGCGTTTGCGGGCGACGAGTGCGCCGGCTTCGCGCTGTTCTTCACGAACTATTCGACCTTCCTGGGCAAGCCGGGTTTGTACCTGGAGGACGTGTTCGTGAAGCCCCACCTGCGGCGCCAAGGGATCGGTCTGGCGCTGCTCAAGCGTCTGGCGGCGATCGCGCGCGAGCGGGACTATGGCCGCATGGAGTGGAGCGTGCTCGACTGGAATCAGCCCGCCATCAATTTCTACAAAAAACTCGGAGCGGTTCCACTCGACGACTGGACCATGTTCCGGCTGACGGGCGACGCCCTGGCGAACTTCTCGGCGCGCTGAAATACTGGTACCGTGCCCGAATACAAAGACGACCTGGAGCAGATCGTAGCCGAGCTGAACCGCGCTGCGCCCGGGTCCCGCGACGCCCGGCGTACCCTTCCTGCGGACTTGTCTTCTTTGGACAGCCTGCTCACGCTCGCCGTGCGACGGGCGGCTTCCGACTTGCTGCTGATCGCCGGCGCTCCGGCGACGTTGCGGATCGCGGGACAACTCGCGCCCGCTTCCGGTCCGCCGCTCGGAGCAGATGACACGCGCAATCTTCTCCTCCCTCTGCTTTCGCAGGCGCAGGGCCAGGAACTGCAGCGCGCCAAGTCGGTCGACCTGTGTTTCAGCCGCGAGGGCATCGGGCGATTTCGCGCGAACATCCATCACCAGCGCGGCTCCGTCGCGGGCAGCATCCGTCTGCTTCCCGAAAAGGTCCCCACGCTCGAATCGCTGCACCTGCCTGCGACCCTCCGAAAGTTCGCGGATGCCCGCCAGGGGCTCGTTCTGATCACCGGACCCACCGGCTGCGGCAAAAGCTCCACCCTGGCCGCGCTGATCGACCTGATCAACACCCATCGCCGCGACCATGTGGTGACCATCGAAGATCCCATCGAGTTCGTGCACGCGAACCGCCAGTCGGTCATCGAGCAGATCGAGATCGGAGCGGATGCGCCGGATTTTGCCGGCTCGCTTCGCAGTATTCTGCGGCAGAATCCGGACGTGATTCTGGTGGGGGAAATGCGCGATCCGGAGACGATCGCCACGGTGCTGACCGCGGCCGAGACGGGCCACCTGGTACTCTCGACGCTCCACACCAACGACACGTCGCAGGCTGTTTCCCGCATTCTGGATTCGTTCCCGTCGAGCAACCTGCCGCAAATCCGCCAGCAGCTATCGCTGGCCTTGCTGGCGGTGGTGGCGCAGCAACTGGTTCCTTCCACAAGCGGCACACGCTATCCCGCGGTCGAAGTCCTCACGGCGAGCACGGGAGTGCGCAATCTGATCCGCAAAGGCGATGACCACCAGCTCTACACCGCGCTTTCGACGGGACGCGCCGAAGGCATGATCACCATGGAGCAGTCTTTGGCCGAGATGGTTCGCAGCGGCCGGATCAGCCGGGAGACGGCTCTGGCGCACGCCTTTCGGCCGGACGCCTTGTCGCGCTATTTGGAAGATTGAGACGCTATATAGGCTGGTATTCCGGCGTCCAATTTCCGCACACTCTTCCCCGTGAGGTAAACTGGCAGATACCCTTGGTACAAAGCATAGCTTTTGGCTAAGATCCTGGTGACTGCGAACCAGCATTCCGCCGCCGAATGAAGCCTCCGCCCGACGTATCGATTGTGATCCCCTGCTACCGCAGCGAGCAGAGCCTGCCCCATCTCATAGGGCGGATTCATCAGACGATGTCCGCCGTGGGGGTGCCTTTCGAAGTTGTTTTTGTGGAGGACGGGAGCCCCGATGGAACCTGGAACGTAATTCAGGAGCTTACTCGCCAATATCCCTTCATTCGCGGCTTCCGGCTCATGCGCAACTACGGCCAGCACAACGCCTTATTGTGCGGCATCCGGGCGGCACGCGGCGGGGTCATCGTGACCATGGACGACGATCTTCAGAACCCTCCCGAAGAGATCCCCCGCCTGCTCTCGAAGTTCAACGAAGGCTACGACGTGGTCTATGGCACTCCAAGACGAGAGTCGCATGGGTTTCTGCGCGATGCCGCATCTCAGGTGACCAAGTTAGTTTTGCAAAAATCCATGGGCGCCGCGACGGCGCGCAATATCAGCGCGTACCGCGTGTTCCAGACGCGCCTTCGCAATGCCTTTGCGGAATATCGCGGATCGTTCGTGTCGATCGACGTGCTCCTGACCTGGGGCGGTGCCCGATTCACTTCGGTTCAAGTAAAGAACGATCCGCGCACCATCGGCGTGAGCAACTATAGTCTCTACAAACTGATCTCGCACGCTCTGAACATGTTGACTGGATTCGGCACGGCGCCGCTTCAGGTGGCCAGTCTTTTGGGGTTTCTGTTCACGCTCGTGGGAGGCGCCACGTTCCTGTACGTGCTAGGCAGCTATCTGATTCGCGGCTCGCCCGTGCAGGGTTTCCCGTTCCTGGCCTCTGCGATCGCCATTTTTTCAGGTGTACAGCTATTTGCCCTGGGAATCATGGGAGAGTATCTCGCACGCATCCATGCCCGCACTATGGACCGGCCCAGCTTCGCCGTCGATTCCACCACCGATGAGGAGAAACCGGATGCAGGATAGCATTGACGTTCTTCTGCGATCCACGCCCACGCGGCTTCCATGACTGAATATCGCATTCCCTTCAATAAGCCGGGACTGGCGGGCAACGAGCTGACCTACATCGCCGATGCGATCCGGCGCGGACACAGCGCCGGCGACGGCTGCTACACGTCACGCTGCCACGACGTGTTGCAGCGAGAGTTGGGTTGTCATCGCGCCCTTCTGACCACCTCCTGTACGCATGCACTGGAAATGTCCGCTCTCCTCCTCGATCTCCGGCCCGGCGACGAGGTTATCGTTCCTTCTTTCACGTTCGTCTCCACGGTGAATGCCTTCGTGCTCCGAGGCGCCAAACCGGTTTTCATCGACGTCCGGCCCGACACGCTGAACCTGGATGAAGCGCGTCTGGAAGCTTGCATGACACCCCGGACCAAGGCAATCGTGCCGGTCCACTACGCCGGCGTGGGTTGTGAGATGGACGTCATTATTCCGTTGGCCGCACGCCGTGGGGTGACAGTCGTGGAAGACAACGCGCACGGACTGTTTGCCCGTTACAAAGGGAAGTATCTCGGCACGTTTGGACAGCTCGCCACGCAGAGCTTTCACGAAACTAAGAATGTGATTTGCGGCGAAGGCGGCGCCCTCATCATCAACGATCCGGTCTATGTCGATCGCGCCGAAATCATCCGCGAGAAGGGCACCAACCGCAGCCGTTTCTATCGCGGTGAAGTGGACAAGTACACCTGGGTAGACGTGGGCTCCAGTTTCCTGCCCTCCGACCTGTTAGCCGCGTTCTTATTGGCGCAGCTCGAAAAGTATGAACAGATTCGCAGCACCCGCCATCGGATCTGGGGGACATACGCAGAAGGACTGAGCGAGTGGGCGCGCGACTCCGGCGTCTCACTCCCGCACATTCCGCCGTACGTCGAGCAGTCCTATCACATGTTTTATCTGCTCATGCCTTCGCCCGAAGCTCGCACCCGGCTGATCGAACACCTCAAAGCCCGGGGCATTCTCGCGGTTTTCCACTACGTACCGCTGCACCTTTCCGAGATGGGGATGCGTTTCGGGGGACGCCCCCGGGCCTGTCCAGTTACGGAGAGCGTCTCCGGCCGGCTCTTACGGCTTCCGTTTTATAACGACCTCTCCCAAGATCAGCAAGCCGAAGTGATCGAAACCATCCGCGCATTCCGCTGCTGAACTCAAGAAATGCCGAATACCCCCGACGCGAGAGACGGTTACAGTCCGCAGTTCTTTGAGCAGTTGGCCCGAATTGAAGACCGCCACTTCTGGTTTCGGTTCCGCAACCGTTTGTTGGCTCGCCTCGTCCAGGACCTGGCGGGACCCTTGCCGCCGGGATTCCGGGTGTTGGAGGCAGGATGCGGCAACGGGAATGTGCTTCGTTTCCTGAGCGCTGGGATCCGTCGCGGGGCCGTCGTCGGAATCGACCTGTTCGAGGAAGGTCTGCGGCTCGCCAGACGACGCTCAGACGCCCTCTTGGTTCGCGGCGATGTCCACGCCTCTCCATTCCAATGTCGATTTGAGATCATCGGCGCATTTGACGTGATCGAGCACCTGTATGAGGATCGCCAGGCCCTTCGGGATTTTCATCGCTTACTGTCCGACGACGGATTCCTGCTGCTCACCGTTCCGGGCCATATGGCCCTGTGGAGCTATTTCGACGAGGCCAGTGGCCACTATCGCCGCTATTCCCCAAAGAAGCTGGAGGAGACTTTACAGGATTGCGGTTTTCGGGTGGAGTTCATGACAGAGTTCATGATGGTGCTGTATCCCGCACTATGGATCAGCCGCCGCCTCTCTGGATGGCTGCGCGGATCTAAGACCGCGGAGGAACAGTCCCTGACGGATTTCCGCGTGGTCCCGGGGTTGAACCGGATCCTGCTGCTGCTATTATCTTGGGAACTGCCTCTCATTCGGAGGCGCATCCGGATACCGCTCGGATCGTCGTTGCTGGCGATCGCGCGCCGCGCGTAGCGTAAGGGTGTCACGATAGAACAAACGCGATGGACTTCATTAAACGTTTCTGGGAGAACCAGGGCCTGAGCCACGAGACCTCGCACCATGCTTCGTGGGGAGACCTTTTCGCCATCGAGCTGGAAATTGAGACGATTGGCCGCTTCATCCAGCCAGGTCAGCACGTGTTGGACGTGGGCTGCGCCAACGGCTTCTCCACCTTTCGCCAACTGGAGCTTCACCCCGGCGCCATTTTCACGGGTGTTGATTATGCTGAGGCGATGATTGCGCAGGCTGAGCGTGTGAAACAGCAGAAGAACCTGGGCAATGACCGGGTGACGTTCGCTGTTCATTCCGTGCTCGATCTGCCCTTCTCGGCAGGCAGTTTCGACGTGGCATACACCACCCGTGTGCTCATCAATCTGCCCACCTGGGATGAGCAGCTACAAGGAATCGAGCAGTGCCTCCGCGTGGTAAAGCCGGGCGGCATCGTGATACTGTCGGAGGGGTTTTGGGAGCCGCTCTGCCTCCTCAATAGCCTGCGCCTGCTGTTCAAGCTCCCGCCCCTGGTGGAACATGATTTCAACCGCTACCTGAAGCAGGCGCGGCTGGAGGCTTGGCTCCGCGAGCGAGGGCTTTCCTTCCAGGTCGAGGATTTCTCATCGGTCTACTACTTGGGCTCGCGCGTGCTCCGGGAGCTCATCCAGAAAGAGCAGCTGCCGTTTGGGGACTACAACAGTCCCGTGAACAAGCTGTTTTATGAGATTGAGCGCGAATATTCCGGTGGCGGTATGGGCGTACAGCAGGCGTATATTATCCGCAAATAGCCACGTTCTGTGCTCGAATCCGCCGGGCTTCTACGGTACAATCGGGAAGATTTCGCTCTCGCGAGCATTGAGGTTTCTGGTTGGCGAAGAATAAACGACGGACGCACTACAAACCGGCCAAGCGCGCACCAAACGAAACGGTGGCGAGTGCGCTCATCGAATCCGAGCCCGTGATGGCCGCGCAGGCCATGCCAGCCTGGCACTTCACTCCTTCGTTTGCCAGGGAACTCGGCGCTTTGCTGCTCCTGCCTTTAGTCGCCTTTTACGCGATGAGGTTCGTTCCCATTAATCAGAATGGTTTTCTTGACCCATACGTGTATACGGGGTATATACACAATTTCAAAGATTTATTAGCCCGGTATGGATTGACGTATTACAGCGTCAGGTTCGGGATGATCGTTCCCGCTCAGTGGTTTTCAGGATTGTTCGGCCCCGAAGGCGGGTATTTTACGTTTCGCTACGTGCTGGCGCTGATCGCCGGGATTCCCCTGTACTACACGGTGAAACACCACTTCAGCCAGCCGGTTGCTATCTTGACGGTTGCCGGACTCTTCACGAGCCCGTATTTCGCGCGCGCCCTGCTCTGGGACTATCCCGACGCTGCCGGAGTTCCATTTCTGTTCGCGGCGATATGCCTGTTTCTGCTGCGGGAACGGCCGTCGCTTTGGCGGGATCCGCTGGCCGGGGCCTTCGCAGCCATGGCCGTGAACAGCAATTTCTTCGAGGTCGCTCTGGTCGGCATCTTTGGCGGGCTATGGCTCTTGTTCTCTCTATTGTACCGGCGGCCGCTGAAGGAGTTAGTGAAGCGCGTCGCCGGAGTGGCCCTGGGTGGCTTGATTGTTTGCGTGTTGGGATGTGTGTATTATTGGCACGCGTTCGGCAGGCCAATCAATATCTTTTACCCGACGCTGGATATGGTGTCCAGTCTGGCAAGAGGCGGAGCTGAGCGGTGGCGGATAGCGGGCATGGCGTGGATCGCGGGGCAAATTCACGTTCTGATCCCCGTTTTTCTGGTCGTCTGTTGTATTTTGGTCGCCAAATGGAGGCGGGCCTCGCTTACAAGCTTGATCGTTGTGAGTTTCGGTCTTGCTGGCACAGCGTTTTACTATGTCGAGCAGTTTCTTCTCGGCAGTGACGTATTGCAACTGTTCTATTACTTTTCCTATCTCATGCCCGCTGTGTTCTTAATGCTCGCTTTTCTCTGGCAAGAACTATGGGAGCGTACCGGGCGGGGCGCGCCGGCATTCATCGGGCTGGGACTAGGAGCTTTGCTCGCCCAATGGATACTCGCGATCTGGGGCGGCTGGACCCTGCCGCTCCTGACTGTATCGCACTGGCTGGTCCTTGGCGGGGTGACCGCCGTCGTGGTGTTCCTCGCGACTCGAGAGTGGAAGCTGCCCCCTGCCCGGAGCACTCTGCCTTGGCTCGCCCTGATAGCGCTGAGCGGCTCCTTCACCGCCGGACTCGAAAATTTCAGCGGCCTTATGCGCTCCGGTCCCGCTGGAACGAACGTGGAAATGGACGTCTATCGCGTGGCATTGCAGTTCATGCGCACGGTCCCGAAAGTGGCCGACCATCCCGGCGCGATTCGGTTCTGGTATAACAACCGGGTCGGAAACTCGATCAACTCCATTCAGTCGACGTTCTTGTGGGGCTACTCTAAAATCAACGCAAATCCGCCCGAGGGTCCCGGGCTGCCTCATTTGGGTGAATTGCAATTACAACTACTCCACGACCCGCAATTGCGATATCTCGGTCTCCTGGGCGAATCGAGAGAGGAAGTTTCTCAAGGTTTGGCGGCACTGACGAGGGAAGCGGTCGAATTCAAAACTGCGGACTATCGCGTGCTGACCTCCGGTAGTTACAAGATGTACTACCAGTTAGTTGAACTCGGGCATGGCCCAGGCCCCGTCACCCACTAGACGGATGGAATCATTCCGGACAGGCTCGGATGGCTCTGAAGGACCAGCGCGGAAGGCCCGAACCTAGCGCTTGCCACTTCACCAGCCACTGATCGACACTACAGTTACGGGCCCTTAGCTCAGTCGGTTAGAGCAGCGGACTCATAATCCGTTGGTCGATGGTTCGAGTCCATCAGGGCCCACCAGGTTTCTCAACGCTAGGGAAGTTCGAACACCCACACCGTTCCGCCGCGGCCGGGCGGATTCTCAATTTCGGGAGTGAGCGATGGCCAGGTGGTTGCGTGCGCGCTGCCGTTGCCCACGGTCAGCGCAATGTATTGCTTCCCGTTCACCGCGAAGCTAATCGGCGCCGAGCCCGGAACGTCGTTCAGGCGGACACGCCACAGTTCCGCACCCGTGCTGTCGTTGCGCGCGCTGAACCAGCGGTCGATCGACCCGCTGAACACCAGGCCGCCCGCGGTCGCGAGAATCCCCGAAGTCTCGGGAGCGCGCTGGCGCGCGATCCAAGTGGTCTTGCGAGTTTCAAGATTGGTCGCCTGCACGCGCCCATATTTGCCGTCGCTGTCCAGCCGAGGACGCAGGCTGGGACGAACACCGGTGGTGAGGAATCCTCGCTCGCCCTTGGGCACCGGGGTGAGATCCATGCAGGATTCGACCAGCGGCGAGTACAGTGTTTTCGTTTCGGGATTGTAAGCCGAAGGAATCCAGCTCCGCGCGCCGCCCGCGTGCGGGCACACGATTTTCGCCTCGCCGTCGCCCGGGAGCAGAGCCGGATTGAAGGTCTTGTCGCCCGTCTTCGGATCGATCGCAGTGATGACATTCTGCAACCCCATATCCACGGAGAACGCATACTTCCCGGTGTCCGCTTCGACGGCATCGTAGATGGCGATCTTGCCAGCGGTCACCGATAGCGTCTTGGTTTGGCCGTTCACAGGCAGCTTCACCAGAGTGCGCTCGAACACCCAGTCGTAATCAAACTGATCGTTACGGACGTGCTGAAAATGCCAGACCAGTTTGCCGGTGTCGGGATTGATCGCCAGCGTGGAATCCGTGTACAGCGCATCGTTCGTGATGCCGGGTTCCTTGGACGCGATGCGCAGCGGGCCGGTATCGTAAGTCTGCGCGACGCCGAAATAGGCGAGGTTCAGATCCGGATCGTAGCTGCCGGCGACCCACGAGGACGCTCCGCTTCGCTTTTCCGTCGGGAGGCCGTTCCAGGAATTGCCGCCCGGCTCATTGGGCAGGGGGATGGTCCGGAAGCGCCAGGCTTCCGCCCCGGTTTCGGCATCGAGCGCAATGATGAAGTTGCCCCCCGGCTGCTGGCCGCCCGTGCCGATCATAACTTTTCCTTTGGCTACCAGGGGTCCGCCGGTCAACTGCATTCCTTTTTTTGAATCTCCCAGCGTTTTGTCCCAGATGAGCTTACCGGTCTTCACATCCAGAGCCAGCAGATGTACGTCCGAAGTAGCGGCATAGATTTTGTCGCCGTAGATGGCGATGTCTTTCTTGACCGCCGGGCGCGCCCCCTCGGGCAAAGGCCGCTGGAAGTGCCACAGCAGGTCGCCGGTGGCCGCGTCGAGCGCCTCCACGATGTCGCCGTAGCCCTGGACGAACATCACGCCGTCATGCACCAGCGGCGTGGCCGTATTCGGACCCGGCGGCAGCGACCAGCTCCATGCCAGGCGGAGATTTTTTACATTGGTCCGGTCGATTTGTTTGAGCGGGCTGTAGCCCTGGCTTTCGTAGGTGCGTCTCCACGTCAGCCATTCGCCGGCGGGAGGCTTGGCGAGCAACGCATCGGTAACGGGCGTGATGCGGTCCAGCAGCGTGTTCGGAGGGGGCTGGTTGGGAAGCGCAATGCCGGGAGTGAGTCCTCCGCCCGCAATAGCGCGGCGATCCGCCGTGCCGGGAATGCGCAGCGTGGCGAGAGCCGCAGCGGTCGAAGGCAGCTCGCGCACGCCGGGCGGCAGGCCGTTCGATTGCAGGATATAAGCGGCGATCGCGGCATACGCGCGGGCGTTCAGCGAGCCGGGAGCGTCCGGCGGCATCTTCGTGCTGACATACGTGAACAGCTCTTCGACCGGTTGGCCGCCCCATTTCTTGCTGAACGCGGTGCCTCGCAGCGGAGGAGCGAACTGGCCGTTGTCGAGGTAGCTGCCGTGGCATTGCAGGCAGGCGCGGTCATACGCGGTCTTGCCTTCGGCGGACTGGCCCGCGGTGAACTCCGCCACAGTGGTAGCCGGCGTCTGAGCGGATACCCGTCCGTAAATCCCCAGAAGCATCAGCGTCACCATCAGCCCCGGTCCGTACCTGTGTTTGCGATTCATCTTCATCACCTCTCCTGTTACGTTGTTCCGGCAGCGGAAAACGCGCGAATGCTCCGTTTATTCTATCTCGTGTTCGGCCGGAACAATGCCGGCGTCCATAAACCGCCCCACCGATCCTTGTGCGCCGCGTTATACTCTCTATCGACCCAAACGCATGCTGGTTACCGTTCAACAACACATCCTGCAACAGCAGGAAGATCAGTTCCCCGCCGCGCGCGGCAACTTCTCCTCGCTGCTCTCCGGCATGACGCTCGCCACCAAAATGATCCAGGCCAAGATCCGCCGGGCCGGCCTGGTGGACATTCTGGGCTCCGCCGGCGCCACCAACGTCCAGGGCGAGACCCAGCAGAAACTCGACGTCTACGCCAATCAGGCCGTCCTGCATTGCCTGGGGACGCGCGAAAGCGTCGCCTTCCTGGTCTCGGAAGAAAACGAGCAGCCCGTTACGATCGACCGCTCCGCGGGCGGCAAGTACATCGTGGTCTTCGATCCGCTGGACGGCTCGTCGAACATCGATGTCAACGTCAGCGTCGGCACCATCTTCTCCATCCTGCGCCGTCCCGAGGGCGCGCACGGGGAAGCCGCCGTGCTGCAGTCCGGATGGAAACAGGTCGCCGCCGGCTACGTGGTCTACGGATCCTCCACCATCTTTGTCTATACCGCCGGGAATGGCGTCTACGGCTTCACGCTCGAGCCTGAAATCGGCGCCTTCGTGCTCAGCTTCGCCAACATGAAGATGCCGGAACGGGGCAATACCTACTCGGTGAACGAGGCCAACGCCGACAGCTTTCCGGAAACCTACCGAACCTACCTGGGCCGCCTGCGTTCGCAGGGATACGGATCGCGCTACATCGGCTCGTTGGTGGCGGACTTCCACCGCACGCTCCTCAGGGGCGGCGTGTTTCTCTATCCCCCGACCAAGAAGAATCCCGGGGGCAAATTGCGGCTGCTCTACGAAGCCAATCCCCTGGCCTTCATCGCCGAACAGGCCGGCGGCCAAGCCATCTCCGGCACAACCAGAATTATGGACATCGAGCCCCGGGCCATTCACGAGCGCACGCCGCTCATCATCGGCAGCCGCGCGGAAGTCGCCGAATTCCAGCAGATCCACGACGCGGACCAAGCCACGCCGTCCTTCCGGGAAACGGCTTCGTAGGGATCTTCGATAAGCTGGAATCGACGGCCTCCCTTCTCCACGAAATGAAACCTACGCAAACTCCTAAGAATCCCTGTTTCTCCTCCGGACCCTGCGCCAAACGCCCGGGCTGGAGCCTCGACGTGCTCAAGGACGCGGCCCTCGGCCGGTCGCACCGCGCCAAAGTCGGCAAGAGCAAGCTGGCGGAAGTCATCGAACGCAGTAAGAAGCTATTGGGCATTCCCGCCGGATACGTACTCGGCATTGTTCCCGCCTCCGACACCGGCGCGCTCGAAATGGCTCTCTGGTCGCTCCTCGGAGAACGGGGCGTCGACGTCCTGGCTTGGGAGAGCTTCAGCAGCGGCTGGGCCAACGACTGCAAAAACCAGCTCCAGCTGAAAGACCTCCGCATCTTCAAGGCCGATTACGGCAAGCTTCCCGATCTCCAGCAAGTGGACTGGGCCCGCGACGTGGTCTTCACCTGGAACGGAACCACCTCCGGCGTGCGGGTTCCCGATGGCGACTGGATCGCCGCCAACCGGGCGGGACTCTCGATCTGCGACGCCACCTCGGCGGTCTTCGCGATGGACGTTCCGTGGGACAAGCTGGACGTGGTCACCTGGTCCTGGCAAAAGGTGCTGGGAGGCGAAGCCGGGCACGGAATGATCGCACTGAGCCCACGCGCGGTCCAACGCCTGGAGACGTTCGCTCCGGGCCGCCCCTTGCCGAAGATCTTTCAACTGGCCAAGGCCGGCAAACTGATCGGCGGAATCTTCCAGGGCGAGACCATCAACACGCCCTCCATGCTGTGCGTGGAAGATGCGCTGGACGGCTTGAAGTGGGCCGAATCCATCGGCGGCTTGCCGGCGCTGATCGCGCGGTCCCAGGCCAACCTGGAGTCCATCGAGGAATGGGTCGCGCAGTCGTCCTGGGCCGCATTCCTGGCCGAAGACCAGCCCAGCCGCTCGAGCACCTCCATCTGTCTCAAGATCAAGGACCCCGCCTTCACCGCGCTCTCCGCCGACGAGCAGAGCATGCACGCCAAGTCCATCGTGTCGACCCTCGACAAGGAACGCGCCGCCTATGACATCGGGGCGTATCGCGATGCGCCCGTGGGGCTGCGGATCTGGGGCGGCGCGACGGTCGAGAATTCCGACCTCCAGGCGCTTCTCCCGTGGCTCGATTGGGCCTACGGCCAGGCCAAGACGGCCTTTGGCGAGGCAACCCGGCTGTAGTCTGACGGGGAACGCCTCAGTGCGTCAGCGAGTAGGTGACGTAATTGACGCCGATGCGGATCCCCAGCTCGGAGTACTTGTCGGGGTAGCGCGGATCGTCCGCGAATTCCCAGGAATCGCCCACATCCGAATTGAAGCTCATCGCGACCACCAGCCGCTGCTTGTCGTCGTAGATGCCTTTCCACTGCGCGACCGTGCCGGCCACGCGCTGGTTGTACATGCGTCCGCGGCCGTTCAACGCCCATTGCCCTAAGATCTGATACCGGTCGTCCAGATTGAAAACCGAATGGAAGATCGGGTCGGCGCTGTCGATTTCGACGATGGGGCGGTCTGGGAAGACAGCTTTCATGCTCACTTCGAAGCTGTCCCACTCCTCCGGTCCCCAGAAGTCGTCCAGGTACAGGAAGCCGCCGCGCAGCAGAAAGTCGCGCAGCTTGGCCGCCTGGTCCGGAGTCAGAAGCCAGTCGCCCATCTCGCCCGCGGCCAGCCAGGGCCAGTTGTAAACGTCATCGCCGTCGTCCAGGTTCACGGGCTGTTCCAGGGACCGCACGTCGATCCGGGTCAGCCTCCGCAGCGCCGTGGCGAAGTGCCGGTCCGCCCGCGGATAATCCTGGGTCCAACTGGTCCCGCCCTGGCGCCAATCCCGATTGCCGCGGCGGAATCCAAAGCCGCCAACATGGGAATAGGGACTCTGCGGATACATCAGCCGCGCGAAAATCCATTCCGCAGGGACTTGGGAATCCGGCGGAAGAGGGATGTCGTCGTATGCCTCCATGCTTCGGTAGAGGCGCCACGGCATCTGGAACGCGGCCAGAGTGGCGACGAACATCGCCCCGCCCGCCACAAGCAAACATGCGCGCTTCAACGTCACATTCCCCATCCGGAGGATATCACCGCGCGCACGTCACCGATTGCACGGGAAGCGGCTTACGCGATCGCCGCTTTGTACAAGGCCAGGAGTTTGCTCCAGGCGCGCTCGGCATCCGCCTGGTTGTAGATCGGCATGCCGTTGGCCTGCTTGGGCATGTCCTTCATGCACCAGCCGTGCTGGGTTCCCGGATAAACTTCGATCTCGGCGCGGACTTTCGCCGCCGCGAACGCTTCCCGAAGCTTGTCCTTGGCATCCGGCTGCTGCATGTCGTCGCTGGTGGCGATCCCGATATACATCCGCGCCTTGATCTTCGGCGCGAGCAGATGCGGGCTGTTGGGATTGTTGGTCACCAGGCCGCCGCCGTGGAACGACGCAGCGGCGCCTACGCGATTGGGCACCGTGGCGGCGGTTTTCATGATCAGCGGCCCGCCCATGCAGTAGCCCTGCGTGCCGATCTTTTTGGACTTGTTCACTTGCTTTTGTGCATCCAGGAACCCAATGTAAGCGACGGCATCCTTCTCCGCGGCGCCATCGGCATTCACCGAAGCCATCAGCGGGTTGAGCTTCGCCCGGTCGGCCGGATTCTGAAAGTTGAAGGTGGACGCATCCGTGAACGGAGCCTTGGAGACTCGATAAAACGGGTTGGGCACCAGGACGGAATATCCCTCCGCCGCCAGACGTCTGCCCATTTCGCGCGTCCAGGGGCGCAAACCGAAGGCATCGGGCCACAGCAGCACTCCGGGATGCGAACCGCTCTTCGGATGAATAAACGCCGCGTCGCAAGTCCCGTCGGGAGTCTTGATCTCCACGTCGGTCTCGACGACGTCCATGCCGGCTGCCGCAGCCGACTCCCCCGTGGCGGCAAGGCCCGCGGCCACGGATAGACCCACAAAATCGCGACGCCCGATCTCGCCGGACTCCGTATCGTTCTTCGGTTGATTGTTCTGATCGTCCGTCATGGCAAAGATTCTATCGCGTTTGATGGGCCGCCGCCGCCCCCCGCCATGAGATCGCCGGCAGGAAGACCCGCCGGCGATTCCTCTATCTCTTTGCCGAGTCTCGAAATTACTTGGCCACGTTGCCTTGAGACGAGGCCCCCAGCACTTGCGTACCGTCCGCTAAGGTGACGCTTACGGGCGTTCGCCAGCCTGGAACCGTCTTTCGCCAGCGAGCCAGTGACCGTAACCACGTCCCCGATCTTCAGGGAGTTCCGCGTCCACCCCTCCCGCATGAGCCCGTTGGGGCTGCCGAGTTCGAATTCCCAATTCGCGACGGCGCCTTTGTCGTTTTTCACATCGAGGTAGAACCGGGCATGCGGGTTCATCCACTCGACCTTCGTGACCGTTCCCGTAAGCGTGATGGGTTTGGTCCCGTCGTATTCGGCGGCGAACGAATGGTGCGGAAACGCCGGTACGGAAGTTAGGATTAGACCCGCGCCTATGGCGAACAAATTCAGGAAAGTGATCCTCATGATAAATGTCCTTTCCTTTCCGATTTCCAAAGTGCACGAGCGTGGCCAAACCGGCGGCGTTGCGCGGATTGGTGGATTTGCGGTTAGCCGCTCTCGGCGGCCGCTGGCATTGCGTTCTCTCGCGCAACCATCGGGTGAAAGCACCCTGGCACTGAGGGGGGCGCCAGTATCAATAGCCCAGGCGCAGCATGCCATCCTGGTGGCCCTGCACTGTGCCTTTCATGAGCCATTCGAGCGATGCGTCGAACAACAGCAGATGGTTCTTCTCCCACATGGCGTTGTGCGAGGAACACGCGAGGTCGACGAACACCTTCCTGGACGAGCCCAGGTCGCTGTAAAGCTCGCGCACGCGGTCGGGATTGACCTGTTTGTCGTGCGCGCCGGAGACCATGAGCGTGGGGATCTGGGTTTTCGCCACCACCGCGGTGGTCCATCCCCAGGTGGTCACCTGCGGAGCGCGCCGCACGCCGCTGCCCCAGGTCGCTCCCACCGGATCGGAAGCGAGCATCTCGGACCACACCGAATCGCGCGCGCCCGCCTCGTATTGCCCGGGACAGCCCACCTGGCGATCCCAGTTGGCGATGAAATCCGCCCGCGACTGCGTATTGAAGGCCGCGCCGTTGGCGGGCACCTGCGCCGGCTGCTCCGCTTTCGCGGCACGATTGTACGCGGGAGCCAGCAACACCAGCTTCGCCACTTTATCCGCATGCTGCGCCGCGTAGCCCGCTGCACGCGGTCCGCCCAGCGACCAGGACAGCAGGCTCAGCTTGTCCACATGACGTAGCGCGCGCACGTGATCGACCACCGCGTCGATGTCGTGCCAGTCTGAAGCGAGCGTGGTCATCTGGTGCGGATAGCTGGCTGTGCACGGCGCGGAAATCAGCGAGGGAATGTACAGCGCCTGCTGCGCTTGTGAGAGATTGCACGGATCGTTCATCGCTGCCGGGTCGCGTGGATCGGCCATAGCCGGTCATGTCCATCGAGAACACGTCGAAGCCGGCGTGCGCCAGGTAGGCCATCCAACTGTAGTCCTCGAAAGGAACGTCGAAGGCCACTTCCGCCGGTGTTCCCGCCCCGTGGATGAACAGCGCCACCCGGTCCGCCGCCGGCCCGCCCCGCAGAACGGTTCCAGGCTCCACCACCTCGCGCACGTAGATCTCGGTGAACTGCCCGGCGATGGCCGGCACGGTGGAGTGAACCTGAACGTAGTGATCGAGCCGCAGCAGGCTGCCGCCGTCGTCGGCGAACGCGGCAGTCGCCAGGGTCACGGTCAGAAGAAGCGCCGTCTTGAGTTTCATCAGAGACAGTATATGCCCGGAAACCGGCAGGCCGCTTCCCGAACCATGCAAAATAGATAGTTCATGGTAGAAACCATCCAGTGGACCGATGCGGGCGTGGTCATGATCGATCAGACCCGCCTGCCGCGCGAGCAGAAGTTCGTCACCTGCCGCACGTATCTTGAAGTCGCCGACGCCATCAAGACCATGGTGATCCGCGGCGCCCCGGCCATCGGTGTCGCGGCCGCGATGGGGGTCGCCCTGGGCGTCCAGGAAGGCGCCGACTTCGAGACCGTCTGCAAAACACTTGCGGCGACGCGGCCCACGGCCGTCAACCTGTTCTGGGGCATCACTCGTATGACGCGCCTCTACGCTTCGCTCGAAGGCGCACCAAGGCGTGAAGTCGTCCAGCGCATGATCGAGGAAGCCAAACAAATCAGGCTGGAAGACATCGCCATCTGCCAGGCCATCGGCCGCCACGGCGAGCCTTTGGTTCCCGACGGCAAGACCGTATTGACGCACTGCAACGCGGGCGCGCTCGCCACGGCCGGATACGGCACGGCGCTGGGCGTGATCCGCGCCGCGGTCGGCGCCGGCAAGAAGATCGACGTCTTTGCCGACGAAACGCGTCCGTTTCTCCAGGGCGCGCGCCTCACCGCCTGGGAATTGCAGCAGGACGGGATCGCCACCACCGTCATCACCGACAACATGGCGGGACACTTTTTACACTCCGGCAGAATTGGCTGCGTGGTGGTGGGCGCCGACCGGATCGCCGCCAATGGCGACGTGGCCAATAAGATCGGGACCTATTCCGTCGCCGTGCTCGCCAAGGAGAACGGGATTCCCTTCTATGTCGCCGCGCCAGTCTCGACCTTCGATCTGACGCTGGCCTCGGGCGATCTGATCCCCATCGAGCAACGCTCGCCCGACGAGGTCACGCACGTCTTTGGAGTGCCGGTGGCGCCGGAGGCGATCGGCGTCCAGAACCCGGCCTTCGACGTGACGCCCGCGCGCTATGTGACGGCCATCGTGTGCGAGCGCGGCGTGGCCCGCCCGCCCTATGAGGAATCGCTGCGAAAACTAGCGCAGGCATGCTAGCGTGAGGTTTATGCGATTCGCCCGTCTCACGCTATTCGTAGCAGCCGGCCTGGCAGTCTCCATGCTTTCGCTTTCTGGGCAAGAACTCACCAATCGCCGCGCACCCAGCTTTTCGCTGCCGGATTCGAACCTGCGGCAGCACGATATCCTGGACTACCGGGGAAGCTTGCTTCTGCTGGACTTCATGGAGACCAACTGTCCCAAGTGCAAGGAGCTCTCCATCAAGCTCGAAGGGGTGAAGAAGAAGTACGGCCGCAAGGTGGGGATTCTCTCCATCGTCATCGCTCCGCCGGAGACCCAGGCGACCGTGGCCAAGTATGTCGCCGAAACGAAGATCACCACGCCCATTCTGTTCGATTCGAGCCAGGTGGCCATTTCCTACTTCAAGGCCACCCCGCAGAAACCGACCTTTGACACGCCCCATCTGTTTGCCATCAACCGCAATGGGTTGATCGTGAAAGATTGGGTCCAGTCGGCCACCGAGGGTCTGGGGTTCCTGGCCGAGCTCGATCAGCTGATCGCCGGCTCGCCAGCCAGGAAATCGAAATAGGGATCAGCCCGGTTACCAGACGAACAGGCAGGCGCCGCCGCCCGGCTGGCGGACTCGTCCGGCCATGACCGGATTATTTTGGATCGGAGTCATGTTCTCGTGGACCACGTGGGGCAACCCCGGTTCCGGACCACTGGTCTCTTCGATCTCCACTGCGCCGCGCCGGTTCATGACGCCCGCGGCGGCATCCACCTTATCGTCCGCACCGGTCGCGAAAACCAGAGCCCCTCCGCGCCGCAGCCCTTCGACGTAGGCGTCTGCCTCCGCCCGGGTCGCTCCGATCCTGACCAGCTCCCGCTTCAGGTCGACCTCGAAATCCAGGCGCGGGAAGCTCATCACGCCGGTGACGTCAAAGGTCAACGGCTCTTCCAGGGTGCGAACCTCTTGTCGGGGAAAACCTAGGGCCTCAATCTCGCGGACAACATCGTCCACGACGGCAGGTTTCTCGAATAATCCAACTGCTGTCTTCGGCATACACGGCCTCCATCACTTTCAGTGTAGCTTTCCATCGCAGGCACGGTACTAATGAGAAGACCCTAGTCTGCCGATTTACCCTCGTGCAGACTGCACAGGTTTCGCCCGAGCTCGCCGATGCCGCGGATGTATTAAGCGACCAGCTTCGCTTTCATCTTCAAGCTCTGGCGCGTTTTCTGGAGCCTCAGGCGGATAAGATCGACCGCCGCTTTCTGGCTCGCCTGCGGGAAATGGGGTTCGAGCCGCAGCAGCGCACTGCACTCGCGGCCATCACTCCCGGGGCAGCCTCGCGAGTTCTGGCGCACGATCTCCCCGCTCTCAAGTTCATCGAACAGGTGGAGTACAACGGCCGCCGGCTGGCTAAGCTGAATCTGCCGCCCAGCGCGATCCTGGAAGCGCTGCAGGAGTACGATCGCCTGCTGGCGCCCGCGCTCGAAGGTCTGATTCCCGACGAGCACGCCAATTTTCAGTGGGTTCGCGATCAGCTCCATTTCTGCGTCATTCTGACGCTGAACAACGCCTACTACCAGGTCCGCGAGGCCGAAACACAGGCGTTTTACGAGCTGTTTCGCGTCGAGCTAGAATCGCGCAATCTGGAAGAGCTGCTGCGGCGGTTCCTCGAAACCCTGGTGCATGTCTGCAAGGCCGACGCCGGCCGCCTGTACATGCTCAACGAGGATTCCACCCAGTGGGTGCTGCGGGCGGGTTGTCCCGATCCCCAGTCGCTCTCGGTCCCCAATCGTCCCGGACTGGTCAAGAAACTCTCCAAGCAGCGCTATTTAAACGGCGATCCTCGCTCCGCGGATGTTCTGCTGGAGGAAAGCTGGCACACACGGTTCCCTTCGTGCTGGTCGATTCCGCTGGCCGCCGACGGCCGCACCGCGGGCGTGATGCAGTTCGGCTTCGCCAAGCCCTACGAGTGGCTGCCGCGCGAGCAGGAGCTGCTGGCCGCCGCCGCCGAGCGCTGCCTGATGGCCGCCGAAAAAGCCCGCCTGGTGGAAGATCTGGCCCAGCGCGAGGAACAGGTTCGCCGCCTGGCCGAGCACATGCTCCACGTGGAGGAAATCGAGCGCCGCCGCATCAGCCGCGAGCTGCACGACGAGGCCGGCCAAAGCCTGCTGTGCATCCGGCTGCAAATGGAGCTGCTCGAGCAGGAGCTGCCCGACGGCGAAGGCGAATGGAAGACGAAGCTGCGCGAAGCCCGGGACCTTACCGAGCGAACGATTCTCGAAATGCGCCGCCTGATTGCCGCCTTAAGCCCGGCCGTGCTCGAGCAACTGGGTCTGGGAGCCGCGCTCCGGCAACTGGTGAACCGCTTCCAGAGGCTCCATGAGACCTGCGAAGTGAAGCTGCACCTGGCCAAGATGGGGGCGCTGCCGCAGCAGATCGAAGTGATCGCCTATCGCCTGATGCAGGAATGCTTTAACAACATTGGCAAGCACTCCCAGGCCACCCGCGTAAATATTTCCCTGGTGTCGGCCGATGGAAGACTGAAGCTGGTGGTGGACGATAACGGCGTCGGTTTCCACATCGACGAGGCTTTAGCTAAGCGTGAATCCTTCGGCTTATCCGGAATGCGGGAGCGGGTAGCCCTGCTGGGCGGCGAATTCCACGTAGAAAGTCGTACGGAAGGGGCGAAGAGAGGTACAAAGATTTCCATCGAACTGCCGATAGCCAAGTAACGGCTCTTGTAGGAAGGATTACGTAAGGCAAAGGTCTAAACTTATGGCCAAGATTCGTATCATGCTGGCGGACGATCATACGCTGTTCCGCCAGGGCATCCGCACGTTGATCTCGACGGAAGCGGACATGGAAGTGGTGGGGGAAGCATCCAACGGCGGCGACGCCGTGGATAAAGCCAATGAAGTGCGTCCCGACGTGGTCCTGATGGACATCGGAATGCCCGGTCTCAGCAGCTTCGAAGCCACCCGCCAAATCAAGAAAAATCGTCCCGAAACCAAGGTGCTGTTCCTGACCATGTACGACGACGAGGATTATCTGGTCGAAGGCATGGAAGTCGGCGCCAGCGGCTATGTTCTGAAGGACAGCCCCAGCCAGCAACTGGTGGCGGCCGTCCGCGACATCTGCCGGGGCGGCAGCTATCTGAGCCCCCGCATGCTCTCGCAACTGGTGGACGATTTCCGCAGCCGCATCAAGTCGGCCAACCGTCTGCCGCGTTTCGCCACCCTGACTACTCGCGAGCGGGAAGTGCTCAAGATGCTGGCCGAGGGCAATTCGGTGAAGGAAATCGCCTGCGACCTGAACCTCAGCGTGAAGACCGTCGAAGCGCACAAGTTCAACCTGATGCGCAAGCTCGACATTCACAACAAAGCGCAACTGGTGCAGTACGCCATCCAGAAGAAGATCATCAAGATTCCGAATCTCGTGTAACGAATCCTCCTAGAGCGTTGTAAAACCTGAGAGCCGCAGCTAGCCTGCGGCTCTTTTTTTGAATCGCGCACAACGCTGGAAAACGCTGTGCGCTCCGGATTTTAATCGCGCACAACGCTGGAAAACGCTGTGCGCTGCAGATTTTGAATCGCGCACAACGCTGGAAAACGCTGTGCGCTCCGGACAAATCGCCCCAACGATCCCTATTGGCCGCGCATGAACGCAAATAAACGCAAACGATGATCCGGAGCTACACTGTTATTGGCGTTCATGTGCGTTCATTTGCGGCCATCCTAAAATGAAAAACTTCTTCATCGGATTCGCGATCGGCATTGTCTTCGCCGGCCTGGCTCTCTTGATTCTGGGATTCGTGGCGGTGCGGATGGCCGCGACGCTCGGCAACGAGCGGCAGACTTCGGTGCCGGACACGGCCGCCCTGATCCTCAATCTGGAGGGCGCTGTTCCGGAACAGGCTCCCGTGGACGTCGCGCTTCCCTTCCTGCAGCAGCAGACCCCGCTCACCGTGCTCGATACCTGGAAGCTGCTCCGCCGGGCCGCCGGCGACACGCGCGTCAAGGCGCTGGTGCTGGAGCCGCGGGGGCTCGACGCCGGCTGGGCCAAGCTCGAAGAGCTGCGCTCGGAGATCCTGGAGTTCAAGAAAACCGGCAAGCCGGTCTACGCCTATTTGCGGAACGCCGGCACTCCCGAATATTACCTGGCCACCGCCGCCGACAAAATCTACATGGCGCCCGAAGATGAGCTGGACGTAAAGGGTCTCCGCGCCGAACTGCTGTATCTCAAAGGCACGCTCGACAAGCTGGGCGTGAGCATGGAGTTCGAGCACGTCGGCAAGTACAAGGACGCGCCCGATACCTACACGCGCACCTCTCCCAGTCCGGAAACGCTCGAAACCACCAACGAGATTCTGGATCAATACTACGGAAACATGGTGCAGGTCATCGCCGACGGCCGCAAGCTGCCTCCGGGCGCGGTGCGCGCCGTCATCGATCAGGGACCCTTCATTGGACAGAGTGCGCTCGACAGCGGCTTGGTGGACGGGCTGATTTTCGAGGACGACATGCTGGCGCAGTTAAACACCCAGCTCAAGGCCAGCCTGAAGAAGATCGGCGCGCATAGCTACGCCAAGGCCACGGGGGCGAATCCGGCCGGACAGCCCCGCATCGCTTTTGTCACCGGCGACGGCGAAATTACCCGCGGCAATCCGGGCGAGAACGTTCCCAACAGCGGCATCACCGCCTTCAGCATGGTGAAGATCCTGCAACAGGTGGCCGACGATTCCAGCATCAAGGGTGTCATCCTGCGCATCGATTCGCCGGGCGGCGACGGCGTTGCCTCCGACGACATCCTGCATGAGATGAAGCTGCTGAGCAAGAAGAAGCCGGTGCTGATTTCGATGTCCGATACCGCGGCTTCCGGCGGATACTTCATCGCCATGACCGGCGATCCCGTGCTGGCCTACTCCAATACGCTCACCGGCTCCATCGGCGTGTTCTTCGGCAAAGTCGATTTGCGCGGGCTCTACGACAAGATCGGCCTCAAGAAGGAACTCCTCTCGCGCGGGCGCTTCGCGGACATTGATTCGGAAAATAAAGCCTTGACGCCGGAGGAACGGGCCAAGGTTCAGAAAGAGATCCAAGTGTTTTACCGCGGCTTTGTCCAGCGCGTGGCCGACGCGCGCAAGCGGCCGTACGATCAGGTGGAGCCGCTGGCGCAGGGCCGTGTGTGGCTGGGATCCCAGGCCAAGATGAACGGGCTGGTGGACGAGATCGGCGGCCTGGACCGCGCCGTCGAGATGATCAAGCAGCGCACCAATATCTCCGCGTCCGAGCAGGTCACCTTGGTGACCTATCCGCCGCGCCGCAGCTTGTTCGAACTACTGTTCAGCCGCTCCAACGACACCTCCGAGCTCGAATCGGCGATTCAGGCGGTCCTGGGCCACCTGCCCTTGCGGTCGCTGGCTCACGGCGGCGTGGAGAGCCTGATGCCCTACTCGCTGGTCGTGAAGTAAAAAAAGGTTAAGGCGGGAGGCGCCATGCGGAAAGCCAGGCTGCTATTGCTCGCGGCGGTGGTGGGCGCCGCCCAGCAAGGTCCGCCGCAAAAGCCCGCCTCGCAGCCCTCTTCGGCGCCGACTTTTCGCGCCAGAACCAGGCTCGTGCAAGTGGACGTGATCGTCCGCGGCAAGAAGGGTCCCGTAACGGGGCTGAATCAGGATGATTTCACGCTGCTCGATAACGGCAAGCCTCAGAAGATCTCCGTTTTCGCCGTCAAGGGAACGCAGAAATCACGGCAGTCCGCGGTTCCGCTGCCTCCGGGGACAGTGTCGAACCGCGTGACCCGCAACGGCCAGGAGGCGGCCAGCTCCACCGTGATCCTCATCGACCGGCTCAACACGCCGCCAGCCGACCAGCGGTACGCCGAGCAGAAGATCGTGAAGTTTCTGGAAACGCGCCGTAGCCAGGATCGAATCGGCATTTACGCGCTTGGGAATGGTTTGCGGGTGGTGCAGGATCTGACCGACGATCCGGAGCGGCTCAGCGAAGCGATCAGGATCCTCAAGCCGCGCGACGAGAACCACAGAACCTTACATACTCCGGGAGGCTTGGACCGGAGCGAACCCGATATGTCGGGCCGCGTTCTGGAAGAATACAGATCCTTCGCGGCTAATGCGGGAGTGCTCGACATGAAGCACGCTTTGGAAGCCATCGCCCGCCATCTGGCGCCCGTTCCCGGCCGGAAGAGTCTGATTTGGGTAACGGACAGTTTTCCTCTGCTCGTACGGACTGCCCACGAAACCAAGGATTTCTCTTCGGATATGAAGGAGGCTGCGCGTGCCCTCAACGACGCCAACGTGGCGCTGTACGCCGTGGATGCACGCGGTGTGGTTGTCGGCGCGAACCCGCGCAGACCCTGGGGCCTCACTATGCCTGGTATCGACACCATGAACGACCTCGCGGGACTGACCGGCGGCAGAGCCTTTTATGCCGACAATGGCATCGATAGTCTGATCCAGGAAGCCGTGGAAGACTCCGAACTTATTTATACGCTGGGCTTCTATCCCTCCGCGGAGTCCGAGGACGGCGACTGGCACAATCTCAAGGTGTCCGTCGACAGGCGAGGGGTCAGCGTGCGTTACCGTGAGAACTATTTTGCGTCCAAAGCATCGGACGCCGCCTCTCCTCTAACCTTGCAGCAGCTGCTTGACAACACCCTGGACGCCGCCGAGATCGGGCTGCGCGCCGAGACCACACCGGATCCGTCCCGGCCCGGCGTCTATAAACTGCGCGCCATCGTGGATCTGCATGATGTGCATCTCGACCATCAGGATGCCCGCTGGGCGGGAGGCGTGGAGCTTTCGTTGTACCTGGAGGGTGAAAAGTCCGCGTATCGGATCACGCGGAAAATCGCGATTCCCGATGCTCAGCTCGCGGCCGCGCTGGAACAAGGAATCGTGGTCGACGTCCCCATCGGATTGCCGGCGCCCACCGGCGAGCTTCGCGTGGTGGTACAGGACATCGCGACCGGCGCCGGAGGTTCGGTCAGGGTTCCGCTCGGAAGAAAGTGACGGTGGCCGGTGATTTGCCTTAGCTCCATTCGCGGGCTTGATCGACTGTGGTAGCATGATAGTGCTTCCTGGAAAACCTCCGGAAGCAAACCCCCTTTTACGGAGATAGAGACAATCACGGAATGAGTTTTACGGTCTTCCTGGGCAATTTGCCCACCTGGGTCACCGCGGACGATATCAAGGGATGGCTAACAGCCGAGAACCTGGTCGCGGACGCAATCAAAGTTATCCGCAACCCTGAAACGCAGGAGTCCAAGGGCTTCGCGTTCATCGAAGCGCCCAACAGCGAGGAGATGAGCTCCATCATCCGCCGGTTTGACCGCGCCCCGCTGGAGGATCGCTTACTGCGGGCCAATCCGGCGCAGCCAGCCCGGCCCAGAGGACAAGGCGGCCGCCCGCCGAGTGGTCCCGGCTCGGGCCCTCCTCACGGAGCTCCGTCGGGTTATCACGCCGGACATAGCTCCGCACATAGCTCCGGACCAAACTCTGGACACAGCTCTGGACAAGGCGCCGCACAGGGCGTTGGACACCAGGGGTCCGAACACCGCCCGCCTCCGCCGCGCCGGACGAAGAAGACCTTCGCCAAGCGCAGCGATGCCCGCGGGCCGCAGAGTTCCTTCGCCGAAGAACTCGCCAAAGCCCTGTAGTTCACGCCATCCAGGCGCCCCGCGGGAGCGGAGCTACGCGTGTGGCAAGACTCCGGTCGATCCGGCTAGTTCTGTACCGTGATCAGATTGCCCGCCGGAGTCGAGGCATTCCCGTAGGAACAGCTGACCACTTTGTCCCCGCTGGTTGCCCCGTCCGGTACGGTTACGAACAAGGCGTACAATCCGGGGCTAACCAGCACGGCCGCGGTCACCGGAGCCGGGACGCTCCCCATCCGGCAAATCGGAAGCATGGGAAGCGCGCCCGCCTGAGTCGCGTCGCCATCCACCAGCACACTCGTAGGCAGGCCGAACCCGATGGCGTAGACGATCACAACCTCCTGTGAATGCGCCGGGGTTGACGAGCCCGGAAACAGGCTGGGAGGACCCAGCAGGCTGTAGTCCGTGTGCGTCGCCACGCTGTGCCCGGCCGTATCGAACAAGAGAAAGGACGGGGCGGCGGGCAGCATGTTCACGCTCATCGGCGCGGACGATACCGCTTGATTCGTCACGACCACCTGTACCTGCCCCACCGTGCCATCCAGCGGAGATAACACGTTGATCTGGTCGCTTTCGCAGAACGAGGTCGTGGCCGCGCTGCAAAACCACCACACGTAAGCCGGCTTGCCGTTCACGGTGACGCTGACGCCTCCGATCTGCGTCGGCATCCGGCCTGACGCGAATTCGGGAGCATTACTCCAGAACATGCCGCCGGCCGGAGTATCGGCGGGCGCCAGGTTGGTCCCCTTGATCTCGAGCCAGGTGTTCTGCGCGATGTAGGGCGAGCCGAAGGCCGTCTTCACCGACGTAATCACCGGAGTTCCCGGCGGCGGCTGGGTGATCGTGCCCGAGCCGGTCAAGGTGAATTCGCTGCCGTCGGAGTTCAAGGTCATCGTGGCATTCAGGGAACCGCTGGCGCCGCGGAAGACGCCCGTGCCGCCCGTGATTGTGCAGGGCAGATTGAGAGGAGCGAACAGATTGAAAACGAATGAAAACGATGCGTTGAAACTGTCGTTGGCGTTGAAGACGAAGGTCATGGTGCCATGAATCCGGCCGGCGCCGCCCTTGATGCCGCTGAAGTTCACCGTCACGTTCCCAAACGGGGCCACACTGCCCGAGGGGACGGCCAGGAGCGTTCCACTCAGGGTATTGGTCACCGACGCCGGGCCGCCAAAGTTCTCGAGCGAGATGGCCGTTGTGGTTTGGCCCACCGTGATGTTTCCGGAGCCGCTCAGCGCAAACGTGCCGGAACTCGACGTGCCGGCGAGGAAGGTGAAGATGTAGGTCACTGAGCCAGTAGCACCGGAATAGGCCCCCGTGCCTCCCGTGATCGGACCGGTGATCGTGAGAATCGTCGCCTTGCCCACCGGCTGCGGGGGGACGCTCACGCGGAAACTGTCCAGCCGGTTGAAAGAGAATGTGAAGACGCCCTGGATCAGAGCGTTGGCCTGATCCTGGGAGCCCTGGAAGCTCACGCTTGCGTTCCCAAGCGGGGTTACGTCACCCGTTCCGTTGAGGGTAACCGGCCTCGCCGAGGTCACCTGTGCCGTTGAGCCCGTGAGGTCCACCAGGCTGATGGCGGTTGTGGTTTGCCCGAGCGCGGGCCAAACGGCAAAAAGCCCTGCGACAAGGAGAAGGTATTGCGAAAATGCGACCCGGTTCTTCGTGGGGTTTGTCGCTCCTCAGTATCCAACCGCGGGCAATTTCAGCCTATCACAGAAGGTGGACCGCAGACCTTCGCCAAGGCCCTAACGGACTTGCTCAAGTCGCCCTAGAAGTCGGCTAAAGAGTGCTATACTCGATCCCTAAGTAATCTTAATGTTCCGTGTGCCGCAAGGGAGATTTGGAGCGCATGGGTGACCTTTTTATCATCAGGCTTCTTTTTATAACCGCTTTAGGCTTTGCCGCCTACTTTCTCCATCCATTTAATCTGGAGGGTCCGCTCGCCGCGGGAGTGGGAGTGGTCTCCGGCCTCGGGGTGGTCCTGTTTGAAATCCGCATCAAGCAGGTCAGCATGCCACGCTTGATCGGGGCGGTCTTCGGCAGCGTACTGGGGATCCTGGGCGCCTATCTCATCTCCCTGGTGATGGATCGCGCCATGCCCGACAGCGACAACACCATTCCCTATCTGGAAGTCCTGGTGCTGGCGCTGATGACCTACTGCGGCCTGGTGGTGGGCGCGGCCAAAGGCGAGACGCTGAACCTGGCGGCCCTGGGCGGGTTGTTCGGCGGAGAGAAAGCCACCAAGAATTCCTTCAAGATTCTGGATACCAGCGTCATTATCGACGGCCGCATCGCGGATATCGCCGAGACCGGGTTCATCGACGGCTCGCTGGTGATCCCGCAGTTCGTGCTGCACGAGCTGCAAATGGTGGCGGATTCCTCCGACTCCATGAAGCGCAATCGCGGCCGGCGCGGGCTGGACGTGCTGCAACGAATCCAGAAAATGCCCCAGCTGAACATCCAGATCGTGGAGGACGATTTTCCCAATGTCCGCGAAGTGGATATGAAGCTGATCGAGCTGGCCAAGCTGTACGCCTGCAAAATCGTCACCAACGATTTCAATCTGAATAAGGTCGCGCAACTGCGCGGCGTCGAAGTGCTGAACATCAATGAGCTGGCGAATGCGCTCAAACCGGTGGTGCTGCCGGGCGAAACCATCCGGGTGTTCATTCTCAAGGAAGGCAAGGAGTACAACCAGGGCGTCGCGTACCTCGACGACGGCACCATGGTGGTCGTGGACAATGCGCGCAAGATGATCTCGAAGACCATCGACGTCGCCGTGACCAGCGTGCTGCAGACCACCGCGGGCAAGATGATCTTCGGGCGTTTCGACGAACGCGCACACACGGTTTACGAAAAGGAACGCGAGCGTCCGCAGCGGGAACCGGCCCCCGCGGCAGGCGGCAGCGCGTAACCTGGTCGGAGCATAGACGGTGGCATAACGGCCGAAGATGCAGTCAGTCAGTTCTCCGTCGGCTTCTTCTCCACGTGATCGACCACCAACATCTGCACCGGTCCCTTCCTCTTCTCGATCTTCAGTCCGAGCTGGTCTTGAACCGCATCGAATATGGTAACGCCGTCAGGGTCGAGGGCCGGCCTTCCCGAGAGCACATCCATGGTGGCCTGCATGGACCAGAAGATCGTGTAGTCGTACTTGCCCCGGAGGCCCGTGGCATCCGTCAAGGGACCGTTGAGGGTTCGGATGCCAATTCCCCTGGCCATCTCCGCCGCTGTCTCATTGTGCCCTCGCATGCCCATCTTGCCGCCCGGCGCGGCTCCCACCCACGGACCGTTTCCGGACGGCGGGATGGGGAAACCGTTCGGTCCCACCCTATTTGGGTTGCCGTTTTTTGAAGCGTCGTCGCTCGCTTGAGGCGAGTCCGGCGCGGCCAGCTTAAACTTCGGACCACCCTTCGCCACCACCAGGGCGTACATCTCTATTTCCTTGCTGGTCCAATGAACCTTGAGACCGAGGCGATCCGCCAGCAGATTCTGCAGCATCACGTTGAACTGTTCCCTGGTGGTGTCGACCGGCATTTTGGCTTGGACCTCCACCAGTGGCATGAGGCGGTCGTCCGGGTCAGACAGCCGGTAAATTGGAATGTCGTAGGCGATGAGAACAAGGTTCAACAGAGTGACGTGAGCCGTGAAGCGCCCAGGGTCTTTGTTGTTGGGCCCAGGGATCCCCGAGGTTCGAATCCCTCCACCTCCTCCGGGCTGCGCCAGCCTGACGGACGCAACCTCAAACCTCAAGGTCGGCGACACTGTCTGCGCCCGGAGAGTCACCCCGTTCAGCAAGCCGATTACAATCGGCACAGCGACCGCGAACAAACCCGCGGCGGCCAGCAGCGCCTTCGTGCCGCCATTCAGGTTCTTCACCATCCTCTCATTCAGGATCGCCTCGATTCTCATTCTCAGATTTGACCCCGACACTCCGGCCACGCACTCCCGAGGCGATTCCAGAAAGACCTCGCAAACCTTGAGGATGCTCCGGGCATAGGTCCGAGGCTCGTTCCCCAGTCGCAACACTTCTTCGTCGCATGCTCGTTCCCGTTCGTGAAAGATGCGCTTGCCGACCCACCACACTAAGGGATGAAACCAGAAGACAGTTTCCACGAACATCTGAACTATCCCGATGAGATTGTCCCGATGGCGGACATGACAAAGTTCATGCGTAACGACGGCCTTCCACTGCTCAGGCGTCAGGTGCTCGAAGATGTTTTCGGGCAGCAACAGAACGGGCCGAAACACGCCAAAAATGCCCGGCTCCAAGAAAGAGGGAGAAGATATCGCCCTAATCGGAAGGCCAAGTTGTACCGGCGATCCGGCGCGAACCGCGGCGCGAATGCGCCGCCGTCGAATCCACCACGAAAAAGCGATCAGGACGAACCCGCACGCCCACACCGTCCAAAGGACTGCCGGAAGCAGGCTTGACGCCGGTGGCGCGGTGCTCGACAAAGGCGCTGAAATCGCTTGAGCGGTGAATGGCTGGCTTACCTGATCGAGTGCAATCGAAAAGCTGGTCTGAATGGGCACGGGGACGATACGCCATTGAACCTGACTGCCCAATGCGATCAGCACGGAGAACGGGACGAGAAACTTCACGGACGCAGCCACCCACACCCAGTGGCGAACTCGCGCCGGGTTCTTTCGCAGCGCCAGTGTCAACAGACCGGCGGCGCCTGCAAACAGCGTCGATTGCCACAGATGATTCGCAATCGCGGACATGGAATCGGGAATCATTTGGCATCCTCCTTCCGCTCGTGTTCCAGAAGGGTCTTCTCGGCATCTCGCACGTCTTCGAGCGTGAATGAGCCGGACTCAATCAGGTGAGCGATGATTGGCCGGCTCCTGCCGCCGAACAGACCCAACAGATCGTCGATCAATTTGCGTTCCGCCGCTTGCCGCGACACGGCGGCTTCAAAGATGAACGCCGTACCGATCTTCTTGACGCGCCGCAGGGCTTTTTTCACTTCCAGACGGTAGACCATGGTCTGCACGGTGGTGTAGGCCGGCCGGTTGCGTGCCGGAAAGGTCTCGTGGATCTCCCGAATCGAGCACGGCCCCTGGGTCCACAGGGCTTCCATGATTTTGAGCTCCAGCTTGCTTAACTTCGGGAGGGCCATTGTGTCTTCCTACTTGCGTAATCCACTCTACTACACATGTGGTCCTATGGCAAGCGTTTTTTACGCCCGGCGTCCGTGGGTGAAGCGTGTCCGCTCGACGACTCTCGCGGCTTGGAAGCCGTGGTGTTTCAGAGTCGCGACACTGATAGAGGGGCCCGTTTAGCTTTCTGACAGCGGAACGATTCGATAAACTCTCTCAAGTCTTTCGGAACAGCCATGCTCCTCCCGATAGAGGCGAACCAGCTCAAACAGGACTTCGAGCCGCTGTTGGGGCGTGAGACTCCGGTAGTAGACGCGGTCCGCGGCGTCGGCCTCGGCGTGGCTATCGAACCGGCGCATGACACGGGGAATGATACGCTCCACACGGCCATTTTATCCGGTTCACCCCAGCACAGCGACGCCGACTTCATTCCCATCAGTGGTTCGCCCCTAAAGGGCTGCTGCACGTCTAAACTGGCCTGCTGACCGGTTTGCGTATAATGTGGGCGCGGCGTATGGAGAAAGGGGGTTCCATGAAAACGGGTGTGATCGTCACGTGTCTGGCACTCTTGCCCCTCACGGCTCAGAACAGTTCCGAAATCAAACACCTAACAGTTGGCCCGGTGGTAAGTGGCGGTGCTGTCGTTCCGAAAATCCACCTTGCCGCTAAAAGCATCGAGCAAAGCGCGGGAATTGTCTACCTCAAGGGAAGCGTTGAAATCAACTTAGGGATGTATGCGCTTCTAGCGGACGAAGCCGAATATTTCCCGGACAGCGGAGAAATTCAAGCGCCCGGCAAACTGCGCCTGAAACCCACACCGATCCTAGATCCTCGCGGCGTCAGCCAGTTCGGCGTTAAGTAAGGCGCATCAACCAACATTTCTCGATTCTCTGCCGTTGATAATCCGTGCGGAAACGCGTACGTTCAAGATGTGCCCAAGGTCCGAAACGCCAGCCAAGCCCGGTCCAACCTCTATGGTTTGCTGGACGAAACCGCGGCTTCGCACCAGCCCATCCTCATCACCGGGAAACGCTCCAACGGCGTTCTCGTCTCCGAGGAGGATTGGCGCGCGATTCAGGAGACGCTGTTACTCCTGTCCATCCCGGGCATGCGGAGCTCGATCCGCCGTGGTCTGAAAACTCCGGTTAAGCCGTGCCTCAGAAGCCCCGGCTGGTAATCTGGCCGGCGCTTATTCACGCCGGATCAATATTCAACACCGGCTGGTATATCAGGTCCTCAGGGACCAGCGGATGGTCAAGGTGATCCGGATGTGGACCCACTACGAATAAGCGCTCCGCAAAATCGTTACAATCGATAGTTCGCCCATGAACGTCTCCGTCATTCTCCCCGCCGCCGGCCTCGGCACCCGCATGCGCCGGGAAAAGTCCGGCACCAGCCGCAAGCAGTTCATGCTGCTGGAAGGCGCGCCGATCCTGATCCACACCATCCGGAAATTTCTGCTGTGCCCCTCGGTCAGCGAGATCGTGGTGGCTCTGCGCGCCGAAGACATGGACTGGGCCCGCGGGCTGATTCATCAGGAGCACCCCGCCAAACCGGTTCACGTGGTGGAAGGCGGGGGAACACGCCAGGAGTCCGTCGAGAACGCGCTGGCCACGCTCGCCCCCAACACCGATCTGGTGGCCGTGCATGACGCCGTACGCCCCTTCATCGATTCCGATCTGGTGGAGAAAGTGATCGCCGAGGCGGCCAAGACCGGCGCGGCCATTGTCGGGATCGTCCCTGTGGACACCGTCAAGCAAGTGCACAAGAACAAGATTCGCGCGACGCTCTCGCGCGAGCACCTGGTGATGGCGCAGACCCCGCAGGTGTTCCGCTTCGAGCTGCTGAAACGCGCCTTCGACCAGGCCCGCAAGGACGGCTTCACCGGCACCGACGAATCGAGTCTGGTGGAGCGCCTGGAAGAGCTGGACGTCCATGTGGTGCAAGGCAGCGACCGCAACATCAAGATCACCAAGCCCACCGATATGGAACTGGCGCGCTTGTTCCTCTCCGAAGAAGTGGCGGGCGAAACAGCCTCGTGAGTCCGGGCGTGAACGAAACCCGCACGGGGATCGGGTGGGACGTGCACCGTCTCGCCGCCGGGCGGCCTCTGATTCTGGGCGGCGTCACCGTGCCCAGCGATCTTGGCCTGGACGGCCACTCGGATGCCGACATCCTGGCTCATGCCATCACCGACGCTCTGCTGGGCGCCGCCGCGCTGGGCGATATCGGGATGCACTTTCCGGATACCGACCCGCGCTGGAAAGGCGCCGATAGCCTCCAGTTTCTGGCGCACGCCGCGGGATTGGTGCGCGGCCTCGGATTCACCATCGTCAACGTGGATTCGACGGTGATTCTGGAACGGCCGAAGCTCAAAGATTACCGCCAGCCGATCCGCGAAGCCCTCGCACGGACGCTCGAGATCGAGGCCGGACGCGTGTCGGTGAAGTTCAAAACGGCCGAAGGCGTCGGACCGGTGGGCGAAGGCCGCTCGGCCGAGGCGCAGGCCATCGCCACGCTGTCGCGTTGATTTCTTAACGCGCAAAACGGAGCGCGGCGCGATTGTCTTGGCACTGCTCAGTGGCGCGCGCCGCGCCCTTTGCGCTTATCACGAAACCTTCAATAGCAGCTTGCCCGTGGTCTTGCGGCCTTCCAGGTCGCGATGCGCTTGCCCAACTTCGGCCAGTGGATAGATCTTATCGATGTTGATTTTGACCTTGCCCTCGCCGATCCAGCGGAACACGTCGGACGTGCGCCATTCCAGATCTTCGCGGCTGGCCATGTAGGTGAACAAGGTCGGGCGCGTGAGATACAGCGATCCCTTCTGGCTGAGCAGCAGCGGATCCAGGGGAGCCGGGGGGCCGCTCGCATTGCCGAAGATCACCATCATGCCGCGCGGCTTCAGGCAGTCGAAGCCCTTGAGAAATGTCGCCTGGCCGACGCCGTCGTAAACCACCTCGACGCCCTGGCCGCCGGTCAGGCGCTTGGTCTCCGCGACGAAATCCTGGCTGTTATAAAGAATCGCGTCGGACGCGCCATCGCCCAGCGTCAGCTTGGCCTTGGCCTCCGAACCGACCGTGGCGATCACGCGCCCGCCGATCATCGCGGCCATCTGGACGATCAGCCTTCCGGTACCTCCCGCCGCCGCATGCACCAGCGCGGTCTGCCCTTTTTTCAGCGGAAAGGTCGAATGCGTGAGATACTGCGCGGTGCAGCCTTGCAGCATGCAGGCAGCCGCCGTCGCGTCGTCGACGTTATCGGGAATCTTCACCAGCTGCACCGCGGGCACGGAGTGAAACTCCGCATAAGAACCTCGCGCCATGGTGTACGCCACGCGGTCGCCTGGCTTGAATCCGGTGACGCCCTCGCCCAGCTTCTCTACTTTCCCGGAAGCTTCCGATCCGATCACGGCGGGCAAGGGAAGCTTGTACAATCCGCTGCGGTGATAGGTATCGATAAAGTTGACGCCCGAGTAGGCGATCTTCACCAGCACCTCGCCGGGCCCGGGCTGGGGGGTGGGGAAATCGCCGTATTTGAGCGCGTCGATTCCGCCGGTTTGTTCCACGTAGACAGCCTTCATAGCAATCGAATCTTCCTCCTCAGGTGTACCGTGCCAGCGTACAACAACAGATAGGCCAGTGTCGCCGGGAAACACACCAGCCGCACCAGCGCGGGCGCCGCGGCCGATCCGGTGAGCCCCAGCCGGTAGGCCACGAATCGCAACAACTGGCGGAAGCGTAGGCGATCCAGCCAGAAGTAGTCGCCGTTTTCGTTGATGATGAAAAGTTTCGCGGGAAGCTTGGCGCCGAGCCACCACTTCCACTTGGTCATGATGGGCTCAGCCGCGCAGATGACGCCGGCCACTGCATATTGCCGCTGCGCCAGGTCCGTCCACAGGGCCGCGCGTCCGGAGGCGCCGCCATAATCGTTCACGTTGAAGACGCGCCCCTCAAATCCCTGCGGCTCTCCCGCGTAGCAGGTGACCAGGTCCATCTCCACATCCGGACCGAACAGGTCTTGCAGATGGGGGAGCAGCCCCTCGATCAGCCGCCGCGATCCGCTCTCGATCAGCAGGACCCGCGTGCAGGCCGGGATGTGAGGATAGAAGAAATAGCGCAAACCGCTATTTTACCGGGTTGCGACGCCCGCGCTTGCGCCAGATGACGCAGGTCATCGAGTCGAATCGCGCGAATTCAGGTAGGCGACCAGATTGGAGACGTCGGCCGGCGACAAGCTCGGCCACGAACCTCCCTGGTCCAGCATCCGCTGATGCGCCTGGCGCGCCGGACCCCACGCGGCGGCCACGATCGAAAATGACGTGATGGGTCCCTTGAGCGGACCCTGGTGGCACTGGATGCATCCTTTTTCCATGAACGCCTTCTGGCCCAGCGTGCTGTTCCCGGGCGGGCCGTCATATTGCAGTTGCCACACATACGCCAGAATCTTGCGCATATCGTCGGGGCCCACCATGCGGGCGGTAACCATCTTCGGCGCATGATCCCAGATGTCCGCACCGATGTCCATCCAGGTCTTGTTCCGAAGGTTCATCGCCAGCGAGTTGTGATCGCGGTGGCACACACCGCAATTGGAGTCGAACAAGGGCTTGCCGGTTTCGGGCGCCGGCAGCGAGAACTGGGTGGTGTTGGGAACCAGCGTCTGGACGTTCTGGACATACGCCGTGAGATCCACCAGGTCCCGCCCAGTTAGCGTTTTCCAGGCGATCTTGTTGCGGGCGAACGTGTTCTTCATGGTCGAAGCGTGGTTCCACATCTGATACAGCAGCACCACGGGATCATCCATGTGAGCCCAGTCCGCCACCGAAGGACCGCGCCCGGTGGGAATTTTCGTCAGCGAATGGCAGTCGGTGCAACGTTTGCTCTCCAGCACCTTTTTCCCGCGCCGGACCTCGGCCGGAGGCTCGAAGAACTGCAACGAGTAGAGGTAGGCGAACAGATCCTGCCAGTCCGATTCGGTCGCGGCGGGAGGCGGCATGTCCTTCGCCAAAAATTCGGCCCACATGGCCGGGGCGTGATTCCACAGGTCGCTGGCCAGGCTGTGCGGGCCGTAGGTCGGCGCGAGGCGGTTGCCCAGGTCGCGGGCGATCTGAGGAGGCTCGTGCCCCAGGCCTTGTCCGCGAATGGGGTGGCACTGCTGGCAGCCCTGCTGCTCCAGCACCATAGCTCCATTTCGCGCGTCGGCCGCCCACATCGCTGCGGGGACCGCCGCCAGAATTGTCAGCCGACGAAAGAAGGCCAGAGCCATGCTTCCTGGAAAGCATGTCGACTGCCAATTCCCCACTCGACTCGTAGCAAAGCTCTTAGGCTCGGCCAGTCAGGGCGAGTTCGAGCGCGAAGCGCGATTTGCCCCAGCGGAACTATTGAACGGCGACCAGGGATCCTGGAAGCACAGTGTTGTTGTACGTGCAATAGAAGAAGTTGTCGCCACTCACCGCGTTGTCAGGAATCGTGACGTTGAGGATGTATAGTCCGGGGCTGACCAGAGCGGCCGCCACCTGGACCGATGCAGCGCCGAGCGTGCAGGCAGGCGTGCTGGGCAACGAGCCGCTCTGGGTAACGGACCCTTCCACCAAAGAATTGGTCGGCAAGCCGAACCCGACCGTCCAAAGGGTCACGGTTTCGCCACCCTTCCCCGGGGTCGATAGCCCTGGATACAAGCTCGTGGGGCCCAGCAGACTCCCATCGAGGTGCGTCGCCACGGCATGTCCGAGGGTGTCGAACGTCAGGGCAGACGGATTGAGTGCGTCCTTTGGAACCAGGAAAGGAGCGCTCGAGTCCGAGCCGTTTTTGACCACGACCATCACCAGCCGGTCTGCTGCGTCGTCCAGAGGAGTTAAGACGTTAATCTGGTCCTGGGCGCAGGCGGGCGTGGTGGCGGCGCTGCAAAACCACCAAACGTAGGCAGGTTTTCCGTTCACGGTGACGCTGATCCCGCCGACCTGCGTGGGCATCTTTCCTTGCGCGAACTCCGGCGCGTCGCTCCAGTACACGCCGCCCGCGGGCGTATTGGCGGGAACCAGATTCGTCCCGGTGATAAAGATCCAGTCGTTTTGCGCAATGCGTTTCAGCGGGTAGGAGGCTGTCCCCACAGACGCAATCACCGGCGTCGTGGGGCCCGCTGTTGTAACGCTCCCGGTCACGGCGACCGAGTCTTGTGTGGGGAAATTCAGTGTCCCCGATCCTGAGGCGCCTGCATAGGCTCCCGTCCCGCCGGTGATCGTGAACGGCACGTTCGGTGGGGGCGTTTCTCCCACAAGAGTGAAGAAGAACTTGATAGAGTCGGCTTGAGAAAGGGTGATGGTGACGATGATGTCGATAAATTGTACGGTATCGAACGTTTTGCCGCCACCTGGAGTGGTGACAGCACTGACTTGCACGTCGCCGAATGGAGTCAGGGTCCCGGTTCCCGTCGAATTTTGGAAGACGTTCGGACGAGCATTCGACAGGGTGAGCTGAGCGTTCGTGATGGCGAGACTAATCGTCTGACCGCCGACGACCGCATTACCCGTCAGGTTGAGCGTGTAACGCAGCGGCGACGTCGATGTCAGGGTAAACGTCGCATTCACTGTTGGCCCCGAGGGAGCAGGATTTCTGATGTTGGCGTACGCCCCGCTCCCAGTGTTGATCCTGCCTGTCACGGATATGGATGTCTGCGTGGGGTCCGGAATGCCAGCCAGACTGATGGCGATGGTATCCACCCGATTGAAGAAGATGGTCACGCCGGCTCCGGCCTGGCCAATGCCCGATGTCTCATCGTCGGCTAATTGCTGGTTAGTGTTGACCTGCAGGAGCGCAGTGCCCAACGTGCCGACTTGCCCGGTTCCGAGAAAGCTGGAGAAGAACCGGTCGTTCTCCGGCTGGTCCGTGACGGTGAGGGTCCCGCTGAAGTTGGTGGTGGTCTGAGCCATGGCCGGCAGAAGCGCCAGAAGAACTGACAAGAGATAGGGTATGCGCCGATACATGTCGCATATTCTAAGATTGGTCGATCGGAATACGCGTCCTCCAAATGGAGTAGTTTTAGCAAATCTTCGCGATTCCGTGGAGGATCAAGGCGAGTTCATCCGGTGTCGAAAGATAGGGCGCATGGCCGGATTCCAGGGAATACACGCGATCGGAGGGAAGATCTGCGTGCATGGATCTTTGTAGCGCGATTGGCACCACCCGGTCTCGCAGGCACTCGACATAGTAGCGCGGCCCGTCGAATTCATTGAAAGAGAGCGGCGTTTCATAGGGATCGACTGGCTCAGCGGTGAACTGAGGGAGCGCAGCTTCAATCCTCGCCGCGGGGCAGCCGGATAGCAGGAATCGGCGGATGCCTTCCGCCGAAATTCGCGCGCTGCGGCGATCCGGCGCCCAGAGAATCTGAGCGAGATACTCGGGATCGAATCCCGCGACAAAACTCAGCATCGTTGCGCCGCGGGGCGGCAGCAGCGCCGCTACGGAAACAAGGGCTTGAATGCGATCCGGCGCGAGCCCGGCGGCTTGGCGAATGATCGCCCCGCCCATGCTGTGGCCGACAAGAATGGACAAGTCCGTTGGCCGCGTTGACGGCCTCCAGCGTGCAATCGACGTAGTGCTGGAACGTGACGGTTTCGAGGGGAGTCCGGTCTTTGCCATGGCCGGGCAAATCGATCGGCGATCGCTTCGTGGCCTTTGCGACTTCGAGCAGCGGAGAACTTCGCGCCAGCACCAGGCGCCCTGCCAGGAACCGTGTACGAACACAAACCTAGCCATCTCTGATTTGCCAGGCTTCCTGGTAATCGCGCCATCAAGAGGAGCAATTCCGCCTGGCGGGAAGTTCCGGTCTTGCTGAAAATGCGCCGCAGGTGTGTGCGCGCCGTCTCATAGGTAATGGCCAATTCCTCAGCCGCTTGTTCGACCGATCTTCCTTCAGAAAGCTTCGCCGCAAGCGCCGCCTCCTTGGGGGTTAGTTTGTACATCTGGATCAGCAGGTCTTCGCTGGCGCGTATTTGCCGTTCCGGGTCCGTAATGAGGGCCACCGCCACGGGCATCCGCATTCCGCTAAACTGCCGGAGCGAGCTTCGGAGAGGTGCGGCCGCCACCTGATACTCCCTGCGCAAAGAGGGTCGCGGGATCAGAACGGTTGCAGGACCGGGCGGACGGCGCGGCGACAGGGCGTCGTCAACCGCTCTCCGGAGCTGGGCGGCGGCCGTTCGATCCGCTGCGGAGAGCACCCCCTTCTGGAGAGAAAGTCCATCATTGCAGCGAAAGATCTCATCTGCCGCGTGATTCCAGTAAATTGCCATGCCGGCCTTGAGGAACACCACTCCCAGGGGCAGCATATCCAAAACGGATTCGCCTGCACCCAGAAGCTCCAGGCGCTGCAACACCATCCAGGCGCGGCTTAGGTGCGGCAGCAGGATTTGTGTGATTTTGCGCTCAGTCTCGCCGAACGAAGATTTGCGGGCGCCGCGCAGCGACGTAAGTGTCGGGGCAAACTCGGCCTCGCGCGCAATCACTGCGCCCATCGAATAGGCGACCCCATGACGCTTGAGACAGTCGTTATAGTACTCCGAACGCTCCAGCACGGAACGGGGACATTGCTCCTGGTCCAAATTGACCCTTCCGGCACGATAGAGCGCCCGACCGTGGTCTCTCCAGACATTCAGCTTCGAATAGTAATCGTTGTAGGCTTGCTTGAGCGGCGAGCTGATGCCGAAGCCGCCGACAATCACGGATGTACGAGACGCCAAATCATGGACCTGCAGGAAAGCCGCATCGCCGGAAATCGCTTCGGTATAACGCTTCAGGAAACCGGGCCACAACTCCGGTTCGGCGACGGCTTCATAGGCCATCAGGGCCAGCTGCATTAGCTCGGTTTCCGATGCCAAACAAGGCCTCAAAAATGGATATTGGGTTAGCATACACGAAATCCCAAGGGGTGCGCCCGGCGCTCATGGAAGGCGTCGTATAATCCCTCTGAGTGCAACTCACCTTCGCCGACTGGGCCGTGGTCGGGCTCTTTTTCCTGTTGAACCTCGCCATCGGCTTCTATTACAAGTCGCGCGCGCAGTCCAGCGTCGATGAATTCTTCCTTTCCGGCCGCAACGTGCCGTGGTGGCTGGCGGGCACTTCCATGGTCGCGACCACCTTCGCCGTCGACACACCCCTGGCGGTCACCGGCATGGTGGCGACCAACGGAATCGCCGGAAACTGGCTGTGGTGGTGCTTCGTCTCGAGCGGCGTGCTGACCGTGTTCTTCTACGCGCGCCTGTGGCGGCGCTCCGGCGTCACCACCGACGTCGAATTCGCCGAGATCCGGTATTCGGGTAAGCCGGCGGCGTTCCTGCGCGGATTTCGCGCACTCTATCTGGGCATCCCGATCAACTGCATCATCCTGGGCTGGGTGAACAAGGCCATGGTGGACATCCTGTCGCTGATTCTGGGTGTCTCCGAGCTTCAGGCGCTGGCGATCGTGATCGGGCTCATCGCGCTGACATCGCTGATCTCGACACTTTCCGGACTATGGGGCGTACTGGTGACCGATCTGTTCCAGTTCGTGGTCATGATGAGCATGGTGACCGCGCTGGCGGTGTTTGCCGTGCGCGCCGTCGGCGGCATCGATGCGATGAAACAGAAGCTATTGCTGATTGACGTGGCACGAACCGCTGCAAGCGGTTCGCAAAGTGGCTCCGTGCTCAACTTCGTGCCCGATCTCAACTCCGCGTGGATGCCGCTGCTCACATTCCTGGTCTACATTTCGGTCAACTGGTGGGCCACCTGGTATCCGGGGGCCGAGCCGGGAGGCGGAGGCTACATCGCCCAGCGCATGCTCAGCGCCAAGGACGAAAAAAATTCGCTGCTCGCCACGCTATGGTTCAACGTGGCGCACTACGCCATTCGGCCCTGGCCCTGGATTCTGGTGGGACTGACTTCGCTGATCCTGTTCCCGGGCCTCGCCAAGCCCGAAACCGGCTACATCCGCGTGATGATCGTGGCACTGCCGCCGTCGCTGCGCGGGCTGATGGTGGCGGCCTTCGCCGCGGCGTATATGTCCACCATCGCCACGCAGCTCAACTGGGGCGCCAGTTACCTGGTGAACGATTTCTACCGCCGCTTCTGGAAACCCGCCGAGACCCAGCAGCATTACGTGATGATCTCGCGGCTGGCGACGGTCTTCCTCACGCTGGTTTCGGCAGTGGTGACGATCTACCTCGATTCGATCGCGGGCGCGTGGAAGCTGCTTCTAGTCACCGGCGCAGGAACGGGAGGGGTCCTGCTGCTGCGCTGGTATTGGTGGCGCATCAACGCCTGGAGCGAAGTGTCGGCCATGTTGACCGCCTTCGTCGTGTCCGTGGGGCTGCAAGTCGGATTTGGCCTGGATACCGACAAGCCTCTGGACTTCGCCTGGCTGATGATCACCACTGTCGCGATCACCACTGCCGTTTGGCTCGCCGTGACGTTCCTCACCTCACCTGAAAAAACCAACGTTCTGGTTGCTTTCTACCGGCGGACTCGCCCGTCTAAGACAGGGTGGGGGCCGATCGCCGCCCTCGCGCCGGAAGTGAAACCTTCGCGCGACGGGCTCTCCAATCTCTTGTGCTGGGCGGGGGGCTGTATGCTGATCTATGGTGCGCTGTTCGGCATGGGAAAGCTTCTGCTGCATGAAACCAACACCGGCCTGGCGCTGCTGGCCATGGGGGCGATCGGGTTCGCCATCATCTATCGCAATCTGTCGCGGAGGGGTTGGAGTGCAGTTGTGGACTAGCGCTGCGGTCTTGCTTCTGGCGGCGGTTTCGGCGCGTGCCGCCGGACCGGTCGATTTCGGGAAAGCGGAACTCGATGCCGCGCTGGCCGCGCGCAAGCATAAGCTGCGAGTGGATACCGAACTGAGCCTGGATGCTCCGGAAACCTTCCGCATCACGCTGTACAAAACCGGCGCCGCGCGCATCACCGGCGGCGACCTGCGCGGCCTGATGTACGGGCTGATCGAGGCGGCCGACCAGATTCGCGCCAACGGGCGGCTGAAGTCCGTCAGCGGAAAACCGGCCACGGAAGTTCGCGGCGTCCGCATGGCGCTGCGGTCCACCGACCTGACCGAGCCTTGGTTCACCTCCGACGGCCGCTGGCGCGCTTACTTCCAGACGCTTGCCCGGAGCCGGCTGAACCGCTTCAGCCTGGTGCTCCCCTTGGCCGAGGCGGACATCGAGCGCTTGCGGATTCTTTCCGAGACCGCCTCGGAATTCGGCGTCGATTTCGTCCTGGGCATCCGCCATCTGGCGGGCGATCCGCAGGAGTTGTACGCGCGCCTGCGCGGGATTCTGGATAATTGTCCGCTGATCCGCGGCGTACAGGTCGAGGCCGGCGATGAGCCCGAGGCGCTGTACCAGGGCGTGTTCACGGCCCTGCGCGAGTCGGGACGCCGGGTCACGCTGGACTTGCGGGATGCGGACGCAAGACCGGAGCTGGTGCGCGCGGCTTCGGAATCGGGAGTGCCGCTCAGTGCGTCCGACTTCGAGATGAACGCGCCCGGCCCCGACTTCCTGGGCGATCACAGCCGGCTCTACTGGACCAAGGGACGGCACAGCTTCGACCCGGCGGCGCAATAGCGCCCGGCGGAACGAGAACTACTTGGTCACCGGCTGCAGCGAGCGGCTCTCGATGATGTGATCGATGATGCCGTATTCCAGCGCCTGGACCGGTTCCAGAATGTAATCGCGGTCCACGTCGCGCGCGATCTTTTCCATCGGCTGGCCCGTGGCCTTGGCCAGGATATCGTTCAGCGTCTCGCGCATCCGCAGGATCTCGCGGGCGTAGATGTCGATGTCGGTCGCTTGCCCGCCCAGCCCGCTCATGGACGGCTGGTGGATCAGGATGCGCGCATGCGGCAGGCTGTGCCGCTTGCCTTTCGTTCCGCAGGCGAGCAGGACCGCCGCCATCGAGGCCGCCTGTCCCACGCAGTAGGTGATGATATCCGGCTGGACCAGGCGCATGGTGTCCAGGATCGCCAGACCCGCCGTGATCGAGCCGCCCGGGGAGTTGATGTAGAGGGAAATGTCCTTTTCAGGGTCCTCCGCCGACAGGAACAGGATCTGGGCGATGATCAGGTTCGCGACGTTGTCATCGATGGGCGTGCCCAGGAAGATGATGTTCTCCTTAAGCAGGCGCGAGTAGATATCGAAGGCGCGTTCGCCTCGCGAGGTTTGCTCGACGACCATCGGAACCAGAACGGAATTCTGCATTAATTTCTCCTTGGCGGGACGCCCTAAACTGTATGATAACGCGACCGGATAGCCGCCGTGCCCAGGGGAATCTAAAAACCTGCCGATATACTTACTTAGGAGGCAGCCCTGGCCCGAGGCGGAGCAGCCCAAGTTGAAAATATGCGCATCCTGATCGCCGACGATAGCATCGTCTCCCGGCACCTGCTGGATGCCACCTTGCGGAAGTGGGGCTACGAAGTCGTGGTCGCCAACGATGGCGTGGAGGCGTGGAATGTGCTGCAAGGCGAGAATCCTCCGCGGCTGGCGATTCTCGACTGGGTCATGCCCGGACTCACCGGACCCGAGATTTGCAGCCACGTGCGCGAGAGGTCCAAGAACAAGGATCTGGACTATACCTATATCGTCCTGCTCAGCTCGAAAAGCCAGCGCGAGGATCTGATCGAGGGTCTGGAGGCGGGCGCGGACGATTATCTGACCAAGCCTTTCGATCAGCACGAACTGAAGGTCCGTCTGCGCGCCGGAACCCGCATCATCGACCTCCAGCGCGAGCTGGTGTCGGCGCGCGAGGAACTGCGCGAGCAGGCCACCAAGGATTTCCTGACGCGCATCTGGAACCGCTCCTCGATTCTGGACGTGCTGACGCGCGAGCTGTGTCGGGCGTCCCGCGAGCAGCGCTCGGTGGGCGTGGTGCTGGCGGACCTGGACCGTTTTAAATCGGTCAACGATACCTACGGCCACTTCGCGGGCGACGCGGTATTGCGCGAGTTCACCCGGCGCATGACCGCCGCCATGCGCCCTTACGATTCCATCGGCCGCTACGGCGGGGAAGAGTTTCTGATCATTCTTCCCGGCTGCGACGAGCGCTGCACCGGCAATCAGGCCGAGCGCATGCGCGCCTCGCTGGCCAATGAGCCGATGATGATCGGGGACGTGTCGCACGTGGTGACCAGCAGTTTCGGCGCCACCAGCTGGCGGCCGGACGCCGATTCGACCGCCGACGAACTCATCCATTTGGCGGACGACGCGCTGTATATGGCCAAGCACCAGGGACGTAATTGCGTCGCGGTGCTGGTCCCCCCCGGCTCGGAAGCGGCAGCGCAGCCCAAATAAAGGTGTCAGACACCTTTAACGACTAACGCCTAGGTTGAAACCGCTGGCTGCGACGCGCGGCCCGCGGCCTGCTTCCGCTGACGATCCCGCTCCCGCAGCCAGACGATCGCGCGATACCCCAGCAGGACCGTCACGATGGCCGCATACATCAGCGGCAGCCGGATATCGGACTTCACCAGCCACCAGTAGTGGATCACGCCCGCGATCGCCGCCAGATAGACCAGCTTGTGAAGCTTCTTCCAGCGCTTGAACCCCATTCTGCGCACCCAGCCGGCCGTGGACGTGATCGCCAACGGAAGCATGGCCAGCAGCGCCAGCATCCCCATGGTGATGTAGCGGCGCTTGACGATGTCTTCCCAGATGGCCGGAATCGTGTTTTCCCGCGGATCCAGCCACAGCCATATGGTGAAATGCAGGCAGGCGTAGAAGAACGCGAACAGCCCCATCATCCGGCGGAAGCGGGTGATCTGCGGCCGCTTGAGCAGCATCCGCAGCGGCGTGATCGCCAGCGTGATGCAGATGAAACGGATGGTCCAGTCGCCGGTGTAATGGGTGATGTACTCGATCGGATTCGCGGTGACGTATTCCGTGAAGTTGCCGGTGCTGTATGCCTCCCAGCACCACCACAGCAGCACGCCCAGCGGCACCAGCGCCAGCAGAAACAGCACTGCCTTGGTCCATTTGCTGGAGAGGAATCGATTCATCCTTCGGAAACAACCCGGCGCCGAGCGCCCGACTTAGTGATTCACGCGCAGATCCATCCCGCTGTACAGACTGGCCACCTGCGCGCCGTAGCCGTTGAACTTCACCGTCGGGATTTCCGCGCCTTGCCCCAGGAAACCGGTGCCCAGCCGCCGTTCTACCTTCTGGCTCCAGCGCGGGTGGTCGACTTCCGGATTCACATTGGAATAGAAGCCATACTCGCGCGAGGAGTACAGGTTCCAGTCCGTGGGCGGCTGTTTTTCGACGAAACGGATGCGGGCGAGCGACTTGATGCTCTTGTAGCCGTATTTCCACGGGATCACGATCCGGATGGGCGCGCCGTCCTGATTGGGCATGGTCTCCCCGTACATCCCGAACGCCACCATCGCGAGCGGATGCATGGCCTCGTCCAGGCGCAGACCTTCCACGTAGGGGAACGGAATTCCGGCTTCGCTTGGCGATAGCATCACCTTCGGATCGTAGTAGCTCTCAAACGCCACGAACTTGGCTTTGCCGGTGGGCTGAACTTGCTTCAGCAGGGTACTGAGGGAAAAGCCGATCCATGGCACCACGATCGACCAGCGCTCCACGCAGCGATGCCGGTAGATGCGCTCTTCGTTCGGCGCCAGCTTCATCACCTGAGCCAGGTCGATGGTCTTGGGGTGCAGGACCTCGCCTTCGATGCGGATAGGCCACTGCGCCGGGACCTTCCACTTCGGCGCGTTCTCGGAAGGATCTTCTTTCCCCGTGCCGAATTCGTAGAAATTGTTGTAGCTGGTGACCGCAGCCTTGGGTGAGGGCTTTTCATTCCCCAGGTTGTGATAAGGACCGGCTTGGACCAGGCCGCCGATCTTGGTGGTGGCCAGCGCGGCGGAGGGAAGAGCTAAGGCGCTTAACGTCGCAGCGCCCGCGCCGAGAAAACGGCGCCGGTTCAAGTACACTTCCTTGGGTGTGACCTCGGAATAGCGGAGGTCGGCAGGTTTCCGGATCAGCATGGTTCACAGTCTCCCTTTTCCAATAGTACCTCCATGCCGGGGAGTCCGCAGCGGGCAGCCAAAAATCAGTAGTAACGGTTGAGATCCATGCCCTGGTAGAGCTTGGCGACCTCGCTGCCGTATCCGTTGAACATCCGTGTTTTGATGATCTTGGGCTTGAACAAGGTTCCCTCGCCCAATCTCTGCTCTTCCTTCTGGTCCCAGCGCGGATGCTCGTGGTTGGGATTCACGTTGGAGTAGAAGCCGTAGGCCGCCGGCCAGCTCAGGTTCCAGGCGGTGGGCGGCTGCTGCTCCAGAAAACGGATCTTCACGATCGACTTGATGCTCTTGAATCCGTACTTCCACGGGACCGCCAGCCGGAGAGGCGCTCCGTCCTGGTTGGGCAGCGTCTCGCCGTACATGCCCACGGTCAGCAGCGCCAGCGGATGCATGGCCTCATCCAGGCGCAGACCCTCCACGTAGGGAAACTGGATGCCGGCCTCTCTCGAGGAGAGCATCTGCTTGGGATCGTAGAAGCTTTCGAAGGCGACGAACTTGGCCTTGCCGGTGGGCTGCACCTGCTTGAGCAGCGCGCTCAGCGGGAACCCGATCCAGGGCACCACAATCGACCAGGCTTCGACGCACCGGTGGCGGTAGATCCGTTCCTCCAGCGGCGCCAGCTTCAGGATCCGGTCCAGGTCCAGAGTCTTGGGCTGCGCCACTTCCCCTTCGATCCGGACCGTCCAGGGTGACGCCGGATGCCACTTGGGCGCGTTCTTGGCGGGCTCGTCCTTGCCCGTGCCGAATTCGTAGAAATTGTTGTAGCTGGTGACGTCTTTTTCGGGCGTGATCTTTTCGCCCCCGGCGTTGAACGAAGTCTTGGCGGCGGTGAGCCTGGCGGCTTGCGCGGAAATGGGCATCGCCAGGGCTGCCGCGAGAAATCGTCGCCGATTCAGGTAGATTGCCTTGGGCGTGACCTGCGAATAGCGCATGGCTGTCTCCCAAAACATGTTACCTCAGGTACGCTAACCTCAACTTTCAGCCCATGACAGACGTCCGCAAGGCGTACGCGTGGCTCCTGCTCTGCCTGATCGCACAGGCCGTGCTGATGACCCACCGGCTCGACCTGCTCCCGATGTGGGGCGACGAGCTGTTCACCCTGCGCGCGGCCCAACAGCCGGTCGGGGCGATGATCCAGATGGTCCGGGGCGATGTGCATCCGCCGCTCTACTTTCTGCTGGCGCACTACTGGATCAGACTTACGCCGGGCGATGCGCTCATTCAGTTGCGCCTGCTATCCGTGTTGTTCGCGTTGCTGGCGACCATCGCGCTCGACCGCCTGTGGCTCAAGCATGCCCCCGCGCGCACCAGGATGTGGTGTCTCGTGCTCTGGACCTTCTCGGCCTGCCTGCTGCTCTATTCCCGCATGGCCCGATCCTACAGCCTGCAGGTCTTGGGATTGATCGTCGTCGGCTGGGCCGCCTGGCGCTGGAGCCGGGAGTTCGGGTCATGGAAACGGCTGCTGCTGTGGGCCGGATCTCTCGCGGCGCTGCTCTACACGCACTATGCGCCGGGGATCGCGGCCTGGGCCGGCGCGAATCTCCTGCTGATGAAGCAAGGACGTGAGCGTCCCGGCCGTCTGCTGGCGGGGAACGTGATCGTGCTGGCGGCTTACCTGCCCTGGCTCCTGACGCTCGCATCCGTGCTGGCGGCCTGGCGGACGAAACCCGTCCTGCTTCTGCTCACCGGCAACCGATTATTCGAAACGGGCGTCAAGCTGGCCTACTGGTTCTTCTCTTTCTTTTACGGCGAAGCGATTCCGGTATGGATGCTCCCGGTGACCGCGCTGCTGGCCATCCCCGTTCTGTGGCTGCTGTGGATAGTGACGGGAGCGCGATCCGCGCGTTCCTGGCTGCTCCCTACCGCCGTCACCGCCCTGATCGGATTCGCGGGCGTGGCCGGCTGGGTTTCCTACGCGTTCGGTCCGGCGCGGCTGCTGTTCTTGTTGCCGCTCGCGCTGCTGGCGATCGCCGCGGGAGCCTGCCGCGCGCCGCGCGCCGGGAGCGTGATCGCGGGAGCGCTCCTGGCCGCGAACCTGGTGGGCATCGCCAGCTACTTTGAGGCGCGCGATCTGCTGAACATCGGCTACCTGGCCCCCATGGACCGCATCGCGCGGGATATCGCCGGCGACTCTTCTCCCGCCGATACGATGGTCCTGGTCGACGGACCGAATCTGAGCGGCGTGGTGCTCGCGTACTACCTGCCGGGCTTCTCCACGCGGCTGATCTATACGGCCGAGGACGCCGAAGCGGCGCGGCGGGAAATCGCCAATCCCGCGATCCGGCATGTGTGGTTTTTGCGCAATCCTCATGACGTCACCCCGGGCCGTGTGCTGGAGCAACTGGAAACGGCACTGCGGACGTCGCCCGGGTGGCAAGGGCAGCTCCATCCCTATGTGTCTTTTTCGCCCACGCACAAGATTCTGATGCGCGCCGCGAATGTGCAGGTCGCTTCGGACTGGATGTACGCCGCGTGGGAATTCCGGAACCCTAACTAATTGAGGATGCCCGCATCAGCCTAAACGGCCTGTGATGTAGTCTTGGGTGCTCCGGTCGGCCGGGCGAAGGAACACTTCCTCGGTTGGACCAAATTCAATCAACCGGCCCATCAGAAGAAACGCGGTGTAATCGGCAATACGGGCGGCCTGCTGAAGATTGTGTGTCACCATCACGACGGTGCACTTATCCCGCAACCCGAAAACCGTCTCCTCTATCTTGGCCGTGGAAATGGGATCCAGCGCGGAGCACGGTTCGTCGAGCAACAATACCTGCGGATCGACGGCCAGCGCCCGAGCCACACAAAGGCGCTGCTGCTGGCCGCCGGAGAGCGACAAGGCCGACTGGCGAAGTTTATCCTTCACCTCGTCCCAAAGCGCGGCTCTCTTCAAACTTTTCTCGACAATTTCAGCCAGCGCCCGCTCGTCCCTGAAGCCGCCGATGCGGACGCCATAGGCTACGTTTTCAAAGACCGATTTGGGAAATGGATTGGGCCGTTGGAAGACCATGCCCACGCGCCGCCGCAGCTGGGTGACCTCGAAGTCTTCAACATTGGCGCCGTCCAGCGCCAAGCGTCCGGACGCCCGCGCTTTCGGAACCAGGTCGCTCATGCGGTTGATGGCGCGCAGAAACGTCGACTTCCCGCATCCCGACGGACCGATCAGTGCCGTGATCCGGTGCTGATGAATGTCGAGGGAAATATCGTGCAGCGCCTGGAAGGCTCCGTAATAGAAGCTGAACCGCTCCGCCCGCAGCTTGACGACCGCAGGCGAAATGGCCAGCTCCTCACTGCGAACCCGGATCTTTGCCACCGGCAGCCGGAGCGACATCCGGGTCGCTGCGCCTGAGGCGAAACTAGTGCTCATGATTGTCGAGAGGACTGATGGTGAAGCGGAGGCTAGAGTAACATGCTCGTATTACAGATCGATGAAAATGGACGGCCGCGAGCGGCTTTTGCTCTTTGTTCGGCGCACCCCGAAATGTAAGCACGGCAGTGCAAAACATTTATCAGGCGAAAGTGTTTCATTAGAAATTCATCGATCCTACACACGGGCTTAAGATGTCTTGGTGATGCTGGAGCCATGAAGGCAACCCGCATTCACTTCCAGTGGTCGCCGGGCTTTTCGACCGCGTCTTTTCGGGTCGGCGTATCGCTGCACTCCCACACCCTGCACTCACGCGAGCCGCTCGATTTCCTGTATCGCTCGGCCAGCCATTCGCGCCTTCTGCGGGCCCTGCTTCGCTACGCGGAGCGGCGCTACCAGGCCGCCCACGGCACTCCGCTCGATCTCACCCGGGGATGGTGGACTCCTCCGCTGGCGCCCCTGGATGCCTACACCCTGGAATCCGACCAGATCAAAGCGTTGGGCTTGAGCCCCCTGGTCTCGCTCACCGATCACGACAACATCGAGGCTCCCACGTCCCTTCAGGCCATCGACGCGACCCGCAAGGTGCCCATCTCCATCGAGTGGACCGTCCCCATCCGCGATACCTTCTTCCACCTGGGCGTCCACAATCTGCCGCCGCTCCGCGCACGATCGCTGGTGATGGCGATGCAGGAAGTCGCCCGCAAGCCGAATGCGGCATTCCTCAAGGAAATCCTCGCGGCGCTGCATACCAATCCTGGCACGCTGGTCGTGCTGAATCATCCGCTGTGGGATGAAAAGGGCGTCGGCGCCGATGCCCATCGCGCCGCCCTGCTCGACCTTCTCGGCCAAGCCGGACCGTATGTCCACGCCACGGAATTGAACGGCCTCCGTCCCTGGAAGGAAAACCGACAGGCGATCCTGCTGGGAGAAACCTGGTCGAAGCCGGTGATCTCCGGCGGGGATCGTCATGGGTTCGAGCCCAACGTCGTGCTCAACCTGACCGGCACATCCCACTTCGCGGAGTTCGCGACCCAGATCCGCGCCGGACACAGCGACGTGCTGATCGGCTCGCGCTATCGCGAGGCCTACGCCGGCGGATCGTCCAGAACGTCATCGACGTGCTCAGCACCTGCAAAACCACGGGCTCGGATGGAGAGAGTGGCCCGACCGCGTGTTTTACACGCTCGACGATGGGGAAGTGAAGTCGTTGTCCAGGATCTGGGGAGCCCGTCCGCCCATTCCGGCCGACGCCTTCACGGATCCTGCGCCTGGCGCGGCGGGCGCCCCTCCGGCAGGCTCTGCGCAGCGCCGCGTGGCGCGCGGAGCAAGTTGAATTTACTAGCGAAAGTGTTTCATTAGAAATTCATCGATTGTACACACGCCCTTAAGACGTCTTGGTGATGCTGGAGCCATGAAGGCAACCCGCATTCACTTCCAGTGGTCGCCGGGCTTTTCGACCGCGTCATTTCGCGTGGGCGTATCCCTGCACTCCCATACCTTGCACTCGCGCGAGCCGCTCGATTTCCTGTATCGCTCGGCCAGCCATTCGCGCCTTTTGCGGGCGCTGCTTCGCCACGCGGAACGGCGCTACCAGGCCGCCCACGGCGCTCCGCTCGATCTCGCCCGGGGATGGTGGACTCCTCCGCTGGCGCCCCTGGATGCCTACACCCTGGAGTCCGAACAGATCCAAGCGTTGGGCCTGCGCCCTCTGGTCTCGCTCACCGATCACGACAACATCGAGGCTCCCACGTCCCTTCAGGCGATCGACGCGACCCGCAAGGTGCCGATCTCCATCGAGTGGACCGTCCCCATCCGCGATACCTTCTTCCACCTGGGCGTCCACAATCTGCCGCCGCTCCGCGCGCGATCGCTGGTGATGGCGATGCAGGAAGTGACCCGCAAGCCGAATGCGGCTTTCCTGAAGGAAATCCTCGCGGCGCTCGATGCCAATCCCGGCACGCTGGTCGTGCTGAATCATCCGCTGTGGGATGAAAAGGGTGTTGGCGCCGATGCCCACCGGGCCGCCCTGCTCGACCTTCTCGGCCAGGCCGGACAGTATATCCACGCCACGGAACTGAACGGCCTCCGTCCCTGGCATGAAAACCGCCAGGCGATCCTGCTGGCAGAGACCTGGTCGAAGCCCGTCATCTCGGGCGGGGATCGTCACGGGTTCGAGCCCAACGTGCTGCTCAACCTGACCGGCACATCCCACTTCGCGGAGTTCGCGGCCCAGATCCGAAGCGGGCACAGCGACGTGCTGATCGGCTCGCGCTATCGCGAGGCCTACGCCGGGCGGATCGTCCAGAACGTCATCGACGTGCTCAGCACCTGCGAAAACCACGGGCTCGGGTGGAGAGAGTGGCCCGATCGCGTGTTTTACACGCTCGACGATGGGGAAGTGAAATCGTTGTCCCGGATCTGGGGAGCCCGGCCGCCCATTCCGGCCGCCGCCTTCACGGGATTCCTGCGCCTGGCGCGGCAGGCGCCCCTCCGGCAGGCTCTGCGCAGCGCCGCGTGGCGCGGGGAACAAGGGATGCTCTAGCGCCGACAGGCGCGGCAGCTACTGTCCGATCTCGGCCGTCTCCAGCAGAGTGCCGTCCGGCTTTCTCGCCTCGACCCGGGCCTTTTTGCCATCCACATTAACCACCACGAAGTTTTCCGTGCTGACAGCCTTGACGGTGATGCCGGCCGGCGGAGTATCGACGTCATAGAGCGGCGCCCCGCCTCCGCCGGTGGTGAAATAATTCACGCCGTTCTTGAGATAGTGCTGATAGTTGTGATCGTGGCCGAAGAACCCGGCGGAGACCTTGTATTTTTCGAAGATCGGCTCCAGCGCCGTCATTTGCTTGTTTTCGCCTTGCCGCCGTTTTACCGCCGTCTCCGGCGGATGGTGCGCGAACACGAAGCGGAGGTCGGCGTTCTGGGCGCCCTGTAAATCAGCCTCCAGCCAGCGCGTCTGTTCCTGCCAGACGGCCTGCCTCTCGGCCTCCGTGGCGGCTAAATTCTGAATGTCGCTGTCCATCACGGTGAAGTGCGCACTGCCCCAGTTGAACGAATAATGCGGCTGGGCGTCCATGAAATCGAAGTAGTTACTGGAGTTGCGCTCATGATTGCCCGCCGCGGGGAAGAAGGCTGTCTTGCGGAGCAGTTCGCGCTCCACGTCGAAAAAGACCGGCCACAGCGACGCATCGCCGCCATCCGCCACCAGATCGCCGGTGTGCATAACGAAATCCGGCTGCGCGTACTTCAGAATGCCGGCGATCACGCTGCGGTGCACATCGTGGCGCGTGCGCGTGTCGCCGTACACCACGAACTGAAACGGCGCCGGGCCGTTGGGCGGAGCCTTGAACGAGCCTTTTCCGGCTTCGCCTGGGAAAGCCTGGTAATAGTAAGTCTTTCCAGCCTTCAATCCGCTCAGTGTGACCTTCTCCGTCCGCAGGACGGGCAGCGATTTGCTCAACGTACCCGGCTCCGTCCCCACGGATGCCTCGCCGGTTTGAACCAGCCACAGTAGCGTCGCCGATCGCGGTCCGACGTTCACTACGTAGGGGCCGCCAACAATCTTCTCTTCGGAGGACTGCTGCGCGACCGCCGGCCGCGCTCCTTTGCTCGCAATCAATACAACCAGGGCCAATACAGGTAAAACCGCCAAAAAGCGGACGAATCTGCGTACCACGATGCGCTCTCCTATGTGTGCGTATTGCACCAGCATTCACTGATTTTGTTTCGCTCCGGTGACAATCCGGCGACAAACTGCAACAACCATCGTAGTCGCCAAATCGGCGAATGTATTCTCATTCGCTCCGTCACCGGCCAGTCACCGGGATGCAATGCGGGTCGGGTAGTCTGCCAACGTTCCTTCTCCCAAATTCCTTCAGGAGGTCTCGATATGCCGCGAATGTTCTTGGCTATTTGTCTACTCGGTCTTCCGCTGGTCGCCCAGGACCGGGCCGCGATCAGCGGCACGGTGACGGATCCAACGGGAGCGTTCGTTCCCGGCGCCGGCGTCGAACTGAAATCCCTGGCGACGGGACTCCATCGCGCCGTCGCGACCGATGGAAAAGGCCTGTATGAGATCACGCCCCTGCCCATCGGAACCTACTCCATCGCCATCAGCAAGGCCGGATTCAAGCCCACCACGATTGACGACATCGCCCTGCAATACGGAGAGACCAGAACCATCGACGCCCGTTTGCAAATCGGCGCCACCAACGAGACCGTCGACGTGGTGGCGGAGGCGGAACCGGTGAACCGCTCCAACGCCGAGGTCGGAGGCGTGATCGAATCGGAGCAGATCAAGGAGATCCCGGTCAGCGGACGCAACTGGGCCAGCCTCATGATGCTCGCCCCCGGCGCGATCAACTATGGAGACGGCGCGCAGCGCAGCATCCGCTTCGCGGGACATTCGCTCGACGACAACAACTTCACCTTCGACGGCATCGACACCACCGGCGTGCAGGAACAGACCCAGAAGTCCGATACCCGCCTCAACATCGCGCTGGACGCGATCGACGAGTTCCGCGTCAGCACCTCCAACTACTCGGCCGAATCGGGAGCCGCCGGCGGCGCGCAGATCAACGTGGTTTCCAAGAGCGGCACCAACAACTATCACGGCAGCCTGTTTTACGCCATTCGCAACGACGCGCTGGATGCGCGGTCGCCGTTCAATGGCCCAACTCTGCCGCCTTTTACGCTGCATCAGTCCGGGGCGAGCTTCGGCGGCCCCGTGGTGAAGAACAAGGCGTTCTTCTATGTGAATTTCGAGGATCTGCACCAGAGCCTGGGGCAGACGTTCATCAACTTCGTTCCCAACGCCGCGTTTCGCGCGCAAGTGCTGGCGAAATCGCCGGTGCTCAAACCCATCCTGGACGCCTATCCCATGGGCCAGACGCCCATTGACAGCGTCACCGACCAGATCACCAAAGTAGCCACCAATACCACCCGCGAGGACGCCGGCATGGCGCGCTTCGACTACCACTTCAACGACACCAACTCGATGTTCTTCCGCTACAACATCGATAACGCCTACATCGACAATCCCACCGACGCGCTGGGCGGCCACAACGTGATTCCGCACGTTCCCACCAACGTCGTGCTGCAATACCAGCGGCTCATCTCGCCCACCACCATCAACGAAGTGAAGTTCGGAGTGAATCGCGCCAACTACCACAACTATGGCTATGGGACCTCGCCGGTCGCGGTCGATATCGGCACGTTCGATAGCGTCAGCGACACTTCGCTCGATACCGAAGTCGGCACTACTTTCTCCGCGATCGACAACCTGACTATGATCCGCGGCCGCCACACGCTGAAGTTCGGCGTGGATATCCGCCGCATCCGCCTGAACAACTCCGGCAACACTCTGACGACGTCATCGATCAGTTACGCAACCAACCAGGACTTCATCAACAACGTGGCCGACTCCGCCAGCTATTTGCAGGGCGAGGGCGTCGTAGGCAACCGCCGCACGTTTTATCAGGGTTACGCGCAGGATGATTTTCGCGTGACTCCGACTCTGACGCTCAACCTGGGCTTGCGCTATGAGTTTTACTCCGTGGTGCACGAGATCCTCAATCGGTCCGCCGTCGTCGATATTCTGGGTTGCGGCGGCTTCTGCCCGAAAGGGACTCCGTATTACGATCCCAACACCAAGGATTTTGGGCCGCGCATCGGATTGGCATGGGCGCCTTCCGCCCTGCACGGGAAGACCGTGATCCGGACCGGCTTCGGCATCTTCTACGGCGGCAACCAGAACGACGATTTCAGCGATCCGGCCGAGAGCGCCGTCCCCCGCTACTCGCTCTCTTCCGCGGACTTTCCGGCGCTGGCCTACCCGCTGACGGCGTTTCTCGATCCGCAGAACCAGCTCTTCAGCCCCAAGGCGATCGACCGCCACCGCAAGGATCTGTACTACGAAAATTGGAATTTCCTGGTCGAGCAGCAGTTGCCGCAAGATTGGCTCTTACAGGTAGGCTACACCGGCAGCGAAGGACATCATCTGTTTGACAGATATACCGTCAACTTGATTAATCCGGCCACCGGAACGCGCCCGCTGGCCGGTTTCGGGGCTTTCGGCTTCAAGGCCAACGACGGCAACAACAATTTCAATGCGCTGCAGGTATCGCTCCAACGACGGTTTGTGCGGGGACTGCTGTTCCAGATGAATTACATGTGGTCGCACGGAATAACCGACTCCTCCATTGGTTCCGGCGAATCGGTAGCCATCCAGAACATGTCGTGCCGCGCCTGCGACCGCAGCAGCACCAACATCGACGTCCGCCACAATATGACCGCCAACGCCATCTATGAGCTGCCGTTCGGCCGCGGGAAGCAGTTTCTGACCGGCGACACGGCGTCCAAATTCTTCGGCGGCTGGGAGCTGGCCGGAATCGCCACCGCCCGGACCGGCCTGCCGGTGAACATCACCATGTCGCGCAAAGCCACCCAGGTGCTCGATGGCAACACCTCCAACCAGCGTCCGAATCTGGTTCCCGGCGTGCCCATCTATGCCGCGAACCAGACCATCAACAACTGGTTCAACCCGGCGGCGTTCGCGCTTCCGGCCAACGGAACTTGGGGCAACCTGGGACGCTACATCGCCAACGGCCCCGGAATGTTTGAGATCGACAGCTCGCTCCAGAAGCGCTTCCGGATCACCGAGCGCGTGGCCCTCAACTTCCGCGTGGCGGCGTATAATCTGGCCAATCATCCCATCTATAAGACCCCGTCCGGAAGCATTGGCTCGCTTACCGGCACCAACCCGGTGAGCGGCAGCTTCGGGCGTATCACCAGCATCATCAACAACGGCGCGGTGGGAACCGGCGCTCCCCGGCGCATCGAGTTCATGCTGCGGGCTGAATTTTAGACGCTTTTCATCGAAACTTCAGTTTCCGGGTTCACACTATGGGCTCAGACTATTAGTTTCAGACTAAGCCAGGAGGTCTCCATGACGCCAAGATTCTGCCTGTTCCTCTCGATCGCCCTGTCCGCGCCCCTTGCCGTCGCGCAGCAGGCTCCTCACACGGGACCCTACCGCGTCACCCACACCTACACCCTCGGTGGCGACGGCCGTTGGGATTACGTCATACCCGATCCACCTAATCACCGCCTGTTTATCGCGCGGCAGAATCGCGTGATGGTGGTCGACGAAGATAAAGGGACGCTGCTGGGCGAAGTCACCCCCATTCAGGGCGCGCATGGAACCGCCATCGCGCAGGCCTCCGGGCACGGATTCGCGACCCAGGGGGACGACCAGTCCGTGGCCATGTTCGATCTGAAGACCTTCAAGGTGCTCGGACGGATTCCGGCCGCCGAAGATGCCGACGCCATCCTCTACGACCGTCCGTCGAACCGCGTCTTCACGCTCAATGGCGACGCCCACTCCTCGACCGTGATCGATGCGCGAGCCGGAACTCTCATCACCAACATTCCCCTCGGCGGCAAACCGGAAAATGGCGTATCCGCCGGAGATGGGAAACTGTACGCCAACCTGACAGACACCAGCGAGGTGGTGGAGATCGACACGAAGACCGCCACCGTGGCGCGGCGCTGGTCCACGGCTCCGTGCAAGCAGCCGGTCCCGATGGCCATCGACACGGCCCACCATCGTCTGTTTAGCGGATGCCGCAGCGGACTGATGGCGGTCTCCGACTATCAAGCGGGGAAGGTGGTGGCGACCCTTCCCATCGGCACGGGAGTGGACGGCGCCGGGTTCGACCCGGCCACCGGCGATGCCTTCGCCTCCAACGCCAACGGCATGCTCACCGTGATCCATCAGGATTCCGCGGACCGGTATCACGTGGTCCAAAACCTGCCGACTCCCCAGGGCTCGCGCAACATGGGGCTCGATCCCACCAATCACCGCGTGTACCTGGTCTCCGCGAAGTTTGGAACGGTCCCGGCCGGCGGCAAGGGCAAAGGCCGAGGCAGGCCGCCGGTGCTGCCCGGATCCTTCACGCTGATGGTGATCGAGCGCGATCCGGCGGCGCGCTGAGCCCCACTGAGTAACAGCCCGCAAAAGGGAACGCCAGGGGGGAAAAGCGGGGACAGCCTGCCTGTTTCCGCCCCGTCCCGTATGCTGATAACCAACCAGTTCTCCGGCGCGAAACAGGTTGGCTGTCCCCGCTTTTCGGAATGATTTCTACCACGGCTGCTAGCTGATGATCCCCTTGCGCACCGCGTACAGGATCAGTTCCGGGGCGCTGTGCAGGTTCAGCTTTTGCAGGATGTGGGTGCGGTGGGTTTCCACCGTGTACAGGCTGAGATTGAGGAGGGTCGCGATTTCCTTGTTGGCCTTGCCCTCCGCCACCAGCTGCAAAACCTCGCGCTCGCGGTTGGTCAGCAGCTCGTAGCTGTCCTCGGCGCCGAGCTCGTCGAGCTGGTGCATGTAATCTTCCTTCAGCAGATTCCGGATCGCGGGACTGAAGAAGGATTTGCCCTCCGTGATCGCGGCTATGGCGGCGATGAGGTCGGCTTCCGCGGAATCCTTGAGCAAGTAGGCGCGCGCGCCCGCCTTGAGCGAGCGGATCACGTAGCTCTCGTCCTTGTGCATGCTGAGGACCACCACCGCGGTATGCGGATTCCGGTTGACGATCTGGCGCGTGGCCTCGACGCCGTTCAGTTGCGGCATGGCGATATCCATGATCACCACGTCGGGGTTTTCAGCCGCCGCCAGATCCACCGCCTGGCGCCCGTCGGCGGCCTCGCCCACCACCTGCAGATTGGACTGGCGCTCGAGCAGCAGGCGCAAACCGTTGCGCATGACGGTGTGATCGTCGGCCAGAAGAATTCGAGTCATTTTTTAGTCACAAGTTTTAGTCACAAGTTTTATTCACAAGTCTTCAAGTCTCAGCTCGCCAGGGGCAACTCCACATCCACCGTGGTCCCGGTCCCCGGAGTGGAGCGGACGTGGAACTCTCCGCCCAGGTGGCGCACCCGCTCCTCCATGCCCACCAGGCCCAGTCCGCGTACGCGCCGGGAGTCGAACCCGCGGCCGTCGTCCTCCACGGATAAAACGATGCGGGACTCCTCCTGGCGCACCACCACCCGCACGGACCGCGCCTGAGCGTGGCGGGCGCAATTGTGCAAAGCTTCCTGAACCACGCGGTAGATGCAGGTTTTCAGAGTGTCTGGCAGTTCCCCGGCCGAATCCGCCGCCGCCACGTGCACGCGGATTCCGGTGCGTTTGGAAACCTCGCGCGCCTGCCATTCGAGCGCCGGCACCAGCCCGAAATCGTCCAGCATGGAGGGCCGCAGCAGCAGCGTCATGTTGCGGATAATGTCCACGCTGGCTTCGGCCAGCTTCTTGATCGAATCCACGTGCTGGCGGACGTGGGCGTCATTCGGGGCCACCAGGGCGGCAGCATTCCCGGCTTCCATCAGCAGGGCCGAAAGCGACTGGCCCACCTCGTCGTGCAGCTCGCGGGAAATGCTGCGCCGCTCTTCTTCCTGGGCCGAAACCAGGCGCGCGGACAGCTCCTTCAACTCCTGCTGGGTATTCAAAACTTCCTGATAGCGCTCCTCCAGCTCCTTTTCCAGACGCAACGTGCGCCAAATCGTGAACCCCGCCAGCAGCAGACCCATTCCCACCGCCAGGGCGATGATCAGCGCCAGGCGGCGGCGCAGCCGGCCGAACGTTTCATTCAACCGGGCGTCCGACGCGACCATTTGCCGCGAGCTGATCGCGTCCACCTGATCCACCATCTGGATCAGCTCCGCCCGGTGCTGGCGAACCTGCGTAGCCAGGTACTCGGAACCTCGCAGCTGGCGGTCCCCGGAGGGGATCCGGGAAATGAATTCCAGCAGCTTCCAGTACACCTGCAATTCCGACTGCAATTCGTGCAGGGCGGCGCTCTCGGTGGGGTCGATCAGGGTGCTGCATTCGGCCAGCGCCTGGTCCGTTTGCGCGCGGGTTTCGTCAAACCGCTCGATCTGCGGGGCGCGGCTGGTTTTATCCGGCGCGAGCAGGTAATCGCGCATAACGATGGCCGATTGGTAGATTCCGTTTCGAATTTGGTCCAGCGCGCGGTCGCGCGTCAGGTAGTTGTTGCGCTCCTGCAGGTCGCTGGTGCGGACCTGCTCGAGCGTTCCCACCGCATACCCGCCGGCCAGGAGCATCAGTAGCAAAAGGCTGCCGAACCCCGCCCACAGCAGGGGTCGCCCACCGGTTTTCCGCGACAACGACATCGGAATCCTAAGTCTAACCTGAGCCGCCAGTTAAGGAATACCGTCTACACGGGATTGCCGGTCCGTCCGCCGAATGTGTTAATGGAGGAAAGCCGTATGAAACAAGCGAATTTGCTCGTAACAGGGATGACTGCGGTCGCGATTCTTTCTGTCGCGGCCTGTTCACGAAAAGTGGCTGCCGTCGACAAGCCTGCCGATATCACACCGGTGGCCACTGCTTCGTCGCCGCGACCCACGTCCCGGGCCCAGACGGTCGCCTCGGCGCCCGCCCGACAAGCGGCCCCGCAACCGGACCGGGCGAAAACCATGCCGGCCCAGGTTCGCAAGAGACTGAACGACGAGTTGGCCAAGCTGGAAGATGCGCTGTTCGACTTTGACAAAAGCACCATCCGCTCGGATGCCAGCGTCGCCTTGCGCGACGACGTCAACGTGATTCGCGGCATCCTGGCCGACTATCCCAGCCAAAAGCTGGTGATCGAAGGCCACACCGATGAGCGCGGATCGGCCGAATACAATATGGCGCTGGGCGATCGCCGGGCGCATGCCGTCCTGGAGTTCCTCTCCACGATGGGCGTTCCCGGTCCGCAGTTGGCCGTGGTGAGTTATGGCAAGGAGCGGCCGGTCTGCACCGATGAATCGGAAAGCTGCTGGCAGAAAAATCGCCGCGCCCACGTCACCGCCGCACCTTGAGTTTAGCGAGCACGATCCTCTTACGCACCCTGCCGGAGCGAGACCCCCGCCGGAACCAAGCAGTACCCGGCGGGGTTTTTTTTTCTAAAACGGGTACACTGTCCTCTATGTGCCGGGTCATCCCAGGCGCGCGAGGAGGATTATGAAGTGGTATTACGCGGAAGGTGGGCGGCAGGTCGGCCCGGTGGAAGAATCCGCCCTGGACGAGTTGGTGCGCCAAGGCGTGGTGCGCGATGACACCCTGGTATGGCGCGAGGGCATGGCCGCCTGGCAGCGGCATGCGGCCGTACGCGGTGGATCCAGCCCCGGTTCCAGCAACCAACCGGCTCCGCCCGCTCCCGCGCCGGCATCTGCCCTGGGCGGCGACACCCGCTATTGCTCGGAGTGCGGACAGCCGTTCCCGGCCAGCCAGCTCACCAGCTATGGGGGCGTATCGGTGTGCGCGCGCTGCCAGCCGGCATATTCCCAGCGCCTGCAGGGGGCTGGGTCCGCGTCTGGCCCCGCAGCTGGGCGCCGTTTTGGCGGGTTCTGGATCCGATTCCTGGCGATCATTATCGACGGCATCATCCTGGGAGTGGTCGGCCTCATCATTCGCATCCCGCTGGGCTTCGCGATCGGGGGGGGCATCGGACTGAGCTTGGGCCGCAATCCGGACCCGGCGCAAGCGCTGGCCGCATTACCGGCGATTATGGGCCTGGCGGGCTTGTTCATCCTGATTCAACTGGCCCTGTCGGTGGCCTACGAAGTCTATTTCCTGACCACGCGGGGCGCCACCCCGGGGAAAATGGCGGTGGGTCTCAAAGTCACTCGCGCGGACGGCTCGCCGATATCGGCGGGCCTCGCTGCCGGCCGGTATTTCTCCCGGATTCTCAGTGCGATGATCTTGTGGATCGGCTTCATCATTGCCGCGTTTGACAGCGAAAAGCGCGCCCTGCACGACTACATCTGCGGCACGCGCGTGGTCTACGGGCGCTAGATCGGCACGGCGCCGCCGGGTCTGGGTCCTCCAGGCAGGACTATTTTCCCAGGACTGGCCCAGGACTAGGGTTCGTTGCAACCCCCGGTATTTAGGTTCAAGATAGGAGCTATGAAACGCGGTATATTCATGCTCTGTCTGCCGTTGCTGGCGTTGGTGTTGTCCTCCTGCAATCGGGATCCCAAGGTCCAGGCGCAACGTTACGTCGATAACGGAAACAAGTTCTTCAACAAGGCCAAGTACAAAGAAGCCGCCATCATGTACAGGAAGGCGCTGAGCAAGGATCTGAAATTCAGCGAGGCGTATTACCGCTTGGCCCTGACCGATCTGAAGCTGGGCGCTCCCGGAGACGCTGTCCAAATGCTGCGCCGGGCGCTCGATGATAAGCAGTACCAGAACAGTGACGCCGTGGTCCAACTGGCGAACATCTACCTGATCGCCTCCACCCAGAACAGCAAGGAAGGGCCCCAGCTTCTGGACGAAGCCGACACGCTGGCCCAGGGATTGCTCCAAAAGGATCCCAATTCCTTCGACGGCCACCGGATCGCCGGGGTGATTGCGCTGCTGCAGAAGGACCCCAAAACCGCGGTGGAGGAATTGCGGAAGGCCAACCAGGCCAAGCCGAATCAGCCGGAAGTGGTGATGTCGTATTTCCAGGCGCTCGCCGCCGATAACCAGGAGCCGGCGGCGGAAAAGCTCGCCCGCGAGTTCATCAGCCAGCAAAAGACGTATGGCCCGATTTACGACCAGCTGTACGTCCGGTACATGACCGAAAAACGGCTCGACGACGCCGAACAGATTCTGAAGCTCAAGGCCGAGAATAATCCCAAATCGGCGACTTTCCTGCTCCAATTGGCGGCGCATTACGCGGTGGTGAACCGTCGCCCGGACATGGACGCCGTCATGCAACGGCTGACCGACGTAAAACAGTTCCCCGAGGGGCACTTGCTGGCAGGCGACTTCTACTTTTCCCGCCTCCGGGAATACGATCTGGCCAGACAGCAATATGAAGCCGGGAGCGCCGCGTTTCCGAACGACAAGCTCGTTTATCAGAAGCGTCTGGTGGAGTTGTACGCCAGCACCGGAAGCAGCGCGCAGGCAAATCAGCTGGCGGAGGCTCTCCTCAAAGAAAACCCCAAGGACAACGACCTGATCGCCATGCATGCGGCCCTGCTGTTGACCAGCGGGAAGCCCGATCAAATCAATCAAGCCGTGAACGACCTGCAAAGCCTGGTCGGCAAGAATCCCACCAATCACGTCCTGAAATTCAACTATGCCAGAGCCCTGCTGGCCCAAGTCGCCTTCGACAAAGGGGACCAAGGCAAAAACGATCTGGAGCAGGCCCGCTTGTATCTGGAGGACGCAATCAAGATTCGTCCGGACTTTCTACCCGCGCGCGAATTGCTGGCTCGCGTGTATCTGGCCAAACAGGATTCGGGCAAGGCGCTCCAGGCTTCCGAAGAGCTGTTGCAGCTGGACCCGCGAAACCTGACCGGACATCTCACCCGCTCCGCCGCCTTGATGAACCTGGGGGCCAAGGACAAGACCTCCATGGACAAAGCCCGGCAGGAATTGGATGTGATCGCCAAGCTGTTCCCGCAGAATCCGGACGCCCGCTATCAGGCCGGCTTGCTGGCTTGGGAGGACAAGGACTATAAGAAGGCCGAACAGGTGTTCGAGGGGCTGTACCGGGACAATCCCAAAGATAACCGTGGATTGTTCGGAATCACGGAAACGCTGGCAGCGCAAAACCGCATGGACGACGCCATTAAGGAACTGGCCAAAGCCGTAGCCGCCGATCCGGAACGCATGGACTTGCAGCTGGGCCTCGCCAATCTGGACCTGCGCGGGCAACGCTACGACGACGCGATCGGGATCTACAAAGCGCTCCTGGAAAAACAGCCGGGTAGCGCCGACTTGCTGTTCCGGCTGGGGGAGGCCTACCGCCGCAAGGGCGACATCAATCTGGCGGCGGATATGTTCCGCAAATCCAGCCAGGCGGCTCCCAACAAAACGCTTCCGCTGATGCAACTGGGCTTGATTTTGGAAACCACCGGCCCCATGGATCAGGCCAACGCGGTGTATGAGCGGATCCTCAAGATCGATCCCAACAATTCCGTCGCGCTGAACAATCTGGCGTACCACAAGGCGGAGGAGGGACAGGACCTGGATGCGGCCCTGACCATGGCGCAGCACGCCCACCAGCTATCACCCAGCGCGACGAACCTGTCGGATACGCTCGGCTGGATCTACATCAAGAAGAGCATGAGCACCGAAGCCGAGCGAATCTTCAAGGATCTGGTGACGAAGGAGCCGGGCAATTCCACCTTCCACTATCATTACGGGCTGGCGTTGATACAGAAGGGCGACAAATCCTCCGCCCGGCGCGAACTGGAGACCGCGCTCAAGAACAAGCCCTCCAAGGACGAAGCCGGCAAGATCCAGGACGCGCTGAAAAACCTGTAGCCGAAAGATCGAGTGAAGTCGCTTCCCTACGTCGTCCCGTTCGGCGCAGTGATCTTTCTGCTCGCTGTCCATCCGATTCTGAGTTTGCCTCCCCTGGCGGAGCAGGCCCTATGGATTCTGGTGATGACCGCGGTCCTCGCCTGGGTGGCCCGTCCGGTGCTGGATTTCCGAATCCGAAATTGGGCCGGGTCGCTGTCGATCGGGGTCGCGGTCTTCGCGATTTGGATCGCTCCGGACCGGTTGTTCCCGGGTTATCACGCGCACTGGTTGTTTACCAATCCCGTGATGGGTTCCGTCGCCGCCACGCTGCCCGAATCAAGCCACCGGGATTGGGCGGTATTGACGCTGCGGACCCTGCGCGCGGCCGTGTTCGTGCCCATCGCCGAGGAATTGTTTTGGCGCGGCTGGCTCATGCGCTGGCTGATTTCGCCGCACTTCGAGGAGGTTCCCCTGGGCGCCTGGTCGGCGCGCGCCTTTTGGATCGTGGCGATCCTGTTCGCCACCGAACACGGGGCTTTGTGGGATGTCGGCCTGGCGGCGGGCGTCATCTACAACTGGTGGATGCTGCGCACCAGGAGCCTGGGCGACCTGATTCTGGCGCATGGCGTCACCAACGCGGTCCTCAGCGCCTACGTGATCCTCGCGGGCCATTGGCAGTATTGGCCGTAACCCGCCGCTTGCGGAACAAATTGGCGAAGGCCCTTTGCGGGCGAGCTACTCGGGCTTGCGGAACAAACTGTCGAAGGCGGCACGTGCGTCACGTTGGTAGCCCACCCGCAAAACGGAGCCTGGGTCGCGGCCGGAATTCGCCTGCGCCTTCCTGAATCGTGACCGCGACCGGCCCTGTGCGGGCGAGCTACTCGGGCTTGCGGAACAAACTGTCGAAGGCGGCACGTGCGTCACGTTGGTAGCCCACCCGCAAAACGGAGCCTGGGTCGCGGCCGGAATTCGCCTGCGCCTTCCTGAATCGTGACCGCGACCGGCCCTTTGCGGGCGAGCTACTCGGGCTTGCGGAACAAACTGTCGAAGGCGGCACGTGCGTCGCTGGCGTTGCGCGGCTCGGCGGGGAGACTGGTTCCCCCGGGTCCGGCCGTGGGACCCGCTGTCGGGCCGGAATGCGCCACGTCGCGCGCCACCGTCACACGCGGCTTAAAGAGCTCGCACTCATTGGCCTGATCCTTCGCGGCGATGCGCACCGGGATCGGCTTCAGGCATTGAAAGCGCGTGGACGGTTCGAAGTGAGCGCACTGTTTACAGCAGTGCAAGGCCACTCCGCACTTGGGACATTGCTTGAAGTCGAACGCTTCCGACAGCAGCGTGGAGCAGTTGTAGCATCGGGAAGCGGTGACGGACTGCACCATCCGCGGCAGACGCGGGCCGGTGATGTCCAGGGACGGGCGGGGTCCCGACGGGCGCGGCCGATCCTCCCGCTTAAAAGTCCCGCTGTCGGAATTCGGTCGGTCGGAGTCGTTATAGCCCCGTTGCCGGTACTTGCGATCGCCTTCCATAGAATGCAGGTTGGCACTCCTTTATCGTGTAAACGATGCTGGGAATCTTAGGATTCAATCGGCCTGCGGAATCAGGAGACGGCGGGTCCAGCCAGACGGGGAACAATTCGGTATTTGGATACCCGCGAGAACGTCTAAACCACTATGTACCACAGACCGGGTGTAGAATCCAGCAAAATCTTTCGGGCTCGCTAGTTCTTTCGGCAGTACCAGGGACCTGCTTTAGGCCGGCCCATGCTCCGGAATTCAGTCGCCGGGCTGCTCGATCGCCCACTTCAGGAGCGCGTTACAAGGCCGATTAATCGGGTCGTCGAAGTGGTTGGGCGCGATGCGGACCGAAAACCCCAGGCGTCCGGTGGCATAGGGCACGATGTCCCTCCCAAACAGAACCGCGTCTCCATGTTGTTCGCGGGGTTCGAGCACCAGTACTTGCACCTCTTCCAGTTCTCCCTCCGGACCCACGCGGCCCACCAGCGCCTCCACCCGCACATCGTCCGGCTTCAGGCCCGCCAGATCCACTTCGGCCCGGAGCGCCACGGGAAACCCCGTGGAGACCGTTTCCGCGTCGATGCTGCAACTGGTGAAGCGCACCCGTGGCCAGTTCGCCACCACCGTCCGGCTCCACTGGACCCGCTCGCGGACGGCCCGGAAGCGCCCCTCCGAGATGATCTGGAAGGCGTGGTGCGCCGGATCGTAGAGCTGGCCGCGGTACTCCTCCACCATCCGCTGGCAGTTGAAATTCGAGCTCAGGTAGCGCAGCGACTGCTTGACGCGCCGCATCCACCCCTCCGGCACTCCCTGGTCCCGCTCGTAGTACAGCGGCGCGATTTCGTTCTCCAGTGCCGAGTAGATTCCGGCTGCGTGCGCGTCGTCGCGCTCCGGCGAATACGGCACCCGGGCGCCGATGGCCCAGCCGCCGGCCGAATCTTCGGCTTCGTCGAACCAGCCGTCCAGGATGCTCATGTTCAGCGCGCCGTTGATGCCGGCCTTCATGCCGCTGGTGCCCGAGGCTTCTTCGCCGCGGCGCGGGGTATTCAGCCAGATGTCCACGCCGCCGACCAGCTCGCGCGCCACCTGAATTCCGTAATCCTCCACGAACACCACCCGTCCGGCCAGTTCCGGATCGCGCGAGAATTGCACGATTTCACGGATCAGCGTCTTGCCCGGGATGTCCTGGGGATGGGCTTTGCCGGCGATCACCAGTTGCACCGGCCGGCTGGGATGGCACAGGATGCGCTTGAGCCGTCCCAGATCCCGGAAAATCAGCGTGGCCCGTTTGTAGGTCGCGAAGCGGCGCGCGAATCCGATGGTCAGCGCTTCCGGATCGAGGACCTCCTGCAAGCGCCGGATTTCCGGCATCGACGCATTGCGGGCCACCGCGCAGGCGATCACGCTTTCCCGCACGAACACCACCATGCGCCGCTTCCTGCGGCGGTGTGCCTCCCATAATTCCGAGTCCGGGATGTCGGCGATCTGTTCCCACACTTTCGGCTCGGCGTGTCCTTCGCGCCAGTCCGGCTGAAGATACTGATCGTAGAGCGCGGCGAAATCGCCGTTGATCCAGGAGGGCAGATGGACGCCGTTGGTGATGGAGGTGATCGGGATTTCCCACACTGGGAGTTTCGGCCACAGCCCTTCCCACATTTGCTGCGAAACCGTCCGGTGCAGGCGGCTGACCGCGTTGCGGTAGGCGGAAGCCTTGATGGCCGCGATGGCCATCGAAAACGGTTCCTGGTCATCCTGCGGGTTGCGGCGTCCCAGGGCCATGAGCTCGTCAAAACCGATCCCGGCGCGCTGGCAGTAGGTTTCAAAATACTGGCGCATCAGGCCCGCGTCGAACAAGTCGATGCCGGCGGGCACGGGCGTGTGGGTGGTGAATACGTTATTGGTGCGCGACGCTTCCAGAGCCTCTTCCAGGCTCAACTGCTGCTCGGCCATCAACAGGCGGATCCGCTCCACCGCCTGGAAAGCCGCATGGCCCTCGTTCATGTGATAGACCGTCGGATGCAGGCCCAGTTCCTTCAGGACCCGCAATCCGCCGATCCCCAGAACGATTTCCTGGCAAATCCGCTTGTGATAGTCGCCAGCATAGAGTTGGCCGGTGATGTCGCGATGAAACGGGTCGGGGTTGTGGGGGATGTTGCTGTCCAGCAGATACAGGCGCACGCGCCCGATATCGATGCGCCAGACTTTCAGAAATACCGTGGTGTCTCCGGCCAGCACATCCACGATCATTTCGCTGCCGTCCGCGCGCGTCACCGGCGTGAGCGGCAGGGAGTAAAAGTCGTTGACCGGGGTCCGTTCCTGCTGCCATCCGTCCGGATCGAGCGATTGCCGGAAATACCCGCGCTGGTACAGCAGGCCCAGGCCCACCAGCGGGAGGATCGCATCGCTGGATGCCTTGAGATGATCTCCGGAAAGCACGCCCAGGCCGCCGGAATAGATCGGCATGCAATCGAGCAAGCCGTATTCCATCGAAAAATAAGCCACCAGCATGTCCGAGGCGGACGCGCCGGGCGCGGCCATGTAGGCGTCCTGAGTTTCGCAAGCGCGGCGATACACCGCCAGGTAGCGCGGATCCCGGGCCGCCCGTTCCAGCGTTTCCTGCGGAACGCGCCCCAGCATCACCACCGGATTGTGGTTGGATGCTTTCCAGATGCCCGGGTCCAGCCGCCGGAAGACCGCGCGCTGCGGGTGGTGCCAGCTCCACATCAGGTTCAGGCCCAGCTCGGGCAACCGGCTGAGCGCCGGTGGTAGCGCCGGCTTGACGAGAAATTCCTTAAGGGGGCGAATCTGAAAAGACATCGTCGCAGGGACTAAAGAATTTGAGGATAGCAGACACCGCGTTCTCCGCGGGATTCGCGATATCCTGGAGCATGCCCGCCATGTTGCGCCTCCCGCTTCCCGCGTTGCTGTGCGCCTGCCTGCTGGCATCCTGCGGCGGATCGAAAAAACCTCTGGTGGTCGGCTCGAAAGAGGATACCGAACAGATGTTGCTGGGCGAAATCGTGGCTCAGCACCTGGAGCATCGCCTGGGCCGGACCGTGGAGCGCCGCCTGGGACTGGGCCCCACGGCGGTCCTGTACCAATCCATTCTCTCCGGCGATATCGGCATTTACCCGGAATACACGGGCCAGATCGAATCCGCGATCCTCAAGGAGGCGGCCAACTCCGATCCGCAGATCGTATTGGCGCGCGTGCGCGGGGAAATGGACCGGATCGCGCAGATCGACGTCCTGGATCCCCTGGGATTCGACGACCCCTCGGCCATTGTCGTGAGCGCCAGCGGTACGGATAAGCTCGCCACCTTGAGCGACGCCGCGAAGACCGACCGGCGCTGGAAGCTGGGAGTCACCTTCGATTTTCAATCCCGCTCCGACGGATTGCGCGCGCTGTCTTCCTATCGCCTGAATGTAGGCTCGCCCAGCATTCTGGATCCCAAACAGCTCTTCCCCGCGCTCCAGAAGGGCGACGTGGATATGATTGCGACCCGCGCCACCGACGGCCATCTGATGTCGCCGGACTGGAAAGTCCTGGCCGACGACCAGAAGGTGTTTCCACCCTATGAGGCCTGCCTGCTGGTGCGCAAAGACCTGCTGGCGGCCGAGCCAGGCCTGCGGCCCGCCCTGGCGGAGCTGTCGGGTAAGCTTCACGCCGACACCATGCGCAAGCTGAACGCGGAAGTGGAGCTGGATCACCGGCCCCTGGCCGCGGTGGCCACCGATTTTCTGACCCAGGCGGGCCTGAAATAATCGGAAGCAACGTTTTGCCCGCTCCCAACGTTTCATCTGGCAGAGGAATGCTGGAAGCGGCGCTGATGGGCGAAATCCCGCGCGAAACGGCAGGGTCGTTCGATCTGGTGGTTCGCCAGCGCGAGGCCCAGGTATTGCGCACCGCCTTCCGCATCCTCGGCAATTGGGCGGATGCCGAAGATGTCGCCCAGGAGGTGTTCCTGCGCCTGCACCGGCACGGATTGAAGTTTCCGCACGATGCGGCCGTTGGCGCATGGTTGTACCGGGTGACGGTGAACCTGTGTTTCGACCGGACCCGTTCGAGGCGGCCATCGCAGGGGTTGCCGGAACTGGTGAGCCGGGATCGGTCGGCCGAGGCGGCGGTGTTGATCGAAGAGAAAAAGCAGCGGCTCATGGCCGCTCTGGCGACGCTGCCCGCCAAGGAGCGGGCCGCCGTGGTGCTGCGCGAAATCGAGGGATTGTCGACGGCCGAGGTCGCGGAAGCCCTGGGCTCGTCGGAAGTGACCGTGCGGAGCCAGATCTCCAAGGCGATGGTCAAGCTGCGCGGCATTTTGAATCGAGAGGACGTATGAACGAAGAAGAGATGCGGGAAATTTTTCGCGAAATGCGCGAGGAGCCGGTTCCGGCCGATTCGCTGGCGCGCGTGCGTCAGGGTGTGGAGCAGCGGAGGAGGCGGACCGCGCCGTGGAAAATTCTGGCGGCGCTGGCGGCGGCGGCCTGTATCGTGGCTGGATTCATTTTGCTCAGGCCGGCGAGGACGCCCGTACAGATACAAGAACCGAGCCAGCCAGAAATCGCGCAGGTGCTTCCCCGGCCCGCCCGAGACTCCGGTGCGGCCCACTCCCCCGCCCCTAAGCAAGCGCGTCCGTCGCCCGGCCTAGCGAAGGTCGAGCCGGTATTGATTCGTATCGAAACCCCGGATCCCGATGTCGTGATCCTGCTGGTGAATCTGACGAAGGAGTACTGACTATGCGACTTGATTTCGATTCTCGTAATCGCGGGTCTGCTTCAGGCCCAGGACAAACCTGCCGAGCCAAAACCGGCAGAGACCAATTCGGAACCGCGGGAAGCCGCGATCATCCCGGTCAAGACGCTCACGGGCGATTCCTTCGACCGGCTGGTGAAGCTGCTGGGGGTTTTCAACACACGGTCATGACGCCGACAAGAATCTGCGAACCATCGTGGTTTACGCTCCCAAGGACGTGGTCGAACAGATGCGCAAGGTCGTCGCCGAGCTGGACCGTCCCGGTAGTGAAGCCGCTATCGGCCGCAACATCGAAATGACCATGACGTTCCTGAAATGTTCCACCAAGCCTGCCTCGGGAGGGTCCACTCTGCCGGCCGATCTCGAGGCTGTCGCCAAGCAGTTGCGCGCCGCCATGCAGTACAAAGACATCGAGGTATGGGATGTCATGCCTCTCCGCCTCCAGGAGGGTAAATTCACGGACCAGTCCGAGCGCTTGCCTGGTTCTCAGCCTGGTGGTGCAGTTCCTATTCTGAGCATTCGCCTTCACCCCGAGTCTGTGGGCCGCAAGGATCAGGGACGTTACGTCCGTTTCGATCAGATGAAGATCGGCATTCGGATGCCGGTGGTTACCGGTGAAAACCAAGTTCAATACACGGACGTCGGGATGACTACCTCGGGCGACTTCATGGAAGGCCAAAAAACCGTACTAGGCAAAATCAGAGTCTCCGGAATGGACGAAGACACTGCCATCTTCGTGGTGATCGCGCTTAAGGTCCTCGATTAGCGTTGATTCGCGTTCCTTCGCGGCTGAAATGATTACGCGACGGTTTGCGGCTCCGGCCTGACGCCCAAGTGCCGCAGGCACCGGTCGATCCACTGCTTGGTCAGCTTCTCCTGCACGCCGTTCTGCGACAGCCGCGTCCGCAGCGTGCCCCAATCCACGTGATCCAGCTGCTGATCCTGGTTGAAGCAGGAGAACACCACGGTCTCTTCGCCGGTCTTGGGATCCTTGTGAAGCTGGAGGCACTGCGCGCAGATCTCTTTCATCATGCACTGCATGGGCGAATTGATGCTGCCGATGGCCTTGTGGTCGGGCTTGAGGAACGGCGCCAGCACCGTATGCCGCGCGCGCGCCACCGCGCCCATCATCGCGTCCGATCCGATGACCACCAGCCTGTCGACCGCATGGAGAGAGATATCGGCCTCCGCTTCCGTAGCCGGCACCGCATTCGCGCCCGGGTCGAAATCACCCCGGCCGTACGCCGCGATCGCGTCGACAATATTGCCGACGAAGGCTTTATCCTGCACGCGGTCCGGCGTGAATCCGGGAGCTTCGTCGCAGCACCAGATCACGATGTCGGCGGCTTTCTCGATCTCCTCCACCTTGTAGCGGTCGATGATCTTCTTATAGCCCGCGAAATAGATGGTGCGCGATCCCTGCGCGCGCAGTTGCTGCCCGATCGAGAACAGCACGGCGTTGCCCAGGCCGCCGCCGATCAGCAGGACCGTCTCCTGCCCCGGCGTTTCCGTCGGCGTGCCCGTCGGACCCATCAGGATCAGCGGCTCGCCCGGCTTGAGCAGCGCGCACAGATCGGACGACCCGCCCATTTCGAGCACGATGGTCGAAAGCAGCCCCTTTTCGCGATCCACCGACGCGCCGGTAAGCGCCAGCCCTTCCATTCCCAAAACCGTCCCGTTGACGCGCGGAGCCAGCGCCTCGTAATTCTGCAGGCGATAGAATTGTCCCGGCTGGAACGCGCGCGCCGCCGTGGGCGCCTCCGCCACCACTTCGACGATGTTCGGCGTCAGCCGGATGACTTCCTTCACCCTCGCCCGCAGCTCGTAGTTGAGTTTCTTGAGCAGCTCGGCCGGCCGCGGCGCCGAAGGCGGCTTGCGGACCAGAAGTCGCGACACCACCGGATAACCCTGCTTGGCGCTGGCCATGGCCTTGACCACGTTGCCCGCGAAGGACGGGTGCAGATCGCCGAAGAAACTGATCCCGCGCAAGTCTTTGCGGATCGACATCAGCACGGAGACTAGGGCCGGCTTCGCCACCCGCTCGGGTTTCACCGGAAGGCCGTCTTCGCCCACCGCCTGGAACCACTTGCCGTCCAGAAAAACGTTGTGCTGATCTTCGCGGCCGAGCACGGTGTTAGGCTGCGTTCCCGCGGCCACCAGAATCGACTTGGCCGGCATGCGCACCTGCTCGCCTGACGCAGCCTTGAGATCCAGCGCGGCGGCGTGACCATACTGATCCAGCTCGACTGCTTGCGGCGTCAGCGATTCCGCGAAGCGGATGCCTTCCTCCAGCGCCTTGGCGACTTCCTCGTGGTTCAGCGTGTAGCTGGGCGCGTCGATCATCCGCCGGCGGTAGGCGATCGTCACCCCGCCCCAGGTGTTGAGCAGCGCGGCCAGCCTGGGATCGCGGCCTTCCCGGGCAGCGAGCGCCCGCTCGGCGCGAATCGCATACGCGTGCTTCAGAAACTCGCCGGCGGTTTCGGTTTCCTCCGCGCTCCAGCCCGCGCGAACGTCGCGCTCGCCCTTTTCGGCGACCAGGGTCTCGTAGCGCTCCAGGAATTTCTCGACTTGCACGGTGTAATACGCCAGCGATTCCGTAGCTGTATCGATCGCCGTAAGCCCGCCGCCGATCACCACAATCGGCAGACGAAGTTGCAGGTTGGCGACGGAGTTGGTCTTGGCCGCGCCGGTGAGCTGCAGCGCCATCAGGAAATCGGATGCCTGCCGGACGCCGCGCGCCAGGCCGTTCTTCATGGGGATCACAGTCGGGCGCCCCGCCCCGGCGCACAGCGCCACGTGATCGAAGCCCATATCGAACGCGCTGTCGACGGTCAGCGTGCCGCCGAAGCGCACGCCGCCGAACATGCTGAACTGCGCGCGCCGCTCCAGCAGCAGCCGGATCAGCTTCAGGAAATTCTTGTTCCAGCGGACCGTGATGCCGTACTCCGCCACGCCGCCGAAGCCCGCCATCACGCGGTTATCGAGCGACTCATACAGATCGTTCACGTCGTGAATCGGGCGGAAAGGAACACGTTCCCCTCGCACACTGACTCCGGAGACGTCGTCCGGCAGCGGTTCGATCTTCAACCCGTCGATCCCCACCACCGTGTGGCCGTCGTTCATCAGATGATGCGACAGCGTGAATCCAGCCGGGCCCAACCCCACCACCAGCACCTTATATCCGGAATCCGCGCGCGGAATCGGCCGCGCGAAGTTCAGCGGATTCCAGCGCGTCAGCAGGCTATAAATCTCGAAGCCCCAGGGCAGCTCCAGCACGTCTTTCAACGCGCGCGTCTCCACCTGCGGGATGTCCACCGGATCCTGCTTCTGGAAGATGCACGACTTCATGCAGTCATTGCAGATGCGGTGACCGGTGCCCGCCGCCATGGGATTGTCGATGGTCACAATCGCCAGCGCGCCGACGTGTTCCCCTCCTGCTTGACCAAATTCATTTCCGATATCTTTTCTTCGAGCGGGCAACCGGCCAAAGTGATGCCGAATACGCTGGATTTGAACGACCCGTCTTTTTCCTTGAGCCCCGTCGAGCAACTGTCCTTGCCCTGGTTGTGGCACTTGATGCAGTAGTTGGCCTGATCGAGCGCCGCCGTCAGATCCATCCCGGCATCGGTGAGCTTGAACCCTTCGCGATGCCGCCAGTGATGCTCGGGAAGCGCCAGCGCCGCGACTCCGTTGGCTTGTAGCGTCTCGACCGGGATGAGATTGGTCATCTCCAGCTTGTGCGGAACGCGGAACAGCACGCCGTGACGATGTTTCTCCATCCCCGCCGGGCACAGCGCCGCCCAGGCGGCGTACTGCGCTGCGATCTTAAGCTGCGCCTCGTGTTCCTTTTCGGCGTCCAGCCACCGCGAGACGTGCTCCACGAAGCTCGCTTCGGTGAGCGGCTCGTTAAAGAGCGCTTCCAGTTCCGCGGCGACCGCCAGGCCGTTGATCGCGCTGGCCTGCTCCTTGCTGACGCCGCTGATGGCCTTCTTTTGAACGAACCGGCGCTTCAGCGCGTAGATCGGCGCCAGGCTGTGGTGCTTCGCCTGGAGCGCGCGCAAGTCGCCGGATATGCCGAACAGCTCACCGAGGAAATCCTCGACATGCGGCGCCAATTCGATAATGAGCTCGGACTGCTGCTTGCGGGGAAGCAGGCTGGGGTTCGTCCTGGCGTCCAGCAAGCGCTGCGCCAGAGCCGGATTCGCCGAATGCAGCTGCTCCAGGAACGTCCGGTCCAGGCGCGCCATCCCCTCCTGACGGTAGAGATCCTCAAAGGAAAGTCCAAACCTGAGATCGAGCTGATCGGAACTGGTATGCATCTGTAAGGGTTAGCCTGGAAAAATCGGAGCCCGAATTCAACCAGCGGGCTGAATTCAACGAGCCGGAAAGCGGGCTTGTGAGCCCATCATATCAGGAGGGTTACATCGGGCCATATCCGGCTCGCAAAAAAAAATTCTTTTCTGAAACAAACATCGGGGGAGGCTCGTCCGTCTATACAACCAAGCAGCACACCTCCGCGCGGTTTCCTTGCCCCCAACACAAGCCAGACCACGCGGAGGCCCTTAATCCTAATAAAACAAGTATACACAGCGTCCCGAAAACGGTCAGTTTGGACGCTGTCCGAAGCCGAACGGCAGTTCTGTGCCCTACTTACCGGCGCCCACCGCATTCACCGCGTTGAGAGCGACACCGCGCTGGAGATACTCCACCACTTGCTCGACGATGCGCACGCCTACGATCTCCTGAGCTTCGCCGGTGGACCCGCCGATATGCGGCGTCGCCAGTAGTGTATCGAGCGCGAACAGCGGATCGTCGGCCGGAGGCGGCTCGCTCTCGAACACGTCGATCGAGGCTCCCGCCACCTTGCCGGATTGAATCGCACGGGCCAGCGCCGCGCCGTCCACCAGTTCGCCGCGGGCGCAGTTGACGATTCGTACGCCGGCCTTCATCTTGGCGAAGGCCGCGTCATTCAGCATCCCGGCGGTTTCTTTGGTGATCGCCATATGCAGCGTGATGTAGTCGCTTTTGGCGTACAGCTCGTCCCGGCTCACCAGGGAAACCCCCAGCTCCGCAGCGCGCTGCGCATTCGCGTACGGGTCGCTGGCGATCATCTTCATCTCGAAACCGCGGGCGCGCTTGGCCACTTCCTGGCCGATATAGCCCAGCCCTAGAATCCCGAGTGTCTTGCCGCGCAGCTCGGATCCCATGAACTTCTTCTTTTCCCACTTCCCCGACTTCGTCGAAACAATCGCTTGGGGGAGTGACCGCGCCATGCACAGCATCAATCCCAGGGTGTGCTCGGCCACTGCCACGGCGTTGCCGCCGGGCGTGTTCATCACCAGGACGCCCGCGGCGGTGGCGGCCGGAAGATCGACGTTATCCACGCCCACGCCCGCCCGTCCGATCACTTTCAGCTTGGGTGCTTTCGCCAGCACGTCCGCGTTCACCTTCACCGCGCTGCGCACGAAGAGCGCCTCGGCATCCGCAAGATGCTGGGCATACTCCTTGGGATTGGAAACCACCACGTCCCAGCCCTTCTGCGCCTTCAACAACTCGATTCCTGCCGCGGCCAGCGGCTCGGCTACTAGTATTTTCATTTGTATGGGGATTGGACTACTTTTCCAGGATAGCATCGCGTAGACTGAGGGAAACTATGGCATTGATCGATCTGGTTCAAAAAGATATCGTCGCCGCAATGAAAGCCCACGAGGCAACCCGCCTGGACGCGCTGCGCATGCTCAAGACCGCGCTGATGAAGCACAAAGTGGACACCATGAAGGAGCTCGACGAGCACAGCGAGCTGCAAATCCTCAACATGCTGGTCAAGCAGCGCCACGAATCGGCCGATATGTTCCGCAAGGGAAACCGTCCCGAGCTCGCCGCCAAGGAAGAAGCCGAGCTGAAGCTGATCGAATCCTACATGCCCTCCGCCCCCACCGACGCGGAGATCGACGCGGCCATCGCCGCCGCGCTATCTGAAACCGGGACCACCTCGCTCAAACAGATGGGCGTGGTGATGAAAGCCGCGCAGGCCAAGCTCGCCGGCAAGCGCGTCGACGGCAAAGCGCTCAGCGAGCGGGTGCGCGCAAAATTGAGCTGATGCGTTCCGTCACGCTGGCCCAGGCGGCCTTGTCCGCTGCGCTGGCGATGGCGCTGTTCACCGGCTACCAGCTGATCGACAACTCGGCGCTGATCCGGGACACACCCGCGCTCGTTCTATTGGGCAGCACCGTACCGGGCGTCGTCTGGGCCGGATTCTTTTTCGTCTTGTACCGGAATCCTTCTTCTGCCCGCACTGCCGCCCGCGCCGCAGCTTGGATCACGCTGGTCTTCGCCGTGCTCCTCGAAGCCGTGGTGGTTTACATCCGGTTTCACCGCGCGGTGAATTATTGGACTCCGTTCGGCAACGCGCTCAATCTTTTCGGCTGGCTGCTGCGGCTGGGATGGGCCGTTTTTCTGATCGCCTTCGCGCTCGCTCCCGATAGTTCGCGCACGCGTTCGATCGCGCTGCTGTTGGCGATCCTCTCCGCCCCGTCCGCTTTGAGCGCCGCGTTAGTGCGTTCAACAGCGGAATCGGATTTCTCTTCGGCGATCTCCCGATGCAGGCGCTGTGGCGCGCGCTGATTACGCCCGTCATACGGACCATCTATTGGGCGGCGCAAATTCTTTTCCTGTGGACGGTCTGGGGCAATCCCCAGAGACGAGATCCCGTTGAGGCATCGTCTCTGCGCCTCGCACCATAAGAATCACCACCGCGTGAAAACTCCCTTGACTCGCTTCGCGCACCGCGCTATAAAATACAAGTCCACAAAAATTCTAGATGAGTTCTGTTGCCACACTGCAGCTCGATGCACCCGTTCCCGATACGCCCGTGAAAGAAGTGTCCGTGCCGTTGGAAGTGCTTGGCACGGTGGCTCACGATTTACGCCAGCCGCTATCGAACATCGAGACGATCGCTTACTACCTGACCTTGATACTGCCGCAGGGCGATCAGAAGATCCAGGAACAGCTGACGCGCATTCGCGAATTGGTGCGGGAGTCCAACGACATTCTCTCCAGTAGCGTCCGTTCGGCCGCGTCAGCCGCATATTCTTCGCAAACCGCGGACCCCGCCCAGCGCGCCTGATGCTACCATGAGGGTTTCCCCTCGCGGCAACTCAAATGGTTCGTGCAGTCCCCGATATTTTAGCCCGCATTGTCGAACATAAGCGCACCGAGCTTGCGCGGGATTCCGCGCGCCGCGCCGATCTGGAACGCCGTGCGGCCGCACGCACGCACGATCGCGATTTCCGCCTCGCCCTAACCGCCCGCCCGCCCGCCGTCATCGGCGAAATCAAGAAAGCGTCTCCCAGCAAGGGCGTCCTGGCCGATTCATTTGACCCGGCCTCCATCGCGCGAATGTACTCGAGCGGAGGCGCCGCCGCCCTGAGCGTGCTGACCGACCGCCAGTATTTCCAAGGCTCGCTCGGCGACCTGGAAGCCGCGCGCGCGGCCGTCGGCCTGCCGGTGTTGCGCAAGGATTTCACGCTCGACGAGTTTCATGTGATCGAAGCCGCCGCGCACGGCGCCGACGCCATCCTGCTGATCGCCGCGCTGCTCGAAGAAAAAGAACTGCGCCGCTTCCGCGAGCTCGCCGCTCAATACCGCATGGCCGCGCTGGTCGAAGTGCACGATGCCTCCGAACTCGAAGCAGCGCTCGCTTCGGGAGCCGCCATCGTGGGCGTCAACAATCGTAATTTGCACACCTTCGAGGTCACGCTCGAAACTTCCTTGCAGCTCGCCGGGAAAATTCCCGCGAGCGTGGTGAAGGTCAGCGAGAGCGGGATCCATTCGCGCGCCGACGTGATGCGCCTCTCCGAGGCCGGCTTCCAAGCCTTCCTGGTGGGCGAACACTTGATGAAATCCGCCGATCCCGCGGCCTCACTCAAGGAGCTGCGTTCGTGATGGTCAAGGTCTGCGGAATCACCCGCCGCCAGGACGCGGAAACCGCCGTCGCGGCCGGCGCCTCCGCCATCGGATTTGTGTTCTATTCGAAAAGTCCGCGCTATGTAACCCCGGAAACCGCCGCCGAACTCGGCCGCGGCCTGGATGTCTGGAAAGTCGGCGTGTTCGTCGACGAATCCCCGGCATCGGTCGAAGCCGTCATGCGCGCCGCGCATCTCGATGTCGCGCAAATCTACGGCGGCGAGCTGCCCGACGTTCCCCGCGTCTGGCGCGCGCTGCGGCCCGGATCGTCTTCTCTGCCTGGCGAGCCGGTGGAAGCAATTCTCCTCGATGGTCCTGCGAACGGCGTTACTTTCGACTGGAACAAGGCCCGTGGATTCGCGGAAAAGCTAATTCTCGCCGGCGGACTCGACGCCTCCAATGTCGCCGAGGCGATCCGCATCGCCCGGCCGTGGGGCGTCGACGCCAGCTCGGGCCTGGAGTCTGCTCCCGGCATCAAAGATCCCGAAAAGATCCGCCGCTTCGTTGCAGCCGCCGTCGAAGCCGCCAAGGAGGCCGCGTGATTACGTCCCAGCCCGATGCCACCGGTCACTTCGGTCCCTACGGCGGCCGCTTCGTGCCCGAAGTGCTCATGGCCCCGCTCGAGGAGCTGGAACACGCTTACCGCGAGGCCAAAGCCGATCCGGCGTTTCAATCCGAGCTCACCGATCTTCTGACGCATTACGCCGGACGCCCCACGCCTCTCTATTACGCCCGCCGTCTCAGCGAGACTCTGGGCGGCGCGAAAATTTATATCAAGCGCGAAGACCTGCTCCACACCGGCGCGCACAAGATCAACAACTGCCTGGGCCAGGCCCTGCTCGCCCGCCGCATGGGCAAGAAGCGCATCATCGCCGAAACGGGCGCGGGACAGCACGGCGTCGCCACGGCCACTGTCTGCGCGCTGTTTGGCCTGGAATGCGTGGTCTACATGGGCGAAGAGGACATGCGCCGCCAGCGCCTGAACGTCTTCCGCATGCGTCTGCTGGGCGCCACCGTGGTGAGCGTCACCAACGGCAGCCGCACACTCAAGGACGCCATCAGCGAAGCTATGCGCGACTGGGTGACCAACGTCCACAGCACGCACTATCTGCTGGGCTCGGCGCTGGGCGCGCATCCCTATCCGCTCATGGTCCGCGATTTTCACCGCGTGATCGGCGAAGAGACCCGCGCGGAAATCCTCAAGCGCGAAGGCCGCCTGCCCGATTCGATTTTCGCCTGCGTGGGCGGCGGATCGAACGCCATCGGCATGTTCCACCCTTTCATCGGCGACGAAAACGTCAAGCTGATCGGCATCGAGGCCGGCGGCCGCAGTCTCAAACTCGGCGAACATGCCGCGCGCTTTGAAGGCGGCGCTCCCGGCGTGCTCCACGGCGCCAAGAGCTATCTCCTGCAGGATGCCGACGGCCAGGCCGCCCTGACCCACTCGGTCTCGGCCGGTCTCGATTACGTGCTGATCGGTCCGGAACACGCCTGGCTGCACGATCGCGGCCGCGCCGAATACACTTCCTGCAGCGATGTCCAGGCGCTCGCCGCCGCCAAACAATTGGCCCGCACCGAGGGGATCATCCCGGCGCTCGAATCCGCGCACGCCGTCCACGAAGCCATCCGCCGCGCCCCGTCTGAACCCGGCAAGCTGTACGTCGTCAATCTCTCGGGCCGCGGCGACAAGGATACCGACATTTATCGTGAAAATTTCCCGGAACTCGACACCCCCGGAACGTGACGCGGCAGGAAAGTGATGCAGCACTTGATGCACACCACCAGAATCCAAAAACTGTTTGAACTCGTCCGCAGGGAAAATCGCTCTGCGCTGATCGCCTACGTCACCGCCGGCGACCCCTCACCCGAGCGCACTCCCGAAATCGTCGCGGCGCTGGAGCGTGGAGGCGTCGACCTCATCGAGCTGGGCGTGCCCTTCTCCGATCCCATTGCGGATGGACCGGTGATCCAGCGCGCCGCCGCCCGCGCGCTCAAAGCCGGCACCACCGTTGTAAAAGTCCTCGAGATTGCGCGGCAGATCCGAAAAGCGTCGGAGACGCCGATCCTGCTGTTTACGTACTTGAATCCGGTGCTGCACTACGGTCTCGAGAAACTCGCCCTCGACGCGAAAGCCGCCGGCATCGACGGTTGCCTGCTCACCGACGTCAGCGTCGAAGAGGCCGAGCCCTACGTGGCCGCCATGCGCGCCGCCGGGCTCGACACCGTGTTTCTCGCCGCGCCCACGTCCACCGACCGCCGCCTGAAACTGGTCGCGCAGTATTCCACGGGTTTCGTGTATCTTGTTTCGAGGACCGGAGTCACCGGGGAACAGGCGGCCTTGTCGCAGGATCTTGCTCCGTTGATCGAAAAAATGCGCGCGGCGACCAGGCTCCCGCTGGCGGCCGGTTTTGGGATCTCGACGCCGGACCAAGCCGCTGCGGTGGCGAAGATGGCCGACGGAGTGGTGGTGGGCAGCGCCATCGTCCGGCAGATCGAGAAAGATCCGGCGGGTCTCGAATCCCTCGCCCGTTCGCTTGCGGAGAGAATGAAGAAATGACTTCTGAGGATGCTTGGCGGCTGCTGCAAGACAGCCGCAAGAAGATCGACGAAATCGATGTGAAGCTGGTGGAGCTATTTAATCGCCGCGCCGGCGTGGTCGAGGACATCGCGTCCGCCAAACGAGTCCTCGCGAAAGAAGTCGACGATCCCAGCCGCCGCGAGCAAGTTCTGGCCCATGCCCGGGCGCAAAACGCCGGCCCGTTATCGAACGAAGAGTTGACCAGCATCTTCGAGCGCATCATTGACAAGATGAGCGACCATCAGGTAGCCCGCCTCAAAACCGGACGCTCGTGAAGACAGTCGCCATCTTCGGCGTCGGCCTGATTGGCGGCTCTTTCGCTCTTGCCCTGCGCAAGGCGGGATTTCAAGGAAAGATCATCGGCGTCAGCTCCCCGGCGACGGTCCAGAAGGCTATTTCTCTCGGCGTCATTGATGAAGCCCTGCCGCTCGCAGAAGCCGCTGCTGCTGCCGATCTCGTCTATCTCGCGCAGCCCATCAGCCAGATTCTCGATACGCTGGGCGTACTGAAGACGGACGCATTGGTCACAGATGCGGGCAGCACCAAAGCTGTGATTTGCGAACGTGCCCGGAGACTAAAGCGGTTCGTCGGCGGTCACCCCCTGGCCGGCAAGGAATCGCGCGGCGTGGAGCAAGCCGATGCTGACCTGTTCCGCGGCCGTCCCTACGTGCTGACCTCGCGCGAGCCGCAACTGGAAACCTGGATCGAGCGCTTCGGGGCGCGCCTGGTGATCCTCGATCCCGTGGAGCATGATCGCCAGGTCGCCTTTGTGTCGCATCTCCCGCAACTGCTTTCGACCACGCTTGCTTCCGTGCTCGCCGGGAAGGAACAGGTCGCAGGCCCGGCCGCCGCCGATCTCACCCGTCTTGCGCTCAGCCCCTACGACATCTGGCGCGACATCTTCGCGACCAATGCCGAACCGATCGACGCCGCGCTCAGCGCCTTCATCGCCCGTCTGGAAGAGGTTCGTACCCAACTGCGCAGCTCGGAGCTGGAAGATTTATTCTCCCGCGCCGCCGCCTCCGCCCGCACCTTGCGCCGCCCTTAGCGTAACGGGCGATAAGCCCAGTGTGAATGGCAGGCACACCCGCTCGCTCCTTAAAGCACTCAAAATAAAGATGCAACCGTTCGGCCACCCGCGTGCGTCTAACGATTTCACGTATGCGCACGCTGTTGTTGACGGGAATCTTCGCGGTGGTGCTCCCGGCGCTCTGCGTCCCCCTCCCTGACGAGCCTCCCGACCAGGAAGCCGGGCCCACCAACGTGAACACCCGATTGATCGTCGAAAGCGTCCAGATCTCCGGCCAGGGCAGCGCCAAGCTGAGCGACCCGCTGCGGACCGAACTGGGCGAGATCGCCGGCCAGAATTTCGACCCATCGCTGCTCGAACGCCTGCAAGGCCGCATCAAGCAGGAGCTCCACGTGCCGGATGTCCGCATGCACGTCGTCAAAGGCGATATGCCGGACCACGTGATCGTGAACTTCGAGATCGGCGCCCAGCGCGAAAAGCGATTCGACCTGGACCTCGCCCGCTTCCTGTATCACTCCAAGCAGGGCTGGTCCGGACAGGGTCACGCCACCGTGAACGTTCATGAGAACGCCTTCAGCTTCGGCATGGTCAGCGATGGCGACCGGCTGAACGAGCGCTACGCCGGCATCCAGGCCGGCTACGAGCGGCGCCACGTGGGCACCGACCGGCTCCAGTTGCATTTCGATTTTGCCAGCTATCACGAGCAGTGGAACCAGGCTACCTTGCTCGAAGCCGCTCCCGGCGACATCTACCGGACCCGGACACATTTTTCCCCCATGGCGACCGTGATCCTCCTGGACCCGCTCGAGCTGAGCTTCGGCGTCGATTTCGCGCGATATCGGCTGAGTCTGCCGGTAGCGAAAACCGAATCGTCCAACGCGGTGGTAACAACTCTGCGCTACCACCAGCGTTGGGGTTCGGATAAGGACTCGGGCCTGCAAGATCTTCGGGTCTCCTATTCGCTGCGCGCCGGCACGCATTTTCTCGAAAGCGATCCGGTCTTCGCGCGGCATGAGACCGAGGCGCGCTATCGTTTCCGCCGCGGCCATCAGGATCTCGCGGTCGGATTCCTGGCGGGAACCATCTCCGGCCAGGCGCCCCTGTTTGAACGCTTCGTGCTGGGCAACGCCGAGACCTTGCGCGGCTGGAACAAGTTCGATCTGGATCCGCTGGGCGCTTCGCACGTGGCGCACGGATCCATCGATTACAGTTATTACGGCTTCCTGGTGTTCTACGATACAGGAGCCGTGTGGGACCGGCCGGAAGAGCGCGAGCAGAAACAGTCGCTCGGCCTCGGCTGCAGGAAAGCCGGATTTCAGCTGGCCGTGGCCTTTCCGGTGAAGAGCGGGACCGTCAATCCGGTGTTTTATGCGGGGATGAATTTCTAAGAGACGAGCATTTATAAAAACCAGCGATGCGCGTGCGCACCATCAGACCGTGGTGGGTGATTGCGGCATTTCTCTCCGGGATGGCCTTCGCGATGGCCGCCGAGGAACTGATCCTCAACACTCAGGAAAGCCGCCTGGAGTTTGCCGCGCCACGCGTGCACTTCCTGGTCGGCAAGCCTCTGGAGCGCCTGCGCAACGCCTCCGAAGTACCCTTCGATTTCAAGATTACCCTGTGGTCGGGAACCCGCAGCCACCTGCTGCGCGAAGCTCCTGCGCGCTTCGTGGTGAGCTACGATCTGTGGGAGGAGAAGTTTTCGGTGACCAAGCTGGGAGCCCCCCGCCGGACTGCCCGCCACCTGACCAATACCGGCGCCGAAGCCTGGTGCCTCCAGCAAATGTCCCAGGACCTGACCGGCGTGGCCGCCAATGAGCCTCTGTGGGCGCGCCTGGAAATCCGGGCCCAGGACGGCAAGGGGAATGGCCTGCCCTTCGGACGCGGAAACATCACCGATTCCGGCATCAGCCTGACCAGCCTGATCGACATCTTCAGCCGCCCTGCCAAAACCGCGCAGCCGCACTGGACCGTGGAGACCGGTCCTGTGACCCTGGATGAGTTGCGGCAGCGCCACGGCTGATAATCTGGTCCTGTCGTTCAAGAATCGGAGGATCATGAACGGGCTGGACGTATGAATCGGCTTCGCACGCGCCTGATCGCTGTTTTTCTTCTTGCTACACTTCTGCCTCTGGGGCTCACTCTGTGGACCTCGCTCAGTTTGCTGGAACGCAGCCTGCAAATGGCGCCCTTGACCCAGTTGGACGAGTTGTCCCAGTCGCTTGAAAAGACCGGACGCGAGCTGTATCAGCAGGCCCGCGAAGCGCTGCGCCGCGACGCCGATGAAGGCCGCATCCAGCCCGCCGAATTAAGCCCGGCCGATGCGCAGGCCTTCCGGGACCGCGGTCTTGCGGAGGAATTCGTGCTGGCGGGCGCCAACGGCGACCGGCTGGATTACTACGTGCTGCGCAATCACAACGTCGTGATGTTTTCCCGGCGACTGGGCGTTCCCCTCGGCGTGTTCCGGAAGCAGATCGGGAACTCGCGTCAGATCGTCGAAACTTCCGGCTTGAGCGATTTGCGCCGGGGCTTCCGGGGCGCGCTTCTGTTGATCGCCGCCTCGCTATGGCTGGCCGCGCTGGCCGCGCTGGTGTTCCTCGCGGCGCGCATCAGCCGTCCGGTGCGCCAGTTGACGCAAGGGTTGGAACGCGTGGCCGCGGGCGACCTGGCCGCTCGCGTGCCGGAACAAGGCTCGGGAGAAATCGCCGCCGCGATGCTGGCCTTCAATCACATGGCCAGCCAGCTCCAGCAGGCCCAGGAACGCCTGATTCAGGTCACCCGCGTCGCCAGCTGGCAGGCTCTGGCGCGCAAGATGGCCCACGAAGTGAAGAATTCGCTGACGCCCATCCGGCTGACCATGGAAGAAATCGCCAGCCGCCAGGGCGCGGCCGACGGTCCGTTTCTGGAACAGGCCGCCCAGATTGTCGCGGACGAGGTGAACACGCTCGAGAAACGCGTTCGTGCCTTTTCCGAATTTTCCGCCGAGCCTCCGGTGCTTCCGGCCGAGATCGACGTCAACGCGCTGGTCGAGGAACGCGTGTCGTTCCTGAAGAACGCGCATCCCGAGGTGATCTATCAAATGAATCTGGCGCCCGACCGGCCCAAGGCCGTCGCCGATCCCGATCTGATCAAGGGCGTGCTCACGAACCTGTTGGAGAACGCCGCCCAGGCCGCTCGTCCCGGCGGTGTGGTGATGGCGCGCACCGCGCGTTCGGGAGCGCAATTGAATATCGAAGTGCACGACTCGGGTCCGGGGCTGAGCCTGCAGGCACGGTCCAGCCTGTTCGAGCCGACCATTTCCTTCAAGAAGGGCGGCATGGGCCTGGGTCTCTCCATCGCCCGGCGGAGCGCGCTTTTGTGCGGCGGCGATATTCAAACGCTCGACGGCGAGCTAGGTGGCGCGGCGTTTCGCGTGATCCTGGCGGCCGCAAAAAATGGGAAGTGAAACGTTAAAGAATATGCCGCAGCGACGCATCCTGGTAGTCGACGACGAAGAAAACATCGGGCGGAGCCTGCGCCTGATCCTCGAGCGGGAGGGCTACGCGGTGAGCGTGTGCTCCTCCATCGGCGAGGCCAAGGCGTTTCCCCAGCGCCCCGACGTGTACCTGCTGGACGTGCGGCTGCCCGACGGATCCGGCGTCGATCTGCTGCGCTGGCTCAAGTCCAATGACAACGACGCGCCGGTGATCATGATCTCGGGCCACGGGACCATCGCCGACGCTGTTGAAGCCACCCGCGCCGGCGCGTTCGATTTTCTCGAAAAACCGCTGGGCCGCGAGCACGTCCTGCTCGCCTTGCGGCACGCCCTGGACGAATCCAAGCTGCGCGAGGAGAACCGGCGCCTGCGCGAGCTGGTCGGCGGCGCGCGCATGATCGGGGCGAGCCCGGCCTTCGCCCGCGTTCTGGAACAAGCCACCATGGCCGCCCGCAGCGACGCGCGGGTGCTGCTGGCCGGAGAATCCGGCACCGGCAAGGAACTGCTGGCCGCGCACATTCACGCCGAAAGCCCGTTTTCCGCCGGGCCGTTCGTCAAAGTGAACTGCGCGGCGATCCCCACCGAGCTAATCGAAAGCGAGCTGTTCGGACACGAGAAAGGCGCCTTCACCGGGGCCACTTCGGCGCGGCGCGGCAAGTTCGAGCTGGCCGACCGGGGTACGCTGTTTCTGGACGAGGTCGGCGACCTGCACGCGTCCTCGCAGGCCAAGCTGCTGCGCGTCTTGCAGGAAGGCGAGTTCCATCGCGTGGGCGGCGAGCAGTCGATTCGCGTCTCCGTGCGCGTGATCGCGGCGACGAATCGTGACTTAAGTGAGATGGTGTCACAACAAAAATTTCGGGAGGACCTGTACTATCGCTTGTGTGTCGTGCCAGTGCGCGTCCCCAGCCTGCGCGAGCGGCGCGAGGATATCGGCGCGCTGGCCGAATATTTCCTGGGCGAGTTCTGCGCGCGCAACAATTTCAAGCCCAAGCGCCTGGCCGGTAGCGCGCTCGACGCCTTCGAAGATTACGCCTGGCCCGGCAACATCCGCGAGCTGCGCAACACCGTGGAGCGCATGGCGATTCTGACCCGCGGGGATGAGATCGACAGCGAGGCCGTGCCGGTCGAGATCCGCATCGCCCGCGGCGCCGGTGCGAAAGGAAACCTCCGCGAAGCCCGCGAATCGGCCGAGCGCGAGCACATCCTCAAGGCGCTCGAAGAGTCCAAGTGGAACGTCTCCGGCGCGGCCCGCGTGCTGGGCATGGAGCGGACCAACCTCCACAAGCGCATCCGGGCGCTGGGGCTTAGCAGGGAAAAGTAAGACTTCGACTATTGGATTTGCGTGATCAGCAGGTGCGCCGAAACTAGCTTGCGCTCCGCCTGCCACGGGGTCATGGTGAGTGCAACGGATATTGCCCGCGGATTACGAACAGTGAGCAGGGAATTGACGCTGGACGTGGTCACAAGATACATTCCCACAATCTGGCTCGTGCCAGTAGCGCGTCCAACCACCGTATAGGTTAGTTCCGTCCCATTGAGGGTCAGAACCAGTTGTCCGGCTTCGCTGATGCTGGCCTGAAACATGACCTGATAGGTGCCCACATTAGAGAGGTTAAACTCGAAAGGATTTATCCGCGCGATGGCTGCACCTGACGACGAAGGTCCATCTTCCGGGAAAGATATGTCTCCACCGGCCGCAATCGTCGCTGCGTTATCCGGAGGCATCAAGGCATAAAAATCGGCGAACGCTATGGTGCCGCTCGGACCAGTGGGTCCGGCGGGTCCGGTGGGTCCGGCAGGTCCCGTGGGCCCCGCAGGCCCGATTGCTCCGGCTGGCCCCGTGGGTCCTGTAGCCCCCGTTGCGCCTTCGTTCCCCGCCGGGCCCTGCGGTCCGACCGGTCCTTGCACGGTGGGGGCTTGGACGTAGTACCCATTCATGTCGATCACCAGGTCGGCATCGTTGGTGCTCAGCACCTGGATGCCCCCGTCGGCGCCCGCCGGCACGATCGCCGAGTTGCCCACGATGCCGCCCTGCACCGCGTTTAGAACCACGGTCCCGGGCCAGGCCGTATCGTCCTGCCAGGCCGCGATCCAGGAAACCGCTTGTCCGAGCGGCGTGACGGAAACAAAATTCAGTGAGTAAGCCGCGGCCGCGGGCACGCCGCAATTGGACGAGGGAACCGGAATCACGCGCGCCTGGCCGCCCAGCAGCGAGGGAGGTCCGAACGCGCCGGTTTTGCCCGAGCCGTCCGGGCCGCGCGTATCCACGACGCGGCAGGGTGTGATGGCAATGTACACCAGGCCGGAGGTGCTACCCGCGGCAATGCTCGAAGCGCTCAGCATTCGATCGCCGGCCTTCTGCAGGGGCCAGTTTCTCACCGGTATCGTCTCCCGCCGGACTTGTTGCGCAAAGCCCGCCGGCATCAAAGCCACCATGGCGGCCAACGCGGCGATGTGCCGTGATGATCGCGAACGCGGACACTCGGAGTTCATCGCTGCGGTTCCCTCTTCGCTCGAGCTCGAGCACACTGGTCTCGCAACTATAGTGAGGGGACGCCCGAGAAGATCAATAGGAATCACGCGCCGCATTGGTTCCGCGACGCGTCCTAATTCGGTAGTAGTCTCAGTTTGGGACTGATTCTCTGCTACGGAAGGCTACTCGTCGTACTTGGGGACCTTGATGCGTCCCTCCCACAGACTCTTGTTGTTCTCCTCGCAGGAGTACTCCATGATCTGCGTGTCGGTGCGAAGCGTGAAGACCCGCTTGTTGCCCCAGTCCTCGGTGTAGGTCTTGGGATCGTGGATGGTCACTTCGTAGTTCATGTGGCCCAGGTCGGTGCGGGTGAATCGCTCGGTGATCTCCAGTTGATCGCTCATGGGATGCCCGATCGTGTCCAGCCTGGTCTTGCCGTTGAAGTTGTTGGTGTTGACCACCAGGGTATTGCCTTCCCAATGTCCCACCGAGTCTCCGAACCAGGTGGGATCGACATCCGCATGCGGACGGCCGTCAATCGGGATGAGTTTGAACCAGGTGTTCTGCTCGTACAGCAGAGCCAGGTACGGCCCGTGCTGGATAAACTGAATCGGATCGGGAGAATTCATGGAGCGCATCAGCCCGAACGGCAGGCAGGCTCCCGTGTAATCGCCGGTGGAGGCGTCGTAGTTATCCCACTGCTGCTTGCCCCACGCGGTGAACGGAAGCTCCTTCGGTCCGGTGGGATCGCCCCCGCGATTGTCCTTGGCGGGACCCGAGGCCATATTCGGCGTGTACGGGCGGAACCACAGCCCGCTCAGATCGGGTTTGCCGTCCGACATGTGCGGCAGGGGACCCATGGGAGCAACCGGTCCTCGCCGCCCGCCGCGGCCTTTGCCCTTCGCCAGGCCTGGCCCCTTCCCTTGCCCCCGGCCGGGTCCCTGGGCGGTAGCCAAGCCGGCCATGGACAACGCGATTGCCGCGCTCAAAATCCCAATCTGCAGACGAGTGCTCATGTTGAACTCCTACGCTTCCGCGCCAAAAATGACACGTTCTATTCTACAGCACGGATTTCAAAGGTGCCCAGCCCCTTCAAGCCAGGGACCCATCATAATATCCTGATCAGCAAGGAGCGTGTGTATGGGCTCGAGCCGCCCATCCGATCGCAACAGAATCATTGTAGCGGTGGCCCTGACGGTTTCCGGTTCTCTGTGTGTAGGGTTCCACCAGAACACAGGGGCGCCCACCGGCATCCTTGGCGGGATTCTTCTCCTAGCCGCCGTGTTTGCCTGGGCGCACACGCCAAAGGCCGAAGACGATGGCCCGCCCGCGTTCTCCGAGCCGATGGTTGTGTCAGAATCGGCCGATCCCAACGAAGCGGTTCAGATCCTGGCAGGGAGTGGAGTGAATGTAGCCCAGGGACTCTTGCGATCCGCTGGAATTCCCGCGTTCCTAAAGAGCAGCCATCCTTCCATCCACTACCCCGATTGGTCCAATCCAAATGAAACGGGCGACCTTCTTATGATTCCTCGATCCTACTTGGCTCAGGCAAGCGAAATACTGAATTCGAGGATCTCCGGCCCGGAACTCGCCGCACAGGCGGAGACCGAACTTCCGCCCGAAGATCGGCCTGGCAGAGAGGCAGACCGGTAGAGGCGTTCAGCCCCCGTTTTTGAGGCCCCCGTTTTT